>NZ_JAOUSF010000003.1 GCF_025660475.1 Perspicuibacillus lycopersici
ACGCCGCCAGCGTTCGTCCTGAGCCAGGATCAAACTCTCCAAAAATAGGATGTTTTTGTGCCGATGTTCGCGACAGGACGTCGCGGCTCTTAATCGGCCAAAAAGTGTTTGATTAGCTCAAAAATGTTTAAAAATAGTTTAATTAAACGCTTCGTCTTGTTCAGTTTTCAAGGTTCAATAATCAATTGCTTTTCGACATCAACAAAACTTATTATATCAAAATAATAATGTTATGTCAACAGGTTAATTCTTCGCTTTTATTTAAAGTTACATAAGCAACTTTTATATAGTATCAAAGTTTAATAGCTTTGTCAATATCTTTTAATACAATATTGAATTTCATTACTGCTGTCTTAGTCAGCTATATTATTATATACGGCAATTTACTTTCCGTCAACCATTTTTCGTGAATCTATGTCGTTTATTACACGATGACCTTATTTCTGTACGCATAATTATTTTTACCAATTTTTTCTATATTTTTCATACGAAATTTCTACAATTATCTTTCTTATCCTATGTTAGAATTTATGTATTCATTTTCTGCTTGTTGTCCCACCATAATTAAAGGAGTTGTTTTTTTGAGGAATAAGAAATTAGTTATAATAATCGGCATCATCATTTTTATCATTATCATAATAACTTTTTCGATTTTTGTACCTATTGTACATAGCTCCTATCATCATGCTTCAAATTTCTCTTCTTCGACTAATAATAATAACGCTAAAATACCTTTCATTAACTAATAACTATTTCTCATTTAGCCTATTAAAATTAAGAATTCATTATAAGTATTTTTCATTCGTATTTTTTTTAAATGCATATCATTTGATTTTTCGTGAAAAAATAAGAGAAAAACTAAAGAGGTTTAGATCTTATGATTCGTACGTTTATCATAACAAATGATGGAAAGATAAAATCGGAGGAATCCCTAAATAGTTTATCTGATACTAACATTCATTGGTTTTGGGTAGATTTTGATTCACCTACAGATGAAGAGACTGCATGCCTTCGTAACCACTTTAAGTTCCATCCCCTTGCAATTGAGGATTGTTTATTATTTTTGCAACGTCCGAAGCTAGATCATTACGATGGCTATGATTTTTTTGTTACCCAAGCAATTGACCAATCTACACTTTCCCCTATAGAAATAGATGTCTTTGTCGGAGCATATTTCATTGTTACATTCCACCTTACTTCTTCTATTGAAATTAAGAATGTGCAAAATCGTTTATTTAATGACGAAAGTATCGCAAAAAAGGGTGCCATGTATATATTTTATTTAATTATGGATGAAATTGTTGATGAATATTTTCCAAATGTGTATCAACTGGAAGATAGTTTGAACGAGATTGAAATGGAAGAGTCCGATAATAACCTTGTAGAAGATGTATTTAAGATAAGAAGGCAATTATTAAAATTACGGAGAATTGTGTTTCCAATGCGAGAGTTATTATATCGGATTCTGAATTCCGAAAGATTGATTATCCCAAAAGAAGACAGGGCATATTTTATGGATATTCATGATCATTTATTAAAGCTAAGTGAAATAATTGAATCTAATCGGGAAATGACAAATGATATTCGAGATAGCTATCTTTCTTTAAATTCGGATCGCATGAATTCAATCATGAAAACGTTAACCGTTATGTCTTCTATATTTATTCCTTTAACGTTTATCGGTAGTATTTACGGGATGAATTTCCAATATATGCCCGAACTAGGCTGGCGTTGGGGATATTTTGGTGTTTTAGGGTTAATGTTTGTTGTTGGTTTTGGTATGGCATATTGGTTATGGAGTAAAGGTTGGTTCAAATGAGCTATTTGTAATTCCCTCTATAATTTTGAATATCTCATCCATAGAAATATTTAGATGAGAATTTTTTATTGTTTGTACTACCTATTCGAGATATTTCACTATCGATGAAAAAAGTGCTCTAGCCGTTGGAATATAATTCCTTTGACAGAACACTATTTTTGTTAATTTATCGATATTTGTTCTTTTTTCCGACTATCCAAGCTGAGCTTCCCCTCATCTAACACATAATCATATAGAAAATCAATAAGATGTAGTGCTTCGATTTTTCCTGTAAGATTTGCTCGTTCAATACCTACTTTCATTTGCAATAAACAACCCGGGTTGGTAGTAATAATGATATGGGCATTCGTATGTTGGACGTTTTCCATTCGTGTATCTAGTATTTTCATTGACATTTCTGAATGAATTAAATTATAAATTCCTGCAGAACCACAGCATTGGTCTGCACCTTTTAGTTCTATGTAGTTTACATTTTCTATCGATTGTAAAATTTCTCGTGGCTCAGTTATTACACCATTTACATTTCGTAAATGACAGGAGTCTTGATAAGTGACTGTTAAGCTTCCTTTTTTGTTAGCTAACGGAAGTTTCGTAATACCTAATTTGTAAATAAGGGATGTGATATCAATTATTTTCTCCGAAAACCTTTTTGCTTTTTCCATATATTCCTTGTCATCTTTTAGTAGGTGATTATATTCGGATAGGAACGCACCACATCCGCCTGCATTATTGACAATGTAGTCGATCTCTTCCGCTAAAAAACTATCGATATTTCTGCGGGCATTCTCTCGCGCATTTTCTAGCTCGCCACTATGTCCTTGCAGTGCTCCACAGCATACTTGATTTTGTGGTACTACGATATCGCAACCAAGCTGCTGTAAAATTTGCACAGTTGCTTTATTTGTTTTTGAAAAAATTGTTTCCATTAAGCAGCCTGTAAAGAATGCAACCTTTGTGGCCTTTTTCTTCGCCTCAAATACCATTCCACGCATTACGGTTAGATTTTTCTTTTCAATTTCTGGTAGGACACTCTCCATATCTTTCAAGATGGTAGGAAATAAGGAAAGTACATGTGTTTTTCTCGATAGTTTTTGTAGGCCAGATTTTTGGTAAAATCGGACCAATCCCACAGTTTTGCTCATCTTTTCTGGTTCTTTAAATAGATGCTCAAATGCTACCTTTCGTGCAAATTTCTCTTTAACTGATTTTTTCTTTTCCTTTTGAATAACCTCACGTGCACTTTCTAGTAAACTACCATATTCAACCCCTGCCGGACAGGCTGGTTCACAGGCACGGCATCCTAAACACATATCAAGTGATTCCTCGACAGAATCATCAAACGGTACAAGTCCATCGCGCACAGCCTTCATTAATGCGATTCGACCTCTTGGCGACTGGGATTCATCAAAGTTTGAATGGATATAAGTTGGACAAGATGGTAAACAAAAACCACATCTCATGCAATCCAACAGCTTGGATTCATCGACATGTTCAATAAAGCCTTGTTGTATTCTTTCTGAATAAGAGGTATTAGCCATTATGAACCACCATCCGTTTCTTTGTTGCCTTTGCAAAAATTTTTCCTGGGTTCATTATATTTTTCGGGTCTAGTCCTTGTTTTATTGCTTTCATGACACTCATGCCAGCTTCGCCAATCTTCCACTCTAAATATTCCGCTTTCATTTCTCCGACACCATGTTCTCCTGTAATCGTACCACCAAGATCAATAGATGCTTGGAAAATTTCTTCAAACGCCTTCTCCACTCGCTCCATTTCTTCTTCATCACGAATATCGGTGAGACAAGTTGGGTGAAGATTACCATCCCCTGCATGGCCAAATGTCCGAATCGTAACATTATATTTATCCGCAATCCGTTTGATTGCATGGACCATTTGAGGAATTTTCGATCGAGGTACAGTTGCATCCTCTAGTATTAATGTAGGTCGAAGTCTAGCTAAAGCTGATAATGCATCTCTTCTTGCCGTTTTTAATTGCTCGGCTTCTTCTTCTGTTTTTGCTTTACTAACATTAATCGCTCCGTGCTGTGCACAAATTTCATAAATTTTATCAATATCCTGTTGCACCGTTTCTTGTGCACCATCCTGTTCAATTAGTAATACAGCTTCACAGTTTACTGGCAAACCAATTTTGCTATAGTCCTCGACAGCTTCTAATGTTCCTTTATCCATAAATTCAAGTGTTGTCGGAATTATTTTAGCTGCAAGAATCGCAGATACTGTTTCGGCAGCCTCCTCGATTGTCCTAAACAGTGATAATATTGTTTCTTGATAGATTGGTTTCGGAATGAGCTTCAATGTAGCTTCCGTAATAATCGCAAGTGTCCCTTCCGAGCCAACAAAAAGACTAGTTAAATCATAACCTGCCACGTCTTTTGCTAACTTCCCACCCGTACGGATAATGTCTCCATTTGGAAGAACCGCTTCTAATGCCATTACATAGTCTTTCGTAACCCCATATTTTAAGCCTCTAAGTCCACCAGAGTTTTCACTTAAATTTCCGCCGATAGTCGATATTTTTCGAGAGCTAGGATCTGGTGGATAAAACAACCCCTTCTGTTCCACTACATCCGATACTGCTTTCGTGATTACTCCTGGCTGGACGGTAATGGTCATATTTTCTTCATCTAATTCGATTATTTTGTTCATATTTTTAAACAATAGGACTACGCCTCCACTTGTTGGCGTCGTGCCTGCAGATAAATTTGTACCCGAGCCTCTAGGGACAATGGGAATATTATGTGTAGAGCATAGCTTTACGATTTGTGATACTTCACTAGTATTTCTCGGTGCTATAATCAAATCCGGAAGTGCTTGAAAATTAGCAGTAGCATCATATGAATAGGCTAATAGTGAAGCAGTCGAATATTGAACATTTTCAACGCCAGATATATTTTCAAATAATTGGATCATTTGTTTGGATAAAATAAAAATTCTCCTCCCTGTTTGTTATTTCTGACTATTATTATATTATTCCGAAACCTCGATATCTATGGAAGATAGAACAAAAAAATATATGGTTTCTGGATCATTTTTTGTTACTCCAAACAAAAATCTTCTTTACTCCACTAATACTTTTTACTATATTGCTGCTTTATTTTTCCTTTTTTTATCCAGTGCTTTACCATCTTTTAATATTCGATAGCCAATATAAAGCAGCATAAGATCCTGTAAATGATTGACATTAAGTTTCGTTATCTCCTCTACTCTTTTTAATCGATATTGGAGTGTATTTTTATGGATATGTAGTCTATTTGCAGTTTCTTGTTTCAGCATATTATTTTCAAACCAACACCCTAATGTTTCTAATAGCACGGTATCTTGTTTTAATGGGGCAATCGTTCGCATTACAAAAGCTTCCTTAGTTTCATTGGATAATTCATGTAGGAGAAGGTCGAATTTCAACTCATCCTCAAATACAATGCCTTGCTCCTTAGTAGCCACTTGACAAGCACGCTCTGCTTGCTCGAGGGAAAGGTATAATTGATCATAGCTAGTTATTTGCCCAATTCCAATTAATACCTCTGTCTTTAAATTGAAATATATATCCTTTTTAAATTGTTGTAATTTTTGCTTTAAACGTTTTTTTTCTAACAAACTAGTGAGGATAAGTAGCTTATCCTGTCCCCAGCGAATAAATAACGTTTCATTTTCCTTTCCCCATAAAAATTTTAACTGCTTTATATTTTCATAGGTTAGCTGTAACCGAGAATAATTAGTTTTAATGATAATAACTTGGACGAATTGTTCCATATTAATGGAAAAAAAGCTACTTCTCTCTACCAAGGATTCGGTTACTTGTTTTGCATTCAACCAGTCAAAAACAAAAAATTCTAGCTCTCTTGCCTGTCGTTCTCGATTGGTTTGTTCCATTAAATCTTGGACAAACAATTCAGTAACTTTTTGCACAAGCACAGCAAATGGAGAAACGACGGTTGGGTCACCGGTAATACCAATAACTCCAATCGGTTGTTCTTCAATAATAATGGGAATGACGACACCTTTCTGAACACCTTGTAATTTTTTCGTATGCTCCTCTGTCATAATTATCTTTTTCTTTTGTTTAATAGCAATGTAGGCACCCTCATGAAATTGCTTAATACGGGACATATCCGTGCTAGCTACAACAACTCCTTCCTCATTTGTGAAAAGAACATTTTCATTTATTAGGTTTCTTATTTCTCGCACAATGGATGAATAAAATCCTTCACGATTATATAGGCTTTTCATTTTCCCTACTCCTTTCCCGTAATAATCCACCTTCTTGCAATAAACAGTGATGCTCTGCCTTATGCACTATCCACTCAAAAAATAAAAGAAAACTATCTGTAAAAAAAGGCATATTGCCTACAGATAGTTTTTAAAAAGATAGGCGAATCTTTATAAAATATTGTTTTCTTTGAAACGCTTGCCATTATTTTGATAAAAAACTGCACCTTCTTTTGCACGGTCAACTAAACTGTCAGAAATAGGTTTTAATGGTTTGGCTGGAACACCCGCCGCAAGCATTTTTTCTTCGATTACTTTATTTTCCAAAACAAGGCTGCCTGCTGCAACAAATGCTTGTTTCTTTATTGTTGCACCGTTTAAAACTGTTCCGTTCATTCCAATGACAACATCTTCTTCAATTGTACATCCATGGATAACACAATTATGTCCAATTGTGACATTTTTACCAATATAGGTTGGATATCCTGGGTCGGCATGGACTACCGATCCGTCTTGGACATTGGCACCTTCTTCTATCGTTAGCTTTTCATTATCGCCTCGTAATACGGCATTAAACCAAATAGAGGCATTTGCTTTTATTTCTACATTTCCAATAATTTGTGCCCCTGGTGCGATATATGCTGTCGGGTCAATTATTGGTTCATATTCATTTAAACGGTATATTCCCATACGTTGATCCTCCATTCCTATTCCTTAAAACATTCCATTTGTATAATGATCAGGATGTCACCTTCGGATACTGTGACACACATCCTTGCGCTATTAAGCTACGAATTTGTTCATCTGAATAATCGAGCTGCTTCAAAACTTCTTCCGTATGCTCCCCTAAAAGTGGCGCTGGTGTTTTTATATCAATTTTTGCATCAGAAAATTTCGTTGGAGATCCAATAACCTTCATTTTCCCTAGTACTGGATGTTCCAGCTCTTGAATCATATCTCTAGCCAAATAATGTTCATTATTTACAGCCTCAGCAAAGTTATTAATTGGTCCCGCAGGAACACCAGCTTGCTCACATTTATTAATCCAATAGCTTGCATCTTTTGTTGTCGTAATTTCTTCAATTTCTCTTTCCAGCTCTTCTACATGCTCATGACGTAGTGAGTTCGTTAAATAACGCTCATCTGTCAACCACTCTGGCTTGTTAAGAACCTCTAGACAGAATTTTTCCCATGTCCGTTGGTTAGCACAACCTATCATCATAAAGGCATCTTTTGCTTGAATGGCTTGATATGGTGCAGATACGCGGTGACGCCAACCGGATGGTTCTGGAATTGTCCCATTAGCAAAATAGGCTGCTGCCTCCCAAGTAAACCAAGGCAAACCTGCTTCCGCTAGCGACACATCAACATGTTGTCCGCTACCTGTTTTTATTTTATTTATATAGGCAGCTAAAATAGAATAAACTGCTGTTATCCCAGCCCCGATGTCATATACGGCAACTCCAGATTTTAATGGTCTGCCTCCAGGTATACCCGTCATGCTCATCAATCCAGTCATCCCTTGGGCAACTAAGTCAAATCCGCCTTTATGGGAATATGGGCCTGTTTGCCCATATCCAGAAATAGAGCAATAAACAATCCCTTTATTAACTTCTTTAATCGATTCATAATCAATTCCAAGTGATTTCGTTACACCTGGACGATAATTTTCTACAATCACATCTGCATCCTTCGCTAATTCGAAAAATATCTTTTTTCCTTCGTCTGATTTTAAATTCAATGCAACACTTTTCTTATTCCGATTAATTTGAAAAAAACAAGTGGATTCTCCATTAACATAAGGCCCCATTTGTCGTGAATCATCTCCACCATTGATTTTTTCAATTTTAATTACTTCTGCACCTAAGTCTGCAAGTACCATAGTGCAATATGGACCAGCCATAATTTGCGATGCATCTAATATTTTCACTCCAGAAAGTAAAGACAATGTGTGTCACTCCTTTTTCTATCGTTGGAAATTCTAAAGATTTATAGAAACATAAAAAATAATATATTTATCATATACTGGATTTCGGATTCTGTATCCTGCATCCAGTATATGAGAAAAAAATATCTTTATTACGAATTCGTAAATAACCTTTTGGATCCTTTACTTTTTTGAATGTTCAAGAAATTGGCGATACATTTAATCTAATGAAATCCTCTGATTGTTTCGTATCATGACAAGCAATTAACCCCATGGTACTCCAATTAACACGAAAACTAGCCAAGCAAGCCCAGGTCCAAATGCAATGATTAAACCAGCAACAATCAATAGCTTACGATAAAATACGCGCACATCCATCCCTTGTGCATTTGCCACAATTAATGCACCACTAGTGGAAAACGGACTTAAATCAACAATACTTGAAGAAATTGCAATCGCTGCCACAACTCCGATAGAAGAAATATTTGGATCTTCCAAAATAGGTGTAGCCAACGGAATAATAGCTGCTAAAAAGCCTGTCGTTGAAGCGAAAGCAGAAATAATACCGCCTACATAAGATGCAGATAAAGCCGCTAAAGTCGAACTTCCAATAGATGCAATTAAATCCGTTAAATAATCTAATGCACCGATCGTATCAAGTACACCAACATACGTAACAATACCAGTAATCATAAATATAACCGGCCAAGGCAAGCTCTTAAATACTTTTTCGTTATCCTTTGGTGCCATTAATGTTAAGGCAAATCCGACAATCAAGGCAGCAAATCCCATGTTTATTTCTAGCACGAGCGCTAAAAAGATAAGGACTACAATTCCTATTAATGTCATTGCTCGATACCAATTTAGCCCGGTTTCCTTTTGCTCTACTCCATCTTCTGCTGTCGCAGCAATGTATGGTGCAGATAAATTTGGACTCTTTCCAATTCGTAAACCACCCATCGAAACAAACATGATTGCAGCTACAACGATGGTAAATAGCATCGTATTTAAAAATAACAATAATGGTTCATGTGGGATGCCGCTTGATTCCATAACCCCTTTTACAATTAATCCAAATAGATTTAATGGTGAAAATGAAGCTGCAGTTGATGCAATAACGATCATACTTCCCATCATTACTGGATTAATATTGTACTGAGCAGCTAATCTCATGGCAATTGGAGCAACAATCATGACACATGCTGTTGCTTGTGTTCCAATACTAGCTAATAACGCAATTAAAACAAACATTACCCATGGTATTAATGCAATCTTCCCTCTTACTAGTTTCAATCCCCAATTAGTAATCAAATCTATGGTACCGTTATTCTGAACAATTGCGAAGAAAAAGGTTACCCCTGCAAGAAGTACAAATAAATCACCAGGATAGCCAGCAAATATTTCATCAACATCCAATCCAGATACTACAGAACCAAGAAAAAATGCTGCTACGAAGCCTAATAAACCTATGTTTATCGGCAAAATTGCCCCAATAATAAACATAAGCAATAATATTATGATTCCAATGAGCTCTATGTTCATTCATTTTCCCCCTAAGTTAATAGTGACTATTTCTCCCATTATTTTGTTTTATTCCCCTTGTATTACCTGTGTTTGAAAATCGAATATTACCACCCTAGTAATATATTTTTCTAACACATTGTTTAAAAAACATTAACACCACCTTCCAATGGATATGCTATACTTGAAAATAGTTTACACAATAGTAAAACGCTTACAATTTCAATTTTAAATAATCACCCCCAAAAATATGTATCCTGCACACCGGATGCAACCGATGATAGTATAAATAATAATTAGCAAATTACGAAAAGTCAATATTATTTTTCGGAGTTTTGTATAATTTCCTAAATTGAGTGATTATTGACTAATATTTAAAATCATACTACTATTAAACTATTGTATGTGCATCCTGGATACATAGTACAAATCTTTAGGAGGGAAAAAATGAGCCAGTTTTCAATTTCAAAACCATTATACCAACAAGCATATGAAGAAATAAAAAAATCCATTTTAACAGGAACTATACCGCTCGGTTCAAAAGTAATTGCCTCCCAATTAGCGGAAAAATATCAAATTAGTAGAACCCCTCTGCGAGAAGCTCTTCGCCAACTTCAAAACGAGGGATTATTAATACCCGATCAAAACGGATTTGCTGTAATCGAGCTTGATCGGAATGAGTTCGAAGACCTATGTGATTGTCGCCTCGTCCTTGAAAAAAAATTAATGGAGCTTATTGTCGGAAAAATAGAAACAGAGCATTTAAATAAAATTGAAGCAGTTCTGACTGCTACAGAGACAGCTATTGCTGAAGATGACTTATTGAAAATTCTTAGCTTAAACGCTCAATTCCATCAGCTTCTTATGGATTGCTGCCCAAATCGACGACTAGTTCAACTATTAGAACAAGTTCGATCGCTCATGCTCATTTATCGGGCAAATATTAATAAAAACCCGGATCCGCAAATTGTAAAAGAGCATAAAGAAATATTCCTGGCACTAAAAGAGCAGGATAAAGAAAAAGTGCTAGAATTAATTGAAAACCATCTAGAAAATGATAGATTGCGTGGAACAAAAGTTTTGAAAGAATACGAATCGTAAAATCTGTAAGAAAATGAATAATAACAGATGTTCTACTATACTTATTTACCCTGTTTCCACTTACCTCTATTATTACTAACCCTTGACGCACATTTTCGTGGCCAAGGGTTATTTGTCCATCTTTAAATAATTCTTATTTATTACTTCCCTTGCCAAACAGGGGGACGCTTCTCCATATGTGCTGCAACCCCTTCTGCGAAATCATCGCTACCATACACTTTTGCTACAACATCATCAAATGACATTGATGACTGCTCCGAGTTTCCCCGCAAGTTTATTCTTCGAAAAGCCTCTTTTGTTGCATCAACCGTTAATGGTGCATTTTTACTTATTTTCGTTGCAATTTCCAATACTTTTGTAAAAAAGCTTTCTTCTTCAAAAATAGCCGTTAAAAATCCGATGGAAAAAGCTTCCTCAGCAGAAATTAAACGGGCAGTATACAGCAACTCTTTCGTACGCATGGAACCAAATTCTTTTGCTAATCTTTGGTAATTATCAATGCTCAAGCAATTTCCCAATGTTTTTGCCATTGGTGCTCCAAAACGTGCTTTAGCGGTACCGTAACGTAGATCACAGGCTGTGGAAAGAACCAATCCCCCACCTACTGCATAGCCATGAACAGCAGCTATCGTTGGTTTTGGAAATGCTTCTAACATGCCAACAATTCGATCAATCCGCTCTTCATATTCAATTCCATCTTGACCAGTAAAGTCTTTAAATTGCGTAATATCAGTACCAGCTGCCAAAGCTTTGTCTCCGTCCCCACGCAGAACAAGAACACGTACAGAAGGATCAGCTGCTAGCTCTGTTAAATGCTCCTCTAATTGTTGATACATCTCCCAAGTAAGCGCATTCAAAGCAGACGGTCTTGATAACGTTAATTGTGCCACAGCATCAAACCGTTCAAGGATAACTTTTCCTACCTCTTTTGTTTTTACCTCTCCCATAAAAACCCATCCTTTATTCTTTATTATTATTAAACTATGAGTTAAAACGACTACAACCTTGCACTTAATAATAGAAAATAATACGTATCAATTCTATTTGTGTGCATTGAATACTGTATCCAGGATTCAAATTTATAATAAATAATTTTTAGAATAATGTCAACATTAGAAAACTGAATAAACATATCTAACGCTAAGCAAACTTCTTTTAATAGGAAACGAAAATTCAATTTTATTTATTAAAACAGAAATTAAGCTGACCTTATAGCCAGCCCAATCTGCTTTCCATCAATTTAATCCTCTACATGTAAAACATTAGCCGGATTGTCTACGTCTATTTCATTCATCCGCGTTGCTGCGCGTTCTTGCACATTAAGTTGAACGGTGCGATGCTCCCTTCCCTTATGATGAAATGGTAAATTTGAATCCATATCATTTTCAATACCACTACCTTTCCTTTGGTTACCCATCAAACTCACCTCGCCTCTTTTTCATTTAGTATGTAACATAACGTCTTTTTTATTTATTAAACAAAAAAGGCACCCGATAAGTGACTCGAGTGCCTTTTAGCTTTTACTTGTTATGCAACATGATTAAATTTCGGAAGCTTTGTTGCTTGTGATAAGATTAATGCACCAATTGTTTGCATCACCAATTTCGCAAGCATTTGCCCGATGATTGCATATGGAACAGCTTCCCAAGGTAAAAAGTTTGCACCTAATGGGCTTAACCCTAAAGTGACAAAGATAACAGAGTCAAGAAGTCCGCCTACAACGCCGCTATAAAATACTCTCCAGGCAAAGGAAAGCCTCAACCGCGAATAAATTTCAGTATCACTTGTTTCCGCTATTAAAAACGAGATTGCGGATGCAAAGACGACTGCAAGTGTATCTCCTAATAAATAGGACACAATTGCTGATAAAATCAATGCAATTGCAATAAACAAATACGTTTTGGCTTTTCCATATTTATTTTGTACAATATCTCGAAAGATAAAGGTTGCTCCGATTAAAAATGAACCCATTGGAATGATGAACGCACCTATTGTTAATGGGTGAAATGCAGCCGTTAATACATTGGCTAAAACAATGGAAACTAAGTAACATAATACTCTCATAAAAAAAATGCTCCTTTACTATACTAAATAGTAAAAATTTATTTCGGCTAAACTTTTATCGATTATCTACTTTTTCAGGATACATATCATGATTCATTAAACGATGGGTAGCCATTTCCTCATATTTTGTTCCTGGTTTTCCGTAATTACAATATGGATCGATAGAAATACCACCTCTTGGAGTAAATTTACCCCAAACCTCTATATATCTCGGTTCCAATAGTTTGATTAAATCATTCATAATTATATTGACACAGTCTTCATGAAAATCACCATGATTCCGGAAGCTAAATAAATATAATTTCAATGATTTACTTTCGACAAGCTTTTGATTTGGGATATAAGAAATATAAATTGTAGCAAAGTCAGGTTGATTTGTAATTGGGCATAAGCTCGTAAATTCCGGACAATTAAATTTAACAAAATAATCCCGATTGGAATGTAAATTCGTAACCGCTTCTAGTACTTCTGGTGCGTATTCTGTCGTATACTTTGTTTCTTTATTGCCAAGTAATGTTACATCCTCTAAATTTCTTCCCATAAAAAACTCCTCCTATTCTCACCGTAGAATTAGGAGGAGTTCCTGCTGAAATGAAAAGAAACGCTGGATAATAGAAATAAAATAAGCCATGTCGGTATGGACATGGCGAATTAACAAGTATCCATAGTTTTTTATAGAGGGTTTCAGCTATGAACCTCTCCCGCTTCATCGGGGAATATTATTTTCATATGCATTATTTATAACAGATTACTAGTTAACTAGTCAATACAATTTTATAAATACCTTTGCGGTCACGAAGCTTGCAACCATTTTGTTCAAAAATTTTTATCATATGGTGATTATGTACATCGGTACTGCCTACATAATATTTCGCCTGAAATTGTAGTAGCAATGATAACGTAATTCGATGAATCATAGTCCCAATTCCCTTTCCCCTCATTTCTGGCACCACACCAAAATAAAATAATCTTCCCTCATCTGTTGTCCCCATTTCAATATGCGGGATGGAAATACCAACAATTGTTCCACCTTGTGAAAAATAATAGCAATGGTTTTGCCAATTTGGTCCTAATTCACTTTGCAACGAATTCATTACCGTTTCGATTGGTTGTTGAACGTTTTTATTGGCAGAACCACTTCTACAACGTTCATATAATGCTCCGTAGTCCTCATCCTTAATCAAACCTTCTGCAAGACAGTGGGGAAGGATCGTTTCCTTGGCATTTGGTATCTCTATCAGTTCCCGAGTATATTCCACAATACTAGAAACTTTTTGGAACCCTTTATTCAATAGCCATGCTTCATAAGCTTCATCCATCAATAAAGAAAGATAACCGACTCGCTCCTCATTCCAAGCTGCCAACAATTGCTCGAATTGTTGTTGATATTCCATATCGTCCACTTCCTGTTTCACCTGATCTACTAACCAATATTGTTTTTTGTTTTTTATAATATTGAATAAATTCAAGACTATTCTCCTCCACAGATGGTTTTTCCTTCCTATCGTAGCACAGACCTCCTGATTTAGCTCCATCAATAAACATTATTTTTAAAATTTTTCGCAAAGATTGCAGGAAATTTGTAGATAATGTCGAAATGTTAGTTCATCACTTTATTAGGAGGTTTTTCATGTTAAAACGTCACGAAGTACTTTTTCAACAATTAACAGATTACCGGCAACATTTATTAAGCATTGTGGAATCTATTACTGAGGAAGAGGCAGACAAAATTCCTCCAGGCTTTAACAACAATATTCGTTGGAATTTAGGCCATGTTTATTTAGACCAATTGTTATGGATTCAACATATAACGAAAGAACCACTCGCAATTCCTGACGGATTTCAAGAATGGTTTGGATATGGAACTAGTCCAAAAGATTGGCAAACACCGCCACCATCACTAGAAACCTTAATTCGTTTATTAACAGAGCAACCATCTAGGATTAAAGAACAATTTGGTGATCGTCTCGAAGAAGAATTTGCCCCAACAGAATCTGGGATGTATACCATTGCACAAGTACTTGTACGAACAATCTTTCATGAAGGGTTACATTTACAAGCAATTTTAGCAATCAAAAGATTTATCTAATGTTTGTTTTGAAAATACGAGCTGACGCTATTTTTCACTGAAAAATAAGAATTTGTTCTTCACTTGTTATTTAATAGCATATCGAAATCTTTAGCGGTTAAACTAATCTCGATGTTTTTCGAAAGGAACTAAAGAATTTGGAAAAATGGCGGTGAGGAAAATGGATGAAATTTACGAAGAAAGTTATTTCGAAGGGGAGCCTCCCCATCTGAAAAAAAGTGAGGATAGCTTTGGATATGGGACAGCTATTCGTACTTTTTCGATAGTAAACACGACTACAACACCTCTAGGGTTTGAGGTGACGCTTAATCTCGATCTGGACAGTGGCTATGAATTAGAGGGTGCAAAATTAATGTTATCTCATGAAGATTTAGAAGGTTATGAGACAACGGATGTTCATCAAGCGGTAACCTTTGCTCTTGGATTTTTTGAACAATAAGGCACGAAAAACCTCCATCCTATGCATGGATGGAGGTTTTGTTATGAATGCAATACAATCCACTTTTGTCTTTGTTCAATTATCAGCAAATACCGGTGGAATGCGATGCTTCGTTCCTTGTTCATAACTATAGGCAAGCTCGATTAATAAAGGCTCTGAATATGCACTTGCGGTAAACGTTATTCCAACAGGTTCCCCCTCTTCTGTATAGCCCGCCGGTACAGTTATCGAAGGATACCCTGCTTTTGCAGGCATCATCGCACCGTAGTTATTTGGAAATAACACTGCATCCAATTGGAAATTTTTTAACACAGCATCAATACCCATTTCTCGAGAATAATAAGCATCCTTCACAAGACTTTCGAGATAGGTTGGATCTGTTAAATTGCCGCTCGCAGCTTCAGCTTCCAAAAATAATTTTTGTCCATATTTTAACGCCGTTTCCCCTAATTCCTCATTTTTGCGAATCACATCTGCTAACGTACGAATACCAAGTGAGGAATCCACCGTTTTTAAATATGCATTCAAATCATTTTTAAATTCATAGATTAACACATTCATATCCCATTGTTCCTTCGTTGAAGGTATTTCAACAGGATCGATCACTTCCGCACCTAATTGCTTTAATTCTGCAATCGCATTTTCCATTACTGCAAGCTTAGACTGCGACAAATAATCGTAATACGGTGTTCTAGCAATACCAATCCGCTTACCTTTTAACCCTTCACGCTTTAAGCAATTGGTAAAATCAATAGATTCTAATGGATTCGTTCCTGTGATGGCATCTTCTGTGTCTTGACCTTGTAATACATTTAATAGTATCGCTGCATCTCGGACAGTACGTGCCATCGGACCTGCTGTATCCTGTGTGTGGGAAATAGGGATAATCCCATTTCTACTTATTAACCCTACGGTTGGTTTAATTCCTACTAAGGAAGCCTGACTTGCCGGACTTAAAATCGAGCCACTTGTTTCTGTTCCAACTGCCACTACTGCTAAATTCGTCGCCACCGCAGCTGCTGATCCGGAGCTTGAACCTCCTATATCAAAGGCGTCACCATATGGATTTTTCACCTGACCACCTCTAGAGCTATAACCAGAAGGCATATTTTCTCCAATAAAATTCGCCCATTCTGTCAAATTTGCTTTTCCTAAAATAACTGCCCCTGCTTCGCGTAACTTTTTCACAAGAAACGCATCTTCTTTCGCATAGGAGTTAGCAAGTACTAGCGAGCCTGCACTTGTATGCATGTTATCTCCTGTATCAATATTATCCTTAATAACAACCGGTATTCCATGTAACGGACCACGAGCACCTTTAGTTTTTCTTTCATAATCCAATGCTGCTGCAATGGAAAGTGCATCTGGATTTACTTCTAAAATCGAGTTAATATTAGGACCTTGCTTATCCAGTTTTGCAATTCGATGGAGATACATCATTACTAATTGTTTGGAGGTAATTTCTTCGGATTCTAGTTTTTCTTGTACTTCATCAATAGTAGCTTCAATTAACCAATTCGGTTCAATATTCATGCTCTCCATTCCCTTCTTATCAAACAGTAAAATAACAAACTATTATTTAATTATATAGAGGAAAATAAAAAAACGGAATAATTAGTTTTACCAACCTTTTTATTTATTTAAATTTTTTTACATTTAATAATGAATGTAGGTGGTATCATATTTGCCTTTGCTATAGAATACCAGCGATTCTCCTGTCTTTTTAAATCTTCTGGAGAAATAGCAATATCCTCAATAAGTCGTTCGATTTGAAAGCCAGTTTCTACTAAGTAATTAACATACGTACTTATCTTATATTGTTGCATGATAGCAGGTTGTTGCCAGCTAATATGATCATAGGGGCCTTCTTGATGATACGATATTTTCATTGCAAAATGGTTGTCCTTCTGACTCACTAAGCGGTAGAAAGGGTGTTCCCAGCTGAAGACAAAGATTCCACCTGGTTTTAAATATTGGTGTACATTTCGAAAGGTTTTCTGTAAATCGGTTGTCCAACCAATTGCATAAATGGAATAAACGAGATCAAAGTAGTTATTAGGTAAACCAGGATTTACTTCCATTGCAGATTCAAATAACTGTACAGGTGCATGACTATTTGACAAAGTTTTGGCTGCTGCTTCCAATTGTTTAGTGGATAAATCAATCCCCCAAAGTTCACTTGCCTGCCTTTCGTCCATATATTTTAATGAATGGCCACTTCCACAACCAATATCTAGTACTTTCCAATTAGTTACATTACCTAACAAATTAAGCTCATCTTCTAAAGGTGCCATTGGTCCATATTCTGGGAGTGGATTTCTCCCAAAAAATCGAGATGCTACTTCATCCCAACTTTTTTTATTCCTCATAAGATTATTAATATCCATTTGCTCTCCCCCATCCTTTATAGAACATATATTCTGTTTCCCGTTCGACAATTCCTGCAAATTTGTTTATTTTATCTATAGTTTTTTATGAGCATTTTTTAAGCATTTTCTTACTAGCGCATATATAATAAGAAATGCTGCATAAAAGAAGTGTATTTCTCAATTGACGGTTACCATTATCCCCTCGAAAGAATTACAAATCATTCCTTTGAAAATTTTTTTATTTCTGTAAATAACATCTAGAGATATCTGCTTTTATTCTATAAAATAATAACTATACTTATTTACCTACAATGAAATACAGGAGGACCAATTACGTGCGTATTACTAGCAAAGAGATTTTTACAATCCCTAACTGTTTATCGCTTTTACGAATATTACTTATTCCAATATTTGTATATGTGTACATAAATGCTACAGAATCTACAGATTATTTAGTGGCAACCATTATTTTCTTCATTGCAGCGATTTCTGACTTCTTAGATGGCAAACTTGCTCGAAAGTTTAATTTAATTACAGAGCTTGGAAAAGTATTAGACCCTGTTGCAGATAAATTACAGCAGGCAGCAATCGCCTTTTGCTTACTTTTTCGTTATGAATTTCTTTGGATGTTAATTACATTATTTGTTGTAAAAGAATTATTTATGGGAATAAATGGAGTTATTTTACTACGCCGCGGGAAGAAATTAAATGGGGCGATGTGGTTTGGAAAGCTATCAACTGCAGTATTTTATGTAGCCATGCTTTCGCTAATAGCCTTTCCGGAGATTGATACAACTATTGCTATTATTTTATCTATTATTACAGCAATCTTCCTAGCACTATCCTTTATTTTATATATTCCAATATTTATTAACATGTATCGAAGCTAAAAGAGATTTTCTTAATCGGATTTTGTTATAGATAACAGTGAACATAGAAAAACTCATTCATGAACATGAATGAGTTTTTTGTTTAGCCTTTCGGTGGTTGGTAATGGGATTTCTCCGCTTCTGGTGCTGGTTGTCCTGGAACTGGTGTATTATGAATATATGCCGGTGCTTGATTTAAAATTGGAACTTGTCCCATTGCTGTAGGGTTCTCCACATATTCAAATTGTCCTTGCTTATCCATACTTGGTCCCTTTGCCCATCTACCTTCCGAGCTTTCCGTTCCCTTTGAAAAGCTCATAAATTTATAAGAGACATCCTGTATCTCAAGCTCTCTTGGGAATGTACTTGGGACAACTGGAGATTTTTCCTTTTGCTCTAATTCTTCAATTGCTGCCATCCATTGATTTTGATGCATTGTATCTCTCGCAATTAGGAAAGATAGTAAATCACGAACACCTGGATCGGTAGTTGATTCATATAAACGAACCACTTGTAGTCTTCCTTGGGACTCCGCATTTAGATTTGCACGGAAATCAGCGAGTATATTTCCACTAGAAATAATGTACCGAGAATTCCAAGGGTATCCTACACTATCTGTTGGTGATGCTCCTAGTCCAGATACAATCACATGTTGGGGATTCATTCCACCTAATACAGCTTCAATTACTGGATCCTTTGCTGCTTCTTCCTGTACATTAGCAGGTGCACCGTCTAGTAATTGGGCAATCATAGTTGCAAGCATTTCAACATGCCCAATTTCCTCGGTTCCAATATCAAGCAGCATATCCTTATATTTTTGCTCCCCACGAAAATTCCAACCTTGGAATAAATATTGCATAAATACAGAGATTTCACCAAATTGCCCGCCCAGTACTTCTTGTAACTTTTTTGCAAATAAAGGATCTGGTCGTTCGGGCTTCGCATTATACTGCAGTTCTTTAATATGAAAGAACATCGTATTCATCTCCCTTGATATATGTAGTGAACATATTTTTCTAACCATCACTAGCATTCGCTAGCTTAGAAAAAACTATGCAACTTTCCGTTAATCTTTTATGATTGTTTTAACGTTAAAAAACACAAAAAATGGTATGATAATTATGTTCAATTACTATTTTCAGGCAATGTAAATATTTTTTCTGTTTAAAGGAGGAGATGGAATGAATACATATATTATTACTGGTGCATCCAAAGGAATTGGACTAGCATTAAGTAAACTTTTATTGGCTGAAGGGAACCAGCTTGTTTGTGTTGCTCGTACGATAAATGAAGAATTATTATCTGAAGCAAAAGAAAAAAATTGCCCGCTTACATTTCTACAGGCAGATCTATCCAACACACAAGATGTAGAATTATTAATGACAAAAATAAGGAAGGAACTATTAGAAGCACCTACATCGGTAGCGCTAATTAATAATGCAGGAATGATTGATCCAATCGGAAGAGTTGAGGATAATCCAGCAGAATTAATTGATAAAAGCATTTCCGTTAATTTAATTGCCCCAATGATATTATGCTCTGCATTTATACGGACCTTTGAAAATGTCACGATTGAAAAGAAAATCATTAATATTTCTTCTGGAGCAGGTCGGAATCCAACGACTGGATGGAGTAGCTATTGTGCTGGGAAAGCAGGATTAGATCACTTTACACGGGTGGTAGCAGCAGAACAACAAAATATTCCATTTGGCGTAAAAGCAATATCCATTGCCCCAGGAATTATTGATACAGGCATGCAAGAAACGATTCGTTCCGCTACAAAAGATGACTTTGAGGAATTAGATCGATTTATTCAATTTAAAGCGCAAGGAATGTTAAGTACTCCTGAACAAACGGCACAAAAGCTAGTTCAATTAATGGAAAGTCCAAAGTTTTCCGAACTAGAGCCGATTTTAGACATTCGCTCTTTATAACAATTACGTATGGAGCAGTTTCCATGTCTGCAAAGATTAGGTATAATAAAAACATAATGAAAAGAGACCGATGATGCTTGTCCATCAATCGGTCCTGCAATAATAGAGATCCTTTATGGAACAACTGTTAATGCGTGAAAAAAATCCACTCACACTGCTTGCCGGCTATGGGTGGATTATTTTTTTTGGACAATGGAAATTAGCGATACAATCAAACTAGCAAAAGCAATCATTAATGTTAGCGCTTGAAAGATTGTCATCTACAATAACCCCCCCTTCTTTTGGATATGTTTTTGCCATTTTTCCTCCCTATTACTTGCCCACTAATAATATCACAAATACGAACATATGTACTAGTTACTTATGAACTATGTTCCATATTGTTTTGAAATCGACATTTTGTTCTATTTTTATTGTGAACACGATACATATAATTAAGGCTGTTATCAACCGTAGGAGAATTATTCCCTTGCACATAGATGGAAATGTTGACAATTTGTTTTTCATTTCCGATAATGGCTAAGGGAAATTTATTTAAAGGAGTCTTTTTTATGCAAACTAGTTTACAACCTATTACTCCGGTTTATGATCCATGGGAATCTTATTTAAATATTAAGGACTTTGGTAAAAACATATTAACCAATGTAGAATTTACTACAACCTATTTATGCAATATGCGTTGTGAGCACTGTGCCGTTGGTTATATGCTTCAACCAAAAGACCCTAATTCGTTACCGATAGATTTGTTGATTCAAAGATTAGAAGAAATCCCACATTTACGAGCTATTAGTATTACTGGTGGAGAACCAATGCTATCGAAGAAATCAGTAGAAAATATTGTGGTTCCTCTTTTTAAATATGCACATGAGCGAGGAATACGGACACAAATTAATTCAAATTTAACATTAGATTTTGACCGTTATTTGATGATTGCTCCTTATTTAGATGTACTACATATTTCACATAACTGGGGAACACCGGACGATTTCATTGAAGGCGGTTTTGCCAATATGGCAAGAAAACCTACTCCTGAACAGCGTATGAAATATTTTGATCGAATGATAGAAAATAGCAGACGTCTTTCCGAAATTGGTGTTACCGTGTCTGCAGAAACGATGCTAAATAAACGGACATTGCCTCATTTAGAACATATACATAAACAAATCGTAGAAGAAATGAAATGTGCCAGACATGAAATTCACCCAATGTACCCAAGCGATTTCGCCTCGAACCTGGAAGTATTATCCCTTGAAGAAATTCGTGATGCAATTCATCATCTATTAGATATTCGTGATGAGAATGTATGGATGCTATTTGGAACATTGCCTTTCTATCCTTGTAGTCCAATGAAAGAGGATTTGGATTTAATTAAGAGATTATATAGTAGTAAAAATGTCACCGTTCGGAATGATCCCGACGGTCGTTCCCGACTAAATGTTAATATTTTTTCGGGAGATGTAATTGTTACCGATTTTGGCGACACACCTGCACTTGGTAATATTGTAACCGACGATCTCCCTAGCCTATTTGATAAATGGATGGATACTGATGTAGCCAAGTCTCTAAACTGCCACTGCCCAGCAGTACAATGCTTAGGACCAAACGTACTCGTCAAAGATGCCTACTACAAAGATGTAAACTTCCAAGAAAGAAAGTCATTGATACAGAAACCTGATTTTTAATGTTTTGTCCTATTTATTGGATATTAACTACCGGATGAAATAAGCACCATGTTATTTCGCCTTACCATTAGTGATTAATGAGGATGGGACATAAGTGAATTTTTTGAAAAAGTATCTTATACCAAAAATAAAAATTGGATACTATTGGAAATTGATTGGATTGAAGTGCGACTCCTGCGGGAATAACTCATGACTGGATACTCCCAGGAACGCAGTGAAAAAAAGACCCGCGGAAAGCGTCCCCTAAAACGGAAGTCAATTTTATCTAATAAATTAGCTTTTTCATTTTGTTCCCTGCCTCATTTTTCTATAGCCTGTAAAAATAGCCTTATCATGAAAAATTAATAAGTGGAATGAAAATCCATTGGCAATTCTCTACAGTTTCAGTTAAAATATTAGAATGACGAAAAGTAAGTTGAAAAGAGGGCTATGAATGAATAAAAAATCCATTTACGGATTAACAATAGACGAAATGACTGAATGGATGCTAGAAAATGGACAAAAAAAATACCGTGCCCAGCAAGTATGGGAATGGTTGTATCAAAAACGTGTAAAACAATTTTCCGAAATGACCAATGTAAACAAAGAACTACTTCACTTGCTAGATGAAAATTTTTCCTTAAGTACGTTAAATATTCAAATTAAGCAAGTTTCTAAAGATGGTACGGTTAAATTTCTTTTCCAATTAACGGATGGTAATTTAATTGAAACAGTATTAATGCGTCAAAAATATGGCTTATCCGTTTGTGTTACGACACAGGTCGGCTGTAATATTGGTTGTTCTTTCTGTGCCAGTGGAATATTACGAAAAAATCGTGACCTTGTCGCTGGTGAGATTGTAGAACAAATTATGAATGTTCAAATGCATTTAGATGAAGTTGGCCAAGGAGAACGTGTAAGTCATATCGTTGTCATGGGAATCGGAGAACCATTTGATAACTTTAATAACTTAGTGAACTTCTTACGTGTAGTCAATCATCCAAAAGGTTTAGGAATCGGTGCAAGACATATTACCGTTTCTACGAGTGGATTAGCTCCAAAAATTTATGAATTTGCAGATCTTGACTTACAAGTAAACTTAGCGATTTCTTTACATGCTCCAAATAATGAGCTACGTACACAAATCATGAAAATCAATCGTGCATACCCGATTGAAAAACTATTCCCTGCGATTAAATATTATATCGAAAAAACAAATCGCAGAATTACCTTCGAATATATATTATTGAAGGACGTTAATGATCATGTAGAAGAAGCCCAACAATTAGGTGAGTTACTAAAAGATATTCGTCATCTTTCATATGTAAACTTAATACCATATAACCCAGTAAGTGAACATATTCAATACGAAAGAAGTACAAAAGATTCGATACTTGCCTTTTATGATACTTTAAAGAAAAAAGGCGTAAACTGTGTTGTTCGTCAAGAGCATGGTACAGATATCGATGCTGCATGTGGACAATTACGAAGTAAACAATTAAAAAAAGCTAATTAATAATAATGACCTTTGTTTAAAAACTCCACTACAAATTTTTTTAGTGGTTGGCTTTTTAAACAAGGTCATTTTTTTGTACAAAAGTTCAAATTCTTTCACCCTTTTATCCCATTAAATAACTCATTCATAATGATACTTCTTAGCTTTAATTGTTTCCTTGGATAGTATTTGATATTTTTTATATTTTCTCTACCAATAATCATCCGTAAGTCTTGATTGTTCTCAATTATTTCACGAAACTCTTTGTTCTCAAATATTTCTCGAAACCATGGATAATCTAGTAAAAGCGTAATATTTCTATTAATCTCTTCAACAGTTGGCTCTTTATGCCCGATAAACAACGAAATAATTCGGTCAGTAATCGATAAAATTATAATCCCCTCCTTCTAAATATAACAATCAAAATTCACCTATTTTCAGAATAGCGCTATAGTAAAATAATAGAGAAAACTATTAATTTTATCAAGAGAAAGACGAATGGAGAACTTGAAAAGTTTACATTTCAACAAAAAATATCCTTTTTCAAAAAAAGTGATGCATTATTATTTCTTTATGGAACACTATAAGAAATGCAATGTATTATTTTATTAATGGAGGAAAAGTAATGAATTACGGAGCACATGAATTATTAGAAATGACAGAGGCACTTCGTACAAAAGCAGCAGAAATTGAGCAGCATGGTATTTTTGCAAATCAATGTCAGGATCAACGATTAAAAGCAATACTAATAAAGCATCAGCAACAAATGATGAGCGCCTACCAACAAGGAATTAGTTTACTTCAAGGCAGAGGTGTTTCTGTTCCCCATCAAGCACCTGTTTTTCATAATCAGCAAGCACAAATGGGAGTAAATAGTCAAAATCAAT
Organism: Perspicuibacillus lycopersici; assembly: GCF_025660475.1. Lineage (GTDB taxonomy): Bacteria > Bacillota > Bacilli > Bacillales > Caldibacillaceae > Perspicuibacillus > Perspicuibacillus lycopersici. The sequence goes on from NZ_JAOUSF010000003.1 coordinate 24,403, forward strand.
CAACAATGTCACAGCCTGCTCTTCATCCACAAACCTTGTCTGAACATACTATCGCAACTTTAGCCTTAAATACTCATAAGTCGGGTTCGGTAATGGGAATGATGTGGGCAAATGAATGTGCAGACCCTCAATTACGAATGTATCATGTAAATGGTGCAAATTTATGCCAGGAGATGGCTTTTGAAATTTGGACTTGGATGAACCAAAATGGATATTACCAGCCTCCTACCTTTGCACCACAACAAACAAGTCAACTGTCTTCCATGTTTCAGCCTACTACTTTTCCAACCGGGGCTATGACCAATCCGAACATGTCCCAAACTATGAATCAAGGCTTTAATCAACATATGCAATAAAAAGAAACATTAGCAAAAACAGTACCTATAGACTGAAGTACTATTTCGAATATCATTCTATAGGTACAAAGTAAGTTATCCTATTTTAACCGAAAAATTAATACGCATCGCTTGCATATCGTTCCGAATGATAGCCTAATAAATAATCACTAATCCCTTGCCCAATTAGCTGTCCAAATTGTTGTAGCTGATTTTTATCCTTTAATCGCTCGGCATCGTCCTCATTGGAAATAAAAGCAACTTCCACAATTACACTCGGCACCGTGTTATTCCGCAACACATTATAGCCACTATCCTTAACCCCCATTGGATTCAGTTCCGCTCCATTCGTTAAGACAGAATAAATTTGCTCTGCCAGACGTTTGCTTTCTTCCGGATAAGGGTTGCTTGCATCTTCATATGGAACTTCATTATAATATACTTCGGTCCCATGTATACTTGGTAGTTCATTTGTATTGTTATGAATGGAAACAAAAATATCGGCATCATTTTTTTCACTAGCTTCTGACCGTTCCTCCAATGAAATTTCGCGATCATTTTTTCTTGTTAAGATTACCGTTGCCCCTTCCTCTTCTAAAAATCTTTTCGTATATTTTGAAATAACTAGATTTACCTCTTTTTCTATTAAATCATTGGCCATTGCGCCCGGATCCTTTCCTCCATGTCCAGGATCAAGCACCACGACTTTTCCTGCTAATGGTTCTGCCATTGCCAATTGTGAAACATCCAAATCCCTAGCAACTTTCGGATTCCTATTATCCGCATTTGAAACGAAGGAACAGCCGGCTAACAAAACTAGTACAACAAGAAATACTAAAATTCTACGCATTTATTACCCTCTTTCCTTGTGATTCTATTTATTTATTATACCGACATTTATTAAATAAATCGATTGAAAAGTCCCTATTATTTGAAATGTTTTTAAATCGTTCAACTGTCACATAACTACATTTCTATGTAAAAATCCTTTACTAAACTTACGCATATTAAAGTCTGTATTTATTCAGTGGATAATTTTGGAGCACTCGACAAATAATACATGTACAATTGCATATACAACATGCATGAACCGCCGTTTATTAGGAGAACTTATAAATTTTCACTGTACTCTTTTAGATTGTCGTTATTGGAGAATGGCCGTTTTCTAAACGAATGTAACAACTTCAGAAAAAAATATTGTATGAATTGCTGAGCACTCTGAATACACGTAGGTTCCCTACCCGTCCGAATGGATGCGTGGAGTAGATTCAGTTTGAGAGCTACTTTATAAAAAGCAACAAACGATACGAAAACAGCCTTGAAAAATGGCCACTGACAGAATCCAATGGACTTCTAATCTCCTTTTCCAACAATCACTAGATACAAACGTAAATTTTAAATGGGGATATCTTCCTAAGATTGGAGCAAACAATAATGAAGCAGCAATTTGAAAAATCTTTGGAATCGATAAAGCTACTGTTAAAAACTAAGTTAAAATCCGATGATTTAATTAATCAACAATTGCATCGAGACAATCAATGCGTAGAGATCATTTATATAAAAAGTATATGTGACAGTCAAACCATTGATCTTAAAATCATGAAACCGTTCTTTGAAATCAATTCCATTGAAGCTTACGAAATGTACATACGTTCTTTACCTGAAAATAAATCCTATCAATCTGAGCAGGTAGCTATAAATAATCTGTTAAGAGGACATGTAGCAATATTTACTCCGACAAAGTGTATTTTTATTGATGTAAAAAAAATTGTTAACAACAATATTTTTGAAACAACGGTTGAGTCTACACTACAAGGACCAAAAAACGCATTAAGCGAAGATCTTGCTACTAATCTAAATTTGATCAGACACAGGTATCATTTACAATCCCTTACTGTTGAGCTAAAAGCGGTATCACAAACTAATCTTCAACTGGCCTTACTTTTCGATAAATCAAAGGTTGATTCCGAACTATTAGCTAAAGTACAAAAAAAATTAGCATCCATTGACAAACAAAAAATCGAATCGTCCGCACAGCTACAGCGGTATTTAAACAATCAAAAGAGAAGGTTATTTCCTACGATCATGATTACCGAAAGACCGGATCGAATTAGCTTTAACTTATTAAAGGGGAAAATAGCTGTTCTTATTGAAGGAAGTCAATTTGCATTAATCATTCCATCCGTATTTTTTGACTTTATGAGTTCGATGGATGATAAGTACCAGTCGTATTGGGTAACGAAATCTTTGGTCATTCTACGCTATACCGGACTTTTTATAAGTACCTTTCTTCCCGGACTCTATGTTGCATTTTCTGCCTTTAATCCAGAAGTTCTCCGTGTTCAGCTCACGCTATCGATTTCTGGTAGTAGAATGTCTGTGCCGTTTCCTGCATATCTCGAAGTTTTATTTATGCTGTTAATGATGGAAATGCTAGTGGAAGCATCGATTCGCTTACCAAAATCCATTGGCTCAACAGCAACAACAGTTGGCGGGTTAATTTTAGGACAGGCAGCTACCCAGGCAGGATTGGTTTCCAATATTATGATTATTATTGTTGCTGCAGTTGCCATTTCTAATTTTGTTGTACCAATCAATGAAATGGGCTTTTCCTTTCGAGTCGTCAAATATGTTTTACTCCTAATATCTACTTTATTTGGTTTAATTGGCATTATTTTCGGATTCGTCGCATTGCTAATTTATTTAGTTCATTTAGAAAGCTTTGGCCAGCCATATTTAAAATTGTTCATTCAAGATACAACGGATAAAAATTTATAGAGAGATTTTTCCAAGGGAAGGAGGCTCTATGATGAAGAGATACTTTTATTATTTGGTTTTTGTCCATATGCTTGTAAACGGTATTGGGCATACCCCGCGCCAATTAATTGAAAATCGGTTTCACGGGTCGGTTCTAGCTATTTTCATTGCACCCTTTATCGGCTTATTCTTTATGTACATATTTAGTAAAGCTTTATCAAAATTTCCAAAAGCAGGTCTTCCCGAAATTTTACATCAATCATTACCAAGGTGGCTAGCCTCTATCCTGCTTATCCATTTTTCCATTGCCTGGTTATTTGCTGCTCTGGATAGGCTAGTCTCCTTTTCCTTTATTATTAAGCGGTTTGTTAACCCCGATATGCCAATTATCGTCATCCAAATTGGAATTATTTTCGTTGTCGGTATGGGGGCTTTGCTTAAAACAGAAAAAATTTTATATTTACTAGAAATGCTACTCGTCATTAATGTTTTATTCATTATTTTTATATTTTTTAAAGCTTACACCAATCCTTTATTAAGCTGGAAGGACATAATGGCTGCAGGGACTTTTATTAAAGAGCCGCCAAATTTAATTTCTCTTTCGGCAGCCACCTATATCTTTTCCGGCTATATCAACATGGTGGTATTTAATCGAGTGTGTCACAATGTTCTAACATGGAAAAAAAACCTCTTTTTAGGAATATTAGGGTTTGTAAATCTATGTACGATTCTTTTTATCCCGATAGGATATCATGGAATAGATGTAGTGGATGATTTTACCTATCCTTGGGTATCTACAGCAGATGCTTTGCGGATGGAATTTGGCTTTATTGAAAGAGCTGTATTTCTCTATATCTTTATATATATTAGTATCTCGATTGGAAGTGTAATTGTCCTTTGGCATACCATTTCAGAGCTATTAAAGGGTCTATTTAAAATATCTAAGAAAAAGCCAAATATCCAAAAAAAATTATCCGTAGTCTTCATTTGCCTATTCGGAATATTAACTATTGTAAGCGGACAAATGGTGGATGAAATATTTCTTTATAAAACTAGTACATATTGGTACAACATAAGGATGATAAGTGAGTACTTGCTAGTTTTTCTCGTGTATATCCTCGCAAGGAGGAAAAAAGCATGAAAATCCAAGCGAAAAGAAGTATATTACTTGCTCTTAGTCTACTTTTACTTTTAGGGGGATGCGGATATAAGGATCTCGATAAACGTTTTTTCGTTGTAGGTATTGGTGTAGATAAAGTAGAAAATAAGGAGAACGTGTATAAAATTACATTAAAACTCGCCGTACCAAGTGCAGATATTATAAAGGGTTCCAGTGAATTTGAAATCATTACTGAGGAAGCAGAGACGATTGCAGAAGCAGTACGAATTCTAAAATCTAAAGTTGATAAAGAGCTTGATTTTGGTCATGCGAAAATCATAATTTTAGGAGAATCCGTAACAGATGAAGATATTACAAGCTTACTGTATTGGTTCGTAAGAAGAAGAGATATTCAAAAAATCGCATGGATGGCAGTTGGAGATCCGTCAGCAGAAGAGGTTTTAAAAGGAAAGACAAAATCCGAACGTATTCCCTCTAACTCCTTATTTCTTTCCTTTGGTAGAAGCGGAACAGAGTCGGCATATATTATTTCTAAATACCTTTTTCAATTTCGAAGAGAATTATTTAATACAGGTAGAAATGCAGTATTACCCGTTATCCAAGCACCGAAGGACGACTTATTCGAAATCAATCAAGCAATTGTTTTTAATGATGACCGGAAGCAGGAAATGAAACTGAATAGTGCTGAAACAAGATTATTAAATGTATTAAATAATACAATTGATAAAATAGATGTAAAAGTAAATAAGGAAGATCAATACTTTATCATTGCAACCGAAAGTATATCCGTTCATTACAAGATTGTGGAAGGACACGAGAAATCACCTGAACTACGAGTAGATTTAAAATTAACCGGTATTCTTGAGGAAGCGAAACAGCGTCTGTTCGAAAATAAAATGGAATATTACGGAAAGATTGCATCAATCGATATCAAAAATGAAATCGAGAAATTACTTGTGAAATTCCAAGAAGCAAATGTAGACCCACTAGGTTTTGGCTTACTATACCAAGCAACACATTTCCAAAACGATACAGAAATGAAGGAGTGGCAAGAATTATACCCATCACTAAAAATCGATGTACATGTAGATACTGAATTAGAAGGAGTGGGGTTAGTTAAATAACTTCCCCCTTCCATGATTCACGAAAGCATAGATGCGGAGGATTAAATGAATAAACTTTTTCTATTTCTATACCTATTATCGAATCGACATGGCGATTTTGACCAAAATCCAGAATCAAATCTGCCACAATATCATGAGAAACGCTCATCATTTTCCCGTGAAAAGAAAGGGATGAATGGTAAGCTACTTTTCTTCTCCCTCCTGCTTCTTCTTACCCATCCGATTCATTCGTTTGCTATTGCAAGCGAGCTCGAGGAAAATTATCGCTATTTTGGCGTAAACGCAATCGTTCATCAGGCTGGAGAAAGTGATTATTATGAAGTGCAAACAAATGGAGATAGCGAAAAGGAAGGGTTTGTATTTACCATCAATCATCCTGGAACAGGGGATAATTTCCAACTCACATTACAATTAAAAGGAGACAGCAGTGTTATTTTATTGATAGAAGAAACTAATAGGAAAGGAAAATACTTAAAAGAATTCCAATCCCCTTCTATTCAGCTTACGGATGATTGGAAGCAATATACGCAAGAATTGGCATTGGATGAAAATACGAAGCAAATGGATGTTATGGTATTGACAAGTCAAAAGCAAAAAAGTAATTTTTCCTTTCGAAATATTTCCGTAACAATCGATTAAAGGCAATAGTGTCTGCTACTATCTTTTTGATTCTTGTAAAAAACCGCAGAGTGACTTGGGGAAATGGCGCAATCAGTCACTCTGCAGATACATTTGTTCGAAAAGAGTGTCATTCAAATATTTTATTGTTCTTCAGTATGTAATCTGCATTGCCTTCATCAGTGCCAATTTCTAGTTTCCTTTTACAGATAATTTTTTCTTCACAATTCCTTCAATCCAGCTCCAAGGAAATATCCGTTTAAAAACCGACAAGGACCGTGCACCTTTTCCGACTGGATAGCGAAATTTTGGTTTTTCCATTCCACATATTTTTACAATTAGTTGTGCCACTTCCTGTGGGTTTGCTCCCCCATTTTTTGATTTCATTGCTTCATTCAATATATTGTTCTGATAATCTGGTCGGTCTGCTTCAATGTTTATATTTTCCAGCCCTTTTTCCCAAATCTTCGTTTGATAGGATGCTGGCTCTACTAAGGAGACCCAAATATTTGCAGGCCGTAATTCTAAGCGAAGGCTTTCACTTAATCCTTCTAACGCAAATTTTGAAGAAGTATACGGAGATAACCCAGGAAATCCAAAAAACCCACTAATACTACTCATCATAATAAGTTTTCCTCCGCCACCCTTTTGTAAAAGCGGTAAAAAGTTTTTGGTTACTTGAATTGGTCCAAATACATTAGTAGCAAATTGATTATGCCAATCAGTTGCCTCTAGTTCTTCAAAAAAGCCAGCATGACAATAGCCCGCGTTATTGATGAGAATATCCAGCTTTCCAAACCTCTCCTCAATTTCACGGGGAACTGTCGCAATATGTTGCTGATTGGTTACATCAAGTTTTACAAAATGTATGAGGGAATCGACTCGCTCTCGTTTTGCAATAGACTGTAAGTCATACCGTTTATCTAAATCTCTCATCGTGGCAATTACCTGATACCCTGCTTTCGCTAGCGCAAGTGTTGTTAGCATTCCAAATCCACTACTCGTTCCTGTAATTAGCACTGTTTTCACGAATTTCCCTTCCTTCATTCCCCGGCAATTGGCCGGGAAAACACTTGTTTAAAATGATCCGAATACAAATTATAAAAACTGTGTTACTAAGTTAATAACAATTGGTCCTAGAAGGACAATGAACAATGTCGGAAAGATAAATAGTACCATCGGAATCAGCATTTTCACTGGTGCTTTCATCGCTTTTTCTTTTGCTGTAAATCGTTGTTTTTCGCGGATTCGCTCTGTTTGAGTGCGTAACACCTTTGTCATCCCAATCCCCATTTGGTCTGCTTGAATAAGCGAATTCATTACACTTTTAAAAAATTCGGAATGGACACGATCACGCAAGTCTGTAAATGCTTGTTTTCTTGACTTCCCTAGTTTCATATCATCTAAAGCAGAAAGAAATTCTGTCGATAAAGGTGAATCCATTTGCAAGGAAACTTTTCGCAACGCCCCATCTAAACCCATTCCAGCTTCAAGTGAGACATTTAACATATCAAAAAAATCTGGCATTGACTTATCTATTAACTTCGTCCGCTGATTGCTTTTTGCAGTTAAATAATAGTTCATATAAAAATATACGAATACTGCAATGAAAAACGAATAAAGTATAATTTGACCAATTTTATTCCCTGATGGTATAAATAATACCGTAAATAAGAGGAATAAGCCAAGCGGCAACAATATTTGTAATAACAGAAAATCCCCTGCCGATAAACCAAATGGATGTCCTGCAGCTTGCAGTTTTTTTTCTAATTGCTCTAGCTTATTTTTCGGCATTTTTCCAATCGTAAATAAGCGTAATTTTTCCACTAACGGTAATAGGAAACGTGCATAAAAGGAGCGATTGGTTTCCTCTTCTTCTCCTTCTACAAACTGCTTATCTGTTGCACTCGTATAAAATGGCGCAAGTCTTCTATTCATCTCCATTTTATTTTTCCATAGCCGATTCATTAATAAGAAGGAGAGGAAAGTAAAAAATAGGAAGGATGTGACCCATAAAATTAAGAATAGCATTATCTACACCTCAATTGTCACGATTTTCTTAATAAATAACCAGCCTAACAATCCAGAAGTAACTCCGATCCCAAGTAAAACATATCCTAACGGGTGGGAAAATAACGGCTGAAAGTATTCTGGATTCATGAGATTTAATGCAAGCCCGATAAATACCGGAAGTAATGTGATAACAAGTGCTGACATTCTTCCTTGAGAGGTCAATGCCTTTAGTTCATCCTTTAGCCGAATTCGTTCGGATATCGTGTCTTGGATGGTATCTAATATTTGTGCAAGGTTTCCTCCTGTAGTCCGTTGTACTAATACTGCAGTTACCATAATCTCTAAATCTTTATTTGGTAAACGGTTCAACATATTTTCAAATGCATCTTCCATCGTAATTCCAAGATTTATTTCTTTTATCGTTAATTGAAATTCCTTACCAAGTGGATCGGATATTTCTTTAGAAACAGTGTTCATTGCTTGCATAAAGCTAAATCCTGATTTTAACGCATTTGTCATCGTCTCTAAAACTTGTGGCAGTTGTTTCGCACTTGCTTCTAATCGTTTTTTCCTTTTCTGATTCACATATAGTGTTGGAATTTGCCAGCCAATGAATGCAACTACTAATGCAAAAATAAACGATAAACCAATAAACATCGTAATGATAAAGCTGCTACCCATTACGACAATTTTAATAGTAATAAATTCTTCTACAGATAAAGGAATATTTGCTGTTTGTAGCTTTTCTTCCAGTTTTCGATGTTTAGACTCTGATGCTTTAAAATTTTTTGCAATCCTCTCGATCAAGCTCTTCCATGTTAATGGCTTCTTTTTCTCATTGCCGAGATTGTCTACTGAACTTACATTCCGGTTATCTTTCGAAATAAATTTCTCTACTCGTTTCTTTACCTTTGCATTTTTTCTAGTAAAATAGGAAGCTATGATTACAAAACATATCGTCGATACAAAAAATACTAAAATAGCCATGCTTTATCACTCTCCCATAAACAAGCTGCCAGGAAGCTCAAATCCATATTGCTCTAATTTTTCTGAGCAGTATGGTCTAATTCCGGTAGCGGCATGCTTGCCGACGACTTTCCCTTCACTTGTTGTTCCCGTTTGGTTAAAAGTAAATAAATCTTGCAAAACAATCGTGTCGCCTTCCATCCCAATCACTTCGGTAATATTTACAATCTTTCTACTACCATCCTTTAATCTCGATTGTTGAATAATAATATCAACAGCACCTGCAATCTGTTCACGAATCGCTCGAATAGGCAAGTCCATTCCAGCCATTAATACCATTGTTTCCAGTCTTGAAAGCATTTCACGTGGCGAATTGGAGTGACCGGTTGCAAGGGAGCCATCATGGCCGGTATTCATAGCCTGGAGCATATCTAGTGCTTCACCACCACGAACCTCCCCAATAATAATTCGATCCGGACGCATCCGCAACGAGTTTTTCACTAAATCACGAATCGTAATTGCGCCTTTCCCTTCAATATTTGGTGGTCTTGTTTCCAATGAGACGATATGATCCTGTAATAGCTGGAGCTCTGCAGCATCTTCAATCGTTACGATTCGCTCATCATGTGGAATAAACGAGGATAAAACATTTAATAAACTCGTTTTCCCACTACCTGTACCACCACTAATAAAGATGTTTAGCCGTGCCTTAACACACGCATCTAAAAAGCTCGCCATATCTTCCGTTAATGAATGAAAATTAATCAAATCATTCATTTGTAATCGATTTTGTGGGAATTTCCGAATCGTTATCGACGGACCTACTAGTGATAACGGTGGAATAATCGCATTCACCCTTGACCCATCTGGTAGTCTTGCATCTACCATCGGACTGCTTTCATCAATTCTTCTACCTAAAGGCGAAACAATTTTTTGGATAATTTGGATGACATGGTCATCATCACGGAAAAAGTAATCCGTCAAGACGAGCTTCCCTTTTTTCTCTACATAAATTTGGTAAGGACCGTTCACCATTATTTCTGATACGTCGGGATCATTTAACAATGTCGTAATCGGACCATACCCAATCAACTCATTTGCAACCATATTAATTAGTTCTTTTTTTCCTTCAAATGTTAAACGATCGCTTTTATCATTTAAAAATTTCATCGCTTCCGTTTCAATTAATATCATTTGCTCTTCATCTGAAAGTTCTGGAAGCTTTTTTAATTCATTTATTAAATGGTTTTGCAGGGCAATTTTTAATTCTGATTCTTGTGGTTTTCTTCCGTTCTTATTAGATCCTGCACTTGTTTGCATAGTACCTGGCGGTGCAGCCGATGTATTGATTTCATGAATCCGACTAAGTAATGACATGTTTTCCCTCCTTACTCCTTATTCTTTTTTAATGAAAACAAGCGATGTTTCTTTTTTACTTCTGATTTTTTTGGAATACCATTTATTAATTGATCAGTTATTGCCAAAACGGCTTTAGCTACAGCTGTTCTTGGCATCAGCGTAACAAAGGGCTCTCCTTTATTAATCGAGGAAATGACCGTTCGATAATCACTAGGAATACTTCCTGTCACCTTCATCCCTAATACATCCTCGACCATTTCTTTACTAATACCTTCGACTTCTGAATCCCGATTAATAATGACATGAATCTGCTCCTTTAATCCTAGTAAGCTTAATGTGTCAACTGCAAGCTTACCATTTTTTAATGCGGGCAAATCTAGTGACGCAATAAGTAATATCCAGTCCGAATTTTCCAATGCAACAAGACTCGTTTCAACAAAAGCTGGCGGAGTATCCACAATAATGACGTCATATTCCTGTTTCAATCGTTCACAAAGATAAGAAATATGCTCCCCATTAATCAGCTCTGCAAATTCAGGTAATGCTGGCGCTGCTAAAATATCAATCCCTGATTTATGCTTGGAAAGGAATCTTTCGGTTGACCTATCCCCATTTTCAAATGATTGTTTCACCCAGTCATAAATTGATTGACTAGGTTGAATATCAAATAGTAAGGCGACATCTCCGAATTGTAAGTCTAAATCAACGACAGCAACCTTCAAATTTTGCTTGTTAAAGGCGGTAGCCAAATTAACACTAATCGTTGTTTTTCCTACGCCACCTTTCGTACTACAAACCGTGATGATCTTTCCTTTTTGGGCATCATCCTTCAAACCAGTATTATCCATCTTTAATCGTACTACCGCTTCGGCTTTTTCCACTGATTCAATAATATCGGCTTCATCGCATTCTATATCAAGCACATCTATTGCACCAGAAAACATTGCCTTTTTATAATCGATAGCTTCTTTCTTTAATAGGAGTAACACGGCAGTTGCTGGATAATGATGTGAAATCTCTTGACATATTTGGTACGGATCCTGACCGATCATTGGCCCGATAATAACTACTGTCCCTTTCGAATCTACAAGATTCGTTTTTAAATCATAGACCGTTTCAAAAAGTTTATTATTTCGTTTTATTTCATCTAACAAAGACTTAATAGCTGTTGCATACATTTGCTTTTCTGTAATAACATAATAATTCATTCTCATTTAACATCTTTCCTTTTATAGAATCGTTAAGGAAAAAAGCGCGGACTTTGTTATTGCTCATTACTTCCTTCCAGCATAAGAGTTAATACACCCATTTCCTTTGCAAAAGAAATGCGGGCTCCGTCCTCTGGTAATACCTCAATCGTCACCATTTGATAGGCTTCTTCTGTTTCTTCTGAATTCGGTTGCAAATCCTTTCCAGTTGCTAGTACCTTTACGTGTGATAATAATATTTTCGAAACCTTTTCACCTGTAGTTGCATCAGGTAGTACCGCAACAATATCAACAAATGAACCTGGCTCTACAAATCCAGATACACTTTGTACTTGGTCGACTGGAATAGACATCGCACGTTTTCCTGCTTCAATAGAAAGCTCATTTTCATTAGTCTCTCCATTTTTATCTGTTTCATCACTTACGTTTTCATTCATCGCTACTACTGGTTCCTTTTGGGCAGGATGATTATTCGATGTAGTAGCAAAATAAAATATCACTGACATAATGAGTCCAGATATAATAGCGTACATCCAAATCTTTTTATTATTCATTTGCATGCCCTTCCTTATTTCGTTAGTTTAATCGAATAGGTACCATAATTCGTTTGTTCAGATGATGATTCCCCTACCATTGCAACACTTATAAATCGTCCCGATACTTCCGCACCAGAACTAGTGGATGATGCGTTTTCTAAAAAGAAAGAGGCAAATCCAACAACCTTCACTTGCTTAATTTGGTTTTGATTAATAGATACCGGTTCAAATATTGGTACAAGTACAACTCTTGAACAATTTGTCGGATAGTCCAAATAGGTAGCATTCGGACATTTCGCAATCCTTGCATTAACAGCGCGCTCTGTCGGTCCTGCCATTTTCCCTGTTTCTGTATTTAATATCGTTCCGACCGATAAATCAAATTGATAGCCATTCGTTAAATCTGTTTCATAATTTTTTGCACCAGGACCTGTTAATGCAATGGCTCCAAAGTTCCCACTGGCAGAATCACTAACTTTAATCTTCATAAACGTGCCAAACGTGAAGTCCATGTTTGGCTGAATCCCTAAAGGAATTGCACCTTTTCCAGTAGTTAATGGTAGTAATTCTGCTCTAGCCATCGCTTGAATCGTTGGTTCTGAAATACCTAATGCTTTTGCAAAAAATAATGTACCTATTTTTGAACCTGCAACATCAATTCTTGTAAAATTATCATTGGTAGAAATCGTATACTCGTCTGGATTTCCACCATTTGCTTGAATCGTTTTCTTAATCTCCGTTTTTGCTTGTTCATAATCATTCGGCATTTCTTGTATACCTGCCAATGTTGCAGCATCTGCTATGTTTTGCATTTTCGATTTTTCTAAGTAAAGAGAGCCTATATCAATAACAAGTGCCATTAAAGCTAGCATTACAACCATGGCAAACACGGTTAATAATGTAATGGCACCATCTTCTCTTTGTAAAATGGATTTCATCCCTATTCCACCCTCATAACTGTCTTTGCTTTTATATCAATGGTTTCTGGTAAAATTTTATTAAAGATAGGAACGGAAAACGAAAATGGATAAGTCAATTCGACTGTTGCATAGGTTCCTCTCGTTCTGCTCGCTTTTGATGGTGATATAGACACGTTAATCTTTGTTGAATCCAATGTTGTCGACGTTTTATTGACTACTTGAATGATATCTATATCTGCTTGTCCGACGACGGCTGCTCTTGCCGCTTCCCTACTCGCATTATCTAATGTTAAGTAGACATGAAACATTCGACCGAAATCAATGATGGCAAATAAGATGAACATAAGTAATGTTAAAGATATTGCAAGTTCAACTGTCGCTTGCCCCTTTTGCGATTTCACCATATCGGTCCAACTCCATAAAAGCTAATTGTCCCTAATACGATTGCCACACCATATGGGAATGCATGATGTAGCTCATGTGTGCTTAATCCACTTAATGTGCGAATTTTTGCTGAGAATATCATTCGTTTGAGCGTGGCGAGTAAATCTTTTTTCACCATGAGAATAATAAGTGCAATGATTCCACCAATAATCGCAATATACAAAAACGATCCGATTACAAATGCTGAACCTTTTAATGCACCAATTGCCATTAATAATTTCACATCACCTGCAGCCATACCTTTTAATGCGTACGGGATAACTAGCAATGCAAAACCTGTTAAAATCCCATAGAAGCTAAACAAAAAGCCTTCCAAGCCTGCAGTAAACGTATGTGCAGCTAAACCTAATAGCATTGCTGGTAATGTTACGATATTTAATATTTTTCGGTTTTTAATGTCAGTACATAAGGAAATCGACAAGGCAATTAGTAATATAATCGTCGTCATTTTCTTCACCTCGTAAAAAAATCCTACTTCCAAATAGTCATTTGAATGAAAGTAGGATTTTTGTATCTGTTGTAACGTTTATTTGTTTAAATTGTTTTTACGACACTCTTCTAGAAACAGCATTAATATATAGTAGAAATCAATTATTAAGGAGTTGTTGTATCTGTACCTGTTTTGAATACAGAGTCTTTTACTTCGTTAACTTTTGCAATTAAAGAATCTCCGAATGCAGTGAATGCTACGATAGCACCGATTGCAATTACTCCTAAAATAAGACCGTATTCAGTCATTCCTTGTCCTTCTTCTTCTTTAAAAAATCTTTTTACTTGGTTCATTATATGTGACCACCTTTTTTTGTTTTTTGTTTTAGTGCATAAAAAAATACTATTTCCCGAAGAATAGTATGTAGTGATCACTATTTTCGGCAACTGGCTGGCATATCTAATTTAGATGAAGCCCCTATAGTTTTGCGTCCCAAAATTTCTTTTGGTTTGCCCTTAACATATCGTTGTAATCAACGGCAGTATTTCTTTTTTATGTTGTCGTTGCTTTACAAATTGATATTATCATGGACATTATCTATTCGACAATCGCAAATTATTTCATGTTTTTCCAAACAATGGAAACAAGTAGGTGATAGTCATTTGAGAGTTTTCAAAGATGCATACATAGAGCAAATTCCAATCAAAATCCATATGTATCATACCTTTTCCAAAAGGCTGAGAGGATTAATGTTTCGCAAAAAACCATTGAATGCAGAAGGAATTCTGTTAACACCTTGCAATTCCATTCATATGTTTTTTATGTATATAGCCATTGATGCGGTCTTTTTAGATAATAATGATCAGATTGTCTATCAAAAGGAAAATGTGAAGCCATGGACTGTAATTCTCCCGAAAAAAAATGCGGTTTCCGTTTTGGAATTACCAGTTGGAACGATTTCTACCTATTCCTTGCGTATTGGAAACAAGCTAGAGTATTAACATTGTCTTCATTCAATGGTAATTTTCCCTTAAAGTTGATCATACGGGTTTAACGAATGAAATAGCACCTAACGATAATTGGTTATATTAATGGAGGAAGCATGAATGTTTAAAGGAGATTCGACGAATAGGTTTGAGGTTATTCATAAAGAAGGAACTTTATCAGGCTGTAAAATATATAGAGATAAAGTAACTGGGGTTCATTATTTGTTTAGTTGGGATGGATATGCTGGTGGGTTAACCCCATTGTTAGATTCAAATGGAAATCCTGTTGTTAAAGCAAATTCAAAATGATACATACGAAAGCTTCCTTGTGGACAAATAAGAAACACTAGATTGAACTGGTGAATAAAACCTAGTGTTTTCGTTCATTTTAGTTGCCCTTCTTTAGTTTCTTGTAAAATAACAATCTATTATATTATCTTTTCCTTCCGATTGCATAGCTATTATTCAATTTTTCAAAGCCGATATGTGGATAGTAATCCATTGCAACTGCTGATGCTAATAGAATTAATGATACTTCTTCTCCAATTTGTTGCTGTAATTGTTGGATTAAATTTTTCCCAATTCCTTGCTGTTGAAAATCAGGATCTACCGCTAAATCTGACAAATAACAACAATAACTATAATCGGTAATTGCACGTGCAACGCCAACTAATTGATCACCACTCCAAGCAGTAATCACGATATCTGCATGATCGAGCATCCGGCCAATTCTGTCTAAATCATCGACCGGACGTCGAAGACCCGCTTTTTTGTAAACTGTAGCAACCGCTTCGGCAGTAACCTTTTCATTAACGGAATACGTAATATCGCTATTTTGCACAAAAATCATCCTAACTATTTTTTATTTTTCTAATATCGATTGTTTGCATTGTATTATTCTATAAATCTATTACAGTGAATATAGCAAATATTCATGTTTCTTTTAATCCAAATACTTGTTTACAGACTATTGAATACGATGGAAACAACAGACAAGGATATCATGGAACTATAATAAATATAAACAATCGCAGATTGCATAATCTACCTAAGATTTACTACCTATTAAATTTGTTAAAATCTTGCCTTTTCCTGCAACTTTTGAATGTTATGTTCTAATTGCCGATAATATTGTTCGGATAAATGTCGTTTTCCGCCGCGTAGAATTTCCGTCGCATAAACTTCTGACGGCGCAGATTCTGCCTCTTTTTCGACAACGAGAAATGTTAGTACTGTCTGAATGCTTTTATCCTTTTGCTCCACTTCGATAACCGCTGGACGATACATCCCGGAATTAACCCCTTCTCGTTTGTAGAGGTATGTGATTGCTTCTTTCGAAACCTCGTATATTACACCTTCTGCATAACCTTCTCCATCCTCTACCAAATCAGCTTTTCCTCCATCATCGGTCGGTCTGGAAAATCGCAAGCTGTATCCAGAAAGTACACCTGTTCCAATTATCTTTTTAAAATAATGAGCAACACCTGCAAGCTGGAATCGATTATCGTCCATACAAGAACCATAGGCAAAATACGCAAGATTTTCTGTTGTCTGTAAATATCGATAAACCCGCCAATCATTGATTTCTATTATATTGTTTATTGTTTGTAGTTGGTCACCGACAATATAAACAAAAGCCTCATATGTACCTATGTCAGTATATATTGTTCGGAGCTCTCGAACAAATAAATTCGTTTCTCGATTTTTAACATAGTCCTCTAATTCATCTAATTGCACCAGCTTTTCCTTTGTTACTTCATACAGCTCACCATATGTTTTTCTTTTTAAACTATCCTTCATCACTGGATACCCATTACCGGTATCATGCAATTCCCCATATGTCCAGCATTGTGCTGCTAACAAATTTGAACCTTCCATGAAACTGGAATTCGCTTCATTTATTCGTAATGTCCCATAAACAAATACCTTTTCCAAAAAAATCCTCTCCCGTCCTACTCATTTCATCTGTTGACGAAATGTCTCCTGTATCATGACAACCTCCGTTTGTAAATCTACTGGTACATAATCGGTATCAATACATTCCTGCCAATATTCTAGATGCTTTTGATCCACCCAATGCTTCGATTCTTCCACTGCCTGACCGTTCGCACCTTGTACCGAATACCAATACAAATATTGATGCTTACCAAGCTGCTCGCGAAAAATCGTCTCTACATACATTTTTTCATCTGCTAATGTTAGTAAAACCTCTGCCATATTTTCGTTTAAAAAATGAAGCCACTCATCAACCTTTTTTTCTTTTCCAGATTTTATCCGGAATCTCGTTAATTCTACTTCCATATGAAGACTCCCTTCCCTTACCCCTTTAACCAATAACCGGATCCATCATTGCTTCGTTCCATAAATCCGTACTCAATTAATGCACGGCGAATCGTAACAAAATCTTGATAAAATTTCTTTAAAATTTCATTCACTTCCCGTTCGGTATAGATTCGATTTGGTTCAAATGATTGTAAAATATGCTGAAGGATAATGATTTTCCGTTTTTCTTTACTTGGGAATGTATGAAGCCCCCCATCCAAACCATTTTTAAAATATGTTGCTAATACTTTTTCCTTTTCTTCTTTCGTAATTGCATAACGATCATCCACCATTTTAGCCCCCTTATGAATTTGGATAAATTCATTCATTCCTATTTCTTTTTCATCCTTTAATAATGACATTAACGCAAGAAAAACTTTTGCCTGCTTTTCTTTTTCCTTTAGCTTAAATCGATGGTTTCTTATCGTCGATGTACTACCGCCATCCATCTTAGAAACAATATCTTTATCTGAAAGTCCTTCTCTAAAGCTAATGACTAACTCCTTCTGAAGGTCCGATAAGCCCGTATATTTTTTGTCTAAGTTTACTAGATAATCAAACATCGAATGATGTACGAGTTCTATATGTGCTTCTATTGCACGCTTTGCTTCTAATAATAAATGCTGAAAAGGATAAATCACACCAGTCAAAAAGCTTTCCTGGCACATTAAACAAACAAATCGCGATTTTTCTTCCTCATAAATATATCCTTTGGCTAATTCCTCTACCGACGCATTCCAAAATTGCTCATCCTTATCCATCAATAAACATTTCTCCCTTTTGTTTTATTATATATAAACATTTTATACTATCGTTTATAATTAATCAAACTGTTTTTAAATAATTTAAAACATTTTAATGATATAATAAAATTTTGAGTAGTATTGAAACAATTTTCTCCATCACAGCGTCTTACCTATGATTTTTCCGAGAAAGGAGGAAAATGGAGTGGGCCACTCAATACAGAACAATACAAATTCATGGAATGAAGCGAAAATCCTGCAGATGGATCCAAATGAAGCAATTGAAGTCATTATGGACCGCTTTGGAGATGAAATAAAAAGATTAGTATACACCTATGTGCAAAATACCGCAGATACAGATGATATTACGCAAGAAATTTTTGTAACAGTGTATCGGAAATTATCGACCTTTAAAGGAAAATCTGCATTACGAAGCTGGATTTATTCGATTGCTATTAATAAATGCAAAGATTACTTGCGAAGCTGGCAATTCCGTAATAAAAGGCTAAAAGAAAAAATTAGTCTATCTCTCAATTCTGATAAACGCATAGAAAACACATTGGAATTGGAATGGATGAAGAAACAGGATGCAAACGAATTATTACACTGCTTGATGGATTTACCGGTAAAATATCGCGAAGTAGTTATTCTTTACTATTTCAAAGAAATGACTACAAAAGAAATAAGTATCATCTTAATGGTTAAAGAAGGAACTGTTCGTACTCGTTTAGACCGTGGTCGTGATAAATTAAAACAAATCTTACGTGAGAGAGGGGATAGCAGTGAAGGATGAATTTAAGCAGCTCAATAGCCAAATAGAACAAATGATTCCAACTTCGTTCACGGAGAAGGATAGGCAAGCGGTTCGAAGAAAAATACGTACCCTACCCTATAAAAGGAAAAAACAATATCTCATTCCAAAAACATTATCTATCCTAGTTTTTTCCTGCCTAATCATCATTGGCATACTATATATGAAGGAGCAATTATTTCCAGTTGAATGGAATAAGCAATCAGCCGGACCAAGTAACGATTCAGATAGAACAGAGCAAATCAATCCATATACAAAATTGATGAAGGAAGATAACATATTTCTAACGTTTGATGAGAAATCAATTACAATTGGCGATACGATCGGTGCTTTTCAAGTAGTTGATATTACACATCAAGAGAAGGAAACTATTATTTCCTTTGAAGGACAAAGTATGATTACAGGAGATATTTTTACGACACAAAACAATTGTTGGTTCACGCCAAATCCAAAATCACTTGCAGACTTTCCGTTAGAGGAAGCTGATTTTGATAAAAATCTCTTGTTTACATTCGATGATATGAAAGCATTGCAATTAACATATAATCTTCCCCTTGAATTTACGGAAGCCGTCCAATCAATCCAAGATATTTCCGTAGATATTGCAGCCATTACGTATATCATTACCGCTGATCAAACAACTATAGAGTTGGGGATTACATCAAGGAATCAAAGAACATATGAAACGACAATTGAGCTTTCCGAAAAATTGCTGACAATATATGATCAGTATGCATCTTCTTATAATGATTCACTACTCAAAGGGCTATTACCTTTCGAAGTATTCCAGATTTATGCACACGCGCTATCATTAGAAGATGAAAAAGTAAAATATAGCTTGTTAATTAAAGGAGATGCTTACGGTACACCAGACGAAGAAACCTATTTTCATGATCCGTTCTGGGCACCTACTCCGGAAATGAAAGAAAACGAGCAAAATTTTTATAAGCAATTAACAACACTAGATTCCTTTCGTGAAATTTACTTATCAAATACAGAAGTATTGATTTCCTTTCCTAGTTTTGGAAATTTGGCACAGTTTCGATTAATCAAAGATACAGCACAAGATGTTTGGAAAATACCTTTAAATGCCATGCAATAAGGAAGAAAGCCCGTAATCCATATGAACAAGGATTCGGGCTTTTCATTTAAACTATAAATTTTTAAAGAACACGCGAACGACGTCCGCTCCACCAATAAATGTCCCAATCGAACTACCAAGATTTGATAAAATCACGATTAAAAGGATTCTAGTCACTTTGTTATTCCAAAAGCCTTTCACACTCGTAACATCCTCGGAAAGTCTTTCAAAATCACGTACACTTGGCTTTCGAATCCATGCTTGGACAATTCCAGCAAACCAGCCCGATGCCAGCACCGGATTCACAGAGGTGATTGGTGCTGCGATAAATGCTGTTAGTATGGTTAAAGGATGTCCCATTGCAAGGGCTGCACCTATCGCAGAAAGGGAGCCGTGCCAAAGTATCCAGCTTAATGTTTGATGCAATCCTGCACTAGGATTTGCCAAAAACGTATATAAAATTATCGCAAAAATAATGACTGGAATCGACCAACCTATTATTTTTGGCGCTTTTGATTTCGGCGGTATTTCCGTTAGCTTTTTCAAATCATGATTAACTTCAATTTGCTTCGTTATTCCTGGAACATGGGCTGCACCTAATACAGCTACAATTTTTTTACCAGGTGCAGTTTTAATTTTTTGCGCTAAATATTGATCCCGTTCATCAATTAAAGGTTTTTTCAAATCAGGAAAATAATCGGTGAATTCCTGAAGCATCGCATTTATTGTATCTTTCGATTTCATTTTTTCGAGCTCTTCTTCAGTAATTTCCTCTTTACTAAAAATACTAGCAACAATTTGTGTAAGCAATGTTGATTTACCTTTAAAGC
Source organism: Perspicuibacillus lycopersici (assembly GCF_025660475.1). Classification (GTDB taxonomy): domain Bacteria; phylum Bacillota; class Bacilli; order Bacillales; family Caldibacillaceae; genus Perspicuibacillus; species Perspicuibacillus lycopersici. The sequence goes on from NZ_JAOUSF010000003.1 coordinate 45,006, forward strand.
CTAAGTTTCCCCAAACACGTGCAAAAGTAGTTTGGATATTTCGATCTGCAAGGACAAGCTTTGCTCCTGCCTCTTTTGCAGATTCAATTCCTTGGATCATTTCCTGTCCTGGATTAATATCAAATTGATTTGCCATCCGTTTTTGGAAGGAAGATAATGCTAGATTAATGAGAAGAAGTGTTGCTCGCTTTTCTTTAATTATTTTAAAAATGTCGGTATCCTTCCATTTATTTCCTTCTGTAATGGATTGATAGCGTTGTTGATCCAATTCAATACAAACAGCATCCGGCTGCTCCCGCTCTATTACTTCTTTTACGAGCTCCGCACTATTTTTGGAAACATGGGCAGTACCGATTAATATGTATTCTTTATCATTCAAATGAATTCTCGTAATATTTTCTTCAGACATAAACTACCTTCCTTTTCCATGCTATCATGAGTTAACTTGTATTTATTCGTTGTTGATAAATAAAAAAACTGCTACGCAGACTGACGTAGAATTCCACAAGAAAGCGGAATGTATTCAGTATGCGGACTAATTACAAAAAGCAACAATATATACAAATACAGCCTATATTTTCCATTTGATTTCGATTTATAAATATTTATATAATTCCATAATAAACTACATAATTGTAAAATAGAATTATTTTTTCATTTTTCTTCCCTCTTTGTCCTGTTAAACAACAAAAAAGAAAAAGAAAAACCCGATTCCGTAGAGGAATCGAGCCCATAAATGTGGTACATATTTTATTCAGTGCTCTCTATTTACTAGATAAGGAAGAATAAGCAAATCCTGGTAATAAATACGTATGTAACGCTTGCTGTAATGTCCCTAATGTATGTGTCTGCGGGCTAAATTTAATGCCTAATTTCGTAATATTCTTTACTAAGTCCTTTCGGAATCCAGTAATCACTACCTTACAGCCCATTAACGAAATACTATCAATAATCTTCATTAATCCAAAGATTACATCCTCCTCCATGTCGGCAATTCCAGAAAGATCCATAATCAACGTATCAATTCGAAGCTTCCCTATTTCAGATAATACCTTTTCTTCGATTATTTCCACTCGAAAGGAATCCATGGATCCAATTAACGGTAAAATACAAATCGAAGGGTTGATTGGAATGATTGGTACAGAGAGATTTTCCACCAATTCCTTTTGTTTCGTAATCAATGTGTCCTTATATGTAGAATAATTAATAAAAAATGCATTTAAAAATACATCTACTCTCGTGTTTATTTGTTTTTCTAAACGAAAAAATTCTTCTTTTATATTTTTTTCGGTAAGTTCATCAAAATTTTTAATTAAATCCCATAAAGTTCTCCGGATTGCGTGTATCCATTCTAGCTTGAAGGACAACGGGATTGAATGGGTTGCCCAAGCAATACCTTCTTGTTTTGCAAATGCTAGTAATTCTTGGTCAAGACCTTCAATAATATATCCAATTAATTTATGTGCATTATTTACTAAGTCGATATTTCCAATTCTTAATATTTCATCAATTTTGTCTCGAACATTGATTGCTTCGGATAATAATGTTTCTTCGAATTTCTCACTATTAATTTGGAAATATTTCTTTAATTTATCAGTCGAATTAGTATTAACTTCCACTTTATATTTCCTCCCCCTTTAACAAACTCCTATAATTCCATTTTATACCCATTATTCGTTTATCGTAAACTAAAATAAAGCGTTGAATCAACAACGCTTTAAATAAAAATTTCCTACCTACATGTAAATCTGAAATTAACTTTCCAAAAAACTAGATGCTCGATTCATCATTGTCGCCATTTGGGCACGTGTTAATTCTCCGGTAGGTTGAAATTCATTTACTTTCATTCCTTTAACAATACCTAACTGATTCATCCGAACAATCGATTCCTTTGACCAACGGTTAGCAGCAACATCTGTGAATGTGGATGCGCTCTTTCCTACATCCTCGGATATTGCCCCTTTTTCTACTAAAATCCGGTCCAATATTACAGCAAATTGTTCACGTGTCAATGGTTCATCCGGTGCAAACTTACCTTCTTCCACCCCTGCCATTAAACCGTATTGACGAACGGTTGCAATTTCTTTACTCGCCCAATGTGATGAATTGACATCCTGAAAGCCAGTAGTTGTACTCGTTACAGGATCCAGCTCTAATGCTCGCGCAATAATTACCGCTGCTTGTGCTCTCGTTAGTTTTTGTTCTGGACCAAATACATTGTTATCTACACCCACCATCCAGCCTTTATTATTGATTTCAATAATATCATTTTTTGCCCAATGGGTATTAATATCACGAAATGGTGTTCCCTCTAGCCATAAATCATAGCTATTCCACATTGCGGGATTTTCTTGCCCTAACGCCCAACTACCAGTTCCCTTTAAATTATATTGATGGACTAAATCAATTTTCGCTTGAATCGATCTTTCATCCTCATACCATACTGTATAATTTCCCGCCGTTAAATTTCGCGAGGATATCCGTGGCTTCGGGTCAGATTCCTTAATAGTAAATGTCGCTTTTACAGATTTTGATGCTTCATCATAGGTAATCTTTCCATTAAAATCTTTGACTAACGTCTCTGCTTCTTTTCTAGAAAGTCCATTACCTCCAACAGACTCTTGATCATTCCAATATCTTCCATAAAATGGCATACCCAGTACAATTTTATTTGGCGGTACTCCTTGATTAATTGCATATTGAATGCTTTTTTCTACCCAATTATAGCTAGCAACTGGCCCAGGATCTCCTCCATAATAGCTTTGATCATAAGCCATCACCATTAAATAATCACTGTACTCTGAAAGCTTTTTATAATCATAGGATCCATGCCATCCTTGTGTCCAACCATATGGATTTGCTGCAACTGCAACCGAAACCTCTTTATCGGCAGGAAGCTTTTCATTTATAAGTCTTACTAAATCTGTGTAATTTGCACGATCTACTTCAGTTACATTTTCTATATCAATATTCACACCGTCCAAATCATACTTGATGATTGTATCGGCAATTTGAGTGGATAATAGTTCGCGATTTTGTAGCGCAGCCCTTCCGACATTGCGGTCCCAATGATTACTTAAAAACGGCGTAATCTTTACATTCCGTGCTTTCATTTCGTTAATAAACGTTGGACTAAATTGGTTTGATATATCTAATGTACCATCAGCATTGATATCAAAATAACTAGGCGACACAGTATCGACTGCCTTCTGTGTTTGATCCACAAAATTAATTTGCTGTGAAGTGGAGCCAAAAAATAAATAAGACATATTAAACTCCGCTGCCTCCACTTGTTTTGGAGAAATAGAGGGAAAAACTAATTGGGATAGTACCATCGAGCCAAGTAGAACTTTTATGGAATTAGCCTTTGTAGCTTTAAGATTTTTTTTGATATACTCGCGAATATGCTTTTCAAAGCTTTTGCTTTTATTCGTTTCTGGTGTCCCTAATTCAGAAGAGAATTCTGTAAGTTGAGGATTAACATATAGTAAAATTGTTGTTTCGCCATTTTTTTCAATCACTTGATGATGAATAATGAGATTATCCAATGAAACGCCCCCTGTTAACTTTTCGAATCGTTCACACTCCATTGTTTCTCAGCCACTATATATTTCTTTGTCCAAATATACTTTTCCTATTTTTTATACTGTCATAGTTTAGTGCTTAAAATGAATTTCATACATAAAATCACAAAATCCCACACCACTATCATCCAATCAACAATAAAAGACAAAATTTTCTTTTCAATGGAAAAATGTCCTAATCACATAGGAGAAAAAAGAATATAGTATAGCAAAATTAACATTCTCCATTTCAATGGTCAAATATTCAGAAAGGAGGAATTTTACCATGTTTTATTTCAATGGCAGACCACCAAGAAGACAACCATATTCACCATTTAACAGCCGCTCCCAGCATCCTACGGCGACACCTTTCATTAGTTTTTTCAAAAACGAGGATGGTCAATGGGACATTGATAAAATTACCAAATCAATAAATCAAGCGAATAAGCTTGTTGGAGAATTAAATCCATTAATCAAGCAATTTTCATCCTTTATTAAAAAATAATTGGTTCGGTTGAATTTAACATCACCAAAAAAACTCTCCTATATTGGGCATTTGTCATTTTTTTTAAAGAATCTTATCAAAATTGGGATAATGTCCATCCCAATTTTGTTCTTTCTTCATATAGTAATAACAAATGACCTAGGAGGTGTTTTTCTAGTGAGTGGAGTAGGCATTGGACACGGCGGAGGATTTGCTCTAATTGTTGTATTGTTTATCCTTTTAATTATTGTTGGAGCAGCCTTTGTTTGGTAATTTGTGAATTAAATATATAGAAGGAGGAATGTTTAATGAGCTGTGGTCATGGATGTGGATATGGTTATCCTAGCTATGGATATGGATATGGAGCACCAGTTGCTGGTGGATTTGCAGGTGGAAGCGCATTTGTATTAATTGTGGTGTTATTCATCCTGTTAATCATCGTTGGAGCTTCTTGGCTCTAATAAAAACGAATAAACAATATGAACAAATGAAAATTCGAGATACAGTTCTCGACTGAACAAAATGTATGAATTGTACAATTGGCTGCCGAAAAACCGGCAGCCTTAATTTTTTTCTAATAAATTGTGACAAAATAAAAGATCCTCAAATGTACTGAGGATCTTAAATCATTTTTTTAATATAATCCGCCACCAATATACGAAGCTCCTACAATAACAAGTAGGATAAACAATACAACAATCAATGCAAAACCTCCACCATATCCTGCACCGCTCATAGAAACACCTCCAATCGTTATTCCTTAATAGTATATGAGTTCTCCTCTAGAGCGTATGGACATTCACCCATTTCTATAAAAATTGGGTGCGAATTGTTTGTTGAAAAAGAAATAACTTACGGAGCTAAAAATATCTGTTAAAGTAATAAATAATGGTATTTCAAAAATGATGAAGTTTTTTGAACAGGCTGTATTCTTCCTATTTATGATTATTTAATGTGCTAGGAAATGGATAGCCTCTACTGTGAAATACAACTATTAAAACTGCTACACATGATCCTTAAAATAATTTATGGAGGTGGAAGTTAAATGGATTTCCCAGTACTCGAAACAGAGAGATTAAGATTAGTAGAAATTGGCAAGGAGCATACTGAATCCTATTTTTCTATCCTTTCTAGAGAGGATGTAACAAAATATTATGGTATGGATAGTTTAATGAGCCTTGAAGATGCAGCTAAAATTATTGCATCCTTTGCTGCCAATTTCAATTGTGAGAGAAGCATTCGTTGGGGTATTGTTTTAAAAGAAAACGATGAATTCATCGGAACGCTTGGCTTAAATAATTTAAATAAGTGGAGCAAAAAAGCCGAAATCGGCTACGAAATACACCCCCACTATTGGCGAAAAGGTTATACATCAGAAGCAGTAAAAGCAGTTTTAGCCTATGCTTTTGAGGAATTATTATTATTCCGAGTTGGTGCAGTAACATTTCCTGCAAATGATTCATCCAATAATTTATTAAAGAAACTTGGGTTCCAACGTGAAGGTTATTTACGTGGTTACCTATATCAAAATCAACAATCCTATGATGCTTTTATTTTTTCTTTATTAGCAACAGAATGGACCAAACGTAAACTATCGATAATGCCCATTCGTTCCAGAAATTAACGATTACATAAAAAAGCATGTTTATCCCGTTGCCTTTTGTGGTAAATTTACAATAGCCTCGGGATATTTTTTCGGCATATTTGCATTCTATACCATCTTTTGTTACCATAAGAAACTATAGGAGGTGAACAATCTAAAAATCTAGAATTCTCAAAATTATGCATGCTTTTCGGTTAGTTAAGCTAATAGAAGGAATTATTTTTCCTACTATCACAATGTCTTCTTTGCAAGAAGAAGGAGTTACTCCCATTAAAGGACAATATTCATAATCACTGATCACACTAATACTGCTCAGGGCTCGCAAGGTATTCGCAGCTTGTGAACAGTCCATAGTGAAGAGACGTCATGATTGTGGTATTACGAAAAATAATTATGTGCTTAACATTTAAAAACCACTGTACCTACACACCTCGTGATAGGTCTATCCTTTTTTCCCTTCATACTTTCGAAACTGTATATAGATAGTCGACCCGTTCGGTTCTTTAAGCTTCGTCATCTATATAGCTTACATTCTTTTTTCAATACTGCGAAAACAAACAAACACACGGAAAGGAAGAGTTGATGAATTTTATTAAAAATAAATTGAATATCGTATTTTGTATTTCTGCTATTACCGTTGCCTTCTTTGTAGTAATTGGGGTATTGTTCCCGACAGCATTTTCTAATGGAGCCAGTGCCGTATACGAATTCACTACGAATTCTTTTGGTTGGTTTTATTTAATGGCGGTCGCATTTATTGTAGTTTTTCTATTTTCGTTAGCCTTTAGCAAATTTGGAAAAATACGCTTAGGCGGCGATAAGCAAAAACCTGATTACTCCATTTTTACTTGGATCTCCATGTTATTTTCCTGTGGACTTGGGATTGGCCTAGTGTTTTATGGAGTTGGTGAACCGATGAGCCATTTTTTCCTCCCTCCTTTTGAAACCATTGAACCATTATCTGAACAAGCTGCAAGAACTGCAATCGGCTATACTTTTTTTCATTATGGGGTAAGCATTTGGGGAATATATGCGATTGTCGGGTTAGTGATGGCATATTTTCAATTTCGCAAACAAAAAAATGGATTAATTTCTACTTCCATTCAACCAATTTTAAAGAAAAAGCGAAATTCCAAACCAATACTAAATACGATTAATATTCTTGCGGTTGTTGCTACCGTTATGGGAGTTGCAACATCACTAGGTATGGGAATATTGCAAACAAATGGCGGATTACATTCGGTATTTGGAATTCCGATGGGAACTGGTGTCCAACTTGCCATTATTGCGGTAATGACTGTATTATTTATCCTTTCTTCATCATCTGGTTTAAATAAAGGAATTAAGTGGCTAAGTAATATTAATATGCTTATTGCTATCGGCCTCATGGTATTTGTATTTTTTACTGGACCAACGGTGTTTATTTTAGAAACCTTTACATTAGGCATTGGTGATTACTTATCCAATTTTATCAATTATACTTTTCGAATGACGCCATATACTGGAAATACTTGGGTTCATGATTGGACGATTTTTTATTGGGCTTGGACAATTGCCTGGAGTCCATTTGTCGGTTCCTTTATCGCTAGAATTTCCCGCGGAAGAACCATTCGAGAATTTGTTCTCGGTGTATTAGTAGCTCCATCGATAATTTCCTTTCTCTGGTTTGCAATTTTTGGTGGAACTGCATTGTACATGGATCTTTTTGAAGGAGCAAATATCGCAGGTGCAGTAAATAACGATATTACGAGTGCTATTTTTACAATGTTCGATAGCCTGCCATTTTCCAGTATCCTTTCAGTAATGGCGATCATTCTCATCTTTACGTTTTTAATTACATCTGCTGATTCTGCTACTTATATACTAAGCAGTATGACGTCACGTGGTAGTTTAAATCCTCCAAAAATAATACGAGTCGTTTGGGGAGTATTGATGAGTTCAATCGCAATGGTTTTACTTGTAACAAGTGGATTTACTGGATTACAAACCGCTTCCCTTGTATCTGCCCTACCATTTACTATTATCATATTATTAATGGCTGCATCACTGTTTAAAGGATTGAAGAAGGAAAAATTAGTGCCAAAAGAAAAACCATCTGAAAAGAAAAAAGCAGCGAAAAAGGAAATCACTGCATAAAACAAAACTATAGAGACTCTTCTTTATCGGATATATATTTCCTGAAAGAAGAGTCTCTATAATTTTTTTATTAATGTTGTTTATTCGGCAATTTTTTTGAAGGATTATTATCCCCTTGATGCTGTTTATTTTTCATGTCTTTCTTTTGCTTTGAATGGATTTCCTCTACAAATTCATGCGTATTTTTTTCCACTTCATAAAACCTCCTATGTTACCAATTTAATGCTAGTATGCCCGTACACGGATATTTACATGTATGGACATCTCAAATGAAAAAGTTCTTTCATTTTTTTCTGCTGTTTGATTACTGTATAATAGGAAGAAAAAATTCATTCAGTTTATAGTGGTGTCTTATTTTCTATTTCAATGGTTAAACTGTTGTTAGAAAGGAGTCGAGGTATTTTTGCGAAAATTATTATTACTGGCAGCGATATTTGTATTATTTTTTTCTGGCGCTGGAAATGCTAGCTCAACAAATTCTGAAAATGCGACCTCTTTCCTTGATCATATTCAATCCGGTATAGCTACTATTAAAGACCATATAGATACTGAGGCAATTATGAATACTATTGCCGATGTTGTTCAAACGATTAATCAAACCTTTGATCGTTTCACTAATAATGGTGAAGAGCAAAATACAAACAATGCTAAAATTGAGAAATTGAATTTAGAAACACCGACAACGCAAATTTTTTCTGTTTCTAATATTGAATTAGGTGATACAAAAGAAAGTGTCATCAAACAATTTGGGAAACCAGACCGTTCCTCTTTAAATGAATATGGTGTCGATTGGGATACGTATCATGATAACTATAAGAACTTTTTTATGGTTATGTATGACGAAAAGGATCACGTAGCAGGACTATATACGAATCAAGCATTGGTATCGTCTACAAATGGTATTACAATTGGAAAATCCACAAAAGATAACGTAATAGCAACAATGGGAGAACCTTTACAAGAAATTCGTAAAGGGTTTGTAATGTATGAGCTCCCTGAAGATCGTGACTATGATATGTTCTCCAAAAATAATAGTTATATTACTATTTTTTATGATAAGCATGAAAATAATTCGGTATCTGCCATTCAATTGATTAGTGAAGAATTAGAGGAACAAAAACAGGATTTTTATACGAAGGCTAGTGATTCATTGATTGAAGGATTTGAATATCAGTTATTTGATTTGACGAATGCTGCACGTGTGGAGCATGGTTTATCTGTCTTAACCTGGGATGAGCATGTCCGCGCAACTGCAAGGAAGCATAGTGAGGATATGGCAGTAAATAATTATTTCGACCATACAAACCTAGAGGGTAAGTCGCCATTTGACCGAATGAAGGATGATAATATCTTCTTCCTTCTTGCAGGAGAAAATTTAGCTTATGGCCAATTTAGTAGTATTTTTGCCCATGAAGGTTTAATGAATTCATTAGGTCATCGAGAAAATATTTTACAAAAGGATTTTGAGTATTTAGGAGTAGGTGTAGCGTTTAATTCTGAAGCACATCCATACTATACAGAAAATTTCTATGCAAAATAATTTTTCACACGAATAAAAGGGCAAGCAAAAAAACATATAATTGCTTGCCCTTTTACTTATTGATTTGTTGTTATTTGTCAGTAGACCGCAGACTAAAATATACCCGCCTCATCTACGGACGAGCGGGAGCACAGCAGTTTAAATTTCATATTTCTTGTCTGTAAATTCTTTAAATACAGCCTTTATTTACGTTTAAAAAGAATTCCTAATGTGTTCGGTCCACAATGACAGGAGATTGTACAGGATGCTTGTGTGATGATAATTTCATCAAAATTTTGATATTGTTGCACAAGCTGTTTTGTATTTTCGATGACCTCTTCCGAACAACCCGAATGGGTGATAAAGATTCGATCCGTCACAATGTCCTCTCTGTCTTTTAATCGGTCAACAACATATTTTTCAATGGACTTTTCAATTTTTCCGCGATATTTTTTTCCAACCTCCATTTTCCCAGCGATTACTTCAATATTAGGTTTAATATTTAGTAGGTTGGCACTAAATGCTGTTAAAGCGGAGCATCTCCCGCCCATTCGTAAGTAATCTAACGTGTCAATAACGAAGCTTGCCTCCACCTTCGGAATGATTTCATTTATTTTACCCACAATTTCCTCTGCAGGCAATCCTTGCTCTGCAAGCTTCGCAGCTTCTATTACAATATGTCCTGTACCAGTAGATAAATTATCGGAATTAATAACAAAAACATTATGAAATTCTTTTGCAGCAATACATGCATTTTGATAGGTACTGGAGAATTGTTGTCCTAAATTAATATGTATTACCGCTTCATAAGAGTTTGCATATCTCCCAAATAAATTGATATACTCCACGATAGGAACAGCGGATGTTTTTGGCAGTTTTCCGGTCTCATTTGCATAGGAATAAATATCCTCTGGCTGAATTTCCACACCATCTTTTAAGGAAATACCATCTTTATTAATATAAAGCGGAATGGTATCAATCGAATACCTTTCCAATAATCCATCGGAAATATCAGCTGTACTATCACATGTGATTTTAATTTTTCTCAAAACGATACACTCCTGTTACTAAAAATAATAATTTCCATTTGACTAATCAAACAGCAATGAAACTTAATACTCCTAAATGAAATAGCGTTATTTTTTATGTAATGCTTTTCGTTCTTCGACTACTTTTTTTAATTGAATATAAATAGATAAAATTTCTGTTTGCTTCATTCGTACAAGCCCGCTTGAGGATGGTGCAACAAAATCAATGACATTTTCTATTACTGATTCCGCTTGTCTTCCCCAATCTACTGCCATCTTACCGCTATATTGTTGATAAACACCTTTTCCAACGAAACATACTACTAAAGGAGAATAATATTCTATTTTTTGCTTTAATAGAATTCTCCCCTGTTGATATTCTTCCTTTGTAATTTCATCAGCCGCTTTTGTTGGCCGCGAAACTATATTCGTTAGCCCATAGCCTAATTCTAACAGCTTCGCATCCTCTTCTGGTGCATATTTTCGAGGCGTTAAACCAGATTCAAATAAAAGCTTCCAAAAACGATTATTTGGATTCGCATAATGGTGACCTAATTCACCAGATTTCAAGCTTGGATTAAAACCAACAAATATAATATCAAGATTATGTTTTAAATGATCGCTAATGGATGTTAACATAATTTACCCTCATTTATTGAAACGTTTATGAAAATATTATATATTGTTCGTCTCCGTTTGACAAAGATTGCGTTTTTCGTATCCTTGCTTTCGAAAATTAATAGAACACTGCTTCTTTTTAGCAGTGTTCTACTAGTCTATTTTACACTATATTTCTAACATAATTCTTTATCTAAAAAGGCAAAGAAGTCTACCCATTCATCAATGATTTTCGAAGTTGGTTTACCATGTCCATGTCCCGCCTTTGATTCTAATCGCAATAAAACTTTAGAATTCGGATTTGCCTTTTCCAACAATGTTGCAGCAAATTTTTTCGCATGAGCTGGAACCACGCGGTCATCACTTTCCGCAGTAGCAATTAATACTGGTGGATAAAGTACACCTTCCTTTATATTATGCAGTGGGGAGTATGCATAAAGAAATTGAAAATGCTCTGGAATACTTGGATCACCATATTCTGGAATCCAGTATCGTCCAACGGTAAATTTATGATAACGGAGCATATCAATTACTGGAACACGACATATAACTGCACCAAATAAATCTGGTCTTTGCACCATCGATGCAGCGACTAGTAATCCACCATTAGAGCCACCCATAATGGAAAGTTTCCCTTTTCGTGTATAGTTATTATCGATTAACCATTCTCCTGCAGAACTGAAATCATCAAATACATTTTGCTTATTTTCTAACATTCCCCCACGGTGCCATTCTTCTCCATATTCTGTACCACCACGAAGATTTGCAACAGCATATACGCCCCCTTTTTCTAGCCAACGTAAATAGGCAGGGCTAAAGGCTGGAGTCATATTAATATTGAAGCCACCGTAGCCATAAAGAATAACCGGATTTTCCCCGTTTAAGACAATATCCTTTTTACATGTAATAAACATTGGAACCTTTGTACCATCCTTGGAAGGATAAAACACTTGTCTCGTTTCATATAGACTTGGGTCAAAGTTTAATTCGGATTGGGCAAATACCGATAATTCATCTTTTTCGACTTCATAATGATATACGACTGTTGGTGTTAAAAATGACGTTAACCCAAAATATATTTCCGAATCTGTTACATTACCTGTAATATTCGTTAATGAACCAATCACTGGTAGCTTGATTTCCCGCAAGTATTCCCCATCTATTCCATATAAATGCAGTTGATGATGGGCATCTTGTAAATAAGCAATAACAAATTTTCCAGCGATATATTTTATTCCATCTAATAAATTATTTTGCTCTGGAACTACTTCTTGAAAGGCTAATTCCGTTTGCTCAATATTTAATGAGACAATTCTACCATTTGGAGCTTGTAAATTTGTTTGGAAATAAAATAACTCCCCTTCATTTGTAACATATTCATACGAAGCGTCCAATTCGTCTAGTAAATATACGAACGGACTATTATCTGCAAGTTTTTTTACATAAAACGCATTTTCTGTTGCAGTACCTAGATGAACGTTTAAACAAAGATAGTTCTCATCATCACTAATAAACGGATAAAACATGAGTTCTTTATTCGTTGGATGTGCAAATACTAACTGATCTTCACTCTGTGGTGTATTTAATTTATGGAAGTATACTTTGTTATATTTGCTTTCATCCTCTGGAGCAACCGTTCCTGGCTCAGGAAGTTTGCTATAGTAAAAACCTGATTCATCTGGTAGCCAAGCAATACTTGTAAATTTCACCCATTCAATTTTATCTTCTAAATCTTTTTTCGTAGTTAAATCTTTCACAAGTATATTTTGCCAATCGCTACCGTGAACAGATACTGCATATGCCATATAGTTTGCATGTTTACTAATGGAATAATTTGATAATGCAACAGTACCATCATCACTTAATAAATTGGGATCTAATACAATAGATTCCTCTCCGTCGACAAATTGATACAGAATTGCTTGGTTTTGTAAGCCATCATTTTTTTGATAGAATAATATGTTTTTCACCTTTTTAGGTACGAAGTGTTTTGGATAATCCCATAAATCTGTTAACCGTTTCCGATCCTCCTCTGCATTAGGTGAGTGGCTAAAGTATTCTGCACTTTTCCGATTTTGCTCCTCACTCCAAGCAATCGTTTCTTTTGATGTAGCATCTTCTAACCAACGATACGGATCTGCCACTTTTGTCCCATGAAAATCTTCTACAATATTACTTTTATGTATTATTTTCAAAACCAAGGCCTCCTTCATAATCTACATTCCTTTACTTATTTCGACATTCTAAATTAAAATCCTTCAAAAAAATCGGAATATTTATTCTGAGGATTGTTACCTTTTATCAAATATCTTCTCATATTCGCAACATTTTTTTAGAATAACGGCAAATAAAAAATCCCTTCACTTTTCAATGAAGGAAATATCATATGTTTTAAAGTAATTATTCATATGTTTCGAAAAATTTTTTCGCTTTTGCTAAATAATCTTCCTCTCCACTCGGTAAATCCTCTTCATAATATATTGCTTCCACAGGGCACACACCTTCACATGCACCACAGTCTATACAAAGATCTGGATCAATGTAAAATTGATCTTTCCCTTCTTTAATACAATCGACTGGACAAACCTCTACACAATCAGCTGCCTTTTCATTTAGACATGGAGACGTAATTACAAATGCCATCGTTCCCACCTGCTTTCTTAATATGACTTCTTTTTCTATCATATTAAGTAATCATTTGAAGTATGATTGCAGACTATATATTTATCCCGAAACGTCCAGAAATAGAAAAATATTTTTTAGTAATTACAAAGGAAGAGCCAACTTGTATAAGTGGCTCTTCCTTGTTGTTTCTTTTATGGATTCACATCTTCTCCTGCTTCGACGATGTGAAATAGTAAATGTGCCAAATGATGAACTGGACCATACGCTTCCTCTTCTCCATCATCACTATCCTCATCAAAATACATTTGACTCATAAATAATGACATCATGTCGTAAAAGTCCTTTAATTCAAATGCATATATATCGGAAGGATCGTCTTGATCCTCTTCATATCGTAATGCGTAATAGGATTCCTTTCCTTCGTGATTTTCTGCGTCAACAAATACAAAAAATCCAAGGTTCGTATCTAATTCAAATAATTGTCTTGTTCCTCCAGCCGCTTGGTCATCAAACTCTGCCTCAGATAATTTCATTACATTCATTTGATCGACCCGGTCTTCTTGATGAAAATGCACTGTAAAAGATTTCATTCTTTTTCCTCCAAAATGTTGAATCGTATATTATCCAATGACAGGATTCCCAATTTCTCATGCAATTATAAGTACAAATGATCACCTTGCAGGAAAAAGCAGCTACTTTTCATTGAACAGATTCTATCTTATTATACATCCATTGTTAATACTACTGGACAATGATCACTTCCCATTACATGTGCATGAATTTCAGCATCCTGTAATAGTGGCTTTAAACGGTCAGAGGTAATAAAATAATCAATCCGCCAACCAATATTTCGTTCACGTACCTTATTCATGTAGGACCACCAAGTATAGCAATCCGTTTTATCAGGATAAAAATGACGGAAGCTATCAATGAATCCTGCATTTAATAGTGTCGTCATTTTCCCGCGTTCTTCATCGGTAAAACCGGAATTACCGACATTGGACTTAGCATTTTTCAAATCCATTTCTTGATGAGCAACATTCAAGTCCCCACAATATACAATCGGCTTTTTCTGATCAAGCTCAATTAAATACTGTTTTAATCGATCCTCCCATGCCAACCGGAATGGTAGTCTTGCTAAATCTCTTTGGGAATTAGGCGTGTACACATTCACTAAATAAAATTTTTCAAATTCCATTGTGATAATACGTCCTTCCGGATCAATTTCATCGGGTTCCATTCCGTAACTTACAGAAAGCGGTGCAAATTTAGTAAAAACTGCTGTACCAGAATAACCTTTCTTTTGTGCATAATTCCAAAACTGATGGTAGCCATTTAGTTCTAATTCAATTTGCCCCTCTTGCAGTTTTGTTTCTTGAACACAAAAAATGTCTGCAGCTACTTCTTGAAAATAATCAAGAAATCCCTTTTTCACACACGCCCTAAGGCCATTAACATTCCAACTAATTAACTTCATAACGCTTCTCCTATCTATGAAAATCATCTATTGAAGACAAAGGAATTATTTATTCTTATTTTCTTATTCTACCATACTATTTATTTTTTTATCGTATGAAAGATTACTTGATGGGAAACTTTAGAAATCTACTATTGTTTAAAATTTAAAATAACGATGGACAGTATTACAAAAAAATAAATAAATGTCCTAACCATGATATATGCACCACTTGTTGCCTAGAAGAATACGTTAGTTTTGGAGGGCTATATCCTAATTAAAAAGAAAGGAATGGTTGCATGTTTTATCATGTAAAGGAATTACAGTATCACGCTAAGCCTGAACGTCCAGATCCGATATTTGCGAAAAAGCTACAAGAGGTACTAGGTGGACAGTTCGGTGAAATTTCCGTTGCCTTACAATATTTATTTCAAGGATGGAATACCCGTGGAGATGGAAAGTATCGTGATTTAATATTAGATACAGGTACAGAAGAATTAGCACATATTGAAATGCTGGCGACTATGATAGCTAGACTGCTAGATGGAGCGCCAGTTGGAGATGTAGAAACAGCAGCAAAGGATCCGATTGTTGGCGCTATTTTAGGAGGAATGAATCCTCAGCATGTAATTGTTTCAGGATTAGGTGCTATGCCAGCAGACAGTGTTGGAAACCGTTGGACAGCAGATTATATTGTTGCTAGTGGAAATTTATTAGCAGATTTTCGTGCTAACTTAAATGCAGAATCGCAAGGACGTCTTCAAGTTGCCAGACTATATTACGAAACGAATGATCCTGGTGTCCGAGATATGCTATCGTGGCTTTTAGCACGTGATACGATGCATCAAAATCAATGGTATGCAGCAATTTGTGAGCTTGAAGAAAAAGAAAATATTGTAGTCCCAAGTAATTTCCCAAGACATTTAGAAAAGCAGGAGGTATCTTATACATTATTTAATTTCTCGAAAGGAAACGCTAGTGCACAGGGACGCTGGGCACATGGTCCAAGTATGGATGGATTAGGTCAATTTAATTATGTAGCTAATCCACCTGCCTTTGGTGAAAAGCCGAAATTAGCTCCTGCTCCACCGCACATCTTCAATACATTACCACAAGTGATGCGGGAAGATATTCCACCAAGTCTAAAATAAAGAAGCCAGCTTTTCGCTGGCTTCTTTATTTAGATACTTATAGGTTGTTTGCGATGATTATTACTTTTTATCGTTTTTCCATTGTGTACTGGTCAAGTAATGCATCAATATCGATTCGTTCTGTGCAAGTATCATTAGTATCAGATGAAAGACTAGCTGTTTCGTCTAATAATTTGTTAATATCGACGAGCTTATCGTTCATGTCAAGCCTCCGATTCCTATGATTTTTTGAAACTTAAATAATCTATTGTTAGCATAATATGTTAAATTTTCTAATAATATTATACCCTATTTTTTTATGACTCAAACCTTTTAAACTATAAAATATTAGCATGAGCTTGCAAAACTATTTCTCGATAGCTACTGTCTACTGCCTACACGTAATTGAGTACTCCTTTCTTCTATTAAACGTAATAGAGTAAGAATGGAAAAGCAGTTATTTTACAAAAAATGTCCATTTAAAAAAAGACGCTCCCATTGGAACGTCTTTTTCCTAGACTATGTATAGTGTTATTTCCTGCCAAAATCTGCTTTTATTTCTCCCCAATGCTCTGTTTCCCACTTCATGATTTGATTAGAATACGTATTTTCTGCTAACCACTTTTCTGCACGGGAAATGAGTGACCAAACTTGTTCCGTTGCTTTAGTTTTCGCAAGCGAAGTATTCGCCTTCTTCATATTCACCCATTTAATAGCAGTTTGCGAGTCGGAGTATATCGGCATGTTCGACTGGCGTTCCTTTAAATACCCTAAGCCATGGACGATTGCAAGGAATTCCCCGATATTATTGGTCCCTGTTATTGGGCCAAAATGAAATATCGTTTCTCCAGTTTTCGTTGATACCCCTTTATATTCCATTGGACCAGGATTTCCACTGCACGCTGCATCTACTGATATACTCTCTGGATTGTAATGAGACGGGCTAGCCGATGTACGTTGTCCACCGCTTTTCTTTCCTGTACCATTATAATATGCTTCCCATCCACTTTTTAACGCTATGTTTGCCTCAGCTCGAGTGGAAAAAGCTTTATATTTAGCTCCGGGTACACCACTTACATATTGCTTACATTCATCCCAAGAAGTAAATATTCCAGTTTTCTTGCCTTTCCAAATGACATAAAATTTCGATTTCACCTAATAACCTCCGACTAGCATTCATATCGAATAAAGATATATTCGAAATTCTTAATAGCTCCAAACAAATGGATTAGTGTACGTGACGATGCTGATGACCTTTTGTTGGATTGGTAATAACGAATTCTTCCTGTGGAACATAGAAAAATTGAATCCAGACCCCATCTAACCATTCATTACGTGAATCTAATAGAACATCAATCCCTTTGTCTGTTTTTACAATTTCATCATGTTCATTTGGAACATCAAATGTATAATCGTAATGGGCATGATCTCCATGTAAATGAGAAACTACTACACGAACCATTTTCCCTTTATTTTCTTCAAGCTCTAATTGTTTTTGTAATTGTTTTGCTGCGTTTTTATTTATTTTGCATTTCATGTTTCTATACACTCCTTAGCTAGTATCTATTGATAGTTGGAAAAACTTTACTTAAACTCCTGTGAATATTAAAGCATATTTAGTCGTAGGTTACAACTTTGAGCAACCGCTTCGATAGGTCATTCCATTAATACATCCAAATAGTTACCTACATAAATAATCCCGATCTTTACCTTCATAAGGAAAACTTTTTACATAAACTTATGTTTCATTTATTAACATTAAAAAATCTCGAAGAATTGCTGCTGTTAATCCCCATATACAATAGTCTTTATAGAAATAGAAATATTCTTTCATATCCGTTGTTTTCCATTGATAGTTTTCCCCGCCTGGGATTAAGTGGAAAGGGAAATTTTTATCAGGAATTACTTGAAAATGAATGGAATGCATTTCTGGCTCAATATTTAATAAGTAATCTAACGGAACCATAAATGTTTCTTTTACTTCACTTGGATTCGCTTGGATTTTTGAGGGATCGGTGATAATACCTACAAATGGATAGATTATTCTACCTGCGGCATGTTGAACGCTATAATCAAGTGGTTTTACATTTTGGATCGTATGCAGTGGAATTCCTAATTCTTCAGAAGTTTCCCTTATGGCTGCGTCCATTGGACTTAAATCATCGGGATCCACATGTCCTCCCGGGAAGCATATTTCTCCTGGTTGATTCCTTAATTCTAGGGAACGTACCTCAAACAATATATGAATCTGTTCCTCTAGCATAACAAGTGGTATTAATATACCATACGAGCGATACCGTTCGTCCCGTTTTTCTTTCAGGTTATGTCCTTCTAGACGATGCATTATTTTCTCAAAATCCATCGTTACCTTCCTTTCTGGATTACTTCAATTGAATAATAAATAATTCAATCTATCTTATCAAATGTAGTTTTTTATTGTATGTGCTAGAAAACATGAATCATTGTCCATCTAAAGTAATACTTACTTTTATTTCTTCTAATGATACCATCAATTGGCTAAAAAAGAAGTCGATTTTTGTTAGTAGAGATAATTTTCCTTAGATTTAATAACCTCTTTACTATATAAAAAGACTTCCATCCGCTAGGACAGAAGTCAAAATTTGTAAAATTATCCTACTTGATTTAAAGATTGGCCTTGTTGTAATTGATACATTTGATAATACTTTCCTTTTCTTTCCATTAGTTGTTCGTGGTTTCCTTGTTCGACAATTCTCCCACGATCAAGAACTAATATTTGATCTGCGTTTTTAATGGTGGAAAGACGATGAGCGATAATGAATGTTGTACGTCCTTCTTTCAGTACATTCATCGCATTTTGGATAATTGCTTCTGTTTCCGTATCAATATTCGAAGTCGCCTCATCTAATATTAAGATTGCCGGATTAAATGCAAGCGCACGTGCAAAGGAAATTAACTGTCTTTGCCCAGATGAAAGCGTACTTCCCTTTTCAATAACCGGTTCATCCAAACCTTTTTCCAGCTGTCTTAATACATTATCCGCACCAACCGCTCGTAAGGCAGCCTCAGCATTTTCCCTTGTAATCCGTGGATCATTTAAGCTTACATTGGAATAAATGGTTCCTGTGAATAAATACGGCTCCTGTAAAACAATTGCCATGTGCTCACGAATCGTTTGCAATGGAATATCCTTAATATTCATACCATCAATGATGATTTCCCCTTGGTTACAATCGTAAAAACGGAATAATAAATTCATTACCGAACTTTTCCCTGATCCGGTATGACCGACAAGGGCAACTGTTTCTCCTTGTTTTGCTTCAAAGTGAATATCTTTTAA
Organism: Perspicuibacillus lycopersici; assembly: GCF_025660475.1. GTDB lineage: Bacteria > Bacillota > Bacilli > Bacillales > Caldibacillaceae > Perspicuibacillus > Perspicuibacillus lycopersici. The sequence continues at coordinate 64,487 of NZ_JAOUSF010000003.1, forward strand.
TACATATTCATCTTCTTTATAACCGAAATATACATGGTTGAAGGACACATTACCTTTGTAACGAGGAATTTTCTCATCACTAATCGGGGTTCCCTCTTCATCTAGTAAACGAAATACGCGTTCCCCTGCGACAAGTGCTTGCTCTAAATTCGATAATTGATTCATAATATTATTAATCGGATTAAACAAGCGATTAATATAATCTACATACGCATAAAGAACACCTATCGTAATGGTCGTTTGAATACTTAAAGCTTCCTTACCGAAATACCAAATAAAACCGACAAAAATGATATTCTTCATTAATCCAACCATATTATGAGAGGATAATGAATTTAACGTTAACAATTTATTTTGATAATCAAAATGCGTTTTATTTAATTCTTCAAATTCTTTTTCAGTCTTTTTCTGACGATTAAATGCACGAATTATCGCTATCCCTTGAATCGATTCATTTATCATCGCATTAATTTCACTTATTTTGGAACGAATCATTTGATTATATTTCGATGCATATTTTCGATAAATATACATCCAAATAATCATTAACGGCATCAATAGCAGAAAAATAAGAGCCAATGTACTATCTAAAATAAACATTGCTGTATAAATTCCGACTAAGTATACGATACCAGTAAAGAAATTTGATAATACGGCAACATATAAATCTCGAATAGCCTCCGTATCATTTGTTATTCTCGAAACTACTTTACCAGCTGGTAAATTGTCAAAATAGGAAATTGGTAATGTTTGAATCTTTTGAAACGTATCATTTCGCATTTTTTGAATGATCCGATTTGATGCCTTTTGTAAAAAGTAAGATTGACCATAATTGAATATCCCTGCAACGACAAATAGTCCAAAATATATGCCAATTAATAAAATAATTGGTGAGAGCTCTGGTCCATAAAAATTCATCGTATCAGCAATCGATAATTTTTCCGCTTCCACTGTTAATTCCTGATCCGCAAGCTTAATCGTTAATAAACCATTTTCAAAAGAACGCTCCCCTTCAAATGGTACTTCTTCTGGAGTGAAATAGAAGTTTCTACCTATTTGAACAATAGTAGCTATCTCACCATGTTCATCCGTTTCCGTATATTCACTTCTAGTATAAACATTTCCTTCAAAATTCACGGATTTATCATTTGCTTCTGTTTCATACCAATGGTCTTCAATCCCTAATATATGATCATCAATTAAGCTTTTCGCAACAAACGGTCCGATGACATCACTGGCAACCGCTACCGAAAGCATAATTAATGCTGTAATTATGATACTTTTAAACTGTAATGCATATTTAAATAATCGTTTGGCAACCATTAGATCTCCACCTCCTCTTTATCTGGCTGTTGTATTTGTTGGCGATCAAATTGCTCTTTGTACCATCCATTATTTTCCACTAAGTCTTGATGTGTTCCCTCTTCTATTATTTTTCCTTCATCAAGTACAACTATCCAATGTGCATGCTCAACCGCTGATAGCCGGTGGGTTGTGATAATGGTTGTTTTACCTTCACGTTCTTGCTTTAAGTTTTGAATGATTTTTGCTTCTGTTTTTGCATCTACTGCAGACAGAGCATCATCTAATATTAGTAATTCCGGGTTTTTAATTAATGCACGAGCGATAGAAATACGTTGCTTCTGACCCCCAGATAACGCTACTCCTTTTTCTCCAACGAGTGTTTGTAATCCGTTTGGAAGAATATCCAAATCTTTTTTAAAATCCGCCAATTCCATCGCTTTTTCTAAATCTTCATCGGAAGCATCTTCTTTACCAAATAATATATTTTCTTTTACTGACCTTGAAAATAAAAATTGATCTTGCGGAACATAGCCAATCCAGTCTCTTACGTCTTCCTTTGCTTGTTGTTCGATCGAAACACCTGCTAACTTCAGATTGCCAGAGCCTAATGGATATTCACGTAAAAGCTGTTTAATTAATGTCGTTTTTCCGCTTCCCGTTTTTCCTACAATACCAATCGTTTCTCCACGATTAATTTGCAAGGAAAGACTTTCTAAGTTCTTCACATTAGAAGAAGGATATTGAAAGTTTAATTTACTAAATTCTACATTTGAAAGCTCATCAATCGTTTTTAGCTTTTCTTGATTTGGAACATCGTCTTGATAATCTAATGTCTCTTGTACCCGATCAAGGGAGGCATTTCCACGCTGCATTACATTAATAAGTTCCCCTATGGCAAACATTGGCCATGTTAACATCCCTAAATACACATTAAATGCAACAAGCTCACCTAATGTAATTTGTTGTTGAAATACTAAGTACGTACCATACGATAATCCGATACAATAGCTTAGTCCGGTTAATATTCTAGAAATCGGATGGAAATAGGCATCAATTTTTTCAACAATCATATTCTTTTTGAATACATCCTCGGTTGTTTCAGCGAAGCGTTTTTCTTCTGCACGCTCTTGATTATACGCACGGATAACACGTACCCCGGCAACCGATTCCAATACTCCATCATTCATATCGCCAAAGGCATCCTGTGCTACCATGTAATGCTTATGAATTTTATCTCCTAAAATTTTCATTGTTATAGCTAATAATGGCAAAGGGATTACTGCTGCAATCGTTAATTGCCAGGATACGAGAAATCCCATCGTTAATAAAATCGTAAACATATATAAGGTAGAATCCACTAATGTTAAAATCCCAAACCCAGCAGTAACGGATACGGATTTTAAATCATTTGTTGCTCTTGCCATCAAATCACCAGTTTTATTTTTTTCGTAAAAAATCGGTGACATTTTTAATAAATGGTTCATTAATTTGGAGCGTAATGTTTTTTCCACTATAAATGCTCCACCAAATAAATTATATTGCCATTTAAAGGTGACAAAGTAATTAAGAATGGCACCAATTAATAGCATTCCTACATATAAAATAAATTTGTCATTCGTAAACGTATTTAAAAAAATTGAATCAATTGCGGAACCGATAACCATTGGCGGGATTACTTCAAATACGTTAGCAATAATTAATAATAGAACTGCAACAGTATATCTCTTCCAATATTCTTTAAAAAACCAACCTAATTTTGTTAGTACACTAAACATGCTGTCTCACTCCTTTGAAATTTGGGCCACATTTCACAATCCACTATCCACTTTCCGTATCCATTAGTTTTCTAGTCATTAATCGTTTTACGACACGCATAAACATCTCCCCTTAAGTATTAGTTTAAAAACCTTTCATTTTATATGAGAACAGTGAAAACTGTAATCTCCTTGGAAAAATTTACAAAACATACATTTTTTAGAAACAAAAAAACATCATTTGCTTCTTTTATGAGAACAAATGATGTTTCATGTAAAAAAGACGCAAGGGCATATTCATAGCCTGCGTCTTAAAAAAGTCAATAAGTAGAATGGATTACTTTACATCACATAGTTTTTAAGATAGAAAATTGGCAAGCTATGATCATATTTAATTTTATGTTGTTATTTAACGCTAATTTAATCATGACCATAACCTCCCTTTCGATAATTTTGTAAATATTTTAACCATAAAGAATCATATCATTATATCAAAAACTATGTCAATGGATTTTTTCAATATTTTCCACTTTTTTTATTAAAGGCTGTTTTACACAACAAGGAGATCAAACAGATCGTATTTCAGCAACAATTCCATCCAGAAATGAGAAAAAAACCGATAACGTGATATGCTACCCATAAGGAAGACAGATTTTTTCTAATCATGATAAATATCAAAAACGACTAAACTGCTTCAGCCCTTTAGAATACAGAGCTAAAGCCGCTTAGCTTAATATATTATTTTCACTGTTTACTCAACGGGTACAGTTCAACGTCTCCCAATGCCTTTCGTCGACAATCAAATTATCCTACTTCTTTTTCTCCATTATTGTATAAGCTAAAATAAAATCCTCTTTTAGTAAGTAATGTTTCATGGTTTCCTTTTTCGATTATTTTTCCTGCTTGTAACACTAAAATTTGGTTTGCGTGTTGGATAGTATTTAATCGATGGGCGATAACAAACGTTGTACGGTTTTTCATTAGTCGTTGCAATGCTTCTTGAATTTTAATTTCCGTAACAGTATCGATATTACTAGTTGCCTCGTCTAAGATTAAAATACTCGGGTCTCTAAGTATTGCCCTTGCAATCGATAATAATTGCTTTTGTCCTTGGCTAATCCCACTTCCATCCTGACTAAGCATTGTGTCATATCCATTTGGAAGTCTACTAATGAACTTATGTGCATTTGCTTGTTTAGCTGCTTCGATTACTTCCTCATCTGTTGCGTTTAAGCGACCATAACGAATATTTTCACGTATCGTACCTTCAAATAGGAAAACGTCTTGAAGTACAAACCCCATTGCTCTCCGTAAACTTTTTCTCGTCATTTGTTGAATAGATATTCCATCAATCGTAATTGTTCCTTGATTCGGTTCATAAAACCTGGATAGTAAATTGATGATTGTTGATTTACCTGCACCAGTTGGTCCAACTAATGCGACTGTTTCTCCTGGAGATACAAGGAAATTGGCGTCTGTTATTGTGTTGCCATCCTTTTCATAGGAAAAGCTAACATTTGTGAACTCCACTTTTCCTTTAAAGGCATTTACGTCACTGGCATCTGCTTCATCGTTTTCTTCAATATTCATATCTAAAATATCAAATACTCTTTCCGCACCAGCAATGGCTGATAAAAGTGTATTAAACTGGTTGGCTAAATCATTTAGCGGCCTTGTAAACTGACGAGCATATTCTGTAAATGCTACCATGACACCAATCGTAACAATATCATGAATAGCAAATATCCCACCAGCAAAGGCAATAATAGCAAAGCCTAAGTTGTTAAGCATATTCATTAATTTAGGAATAAATCCCGAATATGTTTGTGCCCAATAACCTGCTTTCCGTAGGTTTGTACTCTTCTCGAGAAACTCATCCATAACATAGGACTCTTGGGAAAAGGTTTTGATAATTTTTTGACCGGAAACTGTTTCTTCAATAAATCCATTCAAGTCACCTAAATAACGTTGTTGCTTTTTAAACAATTTACTTGTTCGTTTCGTTATCCATTTCATACCATAGAACATTAATGGCACTATGATTAACGTTATTAATGTTAAAAGTGGACTAAGATATACCATTACCGAAATGGTTCCTAAAAGAGTTAAAACACTTGAGAACACTTGGATAACAGAGCTATTTAAAGTAGAGCTTACATTGTCCATATCATTTGTTACCCTGCTCATTAGTTCCCCATGCTGCCGCTTATCAAAGAAAGAGATCGGTAAGCTTTGAAAATGTTCAAATAGGCGCTTCCGCATAGAGAAGACGGTTTCCTGTGCAATTCCAATCATCCAATAGTTTTGTAAAAAGGTCGTTAACGAATAGAAAAAATATACACTAGCTAATCCTACTAATAATGGAATTAAACCAGATGATACTTTCTCGTAAATAAATTGGTCAATCGCCTTTCCGATCAAGAAGGGACCGGCAATACCTAAAAGGGCATTGATTAGTACTAGCAATAGGACACAAATTAATAATCCTTTTTTATTGGAAAGCTCCATCCATAATCTCTTCACAGTGTCGAAGCTTACATTTTTCCCATCTGTTTGCTCGATCGTTTTTTTGTTATTTATTCGCTGCAGTGGCATTTTCTTTTCGCTCCTCTCTATTTTGAGATTGGAATATTTTTTGATATAGAGAAGATGTCGATAGTAGTTCTTCATGTGTACCTTTTGCAATTAATTCCCCTTCATCTAGAAGCAATATTAAATCTGCATGCTGTGCCGTAGTAATTTTTTGGGTAATAATTAACATCGTGCAGTCATATCCCCTAATAGCCTCTAGTAATTTTTGCTCCGTCTTCAAATCCAATGCACTTGTACTATCGTCTAATAACAATATTTTCGGTTTTCTTACTAATGCTCGAGCAATCGACAGTCGCTGCTTCTGTCCACCTGATAAATTAACACCTTTTTGACCGACAATCGTATCATATTGTTTAGGAAATTGCATAATGGAATCATGAATTTGTGCATCCTGTGCTGCTTGTTCTATTTCCTCCATAGTAGCTTCTCGTTTCCCCCATGCAATATTTTCTTTTATCGTCCCTGTAAAGAGAAAGGACTCTTGCGGTACATAGCCAATTTGCTGGCGCAGTACTTGTGCAGGAAAGCGACGAACATCTTGATTGTCGATGTAGACTTCCCCTTCTTTCGCTTCAAAAAGTCTTGGTATCAATTGAAAAAGTGAGGTTTTTCCTGACCCTGTAGCGCCTAAAATAGCAACTGTTTCACCTGCCTGAACAGAAAACGATAGATTCGAAATCGCATTGGCGTGATCTTCAAAATATTGAAAGCTAACATTTTTAAACTCGATTGCACCTTTTAAAGTCGCATTTGCTGAATCTTGAGCTTCAACATCTACTTCTTCTTCCATTTGCAGCACTTCATTTATTCGGTCACTCGATGCTTTCGCACGAGAAAATGCCATAATAATAAAGGTTAGCATTGATAATGCATTGGTAATTCTTGTCCCATAATTAACAATTGCCACGATTTCTCCAGCTTGGGCACCGCCAAAGGACATTTCCCGATTTCCATACCATAGGATTAGAACAATACAAAAATTCATCAACAATAACAACAATGGTGCTGTTAATTCGATAAAACGTAGTGTCTTCATCGTCGTATTTTTTAAGTTACGATTTACTGTAACAAATCGATTTTGTTCAAACGAGCGATTATAAAATGCCTTTACTAACCGAATGCCAATTAAATTCTCACGCATCACACTATTGACACGGTCTAATTTTTTTTGAACCGATTGGAAGAAGACAAATCCTTTTCTCATAATAAAAATTAAAAACACTACTAATAGCGGAATCGCTACGACAAAAATAAGGGCAAGCTTTGCATGAACAAATAATGCCATAACGGTACCAAAAATGATAAGTAGTGGAGATCGTAATGCTATCCGTAAACTCATGAAAAGCACATTTTGGATTTGCGTAACATCATTTGTTAACCTCGTAATAAAGGAGGAGGTAGGAAATTGATTCAAGCTTGAAAATGGCAATCTTTGAATTTTCGCATATACGTTTTTCCGAATATCGTATCCTAAATTTTGCCCTGCATAGTAAGCAATATATGAGTTTGATATCCCTGAAGCAAATGCGAGTAAGCTAATCCCAATTAATACCAATCCCAAAACAGTAACCGTATGAAGATCCGCTTGTAATACTCCTTCATCAATTATTTTTGCCATTAAAAGCGGGGAAACTAATTCCACCATAAGTTCAATCAACATCAAAATCCACGCAATAATCATTGCGATTCGGTAAGGCTTTATCAAAGACATAACTTTCATATTAATACTTCCCCCACCATCTAAAGTTGCAGCATTCTTTATCTAGAATGGAACATCCAAAGATCCCTCATTTTAGTTTTTTAGATTCACGAAATATATTTTAGTTTATCATAACTGAAAATTCTTTTCATTATTAATAATTCCTTTTATTAATTAATATCACTCATTTCTCCACAGCCAAAAAAACAATCCTTTGATTGCGTCAGAATGTGGACAAACCAACCAAATGATTGTGCATAATTAGAAATCCTCACAATCGTATTTACGTGGTCTTAAAAAATTGTCTATGCAGCGATGCTTACGTTTGCTGCCATGAATTTGAAAAAATTAGCAAATTGGACTTGGCAACTTGCTTGAAAGGACTCAACCGCAATTCCATTTAAAAATGCCAAAAGACATCCTCTCGATGCCTTTTGTCGACAATCTGAAGCAATCCTTTAAATTTCCAGTTGCTAACTTATATCTTATTTTATATGTTTCATTGCTCGAATCATGTCCGCCACAATCATGACAGCAACTTCATTTTTACTAAGCTCGTTCGGAAATTCTAACGGATTTATATTTTTCGGGATGGATCTTGTTCCTAATAATTGGCGAAGCTTTCCCTTCTTTGCAGGGAGTCCAACATAATATGGCCGTTCCAATCTGTAACTAGCAATACTGTTTTGACGTATCACCTCAGCAGTAAATAATACAAAATCATATGATCGGAACTGAATTCTTTTTATACTTTCTGCAATTTCCTCGTTAATAAACTGGATACAAGCAGGGAACCGGCTTTTTGTACAAATTGCTTCCCGCTCATCGACAAGGATTGGTTTGAATCCAATATCTGCAGCATATTGTGAGATAGCTTGTGTGAATCGATTGGCTCCAATTAGAAACAAGCGGGGATTCGGCCAAAATAAATAATAAAAAATTTGTTCTTCTTCATATTGCTTTGCACCAATCACCTTTTCGAATGGATTTGCCCGAAAAGGAATATGTTTGATTTCAAATGGAATATCCCCTGCCCAACTTCCAAATCGCTTTCCCTCTTCTGTAATAAACAAATATTCGTCTTTCGTTTTATTTTCTGCCCACTTACTAATGAATAATATCGATTGTCCCTGGGCTACAAGTTGCTGATATAAATCAAAGTAATCCTGTAGTTTTCCAGTGATTGGCTGAATGTATAACAGCAAACTATTAGTATCATGATTGTGTTTAATTGTTAAAAACCTGCTATTTTCTACATGGATATGATTATTTTCCTCTAGATAATCTTGAATAAATAATGCCTCTTCCTCCATTTTTTCGTTTCCAATAACGAAAAAGTCTCCTTGTCGAAATGAATGATTATCTGATTTTACAATAAAAACAAGTATTTTTTGTGTTTGTTTAGAAATTCCTTGTGAAGCTATTCCTAGTGATTTGTTCATTCTCCACTACCCTTTCGTACAAGTTTTATTACTATCATACGAAAGAAGCCCACCGTTCATGTTATGCATCAAGTTTTATCCAAAAAAAAAGACTGCTCATAATTAGCAGTCTATATTGGTTAATCTTCTACATACGGTTCTCTTTCTGAAGGTGGCAAATCACCAAAAATAGTCATTGTTCCCTCTTCATCTAGTTCCTCTTCATATAAATTGTGCTGACGATTAGGATAGACCGTCACATTTTTTCCATACATGTCTACCCCAACGAAGTTTTCATAATCTTCTACATACCCTATATTCTCATCGGACTCGATATTTGTATCATTGTAATGCTCAGGAGGATCGACAAAATCCTGTGGTGTTTCACTAGTTCCCCATGAAGCAACCTCCTGCCAAGAATCCTCTGAATCAAAGGTAAGACCCTCATCTGCAGAATCATCAAAATTAAACTTACCATATGGTGGCATTAAAACTCCCTCTTCTAGCGGTCGTTCATGAGATGTTACTTGATCTGGGCTATGTTCCTTACAATAAGTAGTAGTTGGTAATGCCTCTAAACGCGCAAATGGAATTTCTTTCCCACATACTTCACATGTACCGTACGTACCTTCCTCTATTGCATGCAATGCTTTTTCTACATTTTTCAAATGATTTTGTTCGTGCTCATTTAGGGCAACATCTTTTCCTCTTTCAAATAATTCGGTTCCCTCGTCGGCAGGATGATTATCATAACTAGATAATTCACCTACTGATTCATGGTAATGGCCCTTATTCAAATCAAAATGATCATTTGAACGAAAGCGTTCTTCAATTTCTGCTTTTTCTTGTTGTAATATGGAGCGGAAGGTAGATATTTGACTTTCGGTTAGCATAGATGACGCTCCTTCCTACTAGTATATAATTAGTATGTTGCTTTTGCCCGGAAACATAATTGTCAATTTGAGGAGATTTCTTCATGAATATTTCCAAAAACTTTTGAATATTATTTCCTAGGCAAGCGCAAAATTCGATAAAATATGTAGAAATTGTTCGAAACATGCGATTTTGTCGAATCGCTTGTCCATTGTTTATCTTATTATATAGTATGTACATTTATGAAAGATGTTTACGTATCATTTATTCCTATATTCAGTTTGCAATTTGGATATTTAATCTATTCTATTGAAGTCACCACGTCTATAACAAAAAAGCCAAGGACTGGACTATCCTTGACTTGATTGATTCCCAATTTGATGGAAGGTTACCTCTGGTCTAGAACCGACACGGATATTTAATCCGGTTTGCCCTAAGCCCTCACTAATATAAAATGGTTTCCCTTTATGATAATGCAGCCCTTTAATTACCTTTTGTCTCGCAAGCTTCCCCATTTTTGCTAAATGATACGGTTTTGGCCAATGAATTTGTCCGCCATGGAAATGTCCAGATAGTAAATAATCGAATGGAATATTCGGCATTTCTAACACGACATTTGGATCATGCGTTAACACAAGATTATATCCTTCTTGCAAATCTCGAAAAGAATCATTAATATTACTGCGCTTCGTACTATAATCATCAATACCAATAATATTTACTATATCTCCATCCACTGTTAACGATATATGTTCATTTTGCAATGTGATACATCCATTAGATTCCAATACATCTTTTAATTGTGCAAAATGGTTTCCTTTTAATACATAATCATGATTTCCAAAAACTGCATACATTCCATAGCGAGGATTTAATTGTTTTAATGCTTGAATATACGGAACTAGCTTCGGAATTGTTCGTTTCCTGTCTAAAAAGTCCCCTGTTAAAGCAATAAGATCAATCTGTTGATTTTGTGCCATTAGTACAATTTCCTCTGGCGTTACAGATATATTTTCCAAGTGTATATCAGATAAATGAAAAATGGTTAATTTATTTATAAGTTTATTCGTTTGAGGGATTGCGATGGATTGTATATTCACTTTTTTTGTGTTTTGATAAGCTTTAAAAAACAACATACTGATGATGACAATTGCCGTAATGACTAAATATAAATTCATTTGTTTCCCCCCTACTTCCTACAGTATAGGGGACAACTAATTAGTTATATAGTGGGAGTTGATGGTAAATGAATTTGCCACGTATAATACAGGTAGCATAGAAAACAAAGAACCAATCCAGTTTTATCATCGATTCCCTGTTTCCACCATATTCTGATGGGAATTCCTCGCATACTATTGTTCATTTGTTAAAAAATAAGCAAGGTAAGGGAAGCAATAAAAATTTGTTAAAGAGGTGAAACCTATGAATACAAAGCGATTGATGAGAACAATGAATGTAAATAAAGTAATGGCGATGTTACCAAACCAACGAAAAAAAAGTCGAAACAAATGGTTATTTTCCTTATTAGGCTTAGGTCTTGCTGGCGGAGCAGTATACAGCATGTCTAAAGGGAAAAGTAATAATAGTAACAAAGCGATACAAAATATTATGAAGCAAATCACGAATAAGAAAATAGGTTCCCCTACATTAGCCAATAATTCATAAGGAAAAAAGGAAACAGACCGAGATCTGTTTCCTTTCCTTATTCTTTTTCCTCTTTTTTAGTATTGACTCCAGTATTCACTTCAGGATATGTTTCTTCTGCCATTTCTGTTTGATAGGCAGGTGTTGCCTTTGTGCGGTAATTTACGGATGGTTTCCGATCCTTTGGTTCATTTAAAACACTACGTACTAAATACGCATGGAAGAAGATTTCTCCAACAGTAATTAATACTGCAGATAGAAAGCTTGCTACACCTAGCCTTATCGTTTCATCAATAAACATACTCCCTAATAACCAAATACCGAAAAATGCAAGTCCAAAATCTGCAATCGTTGCAGTTAAATTTCCCGCCTTTGGGAGCACAAACAAATCACCGATTACATATGCTGCAATCGTTAAAATCAAACTGATGGTTAAGATCTCTCCAAAAGATACTCCATAAACAAAACCTAAAATAATCGATAAAACAGCAAGTATCATGACAAACTTGTAGAGAAGGGCACGTAGATGCTTCATAATATCCTCCTTTCCTTTTTATTCATGATTAGATTGAGTAATTTCCTCCAATTTTATTCAATTTACCATAAATTTTGTTTTTCTAAATCGGTAATTACTACGTATTCGAAATAAATTTATTGCATATTTGGTTTTTGATGGTACAATTTATATTGTTTACTAATTAATAAATCTATTTTCGGAATATTATTATATGGAGTTGGTTTAATGGATACTAATTTGGAAAAAGCTACATTTGCTGGCGGATGTTTTTGGTGTATGGTAAAGCCATTTGATAAATGGAATGGGGTTAAAAGCGTTATTTCTGGCTACTCAGGCGGTGAAATTGAAAACCCTACTTACGAACAAGTAAAATCAGGAACAACTGGACATTATGAAGTCGTACAAATTACTTATGACCCAGATATCATTTCTTACCCAACAATTTTAAATATTTACTGGCAACAAATTGATCCAACTGATGCAGAAGGACAATTCCATGATCGTGGAAGCTCCTATCGCACTGCTATTTTTTATCATTCTGAAAAACAAAAACAAATCGCATTAAAATCGAAGGAAGATTTGAATAAAAGTGGTCGTTTTTCTAAACCCGTTGTAACTCCTATCTTACCAGCCGCACCGTTTTATGCTGCAGAAGATTACCATCAAGATTTTTATAAGAAAAATCCTGAAGAATATGAAGAAGATCGAGCAAAATCCGGAAGAGATCAATTTATTAGTGAACATTGGGGAAAGAAATCTGTAAGTGCAAAATAATACATTTTCTATTATTTCTTTTTGAAAATGTAGGCGAATTCAAAATGAATTCGTCTTTTTATTTAACTGTTTTCTTATCGAATGTTGTTACAAAAGAAGCTGCACAGACTAAATACACTCCGATATCCCTTCGAACGTTCGTGATAATGTAAATTTATGAGGAAAAAAGCTGCCCAACAGGACAGCTCCTCGCTTATTGTAAAGCATTGGATAAATCTTCTATTAAATCATCTACATCTTCTAGGCCAACAGAAATTCGTAGTAGTCCTTCTGTAATACCTAGTTCCTCTCTTCTTTCTTTTGGAATAGAAGCATGGGTCATTCTTGCCGGTAAAGAAATTAAGCTTTCCACTGCGCCAAGACTTTCTGCTAGCGTGAATAGTTCTGTTTTCGCTAACAATTGATCTGCTAATTCTGAGCTACCTATATCAAAGGAAATCATACCGCCAAAGCCATTCGACTGATGTTTATGAATGTCATGACCCGGATGATTTGTGAAACCAGGATAGTATACTTTTTGTACCTTTGGATGTGATTGTAGAAATTCCGCAATTTTAGAACTGCTTTGTTCGATTTCCTCCATGCGAATCGCTAACGTTTTGATGCCACGGATAAGCAACCAACTATCCTGTGGTCCGAGAATTGCTCCGACAGAATTTTGAATAAAGTGAATATCTTCCTTTAATTTTTCACTATTGACGACAACAATACCTGCTACTACATCGCTATGTCCACCTAAATATTTGGTAGCACTATGAACGACAATATCTGCACCATGGGCAATCGGATTTTGCCAATATGGTGTAGCAAACGTATTATCGACAATTGTCAATAATCCGTTCTCTTTAGCAATAGCAGCAATCGCTTTTATATCGGTAATTTTTAATAACGGGTTCGTTGGTGTTTCAATATAAATTGCTTTTGTATTCGGTTGAATAGAAGCAATGACTTTATCCTTGTCACTTGTATCGACAAAAGTAACATCTATCTTATATTTGCTCATTACTTTTGTCATGTAGCGAAATGTCCCACCATATACATCATCGGTTGCAATAATATGATCTCCACTGGAAAATAATTGCATAACAGAGGAAATAGCTGCCATTCCGGATCCAAATGCAAATCCAGCAACACCACCTTCTAGGTCGCGAACTAACTGCTCCAATGCTTCGCGAGTTGGGTTTCCAGTTCTGGCATATTCATATTTAAAATTTCCGATACCATCTTGTTTAAAGGTACTAGCATGGGAAATAGGGATAGACACCGCACCTGTTGCTTTATCCACGGAAATACCACCGTGAATCATTACTGTTTTCTTACGCAATTTGCGTCTCCTCCTATATTTTGTGAAAAGTTATTTGTAATCGTATATATGCTTCGAAAAATATCGTTCACTACTATCTGGAAAAATTACCACAATGTTTGAACCAGCTTCAGCTTTTGCTGCTTCCTGTAGTGCTGCTTCATATGCTGCTCCAGATGAACTACCTACTAGCATTCCTTCATTGATTGCTAATTCCTTCACTCTTTGGAAGGCATCGACATCTTTTATCGTGTATATTGCATCAAAATAGCTTTCGTCCAAAAATGGCGGAATAAATTCAAGACCAATTCCTTCTGTATCATGTGTTCCAGCATTTCCACCATTTAAAATTGATCCTTGTGGTTCAACAATAACCGTTTTTGTACTTGGGTAATATTCTTTTAAATATTTCGCACAGCCTGCAAATGTTCCTCCACTTCCAGCTCCTGCAACAAATATATCGACATTGCCATTTAAATCACGGATTAATTCTGGACCAAGAGATTCATAATAGGCTCTTGGGTTCGCTTCATTTTCAAATTGCATTGGACAGAAGGAATCTGGTATTTCCAATTGAAGCTCTTTTGCCTTTTGGATCGCACCAGTCATCCCTAGCTCTGATGGTGTATTTATCACTGTTGCACCAAGTGCTTTCATCAATTCTTGCTTTTCTTGGCTAAATTTTTCTGGCACGACACAAATCACCTTTATATTCGTTTGGATTGCTGCCATTGCAAGCCCAATACCGGTATTCCCTGCTGTAGGTTCAATGATTGTACCATTTTGCGAAATTTTCTTTTGATGGATAGCATCCTTTACAAGCATCCTACCTAGTCGATCTTTAATACTGCCACCTGGGTTAAAATACTCTAGCTTGGCATAAATCGTAACTTTTTCTTGAAATGGATTTTTTTGAATTTTCACTAATGGTGTCTGACCGATAAGCTGTTGAACATTTTCAAAATATGTCACGAGTCATTCAATCCTTTATGCAAATACATGTGGCCATGCTGCTTTATTTTCTAGCATTTTACTTGCAATTGCTTGTGCTCCTTCAAGACTGTGACTTGCAGCCCATCCGCATTGGACTTCATTGCAAGCTGGTACCTCTGTCGCATGAACAACATCTGTTAACGTTTTTTCTAGCAATTGTAAAAAGGAGTCAAACTCCCCATCATTAATAATCGATACGTAAAAACCAGTTTGGCAGCCCATCGGACTAACATCAAATATCGTTTGATGGTGATTACGAATATGTTCTGCCATTAAGTGTTCTAAAGAATGAAGTGCTGGCATTTCCATATGCTCTTTGTTTGGTTGGCAAAAGCGTACATCATATTTATAGATTTTGTCCCCATTCGCTCCTTCACTAACACTTGCTAGCCGGACATAAGGAGCTTTTACTTTTGTGTGATCTAAATTAAAACTTTCGACGTTCATTTTTTTCACTTGCATTGAAATACCTCCAATAATAGCTCAATTTAAATCCTACTAATATAGTATGTTTTTTACTATCCATTGTCAAAATTTAATTTTTTCTTAGATTCCTATTTCAAAAGAGAAGAGGAAAAACTAGCAGATTTTTTTAGTACGAATGAAGTTATCCATCGCAAGCTAATCACTTACAATATAAACAGTGCAGAGATTGACAAAAGGAATGTTAATTCATACTATACAGATAGGAATAATTTGATTTTAAAATTTGAAAGCCTTTGGAGGAAATGATGATGGGACGAGAATTTGATCAACTATTTGACCAATGGGCATTAACCTATGATGATACAGTATACGGAACTGATGAACAATATAAAGAAGTTTTTAGTAACTATGAGGAAATTTTAGACGAAGTGGCAAAATTATCTCTAGGATCTGTACTAGAATTTGGTGTTGGTACTGGAAATTTAACGAAAAGATTACTTAATCGTGAACATAAAGTAATTGGAATTGAACCATCAAAAGAAATGCGCAAAATTGCAAAACAAAAACTACCTCATTTGCAAATAATGGAAGGCGATTTTTTGGCTTACCCGAAAATTTCCGAACCCATCGAAACAATTGTAAGTACTTATGCCTTTCACCATTTAACAGATGAAGAAAAACAAACTGCAATTAAACGCTACGCAAACATGTTAAGTACTGGGAATAAGATTGTTTTTGCAGATACAATGTTTGTTTCCGACCAGGCAAAGCAGGAAATGATTGATCAAGCAAAAATCAATCAATTTCACCGGTTAGCAGAGGATTTACAAACCGAGTACTATACTACTCTACCTATTCTCGAAGAATTTTTTCAATTGGAAAACTTTACTGTTCATTTCACGAAAAAGAATCCATTTGTTTGGATATTAGAGGCAGTGAAAAAATAACACTTCTTTTTTTTCCCTATCCCCTATTTGAGGCAAACAACACTTGTCGCTTCGATAATAGATGGATAGGGATTTTCTTCTATACAACTTGTCAATTATATTTTCGAAATCTTTTTCCTATTATATAATGAACAAATACATAGTCGAAAGGATGATTTAGTTGACGAATAAATTATATTATACAGATCCATTCATCTATCAATGGAAAACAGAAATAACCGCTTCCGAAAATAAAAATGGCACTTGGGAAATCACCTTGAAAGATACTGCCTTCTATCCAGAAGGTGGTGGGCAACCATGCGATTTAGGAACAATTGATGGAATAGAAGTCCTAGCTGTTAGGAAAGAACAGGATGAAGTAATCCATATATTAAACGAAAAACCTAATCGTACACTTGTAAATTGCTCGTTAAATAAAGAACGCAGAATTGAACATACCCAGCACCATAGTGGGCAACATTTATTATCAGCAGTTTGTGTTGAACTTTATGATATCGGAACGGTTTCCTTTCATTTAAGCAATGATACAGCTACCATTGACTTGAATACTCCTTCTTTGTCTCGACAACAGCTACTTAATATAGAAGCAAGAGTGAATGATTATATTTATGAAAACCGAAAAATCAATGTATTTTATATAAATACGAACGAAGCTAGTAAATATGCCCTCCGTAAGGTTCCGAGCGGTCATGAACAGCTTCGCATTGTGCAAATTGAAGGTATTGAATACAATGCCTGCGGTGGAACACATGTCCAAACAACTAGTCAAATTGGATTACTGAAGCTCATGAAAACAGAAAAGCATCGCGGACATGTACGCCTATTTTTCAGCTGTGGCATGCGGTTACTGAAGGATTATTCGAAAAAAAATGAATGGGTAAGTTCCATAGCCAATCGATTATCCTCCCCGCCCGAGAAGCTTCCAGAAAAAATTGAAAAGCTACTAAGCGATAACAAAGAAGCTAGCCAGAAATATAATGCTTTATTTGAGGAACTTTCCTATGAAATTGCTCAAAAATTACTATCCGAGCAAGAGGATGGTCCATTTATTTCTACTATTTTTGATCAGTACTCGATAAAAGAACTGGAAATAATTGCACGAAATATAACCAATCAAAGTGATAAAACGGTTGTTTTTGCTTCCACACTAGAAAACAAAATACTTCTATTACATAACGGGACAAGCCCTTTGCACTGTGGTCAAATAATTAAAAATCATGCAGCTGCTTTTTCTGGTAAAGGTGGCGGAGATGCGAAAAAGGCTCAAGCGTTCTTCTCTGATATAGAACAACTAAAACAATTTATAGAATTTGTAACAACAAATCTAGTACAAGCAGAAAAAATCGAATAAAGTTTAGTCGTAATCGCAGCTACAAATAGTACAAAAATAGGAATAAAAATTTAAATTCTATCTTTACTAATTTATTTAAAAATTTGTAAAAATAGATGTACAAACAATAATTCTCCTGTATAATATTTTTTATTAGCGACTCGAAATATTCGAACGCATGGATAAAAGGGGGAATTGTCTATGACAACAAATACTGCTAGTAAGCGGTGGGCACGAAGTGAGGTACCAGAACACTTAACATGGGACTTAACGGATTTATTTCCTACTCGCGAAGCATGGGAGTCAGAATTACAAGCAATTATAGAAGCTCTTCCATCAGTAACTAATTATGCCGGAAAATTAGGTGAGAGTGCCGATACATTACTCGCTTGCTTAGAAAACTATGAAGCATTACAACGTCGTGTTATTTTAGTTGGAACATATGCTAGCTTACGAAATTCTGCGGACGGAAGCGATCCGGTCATTCAAGCGGATGCAGGAAAGGTCGCTTCTTTCTATGCACAGTTAAATTCGGAGCTTTCCTTCTTAAAATCAGAGATATTGCAGCTTGAGGACGGATTAGTGGAACGTTGCTTATCTGAGCAACCGAAATTGGCCGATTTCCGTTTACTACTCGATGATATACTTGTAACAAAGCCGTATACACTTTCTGCTGAAACCGAAAAAGTATTAGCTGCATTAAGTGAAGTACATAGTGCACCATATACCATTTACAATCGCAGTAAGCTTTCAGATATGGAGTTTGCTTCGATTACTGCTGAAAGCGGCGAACAGTTGCCAATGTCATTTGCTTTGTATGAAGATAAGTATGAAATTTCTAGCAGTACCTCGATCCGTAGAAAAGCATATGAATCTTTTGTAAACACATTAAAGCAATACAAAAATACGTTTGCTACTGCTTACGCAACAGAAGTAAAGAAACAAGTAACTTTAGCGAAGCTAAGAAACTATCCTTCCGTTACGGATATGCTATTACAACCGCAAAAAGTAACGAAGGTTATGTACAATAATCAACTAGATATCATTAAAAATGAACTCGCACCACATATGCGCAAATTTGCGAGATTAAAGAAAGAAATACTTGGATTGGATAAACTATTATTTTGTGACTTAAAAGCACCACTTGATTCTGAATTCAATCCATCAACAACCTATGAAGAAGCTAGTGAAATATTACTAGATGCATTATCGATCATGGGTGAAGAGTATACGGAAATCATCAAAAAAGGCTTAACAGAGCGTTGGGTAGATTTAGCTGATAATGTCGGAAAATCAACTGGTGCTTTTTGCTCTAGTCCATATGGTGCACATCCATATATTTTAATTACTTGGACAGATTCTATGAGAAGCGCATTCGTTCTTGCCCATGAGCTAGGTCATGCTGGACATTTTTATTTAGCTGGTCATAATCAACGATTAGTGAATACTCGACCATCGATGTATTTTGTTGAGGCTCCATCGACAATGAATGAGCTGTTATTAGCACAGCATCTCCTTGCCAAAACGGACAGTAACGAAATGCGTCGTTGGGTTATTTTACAGCTTTTAGGAACGTACTATCACAATTTTGTTACCCATCTTTTAGAAGGAGCTTATCAACGCGAAGTATATGAATGGGCAGAAAAAGGGAATCCAATTACTGCTACAGCACTTACGAAAATAAAAGGTGATATTTTAAAAGTATTTTGGGGAGAAGAAGTAGAAATTGATGAAGGTGCAGCACTTACTTGGATGCGCCAGCCACACTACTATATGGGATTATATCCTTATACGTACTCTGCAGGACTTACGATATCCACTGCCGTTGCAGAAAAAATGAAAACAGAGGGGCAACCAGTTCGCAATGAGTGGCTAGAAGTATTAAAATCCGGTGGAACACTATCCCCTCTTGATCTTGCGAAAAAAGCAGGTGTCGATATGTCTACTCCGGAACCGATTCGCCAAGCAGTTGCCTATGTTGGTACATTAGTAGATGAATTAGTAAAAAGCTACGAAACTGAATAATTTTTCCATTGTTAAAAAACAGTCCGCAAAAAATGTGGACTGTTTTTTCATTATTCATGTCCCTGACTATTACTTCTTTCTTTTAGTAAATCCCGAATTTCTGTTAATAATTGTTGCTCCATGGAAATATTTTTAGCTTCCTCCTTCTTTTCAGCTGCCTCTTCTTTTTCTCGAAAAGTCTTTATTTTATTTATTACTTTTACGACAATGAAGAGCGAAAATCCAATAATTAAGAAATCTAATATTGATTGGATAAAACTTCCGTATTTAATTTGTTTAAAGTGTAATTCAGAAAAATCACCCTTCCCAATAAAAAGACCAAATATCGGCATAATTAAATCATTCACTAAAGAACTCACGATTTTATTGAATGCTGTCCCGATTAAAACACCGACCGCTAAATCAAGAACATTTCCTTTCATCGCAAATTCCTTAAATTCTTTCCACATGTTATTCCGCCCTTTCCGTTCCTATGTTCCTATAAGTTTTTCTTTATCAATCAAGTAAGGGATTGCAAAATATGTATATCCACGATTCCATCACTCATCCTTTGGAAGAATTGGATAAAAATATCATATCATATCGTTTGGATTGTATTAATCCAATTTGACTCCATTTATCCCAATATCCCTTTATTTATGCTTCAAATCAAGAAAAACGGAAACTAACTTGCAGTTTCCGTTTCTTCTCAAATGACTATCCTAATATCGCTTTTGTTTTTTTCTGGCTGAGGAAGCCTTTTTTCCTTTTTCTTCGCTGGTTGTTCCCTGTCCTATTGTTTCGGATGGATTAAGTCCAATAGTCGATGCATCCGCTTTTCTTTTTGCCAACTTGTTCACCTCCCTCATAAATTTCTACAGCATTTTTATAGTAGGCAACAATAGTAATTTCATGCGCACGGAAAACAATCGAAAATAAGGCATACTTTACTTAACAATGAACATAATACGAACAGATTCATTACAATAATGACTGAAAAAATTTTTTTAGAAGAATACTTGGAAAGAAAGGTGTTTGCTTTTATGCGTAATTTAATTTTATTGTGCTGGCGGCTGATTGACCCATTTTATTATTTTTTTTCGAGACTTACCTATATCAAAAATGGAGAAAATATATTTCGTGTCCGACTCACGAAATATAAAGGCTATAATGTCACATTAGCTGATGGAACAACGATTCATAAAAATGATCTATTAATAAAGATACATTTACATAATGTCAAATTACTTTCTGAACTTTTATCAATTCAAGATGATTTTCAAAAAGGGAAATTATTTTACCATTCCATTAAAAAGTCCCTCCCAGAATTAGCAAATTATGTACAAAATCATCCAAAGAAAGAACAAATAAAAGGAATTATCGGGATAACTTCCTTAAAATTTGGGAATAATCGCCTCGGTTTTGAAACCCATGCCATTCAAAATAGCGTATATAGAAAAATGAAATGGCTAGCATTTCTACCAATAAACCTACTATCTTTAAGTATTTTGCAGCACAATCAGAAAAAAACGAGTGAACCTGCTTATATTTTTATTAGTAAAGATATTTTACTCACAAAACATTTGCAACAACATATGCAGCAAGAAGCCATTAGCTTTGATCGAAAAGTAATGACTAGTCACTAATAAAGGAGTAGTCCCATGATAAAAAAGGTCTTATTTTTACCTTTTATGCAAATACCATCAGGGCATCAACAAGCAGCAGATGCATTAATCTCACATTTTCATAATCATGATTCTACCATTGAATGTGAAAAAGTCGATGTATTCTCCTATAGCTACGGAGTATTAGAAAAGCTTCTATCGGGATTTTATTTAAAATGGATCCATACCTTTCCTAGCTCATATAGCTTCCTTTACCGTACAATGGTCTGGAAAAATATAGATATTGAAAAGGATTTTTATTTATATGAGCTATTTTTTGAACGGCAGCTAGAGCAAATCATCCAATCAAAAGCACCAGATTGTATCGTTTGTACTCATGCCCTTCCATCAAGACTGCTAAGCAAAATGAAGCAGGCAGGTAAGCTTTCTATTCCTGTATTTAATATATATACAGACTTTTTCATTCATCGCGGCTGGGGCATAAAAGAAATTGACGGACATTTCGTCTCCACAGGAAAAATGAAAAATTTCTTATTAAGTAAAAACGTCCATAAGGAGCAAATTCATTTCACGGGAATTCCAGTACATCCATTATTAAAAAAGCGTCCCCTAATTCCAGAACAGCCAAAATCTAAAGCAAATATTTTAATATCTGGGGGGAGTATGGGGGCAGGAAATCTTGAGAAGCTAATCAACAATTTACAGCATCATAAACGCATTCATTATTTTATTCTCTGTGGAAAAAATCGTACGTTATATAATCGAATCAAACAACTTCATTCGAAACATTTAACACCTATTCCATATATTCAATCCCGGAGAATAATGGATTTAATTTATAACCAGGTAGATTTAATTATTACAAAGCCTGGTGGTGTAACAATAACGGAATGTATTCAGAAAAAAATCCCGATTTTTATTTACGATAAACTACCTGGACAAGAAGAAATAAATTTTGACGAATTACGTACTTTAGGGATTATCCATGAAAGTCAGCATTGGCAAAGTGCCGGTGGAGTTACAGAGGAAATTTTAAATTTCTTGTTTGAACCAAAGGTTTTAAGCAAGTATTATCATTCCTTGTATCTGTATGAAATGAGTAAAATGGAAGAAGCCCCCCTTCAAGTCATATTATCAACCATGCAAAATAAAAATTTATCGAAATAGGACAAGACTTCATCTTCCTTGCATATTTTATAGTATTAAGGATTTGGAGGTGAAGACGTGAATTTTTTTGTTGTAACGAGAAAATCAATTGTAAAGGTGATAGCTGTTGTATTGTTTTTATTGGCAGCATTTATATGGTATTCCTTCCAAGCAAAGGTTACTCCCGCATTTAATGTAACAAATGCCCAAGAAGTCCGTGAGATTCATTTAGTCACTGGGGAATTTACTACCTCAACTGAAGACGGAGAAGAAATTGAAGCCTACCGCTTTGATCCAGGAACAATTAATGTAAAGACCGGAGAACAAGTTCGTTTGAAAATTTTTGGTGTGAATGGTGAAGAACATCCCTTTTCCATTGAAGGAACCAATATTCAAGGTACAATAATGAAAGGAAAAGAAACAGTCGTTCCGCTTCAATTTGACAAGCCTGGTACTTATCGATTAATTTGCCATTCCCATCAGGATTACGAGCATCATGGACCAATGATTGCCTATATTGTAGTTAGTGAATGAAATTAAAGGCTAAAGATACGTTACCCTATTTTTAGGGCTATTTTCTTTGCTTGCAAACAAATAATCTTCATTTAAAAAAGAGGTACCAGTATAACAGAACAGTACCTCTTTCTTTATGGCTGTTTTCGTATAGATTGTTGCTTTTTCTAAAAAGACTACAGACTAAATAAATACACTCCATACACCATTCTGGCTAGCGGCGAGAGGCAAGCGGAGGCTTACTTTCGACAAGTAAACTTCACCAACCATCGGTACGATAAGTCAACATCGACTCGCAAGCTCGTCATGTTTCCTTTATCGTGATTAGTAATTGCATTACAGTTGTACGTCCTACGATTGACACTTAACGATTTTCGAGGGTTTTCGTGTATTCAGTTGCTTGAAGCGTTTCATTTAAAAAACCTATTTCATGAAATAACAACAATCCTGGGAATACAGCCTTCTTTTAAAACAGTCCTAATATATACTACAATACCATGTCTTTTAAAAATTAAAGATCTTTCAACGGCACACTTTTCCCATTTTCTTTTTCAATTACTCCATCAATAGTGCCTTCCATATAATTATCAGACACTTGTTCATGGGTTAAGCTTAATCCTTGTGATAATTCATCATCATTTTGTTTCATATCATGCGCATAATGCTTCCCTGCTAGCTTTTTTGAATTGTCATAACGCATCTTTATCACCTCTTTTTTTGTTGTAGTCATAGTCTTTCATAAAATGGGAAAAGTTATGAAGGAATAGATTGAGAATGAAGGGGAATTTTTCCAATCTAAAACTGCATTCTTCTATTTTTCATAGCAAGAATTGGAAACTTGGAGATAGGCATTTTCCTTAATACCTTTTCATGCATTCGTGAATATGATGCATGGAAGGGAGTGAGATAATGTCCAATTTACGTTTGAGATTAATCATTCAATGGGTTGCGCTTTTCCTTCTATTTCTAATACCAATTTTTTCTATTATGGTGATTTTTCACTCTATGAATAATACTGGAAATAATGGTGGAGATGAAAAGGAGGATAAACCTAAGGAAGACAAACCGGAAATTATTTGGGGAGTAGACTCTGCAAGTTATACAAATAATGATTTATTCGTTTGTGTGAAGGATAATTTCGGCTCTCCAGAAGTGTGGGGACGTTATTTAGGAACGAAGGATAATGTTTCCACTGGGTTAGACAAGGATGAAATAAAATTATTACATGATGAAAATATAAAAATATTACTCATTTATAATCATTTTACCGATGCTACTGGCTATGATAATGGAGTAAAACAAGCTAAAGAAGCTATTAAACTTGCAGAAGAACTAGGTGTGCCAGAAGGAAAAGCAATTTTCGCAGATATAGAACCAGATTATCCAGTGAATAAAGCATTTATTATAGGCTGGATGGAGGAAATTAATAATTCTTCCTATAAACCGGGAATTTATGGGGTATTTACAGAAGATCGAGATTTATATCATGAGTATGCAGATGCAGCTGCCGAAAATGATCAAATCAATAAGTCTGTTATCATTTGGACTGCATATCCGCATGAAGGTATCACATCGAAAGAAAAAGCACCAAAATTTGCTGGAGTTGCTCCAGAAGGTTCTAAATTATATGGCTGGCAATATGGGATTGATGCCGAAAAATGTACAATCGATACAAATTTATTTAAAGGGGAAATTTTAGACTTCTTATGGTAAAGTAGACCGATTATTTGTTACGAAGAATAGACCTTCCTGCCGATGGCACCTGTTGTAAGACCTTGTTTCTATTTTCCAATAAATAGCAAAAGGACTTAATTTTCTTTAAAGGGGATTAAGTCTTTTTTCATTGTAGAAAAGCGGTTTGTAATCAATATTTTCTATCAATCTGCTTTTCTGAAAAATCTATTTCTATTATTGACATTTCTTTTTTAAGCTTAGTATAATCATTATATGTTAACCTATTTTATTTTAAGTTTACATAAAAGGAGTGATTTTTTTGAAATCCGTAAAGAACCACCGTTTACACATGATGCTAAATGTTGCTCTATTTGCTAGTATGATTAGTATTCTTGCTCAGATTACAATTCCATTACCATTAATCCCAATTACCGGTCAAACACTCGCGATTGGACTTGCTGTAACAATCCTTGGATCCACATATGGTTCCTATGCCGTTATATTATATTGTCTAATGGGTGCAATCGGGTTACCTGTTTTTACAAACTTTCATTCTGGGCTAACAGCACTTACAGGACCTACTGGTGGATTTATTATCGGATTCATACCCTGTGCGATTATTACCGGAATAATTCTAGAAAAAACTGCCTTTCGGATTACAAATGCTTTCATCGCTAATATCATCGGGATGATTATTACATTAATTTTTGGCACAATCTGGTTGAAATATTTTGCAAACCTTTCATGGACTAGCGCACTTTCTTCTGGCTTTTATCCATTTATTATTGTTGGTTTATTAAAAGCATATCTTGCGGCTGTCATTGGAATTACTGTCAGAAATCGATTAATCCGAGCAAAATTACTACCTTTTCCAGCGAAGCGCGCATCATAAACATTATAAACAGGATGTCTCATCAAAGGCATCCTGTTTTTTTATCCGTCACTGATTGAATATCCTATGAACGCAAAAAATAAACCAATTACAACCGATAGAAGTATATAGAAAAATCCTTTTCCTAGCAGCTTCCCTTCATTAATAGTAAGCACTTCTACCATAAACGTTGAAAAAGTAGTAAACGCCCCCATAAAACCAGTACCAAATAGCAAATAATTATTCGTCCCGCCAGCAATTCCAAATAACAATCCTAATAAAAAGGATCCTACAATATTCACGAACAATGTACCAAAGGGAAGCATTCCTTGCGATTTTCGATTAAAATATGTACTCAAATAATATCTACTAATTGCCCCTAGAAACCCACCAACAGCAACATAGAAATAACTCATAAAAAATACTCATTTCCTTTCTAAAGATCGGTTAGCTTGAAACAGCCGTTTTCCTGTTTTCCTTCCAAGGTAAGCAAAACCAATCCCGAAAATAAAACTCAACAAAATATAAATAGTAGCAATGAACAGATGGTTATTTTCTATTAATTGAACGGTTTCCAGACTAAATGTCGAAAAGGTTGTAAACGAACCAATGATTCCAGTCGTTATACCAGCATAGTATTTTGTTTTCTGGAATTTCATAGAAAATGAATTTGCAAATAGTGCTAATAGAAAGGATCCTACAACATTAACACTAAACGTTGCCATTGGGTAACCTCCATATGTCCATTGACCCGCCAAAACACTGACACCGTATCGAATCAAGCTTCCAATGACACCACCTAAACCGATAAAAATCCACATTTACTTTTTCTCCCTACGATCTATTTGTTCTAAACCTTACATCCGTATACACGGATAAATACAAATTATGAAATGTTATGTGTTAATGTATATATTAATTCACCTAAAATATTCGAAAGCTCACTTGCCACGATTGTATTTTCATTCCTCGTTTTTACTAGTTCATCTGCACATAATCCATGTAAGTACACGGCATTAGCTACCGCTATTTTGGGATTTTCCCCCATACATAAAAGCGCTAAAATCATGCCTGCTAAAGTGTCTCCACTTCCTCCTTTTGCCAACGCTGGATTACCCGTAATATTGATAACCCCACTGCCATCCGGGAAGGCGATTACTGTATTTGCTCCTTTTAATACAACGATTACTTGATGTTCCTGTGCATAATCACTTGCTAGCTTCAATCGGTTTTTTTGAATTTCTGCTGTCGTTAACCCTGTTATTCTACTAAATTCACCTGGATGTGGTGTGATTATAGTTGGTGCATTCCGTTTTGGATATTCCCGCTTTTGTAGTGCTCCTGCATCTAAAATGACTGGAATATTTGTTTCCCATATTTTTTTTATTGCTTCTTCCACAAGAAGCGTATCGGTTAATCCTGGTCCTATTGCAATTCCCTTTACGCCAACTGGCCAGTCTCCATTAGGTAGTTTATTTAAACCATTAAACCAATAAGTTGCCTCTGGTAGTCTAGAAGCAATGATACTAGCCACAAAAGGTGTCGTTCCAATGATAAGCTTGCCAATTCCAATTTTCATTGATGCAAGTCCTGCCAATAATGCACTCCCAGGCATTTCATCGCTGCCTGCTAACAATAAGCCAGTGCCAAAGGTTCCTTTATGGGCATCTTTATTTCTAGTCTTCCATGTATTTGTAAAATCAGCTTCACTCCAGATTTTCCATTGCGAAGGATGAGGTAGCCCAATATCCAACACTTTCGATTTCCCGTAAAATGCGGAAGCAGGTAACAAAAAGGCTGATGGCTTATAACCATGTAACGAAAAAGTATAATCTGCTTGAAAGGCGGTTTCTACTTCACCAAAATTTGCAACAACACCTGTCGGTAAATCAATCGCTATCCGAAGGGACGGTTGATTATTACACCAACTCACTATCTTCATCATTGTATCGTTCAATGGGAGTTTTGTACCAACCCCTAACAGTCCATCGATAATCACATCGTACGTTTGTTTTTTCGGAATTTCTTCCAAATAAGGAAATCCTAGACTTTGATAATATCGAAAATGTTCTTTTGCTACTTCAGACTTCGGCAATCCCATCGGAAATACAAGTTCTGTCTGATAACCATTTTGAAGCAAATACCTTGCAAGCACAATAGCATCTCCACCATTATTGCCTTTACCTGCAAGAATTAATATTGACTGACGTATGCTCACAAGCCTCGTGAGCTCGAAATACAGACTCCGACCAGATGTTTCCATTAATGCATTTGTAGATAAACCATTAGATGCTGCGATTTTATCTAACTGATGAATCTCCTCTTCTTGATATACGTACATATTCATCCACCCCTAATAGTGGTAGTCTTTTCTTTTATTAAAGAATAATGTAGAAAGTGAGGTTTTTAACGCATAAAAAAATTCCTACAGAATGTTAGGAATTTTCAATAGTTTATTTTATACTTCTGCAAAGTATTCTTTATAATACCCACCAATTTGTCCAGTGTTATCCATAACAAAATAAAATTCTTCTGTTTCATTTTTCACATCATAAATTTCGCCTTCTGTTAACACGCGATTCACCATATATTTTTTTGCATTTGTATGTACACATTTAACTCGCTTAATTGTTTCACGTTTCGTCCAGTTATTATGAATCATTACATTCAACTCCTTTTTCTCCTATTATTATAAAAATGATTGGCCGAGAAATCAATAGTTCTCCCCAATTGTTTGTGGAATGGTGTAAAACATGTCGCTCTTTCACCATTTGATTTAACCAATAAGGAGCTCCTTCCATTGATTATTCATCATTCTAACATTCCATGTAGGGCTCCAAACAACCTTTATCGTTACTGCCTTTATATCTTCAATCGTTAATACCGCAAATTGAACTCCTTTACAAATTGTATCTTGTAAAGGGTGATTTTGAGTGGTAAAAGTCATTGTTACGATTACATGTTTATCCGCTTGAATATGGACATCATACACAAGTCCCATATCGACAATATTGAGGCCAAATTCTGGATCAATTACAAATTTTAATTCCTCATATACTCTATCGACTACATCCATTTTTCCTACCTCCCATTTATACGTGTCCATTATAATTTAAATAACGCTAATGGGAGTCAACAGTTTTAACAAATTTGTGTCAGTAGATAGGAATGGGTTGTATTTAAAAGGACAAATAAAAAACATGAAGCAACAATGGCTTCATGTTTTTTTGCATTCATTATCCTTCTAATAATAATTGCTCTGGATCTTCTAGCAGCTTTTTAACGGTTACTAAAAATCCAACTGCCTCTTTTCCATCCACAATTCGATGGTCATAGGAAAGTGCAATATACATCATTGGACGATTTTCAATTGTATCCTTATCTACTGCCACAGGTCGAGTTTGAATCGTATGCATTCCTAAAATACCAACTTGTGGTCCATTTAAGATAGGGGTGGACATTAGGGAACCGAATACCCCACCATTTGTAATCGTAAAGGTTCCACCTTGGAGATCATTTAAGCTCAATTTATTATCTCTTGCTTTTAATGCAAGATTTAAAATTTCGCCTTCAATTTCCGCAAAGTTTTTCCGATCTGCGTCACGAACAACTGGGACAACTAGACCTTCATCGGTTGAAACTGCTACACCAATATCATAATATTTTTTCACTAATAATTCATCGCCATCAATTTCTGCATTTAATAATGGATATTTCTTCAGTGCCGCAACTACTGCTTTTGTAAAGAAGGACATAAAGCCGAGACGAACTTCATGCGCTTCATAAAAAGCATCCTTCCGACGTTTCCGTAAATCCATTACCGCTGACATATCAATTTCATTAAATGTTGTAAGCATTGCGGTATTTTGTTTTACTTCTAATAATCGTTTAGCAATTGTTTGACGACGACGAGACATTTTCACTACCTCTACAGGTTTTCCAGGTGTGACTGGAGCTTGTGTCGCTTGTTTTGGTGATTCTGTTTTTTGTGGTGTCGCTGGTGTGTTTGCATACCCAGCAACATCTTGTTTTCTTACCCTTCCAAGTGGATCACCTGTTGGAACAGTTGATAAATCGATTCCCTTTTCTCTTGCTAATTTTCTTGCTGCTGGTGAAGCGATAGGTGCTTTACCATTCGATGTTTCTTCAGCTACTAGTACGGCTGGAGCAGTTTCTTTTACTGCTTCTGTCTCGGATGAATCGATTGCTTTTGCAGGTGCCGAGGAAGTTGCCTCTCCTTCTCCAACAATCGCAATTGTTTCACCAACTTGAACTGTATCGCCTTCT
The DNA here is from genome assembly GCF_025660475.1 of Perspicuibacillus lycopersici. Lineage (GTDB taxonomy): Bacteria > Bacillota > Bacilli > Bacillales > Caldibacillaceae > Perspicuibacillus > Perspicuibacillus lycopersici. The sequence continues at coordinate 94,185 of NZ_JAOUSF010000003.1, forward strand.
GCAAATAGTAGCTCTTTTATAACTCCAGCTTCTTCAGAAATTAAATCAACATTCACTTTATCTGTTTCTAATTCTGCAATTGTTTCCCCTTTTTCTATAACATCACCTGGTTTTTTCAACCATTCGGAAATCGTACCCTCCGTTATCGATTCTGCCAATTCAGGTACCTTTACTTCTGCCACTTGTGATATCCCCTTTCACATTTGCCTAGATATTTATTTGTATATTTATTAAGTTCCTATAGGAACTAGTAAACCTCTTATGAACGTTTTAAAGCCTCATTGATTATACGTGATTGCTCCCATTTATGAACGATCGGATCTCCTTCAGCAGTACTCGATCGTCTTCTTCTTCCAATATAGAATACTTCTACATTTGTTGGTGCTAAAGCATTTACCCTTGGTTCAACAAATGTCCAAGCACCCATGTTTTTCGGTTCCTCTTGTACCCAAACGATTTCCTTCAAGTTTCCATATTTTTCAATAAATGCTGCTACTTCCTTCATCGGAAAAGGATATAATTCTTCTATTCGTAAAATATGGAACCAATCTCTGTCCTCTACTTTTTCAATTGCTTCTGCCAAATCAATTGCAATTTTTCCAGAGCAAAGAATCAATCGCTCGACTTTGTCCGCTTTACTTCCTGTTCCTGGTTGTTCTAATACTGGTTGAAATTCTCCATCTGTTAAATCCTCATAGCTTGAGGCAACTAACGGATGACGGAGCAAGCTTTTTGGTGACATAATTACTAATGGTCTTACTTCTTCTTTTTCTAATATAAGTGCTTGACGACGTAAAATATGAAAATACTGCGATGATTTTGTCATATTAGCGACAGTCCAGTTATTTTCTGCAGCAATTGTTAAAAATCGTTCTAGTCTTGCACTTGAATGTTCTGGTCCTTGGCCTTCATAACCATGTGGAAGTAACATGACGAGTCCAGATTTTTGTCCCCACTTTGCTCTGCCAGAAGAAATAAATTGATCCATAATGACCTGGGCGGAGTTTGCAAAGTCACCGAATTGGGCTTCCCATAAAACGAGTGTTTCTGGTGCAATGACATTGTAGCCATATTCAAATCCTAACACACTAATTTCTGATAATGGGCTATTATGTACTGCAAAGGAAGCTTTTCCATTCGATAAATTATGGAGAGGTGAAAAAGTTTCTCCTGTCTGATGGTCATGTAATACAATATGGCGATGGGCAAACGTTCCTCTTTCCGAATCCTGACCCGTTAAGCGAATCGGAATGCCATCTTCAACGATTGTAGCAAACGCTAATGTTTCTGCATGTGCCCAATCAATTTTCCCTTCGGTAAATGCTTTACTTCGTCGTTTTAAAATTTTCTCCAATTTGTTAAACACTTGAAAATTCTCTGGCCACATCAATAATTCCTCATTCAAACGTGTTAATTGATCTGATGCAACCTTTGTAACAACTGGAGGTATGCCTTTTTCTACCTGCTCAGGAGGATTCATTACATAATCAAGATCCTTGCCTTTCGGTACTTTTTCATAGGCTGCTTTTAATTTATTTTCTATTTGTTTTTCTACCTCTGTTAAATAATCGGGTGCAATAACGCCAGATTGTTGTAATTGGTTTGCATATAGATTTAATACGGTAGGATGTTCATGAATGAAGTGGTACATTACCGGATTCGTTGCGAGCGGTTCGTCCATTTCATTGTGACCATAGCGTCGGTACCCAATTAAATCAATGAGAAAATCTTTATTATATGTTTGTCGATATAAGACAGCTAATTGTGCTGCAGCTAAGACAGCTTCCGGATCATCCGCATTAACATGTATAATCGGGATTTCAAATCCTTTAGCCAAATCGCTTGCATATTTCGTCGAGCGGGAATCTTCACTTTCTGTAGTAAATCCAATCATGTTGTTTGCAATGATATGGATAGTACCTCCCGTTTGATAGCCTTTAATTCGGCTTAAATTTAATGTTTCTGCTACGACTCCTTGTCCCGGGAATGCTGCATCTCCATGGATAAGAATTCCTAGTGCTTGATCCGTATTTTGTAGAGGATGTCCATTATTTTTTCTGTTTTCTTGTGCTGCACGGGTATAACCAGCGACAACTGGGTTAACATATTCTAAATGACTTGGATTATTAGCAAGCGTTATTACTGCTTGAATAGAATCTTGCTCTTTTATTTTCCGATCCAATCCTAAATGATATTTCACATCACCAGTCCATCCATACGTAATACCGATGGAACCTTCGGATGGTATGAAATCTTTATTTGGTGCATGTTGAAATTCTGCAAAAATCATCTCATATGGTTTTCCTAATACATGTGCTAATACATTGAGTCGACCTCTATGAGCCATTCCAATATTAACTGATTTCACGCCTTTTTTTACGGAGCAAGAAATGATTTCATCTAATAATGGAACAAGTGTATCTACTCCTTCAATCGAAAATCGCTTTTGTCCAACGAAAACCCGGTGAAGAAATTGCTCAAATACTTCTACCTCTGCAAGTCTTTTTAAAATTGCTTGCTTCTTCTCGTTTGATAAGTTTTCTTTATATTTACCTGTTTCAATCATTACCGTTAACCATTGCTTCTCCTCATTATCTTGGACATGATCAAATTCAAATGCAAGATTATTGGAATAGATTGTTTGCAAATATTTCAACGCTTCCAATCCATTGGTGATATGTGCCGGTAGATTGGTACTAAAGATGGATGCAGGAAATTCTTTTAATTCTTCATAAGTAAGGCCAAATTTTTGCGGATTATTATACAACTCACCATTATTTCTTTGTTGCAATGGATTTAAATTAGCGTCTAAGTGTCCAAATGTCCGAATACTATCTGCTAATTTACTTGCGGCTAAATATTTTTCCAATTGCTCCATTTGAATGGATGGTGTTGCTTGCTGCAATGTTTTACCTTCTGATTTTAAGCCACCATCTAATAATGGCGGTCCCCATTGTTCAAACAGTTCCTTGATTTCAGGATCAATCGAATTGGGATCTTTTTGATAGTTTTCATATAATTCTGCAATGTAACCTAAATTTGGTCCGTGAAAATTTTCCCATGGAACAACAAGGTCCCCTTTTATCCTGTTCATGTACAGTTACCCTCCAAAACTTGAATAATCTACCATGTTTTCGTTACCCCTAACGTAAACACGTTTCATTAAAATAGTTTACATTATAAACTATACCAATATAGGATTAACCGTTTACATTTCCATTTTACCATTGAATATTGGGAAGTCAAAGGAAATAATAAAATATTATAATAATTCCCCAAATTTGTCCCTTTAACTATCGGCTATTGATTAAATACTAAAATACAAATTACAATTTTATCTTACTCTAGCTACGTATTGACAATATCATTACACGAAGAAGAAGAATTAGGTCATACTTATTCATTCCCCTTCATTTCTTCATCATTTTTCCAGAATATTCAAGATAGACATCGCAAATATTTATACCGTATAAATAGATTCTCTAAACCGTTCGAACATTCTCCATCGCTCTCTTAAAGTTATGTCATTATACCGTTGACTCCACAATTTATGATTCTTCCGGTTTATTACCTACCTAATTAGCTACAAGTAACTGTCATTTTCCTAAAATAATTTAAAATATCCAAAGTGAAAATTATTCCTTTTCAATAGGATAGTTTTTTCCAATTATGCTTTCAATTTTTTTGGTTACATTATTAATATTAATGCATTTTGAATGGAGTATGATAATGTCGAAATTAAATTATCTTAATGGTGATAAGAATGAAGAGTAGTGACAACATTCATAAAGCAAATGATCAAAAATGGGCAATAGTATCCATTGCTTCAATTCCGTTAGTGATGACATTAGGTAATTCAATGCTGATTCCAGTTTTACCAACAATGGAGAAAGAATTACATATCTCCTCGCTCCAATCTAGTTTAATCATTACGGTTTATTCGGTTGTAGCGATATTTTTCATTCCGATTGCCGGATATTTATCCGATAAATGGGGAAGAAAAATGATAATTATTCCTAGCCTTATTTTAGCAGGTATTGGAGGAATCATTGCTGCATTTGCATCATGGAAAATGCAAAGTGGCTACTGGTTAATATTGATAGGAAGAACATTGCAAGGAGTTGGTGCTGCCGGAGCGTTTCCCATCGTCTTACCATTAGTCGGAGATATGTTTCGAACCGATAAAGAAATCAGTTCTTCCCTTGGAATTATCGAAACAGCAAATACACTCGGAAAGGTATTAAGTCCCATTCTAGGCGCATTACTTGCAAATATCATTTGGTATCTGCCATTCGTTTCCATTCCTGTATTTTGTTTAATTTCTATATTAATGATGATGTTTTTAGTCAAAAGTCCCAAAAATAAGGAAGTCCCTACATTTCAAGAGTTTGTTCATGATTTGAAACGAACATATAAGCTAAATAGTCGTTGGTTGAATTCCTTATTTTTTATTGGTGGCATGCTAATGTTTATTTTATTTGGTATTTTGTTTTATTTATCTAGCCTGTTAGAAGATGGATATGGTATTGGACATATCACAAAAGGCTTTATTTTAGCAATTCCATTAGGTGCTCTTTGTTTAGCCTCTTTTATTTCCGGGAAAAAAATTAAGGAAGATAAGATATTAATGAAAAAAGTAGCCTTTATTGGGTTACTGATTTTATGTATCAGTGTTTTTTCTTTAAGTTTTTTCAGCAATTTATGGATATCAATTTTGCTATTTGTCATCGTTGGCATTGGTATTGGGGTTGGTCTACCTTGTTTAGATGCATTAATTACGGAAGGCATTCAAAAAGAAGAACGCGGAACAATTTCCTCTTTATATAGTTCCATGCGATTTATTGGTGTTGCACTTGGCCCGCCAATATTAGCAATTATGATGAAATCGATGGAGAATTATATTTTTTATTTCTTAGCTGGTCTTAGTGTTTTAACTGCCATTATTTGCTATTTTGGCATTAGACCAGAAAAGGAAGAAAAAGAACGCTCAAAGTCTAGTACGTTTGAAAAAATCAAAATATAATAGAAAAAGTCCACCTTAAATACATTACACATGGATAAAAAAAACCGTGAGATGCGATTAGTTTTCCGCTGACTCATGGTTTTTTCCATTTCAGATTAAAAAAGAAAAAAGCTGACTATATTAGTCAGCCAAAAAAATGTTGTAAATCACAAAGGGTTGGGTAAACCATTTGAATGTCTAAAATCAGTATAACGCACTTAATTATCCATATACAATGGTAATAATTTCTGTAAAATTTCTTTACCTTTGTCGTCCTCTTCTACAGGAATAATACTATCTATTTCAAAAGAAATGAACAAGATATTATTTTAGTATTAAACTCCATAATATTTGAATAGAATGTACAAGCATAAGCAAATGAGATGGAGGTTTATTTGAATTGAACATTTTTCTTAGCTATATTTTATTAGGTTTATCATTAGCAGCACCAATCGGTCCGATTAATGCTGCCCAATTAGATCATGGATTAAAAAATGGATTTCTCCACTCCTGGTTTGTTGGCTTAGGTGCAATGATTGCAGATGCTATTTTCATGTTGCTTATATTCTTTGGTGTTGTCCATTTTTTAGAAATACCATTTATGCAAACCTTTCTATGGCTTTTCGGTGCCTTTGTCTTAATTTATACGGGAGTAGAAAGTATTGTAAACATTTCTAAAATAAACCCGAAATCACAACGGAGCAATGAACCTGCGATTAAATCCTTTTTTACCGGTTTTTTTATGTCCTTACTTAATCCATTATCAATTTTATTTTGGTTAGGTATTTACGGATCGATATTAACGACAACGATACATAAATATGGTAGAGAAGATGTAATGCTTTTTAGCTTAGCAATTTTTATCGGTATATTTATTTGGGACATCTCAATGGCCACGATATCAAGTATATTTCGCAAATATTTATCGATAACTTTTTTAAAGATTTTATCGATAATTTCCGGATTATTCCTTATTGGATTTGGCGTATTTTTTGGACTGGAAGGTGTACAAGCATTAGTTAATAAATAGAAATAAATTGACCAATTGCTTGCTTATTTTTCCTTTTCGCCATTAATAATTTGATAAATGCCCGTTGGTTTACTTCCACCTTTCTTCCATTTACGATTCATTAAGATTGTGATTCCACCGATTATCACTAGAAAGAAAAGGCTAATAAAAAATCCCGGTCTACTGGAGCCATGAAATATCGAGCCAGTTACAGCTAATAAAATTAATATAGTCCCAAGGTAACGTTTTACATGATCAAACATCGATACTTTAAGTAGCTTTTTCGATGAAAATAAAATAAATAACCAATTATAGAGAAGCATTAATCCTGCAGCAGTTGTAATGTATTCATAAACTTGATCTGGCAATAGTAGCCCTAATACAATTGAGATAATTAGTCCCGAGGTTGTCATCGCAAGCGCAGGTAAAGGTACCGCTAATTTTCCTCCTTTACCTAAACGCGCTGGTGCATCTCCATCCTTCGCTAAGTTTACAAGCATCGTCGTTACTGCAAATAGTGAGGCAGTCATTGTCGAAAATCCTGCAATAATTAATATCCCGTTAAATACATGTGGGACGAACGCTAGATGAAAGTTATGTAGGGCTACTACAAATGGGCTTTCTTCCATATTAAATGTTCGTAATGGAACTAAAATAATTGCCAATCCAACCGATAGTATATAGATAATGGTTAATAGCATTAGCATAAATTTTCCCGATTTCGGTGTGTCCTTTGGATCCTTTAATCGCGTAGCATAAATACCCATAATTTCTATTCCACCATATGCATAAAAAGAAAAAAGCAATGCTGCCCACATTCCCTTCCATCCATACGGAATAAAACTAGCAAGAGTGGTAGGTTTTTGAAAGTCTGTATCTCCTTTTAAAACACCAAATAATGCTAATAACGCTAATATGATAAACATAATAATGGCGGACAATTTTGCAAAAGCAAAAACATTTCCAATTCGTTCAAACCATTTTATACCTACTAATACAATACCTATCGCTAACACAGTATAGACGGAAGCAAAAATCCAGATTGGGATGTTTTCAAACCAAAAACGAGTAAATATCGAAATCCCTGTCATTTGACTTCCCATAATAAGCATTTCAGAGCTCCAGTAAACCCATCCACTACTAAAACCTGCCCAATGTCCATATGCCTTTTTGGAATAATAGCTAAATGAACCTTCTTGTGGATCAAGTGCAGTCATTCTTCCTAATACGTCATATACAATATAGGTTCCAACTGCCGCTAAGAAAAAAGTAATCACAACTGCTGGTCCTGCTGACCGAATTGCAATAGTCGAGCCTAGAAAAAAACCAGTACCAATAATAAAACCAATACCTAAAATCGATAACTGCCACCACTTTAGTTTTTTTCCTTTATTTTTGCCCATTTCATTTCCTCCTGGAAACAATATCGTATTATTTACAGCATAGTCCAACTAATATCTTTATCATGATACTCATTCACTTAGTGTACTTTATTTAACGATTATTTATGTACGACATGTGATAAATAACTTGTCCCTTCTTCGCATCTGCATAGTTTTCCTAAATCTTAGTTTCCTTAAGGTGAAATATGTGTACTGTGTTATGGATAAGAACAATATTCATTTTCTTAAACCTTGTTTTCGTATAGATTATTGCTTTTTGCAAAAGAACTTGCGCCACTCCATCCACTACTATCAACATCGGCTCGTATGCTGTTCTCGTAGTGTTTCCATATCACGATACCGAGTACTACATTTCGTGCGTTGCAAACTGACAGTTCCGCATTTCGTGGAATCTCCGTATAATACGTCTGATCAGCGTTTAATTAAAAATATCTTTACTTGAATTAACAATATTTCTTTAGAAAACAGCCATTACAAAAAAACTTAATCATAAGACAAAATAAAAAGAAGAGTCCATTGATTTCGGACTCTTCTTGTGCAATGTAAGGAATTTTCCTATTACATTTTTTGAACGTTGACAGCTTGAGGACCTCTTTGTCCTTCTTCTATATCAAAGCTCACTTCTTGGCCTTCTTCTAGTGTTTTAAATCCATCACCTTGGATAGCAGAATAATGTACAAATACATCATTTCCACCTTCTTGTTCGATGAAGCCAAAACCTTTTTCTGCATTAAACCACTTAACTTTTCCTGTTGCCATGTAAATCCTCCTAATAAAATAAATAAAATGTGGATAAAAATATCCCTACAATTATAGTATAGTGAAAAAAATTTTTTCTAAACATGTTTTTTACTAAATTGTGTAAACTTCTATGCATTCTATTGAAAAATCATACAAAAAAAGAGCAATTTACCTATTGGTAAATTTGCTCTTTGGATTATTATAGTTTAGTTACGTTAGAAGCTTGTGGTCCACGGTTACCTTCAACGATTTCGAAAGAAACAGATTGACCTTCTTCTAAAGTTTTGAATCCTTCACCTTGAATAGCGGAGTAATGTACGAATACATCATTTCCACCTTCAACTTCAATGAAACCGAAACCTTTTTCAGTATTAAACCATTTTACTTTACCTGTGTTCATTGTAAATCCTCCTAAATTAACAAAAAATTTATTACATGTCTTCTTATATAATTAAAAAAGGTCGCAGTATCCATTTCGTAGGACGGTATTAAGCGTCCAACACTGGATTGAAGCTGCGACCTATTTCCTTAAAAATTATATAGAACTATGTAATACCATCTTTATCATAAATGAAATACCGTATCCTGTCAATGAATAATACTAATCTTTTTATTTATTTAAATCGTTTCTTCTATTTATATAATTACATTTAATATTGAAGCAAAATGAAGAAGGAGAGCAGATTTCTCTACTCTCCTTAAAAAGTCAACACTTATTATTCAGCGACTTTTTTGAATCTTCTAACAAGAACAAATGTTACGGATGCGATTGCAATTAACAAGAATCCAATAGCTAACATATTACCATTATTTGTTGCAGTATCAGGTAATTCGTTATCTCCAGAATTGTTATTACCATCGTCATTTCCACCGCTATTATCGTTGTCTACTCCATCATCATTTCCAGGATCTGTTCCGTCTCCAGGATCGTTTCCATCTCCAGGATCATTTCCATCTCCAGGATCATTTCCATCTCCAGGATCATTTCCATCTCCAGGATCATTTCCATCTCCAGGATCATTTCCATCTCCAGGATCATTTCCATCTCCAGGATCTGTTCCATCTCCAGGATCGTTTCCATCTCCAGGATCGTTTCCATCTCCAGGATCTTCTTCATCACTTAAGTTAATGAATAGTTTTCCATCCGCTAATGTTCTGGACTCATTTCCATAAGCATCAACTACGCGAATTTCAACTCTCGCTCCATCTGCTTTTACGTTATCAGCAACCGTGTAATATCCAACATACTCACCAGGAGTTACTTCCTCCATGGAAAGTTCTGTTACACTAGCAGCACCATTTTCTTCTGCAAGTGGTAAATGGATAACAAACGATGCTTCTAAACCAGGGTCACTTGTAAAGGAAACTTCTAAAGTATCCCCTGCTTCTAATTCTACATCCTCGGCAGGCTCAACATTTTCAAGGACAGGAGCAGAATAATCTACTTCCACTGTAACCTCTTGAACTGTTTCATTTCCAGCCAAATCAGTTGCAACGACAGTAATTAAGTTTTCGCCTTCCTCTAATACGATTCGAGCATCATACATATCGTCTGTAACAGTAGCTTCTACACCATTTACAGTAACTTTATCAAGATTTGCATCTTCGATATGTCCTAATACTGTTACTGCTTCTGCATTTAATTTATCACCATTTACTGGTGTATCAATTGTTAATGCAGGAGCAACACTATCATAAACAACCGTTACTTCATTAGAAGGAGGTGTTGTTCCACGCTCTGCAGTAACTAATGCAGATAATACGTTTTCACCTTCAGATAATGTTACATCACTAGCAAATGTACCATCCTCAGTAGATTGAACTTCTGCTACATCTTCTCCATTGTTAGAAATAACAACTTGTTGAGAAGGTGCCACTGTTCCTTCAACTGAAACTGTTTCTTCACTAGTATATAAACCATCAACAGGTGCAGTGATAACAGGTGCATCCACGCTATATTCTACTTGTGCACGAATCATAAAGTTACCAGGGAAATCACCTTCAGAAGATGGTGACCATGTACCTCCAATGAAATCCCAACTTCTTCCAGCGTCACTAGTTTCATCTAGTGCTAATCCTGGAGTATTAGGATTTGGTTGTGATTGAATGTAAACCATATAGAAGTCTCCATCTACCACAATTCCTTTATCACTTAAATCAACATGTGTCCAGTTACCATCACGTAATGCAGTTGCATCGTATGGACCTGCAATCCTTTGACCTGGTGATCCATCAGGGCCACTAGCATCATATACAGCTACTTGGAATTCCGTTCCACCAGGAACTGGCCATTCTGTATCCCAGAATCGGAATAATCCACCGGTTACGAGAGCACTTTCTGAACCTTCAGCTAAGGACATTTTAACTCCCCAACCATTTCCAGCATCATTCCAAGCTACTGCATTTTCTGGAACGCCATCATCATATCCGATTTCACCAGGATATCCGATAAATGGATTTAAGGCAAAGTCTTGATCTAGCTCTGCTCCACCATCAAGTGTAATGGCTACTTCCACACCATTATACATTGGTGCGACTACTTTTAATGTGTAATCACCAGCATATGCAGTTAAGCTATAATTACCATCTGCATCCGATAATACTGGTGCTACATTTGAGTCTTCAACAACATAAACTGTTGCGCCTTCAATTGGCTCGCCAGTTTGTGCATTTGATACTGTACCAGAAACAGTACCACTAGGTAGTGCTTCTAAATTAAAGTTAGCAACTGTTTCTTCACTATCTGCTACAGTTACTGATGCTTCAGAGGAATGATATCCGTAAGCTTCTGCAAGTAGATTATACTCTCCAGCTTGTGCAAGAATAGAATAACTACCATTCGCAGGATTTGTATTAACGGAAATTCCTGTTTCTTGAACAGTTACAGTAGCATTTAATGGAAGAGACATTGGAACAACATCTGTTTTCACAGCTTTCGTCTCTGCAGCTTTTGCAAATGCTTTTTTCGCTTCTGCAAGATTAATCTTTTCCTGACCTTCTTTTTTCGCTACTTCTTCTTGTTTTACATCTTTACCAACTGTTACTGATTCGGTAAGTGGTGTTGCAGAGATACCTACGTCGTCAATATACCAACCATCACGGGCTACACTTCCATCTGTAGAAATATCAAATGAAATGACAACCGTTTGGCCAGCATATGCACTTAAATCAAATTCTGCATCAACCCAACCACCAGTGGTTCCAGTATATTCCGCAAGTTCTGCCCAAGTTTGACCACCGTCAGCAGTTATAAAGATACCACCGAAGTCCCAGTTATTTTCAAGATTATACCATTGTTTCAATTGTAAATATGCATTTCCATCTGCAGGAATTGCAATAGGTGGTGTTTCTAGAGATTCATATGTGCTGTTAGCGTATTGTCCATCTAAGTTTGTAGCAACGACTTTTTCACCTGAGAACGCTGCGCCTGGTCCAGTCGTCGGCACACCCCATTCCCAACCTTCTCCAATCGCTACATTCCACCCGGCAAAATCAGTTTCAAAATCTTGGAAGTAACCTACAGAAGCTGGAGGATTAACCGTTAATGTAAACTCTTCACTAACCGCTTCATTTCCACCAAAATCCGTTGCATGTACTGTATAAACTAGATCTCCTTCTACAACATCTTCAGCAGGAATTGTCGCTTCGAATACTCCAGACTTGTAATCGCCATCTACTTGTGTTGCTTCCAATGTACCTGTAGTACCATCGGCATTTTCATACTCTACAGATACACCTGTAACACTAACATTATCAGAAACTGTCGCTTGCACTGTTACTGGAAGTCCAGCATACGTAGATTCAAATCCTTCATGTTCAATTGTTGGCGCTTCAGTATCCTCACCATCTGCAGTAACTTGACCTACTACTGTACCTAGACCTTCCGATACAGAAGCAACTGCTGCAAATACATTGATAATACCAGAACCAAATGCATTATTTGGTGACTGTGGATAGTCTGCATTTGTTCTTGGTGTAGCAGTACTCATTAATATTTCTTCTACTTGATCAACTGTCAAGCTACTATTTGCTTGCTTTAACAATGCAACTGCTCCTGCTACGTGTGGAGCTGCCATTGAAGTACCACTGTTACCAGCATAACCATTTCCTGGTACAGAAGAACGAATTCCGCTACCAGGTGCTGATACATCTGGTTTAATCTCACCGTAAGGAGATGGACCTAATAATGAGAAGCTTGTTAAATTATCATTTATATCTGTTGCTCCTACAGCGAATGATTCCTCATAATTTGCTGGTGCTGCAACAGTTCCGGGATCTTGTGGTGTAAATAAATCTGTATTACCAGCTGCAAATACTGGCACAATTCCAGCTTCTCTCCAGTTGGTTACTACAGGTAGATACCATTCATCTAATCCTGGTCCACCACCCCAAGAGTTATTTACTACATCTGGACCTTGTTCAAGAACCCATTGGCCAGCTAGAGTTAATCCACTATCGGAACCATATCCTTCCGCATCTAATGCCTTTGCGGAGATAAATTTCGCACCTGGTGCGACACCAATTTGGTTAGCTCCATTAGATTCACTACCAACCATTGTACCGATTGTATGTGTACCATGTCCTTGGTCATCATATGCTGCTGTTTGACCATTGATAGCATCAAAGAAGCTATTTTCGTGGTTAACTTCTCCAGTTGCTGGGTTATAGCCTAAATATTTATCACGTAATGCTGGATGATCCCATTGTGCACCTGTATCGATAGAAGCGACTACTGTACCCGTTCCATCTACACCCATTGCCCAAGTTTCTGGTGCTCCAACTCGATCAATATTCCATTCAACACTTTGTACCTTGTTATCACTTGTTGAAACGTCATCTAAATCTGTTTCAATCAATTTTCTTGTTTCATTTGGTAATACTTTATCTACTTCAGGGAATGAAGCAATTTTTTCCATTACTTCTTTCGTAGCAGTAACTTCCATACCGTTAATAATGTAGAAGGATGTTATGCTATCTACTTCCCCTTCCTTCTGTTGCTTCTCTAAGTAACTAGCTACTGAAGCTTGTGTAGTAGTAGCCGTTGCTTTTAATTCCGTAATGATAGCAGATCTTTTAGCAAACTCTGCTTTACTTGGCGTAAGTTTTTGTGCTTTCGCCTTTTTATCAGCTTCTGCAGCAACCTTTGCAGAATCCACTTGTTCTTTAAATTTTACTAAGAAAGATACTTTATCATCTTTCTTAAATTGATCGACAACCTTACTATTAATCTTACTTTCTACTGATTGTGTTCCTGTATCTTTTACAGAAACAGCGTTTCCTTTTGTCGCTGCATATGTACTACCTAGTGGCGATAAATACATGGAAACCAATAATAGTGCAGCAGACAACATAGATATGATGCGTCTCGTTTTCCTTTTCAAAGCTTCCCCTCCCAATGTAACTTTTGAAATAAAATTGTTAACCTATATCCTCCTTTCGTACCATTTCTATGTATATCGTGTTGCTACTAAGAAATATACCTTAAAATTTTCACAATTTGTGTCAAAATTTGTCGTAATTATTTATATATTTTAAAAATAGTATAATAGTCTGTATGTTCTATCTATTGAACAAAATTAATAGTTCCAAAGCACTGATTTATTTATTTTTCACTAGTAAAAATTTGCCGAATAATATGACATTTTATTTCCGTTTTAATATTTCTTTTGAAAAGCATAGGACTATTATCCTATCCCCACTTGCCTTTGTAATAAAAATGTAATATTTTTTTGCATGGTAGTTCTTTTTGTTCACTCACTTTATTCTTCTAAATAAACAAAGAAATTTTTCGTTAAATAAACGAAAATATTGTTTTTATTTGTATAAAATTGGGGATATTTAAAACATACAAAAAACGACTGAATAAACAGTCGTTTCTTTCCCTACTATGCATTTTTCTTTACACGAGTCACCGTTTTTCGTTTAGCAGTTGGTTTTTGTTTTGCTTTTCCCTCTGGTTTTGTTCGATCAATTGATGCTTGTAATGCAGCCATTAAATCCATAACATTGGATGGCGTTTCTTTCGAGTCTGGTGTTACCATTTTTTCTCCCGTCCGTTTAGATTCAATTAAATTCATTACCGTCTCTCGATATTCATCCTTATATTTCTCTGGATTAAATTCGCTTGTTAGTTGATCGATTAATAATATAGCAGTATCTAGCTCTTTTTTTGATATTTGGCTTTCCGATGGAACATTCGGTACATCAGCTGCATTTCTAACTTCATCAGGATAATGGATTGTCTCCATTACTAGCGTATTATCGTATACTCTAATAACAGCTAATTGCTCTTTTGATCGAATCATTATTTTTGCAATACCAACCTTACCTGATTCCACTAACGCTTTTCGTAACAGTGAATAAGCCTTTGAACCACCTTCATTTGGCGATAAATAATATCCTCGATTAAAATATATTGGATCTATATCGCTAATTTTAACGAAGTCAATAATTTCAACTGCTTTATCATCCTGTTCATGCTCCAAGCTTTTTAAATCTTCCTCCTCTAGTACGACATATTTACCCTTCGTATATTCATATGCCTTTACAATGTCTTCATTAGTAATTTCTATCTCACAATTTGGACATACTTTTTCATATTTAATTGGTGTATGACATTTTTTGTGGAGGCTGCGGAATTTGATATCCTTGTCCTCTGTTGCTGCATGAAGCTTTACCGGAATGTTCACTAAGCCAAAGCTTATACTCCCTTTCCACATTGTATGCATAGCATCATCCCTTTCTTATAATTATCATTCCATAATCATATGGATACTCATACATCATAAGTTTTGGCAAACACTAACGTTAAACTAACGAATTAAAGGGGATAACGATGAAACCAATGCTTCCAAGTTTAACTTTTGATATACCTTTAGGTGAAGAATGGGTGTATGAAACAAAATATGACGGTTTTCGTGCAATGTTGGAAATCGGTGATTCCATTAAAATGATTAGCCGAAATGGGAAAAATTTACTTTCACAATTTCCCGAAGCAAACCATTTTTTTCTTCAATGGAAGGACGTGCTGCAAGAACATTTGCCAATAATTCTTGACGGAGAATTAGCCGTACTAGTAAATCCATACAAAAGTGCATTTTCCCTTATTCAAACACGCGGTCGTTTAAGAGCAGCTAAAAATATAGAACAATCGATGAATAATAATCGTTGTACATTTCTAGCATTTGATTTACTAATGTATCAAGGGAAACAAATAACAGGAAAAACCTTTATGGAAAGAAAAATGTTACTCCAATCTATCTGTAAACAGTTACAATTTCCGCTACATCCCAATAGCCAAGATAAAACTTTTATTCAATTTATCCCATATCATGCTAATTTCCAAACTTTATGGAAAATGGTGAAGCAATACGATGGTGAAGGAATCATTGCTAAGCATAAAAACAGCAAGTGGGAGGATGGAAAACGGACAAGCCTATGGTTAAAATATAAAAATTGGAAAAAAGTACAATGTGTGATTACCGCATATGAGAAAAATAATGGATTTTTTCATGTTGCCGTCTTTCATTCGGATGAGCTAGTACCTATAGGCTTATTCAAAAATGGGATGACGAAGGAAGAAATGTCAGCACTTTTACAAGTCATTCGTGCAAATGCTATAAAAGAAAATGATCAATTTATTTATGTTTCCCCTACTATTTGTCTGGAATTGAATTATTTAGAGCTATATGAAAATGCTTTACGTGAACCTTATTTTTCCAAGTTTCTTTTTTCTACCCATCCGAGCGAATGCACGTTAGATAAAATGAAAGGTAATGATAAAAATCTCCCAATCGAAATAACACATCCGGATAAACCTTTATGGAAAAAAAATCCAATTACAAAAATAGACTATATCCATTATTTAAAGGATATTTATCCGTATATACAGCCATTTTTGTCGAATCGCAATTTAACTGTAATACGTTATCCACATGGAACTTTTGGAGAGGCATTTTTTCAAAAGAACTGTCCAGACTATGCTCCAGATTTTGTTGAAACAAATTTTGAGGATGGGATTAATTATATTGTTTGTAATAATATCGAAACCTATCTTTGGTTAGGTAATCAACTAGCAATTGAATTTCATTTACCGTATCGCACGGTAGGAAAAAGCCATCCGAAGGAAATTGTCATTGATCTTGATCCTCCTACGAAAAACGATTTTCCGTTAGCAGTTGAAGCAGCACTTTTTATAAAAGAAGATATTATTGATAAATTAGGCTTAGAAGGATTTATTAAAGTTTCTGGAAATAGAGGGTTGCAAATTTATTTTCCACTTGCAGAGGATAAACCAATTTCCTGGGACGAAGCTCGTCTCTTTACAGAATTTATTGCAAATTATATTATTGCGAAAAACGACAAACATTTTACTATTGAACGGTTAAAAAAAAATCGAGGTAATAAACTGTATATTGATTATGTTCAGCACGCTGAGGGGAAAACGATTATTAGCCCATTTTCTTTACGGGGGAATGAAAATGCAGGTGTTGCAGCCCCTATTTTTTGGGAAGAATTAGCCGATGACAAGCTTACACCAGATGGATTTTCCATGCAATCCGTTCTCAATCGTATAAAAGAAAAGGGGAATCCATTTGAAAAATTTTTCCAAGCAGCCAATTCTGAACAACTACAAGAAGTATTACAATTTTTGAAAAAAAATCATAGCTAACTTTTTTCAAAGGGAAAGAAAGCTTTAAAATTACGCCAAAACCGTTTAATAACTCGTGTCCATTGAATTCTGCGTTAGAAATTGTGCGAAAATCCGGTTGATAGATGCTATCAATCGGTTTCTGAGCTGAATATTGTGCCGAAATCCGCTTGACCGCTCGTTTCCAACGGATTCGGCTCTAGGTATTGTGCGGAAATACGGTTGATAGATCGATTCCATCGGATTCTTCGTTAGATCTTGTGCCGAAATACGGTTGATAGATGGTTTCCATCGGATTCTGGTCTAGATATTGTGCGAAAATACGGTTGATTGATGCTATCAATCGGTTTCTGAGCTGAATATTGTGCGGAAATCCGCTTGACCGCTCGTTTCCAACGGATTCTGCTCTAGGTATTGTGCGGAAATACGGTTGATAAAATAGGCTACAATATCGGTTTCATTGGTCAATATACGAACGTTCCTAAGAGAAGCAATATATAAACAGGATAACGAATTTCTTTGTTAATAAATAGTTTTTCACCTGTATAAATAACTCGTTTCATGTTACTGCTTATTCCTACTCAACAAAATAAAGTCCATAAATAAAATGCTGGTAAAAGCGGTACTGCACCCGATAAGTTAGCGTTAAAATCTAACCCCTAAGGTGCAGTACATAAATGACTCGCAATTTATATTTGCTCTTTCCCAAAAACAGACAGTATAACATCCTTTGCCTTTTTTTCCATTTGTTGATATTGCAATTCTTCCTCATCATAATGATAGGTTTTTTCCAAATTAGTCATTAACGCCTTTTCCATATCCACTTCAACGTTCCCATCAAACGAATACGTACCATTTCCTATCAAATCAATCCATTGCTTCCCATTTTGATTATGCACGATCGTTTGTACATAGCCACCATTATTATAGACAACAAGTGGTTTTTCGAATTGATGTAGACCTTGAAGAATGGTTACTAGGCTTGAAGCAGACATGGCCGTTCCACATGCATTGGTAAACCCAACGCCTCGTTCATACGTATTGACAAAAACCTCGCCTGCTTTTATTGGATAAACAAAGCTTACATTTACACCGTCTGGAAAATACGGATTTTCTCCATTTACATATTTTGCAATTCTCCCTTGTTCTTCACTTAGGAGTATTTCCTTAGTTACAATAGAAATTAAATGTGGATTTGGAACTGCTACTGCTGTAAAAGTTAATTCATGGGAGAGATAATCTAATTTTTCATTCACTACTTTTTCTAGGTTACTTTTCATCGGCAAGCTTGTTGGTTCAAAAAGCACCGGTGATATTTCTACTTGATAGAAAGGAATATCTGTTTTCGTTTCATGATATTTTTTTACATATAAATCTGCCTTTAACGTTTCGACGATTACTTGATCTTTTCCTGTTTTTTCAAGAATATATCGGCCAGCGCATCGTAACCCATTGCCACACATGGATGCCTCGGACCCATCCGAATTAAAGATTTGCATTACACCATCCGTACGACCACCGACGCTAACAAAAAGAATACCATCCGCACCAATTCCATTTTCCCTATCACAAAGAAGTACTGTTAATTGTTGTTTTTGTTGATACGTAAAAGAACTCGGTAGATCCTTATGATCTATTAAAAGAAAATCATTTCTAGAGCCATGTACTTTTTTAAATGGAACATTTAGCATAAAATTTCTCCCTTGTCGTTTTCTATGTAGTTTAATCCATCTTATCAAATTCGTTCAAAGGATTACAATAAAAAATGCCTGATTGCAATCATCAGACATTTTACAGCTTATTTAATTCATTCATGATGTATTCTTCATTCATTGGTCCTAAATATTTCGATTGAATGACCCCATTTGCATCAATGAAATAGCTTGTTGGAATTGGATAAATTTCGTATGCCTCTTGTACTTTTCCACCAATATCTAAAGGAATTGGAAATGATAACCCCATTTCTCTCACAAATTTCGCCGCATCCTCTGCCGATTCTTTGCCAATCGTTAAATTAATAGCAACAATCTCGATAGTATCCTCGTCTTTAATTTGCTCGTACACCTTTTGCATATGTGGCATTTCTTCTTTACAAGGACCACACCAGCTAGCCCAAAAGTTCAGCAATACTTTTTTTCCGCGCAAATCCTTTAATGACAACGTAGTACCATCTAATGTCTCCAATGTAAAATCTGGTGCTGCCTGTCCGATTTGAAGTCCATAATCTGCAACTGCTTCTACCGATTGTTCACTATCCAACAGTGATTGTGCACCAGCATCCTCTTCCGAATTAGTAATAGAGGTATTATTTTTACCGGATTTTACAATAAATTGATCGACAACAAGCAGTACGGATAATATGAAAATCAATCCAATGAAAACCTGCTTCATAAAATCCCCCTTTACATATAGAAACGCTACTTTTATAGTATGGAGTTCGAAAAGAAATAATAAACCTTTTTATTTTTGACTATTTTCGTCGTAATTTCAATTCGCTGTAGACAAATAGACGAAGCCTTCGCATGAGAGTCTTTCGTATATGACGTTTGCTTAGCTGGATTCTTTCCTTTGAATAGCAACCATCTTGTAGAAAACAATCCTATCATTACTATCAATACTATTTTCGCAGAGTTTAAGGAATCTGTCAGCATGAAATACTGTTCTTCATTCGATTTTAATTCGGAACAAATTATACGTTGTAAACTACCGGCAATATTAATAGTATCGCCAGTTTTTCTTCAGTGGTTACTTTATCCTGAAACAAAAGCACTGGTGTATTAAGACGGAAAATTTTTGTCCAAGAAATCGGTAGCCAGCCCTTTTTTACCTCGGCAATAATTTGATTATCCTTCATAAACTTAAACTCATTATTTTTACTTTTTTTTAGATGGATTTCACTATTTTCTATACTAATATTTCCAATCTCGTGTTTTCCGTTACTGCTTACCGTTCCGAAAAATAGTTTTTCTAGTAAATAAAATTGTAGCTGTTTATTTCTATAAATTACATAGCCTAACTCATTGTCCTTTTCTAATATTGAAAATCGTACCCCTTTTATTGTGTATTTCAGTTTTACTTTTACATTTGCTATACCATTTGGGGAAAAATAGTATAAACAGCCATGATTGGATTCTAATATATATCGATTTAATATTCTCGTGTCGTCTTCTTTCGTAAGTTGTAGCTGTACCTTTTGTGATTTTTTTACATAATATAAGTGAATACTATAATACAGAAAACTTACTGCAATGAATAGGATCCCTCCATAGATTACTTGATTTTTCATTAGCAAATATACGTTGAGTAGCATTCCGATAACAATAAAATATAGACTAATATTCAAGCTCGTATTTCCTAAACGGTGGTAATACTCTTTAATTGACATAGCTATTCCCCTCTATTTCACATCTACTGTGGACTATCTTTTTTTGTTTATACTAAATTATGCTTACGTTTAGGAAATGATGATAGGGAAAAATAGATTTCGTGAAAACTAAATATTCCTATCTTTAATTTTCTCTTAGCTGTTGCTAATTTAATGTTATTTGTAACTAGCCCGAAAATATGGATGCTGCACTATTTAACTATTTAAAAAAAGGAATTGTGAGAGGAACCCGATATATTTTCCCATCTAATGCTTTTACAGCTGCTACAATTGTAAAAATAAAGGATACGATGCCGACGATGGGTAGTAAAAGGAATCCTATTAGTACGATGGTGGATAGAAAGGCAATGAATGTGTAAATCCCATAGGAAATAAGAAAATTGAAGTACTCCTTTCCGTAATAGTCAACAAATGCTGAATCTTCTCTTTTTAATAGCCATATGATAATTGGCCCAATAAAAGCGGTAAAAAAACTAATTCCAAATATTAATGCTGCAAATATCCGATCACTTTGTGTTGGCATTTTATCATTCCCTTCCATTCTATTAATTAGCCATATCTTTTATAGTATATGGACCATTTTTACTTTTATTTCAATAGAGGATGAATATTTATTGGTACATATTTATTTGTTGGAAATGCTACCATTGTGCCCTTTCATTTAAAGGAAAAATTTTGTACTGTTTTATACAAAAATTTTACAAAAAACTACTTTCTTTTTTCATTGTTATCTTGTATTATACCGAAAGAGAGTATGAAACAAACAATTACATAGGGAAGGCAAATGGTGCGCCACCAGGTTACTGGTTCTAGTGGGTTCGATTCCCACCCCGAAATTTTTTAATCTTCATATAAAAAATTTCGAGGGTAGAATCGAACACCTACGATACTGCCCTCTTCGGGAGGGAATTTTAATGTTAAAAAAACGTGACCTCAATGATTGTAGTACTTTATATTCATTAATTACGCACCCTGATGTCTTCCCTTTTGTCCGTCAAAAACCTAATTCCTATGAAGAATTTTTATTTATGACTAAGCAATTAATGGAAGCCGAGGAACGCGGGGAAATAATTTCTCGGACCATTCTTGATGAATGGGGTAGTCCGATCGGGACGATAAATCTTTATGATATCAATAGTCATGCAGGATTCCTTGGTACTTGGTTAGGCAAGCCATATCACGGAAAAGGTTATAACCAATTAGCAAAAGATGCCTTTTTCCAGGAAGTCTTTTTTGAGCTTTCTATTGAAACAGTTTTTATGCGGATACGAGAAGAAAATATTCGCTCACAAAAGGCAGCCGAGAAGCTACCATACGTGATAGATGCTAAAGAATCTAGAAAAACGATTGTAGATAAATTAAATAATAATCCTAATGGGTATAAATATCACTTATACGAAATTAGTAAAGATGCCTATACACTTTACTACAAGCAGAACACCTCTACGGTTGAGGAAGCAGCAATCCAACCATTGGAAGCATAAACGTTCGGGAACACACCCGAACGTTTTTTCATCAAATTTTCGATAAGTTATCGTTTAGGAAAAGAAACAAATTTTCTCTTTAGGTAGTTCTTGAAGCCATTTTTTTGATTGTGTGATATAATTTCGATTATCGTTTTGTGATTGGATTAGAAATGAGGTATAAGATGTACGAAACAAAAACTATAAAACAAAAAGCACGCTTATTTTTCATCATTTTTTTACCGATATTTATTACACAAATCGGTCTGTCTTTAATGAACTTTTTTGATACAACAATGTCTGGACAATACAGTGCACAGGACTTAGCAGGGGTGGCTATCGCAGGATCAATTTGGTCTCCTGTATATACTGGATTAAACGGAATTTTACTAGCCGTTACACCTATTGTTTCCCATCTATTAGGAGCAAAAAAAAATAATGAAGTAGCAAAAAGTATTTTGCAAGCTATTTATGTCGCATTAGTTATCAGCTTACTAATGATTATTGCGGGCGCGCTATTCCTATCCCCTATCTTAAATTTAATGGATTTGGAACCAGCGGTCCGGAAAATTGCCTTTCAATATTTATGTACAATGGCTTTTGGTATATTTCCGTTATTAATTTACAATGTGCTCCGCTGTTTCATCGAGGCACTTGGGCAAACACGTATTACAATGTTCATTACGTTACTTGCTTTACCAATCAATGCAGGATTTAATTATTTATTTATTTTTGGGAAATTCGGCTTTCCAGCATTAGGTGGTGTTGGAGCAGGAATAGCTACTAGTATTACTTATTGGTTTGTTGTCTTCATCGCCATTTATATTGTTCATAAAAAATCGCCATTTCTCGAATATAATATTTTTCGTAAAATATATCCTGTATTATTTACCAAATGGAAGGAACTTTTAACACTCGGTCTGCCTATTGGATTATCCATCTTTTTTGAAACGAGTATTTTTTCGGCAATCACTATGCTCATGAGTAAATACGATACATATACCATTGCTTCCTATCAAGCGGCTGTAAATTTTACATCCATATTGTATATGGTGCCATTAAGTGTATCCATGGCGCTAACAATACTTGTTGGCTTTGAGATTGGTGCAAAACGCCAAAAGCATGCAAAACAATATAGTTGGCTTGGTATCGGTCTATCCGTATTCATCTCGTTATTTAGTGCTACCATTTTATACTGCTTTAAATATGAAATTGCAGGTTTTTATACAAATGATTCTCAAGTATTACAATTAACTGCGGCGTTTTTACTGTACTCTCTCTTTTTCCAAGTATCAGACGCCATTCAAGCCTCTGTACAAGGTGCACTTCGTGGGTATAAGGATGTCAACATAACGTTTGTAACGACATTAATAGCCTATTGGGTTGTTGGTTTACCTGTAGGCTATTCACTTGCTAACTTCACAAATCTTGGGCCATATGGTTATTGGATAGGATTAATTGTTGGATTAAGCGCAGGTGCTATCGGTTTAGCAGCTCGGCTAATTCACATACAAAAGAAATATACAATCCTGACAAGTAAACAGCCGTAGGATAAAAGAAAAAATGTAAACGAAAACGGTCGTGTCTATCATTTGGACATGACCGTTTTTCATTTTCCTCTCCCCCCATCGAATGATTCCTATTGAAACGGAATGCACCCATCGTATCAAAGCGTCATAACGTATATATATACATGGAAAAGAAGGTGAAAAACGTGTTTCCATGGAATTTTTTTGGATTCAATAAAAACGGAAATGATCCGTTTAAACCGTTAACCGATGGCCAATTACAAAAGATGATGGATCAATTATCGAATATGTTCCCAGATTATTTAAAAACCTTCGCTCAGCAAGCCAATAATCCGAAGGAAAATACTCAGCAGCGAAATTCTGATTTAGAAATAAACGAAAAGGTTTTTGAAACACATGACTATGTATATATTCGGATTCCAATAGTAGATGAGAGCGTACTGAAGGCAGTCAAAATTTATTATAGTTTGAATAAATGCATTATCGATGGATTTAAAGGAAAGGATACCCCCTATTCCATCATTTTACCAGCAACCGTAAAGAAGAAAGGGGCGAAGGCTATTTATCGGGATAATGTATTAGAAATTAAAATCCCGAAAAGCTTAGATTGGCAAATGAGTGAAATTAATGTGGATAATATGGAGCAACCGGAATAAGGAAAGGTTCCATGCAGTAAAGATAAAGGATAATTTCATCCCGTTGGGAAAAGCTAACTTTATACCATTAATTCCTGAGGATGAAAGGAAGATGTTTTATGACAACTCCATATCGTTGTCCGAATTGTAAAACAAACAAAACACGATTCAATATTATTAAACAAATGGCCGAATCGGTGAAGCTTGATCCTCAAACAGGCGAAGTATTACAAACGTATGATGAAGCAACTTTGGAGCCATTCCATATGCCATATCGCGGACCAGAATATAAAATCCAGTGTGGTGTATGTGGATTAGTGGAATCGGAAACGATGTTTGCTAAATTTGGAGAAAGTAGTATTTCATAATAATAAAAACAAGGGGATGTTCCCCTTGTTTTTTTACGTAAATTTTATTTCATTTGTTCTTTAATTAATTCTACCGCTTTGCCGATTTGCGGATCTTCTTCCGTAATTTTATTACTCAATTGTTGCATAATCGCGACAGTCGTATCCCCTTGAACAATCCCTGTTTCTTTAAGTTTATGATCTTTTTGGAAGGAAATAACTGCTGCCTTCGTATCTGCATCAAATAAACCATCTACTTTACCAGGATTGTAACCAAGTACTTTAAGCATTTCTTCCATTGAAGAAACTTGCTCGGATAGAACATTTTCTTTTAATTCTAAACTAGGGTCAATATATGGTAGCTTTGCATAATCCGGTAATGAAACAACATAATCTGGTGTTATTCCATTCTTATGAATAGATTCCCCACTTGGTGTTAACCAGCGTGCTGTTGTTATCTTCAAGTTTGAACCGTCAGAGAAATTACCTGCTGTTTGTGCAGTACCTTTACCAAATGTTTTCTCTCCAACTAGTGGTATTCCAGCGGATTCCTTAACTGCAGCTGCGACTATTTCCGAAGCACTCGCACTACCACCATCTACAACAACAACTATTGGCAAATCAAATTTCTCTGTTTGATTGGACAATTGTCGTTCTCTTGTACCATCTTTGTATTCCATTTGATAAATAACTTCACCTTCTGGAACAAACATGCTAGCAATTTCAATCGCTTGTGGTAATAGACCTCCTGGGTTCTGTCTTAAATCTAAAATAATCCCTTTCGCACCTTGTTCTTTCAGGTCTGCAATATGTTGCTTCAATTCTTCTGCTGAATGTTCAGAGAATGAAGTAAGCTGTACCTTTCCGATATTTCCGTCCAACATTTCACTATAGACAGTTTCAATTGGGATAACATCACGTGTGATGTTTACTTTTATTTGTTCATCAATTCCTGGACGAGAAATTGTTAATTCAACGACTGTTCCTTTTTCCCCTCGGATTAAAGTAACCGCCTCGTTCGAACTCATTCCTTGAATATTTTTTCCGTCTACCTCAATAATCGCATCATTTGCCCGTAAACCTGCTGCTTCTGCAGGCGATCCTTTAATCGGGGCAACAATCACTATATTTCCATCTCTTTCTTCAATTTGAGCTCCAATTCCTTCGAATGACGATGAAATACTTTCATAAAAGCTCTTCGCTTCCTCAACAGTCATATAATCAGAATATGGATCACCAATCGCTTCCACCATTCCATTAATGGCTCCATCAACTAATACTTGATCATCCACTTCATCCACATAATTTTTTTGGATTTGCTCGTAAGCATCGTATAGTTTGGAAAATTCTTCGCGATCTCTTAGTTGAATTCTTTCTACTACTTTTTCATCCCCAAACGATAGGGCAAAGGTTGTTACACCTGCAGTTAAGAAAACAAGAACAAACATAATCATGATAAATTGGAACTTCTTAATTTTCATAAATTTATTTTCTTGTTCCGTTTTTTCCGTTTCCACTTCTTGTTTTTCCTCTTGATCCACGTTCATCACCACTTTCAAGGTATCTAAAATAGAGAAAATATAGACTATATTGTATAAGATACCATGTTTTACTAAAATTGAATAGCAAAGAAGTCAAGGTTGGCTCTAGATAGCCTTTGCTTCCTCGAAGAATTCTTCTAAAGTCCAATCGTGTTCATAAATAATAGTTGCCATTTCCTCGCCAACATAACGGAAATGCCATGGCTCATATTTGTATCCGGTAATACTCTCTTTTCCCTTTGGATATCGAAGAATAAATCCAAATTTATGTGCATTTTCCGCTAGCCATTTTCCTTCCGCAGTGTCCTCAAAGCTTTCCGTTAATAAGTAATCAACGCTTGCTCCGGAAATATCCATTGCTAGACCCGTTTGATGTTCACTTTGTCCAGGAACTGCTACAGCTTCCATAGCCTTCTCTTCCCCTTTTGCTGCAACTTCTGCTTGGAAAACCTGATCTTGTCTAGCATAAGAGCGGTATCCAGAAACAGCAAACAAATTAACACCTTCTGCTTTTGCCTGTGCAAACATTGCTTCTAAAGCATCTGCAGCAACTTGTTTCATATAGCTTTTTTCAATATCTTGATCACCAAACGAAAATGCTACATTTGGTCTAACTAAATCAGAAGGAATATAGTCAGATGGCAGCATAATTTCTTTATTAACCAATACTAAAAGATTTTCTACATTTTTAATAACAGCTTGTCCATTCACTTCCTCAACTTCATTAAAGTATTTCTTTTCTAATGTAATCCCTTGATCTTCTGAAGACGTATTTTCTTGTTGCTCACTTGAATCGTTGTTAGACGTTTCATTTTGGCTCGTATTATCGGCTACATTTTCTTTCTCTGTTTCTACACTATCTGTTTTCTCATTATTCTTTTGATTATTTGCACATCCAAATAATAAGGGAGCAATCATGAATGGTATGATAATTCTCTGAAGTTTCATTATATTCACCTATCTTTTTTGACTTTTAACATGTTCCATTTTATCACTCGTTTTAAATGATGAACAGTTATTATTTTTCCCCTTTATGAGGTGATAGAGTGAAAGTTAGTAATGCCAATGCTTCTCCCTTATTTTGTAAAACAATTGAAATATAATCGTAAACAAAAGAGTATTTTTCCATAGAATAAACAGGAGGTGTACTCGAAGTATCGAAGCTTGAAATTTCCCATCCATCATATTTAACTAATAATATTTTTTTCTATAATTAAAAATGGATTAAAGGCATTGTAATTATAGTTGCTTAAAGTGATGAAAAAGCGAGTGACATTTATTGTCACTCGCACGTTTATATCATTCACTAAAACTTTAAATGCCACAAGGTTATTTAATCGCACTATCCAAAGCAACTTCAATCATATCATTGAAAGTCGTTTGTCTTTCTTCAGCAGAAGTAGCTTCTCCTGTTAAAATGTGGTCACTTACCGTTAAAATAGCTAGTGCATTACGGCCATATTTTGCAGCCATTGTATACAATGCAGCAGCTTCCATTTCTACCGCTAAAATACCGTATTGCGCCCATTTTTCATGCTCTGCATAATCATCATAAAATAAATCTGCACTGAACACATTACCAACTTTTAAGTTTAATCCTTTTTCCACACCCGCGTCATATGCTTTTCTTAAAAGATCGAAATTAGCAGTCGGTGCATAATCCATTGCACCACCGAATATTTTACGATTGATTTGGGAGTCATGGGATGCACTCATCGCAACGATAACGTCACGAACTTTTACATCTTTTTGGATAGCTCCACAAGTACCAACACGAATTAAATTTTGCACATTATAGTTTTGCATTAATTCGGTAATATAGATAGAAATGGACGGTACACCCATTCCTGTTCCTTGTACAGAAATTCTTTTTCCTTTATATGTTCCTGTGTAGCCAAACATATTACGAACTTCATTGTAGCAAACCGCATTTTCTAAAAAGTTCTCCGCAATGTATTTTGCCCGTAAAGGATCTCCAGGTAGAAGGACTGTTTCAGCAATTTCATTTTCTTTTGCACCAATATGTATACTCACGTAATTTCCTCCTTGATTTAAACATTGTATGTCCACCAATTAATATACCATATTTGAGAAAAAGTAAAAATGTTCCCCTGCTAATTTTGGATATTTTCTACTGTTTAATACACACTAATAAAGATTTCTATAGGATGGGAGGGATATCCTTGGGAAAAAAACATCGCAATCGTATTAGTCAGAGAAAGAAAAATAATCACATTCCAGAAGAACAAATAATTGCGGAACATGAAGCACATGCGAAGGAAAATTCTGCAACTGGTAGAAAACGGTAATGGAAAAATTTCCGTGTTATTAATAGAAAAGCAATGCCAATTTAGTATGGCATTGCTCCTATTTTATTCGTTTATATATATGCTTTTATTGCACCTATTATCTTTTCTTCCATATAAGGGATGTCTGCATTTGTTAAACTTAGTTGAATTTTCTTTTCATCCATTTCAAAGGCTTCTGAAAAAAATCCCACTAGACCTCGTTCTTTTCTATCCATTTCCATAAATAAATTTAAACGATGATTAGACTGATTTACAAATACTATTTCTAATTCTTCTAATCGTCCTCGGAATATTCCTTCATACGGAACAAATTCGAATTCCTGGATAATCGGTAATCTGTTACGGATAGCGTTAGGCACAAGCTCACAATCTGCATTCCGAAGCGAAAAGCCTAGATTTGCAACAGAATTAATGACAGCTGCCATTAATTCATTAGGAACTACTTTTATATAATCCTTATCTGTTGGATCTATAGCATTTTTAATATCTGCTCCACTTTCTATCCAAATTTTCGTTTTTCCATAAGTTAATGGAGTATCAACTGAAAGTGTAAATGAAAACGGTCTTTCTATTTTTTCATTTGGTTTAATTGTGAAGCATTCGGAAAGCTGGAAACGACCAATAGTAGCAATATCTTTTACCATTTTTTCATCTATTTTACGTAAAAAATTTGTTTTAAGTGTTAAATACAATGATTCGATTTTTTGTTCAATACTGCCTCCCTTGACTTCTATCCGGCCGTTAATTTCTTCACCAACCGTGAAAATATTATTATCCAGTATTACATCAATTTCTGCTCCTCCAATACCTACACTGGCAAATACTTTGTTAATAAACGACATTCAATTAATCCCCCAAGTCTAATATAGAATTCTTTATAGGAAATTTACGGTTACTTAAGGGAAAAGTTTCAAGCATAGTAATTAACTTTCCTTCTTAAATGGATTTTGTGATAATGCTTCAAGCTTTTTTAATATCTCATTCATCTTTCTGCGGTAAGCTAATTCACCAAAGTTTCGAAACAAATACTGATAATCATTGTACATATCTAACAATTCATCGACATCAGTCATTTCCTTTTTCCGACTTTGTGTTTTCGGTGGGGAAATGAGCAATTGCCCTTTTGAGCCTTGTGCTTTTTTCGCATTTAATAATTTTCTAGCATTTGTTTCATTTGTAATATACGTTAATTCTTCCTCAGCAGCTTCTAGCCATTGACCATCTCCGACACGGGAAAGCTCATAAATAATGTCCTCCCACGCAGAGTCTTTGTAACGCCAAATTTCCGCTCGAAAACCGATGATGATAAATAATTCTTGACCATACCCTCTCACTCGTACAATATCTCCAAAGTGAAATTTATATTCAATGTGAATATTTTCGCGTTTTTGTACACCTTTATCGTAATCTTGCATGTACAGGAGATTTTTTTCTCTATATAAATCGTCATGATTTTCTAAAGAATAGAACCATTCACCATCCAGGTTGTATATTTTTACAACGTCTGTTACCGTTCCTTCTTTAGTGACAACCCGATCGCCGATATTAAATTTTGGTTGACCGTGTTTGCTCATGCCTCCTATCCCCTCGCTTTCATGCGGTTTATCTATTATATGCATGCACAAGCAGAAATGAGAAAACCAGCATTTGCTAAAATGCTGGTATCAAGAGGCTCCATCCATCCCATGAGAAAATTCTTCTGTCCTTCATACAATGCTTTTGTTAAGAAAAAGGTTTTTCGATTTGAACATATAGCTCCCAAGCGTTATCAAATACTGTCATGGAAGACAAATAGTCACCATTAAGCTCTAAATAACGACTAACTTCATCATAGTCGCTTGAGCGCGTAGGAAAACTGTGATCATGATAAGCATGATTCGCAAAGTGTGAAATGTCATCTTTCCCTTGCGGATTTCGATACGTCATTAAAAAATGATAAAATGTTTTTGCCATATTAATCCATCCTATATATCTGTTTTGTATCTAATACATTAATATCCAATTTGTTTTTTCTACTATATCATAAATTTCGATGATACATAGGACTAGAAGCTTTGAATTTCATAAATGTGCTCATTTCTTTCCGATTATAGATCGGAAAAATCAAAATAATTCCTTTTCAAAATCCGGGGCTGTTGCATTAATTCAGCATGGGTAATGCTTTTTGGTAATAATTTCGTATTAATTAAAAATAATTGATCCTCTATTTCTTTAATTAATGCTTCCTCTTGATATTCCATAGTGCAATCTAAGCAACGAATACTTGGTGTATTTTCAATTTCTACCGCACGTGTGCCATCCGGCAATTCCCAATAGACAGTTTGCTCTGAGTCGACAATTCGATTCCCTCCACACCATTCACATATCTTACTCATGATCGCCTCCATCTTTCTTTGCAAAATATTTTCGTTGGTCTGCCAAATATTTTTTTTCCTTTAATTGATCGCGTTTTTCCCGAAAATCCTTTAATGTGCTGTGCTCGGGATTGGTTTGATACGTCTTTCGCTTTTCGATTCTTTCTAATCCTTCTGGTACGATGTTAAATTTTGATTCATTCATTAATCCCGCAATTCCAGCATTTGATCGTTTTGACTCCATTTCCGGATATACTTCCTTAAAATAATCATCGGCACGACCAGGTACATAATTTTCAGGCTCAGGATAAGTTGTAATCACCCCTTCAAAGTTTCTTAAAACTACTTTATTTGCGCTTTGGGAAATTAAATAATTTGGTTGCAGTGCAATTTTCCCGCCACCGCCAGGAGCATCCACAACGAATGTTGGAACCGCATAACCGCTCGTATGGCCACGAAGACCTTCAATAATTTCTAATCCCTTGGATACTGGGGCACGGAAATGCCCAATCCCTTCCGATAAGTCACATTGGTATATATAATATGGTCGGACACGAATTTTTACGAGGTCATGCATTAATTTTTTCATAATCGGGACACTGTCATTAATCCCTGCTAATATAACCGATTGATTACCAACTGGTACACCAGCATCTGCTAGCATTTCACATGCCTTTTTCGCTTCTTCGGTAATTTCAATGGATGTATTAAAATGTGTATTTAACCAAATTGGATGGTATTTCTTTAATATGTTGCATAAATTTTCCGTAATGCGTTGTGGAAATACAACTGGGGCTCTTGTTCCCAGACGGATAATTTCTACATGAGGAATTTCCCGTAAATTTTTTAATATATATTCTAAAATTTGGTCATTGATAAGCAGTGCATCTCCACCTGATAATAGTACGTCACGTACTTCTGGTGTATTTCGGATATAGTCAATTGCCTTATCTAGTTGTTTCTTCGGCACTCCCATTCCGATTTGTCCAGAAAATCGTCTACGCGTACAATATCGGCAATACATGGAGCATTGATTCGTCACTAAAAATAACACCCGATCCGGATAACGGTGGGTTAATCCTGGTACAGGGGAGTCCTCATCTTCATGGAGAGGATCCTCTAAATCATATGGTGTTTTGTGTAACTCTTGTGATATTGGTACTGACTGCATCCGGATCGGACATCTAGGATCATCCTCATGCATTAACCATGCATAGTATGGTGTAATATTTAAAGGAATCGTTTTAGCTGATATACGAACCCCTTCTTCTTCATCGGGTGTTAAATTTATCACTTTTTTCAAATCATCTACTGTCCGGATGGTATTGGTTAATTGCCAAAGCCAGTCATTCCATTTTTCTTCTGGGATATCTTTCCAAAGTTCAATATCTTTCCAATGTCGATTTGGCTTATATAAATCGAATTTCATAACCTTCCCCCCATTCATTTACTTATTTAATATGCTTTGTTGCTTCAATTGGAAATTAAAATTAAAAAAATTACGGATATTTACAAGAACAAATTACTTCCCCCCATCTGTTAGTTTTTTTATCCATACATTCATGTCTTCCCATTTATCAAAGATCAAACAGTTCTTCGTTAATCTGCCTCTGTATGCATATCCGAGTTGAAAAAACGCAGCGTTCATCCCAAAGGAAAGCGACCGTGCAATGGAGTATGCACATATAATTCCTTGCTGCACTAATTTATTTTCAAGATCACGCAACAAGATTTTAATGAAACCAGATTTTCGAAACTCGGGTAAGGTTGCACAATCTGTTAGTTCTGCATTGTTCATTTTTCTATTTATTTCAGCAGACGCGGCACTGATAATTTTTCCGTTATATGTTAGGACAGAAAATATTGTATCCTTATTCATTTGCTTGGCAATGTAGTTGGGATCATGCATCGGTGTCGGATAAACAGTAAATATCCTTTGATATAGCGCTGCTAAAGCTTCTGTATCTGTAAGACTTGCTGTGCGTAAATGATAATTTTCTGGTAACGCTTTCATTATTTCCGGTTGTTTCGTATAAACCGACTGAAGAATGTCGTCTTCCTTAATCCAAAAATCACTCGTTATTCGACTTTGTGAATAATATTTCGTGAATACATATGCTGTTTCGCCATGAAAGAAATAATCGATTACAGCTTCTAATTGGTAACCTAATTGCAAAAGCGTGAAAAATGCATCCTGTTCTGTATAAACAATCAATTTTTCTATATTTAATTTCCTAGCCTCATCCTCCAATAAAGATAAGGCTTTCGTTATTTCCCCCGTTACCTCGTCCACTCGAATTCGTTTATTATCGCTATCAACTAAATAAGCTACTTCGAATTGATGATTTTTTTCTTGCTTATACGCCATATTCACGGACAAGTAACTCCTTCCTATATTGAATCAAACACCAGCTTCATCAATTCCTGCACTTACCTCTTCTATACATTTCTTTAATACGCTAAATCCTTCTTCTAATTGCTCATTGGAAATTACTAGTGGACAAAGAATTCTAATGACATTACTATAGAGTCCTGCATTCATCAGAATCAGACCACGCTTATGTGCTCGTTCTAATACTTGTTTTACAAATTTGGCATTTGGCGTTTTCGATCCTTTATCGGTAACAAACTCGAGTGCACACATTGCCCCTATATTTCGTACTTCCCCAAGCTCTGCAATCATTGATACTAATGGAGAAAATGTCTTTTGAAAAAATTCTCCTATTGCATTCGCCCGTGTTAACAAATCCTCCGTTTCGATCGTTTCTAAAACTGCTAATGCTGCTACACAGCCTAACGGACTCCCCCCATAAGTACCACCAATTTCACCTGGAGCACAAGCATCCATGATTTCACTTTTCCCTGTTACAGCACTAATCGGAATTCCTGCAGCTAGTGATTTAGACATCGTAATCATATCTGGTTCGATTCCAAAATATTCGGATGCAAATAGGAATCCCGTCCGACCAAAGCCTGTTTGAATTTCATCAGCGATAAAAAGAATCCCATATTTCTCACATATCTTTTGAACACCTTGAACAAACTGCTTAGAGGGGATAACAAACCCACCTTCTCCTTGAATTGGTTCCATAATCACTGCTGCAATATCTTCTGCAGCGGCTTCTCGAATAAAAAACGCTTCAAATTGTTGGAGCAAATGGGCATCAAGCTCATCTTTATCCATATGTGTATCATGAAAATAATATGGATATGGCAATTTATACGTATCGGTCAAAAATGGTCCAAATCCGTTTTTATATGGCTTCACTTTGCTTGTTAGTGACATTGCCATAAAGGTTCTACCGTGAAATGCCCGTTCGAAGGAAATAATTCCCTTTTTTCCTGTATATTTTCTTGCTATTTTTATTGCATTTTCCACCGCTTCCGCTCCACTATTTAAAAAAACTGTTTTCTTTGGATAATCCCCTGGTGTGATGGAATTAAGTTTTTCTGCTAGCCGAATATATGGCTCATACATCATGACATGAAAGGAAGGATGAATATATTGGGTTAGTTGGCTTTTTACCGCTTCTACTACTTTTACTGGAGTATGACCGACATTTAATGTGCCAATAGCACCTGCAAAATCAATAAAAACATTGCCATCAACATCCTCTAATAATGCCCCATTTCCTTTTTGTGCAAAGGATGGAATTGTATGAAATGGACCATTCGGCACTGCCTTAGCTTTACGTTCTAGCAATTTCTTCGCCTTCGGACCGGGAATATCCGTTTTTATTTGAATATATGGCATCCTATCACCTCATGATAATTCATCAATTTCGCACCATTGTAACACCGCTTGAACAATTGTCTTTGCTGCGATAAAGACTTTCTCTAATTCGATATATTCGTTGCTATCATGTGCTAGCGCAGTAGTTCCTGGTCCAAAAATAACAACTGGAATTTTCCCTGCATGATAAAGCATCCCCCCATCTGTCCCCCATGGAGAGGCTTCTATGACGGCATCTGTACCGGTAATATTTTTATAGGAATCTTGTAATATAGTAACTAGCTGATGGTCCTTTTCAATTGTACTTGGCAGCCATCTTGCACCAAACCATTCCAAAGTAGGTGGCTTTTGATTAAACCAAGGATCCTCTTTAATTAATAGCTGGAGTGTTTGATCCATATCTACCATTGCATCCTCTACCATTTCTTCTGGCTTAACCCCCATACGCCCTTCCAATACGACAAGATCTGGAACAGATGATGGCCAGCTCCCACTTGCAATTTTTCCTATATTAATAGGGACTGGAATAGGAATATTTTTATATAACGGATCATGAATGGACGCATTTCTTCTTTTTTCTAATTGTTCAATTGCCTGAATCACCTGGATTGCCTTCTCTATTGCATTTACCCCTTCATATCTCGTGCCACCGTGGGCTGACTTTCCAAATACATGTATCCGAAACCATAGTGAGCCTTGTTGCTTTGGAAAAATTTTTAGATTGGTAGGCTCTGGAATAATAGCACCATCTGCATTATATCCGCGCAACACAGTTGCTAACGATCCTGCACTACCACTTTCTTCCTCTATGACACTTTCGAATATCAAATCACCTTTTAATATAATGTTACAAGCTTTTATCGCTTCCATAGCATATATTAATGCTGCAGTTCCACCCTTCATATCAGTCGAACCTCTACCATATAACTTGCCTTCTTTTACTTCTCCACTAAACGGGTCGATTTTCCAATCCGCACGATTTCCGATTGGTACAACATCAATATGGCCATTTAAAATCAATGATTTACCACCACCACTCCCCCGTAACGTTGCAACTACATTAGGATTACCAATAAATTCTGTACGATCAGAATAAAAATAAGGATGCTCTGTCGTTTCCTTCCCAATTTCCCAAATGTCTAATGCTAGACCAAGCTCACGACATTTTTCGATGATGACTGCTTGCCCTTTATATTCATTTCCTCTTGTGCTATCCTCCTGTACTAATTGTTGCAAAAAACGAATAAGCTTCGGTTGATTATCATCCATCCACTGATTAACACGAGCCAATGGTTCATTCAATAAATAATCCCTCCTTTTCTTTGGGAAGAGGAAAAACATTTCCATTCTCCTATGCCTAGCAAATTACTCAATAATCGCTAATGTAGGAGATACTGAAAATTTTGCAGTTGTTTGTTTTTTAGCTTCATTCACTGTATATGGTAAAAATATATCCGTTAATATTAAACCATTTTTCGTTACATGAAATACTCCTACATTCGTAATAATCAAGTCGACACAGCTGCTTGCAGTTAAAGGCAAGGAACAGCTAGGAACTATTTTTGAATTGCCATATTTGTCAAAATGACTCATCACTACAATTACTTTTTTTGCTTTTTTTGCAAGCTCCATTGCTCCCCCCATTCCAGGAACACGGTTGCCTGGAACAATCCAGTTTGCGATATCCCCCGTTTCACTCACCTCAAGTGCTCCGAGAATGGTAACATCTAATTTTTCTCTTCTTGCAATCGCAAAGGCAATAGTACTATCAAAATAACTAGCACCTTTTCTTATCGTCACAGGATACCCTGCTGCATTACATAAATTTTCATCTTCCTCTCCTTTTTTTGGGCTTGGGCCCATGCCAATAATGCCGTTTTCTGAGTGAAACATAATGTTATTCTTATTTTGTAAATGGTTAAGTACTAATGATGGAATGCCAATACCTAGATTGACAACCATCCCATCTTCTATTTCTGCCGCTGCTCTTTTTGCAATTCGATTGCGATCCTCTATTGCCATACCCATTTCCAATTCACCCCTTGTGTTGGAACAATATAATCAATAAAGACACCGGGAGTAATGACATCCTCGGGATGAATGCTACCGAGTGGAACAATTTCGTCCACTTCAGCAATCGTAATGTCTCCTGCCATTGCAACGAGTGGATTCGTATTTCTAGCACTTTTATCATACGTTAAATTTCCATAAGGATCGGATTGCTTCGCATATACGATTGATACTTCCGCTGTTAACGATTGCTCTACCAAATATTTCTTACCGTTGATTGTAACCATTTGTTTTCCTTGTTTCGTTTGTTCATTTTCGATACCAATATCAGTAACAATTCCTCCCAACCCTACACCGCCTGCACGAATCCGTTCCACTAATGTTCCTTGTGGAGAAAATTCAATTTCTAGCTTTCCTTCATTCATCAGCTTTCCTGCGATTGGATTGGAGCCAATATGAGATACGGTGATTTTTTTTGCCCGTTCATGACTTATTAATTTTCCTATTCCGATATTCGGAAATCCGGTATCATTCCCAATTAAATACAAATCCTTAATACCTAATTCAAGAATAAATTCAATGACACTTGGTGGGGTTCCAATTCCGCCGAAACCACCATACATTAGTGACATATTATGATGAAAATATTTGGCTAGCTCTTTATATGTCGTGATTTTTCCAAATGGATTTTCCATCATTCTCTTCCTCTTTCATCAAGCATTTGTGCTTCAAATTCGTCCATCGTTTGTTCCAGACGTAGGATTAATTCATCGATTTCTTCCTTTGTAATGGTCAATGGTGGGGCTACAATGACGGCATCGCCATGTATGCCATCATTTCCAGCCTGTGATGGGTATAGGAGCAAGCCCTTTTCCTTCGCTATCCGGATCAACTCGAATGTTGCTTGTTGACTTCGTGGAAACGGCTGTTTCGTTATGCGATTCAAAACAATTTCCAGTCCGATCAATAATCCGAGGCCGCGAACATCTCCTATAGTGTGATATTTTCCTTGAAAACTCTTTAACTGATTGATTAAATATTCCCCTTTATCCCCAACAGCTTCTATTACTTTATTACTCTCTAAAAATTCCAAGACAGCTAAACCCGCAGCAGTGGATGCTGGGTTCGCACTTAATGTATGACCACTCATAATAGATTTGGAGCCACTTCTAATTGGTTCCAATATCCGTTTGTGAACAATCGTTGCTGCCAATGGACTATATCCTGCACTCAATCCCTTTCCTAATGCTACAATATCAGGAACAACTCCCCAATGCTCTATTCCTAGCATTTTCCCAGTACGTCCACACCCTGTCATTACTTCATCGGCTATAAATAAAATATCGTATTTTTTGCAGATCTCGGCAATTTTGCCATAGTAATCCTTCGGTGGAGTAACTGCACCACCAGCAGCACCAATTATTGGTTCTGCAATAAATGCTGCAATATGATCGGCACCAATTCTTTCAATCATTAATTCTAATTCGTTTGCACATTGTAATTGACATTCTGGATAGTTTAGCTGGAAAGGACAACGATAGCAATAAGGTGGGTTCAATGTAGGATAATCTTGGAGAAGCTCGGTAAAGCGATCTCTCCTTAGTGGATGACCAGACATGGATAATGCTCCATTCGTAATCCCATGATAGCTTAACCAACGAGAAATAACTCTCGTTTTCTTAAAGTTTCCCTTTTCTTGCCAATATTGTATGGCGATTTTTAATGCGGTCTCAGTAGC
Organism: Perspicuibacillus lycopersici; assembly: GCF_025660475.1. GTDB lineage: Bacteria > Bacillota > Bacilli > Bacillales > Caldibacillaceae > Perspicuibacillus > Perspicuibacillus lycopersici. The sequence continues at coordinate 132,034 of NZ_JAOUSF010000003.1, forward strand.
CTCTGATCCACTGTTAACAAAAAATACTCCGTCAAATTCACTGCCAATCGAATCGATAAGTTTTTTTGCTAATTGCTCAGCAGCTTCATTGGTAAATTGGGAACGATAAACAAATGAGACTCTTTTCCCTTGTTCATTAATTTTGTTCAAGACTTCTTGAATTCCATGACCGATATTAGCTGTCACTGCGCCTGAACAGCCATCTATATACTCTTTGCCAGTGACATCATAAAGATAAATACCACTTCCATGAGAAATCATAGGAAGCTCTTCATCTACTATCGGTTTGATTACATAGGATTTATTCATGGCCATTTACGCCTCCTTTAAAAGTAAGGCAACAATGAAAAACGAAACGTTGGCAGAAATCATAAAACGACCAACTATTGATGGAATATACTTACCGTTATTCTGGTATATTGTATGTAAAATAAAATAATCGAATGCCTATTTTAGTTGAAATATCTTGAAAAGAAATTTTCCTTTCATTATGAAATAAAGAATTCATAACGTAGGAAGGCATTAAATAAATTGAGGCTAGTTCATAAGTGATTTTTTTAAAAAATTTCTTATACAAAAAAAAGAATTGGATACTTATGAAAATTGATTAGAGTGAAGGGACCACTCCTCCGGGAATAGCCCGTGACTCGAGACCCCGCCAAGCATGCAGTAACGAGGAGACTCGAGACGGATCTGGGGAAAGTGTCCCAGAAAACGGAAATCAATATTATTCTCATCATAAAAACTGCATTTTTCAATCAAAAAAAATAATGTTTTTTCGTTATGTCCTTATCTCTTAGTAAATATTTTTCTACAATAAAAAGAGACCATTTAGGTCCCTTTTTATTGAATTCTTTAATAATGGTTAACGGTTTTAGATTATGCTCCAAAACAGCTTGCGCCAATGATGATTAGTAAAATAAATAGCACAACGATTAATGCAAAGGAGATTCCACCTCTTGCTACTGGATAACCGTATCCGTAAACTGGATAGGAACAACTACTGCATCCACTTGGAAACATATTAATCACCCTTTCATCTTTTTAGCCAAGATATATTACTACTATATGGGATAGGTAATTGCCTCGTTTGTGCGTTTGCCCAGTGGCAATGATATTCTTTATCTTTCTATAAATAGGATTAACCGCGGAAAAAAAAGAATGCCACTTAAAACATTGGCATTCTTTCTTGAACAGTTAAACTATACATTTTTTTTAATCAAATAATTTTTTATACGCGCCATATCCTGATTTTTCTAAGTCTTGTTTCGGTATGAAACGTAGGGCAGCAGAGTTGATGCAATAACGCAGTCCATTTGGACCTGGCCCGTCTGGGAAGACGTGGCCTAAATGAGAATCTGCTGATTTACTTCTTACCTCTGTACGAACCATATGATGACTTGTATCTGTTTTTTCAATGATCTCTGCCTCATCAATTGTTTTTGTGAAGCTTGGCCAACCACAGCCTGCATCATATTTATCGCGAGAGCTGAATAATGGTTTTCCTGATACAATATCTACATAAATACCCTCTTCAAAAAGATCCCAAAATTCATTTCGGAATGGAGGCTCTGTCCCATTATTTTGGGTTACCTCATATTGCATTGGTGTTAATTTTTTTACCACTTCTTCTTTATTACTCATGATTTTTCCCCCAATGTGTTTTAATGAAATTCGCACGTCCTGACCCTTGGTGATAAGCTTCATAGCGGACAGGATTTTTTTGGTAATATTTTTGATGATAATCTTCTGCTTCATAAAATGTAGCAGCGGGTATTATTGGCGTAACAATCGGTTTCTTGAATTTTTTACTCGCTTCTAACGCTTGTTTCGAACGTTCTGCCTTTTCCTTTTGTTCCGGGCTATGATAAAAAATGGCGGTTTGATAGGATGTACCACGATCATAAAATTGACCACCTGCATCTGTCGGATCTATTTGTTGCCAAAAAATATCCAACAATTGCTCATAGGAAATTATCCTAGGATCAAACGTTATTTGGACAGCTTCCCGATGCCCGGTTGTTTCAGTACAAACTTCTTCATATGTAGGATTTTCTTTATGACCACCAGTGTATCCAGATATTACCTTTAATATGCCAGGGAATTGATCAAATGGCTTGACCATACACCAAAAACAACCACCAGCAAACGTTGCTATTTCTTGTTTATTTTCTGTCAAATCCTATCACTCCCTAAAATAATTTTTCACTTGTTAAGATTGTACCCGAAATTCCTATATATAGTAAAATATTACGCAACAAAAGCCCTATCCTAATATTTCTCATAGGCTAATTACTATTATTTTGTTAAAATACTTTTTAGATATCCATCTTAGACATAGAATGAAAGGAGCATATTTTTTTAATGACACAGCTTCCATTAGAGTTCATTGAGAAAATGAAACATTTATTAGCAGAAGAAGCAGACGCATTTTTTGATGCCTTCTCCGAAGCCAGAGTAGCAGGTTTACGGATCAACCCCCTTAAAATTAAAACCGAACAATGGGAGAATATCAGCCCATTTCCATTAGAAAAAATTCCGTTTGTTGCTAACGGTTACTACTACAATTATACAAATACGGAACCTGGTAAGCATCCCTATCATGCTGCTGGTGTTTACTATATTCAAGAGCCGAGTGCTATGTTTGTCGCAAGCTTACTTGATGCAAAGCCTGGTGAAAAAATTCTAGATTTATGTGCTGCCCCTGGTGGAAAATCGACGCAAATTGGGGCAGCAATGGAGAATAAAGGAATCCTTATCTCTAATGAAATCCATCCAAAACGAGCAAAAGTCCTATCGGAAAATATCGAGCGATTTGGCATTTCAAATGCAATTGTTACAAATGAAACACCACAACGATTAGCGCAACATTTTAATCACTATTTCGATAAAATATTGGTAGATGCTCCTTGCTCTGGAGAAGGCATGTTTCGCAAGGATCCAGAAGCAACTAAATATTGGAATGAAGATCATGTTCTTACATGTCAACGATTGCAAAAAGAAGTATTGCAGGAAGCCTATTCTATGTTAAAAGAAAACGGAATTCTCGTATATTCTACTTGTACCTTTTCCCCAGAAGAAAATGAACAAATAGTAGAGTGGTTTTTAACCGAATATCCAGACATGGAATTATTGCCAATTGAAAAATCTGCTGGAATTGAAGATGCAATACCGGAATGGACAAAATCAAACATAACCGATATAAAAAAATGTGCTCGCCTATGGCCACATAAAATGAAGGGTGAAGGACATTTTGCGGCAAAATTAAGAAAACGTAGTTCTTTAGAGCCGAAAAAGACCAAAACAAAGGAAATGATAATAAACATTCGTCAAAATGAATTGAAGGAGTTTATCGCATTTCAACAAACCATTTTACAAAATCCTCTCTTTTCAAATTTAGCATTATTTGGAAATGTTTTACATTCTCTTCCTGACCATTGTCCTGATTTAAAAGGACTAAAAATTTTACGTGCTGGGCTCCATCTTGGAGAAATGAAAAAAAACCGGTTTGAACCAAACCATGCTTTTGCACTTTCACTACATTTAAACGAAGTAAAACAATTTCTCCAGTTAACTACAGATAAGCAATATTGGCTCCGCTATTTAAAAGGGGAAACTTTAAAAGGGACAGAAAAGTATAAAGGCTGGGTTCTTGTAACTATAGATGACTTTCCACTTGGTTGGGGAAAAGAAGTCGATGCGATTGTTAAAAATTTCTATCCAAAAGGATTACGTATTTTAATGTAAAATTATAGTTTAATAGACTGATATTATTGGACCATCGTTTCCAGCATGAATATCATAATGCTTTTCTTCCTTCAAGAAATCTTGCCTCCATAAAAAATGACGTAAAAAAAGAAACCAACGAGCATACGCTGTTCGTTGGTTTCTTTCTATTTAGGATTTACAATAAGGGAAAATGAGATATTATCCTTTTCTAAATCAAATTCATTTGCTCTTATTTCCATATTATTTTGTATTTCAAGATCTGTTAAATGAATATAAATAGTTTTCTCATTTGGGAAAATTTCTACCCATTCTGGAAAATGATATGTTTTTTTCAAGAAATTCATGATATATGTGACAGGTAAATGTAACTGTCCAATACTAACAGATTCTTGTGTCAATAATAAATCTCCATTTTTTAATGCTTTTGGTAGAAACGTTAATTTTGTTTCAATCGATTCACTAAATACTGGAATTGTAACATATAGTTCCACTTCGTCTGTTAATTGGACTTGATAATCAATTGATCCGCCATTATCACTATCGGTTTCTTCTTTTTCAATATAATAGTTAATTAACCGATTTAAATCCGCCTTTGAAGATTGGATATTTAACGATACATTTTCAGTAGTAAGCTCTTGTTTATTCGGTATTATTCCATCACTAGTAGGTAACACCATTAATATAAATAACAGTACAAACACCAAAATATTAATTCCAACTAAGCAAAAAAATGCTAATTTCCATGACCATCTAATTTTCTTCATTCGCTTCTTCCTTTATCACAAACCATTCATTTAAAACTGGTTCGATATCTACCGTTAATGTTGAAAAAACTCTATCTGCAATCATTTCATAGCCCTTATCGTTCGGGTGGAATAAATCCTCATATAGCACTTCTGTATCATTACCATTGGAAAAAATATCCTCAATCTCCACAAAATACCCATTTTCATAGGAAGTAACGATTTCTTTCCCAGCATTATTCCAGTTATTAAGTATTTGATCAAATTCCTTAATCCCTGACAGCATTTGTGAAAATGGATTATACAATCCAATTAGTAAGATTACTGCATCCGGATTATCCTCTTTTACCTTCGAAATAATCGCATGTAAGTTTTCTTCATATTGCTTTTGTTCCTCGTTGAACTTATCAATATGCAAGTTTGCAAAGTTATCACGGACGACCTTCATTATATCATTTCCACCGATGGTTAATAAAACAATATCTGCTGCCTCCGTATCTTGCTTAACGTCTGGTTTTTCCATGCGAGCAAGTAATTGATCTGTTCTATTTCCTTTTACCCCATGATTTTCAACAACAACCTCTTTTACCCCTTTTAATCCCATTAACTCATCTTTTAAATATTTTAAATAACCACCCTCATGCGTACTATCGCCTACTCCTTCAGTAAGCGAATCCCCAAGAGCTGCTATTTTCAATGTTTTTGGAATGAAATCGGCCGGAAGGCTTTGCTTTACTAAAGATGTACTCTTCCGTTCTGCTTGAATGGTTACATTGGAGGGTGAAGAAAACAAGGGTATACTTGCAAATAGGATTAGGAAAATAATTAGGAAGATGAAGGTGATTTTTTTCATATGTTCACCTGCTTTAGTTAATTTTCTATCTTTTATTATATCATGTTCATCCATCTTAAAACAGAAATACAGCCTCTAAAAATAAAAGGCTGTACTGGTATTTAAAGGAAATGTTCCTTCTCATTTATTTTTCTAATAATAGGTTAATATCATTCATAATTTCTTCATATGGTACGTCACTTACACCACTATAATATTTAACAATCGTTCCTTCTTGATTTACTAAATAAAAATCTGTACCATGAATGACTTGATTATCATTTTCAGGTTTTATAACATGTGCATGAAAATTATCGAATGCAAATTGTTCGATAAATTTTTGGGCATACCCTGTTAAAAAGTTCCAGTTACTAAAGTCTTCTGTGAATCTTGTGGCATATTCTTTTAATATTTCTGGACTATCTACTTCAGGATCCACTGATAGAGATACTAACTCTACATTTTCTAATTTTTCCTCTGCAATTAATCGTTGAATTCTTGCCATATTCGCTGACATTGGACCACAAACAGTGGTACAGTTAGTAAACATAAAATTGGCAATCCACACTTTTCCTTGTAAATCCACATTGGAAACAGATTCACCATTTTGATTTATAAATTTAAAATCCTCTATTGGCCATTCGACTCCATTTTGAATCGATTGTTTCCCACAACCACTAACTATAAATAAAAGTAAAACGAATAAAAAGATTTTTTTTATATGTAACAATGATTCCCCTCCCATCCAAGCATATTGTATCAAATTACTAGAATAAACAAAATATAAATGACTTTTCTTTTTCTAAACGTTTACTAGCATGGAATGGAAGAAAAACCAATCATCGGAAAGGCTCTCCACTTGATTGGTTTGGTTTATGGTAATCAATTATTCTGCGTAGTACATAAAGCCAATTGCCCCAGGACCAGTATGGGTACTAATAATTGGCGTTGTATCCTCAATTAGAATTTCTAGATGCTCAAAGGCCTCTAGTATTTTTTCTTTTAATAATGTTGCAAGCTCCATACCATCTGCATGAACGATGCCAATTTCCTTAATTTCTTTGCCGTCGGTATCTTCTTTTAAATGTTTAACTAAATTTTTTACGACTTGGCTATAGCTCCTGACATTTGCGATTGGGGTGTAAATACCATCCTCCAATGAAGCAATCGGTTTAATCTTTAATAAGGAACCAATTAACGCTTTTCCTTTTCCAATTCTACCGCCTTTTACAAGATTTTCAAAAGTATTCACTACTACATATAATTTTGTACGTAAACGAATATGGTTCAATCGATTAACGATTTCTTCTACCGTTTTTCCTTCTTGTGCCATTTTTGCTGCCTCTACTACTTGGAAAGTTAGCGCCTTCGAAATAAAAGTAGAATCGACAACTGTTACTTTTCCATTACATTGAAGTGCAGCCGCATGAGCAGTTCGTACAGTACCACTTAATTCCCCTGCTAAATGGATGGAAATAATTTCACTACCATCCGCAGACAATTGGTCATAAAGCTCAATAAAATGACCTATAGATGGTTGAGAGCTTTTCGGTAATTCATCCGCAGCTTTCATTTTTTCCAAAAATTCGTTCGGTGTAATGTCTACTCTATCGATATAAGTTTTTCCATCAAGAATGATTTGCATTGGAATAACGGATATTTGATAGCGTTCGCACATTTCTTTGTTTATATCTGCTGTTGAATCCGTAACGATTTTTATTGACATATTAGCACATCCTTAACATTTCAGTATCTGCAATAACAATACGTGAGTGATCTACTCACTGACTAACGGGGCGATACAATTAATATCATTATTCTTTATTGAATTTACTATAGATGATACGGCATATAGTTTTTGTTTTTCCTGCGGGTATGGCTGCATAATATTTTTTATATCATCAAAAAGATATTTTTTTGTATTTATCCACGCTTCTATAGCTTCATCTCCATTTAAAATAACTGGCATCCGTTCATGAATGTCCTGAACTACTCCATTTGCTACTGTCGTCAAAATGGTACAGGTGACTAGCTCCGCAGGCGAAGAATTATTACGATCCCAAAGTCCTGCAAAGGCAAATGGTTTGTCATCTTTTGCCATTATTCTATAAGGAATTTTCTTCCCATTTACCATCTTCCACTCATAAAAACTGTCTGCAAAAATGATGCAACGCTTCTTATCTAGTAAATGTCGAAAACTAGCCTTTTTCTCTAATGTTTCCGAGCGTGCATTAATAAGTGGCGTCCATACTTTTTGATTTTTTACCCAGCTTGGCACTAACCCCCACCGGATAAATCCTGCTTTTCTTCCGCTAACAGATTGAACTGCGGCTAATATTCCATCTGATGGTGCAATGTTATAGTTTAACAAATAATTATCCGGGAAAAATTGTAATTGGAACGCATCGATCAAATAAGATGGTTCTGCGGTTAATGTAAAGCGACCACACATGCAAATTTCCTCCAAAAAACATCGAATTCTTCAATATTTTATTATTTTTCATATAAAATATATTCATATGCATAAGGAACATTCGGATCGGTTTTTCCTTTTTCTCGATTGGAAATCGTGAAGCTACTCCAATCCATTTCCGGGAAAAAAACATCTCCAGCAAAACGGTGATTTATTTTCGTTACATACATTTTCGTTACAAATGGAAGAAATAAACGAAAAATTTCCGCTCCTCCAATAACAAAAAACTCTTCATTCTGTTTATTTATATACTCCATCATTTCCTTTATATCGTAGAAAACGATACAGCCTTCCGCAACAAACGTTTTGTTTCTGGTGATAATAATATTTTCTCGACCAGGTAGTGGTTTTCCAATGGAATCATAGGTTTTTCTTCCCATTATAATAGGATGACCCATCGTAATTTTTTTGAAACGGCGTAAGTCATCTGGAATATGCCAAGGTAAATTATTGTTTTTCCCGATAGCATTTTCTTCGTCCATCGCAAATATAAAGGAAATCATATACTAACGACTCCTTTTATTGCTGGGTGTGGGTCATAATTCTCCAATGAAAAATCTCCATACGTAAAATCAAAAATATTTTTTACCTCTGGGTTTAACCGCATTACTGGTAATGGTCGAGGTTCTCTCGTTAACTGCAATTTCACTTGTTCCAAATGGTTTGTATAAATATGAACATCACCAAATGTATGCACAAAATCACCTGGTTCGAGGTCACATACTTGCGCGATCATCAATGTTAACAATGCATAGGATGCAATATTAAACGGTACTCCTAAAAACACATCTGCTGAACGTTGGTATAATTGACAGGAAAGCTTCCCATCCGCAACATAAAATTGGAATAACGTATGGCAAGGAGCTAACGCCATCTTGTCTAAATCGCCAACATTCCATGCACTAACTACTAGTCTACGTGAATTTGGATTTGTTTTGATTTGGTTGATTACATCTGTTATTTGATCAATTGTTTGACCGTCTGCACCTGTCCAGGAACGCCATTGATAGCCATATATCGGTCCTAAATCTCCATTTGCATCCGCCCACTCATTCCAAATCCGTACGCCATTTTCTTGTAAATATTTAACATTCGTGTCTCCTTTTAAAAACCAAAGGAGCTCGTGAATGATGGATTTTACATGTAGTTTTTTCGTTGTAATTAGTGGAAATCCTTCTTGTAAATTGAATCGTAATTGGTAACCAAAGGTGCTTATTGTACCTGTTCCAGTACGATCCCCTTTTTCTACTCCATTATTTAATACATGCTCACATAATTGTAAATATTGTTTCATTTCACTATACACCTCATATATCTATTTTAACCCTGCAATATAGGCATAGGTTTTCGGCGCTTTTTCCTTTAACATTTCTCGGGTATTTTCATAAGCATAAAACATTGCAAACGATTCTGCAAAATATTCCTCTGGATAGGTTTGAAAGTAGGGCTGACTTCCAAATAATGGGTCTACTTCCTCACGCCATATGGATAAAAATTGTTCTTCATCTCGAATTCTATTAAACACTATTTTATCAATAGAATGTGCTAATTCATGAAGCTCTAGATTTACTGATCCATGTCCAGATCCTTTATCGCTCGCACCTATTTTTACTAATACGATATCACTGCCTCCTGATCCCGGTACATCATCCCAAGTAGTGGTAGTATGCGCATATCCTCTAGGAGTTAGTCCTTGCATATGCCTAGTCGTGGGTTGATCGGTTAATTTCCCATTAAATAAAAGAATAATAATTTTATTATCTTTAATTTTTTGCAATAATGTAGCAGGTAATTGATCAATTCGTTGAATCATCTTCCCAGCAGCAATTTCATTAAAATCTGCGGTAGGTAAAAGAATGATGGACTCTAATAATTCTCTTGAATGTAATGGAATCGTTGCTAACGAAGAAGCATTTTTGATATTTTCTAAAAATACAGACTTGAATGCCGCGGTCGATTGTTGACAAAAAACAAGCATAGCAAATAAAAGGAGAATTAGTAGTTGCTTTCTCATGAAGAAACTCCCTTCTTCTAGGATGCAAAAAATCAATTGTAGGGTAGTTCTCCTAATTATATAGGAATCTATTTTATTATAACATGGGGTAATCATAAAATAGTTGAATTAATTTCTAATAGAAAAATATTACAATTGTATTTTACCAATTCTGCTATACCGTTTGTTCCAAGAAATTGACTAAAAAAAGCACATACTTAAATGCTGGATAATCATTAAGTATGTGCTTTTCTTATAGAAATTCCAGTGACAATTTCCTTAGTTTGCCCAATGTGGCGGAGTATTTTTATCCCAATATATATCTCCTAATTCATGGTGACTTTGGAAATTATCGTGATACGTATGGTAGTGAAAATTAAACCAATAGCCTTCCAATGGACGAAGGTCTCTTCTCACGTGAAAGCGAATAATGTCTTTTCCTGTTTTTTCATTATAAATATGAAAGATTTTCTCACTCTTTCCTTTTCCAGGAGTTTGTGAGATTGATAGAAATTGTAAATCCTCATCATCAAATTGGTTCGTTACTTCCTCTATTGCAGTTTCTATTTTCGGTAAAATAATATCTTGAAATTCATCCTCAATAACAGGACCGATTTTTTCACCAAATTTTTTCCAAGCTTGGGATTCTCCCATTACATATACTTGATTTAAAAAATTTGTTCGTATCGATTCCCGTGTTTCCTCGAAAAGTTCATATTCAAAAGCTTGTCTTTGCTCTACAGATTTAGATTCAATAACATCATCTTTATCGGACTTATCTAGATGCTCACTAGCAGCTTCCATTGATTGATACGGTGTCACCAATCCAAAGGTTACTAATGTAATGAGTGCAACAAATGATTTTTTAAGCCATTTTTTCATAAAAATGAACTCCTTTTACCTATGTACAAAATAATAGATTATTAGTACTTTTATCTATTATACTATATTTTCCGAAGAAAGTAAGGGGTTTCTATAGGATTTCATAAGATTTGAAAATATTTTTTCTACTGTAATCCTTGTCCAAAATAAAAAAATGCCACAAAAGATGGATTCCTTTATCTTTTGTGACAGCGATAATTGAGCTTCAATTTCAGATTAATTACAATATTTTCCAAATGCAGTAACAATATTTTCTACTACTTCCTCTACCGTATGGTACTCAATATCTTCTCTAGGAATAAAGTGAACAACTTCCTTTCCTTTTAGTACTGCCATTGATGGTGAGGATGGGGCCAAGCCTTTAAAATATTCCCGCATTTTTTCAGTTGCTTCTTTATCTTGACCAGCAAACACTGTTACTAAATGATCTGGTCTAGTTGCTGTAGTTGCCAGTGCCTCGGTAACTGCTGGACGTGCTAGTCCACCTGCACAGCCACATACAGAATTGACAACGACGAAGGTTGTGCCATCCGCTGTTTCCATAAACTTTTCCACTGCCTCAGCTGTTCTCAGCTCAGTAAACCCATTTTCTACTAGCTCTGCCCTCATTGGAACAACAAGCTGTCTCATATATTCCTCGTATGCATTGCTCAATTAATCTTCCTCCTAAGCACAGAAATTATTGATTTTCTTTATAAAACTCAATTAACAATTTTCTATAGAAATTTTCGTTCTTCCTAACGATTATTTCTTGCTTCCGTCATTTGTCTCCAAACAGAGCCCTTTGCCTCTTCTCCACCTTCAATTCTTTCTATTGCCATTTTTATTTGTAGCGCTACCTCGAATTCTGGATCATTTTCAGCAGTCTTTAATGCAGGAAGTGCTCGTTCATCACCCAATTCATATAGAAACATTGCCGCACGCCAGCGTACAAGCTTACTTGAATCTTTTAAGGCAGCAATCATTTCATCCATAGCCTCGACAAAGCCAAGATCACTTAAACAATCACCAGCCGTCCTTCTAACAGTGACCGTTTTATCCTTTAAGCCTTGATAAATATAAGGTAAAACGATTGGATCCTTAATCATCCCTAAATAAACAACGGCAAGACGTCTAATGGATGCTTTTTCATCACTTAATGCTTTTTCTAATACGGATAAATCTGCTACGGACGGTTCTGCCATTTGCTCCAAAACTTCATAGCGCTTCTTCCAATCTGGATCCTTTAAATCATCTAAAGTAACCGTTCGGTAGCGTTTTTGAATTTCTGTACTTTCTGGATTTTTTGCAAGTTCTACAAGATCATGTAATCGTTCCTGTGGGTATGATGCACTTATCTCCTCCACAATGTCATGACCTATTTGATCAAAATCTCCATATCGTACACCTTTTTCCACCCATTTTCTTTGCAAGACGACATTATCCTCTGGTAATTGAGCTTTTGCAATAGCATCAACAAAAACCGGAGGGAGGCCATATCGCTTTTCTGTCGTTCCATCTGTTAATTTAACTTGCATCGGAATCCCTTTAAACATTTGAATAAAGACATTAACTTCACCGTAGTGATCGAGCCGTTTTTTATCTACAGCATCTGCCATGCTTTCCTCTTGACCAAGCGCAGCTCTTACTTTTGGCAATATTTCCTGCCAATCTACCTTCGGATGTCGTTCTACCGCGATAAAATCGGCAACATGAAACACCCCTTTAATGCCTTCAACTGCTAATACTTGTTGAATTTCCTTCGGTGCATCCGCCACTGTATCTTTTCGATAATTATTTCTTTGCCCACTTGGTAGTTCCACATCTAAAATTATCTTCATTGTATTTGGACTTGGCGTGGGTTCAATCGCTCTAATTTTCATGGCCATTCTCTCCACCTTAAACATTTTATTTCTATCATAGCGAATCGTTTGGAAAAATAGCAAAACATATGACTTTACGATTCTGCCATTTCGGATAAATACGTCCAACGCTCAATTAACCGTTCTAATTCTTGATTCCATTTTTCTTCTTCTGCCATCAGCGATTGTAATTTCGTAAAATCACTACCAGTTGCTTGCATTTCTTCCTGAATACTTGCAATTTTACCTTCTGCTTCTGCAATTTTATCGTCAATTTCATCCCATTCACGTTTTTCCATATAGGATAACCGTTTTTTTGCCGGTTTTACTTGCTTATCTGCTTGTTTCACGATTTCCTTTACTTCTTCTTTGCGCAGCTCCAGTTTCGATTTTTCCAAGTAATCGGAATAGCTACCATAATATCTTTCAATAACCCCTTCTCCTTGGAATACGAGCAGTGTATCGCAAACTTTATCTAAGAAGTAGCGGTCATGTGATACTGTAATTACCACCCCTGCAAATTCTTCTAAAAACCCTTCTAAAATCGTTAATGTTTCAGTATCCAAATCATTTGTCGGTTCATCTAATAACAGGACATTTGGCTCATCCATTAATAATTTCAATAAATACAGTCTTCTTCGTTCTCCACCTGATAATTTTCGAATCGGTGTTCCATGGGTGTGCATCGGAAATAAGAAGCGCTCTAACATTTGAGCTGCAGAGATAATTTTACCATCTGTTGTGGTAATATTTTCCTTCGATTCTTTAATATATTCTATCATCCGTTTATTAATGTCCATATCCACAGATTCTTGCGTATAATAAGCCATTTTTACCGTTTGACCAATGATGACATCCCCTGCATCAAGCTGTTCTTTTCCTGCAAAAATATTTAACAAAGTAGATTTTCCGCTTCCATTCTTTCCCACTATCCCAATTCGATCTTTTTGATTCACTAAAAGATCAAACTCACGTAAAATTATTTTCCCTGAAAATGCCTTGTTTGCAGCTTTTATTTCTATAACATCTTTTCCTAATCTTGTTGTAGTAAATGCCATTTCAAGATTATCTTTATTTGTACCTTTTTGTAGCTCTTTATCTAAACTCTCAAACCTTTGAATTCTAGCCTTTTGTTTCGTGGATCTTGCCTGTGCACCACGTCGTATCCAGGCAAGCTCTCGCTTATATAAATTCTCTGCTTTTTCCCGTCGGCGATCACTTTCTTCTAAACGAATTGCTTTTGCTTCTAAATAATTCGCGTAATTTCCTTTGTAAGTAAATAATTCTCCATTAAATAATTCAAAAATTTGATTTGATACAGCATCTAAAAAATACCGATCATGAGTAACAAAAAGAATTGATTTTGTATATTTTTTCAGTTCATCTTGGAGCCATTCAATCATTTCATAATCTAAATGGTTTGTCGGCTCATCTAGTATTAGAAGATCAGCTTCATGCATTAGCACTTCCGCTAACGCTACTCGTTTTTTCTGACCGCCTGACAAATTACTAACTTTTTCGTGGTAATTTTGCAATCCTAGCTTCGATAGCATTGTTTTCGCCTTCGCACTAATATCCCAGCCACCGAGACTATCCATTTCCTTTTGCAATTGAAAAAATGTTTGTTGTCGTTTTTCGCTCTTTGGATTCTCATTCAATGCTTCCAATGCAATTTCATAGGAACGAACCACTTTATTTACTTTATTATCCGCACCTAACACTTGTTCTAAAATGGTTAGATCCTCTTGAAAAAACGGCTCTTGTAGAAGGATGGCAATGGAAAAATCATTTGGCTTGACGATGGATCCTTCATCCATATCCTCCATACCTGCAATTATTTTTAATAATGTAGATTTACCTGTTCCATTGACACCGATTAATCCAATTCGTTCCTTTTCCCCAACGGAAAAGCTAATGTTATTAAATAAATGTTTTTCCCCAATTGATTTTTGTATATTTAATGCATTTAATAGTTGCATATTTCACCATTCCACTCTTTTAAAAATTGCTGTAAAAATAAATGTAAAAATTGGTCGCGCTCTTCTGCTAATTTTCTTGCGCTTTCTGTTTGCATTAAACCCTTTAATTTTAATAATTTTTCATAAAAGTGATGAACCGTTGAACTTTTCCCGTTTCGGTACTCGTCCATTGTCATATTGTCGCGAATTGCAATATTGGGGTCATACAACGGATTACCTTTTTTACCGCCATAGGCAAAGGTTCTCGCAATTCCAATGGCACCAATTGCGTCTAGTCGATCAGCGTCGCGAACAATTTTTGCCTCAATGGAGGTTAGTGGTAGCTCATTTCCTCCTTTAAAGGAAATGGTATCAATAATTTCCATAATAAAATCAATATCCTTTTGCTTGATTGATTGAGTTTGTAAAAAAGTAAGTAAGGAGCGCCTGGCTTTATTTGGGGAATCATGAAGTTTATCATCCATGCTGTCATGTAAAAGAGCTGCCATTTCAATTATAAATGGATTCCCTTTTTGTTCTAGATAGTAAATTTTCAATGCATTATTCCGTACCCGAAACATATGGTACCAATCATGTCCGGATGAATCATTACGAAATAAATTTTTCACAAAATTTTCTGTTTCGATAATAATTTCTTTCATATAGTTACTCCGTTCTTACGTAGTAAATTTCTTAACAAAGTGTTAGTCACAAAACGATTGAAGGCGACTTTAGATGATAAAAAGCAACAACTATTGTCTATTATTATACTTCTAGACCGAAGATAGGGAGAATAGCTCTCCACATGCAAGGAGACGGACTATTTCCCATGCATTCAGTCTAAGAACATTATTAAATCATATCATCAATGGAAACTAATATATCGATTGCCAGCGTGATAATGCTAGGAATTTCATCCATTATATTTTCCGTCAATATAGTATTTTTCTGCAACAGAAATTCATAATTTATTGTTTGATCACTGTAGATTACTTTTTTCCATTGTACATCAAACAAACCGATTGTCCTCTGTTTCATATATTTATTCATCCGTTTAACTAACACTTCATTTAAAGCTTCATTAATAACAAAAGTAATCGAAAACCCTGCACCAGGCTGTTCGTGAATTGTCATCCACTCTGAAGCAATTTGCTTAAAGGTGGAAAGCAGCCCGATTTTCACTTGAACTTTATGTTGAATATCATCTTTATGAGTAAAGGTAATATTAAAGGAACGAGAAAGATCTGCTAAATTCACTAGATCATTACGTTCAATGACAAGAATTTCTCCTTGTAGATCATTTTCATAAACAATTCCTTCGAGAACAACTTTAATATTTTCATATGCCGTTGGATCAAACACAACTATCATTCCTTTTTATGCCAAATAAGGCTTACGTTTTTTTCATTCTCTCATTGTTTTAATGTTTTGTGACATCAATTTGTCGCCCGAGTAACTGTATGGTTAAAACAATCCTTTTATTTTACCTGAATCATCGATATCCATGTTCAATGCGGCTGGTTTTTTAGGTAATCCCGGCATCGTCAACATTTCACCAGCGTATGCTACAATAAAGCCGGCGCCAACGGATGGCTTTAATTCCCGGATAGTTATTGTAAAATTCTCTGGTCTTCCTAATTTCTTTGGATCATCAGATAAGGAATATTGTGTTTTCGCGATACAAACTGGAAAATGACTCCATTCATTTTTTTCTATATCTGCTATTTGTTTACGAGCTAAAGCCGATAATTCTACATTTTTTCCACCGTACACTTTTTGTACAACTGCCAAAAGCTTTTCCTCGATACTTTGTTCACTAGCATATAATGGATGGAAGTTATTTTCAATTTGTGGATTTTCGATAATAGATACGAGCTTCTCCGCTAATTCTATTCCTCCTGCACCACCTTTTTCCCAAACCTCTGTTAATGAAAAAGGTATGTTTTGCTCTTGACAGAGCGCAGCAAATGTTTCAATCTCTTGCCCTGTGTCTCCAGAAAATCGGTTTAATGCAACAACATAAGGTAATCCAAATGCTTTAATAGTTTCCACATGCTTCACCAAATTTGCATAGCCTGCCTTCAAGCCTTCAATACTTTCAAAGTTCAACTCGTTTAATGACACGCCGCCATGTAATTTTAATGCGCGAATAGTTGCTACTATTACTACTGCATTTGGAGAGATGTCTCCCTTTTGACATTTAATATCGAGAAACTTCTCTGCCCCAAGATCTGCACCAAATCCTGCTTCGGTCACAACATAGTCTGCTAATTTTAATGCCGTTTTCGTTGCTAATAGACTATTACATCCATGGGCAATGTTTGCAAAAGGTCCCCCATGGATTAGCGCTGGCGTATACTCTAATGTTTGAACAATATTTGGTTTAATTGCATCCTTTAATAATAATGTTAGTGCACCCTCAACCCCTAAATCTTTGACGGTTACTGGTTTATTTTCCATATTATAGGCTACTACAATATTCGCTATCCGTTCCTTTAAATCTGTCAAATTTTCTGCAAGGCAAAAAATCGCCATCATTTCGGAAGCAGCGGTTATATCAAAATGCTCTTCTCTCGGAATTCCATTTGATTTACCACCAAGTCCAATGACAATATTTCGCAGTGCTCGATCATTTATATCTAGTGCGCGTTTCCAGATAATTTTCCGAGAGTCAATCTGTAATAAATTTCCTTGTTGAATATGGTTATCAATAAAGGAAGCTAATGCATTATTAGCAGTAGTAATCGCATGTAAATCTCCTGTAAAATGAAGATTAATATCCTCCATTGGAACAACTTGGGCATACCCTCCGCCACATGCTCCGCCTTTAATTCCCATAGTAGGACCTAATGATGGCTCCCTTAACGCTAGCATAACATTTTTCCCAAGACGATTTAGCGCATCCCCTAATCCTACTGTAACCGTGGATTTTCCTTCACCAGCTGGAGTCGGATTGATGGAAGTAACTAAAATCAATTTTCCATTCGGTCTTTTATGTAATGTATCAATCATCTCTAAAGAAATCTTTGCTTTGTACTTACCGTACAATTCTAAATCGTTTGCAGAAAGCCCTATTTTCTCTGCAATTTTAACAATCGGCTGTAATTTTGCTTGTTGGGCAATTTCAATGTCTGATAAATAATGTTTAGAATCGTTCTGCAATGTCATCCCTCGTTTCTCTAGAATATCTATATTTTACCATTAGAAATTCGTTCAAGGAATAGATAGAACTCTGTCCATGATGAAAACATGAGTGCTCCGTTATGAATTTTGAACAACATGGAAAAACTAACAGCAGAAAGCATTTATATCATTGGTCTCGTAGCAATGCAATACATGCTAATTAACGGATTACGCTACACAGAAAGGAGGAAAGAAACTTGGAAAAATTAGTTGCGGTTGATCGTAATACAAATGGAGAGATTATTAGTTTTAAAACTTCTTCTGGAAGGGTCATTTCCTATCGGAAAGCATTGCAGGAAATATATGATGGGAACATTACAGGGGTACAAATAATTGAACGAAATGAGGAAGATTTACCAATTATTCAAACCGTAAGCAATGATAATAGTTTTATTAATTATCCGCCAATTTTTTAAACACGTAAGCTAAAATCAGGAAGAATGGGACCGGTTTTTCGGCCTATTCTTCCTGATTTAATGAATATTTTTTAATTTCTTCTAGCCTCTCAGGGTTTTCCTCAAAATACTGAACAAAATCTCCGATTCGATCAATGGCATTCCAGCTTAAATGATGCTCTATTCCCTCGACATCTTGATAAATATTTTCATTATCAACACCAATCATTTCTAAAAATTGCTCCAGTAAATCATGACGATATACTAATCGCTTACCGACTTTCTTCCCTTTAGGAGTTAATATTAATCCACGATATTTTTCGTATATTAAATATTCGTTTTTATCTAGCTTTTGTACCATTTTTGTTACAGATGAAGGGTGTACAGACAATGCTTCTGCAATATCAGATACCCTTGCATAGCCTTTATTTTCAATTAATTGATATATTTGTTCAATATAATCTTCCATACTTGGTGTTGGCATTATAAATCCTCCAAAATACAAATCACTATACATTTAATTTTACTATAGTTCCTTTTCACGAACAAGTACCGCTTTCATTACCGTTTGACTTCATAAAACAACTTTATTTTATTCCCGGATTTCTTTAATTCTAAACCATTTCTCTATGATGATTATGTAGCTGATTTCACATAAATATAACCGATAGAAAAGTTTTTTGAATTTATGCTACATATTCTTGACTAGCTGAAAGCGTTATTGTATAGTGAAAATAAATCATTAAACTAAATAATGTATATTAATAGAATAATTAGTTTATGGTTTGATAAATTTTCGATGGACACGAATTGTGTCGGGTGAATTTAGGAGGAAAAAAGATGCAAAACGGTAAAGTAAAATGGTTTAACAATGAAAAAGGCTATGGATTTATCGAAGTTGAAGGTGGAGATGATGTATTCGTACACTTCACAGCTATTCAAGGTGAAGGTTACAAATCATTAGAAGAAGGCCAAGAAGTTTCTTTTGAAATTGTTGAAGGAAACCGTGGGCCACAAGCTGCTAACGTAGTAAAACTATAATATTTAACAATATATGTAATTTATATTAATAATCAACAGGCTGGTATATTACCAGCCTGTTTATATTTTTCTATTATTTTTGCGTTCCTTTGATTTAAGACAATTTTTGACCAATTTTTTTCAGTTGATCCCCTACCGTACATTTTTTTATACAAAATTGGTGTGCATAACGTCGCCCATTTTCATTTTTATTATGTTGAAAAAGAAAGCAGCCGTTACAGTATGTGTCCAATAAATTTTCAATGTTCTCCATTAATTCCTTTCTATTATTCACTATCCTATCCCCTCACGTATCAGAAGAATCCATTGCTTGTTTGCTTTCAATTATTATTTCTTGAATTGCTTGACTCGCTAGCTTATCTGCTTCTTTATTTTCATTTCTGCTAATAGGTTCAAATACTGGCAATAAATTTAATTGGCTTATTTTCGCCTCAATTCGATCCAGCCAACGGGTTAAATATTCTTCATAGCATGGCCATTCTCCTTTTAGCTGCATTAATAAGCCTTGGCTATCCCCTTTAATCATTATTTTTTTCCCGCGAATCTTTAAAGCCTCTATTTGTTCTAAACCATAAAACAGAGCAGCATATTCTGCTTCATTATTGGATTCCATCTGCTCTATTCGAGCATTTATACGATGCCTAATTTTTTCTTTTCCGAGACGATAATATAATACAATGCCGAGTCCTGCTTTTTGTGTTTCCTTTTGAAAGCTCCCATCAAAATAAAGAACCAACTCATCTGGTTCCTCCTCTATTTTCGCTAATAATTTCTTCACTTCTTTTTTTGTCCATGTATTTCCTGTTTCATCTTCAGTTAAAATTGACTTAGCACGTCCGGTATTTTCAATATCCTCAAGAATTGCAAGGATTGCATCCTCACGAATCCAATCCGAAGTGAAGGATGTTGATAATTTATTTTTATAATGATATTCCCATATTATTCGAAATTTCAAACCTATGTTCACCCTTTATCTATTTGTTTACCCTTTTTAAATGCGCATGTAAAGTCTTCTATACAATCCGATAACATCCTAACTATATAATTAACAATATTATTCATTTTATCCTATAATACATATATTAGAAATGTTATCTTAAATGTTTCATACGTTACCATTGATTGCGAGGTTATGTAGGTGATTGAAGTTTATATTGATGCCGCAAGTCAAGGAAATCCAGGGCTTAGTGGTGGAGGAATTTTCGTGAAAGGAGAAGGGAAAAATCTGGAATACTCCATACCATTAGGAATTATGAACAATCATTTAGCAGAATTTGCAACTCTTGTAAAAGCACTCGAAATCTGCAAAGATAACGGGTTTTCCGTCGTATCCTTTCGAAGTGATTCGCAAATCGTATGTGATTCCATTGAAAAGGGATTTGTCAAAAATCAAGAATTTAAAGCTTATTTAGATAGTGCCCAAGACATTATTCGGTCATTAGATTTATTTTTTATTAAATGGATTCCAAGTAAAGAAAACAAACATGCAGATATTCTTGCTAGACAAGCAATTCATAA
Source organism: Perspicuibacillus lycopersici (assembly GCF_025660475.1). Classification (GTDB taxonomy): domain Bacteria; phylum Bacillota; class Bacilli; order Bacillales; family Caldibacillaceae; genus Perspicuibacillus; species Perspicuibacillus lycopersici. The sequence goes on from NZ_JAOUSF010000003.1 coordinate 152,622, forward strand.
TAATTAGTGAGCAACTAAGCATTTTTCGGAGGGAATTTTTTTGAACAAAACAAAACTAGCAGATATTATTTTACTACTTGTTGCATTTATTTGGGGAGCAACATTTGTAATTGTACAAAATGCGATATCCTTTTTACCCCCACACACTTTTAATTGTATTCGTTTTTTGTTTGCTACATGTTTTTTAGCAAGCTGGCTACTACTATTTCATCGGGAGGAATTAAAACAATTTAATAAAAAGGTATTTTTCGCCGGGTTTATTTTAGGGCTTTGGCTGTTTATCGGATACGCCTTTCAAACTTTAGGACTTGTTTATACAACTTCATCTAAGGCAGGATTTATAACAGGATTAAGTGTAGTACTTGTTCCATTATTCACTTTTCTTATCTTTCAAATTAAGCCAAAGATACAAGCTGTACTTGGAGTAGTCCTGGCAACAGCGGGATTATATATGTTAACACTCTCTGGTAATAGTTCATTAAACATAGGAGATTTATTCGTTCTCATATGTGCACTTGGTTTTGCTTTACATATTGTCTTTACCGGAAAATTTTCTAATCATTATCCAACATTATTGCTTACGGTACTACAAATTAGCTTTGTTACGCTTTTTTCGGGGATTAGTGCGTTTCTATTGGAAGACTGGGAAATAGTTTTCCATTCGTCCGTCGTATTACAAGGGGAAGTACTCATTGCATTGCTTATTACTAGTATATTTGCAACTGCTCTTGCATTTTTCGCCCAAACATATTTCCAACGATTTACAAGTGCTGTTCATACGGCATTAATTTTTGCGATGGAGCCTGTATTTGCTGCAGTGACGGCATATATCGTGCTACAAGAATCATTATCAATGAAAGGATTCATAGGCTCGCTTCTAATTTTTAGCGGAATGATTTTAGCAGAGCTTCCTTCTATAAAAAGAAAACAAAAAACAGCTACCATTACGGAATAATGGTGCTGTTAAACAAGAGACACTGCAAAGAATTCAACATTTGTACTTGTGGTGTCTTTTTTATAGACAAAAACAGAATGCTGGTAGCTATTATTATAGCGACAGCTGTAGTGTATCTTCAACAAAACGAAATGCCTCTTCGCGATTGGTCACATTTTCTTTTTTCAACGCTTCTAATAATGAAATGTAAAAGCTACCATCAAATCTCTTCTGTGCTTTTAATGTAATTTCAATTGCAGCTATAGCTAGGCAATCTGGAGAATTAGTATATTGCATTCCAAAATAAATAAAACCTATGGCATCCTCTTCAAATGGAAAGCCCTTTCCTTGTAAATATTGAATATATTCTCCTACTGATTGTTCGATTTTTTTCATCTTGATCCACCCTTTTTCCCTATAGACCATTTAATCATATCATTGAAATTTAGGATTTGACTATTAGAAAATTTATTTTTCGACATTTTTTTCATTTTCCTCTACACGAGGCTAAAAACAGCTACTAGCCTTTAACTTGAAGGTAAGGAAAAGTACTTTTCAATAAAAAAATGGAAAGGATAATTATTTTCAAAAAAACCGTCCACACTAAATGGTGGAGGTGATGGTCGGATGACAAAGGGTGGTACTAGAGGAACAAAGGCTCCTGGCGTAAATCCACAAGGATACGGTCAAGATGGTACTTTAACAGAACAGCCAAAAAGTAAGCTTGAAAATGCCGCAAAAAAGAAGAATACAAAATAGTAAACAAAAAAACAGTGGAAGCAATTACGCCTCCACTGTTTCCATTAGCTATTACTATCCGACATGCTCTTCTTCTAAGCTTTCAATCATTGTCAAAATTCTTGACATACCTTTAATATTAATTTTCAGAAGCTGCTCATTACGATCATTTTCAAAAAGATTGAGCTTTGCATGCTCCAAAGAAAATTGAAGTGGTACATCTAGCTTAATTTCCGCTAATGTTTTCGATAAAATTAAGGAATCTCGATCCTCCTCAATTTTTTTCCTTTGTGATGGTGTTAATAGATGTAGAGATTCTAATATATTTTCTACTGATCCAAATTGTTGGATAAGCTTCTCAGCTGTTTTCGGACCGATACCACGTACACCAGGATAATGGTCACTAGTATCTCCTGTTAATCCTTTGACATCAATAAGCTGGCGAGGTTGATAGCCTTTTTCCTCCATAAAAATTGCTTTTGAAAATACTTGGTAGTTTCCGAATCCCTTTTTCAATAAAGCAACGGATATCCCATCATCGATTACTTGAAGAATATCTTGGTCACCGGTCAATATGAGGACATCAGCCTCTGTTTTACATTTCGTTGCAATCGTGCCGAGACAATCATCCGCCTCAAAACCAACTACACCGATATTTGGAATTGAAAAAGCAGCAGCCGCTTCTTTCGCTAAATCAAATTGCGGGATCATTTCATCTGGTGCAGCCGTACGATTCCCTTTATAGTCATCATATAATTCATTACGAAATGTTTTACTCCCCATATCCCAGCATACTGCTAAATGTGTTGGCCGAAAATGGTTAACTGCTGTAAACATATGCTTTAAAAATCCGTTTACAGCATTTGTCGGGATACCTTGATCATTATACATAAATTGGCCAGTTGCACTTGTTGCATAAAATGCTCGAAATAGCAGTGCCATACCATCTACAAGTAATAATTTTGGTTGATTTGCCGTCAATGATTACACCCCAATTAATATATTTATTGTTACAAAATGTGCATAAATTAATTGTTATCTCCAATGGCAATTGGATTTTCTTCATACGAAATCCAATCACTAAAGCTTCCAACATACAGCTTAACATTTTCATAGCCGATATTTTTTAATAATAACACATTTGGAGCTGCAGTAACACCTGACCCACAGTAAACAATTATTTCCTTTTCTTTGGAAATTTCTTGAAATCTATTGACTTGAAGCTCATCTGCTAAAAAGGAGCCATTCTTTACTCCGTCTGTCCACACCTTATTAATTGCTCCAGGTATGTGACCTGCTTTTTTATCAATCGGTTCTGTTTCTCCTAAATAGCGACTTCTTTCTCTAGAATCGATAATGATTGCTTCCTTTTCACTTGCAATCATTTGCTTAACATATTCTACATCTGCTATTAAATCCGATTGTAAATGGAGCACATAATTGGCAGTAGGAAAGCTTGGTACCACATTAGTAACAGGAAAATTAGCTGCAATACAGCTAGAAAATCCACCATTAATTACATAGACCTCCTGATGACCGATATATTTCATCAACCACCAAAATCTTGCCGCAAAGGGAGAAGCCCCTTGATCATACGCTATAATAATTGTTTGATTGCTTATCCCATTAGCGGCTAGCTTCTTTTGGAATTTGTGAACATCTGGAAGTGGATGTCTTCCACCATGCTTACCAACAGGTCCGGATAGATCCTTTTCTAAATCAAAATATACTGCATTTTCTATGTGCTTCTCCTGATACTGACGACTGCCCCACATTGGATCAGCAAGTGAAAAACGACAATCGACAAAACGGACTTGTTTTTCTCCATGTAAAATTTTCCACACGTCTGTAGCCTCTAATAGCGTTTGCATAATATTCCCTCTTTCCTACTTTGACTCATGTAATGCAAAAAGTATTTCATATTTTTGTTGCAATGCTTCCACATCTATCCCCTGCTCAAGAACTGTTTGCCATCCTGCATATTGTGTTTCCAAATCCGTCAGGAAAGCTATTTGTATTTGCTGTAAGAGACGTTTTAGATCTTTTTCATAATTTGCTAGTATTCTAGCAGATTCGTCCTGTAAATAAATCCCAATCGGTTCGGCAATATCTTGCTCCATCTGTTCTTGCATCATTCGTTTTTCATTTTTTTCGAAAAATGCTTTCGGATTTTTAAAGGTTGCCAATGCTTTTTTAAAATAATCCGTTGGCAAATGTTTTAACGTATTTTCAAATATAAGCGGAGAAAATCCACTTACTTCTATATTAGAAAACGTTAAACGATGATTAACTGATTTCATTTTTGCAACGATATTTTCGCTCCATTGTTGCAATAAGTTGCTTATAAAATTCTCGATTCGAAAGGACGTCGCCCGCATTTCTTGGGTTAAGTCAAAGCCTACAGTGGTAACAAACTCTTTGCAGGCATCATAAAGAGCAGCCTTTGCTTCACTATTACTTCCTTTAATAATTGAAGGATTAAAGCATTCTTTAAAAAAAGCCGGAAAACGGTAAGAGACACGTTGCTTAATATAATAAATTAATTCTTGGATTTCCTGATTTAACTTATCTAATAATAATGCATCCGAGCTAGTTTTTAGCAATTGCGATAGCTGTTTCTGTTCTTGGAATAGCCGTTCTTTTGTCTTTTCTCTTTCTGACGAATCTGCATTGGCTGTCGCAAGTAATGCTTCCACCCGTTCGAGAATCCGGGTATATTCTAATTCACCATCTTTTCTTGCAATTGCCCGTAAATCGTTGCTCACAAAGTGATAGAAGGATTGTTCAAATTTAGGAAATCCCGATTGAAGATCCTCTTTTGTTCGCTTTTCTTGTAATCCATTCAAGCTAGATACCGGATAAAGCTGTGGGTTCCTAATGCCGTATTGTGTCAATTGATTTTCAACATAGGAGAGAACCTCTTCTTTATCTGCTTCCGAATTTGCTAAATCGGTTGCATTAACAATAAAGAACATTTTATCTAAGCTAAACTGATCCTTTACTCGACCTAATTGAATCAAAAACTCCCGATCTGCCTTAGAAAAAGCATGGTTATAGTATGTGACAAAAATTATCGCATCCGCATTTTTAATAAACTCAAAGGCAACATCGGTATGTCTTGCATTAATCGAATCTGCTCCGGGAGTATCCACAAGTGTAATACCCTTTGTCATTAATGGCGACTCTATATAAAAATCAATCCATTCTACAAAACACGATTTATCTTCTTCTGCTACGAACTGCTGAAATGTTTGTTTATCGATGGAAATAAGCTTACCTAGTTTATCGTGAAATTGTTCATATCCTTTCACAAACGCTTCTAAAAATGTTTGGTGGGCATGCTCCTTCTCTCGATGCTCTTTTCTATTTTCTTTTATTTTTAATACAAGTTTTACTGCATCAGCTAGATCATTTGCCTTGCATTGGAAATTTTCAAATGCTTCATTAACATCCGCTAATAATTGATCCATATTTTTTAGTTTAACAATCCCTGTTTCATTCGGGTGTATCGATGTTGCAGGAAGTATTCGATTGATGGCTGCAGTTGTTGGATTCGGTGATACAGGTAGAATCTTCTCTCCAATTAGTGCATTGGCAAACGAAGATTTACCTGCACTAAATGCTCCGAATAATGCAACGGTAAACTGTTGATTTTTCAGACGATTTGCCTTTTCTATTAATCCTTGTGCAAGATTTTTTAATGTTGGAATCGTACGAACAATTTCTGCTGCCTTTTCCAATTTCTTAACTGTCTTCTCATGCAGATTATTCTCTTGTTCCAATACATTTATTTCAAGAGTATCCGCTAGTTTCTCTACCTTTTTCGTAGGCTGTTCTTTTTGCTCTTCCTGCATTGCCTTTACGAGGATTTCTTCCCCTTCCGTAAATTCAAGCATCGATTGGATACGATGATAAATCGAATCATCCATCACTTCCTCCGTAGTGTAAAAGATAGCCTGCATCTTCTTGGAAGCTTCTTGTACGTCATTCTCTAGCATGTTTAATTGCTCTATCAATTCTAAATATTCATTCATTTCTGCTTGTTGCATTTGAAGTTTAGTTATTTTATCATGAACGAATGTTTCCAACCAATCAATTACCAATATAAAATGTTCATCCACTACTTTTCTAGCATTCTTCTTAATTACTTCTGCTAAATCATTCGAATAATTTAAAACAGATTCTCCTGTAACAAGTGCCCCCTGCTTAATAGTGGAATAAAGTTGATTTGGTGTAACCTCAATAAAAATGTGCTGAAGCTTTCCTTCAAGTGCTTGGTCCTGTATTTGATACTTTTTTATTAATTTCATGAATAATTCTTTTATGTGCCAAGTAATTTGTGTATCGGTGCTTTCTTGTAATTTATCAAGTAATAGCTGCAGACGTTCTTGTTTTATTTCCTCTGTTTTTTTCTTCGCCATAAAGAAGCCTACTTTAAAGTCCTTTTGATTGGATTCTAAAAATCCCTTTGCCAATTCACGGGTATCCGCTGGCATTAAATAGGCATTGCGAAGAATATTAGCTACCTCTGTTGTTAAATACGCTCTAGCATTTTCTACAAGTGATTCGAAATACTGTTTTTCGTTTTGCAAACGCATGTACTTTTCCTGTAATTCCTGGCGCTCATCAGATGATAATCCATGAAGTTTTTCCTCGATTTCTGTTCGTTTTTCCTCTTGTTCCTGAGCAAGAAACTGCAAATGCTCATCAATCAATAATTGAATGGAACCATCGATATTTCCTTCGTCCGTTTCAGCAAATAAACGCTTCAATGTAGTTTTTAAATCGGTCAATTGATTATGTGGATGCTCTCTATCCTTTAAGCTTGTATAAAATATGTGTTCTGGATGAACTCCCCATAATGCAAAGGATTCGATTACGGATTGTTGATATTTTTCCATTGGTATTTCATTTTCTTGATGTTTATCAATCATATTAATAACTAAATATAGTGGCATATTGTATGCAATCATTTCTTTTGCAAATAAAAAATTATGCTCCGCTTGGACGTGATTGTAGTCCATGACATATATGCAAGCATCTGCCAAATGTAAGGCTGATTCCGTTGCTATCCGATGCGCGTCATCTGTTGAATCAATGCCCGGTGTATCTAAAATAATTGCACCTTGCGGAAAATCTATTATCGGGAGTTCTAATTCGATATTGGAAATTATTTCTCCATCTTTACAATATCTTTTAATATCCTCTAATTGAAATGGAGCCTCATACTTGTATATTGTTCCATCATGGAAATATACTTTAGCGAAATGGTTTTCACTAGATTTTATTTTTACAATATTAGCGCTCGTAGGAATCGGGCTACTTGGAAGTACCTCCATCCCAATAAGTTGATTAATCATACTTGATTTCCCTGCAGAAAAATGGCCACAAAAAGCAAGCATTTTTTCCTGTTTTACCACTTTTCGTATTAAATCCATCACTTTTTCTGCACGGATATGATCCCCATTTTCCAAAAATAACTGATGAAAATCGTGAAGCTGCTTTAGTATTTTCCCGTTTTGCTTTACTAATGACATGAAAGTTGCTCCCATTTGCCTACCCCTTTAGTTTCACTTTGTTCGTTTTTAACTATTGTAAATGGTTATTTGTAAATTTCCCACTACTGTATTAGTGTAATACAAAATTTTCAGTAAACCAACCATTCATTTTACTCATGAAAGAGGATAAGAAATTTCTTATTTGCGAAAAAAACGAGGGTAGTCGGCAAATACGCGATTATACTCCTCCCATGAATGAAGTGCTTTTTCTTCTGTTTGGATACGAATCATCATAAGTACGGCATTATAAACAGTAAACAGAATCGCAGTAGTGGTTGCTTGAAACAATAATGGAATGATGACAAACTCTACGGCAACAATAAGATAATTTGGATGTTTAATAAAACGGTATGGTCCTTTTGTTTGCGGAGTACCGTTTGGTAAAATAAAAATCCGTGTATTCCAATATTTCCCTAAGCTTGTAATCACCCATACTCTGCCAATTTGCAATAATAAAAAGACTGGGAATAATACATACCAATATGGCGATATTACGCCACCTAAATTTGTTACCTCCCCGAAATAAGCAACAAAAAACAAAATATGCATCATGACGATTAAATAATAATGGTCTCTTCCAAACTCGATAGCTCCCTGCTTTCTTAACCAAATTTCATTCTGTTTCGCAATAATAAGTTCAATGATCCGTTGACAAATTAGAAAAATAAGCAGTATATAAAACAATGTCATTTTTTAACATCCTCCTGTTCATTTACACCCCATTGTAATAGTAATAGCTCTGATGAAAAGCCTGGGCCTAGCGCACATGCCAACCCAATATCTCCGGATGCTGGATTTTGCTCCATACAGGCTCTTAATACATAGAAAATGGTGGCAGAAGACATATTCCCAAAGTTTTTTAGTACCTCTCTTGCGTTCACTGTTAACTCCTGATTTATTCCTAGTGCTTTTTCATATGCATCGATTACTTTTTTCCCGCCAGGATGGGCAACAAACTGTTTAATTCTAGTTAATGCCATTTGATTCCTTTGCATAAATTCCAGTACCGTAGGCTTTAACCAGCTTTCTACTAGTGTAGGGATATCTTTCGAAAAAACGACATATAACCCATCATCCCCTACATCCCAACCCATTACATCTAATGATTTCGGTAAAAGGGTTGTCATAGTATCCAAAATTGCCGGATAGGCTTTTCCAGCTTTTGCCGAAGGGGATGCCTCATCTCCCTCCACCAGTGCACATGCAACTCCATCTCCAAACAGGGAAGTACCAATGAAATTACTTTTCGATAAATCCTCTTTTTGAAAACTTAAGCTACATAATTCGATAGATAAAACTAGCACCTTTGCCTTTGGAAAAGCGATACAATATTCAAAGGCCCTTGCTAACCCTGCACCGCCACCAGCACATCCTAAGCCCCAAATTGGGATTCTTTTCGTATGAGGTGAAAATGGTAATTCATTCATTATTCTTGCCTCGATACTTGGTGTAGCTATACCGGTGGTACTAATAAAAATAATGGCCTCAATTTCTTCATAATCGACCCTCTGCTGCAACATGCTTTTATTTGTTAAGCAATTGTTTATCGCTTCTTTTCCTAATTTAATTGCCCATTGTACATATTGCTGATTTTTTTCCGAAAAGCTGTGCTCCTGACGAAACCAATCAATACTATTTACAAAATAGCGTTTTTCGATTTGACCATTATCAAAAATTTTAAGTAAACGTTCGATATCTTTAAAGCGGTGAAAAAATAATTCTTTTGATAATTGTGCCGCTTCGCTTTGCGTAATGATATGTGGTGGCTGTTCTGTCCCAATGGAAACTATTTTAGGCATAATGTATTCCCCTTATATTTACTATAGATAGTATTACTATTATTCACTAAATTTTCTACGATTATAATTTTCACAAAAAATACCTGTAAAACTCTTGTATTTCTGTTACAATTGGGAAAGTAATGAGAAAAATATCAAATTTTGTCGAAAGAAGAACATTACGGGGGTATAGAATGACTACTAGTTTAGGAGATAAAATTACGAACGTATTAACTGGAACTATCTCTTCAGTAAATAAGGTATTTCCATTTTCAAAAAGTATCTCAGAGCCAATACCATTTAAAGAACCCTTTATGCAAGATTCCATTGGTGTATTAATAGGCTTAATTGGCGATATTAAAGGCCGCATTTTAATAGCGGGAAATGAAACAAGCTTTAGTGGATTAGGTGAATCCATGTTTGGCATGCCGATTCAAGGGGTAATGCTAGAATCCTTCGCAGGAGAGCTAGGAAATATGGTGGTTGGAAATCTTTGTACCGAAATCTGGGCAACAGGAGTCCAAATTGACATAACACCTCCAACTGTATTTGTCGGTCAAACGAAAATTTTTGGATTTGAAAAAGCATATAAACTACCAATTATGTTTGAAAATATTGGGAACTTAAATATTATTATTATGTTAGAAAATGAATAAAATACATAGGGAGGCTATCTTTACAAAGAAATGTACCTTCACGAATCTTGCGATATTGGATAACCAATTTTCCCAATGATTCGCGATTATAACGTTCCTTGTAAGACAACCTCTTTTTTATTTATAAAAGTACCATTTCAGTTTGTCAAAAACCGTTAATCGTCATCCCACCATCTACAAATAATGTTTGCCCTGTCACGTAATTACTTGCATTCGATGCTAAAAAGACTGCTGGACCAACTATATCTGGTAGCTCTCCAATTCGATTTAGCGGTGTTACCGATAAAATATCATGTAAATAGCTTTCATCAGCCAATAACTTTTCAGTTAAAGGGGTTTTAAAATACCAAGGACCAATTGCGTTAACTTGTACATTATTCTTTCCCCATTCAAACGCTAATGTTTTCGTCATTTGAATAAGCGCTGCTTTCGTCGCTGCATATACAACCCCAGTACGTAAGGCAACTGTTCCTGCTACGGATGAAATTGTAATAATTTTTCCCGTTCTCTGCTCCTTCATAATCTTTCCGACTTCCTGTGACATCATAAATGCTGAGGTTAAATTCGTATCAAGAATGGTTTTCCATTCTTGATCGGTCACGTCTAATGCCTTAGATCGAATATTCATACCCGCATTATTTACTAAAATATCAATCTTTCCTGCCGCTTCTAGCGTTCGCGCTACTGCAGCTTGTACTTGAACTCTGTCCGTTACATCTGTAGGCAAGATAAATGCTTTTCTTCCTAACTTCTCAATATGTACAGCAGTTTCTTTTATATCTTTTTCTGTTCTTGCCAATAGTGCAACATCTGCTCCAGCTTCCGCAAAGCCGATGGCAATTGCTCGTCCAATTCCACGGCCGGCTCCTGTAACAATTGCGGTTTTTCCTTGTAGATCAAAGGATGGTAAATACAAAGTGAACACCTCTTTATTTTCAAAGTATTTTTATATTACCATAAATTTCAACAAAAATTAAAATGAAACTTCCAATAGTATATCGTCATTTACTATTGGAAGTTTCATTTTCATTCATTATGCATAACCATCCACATGGTCTGTTTTTTGATATTGCACATTAATAACAATTGGTTGAATGACCTTTTCACCACATACACAGCAGACCAATGGCTCTTGATGGATGGTACAACAATTTTCACAATAATACATTACCATCGCAATCACTCTTTCCATTAATTATTAATAATATATTCTCTTGAAATCGTTATGTGAATTTACGGCTTGATTCCTTTCCTCCGTAATCTGCATCGTTTTCGTTACTATCCATACCCTTGATTGCTTTCTGAAAAACAGATATATTTTTCCAGTTTTCGACAAATGTCACTCTATACCTTGTCGGTATGTTGAGGTTTCTTTTCATTAAAGCAACACAGCTTCCGAAATACACAAATACCCAAAGATCATTTCACACGAGTATATACGTATGAAATAAGCTTTGGGTATTTATACTTATTTTATAAAAAAATTTTACTAAAATGTAATGATTCCGATTGTTCCAATGAAATTAAAACGATTTTTTTTGCTTCAATTGTTTTGTTTATACTGTTAAACAAAATCGGAGTAGCTATATATTATTTGTTATTAAACAAAAAATGATTGCTATACATTATATTTTTTGGAACTTGGATTACTCTTAAATAGTGCTGGATAGAATTGTCAATACCGCACCAAGTATCCCCCCGAGGATTGGAATCGAAAGATAAAATAATTTCTTTTTAACCTCTCGTTTTTTCTGTATCTCTTCAGGTGTTAACCATCTAGACATTCTTTTTCCCCCTATAAACTTTGTAATACTATTGTAATATATTTATGCTATTGAAACATGTGACAAATTTCCTGTTTTTTCTACATTTTTCATTTCTCATTTTAAATGATTCTATCATTATTTACAATAATAATAATTTATATTCATTCCTATTTTAAGCGTTTAACCATTGATACTATTGGAATCGTTAAAATAAGGGAATAATTATTATACAAATAGGGGAATTTTTATTCAAAAAAAGTAATCTGCACTTTCAATCTTTCTTGTAAAACTTATTTAGTGACTGATGAAAAGTAATATATTATTTTAAATATTGAATTACATAACATTGGTTCACGAATTAAAATATCAACTTTTAGTAGTATGATAATTGGCGAAAATAGTACGGTTGATTACAAGAAATCTACATTTTTAGATTCAATTATAAATTGGAGGAATGAAGTATTCCCAGTCAGAAAATTAGTTTTACACTATTCAACTTTCCGAGCTCTAATTTCCAAAGGAGTAGCCTAGTTTCTCGGACTGTTTACAAATAGCAACAAATTCTCCGATAACAGCCCATAAAAAAATAGGGACATTACTGTCCTTATCCAGACTGTCGACAAAAGGTATTGAGAGACATCTTCTCGGTGCCTTTTGTCATGGAATTGCGGTTAAAATCCGTTGATTTCCGCTCCTGGCGGTGAGCTTCCTCGTCGCTGGCGCTCCTGCGGGAAAAGCGGCTCGGCCCCGCCCGTGGAAAGCGTCCACCCTTCGTTCCAATCAACCAAACTATTTACATCATTCTATTTTAAAAGAAAAAAGAGTGTAGACAAACTCGAAAATCTTCGAGTTTGTCTACACTCTAAATAGGGACATTACTGTCCCTATGAATATAATTATTTTAGCTTATGAATCGTCACTAATGAAATTACAATTGATAGATTCCACTAAATTTATCCGTTAAATATTGCAGTAAATATTTTGCATTCAAGCCTTCCGCTGTTGCATTTTGCAAAATTTCTAACGGTTGTTTCATTTTCCCGTATTGATGAACTCTCTCGGTAAACCAGGCTCTTATTGGTTGTAATTCTCCCTTTTCTAGTAATTCATCAAAGTTCGGTATATCCTTTATTAATGCATGTTTAAATTGAGCTGCATACATATAGCCGAGTGCATAGGATGGGAAATAACCGAAGCTTGCCCCTGCCCAATGGACATCTTGAAGTACACCTACCCCATCATGATCAGGCTCTATTCCAAGATATTGTTTATACTTTTCGTTCCAAATTTTTGGTAAATCTTTCACTTCAATTTCATCATTAAATAAGCCTTTTTCAATTTCATAACGAATGATGACATGTAATGGATAGGTTAATTCATCTGCCTCAATTCGTATCAATGATGGTTTCACTTCATTTATTGCCCGATAATAATCATCGAGTGATACATTGTCAAATTGACCTGGAGAATAGCTTTTCAGTAGGTCAAAGTTTTTCTTCCAAAACGCTTTATTTCTGCCAACAAATATTTCATTGAACAAGGATTGGGACTCATGGATTCCCATTGAGGTACCAGATGCTAATGTCGTCCCAACTAAATCTTTCGAAATATTTTGCTCATATAATGCATGTCCACCTTCATGAATCGTACCGAAAATAGCAACTCGAAAATCATTTTCTACATATCTAGTAGTAATACGAACATCCCCAGGATTAATACCTGTAGCAAATGGATGTACCGTTTCATCTAAACGGCCAGCATCAAAATCATAGCCCATTTGTTTTAAAATATCGATACTAAACTTCTCTTGTGCTTCTTTCGAAAAATGTTTATAAAGAAATTCCGTTTCCATTTTCGTTGGAGAGGCTTCGATTTTTTGTAGAAGTGGCACAATACTATCACGAACTTCTCCAAAAACTTTATCTAATATTTCAACCGTCATTCCAGGTTCATACATATCTAGTAAAGTGTTATATTTATTTCCTTCATATCCCCAATATTCAACAAACTTCTTCGTTGCAGTTACTAGCTTTTCCAAATACGGTGCAAACAAAGCAAAATCTGCAGTTTCTTTAGCTTCTTCCCAAACGGATTCTGCTTGTGATTGTAATGTTACAAATGCCGTATATTCCTCTAGTGGGATTTTTTTCATTCGATCATATTCTTTTTTACAATCTAATACCGTATGCAGGGTAATATCAGATAAAGAGTTTTTTACTTCTTCACTTAATAATGTATTTATGTATGTTTCCATTTCCGCTGAGGTTGCCATTTTAAAAGCTTCTGAAGATAATAGTCCAATAACCTCTGAACGTTGCTCCACACCTTTCTTCGGCGCACCAGTACGCAAGTCCCAATACATTACATTAATCGCCTCATGATAGGCAATCATTTTCTTTACATATTCCAAAAACTGCTGTTCGATTTCTTTTATTTGTTCGATGTTCATTATTTTGCCTCCATTCTCAAACTTCAAAGCTTATTTTATCATAAATTTATATATTGGTAAGTGGTGATGAAAGAATTATCAGGTTTTTTTAGCAAGTAAAAATTTTCACTAGTATACTTCCCTGGCTTTTGAGTTTTGAACGGGACGCACGCAAACATAAAAAAGAGCCATCGCCAACGGAAGCTGAACGATAGCTCAATAGTATTAGGTAGTTAATGCTTCACACGGTTTGTTAACAAATAGTTTAGAGCTTGCTGCAAATTTTCCTCAGCCTGCTGTAACTCGTAAAAAGCTTGCTCGTTATTTACGTTTTCTGTTTGTAATTGTTGATACGTAAATTCAATAGCCTTTGAAATCATCGTAAAATCAAGATTTTCTCTGTACATGATCCATCCCTCATTTTTCATAATATAGCTAATTTATTATAATCAACTATTTACAAAATTATTCCTATGCTGAAAATTAATTTGAAATAGAGGGAAATAAAGGTCATTATCCTTTCGGCACTCTCGGTCCCCAGTACTGGTAATAATCCGTTTTAATAAAACCATTAAATAGCTTTCGCTTTTTCGTTGCTTGTTTGCCGTAAAGTTCCTCAAATTGTTCATTAGAGGTAATCACATATATCGACCATGTATCTAATGCTTGAAATGTTTTTCCGAGATCTCGATATAGTTGTTCGACTTTTTCCTTATCACCTAACCGTTCACCGTAGGGCGGATTAGCAACTACAACACCATATTTTAGGTCAGAATGAAAATCCGTTGCTTGCATTTGCTTAAATTGTATCAAGTCACCTAGCCCTGCCTCTAGTGCATTATTTTTCGCAATATCCACCATTTTATGATCAATATCTGAACCAAATATTTGGAGGTTACGATCATATTGTGCTAAATCTTCTGTTTCCATTCGCGCGTCATCCCATACGGATTTCGGCATCCAATGCCATCCTTCACTAATAAATTCACGATTGAAACCTGGAGCGATATTTTGGCCAATTAATGCTGCTTCAATTGGCAATGTACCAGAGCCACAGAATGGATCGACAAACGGGCGATCATAAGTCCAGTTCGTTAAAAGAATCAACGCCGCAGCTAATGTTTCCTTTAATGGTGCTTCGCCTTGTCCCACACGATATCCTCTCCGATGTAAGCCCGTCCCACTTGTATCAATCGTTAAGGTGACTTTATCCTTTAAAATCGATACTTCAATAGGAACTTTTGGTCCTTTTTCTTCAAACCAGCTTACCTGCTTGTATTTCGATTTTAAACGTTCTACAATTGCTTTTTTGACAATACCTTGGCAATCGGGGACACTATATAATTTCGATTTAACCGACTTTCCTGAAACAGGAAATTCGGAATCTGCATTAAGAAATTGCTCCCATGGCAATGCTTTTGTTCCTTCAAATAATTGGTCAAAAGTAGTTGCCTTAAATTCTCCGACGATAATTTTTATTCGATCTGCTGTCCGCAACCATAAGTTACTGCGAGCAATCGTCATTGCATCGCCAGTATATAATATTTTTCCATTATCTACTTTGCATTCGTAACCTAAATTACGAACTTCATTTGCTACAATTGCCTCAATCCCCATCGGGGCTGTTGCTAATAGTTTAAAATTATTCATTTTGACACTACCTTCTAAAATCATTTTTGTATGTAAATAGTAACAATCCTATCGTACCCATTTCAAGTGCTAGCCAATATGGAAACTATGTATTCAACCTTATTTTGATACAGCAACATAATAAAAATGCTCTCCATTGTTTCCATTGGAGAGCATTTTATGAAATCAAATGTCAATTAATAACGTTCTATAAGCCATGTTCTGTTCCATTGTACTGCAAACGATTCGCAAATCTCGTACTCCGGTGGTAATCATCTATCTGCAAAGAATAAAATCTTCGCCTCTCTCTTCCGTTCATTTCCTCAGAGAAAGTTCCCCTACCAAAATTTGGGTTTCTCGCTCGTGGGGTTTACCTCGTTCCACCCTTATAATTTCTTATAAGGCTCCGTCACTGTGGCACTTTCAAGGTAGTGAGACCATATCCAAATGGACTTAGGTCTGTTCCCTGCCGTCAGCCCAGCAAAAGCCAGACTGCCCTAGCTTATTGTTTCACTAGGCACGAACACTACGGGCATCTCAGCACCGTGCGAGCATGGACTTTCCTCTGCTACTAGCAAGGCTAGTAACAGCGATTACCTGAACGTTATTAACGCTACATATAGATTATAGACAATCAAGGAAGAATATACAACTGTTTTTCAACGGAAAAATTGGAAAATATTAGTCGTATAATTTATTACCAAACACATGTTTTTCAAGATTGCTTAGTCGTTTCAGAATATCAAAGTTTGTTGTACCAGATGGTTGGGCAGGCTGTTTCCGAACGTCTTCTAACTGTTTTTTCAGACGTTGATTTTCCATTTGCACTTCTTCTAACTCTTTTACGAACATTTCGTAATCTTTAATAATAAGGTCTAAGTATTGATCTACTTCCTCTTGATTATATCCTCGCATACTTGTTTTAAATTCTTTTTCCAAAATATCTTTAGCTGATAATTGTAACTTTTGTTGAAGCAAAGTTTTTCACCTCGTTCATTTCTACATTCATTATTCATATTTTTTCAAAAAACATGCGCTTTGTCAATTTAATATATTTCATTATGAAACAGTCCATGAAAAATCCTATTCTTCTGTAGTCATTTTTATACCATAATACAAAAATTTTTCTCTGTTAAGGGACTAAAGCACTAGAATAGTAAAAAAGGGCAGAAATTCTGCCCTTTTAGCTTTTAACAAAATCCCCTTGGTTTTTTTGGACAACAATTTACATGTTGGTGACATACTTCATTCACAACAGATTGAGTATGTGGACAAAAGTGCTTGTGCAAAAACATATGCTGATTAACAGTTGTTGTGTGTGATGGATGAATATGCGGAACAATATGTGTAAATTGATTTGTATTTACAAATTGTTGCGTTGGATGAACAACTGGTTGCAAATAATTTGGTGGAAATGCTGGCATTTTTCCGGTCCCCTTTCTGTAAAATATTTATTCTACACTAATAACCTATGAAAAAAGGGGTGTACATGTACTAATGAAAATACCTATTTTGTGCTGCTATAACAATAAAACTACGTTTCTTTTAAAACCATACATGAAGATAATCTTTAAATATTGAAAACACAATCATTATCGATAATATCAGTGTGAAAAACAAGTACAAGAACGCCCGATGCATGATATATCTCCTAACTATTTATGAATGTTAATACCTATATTATTTTATGTCGAGTTATGGTATACATCAATACAAAATTCACATGAAATATAGAAATTTTTTTCCAGTTGTTTGAGGAGAATATATCCTTTCCACCTTAACATTATTTATTTGTCAACAGTCGTCAACTTTTTTCTCCAGACGTAGCAATCGTTTTTTTATTTCTGCTTCTTGTTTCGGAATGGATATCCCTGTCATTTGTTCGATCTTTTTGAATTCTGTAAACGCCTGTTTCGCACTGTTTAGCGCAAGTAGATAATTTTTCTCGTGATGCTCGAAATATTTAGCTGCTTCAATACATGCTTCTATTTTAATTTTTCCCATTCCCTTTTCAATGATCTGTTGCCAGCATGCGAAAGCTTGATCTATTTTTTTTAGCTTTTTATATTGATAGGAGAGCTCTAACATTCCCTTCCACTTGTCTTTCCCATCATGATTTTCCAGTGCATCCTCTAGTATTTGGATAGCTTTATTCGTTTCATTTATTGAAGAATACCAATGACCAACCGAAAGCATTTCACTTTTTGATTGCTGTTGATCAAGCCCTAGTAATTGAAAAGAAATATGCGTATATAAAATCAATAAAGAAAGAATATCGTCTTCATTATGCTCCATCACTTTCACTATACCATCTAAATGTTTCGTTTCAATAAAGTCAAAATAAATGATTGGCGCTAAATAACCAGGTACATCGTCTGTTCTTTCGATTCCTAAAATTTCTTCTTCTACAATGGACAATTTCACAGATTCTAGTTCATTTTTCCATAATCTTCTAGCTGCATGTAATAAATCAAAATGACCGAATGCTGGAAGCTTTGGAACATGTTCTCTTATCAATGTATGCCTAGTCTTTACTTGTGGCCAATCAAATGCTTTCCCATTATAAGTTACAAGTGTTGTATAATCGACAGATCGTAAAAAACTATCATACAGTGGGATCTCAAACCCAGGCTCTGGAAGCAGGTGTTGCCTGACGACAACTTCCTCACCCTCTACATAGGCATAACCAATCAGAAAAATGGTATTTCCTACCCCACCTCCAAGCCCAGTTGTTTCCGTATCAAAGAAAAATAAATCGGTTGGCTTATATCCCTTTGCTGATAACGGATGTTGGAAGTCTGTATGCTGCCATGCCTCAATTGCTCGAATATAATCTTGAAACGAATACATTCCACGCTTTTCCAATAAAGGATATCGTCTTTCTTTCACAAGACAATATTCGTCACCTAATATATACGGTTGCACACCCCGCATTTGCCATTGCTCCAGATTAGGAATTTCCAACTGTTTTACAGGCGGTGAGACTTGGACGGTCAGGTCCTTCGATTCATTATTTAAGTATGATTCATATACTTTTAATTTATTTTTAATCTTCATGCCTTCATCTCCGTATGCTTTGATGCATGAATAAAATAATCCAATAATAATAACGCATCTTTCTTCCCTGTTTTAGTTGTCACATCGGTTCCAATACATGACGGACAGCCATATTCGCAGTGACAGTTGTTAATTATATTTTTGGATTCTGTTAAAATTTGTTCGATTTTTTCATAGATTTCATCACTTAAGCCTACACCGCCAGGATACCGATCATAAAGAAAGATTGTCGGTTTGTTGTTATGACTCGATTTTACTTGTGGAACAACATGAACATCACTAGGGTCTGACATAACGAACATAGGAACAATATTTTTCATTGCATGGGTAACGCCCATTAAACCATCTTCTAGCCGTTCTTCCCCAATTTCAGCAAATTCCTGCTGCAGCGATATCCATGTCGCGGTTGTATGCAGTATTTGTTCAGGGAGGTGAATCGGCCCAGAGCCTATATTCTCATGGGTTTCAAATTTAATCTTCTTAAATATAGTGGCCATTGCTTGGACTGCAACATCCCCATATTGAATGGTCGCTTGTCTTGTGTTTCGCTCTTTATCTACCTCTAATACTTTTAATTGAACCGCTAAATTTGCATCGGTATAATAATCGACTTGAACTTCACGCACAAACGCCTTTTTCTCCTCCCAATCTAGTTTTTCTACTTGAAACTGTGTCCCTTGGTGTAAGTAAATTGCCTCGTCATGGAGTAATGTAAGGGCACTGAATGTATCCATTTCTCCTATTACCTTTACATTGGCAATATCTGATTGATCAATGATGACGACATTCTCTTGGGAAGCAGAACGAAGACTGATATTATGTGCTGGGAAGGAGTCATTCATCCAATGATATTTTTTCCCACTAAAAACCAAAACTTTTTGGTCGATTAAATATTCCAATATGTCTTCCATATCAATACCACCAAAAGTCTCCCCTTTTTCAAATGGCAACTCATATGCTGCGCATTTCACATGGTCTACTAAAATAATTAAGTTGTCTGGATTAATTCGCGCAACCTCAGGGGATTGTTTAAAGAAATACTCTGGATGAGAAATAACATATTGGTCTAATGGGGAGGAACTAGCGACATACATGATTAATGCTTCACCATGTCTTCTGCCAGCTCGTCCAGCCTGCTGCCATGCACTTGCAATTGTTCCTGGATATCCTGTCATTATGCACACTTGAAGTTGACCGATATCTACTCCTAATTCCAATGCATTCGTACTTACTACACCATAAATTTCCCCTTCACGTAATCCTTTTTCAATTTCCCGACGTTCGGTAGGTAAATACCCCCCTCGATAGCCACGGATTGCCTTTGGACCGATTTTTCCTTTTACTAGTTCTTGTAAATAAGTGAGGATAATTTCAACCCTTACCCTACTCCTTGCGAAAACGATCGTTTGGATTTTATTTTTCAAAAATTCACCAGCTAAGCGGCGTACTTCAAGACTTGCACTTTTACGAACATTTAAAGACTTATTGACAATCGGCGGATTATAAAACACAAAATGTTTTTTCCCACTTGGCGCACCATTTTTATCAATTAATCGCATTTTATTTCCTGTTAATGTTTCTGCCAATTGTTGTGGATTTGCAATTGTTGCAGAAGTACAAATAAAAACTGGATCACTTCCATAAAATTGACAAATTCTTTTAAGCCTTCTTAATACATTTGCAGTATGACTACCAAATACTCCACGGTAAATATGGAGTTCATCGATAATTACATACTTCAAATTTTCAAATAATGACACCCATTTTGTATGATGTGGCAAAATACCAGAATGTAACATGTCTGGATTGGTAATTACAATGTGACCTGCTTTTCGAATTTTTTGTCTGATATTAGCCGGTGTATCTCCATCATAAGTATAGCTATTAATATTCACTTCCGCTTCTTCTATTAGTTCATTTAATTCAGATTTTTGATCATTGCTTAATGCTTTTGTCGGAAACATATATAATGCACGTGCATCCGGATTTTCTATAATACTTTGGAGAACTGGTAAGTTATAGCATAATGTTTTTCCGGATGCTGTTGGGGTAACAGCAGTGAAGTCCTGAGAAGCTATACCGAACTCAAATGCTGTTTTTTGATGACTATATAATGAAGTAATTCCTCGATTAATTAATGCTTGCTTAAGATTAGGATGTAATCGCTCTGGAATAGGAACAGTTGAGGCTTGTTTACTTGGTATCGTTTCCCAATGTTTAATATTTAAATTAATGTCATTCGTGTTTTTTAACCAATTAATAATTTCAGTTAATGATTGTTTCCGAAGCAAAATATATCACCCTTACCCATCAAATCTAGTATTTTATTTTTTATTATATCGAATATACGTTTGGATAGTAAAGCAGGAACTATTTTTTGAAGATTTTTTCGTACATTTTTTGCTAGCCTGCTGGCAGTATATACTCCGCCATCCTTTCCTCATGTAACCATTGAACTCTTTTTGTTTGAACAGATTCATGCACACGATGGATTGTATTTCATATATTATAGCGGAAAAATCTACATGATTCGAGGTGATTATTCATAATGAATGAAAACTTGCCTAAGAAAAGTAATCCCCCTGCTAACGGTGAAGTAATCAAAGAATGGTTTACTAATCATCCCCTATTTCATGAGATGCCCATTGGTAATGTATTAGAAAGCATTAATGCGTTTTTTCGGAACGGCATGATAAAGCCTAGCTTTAAAGTCATGGTAAAAGAAACAGATACTGATTATATATTAACTGCTGAATTACCAGGGGTGAAAAAGGAAAATATCGCCATTAATATAATGCCAAATAATGCAACCATTACCGTTAAGCAATATCAAATTGAGATAGAGGAAAATGACGTCAGCCATACGAAGAAAAAAACATCATCCTTTGAGCAAATGACCCGTACTATTCCGTTTTATCATCCGGTAAATGATCGAGGGGCAAAAGCAAGTTACCGTGATGGTTTATTAAAAATTCATATACCGAAAAAATTTGGAAAGTCAATTATTATTGAGGAATAACCGGATGAAAACAAAAATAAAATACACTCGGTAATTTGTGATCCGAGTGTATTATACTTTAAACACCTGTGAGAATCCTTTTAGCAAAGAGGAAACTTGATTTATGACACCGATAAATTGTCCTGCTGTGGAGAACATTTTATTAAAATCATAATTTCCATCTTGGTTTTTAAAAGAATTAATTATGCTGCCAATACCGGATGGTTTCATTGGAAATTGTTGTGCCTGTATTTGCATCGGATACATACTATTTTCGAAAGGCATCATCCCATTTTGATTATAAATTGGGTGCAGTGGGTTATCGAAAATCATTTGTACACTTGGATAATTTGGTGCCCCTGTAAATCCTGGTGAAGCAGAAAAACCATTTGGATTCATCATATTTTGATTTGGAAATAATGTATTACCGTAATAGGTGTATGGATTGATTTGATTGAGCATTGCAGGATGGTACATACCATTAACCATTGGATTACCTTGTAATTGCCTGTAAATGCGATTATTGTTTATCACTGGATGAAAAAATCCACTAATTGGTTGATTATACATCGTAAGGTACCCCTCTCTTCACCTTCCTCCTTTAATCTTATGAACAGATCCTTCGGATGGTGAAAAGGTCACTTACTTTTCCTTTTTCCTAATTTCTGTTAATAATTTTTCCAATGTATAGTTTATCGAATGAACATTATGTTTAAACCGACTATAGCTTGTTTTCGGGAAGAATGCTTGAACACATATTTCTCTTAAATTTTCTTTTGCTGCATCAAGCTGCTGAGGATAAATATTTCGCGGCTTATTCTCCTTCACCCAGTTACTTGCTTGCTCACACCATTGCTCAGAATACTCATGAATTTCATCAACAAAAGGTTTAATTGTTGAATAAAAATCTGCTTCTTCCTTTGTTTCTCGTACACTTTCATATATTTCATCGGTTTTCGTTAAATAGTCTTTCATTTTTTCCGTACCGATTATTAATTCTTCAATCTTCATGTTCATCACCTAATTTTCTTTTACTAACACATATTATACAACATTTGATGAAAGTTTTCTTCCATGTGTATTTCACTGTACGACAATCTCGTTCCTAACATTTTTTCTTTCAACAAAGTAAGCTCAGAGCTAATAGCCCTAAGCTTTGTTTATGGTAAATTTATATCCATTATGGTTCGATTGTTTCTATATAATTGCTGGTTTGCGTATTTGTAATTTAGACTGCAGAGTAGTATGCTTTGTCATCGAAATTTCCTTTTCTACTTGCTCTAATTTCATTTCTGTCCGATCAATGGTTTGTTGAAATTGCTGTGACAACCGTTGTTGCTCCTCCTGAATCGCAATTTCTAATTTCTCTTCCAGGCTTTCTAGCTGCGCATGTAGTAGACTAAGTTTTTCCATCACTTCATTTTTACTTAATAAGTAATTTTGATTTTCCATATCCATCCGCCTCCGATTTTTTTGATAGACTGTTTTCTAAAGAAAATGCATAAACAACCTTCACTTAACAATACAATTCTTGATAATTTCTTCTCTTCCTTCCCACATGACAAAACTAGAAGTGATTCGCTAAAGAAAGTCTTTTTTTGACAATGAACAAAAAGATTGTCTAAGAATGAAATTATATCTGTAGTAAATAATAGGATTAGGAGGTGTTATCAATGGGAAAAAAGAAAAATAAAAATCGCGGTGCCGATAAAGAAAATCATGCGTATACAAAAGCTGCAGAAGGTAATCCAAAATTAGAAGGTCCTAACCGTCCTTCCACCTAATATCCGAAAAACACGATTGTTTATATTGAAAATGCAAGGAGAGTTCTCCTTGCATTATTTTTCATTAGGATAAAATACATTGGTACTTATCTCACATAGGCGACAATCATGTAGAAAGCCAAATCAATGACAACAACTATTAAGATTCCTTATCCTTTTGATGTAGCTTTTCCCATTCCTCTAATGTAATAAACAATTCAATTTCTTTACGCTTCTTTTTATACCAGTTCGTAATCTTTATATTATTCGTGATTTTTGGTGTTTTGTACCATCTTTTCTTTATTTGCTTCCCTTTATCCCATCTTTCCGTCGGTTTTCGATGATGAATGACCGGAAATTGTAATCGTAAAAACGGAGTATCTCTAGATTTTTTATCTTTAAAATATTGTTCATAATCATATCTCGAACCAGTATGCGTAGTTGTACTAATAAATTTTATAAATTCATCATATATTTCATTTTTAAATAGGATGGAAGCTAAACTTTTTCCTAATTCAATTCGTTTATCTAAATTCACAAATTGATTTGCACTCATCCCATAAAGCTCCCCTTTACAGGTAGGAAAGATGACAACACTATAATGAAAAAGATCCTGTAATTTAAACGGAAGTGATTGAAATACTTTACTATGATAAAATGGATGGTCGATTACAGGCTTTTGTATCAAGTTCTGTTCGTTTATAATGAGAGCATATAGCAATCGTCGGGAATCTCTATAGTTCCAATAATGGAGCCATTCCTTCTCCATAAATTTAGACACATTAAATTTCGGTAACAAATGAAACATCGAACGTTGCAAAATCGTCGAATAATGATAGAGCAATAATTGTGGATATGCGTCATTAAATATTAGCCAGTTTGCCCGTTCATAGGTGGAAAACAGTTGATTTCTGAAGTCTTTCGACAAAACCTTTGGGAACCATTCCCCTTCCAAGTCACACATATTCCAGCCGGCATTTCGGGAAACAAAACTTGCTAACAGTGACCAGAGAATGTCTGGATGTTGAAAATAAAATTTTTCATAAAACTCGGTTCGTGTTATATTATCCATATTGCCTTTTTTTGTTTCTGAAATAATTGTTTGATAAACTTCCTGATTGCTTAATAGTTCCAATTTTTTCCCGCTCCTTTTTGCGGAGGTCCCTGAAAATTTTGAGGTGAGGCTTTTGGAAATTCGCTATCCAAATGGTAAAAAATATAATTTAACAAAAGTAGAGAAAAAAACACAATTACACTATGGAAATCGGGGTATGACTCTAGAAGAAGACTTAAATGAGTCTAATGATTATTATTTAACGAATCACATTGCAGTTATTCATAAGAAACCAACACCAGTACAAATTGTTTCTGTAGATTATCCAAGCAGAAGCGCAGCTGTTATTAAAGAGGCATATTTTAAAACGCCATCAACAACCGATTATAATGGAGTATATAAAGGTAAATATATTGACTTTGAGGCAAAGGAAACAAAAAATCCAACTTCCTTACCGCTAAGCAATTTTCATGAGCATCAGGTGAACCATATTCGCCAAGTGCTACAATGTGGTGGTATTTCTTTCGTCATCATACGTTTTTCCAAAACAGAGGAAGTATATTTATTAGATGGGAATTTTTTGTTGCAATTTTGGGAACGTATGGAGAAAGGCGGTAGAAAATCGATTACAAAACAAGAAATCATCGATAATGGTCACAATATCCCACTTGGCATAAATCCAAGAATTGATTATATTAGAGTAATAGATTCGTTATATAAAGAAGTGCTTGACTAACGAATCTTCCCTATTTTTTATCCAATACGGTAAAAAATAAATTCGATTCCTTTAGATATCTGATAGGAATGAAAGGAAGGTAGTTTTTATGGGAGAACAATATAAATCCCGAACACAAAAACGAGAAGCCACAAAAAAGAAGAAAAAAACAAATAAATCAGCAAAAGAAATCGCAAAAAAAATTTTTCTTATATGTTTAGTAGTAGGTTTTGTTGGGTTAATTGGAGGAATTGGAACATTCGCCTATATGATTAGTGATGCGCCAGACTTTGATCCAGAAAAACTCCAGGACCCTGTATCCTCTAAAATTTACGATAAAGATGATAATCTTATTATCGAATTAGGGGCAGAAAAAAGAGATTTAGTAGAATTTGATGAAATACCCGATTTAGTAAAAAATGCAATACTCGCGACAGAGGATGTTCGCTTTTTTGAGCATCATGGAATTGATTTAATCCGCTTAGGTGGGGCTGTATTAGGAAATGTTACTAACGGATTCGGTTCCCAAGGGGCAAGTACACTGACCCAACAAGTAGTAAAACTGTCCTTTTTATCTAATGAAAAAACAATTAAGCGGAAAGCACATGAGGCATGGTTAGCTTACCAGCTAGAACAGCATTTTACGAAAGAACAAATTTTTGAAATGTATGTGAACAAAATTCCTATGGGCGGTAATATATACGGTATTAAGCTAGCGTCACGAACTTATTTTGGTAAAGAATTAGATGAACTTACATTACCTGAGGTTGCCCTTATTGCGGGTATGCCACAGCGTCCAAACGCTTATAATCCATTTGTAAATCCGGATTTAGCAGATGAAAGAAAAAATCTAGTGCTTTCTTTAATGAATCAACACGGTTTCATTTCAGAAGAGGAAATGAAGGAAGCGCAAAGTATAAAAATTGAAACATTGATTGCAAAGCAGGATGAAGAAAGTACTTCCGACGATTCACCTTATGATTCCTTTGTCGATCAAATTATCGATGAAGTAGAAGAATTAGGCTACAATGTATATAGTGATGGCTTGGAAATTCATACTACTTTAGATCCGAATGCACAAAAGATGGTCGATAAAATATTAAATACGAATGAATATGTAAAGTATCCTAATGATGAGATTCAGGCTGGAGTTATCCTACTCGATACAAAAACTGGGGAAATTCGAGCAATTGGTGGTGGGCGACATCAAAAAGTTCGTCGCGGAATAAACTATGCAATTGATATTGAAAGACAACCAGGGTCCACGATTAAGCCAGTATTAGATTATGGGCCTGCGATCGAGTATTTAAAATGGTCAACCTATCAAATACTTGATGATGCACCACATACCTATTCTGATGGAACACCACTTAATAACTGGAACGAGAAATACAATGGTCCTGTTACAATGCGCTTTGCGTTAATGAAATCGTTAAATATTCCTGCTGTTAAAGCCTTTCAAGCCGTTGGCACAGAAAAGGCAAGAGAATTTGGTGTTAATTTAGGAATTCCTTTAGAGGATACTATTTATGAGCCGTATGCGATTGGTGGATTCCTTACCGGGATTGCTCCTGTTGATTTAGCAGGTGCTTATAGTGCTTTCGGTAATAATGGTGTTTATAACGAACCACATGCCATTCGCAAAATTGTACTTTCTGACGGTATTACCGAAATCAATTTAGAACCAAAGTCGAAAACCGTAATGTCGGATTATACAGCGTTTATGATTTCTGACATGTTAAAAACTGCGGTGCAAAGCGGAACTGGGGTAGAAGCAAAAGTTGCTGGCGTACCGATAGCAGGTAAAACTGGGACAACAAACTATACCGATGAAGAGCTGGAAAAATATAATCTAAAGGATGGCTCACCAGATGCATGGTTTGCTGGATATTCCACTAACTATACAGCTGCTGTATGGGTCGGCTATGATAAAAAGAAAAACCCTGTGGATGATACAAAGCTTCCACAGAAAATTTTCCGTCAATTAATGACTACCGTACACGATGGAGTCGAAACGGCTGACTTTAAACAGCCAGATAGTGTTGTTAAATTAGGAATCGAAAAAGGGACGAATCCTGCAAAGCTTGCTAGTGATTTAACTCCTGAAGATCAAATTGTTTATGAATACTTTGTTAAAGGAAATCAACCAACAGAAGTATCGGAAAAATATAATGTCGTATCACCTGTTGAAAAACTTACTAGTGAATTTGATGAGAAGAAGAACCAAGTAACATTGGCTTGGAATTACAAAGACATGAAAGATATGAAATATCAAGTATATGTTTCCATCAATGGATCTAGTGATGAGCTTTTAGCCGAAACAGATAAAAAAGGACTGAAAGTCGAAGATATTACACCTGGATTAAATTATACATTTACTGTTTATGCCGTTTATAAAGACAAGAAGAGCGACCCAGCTACGACTAACCTAGATTTAACCTCATTAGTGGATGAAACACTCCCTGCTGACCCTCCAAATAATGGAGACAATGGCAATGATGGGGATGGCAACGGTAATGGTGATGGCAATGGCAATGGCAACGGTAATGGTGACGGCAATGATAATGGTAATGATGATGGCAATGGCGGAGATGACGACGGAGGAGCCGACGATGGTGGAGATGATGACGGCGAAAACGATGGCAATGGTGGAGATAGTTTCGGAAACGACCATAACGCCCGCCGCGATGAAGAATAAATAAGTAATAAAAACGAAAAAGCAATCAATTATTTTTTATTGGTTGCTCCAGAGTGTAGACAAACTTGAAAATTTCCGAGTTTGTCTACACTCTTTTTTCTTTTAGAATGATGTAAATAATGTAGGTTGATTGGAAAAAAGGGTGGACGCTTTCCGCGGGCGCGGTCGAGCCACTTTTCCCGCAGGAGCACAGCGACAAGGAAGCTCACCGCCCCGAAAAAAGCAAAATGCCCGGAGCGGAAATCAACGGAATTTAAAAGCAATTCTATCCAAAAATAAAAAAAGACACCGAGAGGACTCTCAATGCCTTTTGTCGACAGTATGATGCGACCAATTATTATTTATTGGTTGCTCTTTTTTTCATTGCTAAATATTTATAATATTTTTTTTGCTGTTCTAGCATCAATTCAGATAGTTGAACAATGGAATGATGAATCAACGGATTGCTAATAATAAATCCTAATCGATCCCCAATATTTGCAGGCTTAATTTCTAATGTTTCTATTCTTTCTAATAGAAATTTCAATTGGACTGGCTGCTGATTGCTCCAAAATAACAGTCGGATAAATACCGCGCTTGCTCTCGCCATTAAAACAGGAATAGTTTGCTTTTCTCGATTACGAAAAAGTCCATGAATTTCTTCATATAATTGATTCCATTCTTCCCGTAATGAAGCTAGCGGAAGTTCTGCTTGTAGCCAAGGAAGCTCGGTGGCATCCAGCTCTCCTAAAAAATATTGATTTTCCATTGGGAAAAAAGTAGCAGGCGTCCACTGTTCTACATAAAAGTTGGAAACATCTAATTCATTAGCTATTTTCATTTAATTGTTTTCCTTTTGTTCTCTTTTTTCCTTCCCGACAAATGGACAGTAATGGACAGTCTAAACATTTTGGAGATTGTGCCTTACAATGATACCGACCAAAAAAAATCATCCGATGATGAGTAACCGACCATTCATCCTTTGGTACTTTTTTCATTAAGGTCTTTTCTACCTCTAAAACACTATCCTTCCAGCGACAAAATGCTAGCCTTTTACTTACTCTTTCAACATGTGTATCAACCGCAATTGCTGGTATTCCAAAGGCAACGGAGACAACAACATTTGCAGTCTTTCTACCAACCCCTGGAAGTTCCATCAATAAATCTCTATCCTGCGGAACGACACCATTATACTTATCCAAAAGAATTCGACATAGCTTTTGAATATTTTTCGCCTTATTGCGATAAAGTCCAATGGACCGAATATCTTGTTGTAGCTCTTCCAATGACACACTTAAATAATCCTCAGGCGTTTTATATTTTTGGAAAAGGTCTTTCGTTACTTTATTGACTAATACATCTGTGCACTGTGCAGATAAAGCTACCGCAATAACAAGCTCAAATGGATTGGAATGATGTAATTCACAATGCGCATCTGGAAACATTTTCGCCATTTCATCTAAACTAAATCGTATTTCTTTTTTCGTTAGCATTCTCATTACCTCTTAACTTTCTAGCCAGTTATAAAATGGGACAGTATCTGTGCCACCTTTTTTCCGTTCCTCCACTTTCGTCTTTTGCTGATGAGACCGAAATTTTTTTCCTTGTTGTTTTGCTTGATCCACTGTTTGTATACCATTTTTCTTCCATTCGAAAAGTATCCGATCAATGTAGCGGAAGTTAAGCTTTCCAGACATTACGGATTCTTGTAATGCAGCTTTTATTAACGCTGGATTATGATGATCGTTGTCAATCCACATTGCCAATGTTTCACATTCCATCGGAGAAAGTGGTCTTGCAAATTCCTGTTCAAAAATCGTAAATAAGGAACCTTCTTCAAGCTTTAGTTGCTGTTCTGTCTGCTCTTTTTCTACTAATAACTGATGATTGATGAGTTTCTTCCATAGTGGCTGTAACGAATATTTTTCGAAATATATCCCTTGATCTGTATGGCCCTTTAAAATTTCTAAATACCCACGTGTAAGTAATGAACCTAATGTTTGGGAGCATTGTTCCAATGAGAGGGTCATTCGATTCGAAAGCTCCTCTAATGTCGGGAAGCTATTCCCCTTTTCCATAAACGCATGTAGCTGCAAAATTAACATGCATTCCAAATCTGTTAAACCGATACTTTTATATTCACTGAATAAAAAAGAAGGTATCGAAACTACCCCTTCTTCAATCCAAGACAGTATTATATTATTTTTCATAAAATGCACCTCAAAAATAGTATATCATGATTTATTTGGACTGATAAGGATAATTACGATTAACAAAAATAGAACAATTTTCTGTAAAGAATCTAGTTGCTTCATTTGTTAGTTTCCCTTTGACAGCAACCCATAAAAAAACAGATCTAAATAATAGAAGCAAGAAGACCCGTCACCCTTTTTTCTATATATTTGATAAGATAACGATTAAAATACGTTAATTTACGAGCTTATTAGTTCTATAATCGATAGAAAAAAGACTGTAGGCAACTAACTCGAAAATTTTCGGGTTCGTTCATCTACAGTCTGAATTACCGCTAACTGGCAGTTTTTCTTAATTCATACAATTAAGGGTACAAACGATTTAATAATCTTGGGAATGGAATCGTTTCACGTACATGTTCTGTTCCAGAAATCCATGCTACTGTTCTTTCCAATCCTAAACCAAAGCCGGAATGTGGAACAGATCCATATTTCCTTAAATCTAAATACCAAGCATAAGAATCTAATGGTAAATCATGTGCTTCAATATTTTTCTTCAATAGTTCAAAATCATGAATTCTCTCAGAGCCACCAATGATTTCACCATATCCTTCTGGAGCAATTAAATCGGCACATAAAACAACATCATCTCTCGTTGGATCTGGTTGCATATAAAATGGTTTAATTGCTTTTGGGTAATGCGTAATAAACACTGGTTTATCAAATGAATTTGCGATTGCGGTTTCATGAGGAGCGCCAAAATCATCCCCCCACTCTATATCGTCAAATCCTTGTTCATGTAAAAACTTAATTGCGTCATCATAATGCATACGCGGGAAAGGGGCAGTAACTTTTTCTAATTTGGATAAATCCCTACCAAGTGTGTTTAATTCCAACTGACAATTTTTTACAACTGATTGAACAATATAGGAAACATATTCTTCTTGAACTTTCAGATTATCTTCAAATTGATAAAATGCCATTTCTGGTTCGATCATCCAAAATTCAATCAAATGGCGACGCGTTTTTGATTTTTCTGCACGGAATGTTGGTCCAAAGGAAAATACTTTTCCAAGTGCCATAGCGGCCGCTTCCATATATAACTGGCCACTTTGAGAAAGATAAGCATCTTCTTCAAAATATTTCGTATGGAATAATTCTGTAGTCCCTTCAGGTGCACTTCCTGTTAGGATTGGTGGATCAACCTTTACAAACCCATTATTGTTAAAAAATTCGTAAGTTGCCCGGATGATTTCATTTCTAACTTTCATTACGGCATGTTGACGTTTCGAACGAAGCCATAAATGACGATGATCCATTAAAAATTCGGTTCCGTGTTCTTTCGGTGTAATTGGATAATCTGTAGATTGATGAATCAATTCTACATGGTGAACCAATAGTTCATAACCAAATGGAGAACGGGTATCCTCTTGAATAATCCCTTTAACGTAAAGGGAAGATTCTTGTGTTAATGATTTTGCTAATTGAAACACATCTTCTGTTACTTCATTCTTTACTACAACGCCTTGAATGAAGCCTGTTCCGTCACGTAATTGCAAAAATGCAATTTTCCCGCTAGAACGCTTATTTGATAACCATGCGCCAATCGTTACTTCTTGGCCAACATAATTCTTGACTTCTGCTATCGTGGTCTTCACTATATTCCCTCCAAAAAACTTCTACTACATCAATTAGTACAATAATTGATTTATCCATATGTTACCTATTATACAACTCACTGGTTAGACAAGCAATGTTAACTACTAATCGCTTAAGCAGATTATTTCATATGTTTCAATACGTAATGATTTATCCGTCTGATTGCTTCTTCTAATAAATTTAAGCTCGTTGCATACGATAAACGTATATTATCTGGTGAGCCAAAGCCAGATCCAGGTACTACTGCTACATGTGCTTCTTCCAGAAGTGCTTTTGCAAAATCATCTACATTGGAGTAGCCACAATTTTTCGCTGCTTCTATTACATTTGGAAATAGGTAAAATGCTCCTTCTGGTTTAATACAAGTAAAACCAGGTATTGCGATAAGTTTATCATAGATGATGGTTAATCGTTTCTCAAATTGCTTTTGCATTTCTTTTACTGCATGCTGGCTTCCTCTATAGGCAGAAATTGCCGCATATTGTGAAGTAGTTGTTGGATTCGAAGTACTATGACTTGCCAATGAGGTCATTTTTTTAATGATTTCTTTGTTTCCAGCTGCATAGCCAATTCTCCAACCAGTCATCGCATGTGATTTCGATACACCATTAATAATAATTGTTTGTTCTTTTAATTCATTTGAAATTTGTGCGATAGAAACATGTTTTCCATTTCCATATACTAATTTTTCATATATTTCATCGGAAATAATTAGAAGATTATTTTCCATGCAAACAATTCCTATTGCATGCAATTCTTCCTCTGTATACATGACGCCTGTTGGATTACTTGGCGAATTAATAACGATTGCTTTCGTTTTTTTCGTGATTTTTGAACGCAATTGTTCTGGTGAAATTTTGAATTGGTTTTCTTCTAATCCTTCGACAATTACTGGTTCTCCCCCAGCTAATTTTACCTGTTCTGGGTAACTTACCCAATATGGTGACGGGATGATTACTTCATCTCCATCGTCAAGCAGTACTTGAAACAATGTATACAATGCATGCTTCGCACCATTTGTAACGATGATTTCTGCTGGCTCGTATCGAATTTGCTGATCTGCTAAAAATTTTTCAATGATTGCATTTTTTAATTCTTGCAATCCACCGGCAGGCGTATACTTTGTTTGTCCATTTATCATCGACTGATAAGCAGCCTCGATTATATGTTCAGGAGTATTAAAATCGGGTTCTCCTGCTCCTAGACCGATAACATCAATTCCTTGTGCTTTCATTTCATTTGCTTTAGCAGTAATTGCTAATGTTGTCGATGGCGTTAATGTGTTCATTCTCTCCGCTAATTTCAATGAGACCACTCCCATTTTTAGTTTCTATTTTTAAACTTGCTATCGTTATCATACCATGTTTAAAAATTATTTCACGAAAATTTCACACGATTTTATAAATTATATACTCGATACCAATCACCTTTATAAAAATCAATATATATTATACTGTAGCGATTCTTTTGGTCACGGTACGTTATTTCATATGCTGGTGCATTATCTACCATCCCTAGCTTAATATCAATAATTTCCGTTGGCCGTTTATCATTTGAAAAGTTATCTAACCCATTGGAAAGCAATGAGACAACCTCTTCCTCTGCTAATCCATCTTTCGCTTTTTTTACAACAATTTCTTTGTTCTTTGGATTATCTGGAACCCAAACAATAATGCTTTCTTTTTTGTTATTTTTTCCTTTAATTACATAATAATTGTCTATGTAATGAAACCATTCGATTGTTTCGACAGTTGTTATATTCGTGAATTCCTTTGCTCGTTCTACTGCCAAATCTTTATCTTGCTTTAAATCATCTGTTGAAAAATGATAAACAAGTACTAAACCGATAGCAATAATGACTACTAAGAAAAGAACAATAATAATTATTTTCTGTTTCATATGTCACACTCCAACTTCCTTACCATACAAAAATCCTACTAGAAATTTGCACAAAATTTTCTACTTATACGCGAGGTACAGATGGTAACAATACATATTAGAAAGTTGTTACACAAATGGATTACCTTAAATTTTCAACTAAAATACACATTCTAGTCCACACACACAAGCTGCGTAATTTTTACGCAGCTAATCATTTCCAATTGTACATAACTTCCATTAATCTTCTGGATCCTTTGAATTCGTACCCACTCGATTCGCTTCTAGTTTATTACATAAAGCATCAATTGTCATTAATTGTAATGGTGTTTTCGGTATTGATTGGAGAAAAGTTGTTCCATATTTACTTGTATATATCCGCTTATCAAAAATGATAAAATTACCTGTATCTTCTTTCGAACGGATTAATCGGCCAAAGCCTTGTTTAAAGCGAATGACAGCTTCAGGTAAAGAAAATTCATAAAAAGCACTTTTTCCTTGTTCTTTTAACAATTGTACCTTCCCATGATGTACTGGTTCTTTCGGTGAGGTAAATGGGAGTCGAATCATAATGATTGCCGACAACGCATCCTTGCCAATATCCATTCCTTCCCAAAACGTATAAGAGCCGAATAATATCGCCTTATCAAATCTGCCAAATTGTTTTCGTAGTCGTTGGGAGCTACCGCCAGAAATCCCTTGTGCTAGTAGCACATAATCCTCCAGTAACCCACTTTCTTTCACAAGATAATACGTATGTTTCAACATTTCATGTGAGGTAAATAAAATTAACATTCTACCTTCGACCGCTTCAGCTATCGAGGTAATATAGCTACTAATTGTCGCAATAAATTCTTGCTCATCTACCTCTGAAATATTTGGTAAATCCTCCATCGCATACAAATTGACTTGATTTGTGTAAGAAAACGGTGCCTTATATTGATTATAATGGACGGGAAAATGATTCAATCCGAGTTGCTCCATAATGTAAGCAAATGAATTTTTCACCGTTAATGTTGCTGACGTAAAAATGATGGATTTTTTCTCGGAATATAATGTTTCGGCTAATTGTTCGCCAACAAATAAAGGCTGACTATAAAGAACTAAGGATGGTAATGGTGATCGATCATCTGTTTCCATCCAAATGATAACATCCTGTTGATAAAAAACATCCTGATGGAAACGTTCCATTGTTTGAAAATCCAATAACAATAATAAGAAATCCTCGAGTATAATTTTTTCAGCTTCTGATAGTAGGGAATACATATTTGAAAGCTTTTCATAATAGTTTTCAAAGTCTTCATATAGTATGGTGAATGCATCATACAATCGCTCCCATGCATACGTAAGTCTGCTATTGTCTAAAAAGGAAATCGAAGTGGAGACCTTACCATAGGCATTTTTTTGTCGTTTTTTTGAAAAAGACAGACAGAGCTGGAAAAATTCCTCACACATATTGGTGAAGCTTTCGATATGTTTATTTAATGTTGTCGCATTTGTTTGCATATGTATATTTTTATCAATTAATAAACGATATATTTTTCCTAACAGCTTCTGTTGTTCAACAGTACCTAATTGACCAAGCAAATACTTCATCTTCCGATAACTTATTTGATTTCCATAAAATTTGGTTGCATTTTTCTCAAAATGATGTGCCTCATCAATGATCACATAATCATAAGACGGTAAAAATCGTATATTTCCAGTTACATCCGCTAACAAAAAATGATGGTTCGTAATAATTAAATTTGCATTTGCCGCACGATACATCGCTCTTTGATAAAATTCCATTTTTCCCCACGGATTAATTTCTGTTTCATTTTCCACTGATGTCGATGATACTCGGTACCAAAAGTGAATTCCACCACTAGATAAATTTAATTCATCTACGTCACCAGTTTCTGTTTCTGTTAGCCAAACCAAAATCTGCATTTTTGTAATAATTTCATCATAGTGTTCATTTTCCTGGCGAAGAATCCGTTCGAATTTCCATAAATTCAAGTAATGACTTTTTCCTTTAATAACCTGGACATTAATTTTTTTGTTTAACATTTTATTAAGTCGTGGCAATTCATTCTCTATAATTTGGTGTTGCTGCAAAATGGTATGGGTAGCAATAATAACTGGTTGTTCTTTATTAATGGAAAAAATTGCAGCTGGCAATAAATAAGAAATTGTTTTACCAAACCCTGGCTCTGCCTCCACTAAAGTTATATCCCCTTCACGCAACGAATCATAGACAAACTGAATCATATCGCCTTGCTCCGTTCGCTCTTCATATTGAGCGGAATAGCCTTTTTGTAATAACTCCATTTTTTCCTTCCTATCACTAGGAAATGCTACCGGTTCAGAATGCGTAATAGGCGCTATTTGTACCTTTTTAAGCATTAATCCTCGAAAAAATTGCAAGGTTTCTGGAATTTGCTGTTGATTTGCTTTATTACGGATAAGATACGAAAATAACTCAGCTACATTCGTTTTCAGTAATTTAGAAAGTTTGTACAACTGGTTCAATAATTCAGTTGGTAATTGCAACGCCTTGTCATATAAAGATAAAAACCACTCTGCTGTTACAAAGGCATCACTATCCGCCTGATGTGGTCTGTCATGATCAAAACCAGCAACGATTGCAATATCATTTAGTTTATAGCTATCCAATGTTGGCATTAAAATTCTTGACATTTCTACTGTGTCAATAATTGGGCAGGCTAGTTTTGGTAATCCTGCTAATTCTAATTCATCTTGTAGAAAGTTTAAGTCAAAATGAACATTATGCGCGACAAAACAAGCATCCTCCAAAAGGTTAGCAATGGAATCTGCTACTTCATGGAATAACGGTGCATCTGCTACGGTAGTATTATCGATGCCTGTTAATTCGGTTATGAAAGGGGAAATCATGATTTCTGGATTGATATACGTTGTGTATGTATCTACAATTGCACCATTTTCAATAATAACTGCTGCGAATTGAATGATACGGTCACCTTTTTTTAATGAGTTCCCAGTTGTCTCAATATCTACCACTACAAATTTATTCAAAGTAAACACCTCTAGTATCTATAAAAACGCTGTTCATTAACGGCTGTTTTCTAAAAATAGCTTCTCATCAATTTTATTTATCATTTGTGACCGCTGAGTGAATAAACTTCACATACCTACAAGAGTCTACCATGTATTTACCTTGCTCAGCAGTTCATAATAAAAAAATATATCGAAAAACAGACTTGAAACATCCAATGAAAAAATTCCTTGTTAATATAGTATCAAAAATAAGCGAAGACGTCCTTAATATAAAGATATTATTATTTTTCCCAATTGTTTTGTTCTTTACTAAAATAGTGAAAAAAACAACCTTCGCTTACGGCAAAGGCTGTCAAATTATTTTACGATTCAATTATTTCACGCTCTGGTTCGTAGTGGATCATATCCACTATTTGATTATTTTCATTTAATATCGCTACTTTCGGTTGATGATTGGCTAGCTCCGCATCAGAAACCATGCAATACGATAAAACAATGACGATATCGCCTGGTTGAACTAGTCTGGCTGCAGCACCATTTAAACAAATAACGCCGCTACCACGTTTTCCCGGGATGATATAAGTCTCAAATCTTGCACCATTATTATTATTTACAATTTGAACCTTTTCATTTTTAACCATTCCAACAGCATCTAGCAAATCCTCATCAATTGTGATGCTTCCTACATATTGCAAATTTGCCTCTGTTACGCGTGCACGATGCAATTTAGCATTCATTACTGTTCGATACATTCTAATGACTCCTTTTTGTTAAGAAAATAGACAAGCATTTAATTGTACCGTATCAAACATACAATATTATATTATCAATTAATCTTGCTTGCGAAAATTTCACTGCTAATGCAATGATGATTTTCCCATGACATTCGTTAATAGTAGCTAATTCTGGGTAGGAATATAGTTCGATATATTCGATACTACCATTTATTCGTTCTATTAAATAATCCTTCATTTTAGAAATGACCGCATCTGGGTTCCGTTCCCCTTGTTCGATTAATTTTTTCCCGTATAATAGTGACTGATATAATTCCTTTGCTTGCCCTCTTTCTACTTCCGTTAAATACACATTTCGTGAGCTCTTCGCTAGTCCGTCTTCCTCACGAACCGTTTCCACTGCATTAAGCTGAACAGGTAAATTTAAATCTGCAATCAGTCCATCCACTACTGCTACTTGCTGTGCATCCTTTAAACCAAAATAAGCATTGGTAGGCTGGACAATAGAAAATAATTTTATCAATACAGTTGCTACTCCATCAAAATGACCGATCCGGTTTCTTCCACATAAAACATTGACCCGGCTTTTCACTTTAATCTCTATTTCCATACTTCTTGGATACATTTCTTCAACCGTTGGATAAAAAACGTAATCCACCCCAACACTTTCTGCTAATTGTTCATCTCGTTTTCTATCTCGCGGATAGGATGCAAAATCTTCATTCGGACCGAATTGTAATGGATTTACAAAAATACTCATGATGACAATGTCATTTTCTTGTTTTGCTTTATTTGCTAACGTTAAATGACCGTCATGTAAATATCCCATTGTTGGTACAAAGCCAATGGATTTACCAGTGTGGATTGCCTCCCGGGAAATAGCTTTCATTTCCTTTATAGTGGTAATAATTCTCACGATTGTTTCCCTCCATACAACGATATTGTTGCCAATGTTTCCTCATTCATCGTAAACGTATGGCGTTCCTCAGGAAACGTACTTGCTTTCACATCTTCTATATATTGACTAATTCCATTTTGAATATTTATATCAATTTGAGCGTATTGTTTAACAAATTTAGGTAGTCGGTCAACACCATATCCGATAACATCATGAAATACTAAAACTTGACCATCCACCTCCAAGCCCGCGCCAATACCAATAACTGGAATCGATAATTCCTCCCGTATGCGTGCAGATAATTGACGTGGAACACATTCAAGCACTAATGCGATTGCCCCATTTTCTTCACACGCCTTCGCATCTCTCATAAGTTTTTCAGCATCACGGCTAGTTTTCCCTTGAACTTTATAGCCACCAAGCACGCCTACAGATTGTGGCGTTAACCCTAAGTGAGCAACGACAGGAATCCCTGCATTGGTTAATACGCGAATCCTTTCAAGTACTTCTTCGGCACCCTCCACCTTTACTGCATTTGCTCCTCCTGCCTGGATAAGTTTCGCTGCATTTTTTAATGTTTCATCGAACGAGAGATGGTACGTAATAAATGGCATATCACTTACAATAAAGGTATTCGGAGCACCACGTCGAACGGCTTTTGTATGGTGTACCATATCATCCAACGTAACAGAAACAGTAGAATCATAGCCTAGTACAACCATCCCTAAGGAATCACCGACTAAGATCATGTCGATACCAGCTTTTTCTGCAAGCTTGGCAGAAGGATAATCATAAGCTGTAATCATCGTAATTTTTTCTTTTGCCTTTTTCATTTGATAAAAATCAGATGTTTGTTTCATTCTTTTTCCTCCTTTAATGGTTAGAGGAAATGAAACAAAATAAATCCACATAAAAAAATCCTTCTTAAACAGAAGGATTTTATTTACGATTTTTCCGTTTCATCCCTCTGTCCTGGTCCAATTTGCGGCTACAGGCAGAATAAATTATTTTGTATAATTTGCCTAGTGAAAAATAGCGGATACTGCCCAAATGGTGCAGTTCCTCTTCAACTTACTCGAATTATAGCAAATTATCATAAAATTGAAAAGTATTTTCCTAGTGTTAGTACCACTATATCATTTACACTACTATCGGTTCAAAGCATCTATTTCAATATCTGCAGAATAAATATGCTGTATTTTACCATCACTTGTTTCGAGTAATAATACTCCTTGTTCATTTATTCCTAATGCGATTCCTGAATATGTGCCATTTAACGTTCTTGCAGTAATTTGTTTTCCAATAGATAGTGCATAGCTTTCCCAAAGTAGCTTTATTGGTTGAAAGCCTAAAGTTAAATATGTTTCATATAATTTTTCTAAATGGAAACAAAGGCTTTGGACAAGTTTTGCACGATTTATTTTGTCATTTACTTCCATTGATAATGAGGTTGCAATCGAATGCAGCTCTTCAGGGAAGTCTGTTAATTGTTGATTCACATTAATACCGATTCCGATAATAATCGATTGTATTTGATTTTCCTCTGCCTGTAGTTCCGTTAATATTCCACACACTTTCTTGCCATTTATTAAAAGGTCATTCGGCCATTTGATTGATACGTCAATATCCGTTTGTTCCTCAATAGCTTGTACAGCTGCAACTGCTGTTAGTAAAGTTAATTGTGGTGCTTGTTGAATCGGAATCTTTGGTCGGATGATAATGCTTGTCCATATACCCGTACCTTTCGGAGAATGCCATGCGCGCGCAAGACGTCCTCTCCCTAATGTTTGTTCATCACTAATTACTAATGTACCTTCCGTTGCACCGTTAAGCGCTAGCTCTTTTGCAACCTGTTGCGTGGAAGGTAAGCTTTCGTAAAAATGAATCGTTTTTCCAATATATTTCGTTTGTAAACCTAAATAGATTTCATTTTCCGTTAGTGTGTTTGGATGTTCCGCTAAGCGATAGCCTTTTTTTCGAATAGCTTCCACTTCAAAGCCTTCATTCCGAAGCTCTTCAATATGCTTCCAGACAGCTGTACGGCTGCAGCCAATCGTATTTGCTAGCTTTTCTCCAGAAATAAATTCTCCTGCTGCATTTCGAAAAGCATCTAATAAATTTTGGCGGACCGTGGATTTCATGAATATAACCACTCCTTAATACTATTTACATCATTTTTCACATGACCTAATAGGACCGCTTGCTCCACCTTTTTTAGTCTTTCCTTAATCCATGGACCGCTCGTATTATTTTCCCATTCCAATAAGTGCTGACCACTGATGACTAATTCTTTTCTATCTTTAATCGGCAACGCATCATATAGTTTTTCGATATGTGCAATATTTTCTGCGATGCTGCCTTTTTTTATAATCGTATGTATTTTTTCCGCATGAATACAGATTTCTTTCCCGATATGATAAAGCGCTTGTATATCCCATTCATTTTCCATTCGATAATAATAGGCAGAACAAATGGCCTTAATTTTGCGAATATCTTTGACCGGAAGTTTCCATT
Source organism: Perspicuibacillus lycopersici (assembly GCF_025660475.1). Taxonomy (GTDB): domain Bacteria; phylum Bacillota; class Bacilli; order Bacillales; family Caldibacillaceae; genus Perspicuibacillus; species Perspicuibacillus lycopersici. The sequence continues at coordinate 193,269 of NZ_JAOUSF010000003.1, forward strand.
CTCGTAAAAAGAGCTCGATTTCTTCCTTATGGATTGTTATCAGAATGATACTCCACATTTCGAACACATCTAATGTCGTTAGTGCTGGTATATTAGCAACTTGCTTCAATTCAAGCGAATATTTCTTTAACCTTGGTAAATATTGATGTAATTGAAGTTCGACCAATAAATGCAATGCTTCTTGACGATTAGCTCCGATTAGAAGTTTCGAAAATTCCATCTGCTTCCGTTCAACTGCAATGTGCTCGAGTAGCTGTCCATACTTTTGTAATGATTGCATCGTCCTTTCCTCTAATTGAAAGGAGAGCTTACTTACAAAACGGATAGCACGCATCATTCGTAATGCATCTTCTTTAAATCGCTCATCCGCTTGTCCAACGGTCCGGATTAATTTATTTTGAATATCGATACTTCCCGAAAAAGGATCGATTAATTTTCCATCCTTTGTCATTGCGATAGCATTCATCGTAAAATCACGACGTTGTAAGTCCTCTTTTAAGGAACGAATAAAGGTGACATCGGTTGGTCTACGAAAATCCTCATATTTTCCTTCACTTCGGAAGGTGGTAATTTCATAGCTTTCTCCTTTGTATAGAACTAAAACCGTACCGTGTTCAATTCCGACATCCACTGTTTTTGGGAAAATTTCTTTAATTTCTTCTGGCAGTGCACTTGTTGCAATGTCAACATCAGCAATCGGATTATTCATTAAATAATCACGAACTGACCCACCGACAAAGTAAGCTTCAAATCCGGCCGCTTCAATTTTTTCAAGTATTGATGTTGCTTTTACAAAGGGTTCGATCAATTTCCTTCGCCTTCCGTTTCTATTAACTGATAATAAATATCTTCATATTGCTGTACAATTTTTTCAGAAGAAAAATCGAAATGAACTTTCTTTAAGCCAGCTTCTACAAATCTATGCTGTAATGCTGGATCCTTCAAAATCCAAATACTCTTGTTTGCTATTTCATCGACATCTCCAAGTGGGCAGATAAATCCATTGACATTATCTTCAATGACTTCTGGTATTCCCCCAACATTAGTACCAATACAGGCGACACCACAAGCCATTGCCTCTAGAGCCACTAAGCCAAAGCTTTCTTTTTCCGAAAGAAGTAGCATTAAATCACTTATCGAATAAAGCTCTTCCAAATTCTCCTGTTTTCCAAGGAAAATAACATTCGAATCAATCGATGATTTTCGCACAAGCGCTGTAATTTTTGGCATTTCTGGTCCATCACCAACTAGTAGTAATTTCGCAGGTACTTCCTGATGGATTTTGGCAAATGCTTTCACCACATCCTCGACACGTTTTACCGCACGGAAATTTGAAACGTGAATAACGACCTTTTCTTCTTGTTTTATGCCAAATTCTGCTTTTAAATGCTGTGAGTCTACCTTTCGATAAACCCTCTCATCTATAAAATTATATACGGTATCAATCGTTTTCTCAGGTGTAATAAAGTCATAGGTTTGTTCCACCAATGCTTTCGATACGGCTGTGACCCGATCAGACGTTTCTATTCCAAATCGGATAGCATTTGTTAAAGACGGATCCTGCCCAAGCACAGTAATATCAGTTCCGTGTAATGTAGTTACTATTTTAAAATCATTTGTCGCCATATGGCGACCCATAATGGCACAAACAGCGTGAGGAATTGCATAATGCGCATGCAAAATATCTAAGTTTTCCCTCGTTGCAACTTCTGCAATTTTACTTGCTAATTGAATATCATACGGTGGATATTGGAAAACAGAGTAATGATTAATTTCCACTTGGTGGTAAAAAATATTATGATAAATTTTTCTTAATCGAAACGGTTGGCTAGAAGAAATAAAATGGATTTCATGTCCACGCTCTGCCAACATTTTCCCTAGCTCGGTTGCAATTACACCTGATCCTCCGACTGTAGGATAACAAACAATCCCAATCTTTAATTTCATTACATATCTCCTCTTAGTCAAATACTGCTTAAAAGAAACTTATTTTTCTAACCGCGGGTTTTGCCCTCTAAAATAAGCTCGCCAATCCACATCACCATGTTCCAATCCGCGAATAAGTACTTCTGCTGTCCCCATATTTGTCGCCAACGGAACATTATATACATCACAAAGACGGATTAATGCCGTAACATCAGGTTCATGGGGCTGGGCAGTTAAAGGGTCACGGAAAAAAATTACTAAATCCATTTGATTTTTTGCGATTTTCGCGCCAATTTCTTGATCTCCGCCTAATGGGCCGGACTGAAACCGTTCAATGGACAAACCTGTTGCTTCATGAATTTTTAAACCCGTTGTTCCAGTAGCGAAAAGTACATGCTTTTCAAAAATTGGCTGATATGCTGTAACAAATGTAATAAGGTCCTGCTTTTTTCGATCATGGGCAATCAATGCAATATTCATTACTACCACTCCTATTTATTATCGTTAATCTAATATATTTTCCAGTCCGTAAACATACTCATTTAGCTTCATTACCGTTTCTACTGATACTTTCACACCTGTCATAAAGGATGCACGATCATATGAATCATGACGAATCGTTAAAGATTCTCCAGTTGAACCAAACAGCACTTGCTGATGGGCAATTAGTCCAGGTAAGCGCACACTATGTATATGCATTCCATCAAACTCGGCACCTCGAGCACCTTGTAATTTTTCAACCTCATTCGGATGTCCTTGTTTTTTTGCTTCTCTTTGAACTTGAATCATTTCAGCCGTTTTAATAGCGGTCCCGCTAGGAGCATCGAGTTTATTATCATGATGCATTTCTATTATTTCTACGTCCGTGAAATACTTTGCTGCCATTTGTGAGAATTTCATCATCAACACCGCACCAATTGCAAAGTTTGGTGCAATAATGCATCCGAGCTGCTTGTCCTTTGCCAGCATTTTTAGTTCTTCTAACTCTGCTTGTGACATTCCGGTCGTGCCAATAATTGGTCTAACTCCATAATTTAATGCCGTTTTTGCATGTTGAAAAGCTGCTTCCGGAACCGTTAAATCAATAAGTACATCTGGTTTTGTATCCTGTAAGCATACAGCAATATCCGTATATACCTTACTGTTATTATCCGTTACGGAAGATAGTACATCTGATAGATTTTTTCCTTCATTGATTCGGTCAATTACTCCAACAAGCTGAAAATTTTCCACTCCGGTAACCATCTTCACTGCTTCTAGCCCCATTCTTCCACGAGGACCAGCAATAACAATTTTTGTTAATTTACTCATGAATATCTTCTCCTTCAATTCTTGTCCAACGATCACTGTCTCTAGTGTTGAATTTATCCATCACTCGATTATGCGCTTGTTCTAAATCAATTCCTAGCGAATTGGCAAAACATATTAATACAAATAACATATCCCCTAATTCTTCTTCCACTGTTTTTACTTCTTCTGTTGGCTTTTTTGGTTTTTCTCCATAATAATGATTTACTTCACGAGCTAGTTCTCCAAGCTCTTCTGTCATTCTCGCAACCAATGCTAATGGACTAAAATATCCTTCTTTAAACTGACCTATGTATTTATCCACTTCCTGTTGTAAATCTTGCATTGTCTTCGTAGCCAAAATCTTCACCTCTTTATTACTGCTATTACTATCATCATATCACAAATGTGTTACCCAACAATATGATACATCTGATGAAATTGCGATTACAATTATTTTCTCAAGGAAACTCTAGACAATTTGTATATTCTAGTGTAACAATAGCAACGATAAAAGAAAGAAACGATACTCCTTCATTGCTATCAATAAGATGCATTCTGTATAATGGAATCGTGTCACTGGAACTTTGGCACTTCTTAATTTGTGATAAGAAAGGAATATTCTACATGATATTTGGTCTTAAATTTAAAAATATTTTATTTATTTTACTAGGATCTGCCATTTTTTCTTTTGGAATTGTTCATTTTAATATGCAGAATAGCTTAGCAGAGGGCGGATTTACTGGAATAACCTTGTTATTATATTTCCTCTTTGAAATTAAACCTTCCATAACTAACCTCCTACTTAATATTCCTGTATTTATACTTGGATGGAAATATTTAGGAAGGAATACATTTTTATATACGATTATTGGTACTGTTGCTGTTTCATTATTTTTAGAGGTATTCCAGCGCTACCAAATAAAAGTACCATTAGAAGGCGACATGATATTAGTTGCTATTTTTGCTGGTCTTTTTATCGGTGTTGGACTAGGAATTATTTTTCGGTATGGAGGAACAACCGGTGGCGTCGATATTATTGCACGCCTTGTTCAAAAATTTGTCGGCTGGTCGATGGGAAAAACGATGCTCCTATTTGATGCATGCGTAATCACCCTGTCACTCATTACATATTTATCTTTACGGCAAGCAGCCTATACATTGATTGCGGTCTTTATCGGGGCAAGAGTAATTGATTTTATCCAAGAAGGTGCATATTCCGCCCGTGGTGCGATTATCATTTCTGATTCCTATGAAGAGATCGGCAATAAAATTTGCAATGAATTGAATCGTGGAATAACCGTTTTAGATGGACATGGTTTCTATTCTAAGCAAGCAAAAAATGTTCTCTATTGTATTGTTGGTAAAAACGAGCTACGGACATTAAAAAATTTAATTACAAGTGTGGACCCCCATGCATTTGTTTCAATAACGTTTGTAAATGATGTTATGGGAGAAGGATTTACTTTAGACGAAAACAAAAATCCGATTGAACATTAATTCCATTTCTTGCGACAAATGAAACAGAAATAAACAAACAGAGCTGGATCACTATCCAGCTCTGTTTCTATTCATTAATCCTCACTATTATTCAAACCGACATACATTAATACGAAACGAAGGAGCTCCATTAATGCTACAGCTGCTGCCGCAACATAGGTTAGAGCTGCTGCATTTAATACCTTTTTCGCTCCACGTTCTTCATCATTGCGAATAATACCAAGTGAAACCACTTGATCCATTGCACGACTTGAAGCATTAAATTCTACCGGAAGTGTTACTACTTGGAATAATACTGCTAACGCCATAAAGATAATCCCTAAAAGCGCTAATTTTGTCATTCCGAAAAAGAAGCCGGCAATTAAGAAAAAGTACGATGCATTGGAACCGAATGTAGCAATTGGAACTAATGAAGATCGCAAGCGTAAAAAGGCATATTCCTGTTGGTCCTGAATCGCATGACCAACTTCATGAGCAGCAACAGCAGTAGCTGCTAATGAATTCCCATGATAGTTTGCAGATGACAGACGTACCACTTTTGATCTTGGATCGTAATGATCACTTAAGAAGCCTCTTTGTTCTTCAATAGCAACATCATATAACCCATTGGAGTCTAAAATTCTTCTTGCAACTTCTGCCCCAGTCATATTTGTTGAGTTCGGGACTTTTGAATAGTTGTTATAGGAACTTTTCACTCGCATACTTGCCCAAATTGGTATGATCGTAATTAATAAGAAGTAAACGATAAAGCTAGCCATTTAGACCCTCCCAATATTATATATCTTTTTACAAAATAATATATAAAAGTAGACCATCTGTCAATTTTTATGTTCCTTTTCAAATTGCTGTTTGCTTTCTTTTTCTGCTTTAAATTTCCGCCATCCAACATAGGATAATGTCAGTATAATAATTCCGCCAGTTGATATAATTACCCACCATAACGATGGATCTGCTTCATCCTCATCTACATTTTCAAATAATGATTCTAAATTCGTTTGTAATGCTTCCATTTCCTTTATGCCATCCGCGCTAGCAAATAGCTCATCGGAATATTGCTGAATGTATTGAATTTGTGCATCAAGCTGTTGTACCTTTTCCACTGACACATCTAATTTTATACTTGGATAAATGACCTCATAGAGACTCAGGAATGCGTTTAACTGATCATAAAAATGAGCAGTGTCGCCATCCATCACGGCAGCCTTCACCGTTTGGAACGATGCCATTACAGGTTGTTCCATTGCTGTCCATAATGGCTCGTATTCCGTTGCCACTGCATCAACGGCTAATCGCATCTTCGTTAAACTGTTTACTAATTCACCCTCTGTAAAATCTTCATTCGTAATAATTTTCGATGCCTCTGTTACCGAAAGCTGAAGAATTCTCCACTCATCCATCGTTAAGGAAAGTGCATAATAAGAATTATCATTTAATAGATTCTCAAATTTTTCGAGAATTATTTTCGTATCATCATATCGCTCGGATTTTGTTAATTGAAGGGCTTCATCTGCCAATTGATCCATTAATGAAAGTGTATTCCCAGTTTGGTTTGTCACTGCTTCTGCATCGCTCGGTTGAATAATAAATAATATCGTTAACAATAGTACAACAATTTTTCGCATTACCCTTGTCCCCCTTCATATTCCTACTAAAATGTATGATAGAGTGGACAAGAGTAGACCATAATTTCAATTAAAAAGGCAAAGTCAATATCTTTCGGTTCTTCCTAATTCCCAAATAATAAGCAAGCCCAATAGAAAAAATACTTAACCAAAATGTAAAATAGCCAATTTGTGGGACAAACTGATTTAAATCACGATAACTTGGATACATAAAAAAGACGTAATCAATGATATCGTTATGTAAGGTCCAAATTGCCGCAATTACGATATGCTTCAATTTTAAACGGTAAAATGGGGAATAAAGTATTCCTTGGAGTGCCATCGCAAAATGGGATGCAATTAGCATATAGCCTTCCCATGGTAAATAGCCAGTTACAATAAGGGTTAAAATATTCATTACAACTGCCCATATTCCATATTTAAATAAAGTAATAACGGCTAGCGCTTCGACTAGTGGCCAATTTGTTTTCATTAAAAACGCTATTATTACAAATACAAAAAACAAACTTGCAGTAGGGCTATCTGGAACAAAAATTAAAAATTTTGCTGGCGTTTCCGCTAATTGATAACCATACCAAATATAACCGTATATCGTACCGACAATATTAATGATTAATAGTAGAGATAAAAAACTTTTACGCGTGAGCATATAGTATATTTTCGCCAATACTTTCACCTCAATGCTATTATATACGTTCTTATGAAAATAAAAAAATACAAATCATTGCATAGGACAAATTACTTAGCAAACAAAAAAACTGGCGATAGTTCGCCAGTTTTATTTATCTGCTTCAATACTTTTTATAAAGTCTGCTAATTGTTGAAGCTCTTCGTCTGTACCTTTAAATAATCCTGGAGGCATATCTCCGAAACCATTTACAGCGATGTCCTTAATTTCATCAGCTGTTTTTTCCGTTCCAACTAATTGCGGACCAGTTAACCCTTCTAAATTGCCCCCATGACAGCCTAAGCAACCATTTGCTTCCATGACCTTGTATCCAGGATCTTCTTTATCAACTTCTACAACTTCCTTTATTTCACCTTGGCGTTTTGCTGCTTCCCAGTCATGATGCGCAGCAGCTTGCCATGTTAAATAAAATACAGCAGCGATTCCTAAAAGCATGAATCCAGTAGCAAGTGGACGTTTAAAAGGTCGTCTCTCTGGACCACGATCAAGAAAAGGAGCTAACAATAAAGAGCCAAATGCTAGGCCAGGAATAACCATTGCCCCTAGAATATTGTATGGACCAGATGTAAATGTATATTTTAATAGTTGATATAGAAATAGAAAATACCAGTCTGGCATTGGAATATAGGTTGTATCAGTAGGATCGGCAATTCTCTCTAACGGCGGCGCTTCAGCTGCTGTCAGGCAAAGAAAACCAGCTAAGAATACGGCACCTACCATCCATTCTTTAAGCAAAAAATCAGGATAAAAGGCTTCTGTTTTCCCTGGATACTCAGAGTAATCCTTCGGAATATTTGGTTTTCTTCCATTAATCGGAATCCGAGAATCACCTACAAACTTCATTCCTTTTCCTCTATGCATGAACATTCCCCCTCCTTCGTTCAATAAAGTACCGTTCGAAAGCTTTCCACCTAATCACTATGTAAATAGGAAAAAACGACTTACAACGGACCAGAAATCCCTTGTTTACGAATCATTAAAAAGTGCGCTCCAATTAATCCTAATAATACTGCTGGTAGGAAGAATACGTGTATTGCAAAGAAACGAGTTAGTGTTTGTGCACCTGTAATGTACTCGTCCCCAGCAATTAAAGTTTTCAAAACATCACCAATCAATGGTGTTGATTGAACAATGTCAAGTGTAACTTTAGTTGCGAATAACGCTTTCATATCCCATGGTAATAAATACCCTGTCAAGCCAAGTCCTAACATAACAAAGAAAATTAATACCCCAACTATCCAGTTTAATTCTCTTGGCTTTTTATATGCCCCTTGGAAAAATACCCGTAAAGTATGTAGAAACATCATGACAATAACAATACTTGCACCCCAGTGATGCATCCCGCGAACAATCTGTCCAAACGCAACTTGATTTTGTAAATAATATACAGATTCCCAAGCGCGTTCGATATCCGGTACATAATACATTGTTAAAAACATACCAGATAAAATTTGAATAACAACAACAAAAAACGTTAAGCCGCCAAAGCAGTAAACAAATGCTGAAAAATGATGGGCAGGATTTACATGCTCAGGTACTTCATGATCTGCGATATCCCGCCATAAAGGGGTAATATCCAGACGTTCGTCAATCCAATCATATACCTTGTTTAACAAGAATTACGCCCCCCCTCTAGGTTTTGCACGCATACTTAAATATAAAACACCGTCTTTTATTTCGTAATCATAACGATCCAATGGTCCCCTCGGTGGAGTCCCTTTTACATTTGTTCCATCCTTTTCATATCGTCCAAAATGACATGGGCAATAGAATTGATTCGGGAACTCTTCATTTCCATTCCAGTTAACTGTACAACCTAAATGCTTACAAATAGGCGATAGGGCAATAATATCTCCATTATTATCCTTATACACCCATGCAGATTGCGTTACTTGGGATTCATACCAGCCATCTTGTTGATCAAATTTAAAATCAACACGTTGTGGTTCATTTGTAATTTCTGATTCTTTTAATCCTGTTGCAATTAAATCTCCCCCAGCTTTCGCCTGTAATGCAGGATCGACCGCGAAACGTAACATCGGCATCACTGTACCAGCAGCCATGAAACCGCCTACACCCATAAGCGTATACGTTAGGAATTGACGTCTAGTCACTCGCTGTTTGTCACTCATCCTTATCCCCCCTATCTAATATGTATGAAATGACCTCATATCCTATTAACAATAAGACATTATCATGATATATCATTATCATGGGAAGGTCAATAAAATAGTAGCATTAATATAGAATATACGATAAAAAGAGAATACTTTTATAATTCATTTATTGAGAAACTGCATTTTGCCATTTCATCACAAAAAGATTTAGTAATTGCTTCACTTGACCTTCAATTATAGTAGTTTTGTACTCATCTTCTAAATGTTCTAAAGGAACAGCAGGTAGCCAAATAAATTCATTACCAGACTTTTCTAGTATAGGTTTCCAGCTTTGATCCGTACTAATAATAAACACATGTTTAAAATTACTTTTCAGCTCATTTAACCAACTAGCTAATAACTGATTTTTCCAATCATCAGATTCCGAATGGAAATAAGTGAACGCTGGTAATAGGAGAATTCTACCTTTAAATTGTTTCTCAATATTCATCGTTATCAATTGAATAAATTCATTAGCGTTTCCTGTTTCTCTGCCTTGTTCATCAAAAGCAATTGGAGTTAGTGGTACAAGGGCCGTATCAATGTATTCCTTAGATTCAAAGAATAATGCCGATTCTTTAGCTGTCCAACGCACAAAGTCACCTCCATTCCTATTAATGATAGCCATTCAGACTTGCAGGTAAACATAGCCCACCTCATTACGACCAGCAGGCATTTCATCTACACAGCATATTAAAATACTTTTTCATTAGAACAAACGAAAAAAAGCTTAATTAATAGAACAATGTAAAATTTCACATTTATCATAGCATATTAAAGAGAAGAAAAATGGATAATTTGTGAACAAATTTAAACATTTTTGTGTCTATCTATTTTATTAGTTATTATTTCCATATTTTTTTCTTATAAGAAGTACACTAGTCAACGAACTAGAGCTTAACCATAAGGTAAACAAAAAAACACCTTGTCAATTCAAGGTGCTTAATTATTAATAATTTGATTCAATTCCGCTGATAATCTTAGAAATTCTGATTCGTTTTTTTCATCTAACGCCTGATCTATTTGTTTTTTTAGCTTATCTAATTGAAAATTTTTAATAGTCGTTTGCAAAAATAGATCTGCTAGTTCCCGATCCTTTTCACTTATTTGTAGAATATCAGGCATAAACGGATTACTCTCAAGAACTGCTGCATACTGATAAGATTTATTAACTGCTTTGAACTTTAATTGGATAAAAATATCTTGATCACGATTTAATCGAATATCGTGGAACGATTTTTCCGCATCCGTAGTCATTACGGAATCTTTGTAAAAGCGAAAAGGTACATCATCCACACATTGGGTTGCCATTACAATCCCTCGAGGACAATATTCCGCATACTCTACAAAATGAACCTTTGCCATTAACTGATCATGACTCATTAAATAATTTAAGATCCATACACATTCCCGTCTTTTCAACTGGTAATGGTTTAAAAACCAACGAATGAATTCTTTTTTCTCATTAACGGATACAGGAGTGGCCATCGACTTTTCCCTCCTAATGGTTGTTAAATACAAATTAATTATCGCTTGACTCCAATCTTTCTAATACATCGATGTACTCAACATTGGTTGGATCATTTTTTTGCAACTGTTTAAATATTTCTATAGCATCATGAATAATTCCTTCTTCTAAAAGGAAAAATCCATAATTCTGTAAAAATTCATCATTGTTCTTTAAATAACTATATGCCTTACGATAGCTGTTTAATGCATCCGAATATCTTTCTTCTTCCCGACATGCACGTGCGAAATCCCATAACATATCTGGGTCTTCTTCGCCATCAGAAATAATCGGTTCCACAATTTCAATAATTTCATGGTACCTATCTTGGGATAATAATAATTTATTGATTGTTAAGATTGCCTCAATGTATGTGGAATCAATTGCAATTGCTTCTCGCAAAAATTTCTCTGCATCACTTTCATTGCCAAGCTTTGCAGATATTTTTCCAGCAAAATAATGGATTTCCTTATTGAAAGGATCAGTTTTCATGCCTTTTTTTACTACCTCTATCGCATTATCCAGCTCTTCCTCATGTTCATATGCTCTTGCAAGCGGTAAATAGGCACTTCCATACTCGGGATCAAGCTCGATGACCTCTGTTAGTTTTTGGATTGCTGTTTGGTAAAGTCCTGCTTGATAAGCCGTCAAACCATAACCATATAAAACATTGATATCAAGCTTTTTGTTTAGTGCAACTTCATAATATTCCAATGCCTTTTCAAACTCACCTGCAGTCGAGTAAACATCTGCCAGTCTTTGATTCATATTCACACCAGCAATCTCGTCCATTTCTTTCATTACTTGTTCATATTGATATACAGCTTCTGCAAATTTACCAATCGATGCATACAATTCTGCTAATGCAAAGTGAATAACAGGTTCTTGTGGCGCCATTCGTTGTGCTTCTAAAAGTTTTTGCTCACTTACTTCAAATAAGCCGTCCATTTGATATAAGTCCGCTTGTAGTAACAATGCCTCGATATAGGATGGATCATCTCGTGTAATCTTTTCTAATTCTAGTAATGCTTCTTCTTCTTTATCTAAATTAATGTTAATTTCAGCCAAGGAAATTAGCAGTTCCCCTTCACCGGGATAGCTTTCCAACAATTTTTGATAAAGGCTCGCAGCCTCCTCCAAAAATCCAAAATTTGCCATTTGTTCAGCTAACTCATAAATTTCATCTTCAGTACCGCTATCTTTAATCTTGTTCAATAGTTCATATGCTTTATCTAACTCACCATTTTCAAGTAATTGGATACATTGCATCATTTGGTTCATTAATTATTACTCCCTCTAAACGATAAATTATTACTAATATTGTTATTTGAAAAAGGATGGTCTACTTATAATAAGCTCTTCGCCTTTTTTTGGATGATAATAAATTTTTTTCCCTACCCGAATGACATCTCCTTTATGGACCGTAATCGCTAACGGAAGGTTAAGGAAATCATTTGTCAACTCATTGATTATAGGTTCTTTCTCTGTCAAATACAAATTATAACTTAATTCTCCACCTGCTTGTAAATAGCCTTTCATCGGATATATCCCAATTTTTTTTAGTACATCTAGTGATAATGGAGTTTGCTCTTGTAGCGGTTTATCAATATGAGGTATTTTTTCACGAGTTAACATCGTATTCCAAAGCTGTAATAATTTCTCTCGATTATCCCCAGTTTCGTTTGTAATCGGTATTAGTGGACAATTATACGGAAACATTGCTTCACGGATCCAACCCCAAGGAATCTTGTACAACCATTTCGGATTGTCTATTTCAATAAAAATTGCCGGTATTTTTGCTCGCTTACATTTTTGAACCATTTGTACGGAAAAATTTTCTATCGGAATGCGCACACCAATGGTAAAATCAAGTGGACATTTCTCGAAAAATTCTCGTATACAATATACTTCGCTTTCGATTTCATGAACATACTGTATCAGTGGGGTCGAGACTAAAAGTGTTGTACAACCATGTAATAAAAACTTATTAATAAAATAATTTTTGCTAGAAAAGCTATCATCAACTACAGGTAAACCATCCATATAGAACACATGTGTAGATGTCATTAAAAAATTTTGAGCATTCATCTTCATGTAGCGATACCTTGCGAAAGATTGTTGGACGGATAATATTTTTCCTTCGTCGACTAATAAAGAAGTATTTTCCAAACGATTTTGCTTATACAAATTTGCGTTTTCAATGATATATGTCATAAAACCACACCTCCACTGTTGGTCTTATGACAAGCTATGAAAAAATAAGAGAATTTATGATTGCTTTTAACCATTTATGCAATATTTTTTCTTAAGTGCCTTTCTGTTTGCAAACAATGCCAAATATAATGGAGCGACGTGAGAATCATTAATCACTACTTTCACCGCTCCACTCTCTAAATTATTCTAGTTCTAAACAGTCGTTAAAATCAGTTGGATAGCTTTTCGCAACGCTTCCATATCCTCTGCCTGTCCTATCGTTATTCGAACACTATTAGGAAACCCTAACGATTTTCCTGAACGAACAATGAATCCTTGCTGTAATAGCTTTTGAAAAATTTGATCACCATCTGTTTGGAAATCTACTAGCAGAAAATTCCCTTGTGTAGGGTAATAGGATAACCCAACATTCTCTAGAAATTGGTACATTTTCTCTAGTTCTTCCCGATTTTTTCTTTTACATTGTTCAAGAAATTCTTGATCAGCTAATGCTGCTAATGCTGCCTTTTGTGCGAACGTATTCGTATTAAACGGACTACGAATTGGTTCCAATGTTTTTATAATCGATGGATCAGCAACACCATAACCAATCCGAAAGGAGGCAAGTCCATAAATTTTCGAGAAGGTACGGAGCATAATAATATTTTTAAAACGTTTTAATAGTTTTAATGTATTTGGATAATCATTTGCTACTACATATTCATTATAGGCCTCATCTATTACAACTAAAATATCATTTGGAATTTTTTCTAGAAAAGCAACTAACTCCTCTTCTTTCATATATACTCCACTCGGATTGTTTGGGTTACAAATCCAAACGATTGCGGTATTTTCGTCAATGACATTCAACATTTCAGTAAAATTATGTTCCCCTTTATCTGTTAACAGGATTTCTCTCGCTTCTCCACCATTAATAATCGTGTATTGTTGATATTCAGAAAAGGTTGGAGTTGCCATTACTGCATTAGTACCTGGCTTTATTAACGCACTATTAATTATTTGAATTAATTCATCTGAGCCATTTCCAAATATTAATTCAGACGGTTGCACTTGAAAATGCGTCGCTAATGACATACGAAGGTCAAATGCATATCCATCTGGATAAAGTGCGTTAGATGTAGTTTGATTATTTAGCATTTCCGTCACTTTATTCGAACAACCATAAGGATTTTCATTCGATGCAAGCTTAACTATGCGTTCAAGTCCATATTCTCTTTTTATAGCATCTATTGATTTCCCTGGTTGGTATGCATGTAGATTTAATATTTGTTCTTTCCATTTCATTTGCTTACACTCCCCATATGTGGAATAATAAATATCTTTCTATATGTATTCCATTTTCTGCTATCATTTCCTGCATTTCTTTCATAATTATTTCCGCTTGTTGGCGGAAGGCTATTTATTTAAGGATTGATTTATTATTGAGATTAAATATATGGAATGAACTGCCGCGCAAATTGAATACATGTAGATCCCAATCGCCAAAGGAGATACGATTGCAGCCAAATAAATCAAGCTATTATTTCACTTTCCGATAAAAGAAATTGTCGATCGGCTCAAATCCATATTTATCAGGGAAAAAGATTTGCTCAGTACTTCCAACAAATAAAACTCCCCCTGGTCTTAATGACTCACTAAATTTTTTATATAAATACGTTTTTGCTTCTTCTGTAAAATAAATAAGAACATTTCTACAAACAATTAAGTCTAAATTCTTCTCAAAGCTATCCTTTAATAAATCTCGCTTTTGAAATGTTACGGTACGCTTAATTTTTTCATTTATTTTATAAAGCGCATCCTCTTTATGGAAATATTGTTTCCTAATATCTTCAGGCACTTCTACTAAATTACGTTCATTATATATTCCTAATTTTGCCTTTTCGAGAATATTAGCATCAATATCTGTAGCTAATATATGGATATTCGCAAGTGACAAATATTTATTTAATAGGATTGCTAGAGTATATGGTTCCTCACCTGAAGAGCATGCTGCACTCCAGATTTTCAATTGTTTTGAATTCGATAAAAGCATTGGTATGATTTTATTTTCGAGAACTTCCCATCTTTTCGGATTCCGGAAAAATTCCGTCACATTGATCGTTACACGATCTAAAAAAAGAGCTAATAGCTTCGGATCATTAATCATTCCATCATAAAATTCCTGAAACGATTGATAGCCTTTTTGTTGATAAAGAGAAATTAATCTTCTTTTCATTTGTGCTTCTTTATAAAGCATAAGATCAATGCCCGTCTTTCTCTTTATATTTATTGCAAATTGTTGATATTCTTTATCCATATAATGTCCTTTCACCCTAGTTGTCTAATAAATGCTCCTTTATGTAATTATACATTGAACGAATTGTATTTCCAGCAAAATCTAGAAATTAAAAAACTCTGCATACGCAGGTTTTCATATTGTCGAAAAGGCATTAAGCGGACTCTCTCGGTGTTTTTTCTCATTTCTTGATGGAATTGTGGCTGAAATAGGTTGATTTCCGCTCCAATTAACTAATTTGGCTCCATTTAAGCAGGCTGCCAACCAATTGACCATTTTCTTCCAATTCCATAACAGCAAACATAAACAGCGCCTGCATAGACAATAATTCTATTTTTTTTAAAAAAAGAGTGTAGACAAACTCGAAAATCATTGAGTTTGTCTACACTCTGAAACCCTGCATACGCAGTTTTTTTAATATATCCACTCTTGTATTAATTTGGAATACTCTACAATTTCATCCTCAGAAAAGAAAATCCCAATTTCTCTTTCTGCACTTTCTGGTGAATCGGAACCATGAATAATATTTTTGCTAACAACTACTCCGTAGTCTCCTCGGATTGTACCTGGATCTGCGTCCTTCGGATTTGTTTTCCCCATAATTTTTCTAGCTGTTGAAATTACTTCTTCCCCTTGCCAAACCATTGCAAAAACCGGTCCAGATGTAATGAATGAAACTAATTCATGAAAAAAAGGTTTTCCTTTATGCTCAGCATAATGTTGTTGGGCAGTTTCTTCTGAAACTTGCATTAATTTCGCGCCAACTAATTGAAATCCTTTTTTCTCAAATTTTGAAACAATTTCCCCAATTAAACTCCTTTGAACACCATCAGGTTTTACCATTAGAAAAGTTTTTTCCATGTCTCTCTCCCTTTATATGTAGAAGTTATGTATCGTAACAAAAAAATCATACCATTACATATCAAAGGTTGTAAACATTTACATTTGTCTAAAATGTTAAAAATTCCTTCTTCCTATAAATAACACTACAGCATTCAATAATGATTTCGATTCCTTATCCGGAAGCTCTTTTAATAGGTTCATTGCCTTATTTAAATACCAATCACTAACAGCAACCGATTTGTCAATTGCATCGGTATTTTTTATTGATGCAATCACTTGTTTCAACTCTTCTAAATCCATATATTCATTTACTTTAATTATTTCAGATCTTACAGACTCATCCTTTAATGCAAATAACACTGGCAAAGTAATATTTCCTTGAAGTAAGTCGCTTCCTGCTGGTTTCCCAAGCTTTTCATCGGTTGAAGTAAAATCTAAAATATCATCGGTTATTTGAAATGCCATTCCTGCATAATAACCAAATTTATATAATATTTCTTGATGAATCGGTTCTACTTCCGCAGCAATTGCACCTAGCTGACAGCTCGCTGCAATAAGAAGAGCTGTCTTTCTTTTAATTCGCCGAAAATAGTTTGTCAATGTTTGATTAAAATCGTATTTATCACGAATTTGTTCAATTTCTCCAATACTCAGCTCAACCATTGTTTCTGATAGAATTTGATGTGCATGTACATTTTTTAAGCTTGTAATTAATTCAAGTGATCTTGCTAAAACATAGTCACCAGTGTACATCGCAATTCGGTTATCCCATTTTGCTTTAACTGTTGGTCTACCTCTTCTTGTTTCTGCATCATCAATAACATCATCATGAATTAGCGATGCCATATGAATGAGCTCCAAAGAGACAGCCACATTTTTGACTTTATCGAGATTATACTTCCCAAATTTCGCTGATAGTAAAACGAAAATTGGCCGAATTCTCTTTCCGCCAGCTTGTAAATAATGTAGTGAGGATTTTTTTAGTAGAGGTGAATTGGCATCTAAAACTTGTTCCAATTCTTTTTCAATTTTTTTTAAATCATTGCTCAGCAATGAATAGACTGTTTTAAAATTCATAGATACCACCTAGCTTATCAACAACGATCATTTCTCCTCTGACTTTTGTCCAATATGGACAGCAGCAACTCCACCAAAATATAAATGGTACTTAACATTTTCTAATCCTGCTTTTTCAAATAAGCTTGCCAATTCTTTCGCTTTCGGGAAGCTTCTTGCAGACTCTTGTAACCAAGAATATTCTTTATAGCTTTTCGCAAATAACTTACCAAATAATGGCATTATAAATCGGAAATAAAAATAATATGCTTGTTTAAATCCGATTACCGTCGGTTGAGAGGTTTCTAAACAAGTTACTAGCCCTCCTGGTTTAACTACTCTCTGCATCTCACGTAACACTTGCATATAGTCTGGAACATTTCGTAAACCAAATCCAATCGTTACATAATCGAACGTATTATCTTCAAATGGTAGGCTCATCGCATTTCCATGAATAAGCTTAGCGTTTTCAATTTGTTGTGACTTCAGCTTTTCTTTACCAATCTTTAACATATTTTCGCTAAAATCCAGCCCGATAACTTCTCCTTCATTTCCTACTGCTTTACTTAAAGCAATCGTCCAATCGGCAGTACCACAACAAACATCCAATGCTTTTTTCCCTTTTTGGACGTTCATTCTTTTCATTGTATCCTTGCGCCATAGAATATGCTGGCGAAAGCTAATGATAGAATTCATTTTATCATATTTATCAGATATATTTTCAAATACGTGATGTACTTTTTCTTCTTTAGACTGTACCATTTCTCAACTACTCCTTTTAGAGAAGCTATTCAAGGACAATCGGATGACCTAGTTTTGCATTTCCTCTAAATTTATTATGAAGCATTTTGTGTAAATCATGACTATCTATATATTGCTCTATTTGATGATATAGTATTTCGATATAGTTATCCAACCACAAATCTATTTGCTGTTCCTTGCTTACCTGTGTGCTGCGAAATAATTTGGCACCAGCAAATTTTAATTTATTCGAAAGAATATAGGCTTTCAATTTATCTTTTGAACGGATTATTTGGTTCATATGAAGCAAATTCTTTGAAATCAATGCCCAGATGGAATCTTGAAAAAATGATGCGACTTGTTGAAATAAGGCGGTCTCTATTTGTTGCAGACTAGCTAAATAGTCATTTACTGTAGCAATTTCATTTTTATAAATAGAAATTTTATTTTCATTGACTATTTTTATTCCTTCCGCTAATGATTTCACTAATTTCACGTTTGGAATTTGTGCAAGTGTTTTATAATATAATCCACTAAAATAATCTCCTGCAAGTACTGTTAATTGCCTTTTTTTATGGGGCATGTATTCTTCATCATTTTTTACTAAATCATGGGTATCTAATGCTATTTGGATAAGCAATACCGTTATAATATATTTCTCCACTTCTAGTTCCGATAGATTTTGTGAAAGTAATATTGATAAAAGGATACGTAGTTTATCGGAATTAATAGGTGGTAGGTCTATTTGCTTTGTTAAATATGGATGGTTTATTTCCTCCAATATTTTTTCTTCCATGCTATGTATCATCGTTTCCGTTACCTGCAAGAAAATCACCCTCAATATCCCATTGACTTAACAAATGGTCGATCAAACAAAAAAACTATTTCTATTTTACCACATTTCAAATAGTAAGTTTGTTCTTTTTTGTAAAAAGCAAATTTACCTCATAATAGATTTTTGATCCGTCACCAATACAGATTATTAATAGTACTGCACAATATTTGTACTAATATTACTATTTTTGATTGATAAAGGATAAAACCTCACTTCTTTTTACAGCATCTGTTTGAAAAACACCTCTTGCAGCAGTCGTTACCGTTTTTGCTCCTGGCTTTTTCACTCCGCGCATCGTCATACACATATGCTCTGCTTCTACAACAACCATTGCCCCATATGGTTCTAGTTGTTCCATTATCGCATTAGCGACTGTTGATGTAATTCGTTCTTGAAGCTGTGGTCGTTTAGCGACTGCCTCCACTGCTCTTGCTAATTTACTTAACCCGGTTACTTTACCTTCTCTTGGTATGTATGCGACATGGGCATGTCCAAAAAATGGAACTAAATGATGCTCACACATGGAGAAAAATGGGATATCTTTTACTAACACCAATTCTTCATGGACTTCATTAAAAAATGTTTCAAAGTATTCTTTTGGATCTTGGTTCAATCCAGCAAACATTTCGGCGTACATTTTTGCTACCCGTTTTGGTGTATCTAATAAACCTTCACGATTCGGATCTTCCCCGATTCCCTCTAAAATCAAACGAACAGCGTATTCTATTTGCTGGAGATTAATTTCTGTCATTGATACTCCTCCCAATGAATGTAAATCATCTATATGTAACAGAAGATTATATTTGTTGGCTGTATTCTATATTATAAAATTGCGGTGGAAATAGAAGTATTATCATTCTCTGAAGAATGAATATACCCAACAATTGCCGAAGCATCTTTTTTATAAATCTATTCCATATTAGCACACCTGTTATCTATGTAGCAAAGGACAATTTTTTTTGCAAAAAAATAAAGGAATGATCATAGTGACCATTCCTTTATTTTTATCTAAGTTTAGATATGTAATTATTTTACTGCATCTTTCAAAGCTTTTCCTGGTTTGAATGCAGGAACTTTACTTGCAGCGATTTCGATTTCTTCCCCAGTTTGTGGATTACGTCCTTTACGAGCAGCACGTTCACGCACTTCGAAGTTTCCGAAACCAATTAGTTGAACTTTATCGCCTTCTTTTAAAGCATTTAAAACTGTATCGAAAACAGCATCTACTGCTTTAGTTGCATCTTTTTTAGAAAGTTCAGCAGTTTCTGCAACTGCGTTTACTAATTCTGTTTTGTTCATGCCATTCACCTCCTCCCAATGAAAGGGTCAAACATAAATATGTTTTTTTTGCATCTATTTAATTAAGTAGTATGCAATTGCTTGTTCGAGTACATTTTTCCTAGAGGAAAAGTTTAACAAGAACAATTCTGTTAAAAGATTATCACAATCAATATCTCATAGCAAGATTAAAAATACAATTAATGCCAAACTTTTTACGCTTCTATTGCCTAAAGGAATATTTCATCCGAAAACATTTCTGCATAAAAACTTAGGTTTATCAACGGTTTTCCCATTTTCTTCAGATTTTAAACATAAAAAAAATCCCCCCATAAAATTGGAGTGATTTTTTTATGTTTAAAAATTAGAAAAATTACATATTTACAGCATTCCGCAATGTAAAATCCCCTTTTTTTAGCAATCAGACAAAGAACTTAGACGGCTATCCTCTCATCTTTTTTCACCTTATTGGGATAGGGCCGAAGCGGACTTATGTCTCCTATTCGGCCAGTTTATTTCCTCTCCCATTTATAAAATAATTGCGATAAGTCCGCCAGATCCTTCGTTAATAATTCTTTCGAGAGTTTCTTTTAGTTTATATCTTGCATTTTCTGGCATTAGTGATAATTTCGCTTGAATTCCTTCACGAACAATGGAATTTAAGTTTCTACCAAAAATATCTGAATTCCAAATCGATAATGGATCATCTTCAAAATCTTGCATTAAATAGCGAACCAATTCTTCACTTTGTTTCTCCGTACCGATAATTGGGGCAAATTCGCTCTCTACATCCACTTTAATCATATGAATAGAAGGTGCAACAGCCTTTAGACGAACTCCAAATCTGGAGCCTTGGCGAATAATTTCTGGTTCATCTAAACTCATATCCGCAATTGATGGTGCTGCAATACCGTAACCGGTTTGTTTCACCATTACTAATGCATCGGCAATTTGATCATATTCCCGCTTTGCATGTGCAAAATCTTGCATTAATTCTAGCAAGTGATCTTTTCCTCTAATTTCTACCCCAACAATTTCTTTTAATACTTGGTCATATAATTCGTCTGGGGCGTGCAAGTCAATTTCCGCTATCCCTTGGCCCATCTCCATTCCAGCCAAGCCCGCACTATCAATAAAATCATATTCCGTAAAGGACTGCACGACACGGTCTACATCTCTTAACCGTTTAATATCCTGAACAGTATCCTTAACTGCCTCTTGATAGCTTTGTCTTAACCAATGCTCCTCCTTGAGCACCATTACCCAGCTAGGTAAGTTCACATTTACTTCTAATACCGGAAATTCATATAATGCTTCTCGTAATACATTATAAACATCGGATTCTCTCATACTTTCAATACTCATTGCAATGACAGGAATATCGTATTTTTCCTGTAATTGCCCACGAAGTAAATCAGTATCAGGATGGAAAGGTTTTGTGGAATTAATGATGATAATAAATGGTTTCCCAACCTCTTTTAACTCATTAACCACTCGTTCCTCTGCCTCGACATAATCAGCACGTGGAATTTCACCAATAGTACCATCTGTTGTAACGACAACTCCAATAGTAGAATGCTCCTGAATTACTTTCCTTGTACCAATTTCAGCAGCTTCATGGAATGGAATTGGTTCTTCATACCAAGGAGTATTAATCATTCTTGGCCCATTTTCATCCTCGTAACCCTTTGCACCAGGTACGGTATAACCAACACAGTCTACTAATCTTACATTTACATCTAATCCATCCTCTACATGTACAGATATTGCTTGATTTGGGACAAATTTAGGTTCTGTCGTCATAATCGTTTTTCCAGCAGCACTTTGTGGCAATTCATCCTGTGCTCTTGCACGTTCTGCCTCATGTTGAATATTTGGTAAAACAACTAATTCCATAAAACGTTTGATAAATGTTGATTTCCCTGTGCGTACTGCTCCTACGACACCAATATATATGTCGCCCCCAGTTCGTTCCGCAATGTCTTTAAAAATATCGAACTTTTCCAAAAAACTCCCTCCCGTTCATCAGTTGCTGGGATAATTTATCCGTATTAATTTTGTGACAGTATATGTTTATGATGTTGTCCATATAACTTATGACTATTATTTCAAATTTTTCCCCCTTATTTTGTTAGTTTTCTACGGAATAAACAGACCAACAAAAAAACCCTTCTCCTACAATATATTGCAAGGAAAAAGGGTTATGACTTTTAATTTTGTTTTTCTGTTAGAAAAATAGGTTCGCCATTATCATCAATAGTATATGGTAAGGAATAAGCGGGTACAAAGTCAGACTGCTCTGTTAACAGCAACCGGATATCATCCCCTTGTTTAAATGGTATACTTTCCATATCTTTTATTAGTGTGTATAAATCACTTTGATAATCAACATAAATATCACCATCACCCGTAATAACAAAAGATAAATTTTGATTTGTATACGGACTAATTACGGTTGGATCCTCTTTATAGCCGAGATCCTTAAAATCAAGGGAAAACACATTTGGTGCAATTCTTTCTTTAAATGGGGGATATTCCTTTGACGCTAATCGCAGCTTTATATCCCTAATGGTTTCCGCAATACGTAAGTCAAAAATTTTGACCGTAGGATTTGTTTCTGCATCCAAAATGACATATTGGAAAACGCCACCATTTTCAAACGCATTCGCTGGTGTTTCCGGCAAATACATCGGCACTAAACGCTTAAAATCTATTAAATACTTTATGTATATATCCGTATCCGCTTCTTTGTTTTTAATTGGCAAAATACCGTCATTATCTTCCCTATATTGATTGATTGCTTCTTGTACCTGCTGTACTTGTTCTTCGTACGGAATTCGTTCAGCCCCTTCTGTTTCCGGATATAGGCATCCGCTTAATAAAAGAGAAAGGCAAATTACCATACAGCATGAGAAAATACGTTTCAAAACAAATCTCCTCTCATTTCTTATTCTAATGTCGGTCCTGAAAAAACAATAACAAAAATAATTAAGCCTGCATAAATCATTAATCCATATGCTATAAACGCTGTTAACCCCTTTAAAAAGCCTTTCTTAAGTTTATATCTGCTTAACCAGATTAAAAGTACGGAAATTACTAAAAAGCCCATTGCGGCAAAAGAAATCCACATTTTCATCAATCCTGGCGTCAAAAAAATCACCCTCTCACCCTGTTGTTATCTTTATTCCAAAAACTAAAAATATTATTTCGTTGTCCATTCTATCATAAAATTCTGCCATTGTATGCTAACATGTGATGAAAAATACGTTGTTTTTCCACTCCATTTTTCGAAATTAATCATTCATTTACAAATGGCAAAAAAATCCTTATTATGTTAGACGCATTCCTATCGATTGTTAGTTCTGGCACATCCCTTAATGAACATAAAAAAAGCCGATTGAAAGTAGGGGCAATCACTTTCAATCAGCTGTTTGACAAAACATACCTATTCCCGGTTCAACTTTTTATTTCGTAGTATTGTATGCTTAAAATTACGGTTACGTATCCTCGAGAGCCTATTTTATAAGGATTTCTCATAACTTTTACAAAAAAATATTTAGCATATGTACAAAAGGAAAAAACTGAAATGGAATGGATTGGACGTTCTTTATCTAATGAATTTTATTATTCATTAATTAAAATATTTACTAAATCTTCCATCTCATGTGTTTTATCTCTAGACATTAATTTTTCTACTGCATATTTTGGTGGTACATTTTCAAATAATACTTTATATAGGCTACTTGTAATTGGCATATTTACTCCATATTCTGTAGCCATTTGTTGCGCCGCTTCCGTTGTACGCACCCCTTCTACTGCTTGTCCCATTTCTTCCAGAATTTCATTTAATTTTTTGCCTTTTCCGAGCATATTCCCTGTTCGCCAATTTCGGGAATGGACGCTTGTACAAGTAACAATTAAATCTCCAATTCCTGTTAATCCAGAGAAAGTTAGCGGATTTGCACCAAGCTTTGTTCCAAGTCTTGCTATTTCAGCTAAACCCCTTGTAATTAATGCCGCTTTAACATTATCCCCATAGCCTAAGCCATCTGAAATTCCTGCTGCAAGGGCAATAATATTTTTTAAGGCACCACCGATTTCGACCCCTATAACGTCCGGATTTGTATATACGCGGAAATGTTGATTCATAAACAGATCTTGTATTTCTTCCGCTTTTTCTAAATTTTTTGATGAAACGACAACCGTAGTCGGGTGCCGTAAGCATACTTCCTCAGCGTGTGACGGTCCTGATAATACGACAACTTCCTCTAAAACATTTTCAGGCATTTCCTCTTCAATCATTTCGGAGATTCGCTTCAATGTTCCAGGTTCAATTCCTTTACTTACGTGGACGATAGTAACTGGCTGATACAAACAAGGAACTAATTTTCTTAGGACTTCCCGAATTGCCTTTGTCGGTACTGCAACAACTATCGTTGTAATATTACGTACGGAGTCAGCTAAATCGGAATATGCTGTAAGATTATCCTGCAAGGTGATTTCTGGTAAATATTTTTCATTCTTTTTCGTAGCATTAATGGACTCTGCTTGTTCCTTACTATGACTCCATAAACGTACTTCATGACCATTATCAGCTAAAACTAACGCTAGTGCAGTACCCCAGCTTCCAGCTCCTAAGACTGTTACTTTCTTTTGTTCCATTTGCATTTCATACACATCCTTACTATTTTCTCGCTCTAGCAATTATTTTAATTGGCGTACCCAAAAATCCAAAAGCATCACGAAGACGATTTTCTAAAAACCGCTCATAGGAGAAATGAAGTAATTCTGGTTCATTAACGAATAAAACAAAGGTAGGCGGTTTTACAGCAACTTGTGTCATATAATATATTTTTAATCGTTTACCATGATCGGTTGGTGTCGGATTCATTGCCACTGCATCCATTATAACATCATTTAAGACATTCGTTTGTACACGTTGGGAATGATTTTCACTTACCAATTTAATCGAAGGAAGTAATGTATGCAATCGTTTTTTCGTTTTTGCAGAAACAAATACAACAGGAGCATAATCGAGAAATTGAAACTCATCTCGAATTTTTTCTTCAAACTTATTCATTGTTTTTTCATCTTTTTCAATAGCATCCCATTTATTTACGACGATAATTACTCCTCGCCCTGCTTCATGGGCATAACCGGCAATTTTTTTATCCTGCTCTATAATACCTTCTTCTGCATTGATTACAACTAGAACAACGTCGGAACGTTCAATTGCCCGAAGTGCACGAAGTACAGAATATTTCTCTGTCGTTTCATATACTTTTCCTTTTTTACGAATCCCTGCAGTATCAATAATAACGTATTTTTCCCCGTCAAATGTATAAGGAGAGTCAACCGCATCTCTTGTTGTACCTGCGATATCACTAACAATAACACGCTCTTCTCCTAAAATAGCATTAACTAAAGAAGACTTTCCGACATTCGGTCTTCCGATTAAAGAAAACTTAATAACATCATCTTCATACTGCTCTTCTTCTTTATTTGGGAAATTTTTGATTACTGCATCTAACATATCCCCTAGACCTAAGCCATGTGTTCCAGATATTGGATACGGTTCACCAAAGCCTAATGCATAAAAGTCATAAATTTGCGCTCTCATTTCAGGGTTATCGACTTTATTTACAGCGAGCACGACTGGTTTTTTGGAACGATAAAGAATTTTTGCAACTTCCTCATCTGTAGAAGTTACACCTTCCCTGCCACTTGTAATCATAATAATGACATCTGCTTCATCAATAGCAATTTGCGCTTGACCACGTATTTGATCTAAAAACGGTTCATCTCCAATATCGATACCGCCTGTATCAATTATATTGAATTCCACATTCAGCCAATCGCCTTTTCCATATATGCGATCCCGAGTAACACCCGGTATATCCTCTTCAATCGATATTCGTTCCCCGACAATTCTGTTAAAAATTGTCGACTTTCCGACATTTGGTCTACCAACTATTGCAACTACTGGTAAAGACATACTTAACACCTCAAGTTCTCATTTTCATTTTCAAATAGTAAGAAGGGGTGTCCCAAAAGGGGTCTAACCCACAAACTTTGTTCTAGAACATTTTCTCTAGACTTTGTATTGTGAGGGTAGACCTCTGCTAATGGGACATCCCCTAGCTAATGTACAAAATTTGTATGGCTTTGATTCTATAAAAACCTTATTCATTTTAACAGATAAAGGATACGCATTACAATGTAATTATACCGTTTTTTCTTAATGCTTCACAATTATCATGATTTCATCGGAAATAGAATGGGCAATTCCATCTAGTATAGCTTCTAAATTTCCGCCAATTTTATACATTTCCTCTTGTGTATCACAATGAAATACAGCGAGACCACTCGGAGCTTTTTTCGGGTTCGTCGTAATAACAGCGAGTATCATTTTTTCGATGCTCATGATATATTACCTCCCTCATGCTTCTTTCGTTTCGTTGGCATCCGAATGGCATTTTCTAATGTAGGGGTGTTTCCAATAATATCAATGGCTTTTTCAATATTTTTTTCTTGTGGTAAAACAAACACCCCGACTCGTCCATCATCTAAATCTCTTTTCGCTAACGGAACAAGTGCTGGTGTTCCTGAATCCCGATACACCCCTAATGCTGTATGAATATCATGGAGTATTGCCTGTCGTTGCCCTAGGTTCGCAATGGTCGAGCGAGAATTAAAATTTTTCGGCTTTAATATAAATCCCATCCCATATTTAAGCACTTCCTCTTGTCGTTGTGGTAATCCAATATTCATAATATAAATATTGTCTACATACAAACCTTCTTTTTTGAAATGTGGCTCTACATATTCTATATCTACAATATCCTTCAGTTTTCCCCCACCCATCAAAAGCTTGGACAAAAACATACACCCAATTGCCACAATGATCCCTACGATAATATGGAATAGTACATATGCTAAAGTTGTTAACATCGAGGTGAAAATAACTAAATAATTTCTACTTTCAAAAGCAATTGCAATACCTTCAATATAGGTATTTCCGCGGGAAACAAGCTCATACTGGTCAAGCTGAGCAAGTGTATTACGTTCCATATTTCTTACTTCTCGAAATTGCGAAGCTGCCACTGTTAAAAATGTTATAGCTGTATATTCCTCTTGTATTAATGCCGGTACTGCAATCGCACCTAATGCAGAGGCAATAAACCCTAGTGCTATATGAATTATTTTCCCATGTAAATAGGTTGGATATTGACGATAGTCCGTTCGCAGCATAAGCATTCTCGAAATAACACCACATACAATGCCAAATAGTATTGGATACACGTAATCACTCATTTATAATGGTTTCTCCCTTTCTAGTTGTGTATTCTTTTGGAAAATTGCTTGTAAGTGCTCTAATCCATACCAAGTAGTAATAAACAAGCAGGTTAGTGCAATTCCATCAAAATAGGCGAACGATCCAATCGGATATTGAATATCGAAAGGTTTCAATAGGTAAGAATAAATGATATCTGCTTGTATTAATCCAATTATTGTCGAAAAAATGCGTTCTTCGTATTTTTTAAAAAGTACTAACGCTAATATCGTAAATAATATGCTTTGCAGCCATGCCAAATCAAAAATAACCCACACCGGATCATATAATGCCATTAACAAAAAACTAGCCCCTGCCAATGTAATCGTAATAATCCGTATCGTCGTATACAATAAAAACCAGAACGTTTTTTTTATGAAATATAAATAGCCGACTACTAATAAAAATATGGCTGCTAATGAAATATGAAAAGAAACAATCGAAATATGGATGTCAGAAAGGATAATGACAATTAATAGTGTAGCTGCAATCTTTAAGCGGTATTTATTCTGTTTATCTAAAATAAAGGTAGAAATAATCCAACCACTCCATGCAATCCAAAAAAAGAGAAAACCTTCCATATACCTACCTCCTATCTTTTCCATTATGAACAAAAATATGTACTTTCAATCCTAGGCAATCTAACAGAAAGAGGAAAAGTATATAGCAACGTAATATAAATTCAAAAAAAAGGATTTGAATCATATAAATGACTCAAATCCTTTTAATAAGGCTGTTATTTATTGAAGAAGGAATGTTGGATGAACTGCTGAGCACACTGAATAGACGAGATTCTCGTAGGAAAACGGAGTGATCCAGTCTGCTACTTAACAGCAACAACCTATACAAAAGAAATAGAAACAATCCTTAAAAAACAATCAATAATAATTGCAATTGATTAATTGATTAATTGATTAATTTTTTAATTTTTTTAATTGATCGCCTAGTACTTCTGCTAAGCTGAATCCTCTTGTTTCTTCTGGTAGTTCATAATCAACTACTTCTTCACTTTCCTCTAATTCTTTCATGGAAAGTGAAATACGTTTTTCTGCTTCATTAACCTCTAATACTTTCACTTGAACTGTTTGACCTTCCTTTAACACTTCATGTGGTGTATTAATATGTTTATTGGAGATTTGCGAAATGTGAACAAGTCCTTCAATTCCAGGTAGAACTTCAACAAATGCACCGAAGGAAACTAAGCGGCGTACTGTTCCTTCCATTACAGCACCAACAGTTAATTTTTCAGAAATATTTGTCCATGGTCCTGGTAGTGTATCTTTTATCGATAAAGATACGCGTTCACTATCCGTATCCACCGATAAAACTTTCACTGTTACTTTATCTCCTACAGCTACTACCTCATTTGGATGATTGACATGTTCATAGGATAATTGGGAAATATGAACAAGACCATCAACCCCACCTAGGTCAACAAAAGCACCAAAATTTGTTACTCGTTGGACTGTTCCTTCTACAATTTGACCAGCTTTTAAGTTGGCAAGAATACCCTTCTTCTTCTTCCCTTTTTCTTCTAACAATACATCTTTATGTGATAAAATTAGGCGATTTTTTTCTTTATCTAATTCCACAATTTTAAATAACAGTTTTTTTCCTTTATAATCAGAAAAATCGTCCACAAAATGATCTTCTACCATTGATGCTGGGACGAATCCACGAACACCAAGATCCACAACAAGACCACCTTTTACTACATCATTTACTTCCGCTTCGATATATTCTCCGCTTTCGAATTTTTCTACTAAGTCATCCCAAGCCTTTAATGCATCTACTCTTCGTTTGGAGAGAATAAGAGCATCGTCCTCAACTTTAATTACTTCTAATGTTAACTCTTCGCCTTCTTTTACTCCATCTTCTGCTTTTTCAATATGTAATGTTGATAATTCACTTATTGGGATGATACCATCCACTTTGCAGTTTGGAATATTGACAATTGCTTGTTTTTCTTCCACCTTTGTAACCTGACCTGTTACTTGATCTCCAACAGAAAAGTTTTGGACATCTATTGCATCTAAATTTTCAGCTACATTTTCATTTACATTTTCCGTCATGCGATATCCTCCTAAACCACTTAAAGTATTGTTATTATTAAAGAGAAAAATTCTTACTCTTTAATTAACTTCTAATAATTAACGTATTTTGTCAATACATTACTTATATTGTATCAAAATTTCTTTAATATGAGTCATAATAAGTTCTGTAACTTCTTCTGCTGAAGCTTTTCTTTCTCGAAGCGGCTGCATATCAATAGGTTTTCCGTAAACTACTTTCACTCTTTTAAATGGCTTGTATGGTCCAACAATGGCGCATGGTACAACATGTGCATCTGTTTTCAGTGCAAAAAAACCTGCACCTGCCATCCCTTTCCCTACTTCACCAGTTTTACTTCTTGTACCTTCCGGAAATAAACCAAGTACTTTTCCTTCTCGTAATGCGGCTAAGCCCATCCGTAATGCTTCCCTATCTCCTTTCCCTCTCTTGACAGGAAATGCCTGTAAATGCTTGACAACATTTCCTAAAATAGGCACTTTAAATAGCTCTTCTTTCGCCATAAAAACAATATGTCTTTTTGTCGTAACACCAACAGCAATCGGATCTAAATTATGAATATGATTGGCACATAAAAGGACGGCGCCATCTTTTGGTACATTTTCTGTTCCAATTGCTTTAAACCGATAAATAGGGGTGAAAATTACATCAACTACTCCCCTTGCAAACCCATAAAAACTCATTCTAACCGACCCTCTCCCAAACTAACTCCATTATCCGTTCTACTACTTGATCAATAGATAATGATGTTGTATCTATTTCTACTGCATCATCCGCTTTTTTTAATGGGGCTATTTCTCGTTCAGAATCCAGCTTGTCTCTTCTTGCAATGTCATCCTTTAATTGTTCTAAATCAGAAGGAATACCTTTTTTCGTATTTTCCTCATGTCTTCTAATCGCTCTTTCATCAACACTAGCAAGTAAAAATACTTTTACTTCTGCATCTGGAAGTACATGTGTACCAATGTCGCGTCCATCCATTACAACGCCTCCATTAGTTGCAAATAATTGTTGTCTCTTCACCATTTCTTTGCGAACTAATTCATGCTTAGATACAGCCGATACGCGAGTAGTAACATCTGGCAATCGGATAGCATCTGTTACTTCCTGATTATCAACAAATACCTTTTGAATATTATTATCCTTGATTAATTCAATTTTTGTATTCATTAATAAGTCGTAAAGTGCTACTTCATCTTCTATATCTACACCTGCTTGTAATGCCTTCCATGTAAGGCTTCTATACATCGCACCAGTATCAATATATAAGTATGCTAGTTTTTGAGCAATAATTTTCGCAACCGTACTTTTTCCTGCTGCAGCTGGTCCATCGATTGCAATGGAAATTCTTTTTTTGTTACTATTCATATTTCTTTCTTTACCTCTCTGTCTGATGTAATTTTTGCTAGTTTTATTTTAACATAAAAGAAAGCAGGATATGTACCTGCTTAAGGAGAATTTATTGTTTCTAATACTTTTGAAAAATTTTCTTCATTAACCCCTTCATATTGGGTTAAATCCTTTAATTCCGGAAAAGTATTCAAATGATGAAAAATAATTTGACATAAAAATAAAAATATTGCCTGAATAACGACAAGTTTTATTATTATTCTTTCGATTCGCTTCATTTTATAACCACCAATAATAGAATGATATTCCTATTATTGTAACGGTCTGATGAAAATATACTAATAACCTAATTCTTTTTGCTTTATTGCCAGCTCGGCTTCATAACAAAATTGAATAATTTGTAATTCCTTTGCATTCGTTTTATCCATAAATTGTACAGAAATAATATTCGATTTATCATCTCGGCTACTTATTCGTACTACTTTGCATATGAATTTCAAATAATGGTACTTTCCAGAAGCTCGCGGTAACACAAACCAGCAAGTTAACGGTTGTCTTTCATAAATTTGCTTCTCTTTTGGAACAATAATCGATGCTCCACCGGCACTAATATCTTCTGTTATCGATTGAAATAACTGCATATCTCCTTCCATCGGATAGATAGCAACATCCACTGCTCGTGCAACTCGAACAAATTCTCTTCTTTGAATTTTCGTAATTTCGGCTGGATCTGGCTTTTTAATCAATAATAATGGAATGCCATCATGGACTCTTCCGGCAACATGTGTGGTGAATTGATAGACGATATCATTTTCTCCAACAAAAGACAAACTTAAAGGGGTACCGTTAATCAGATAGGAGGTTTTATTTGTTTCCATACTAACTGGATAATTAATGTAAATCTCCTGTTCAGTAATATCCATTATTTTACTTTTAAATCGCTCATTTTTTGTACTATTTATTTTTTGAATAGTTAATACGTACCCAATTTTAAACATCATATCCCCCAGCTTTCGCGCACTTCAAATATGTTAGTTGAAGGAAGAATCGAATTTCTATGCTGAAACTTACCTTTGTCTAATTCTAATGTAAAATATTTACGTAAAATATACAATGAATTTAAATAGATTGTTGTTTTAAACTACAAAGAAAAAGGAAAAGCAACTTACGCTTTTCCTCCCACTAGATCTTCATAAATCGGTTCTGCATTTTGTAATTTGATGACCTCTTCTTCATCACCTGTTTCAGCATTGATATAAATTCGATACGTATCGTTTTCCAATGTTCCTAAAAACTCGTGAACAAGTACTTCTTCATTGGAGCGATTGTTAATAATTGCAAGTCCACTTTCCATTATTTTCACATTTTTATTAATTTGTTTTCTCGCTTCGTCCTCTGTTATCTTTGGCTGTGGAATTTCTCGTGTTCGATGGGTTCCTAAATATTCTTCTGCTGAAAATCCGATAATACTACCATCATCAAGGGCTACTTTAATTTTAATTGCCTCTGGGTAAACGCGCACATTATCTATTTTCGAAACGAAGGTAAATACTCCAATATGGTCATATTGAGAGCTTTCAAATAGTTCCATATTTTTGAAATTACGGTTATTTAAGAATTTCAATGCATTGTTACTTGCTTCATTTAAGCTTATATTTTGTTGCTTAATATCACGATTGCTCATAATCCAAATCGGGTAACCACCCTTTTTGGTGATATCCATATTCGTTTCACCATTTTTATCTTGGATGGATACACTGTAAAATTCATAATCAGATCCATCACCATTTTTCACCACTTTCGTTTCTGCACTTTTACCAATTGTTATATATTTCTTCGCTATAGATAATGCTTCTTTTTCGGTTATTTCCTTTCCAGGGAGATTTTTATAGCTAGCTTCCTTTTTTTCCATACTAGTAAAAATCGGACCCATATCATTATCTGAATAACCTTCAACCGTTTTCTCTACTGTTTTAAATCCATCAATAATGGTATTATCGGCAGCTTCCTTGCCAGATGCCAATGCCATTTCTACATCCATCCAGCGTAAATTATTTTTTAATACTAAGTATTGAACTTGCCGTAATTCATCTTGAATATCTGCAGATTGCTGGTAAAGCGATTTTAATGTATTATATTCTTCTTCTGATAATGGCTCCTTATCAAGGTCCCGTACTGCCGCTTCATAGCTAAAGTCACCAATCTTCGATAAAAATTCCTCTGTTTTATTAAAAGGCATTAACGTCAATGGTAATTGCCCTACTTCATTATGTGACTCGGAAGTAATTCTCCATACATCTGCTAATGCAGGAGACAATGATTGCTTCGAATTCATTGCTAGCGTTGTACCAATTTTGTCATGTAGTAAATCAATATTGTAGGTTAAATCATGAAATGCGCGCTGATAATTATTCTCTGCATTAATTAATATCGCATTTTTCTCTTTATGTTCTTGATAAGCCCATACACCTGTACCTATAACGGCAACTGTGAGAGCACCTATTAAAATATTTCGTAACAATGTACTCACCTCTTTTATTTACAGAATATATGCTTCCCAATTTGCTTGATTTGTGGTCGACTCCAAATCCAACCGCTTGTAGCAGTATCAGGATTAAAATAATAAATTGCATTTCCTGTAGGATCCCATCCATTTATTGCATCCAATACTGCCTTTTTCGACGTTTCGTTTGGGGTTAGCCATATTTGTCCATCCGCTACAGCAGTAAATGCACCAGGTTCAAAAATGACTCCGGAAACAGTATCTGGAAATGATGGGCTATCTAAACGATTTAATATAACGGCAGCTACAGCCACTTGCCCAATATAGGACTCTCCTCTTGACTCACCATGAACTGCATTTGCCATTAATTGAATATCATTTTGAGAAAAGCCATTTGGTACATTTGTAGCAGTCGGTTTATTGGCAGTCGCTTGGTTTGTTCCAGCATTAGTACCCGCATTTTGATTATTTGTTCCGGCATTTCCGGTATTTTGCGCGGCTCCGCCAGTATTTCCAGCTGGTTTTTTCACAGGCTGATTTGTAGTTCCTTTTTGCGCAGTGTTATTCTTTTTCGCTGGGGCCGTTTGCTTGTTTAAATCCATTCCACCATAATGGGTAAATTTATTACCTTTGTTAATTTGTTCTTTAACATAGCCTTCATGATATTGTGAAGCTTTAGCCAATTTTAACTTTGTTGGCCAGCCTGCAAGTCCATCAACCTTCAAGCCAAATTCATATTGGAAATTTCGTAATGCCCAATATGTTTGCCATCCGAAAACCCCATCAATTTTTCCATTATAAAAACCTAAATATTGTAATCTTGATTGTAATTCAATAACATCATCACCTACTGCACCTATTTGGATTACTTGATTAGTAAATGCACTCGCTTTTTGGATGCTTTCACCTGATTGTGCGAGTAATAAACAGCAAGCAAAAATTAAAAATACCTTCAGTATCCTTTTGGTTTTCATATATGTCCCTCCATAGCTGTCATTATTCCCTTGCCGTAGTTTTTGTAGGAAATAGATTTTTATACAAAGCTAGGAAAAATTTTGTGGTTTTATGCTGTTTTTTCGATAGCTATCCTTTTTGCTTTTCTTTTATGTATGCATGGAATAAAATGAGCAAAAAAAATACTTCTCACGTAATTCGAAAGAAGTATTTTCGTTATTGTGTAAAAGTATGTGGGTTTGATTGATAAGGATTACTTTGTTGCTTCGCTTTTTTTACTTTTCTTAACGCAAGCCACCATAAAAATATCATAAACGGTATAATAAACTGAAACCAATATCGTTGTGTTAAGATGATTAAATCATAGAATCCATGAAGACAAAATGGGAGTAAAATAGACATTAATATCCATCTGATTGTTGCATTTGGTGGTGAAAATTTCGCTTTTCCCATATAGTAGCCCATCATCACGCCAAATAGTGCATGGCTGGATACCGGGAGAAATGCGCGTCCGATTGCATATTCCAGCCCGTAGCTAAGCAAATAAAGAATATTTTCCAAAGTAGCAAAGCCTAAGGAAATTGCTACACCATAGACGATCCCATCGTAATGTTCATCAAACTCAATATATTTAAAAATTGTATAATACAAAATAAACCATTTAAAAAATTCTTCTAACAAACTGGAAGAAAAAAAGGCTTTAAAAAAATCCGAGTGAAATACTTGCTCCACATCCAAAACATATTGTATAAACATGATAGGAAATACTAATATAGCACCCAATACAAACACTCGAAAAACGTCCTTTAAAGGCTCAGCGTCGTATTCATCTTTTAAATAGAAGTAACTGAGAAGAGCGAAGCCTGGGGCAATGGCGGCGGAAATAATGGAAAACATATTGGACCTCATTTCAAATGATATACATTCATCGTAACATGGATATATAAAATTGAAAACACAAAAAACACAGTAATTTTTGGAGGAATTTACATGAAAAAAATCCTTGTTCTTCATACAGGTGGTACGATTTCTATGGCCGAAGACGCAAAATCCGGCGCCGTATTACCTAGTGAACAAAACCCATTAATTGAAAAGACCAAGGAAATAAATCATTTAGCAGATTTAATTATTGAAGCACCCTTTAACCTTCCTTCCCCTCACATTTCACCGAAGGAAATGTTTCAATTAAAAACGCGAATTGATTACCATATAGCAAACAGTTCAATCGAAGGTGTTGTCATTACCCATGGTACAGACACATTGGAAGAAACAGCCTATTTTTTAGACTTAACAATTCAAACCGATATCCCAATTGTCATTACCGGAGCCATGCGCTCAAGTAATGAAATCGGGGCTGATGGCTTATATAATTTTTTAACTGCACTCCGCACAGCAATACATGATCATGCGAAAGGAAAAGGTGTGCTTGTCGTATTAAATGATGAAATCCATGCTGCGAATAATGTAACAAAGACACATACGAGTAACGTTTCGACTTTTCAAAGTCCGCAATATGGACCGATTGGGATAATTACGAAAAAGGAAATCCTCTTTCATCATCATCCTCAGCTGGAAAAGAAGCTTCCAATACATACATTAAATCATCGTGTGGAATTAATTAAAGCATATGCTGGAATGGATTCGATGCTATTTCAGGCACTTAGTCATGCCAATATCGATGGACTTGTTATCGAAGCTTTAGGACAAGGTAATTTACCACCTGCTTGTATTCCTGGGTTAATGCAACTCCTACAAAAGAATGTCCCGATTGTTCTTGTTTCTCGTTGCTTTAACGGCATTGTGGAGGACGTATATGCCTATGATGGTGGTGGTGCACAGCTGAAAAAAATGGGAATTATATTTTCCAATGGATTAAATGGACAAAAAGCGAGAATCAAGCTTCAATTAGCTTTGGAAACAACAAAAGATTTATCAATAATCAATGAACTATTTCAGTAACAATAAAGGTAGAAAAAGTTCGGGAACTTTTTCTACCTTTATTTCTTTTAAACTAATAGTTTCCTTTTTTTACGATTGCTTCTGCAATTAAATCGCCGTGAAATCTTCCATTCTCAATAAAAATTTCATTGGCATTATTACCGGCTGCAATTACTCCGGCAACAAAAATCCCTGGAATATTTGTTTCCATCGTTTCTGGATCGAAAATGGGACGACCAGACTCCACATCGATACTTACACCCATTTTTTTTAACAAGCTATGATCGGGATGATATCCTGTCATAGCAAATACAAAATCATTTGGAATTTCTTCTCGCTTCCCGTTCACTTCGTAAATAACACTCGACTCCGTAATTGCTTTTATATGTGCATTAAAAATCATCGCTATCAATCCATTTCGCACTAACGATTCAAATTCCGGTAGCACCCATGGTTTTATATGGTCAGAATACTGTGTACCACGATAAAGTACCGTCACACGGGCACCTGCTTTATTCAATTCGAGCGCCGCATCGACACTAGAGTTTTTTCCACCGATTACGACAACATCCATGTCATAATACGGATGTGCTTCTTTAAAATAATGAGATACTTTCGGTAAATCTTCTCCAGGTATGTTCATATAATTAGGATGATCATAATATCCTGTAGCAATAATCACATGCTTAGCCTGATACTCCTCTTTTGTCGTTCCAACAATAAAAGAATCGTCATCCGCTTTTTTTACAAACAATACTTGTTCATATGCATTTATACGAAGATTTTTCCTTTTCGCTACATCTCGATAGTACGTTAATGCTTGATTCCTTTTTGGTTTTCGATTTTCTGTTATAAAAGGAACATTTCCAATTTCTAATTTTTCGCTAGAGCTAAAAAAGGTTTGATGTGTTGGAAAGTTATATAATGCATTCGCAACATTCCCTTTTTCCATAATTAATGCGTTTATTCCATGATTTTGTAGTGCAATCGCTGCGGCTAAACCGCAAGGACCCCCTCCAACAATAATGCTTTCTTCAAAATGCAAAATATAAAACCTCCTTATAAAGAAGAAAAATAATTATGATTAGCACTCCAAAAGATTTCGAGTAGCAATTTGGTAAGAAGATGATTGGAATGTAAACCAGTAGAAATAATGCTGCCTCGAACTTACATCTCAAGAATTGTTCATACTTTATTCTTCATATAAAAAATATCTCCTATCCATTAATGATAGGAGATATTTTTTAAACTTTCAATGAAGAAATAGAATAATTCCGGAAAACATTAGACCCAGCCTCTGAATTGTGATGCTTCAGCCATTTTTCGAACACCAACCATATATGCAGCTAAACGCATATCTACTCGTCTAGTCTTAGCCGTTGTATAAACATTATCAAATGCTTGCACCATTATTTTCTCTAATCTTTCTTCTACTTCTTCTTCTGTCCAATAATATCCTTGGTTGTTTTGAACCCATTCAAAATACGAAACAGTTACACCACCTGCAGATGCTAATACATCTGGAACTAACAATATCCCACGTTCTGTTAAAATTTTTGTTGCTTCTAACGTTGTCGGACCATTTGCTGCCTCAACTACTATTTTCGCCTTAATATTGTGAGCGTTTTCTTCCGTAATTTGGTTTTCAATTGCTGCGGGAACAAGAATATCGCAATCTAATTCCAGTAAATCTTTATTTGAAATTGCATTATTGAACAAGTTTGTTACCGTTCCAAAACTATCGCGACGGTCTAGTAAATAATCGATATCTAGACCATCAGGGTCATGCAGTGCACCATAGGCATCTGAAATCCCAATAACCTTCGCACCTTCGTCATGCATAAATTTTGCAAGAAAACCACCAGCATTACCAAAACCTTGCACAACTACACGTGCTCCTTCTAATTTAATACCGCTTCTTTTCGCTGCTTCATGTATACAAATAGTAACTCCTTTAGCGGTTGCAGAATCTCTACCGTGAGACCCCCCAAGCACAATCGGTTTCCCAGTGATAAACCCAGGTGAATTAAATTCATCTATTCTACTATATTCATCCATCATCCATGCCATAATTTGCGAGTTAGTAAACACATCTGGCGCTGGAATGTCCTTCGTCGGAC
The DNA here is from genome assembly GCF_025660475.1 of Perspicuibacillus lycopersici. Lineage (GTDB taxonomy): Bacteria > Bacillota > Bacilli > Bacillales > Caldibacillaceae > Perspicuibacillus > Perspicuibacillus lycopersici. The sequence continues at coordinate 231,465 of NZ_JAOUSF010000003.1, forward strand.
CAACAATTTGACTTATTGCACGCACGTATCCACGACTAAGTGCTTCTAGCTCTCTAAATGACATTGTTCGAGGGTCACAGACAATACCGCCTTTCCCTCCACCATAAGGTAAATTGACAATTCCACATTTTAGACTCATCCAAATCGATAATGCCTTTACTTCTCTTTCAGAGACATTTGGATGAAAGCGGATACCACCTTTCGTAGGGCCGACCGCGTCATTATGCTGCGCCCGATAACCTGTAAACACCTTTGTCTTGCCATCGTCCATGCGAACTGGTATTTTTACAGTCATCATTCGGAGAGGTTCTTTTAACAGCTCGTAAACTTCTTCAGAGTATCCAAGTTTGTCCAGTGCTTGACGAATAATGGTTTGAGTGGATTTTAATACGTCATGTTTATCTTCATTATTTATGCTTTCTGTACCCTTATGGGCGACCATTTGAAGACCTCCTAATATTCACTATAAACAAACAGCATTTCTCATGATTAGTATACACTGAATCATATATATTGCAATATAAAAATATTAGATTTTTCAAATTGCATAAACAATTTTGTACTTCCTTATTTCCTTCCTTATTATTTATTTTTTCATATTGATATAGCCTTTATCCGCGCTTATTGAGTATTCCTTTTCCACGAATGAAATATTAGCTTCTGTACTAAAGTTAGTATTGTGGCTCTATTTGTTAAAGGAAAAAATGAGCTTCAAAACTTGCGAAGCTCATCCATTAAAGTAATGGTTTAATTGTTGGATTGCGTTTTCTGAAATAATGATTTTTCCGTATTCTTGAACGAACGGAAAGCCAATGGTAGCAGGGTCCCCATATTCTGAAGCGAGCGAGGAAATATTTGATAGAAGCGATTCGTTCGCAATATATAAAAACAAATAATACTTCTCATTATAGGAAAGTAATTGTCCTCCTTGAAACTTTGGATAAATCCGAATGCTAAATTGAATGACATCCTCTATTTCTTCAAATATATAAAATAAACTGTTCGATGCTGAAAGTGCATCTTCCCATTCCATTTCTCTTGTATCATCAACCAAATCAAAAAAATCATCGTTTTCAATTAATGTGATTACTAATACCATTCCTTGCGAATGAAAAGAAAAAATGTCTATTAGCACTGTATCCTCTAAAAGAATCTCATATTCTTTACTCGCGACATTGATAATATTGATAAATAATTGATTCCATTTCGATGGATCCTTGCCGACATCCTCCTCAGAGAATCCGTGGTCGGCTAATTCTTCATATGTTAGAGTAATTTTTATTTGATTTCCGCCAACTCGTTCCAACCGCATACGTTCGGCCTCCTGACTATACCTCTATACTGCATCGTATGAATTTTTTTTCGTTTTGTTCATTCCAACCATTTGAAATTCCGTTTGTGTTTTTAGCATAGTACAGGCAAGATATCCATAAAAATGAAATGACGTATAAAAAACTGCAAAGGAGGAACAAAGGTGCCTACTCCCCATAAAGTTTACTATCCATTTATAAGCCCTTTTGATCCATGCAAGCCAATCGTAGCAAAAACCTATTCCACACCACCACATTTATATATGCAAATGCAGCCACCTAACCTTGCCCAATTTACTCCTCATGAAGCTTTACGTGCTGGAACGCTATGGAAAGTTTTGTATGATCCGTATTTTGGTCCTTACGAGAAGTTAAGGAAGGAGGATAGCTCTCATGACTAAACAAGTACCTCCCGAATATTATCAATTACTCGAAGAACTGCAAGCAGTAGACTTTGTATTAGTAGAGTTAACCTTATATTTAGATACCCACCCGAATGATCAGGATGCAATTCAACAATTCAACTATTTCGCTAAGGAAAGTAAAAGGATTCGAAAAGTTTTCGAAAAGCAGTTTGGTCCATTGCTTCAATTCGGCCACAGCTATTCTGCTTATCCTTGGAATTGGGCAGATAGTCCATGGCCATGGCAAGTATAACTATCATGTAGGGAGGGATCAATATGTGGATATATGAAAAAAAATTACAATACCCTGTTAGAGTAAGTACTTGTAATCCAATGCTCGCAAAATTTTTAGTGGAACAATATGGTGGGGCCGATGGGGAACTATCTGCAGCACTACGTTATCTCAATCAGCGCTACACCATTCCTGATAAAGTAATCGGTTTACTTACAGATATCGGAACCGAAGAATTCGCTCATTTAGAGATGATTGCGACAATGGTATATAAATTAACAAAAGATGCCACACCTGAACAGTTAATCGCTGCAGGTCTTGGTCCGCATTACGCGAACAATGATAAAGCATTAATGTATACTAATGCAGAAGGTGTACCATGGACAGCCAGCTATATTCAGGCTAAAGGTGATCCTATCGCAGATATTTATGAGGATATTGCCGCAGAAGAAAAGGCAAGAGCAACATACCAATGGATTATTAATATGAGTGATGATCCGGATTTAAATGATGGACTTCGATTTTTACGTGAACGAGAAATCGTCCATTCCCAACGCTTCCGAGAAGCAGCACAAATATTAATAGATGAACGAGGAAAGAAAAAAATATTTTGATTTTCGAAAGAGAAGCTGTTCCAAAAGTACTGTACTTTTGAGACAGCTTTTATTTATTTTCATGGTATAAGTTTATATCATAGGTCACTTTCATTACCTCGAATACTTGATGACGATTCGCCCATGCTTCAGGTGATTTCCATAAATCCTTACTTTTATCAATGATTTCACATCTCAATGCATGGTATTCCCCTTCGTATTTATCTACTTTCTTTTTCAATACATTCATAAGCCCGAATAGGCCAATAGTAAAAACCAATAAGTATGCGTTCGCTTCCATATTTAAAAATGCGGAAAACATTTCAGCAAAGGAATAGGAATAAACAGAAAAAACATTTTGGTATAGGAATAATAAGTAACAGAACGTTACACTGACAGTTGACCACATAACGAGTAAATGGAGTTGTTTATAGTTATCAAATTTCTGTTTCTTTTTTACGACTCCTTGAAGCATTTCTTTCGTTGCTGTATCTGTCCAATTCTCTAAATTTTTTATGACCTCGTCCATTTTCTCACCCCAAATCTTTATGTATTCCACCAGTCTAGTAAGCACTTGTTGATTGATAGTATTCTTTAGGAAAACAACTAGCTTTAATAAAAAATATGGTCAAGCTATCCTGTTTATGCATAAAAAAACTTAGTCTATATAAATAAACTAAGTACATACACAGCTATTCGTATGGATCTTCGATTTCCACTTGATCAAAGCCTGTGTTATCGTCGGCTTCGATATGAACAGGTGTGGAGTCATTTTTTATTACTTGAAAATAGTAATAAGCTCCGATTACAAACGGGAGAAGTAAAAATATAAATGCTAGTATTTTGATAATTGGATACTTTACTTTTTGCTGTTCTTCTGCTTGCTTTTCTTGTGAATCCTTTTCTTTTGCTTTTGCTTTTTTACGACGATGGTACTCACTTCTAGGCGGTAGATGTGAGGCTGAAAATTCCTCGGAGCCTGTTTTGGAATCAGTTTCAGCTGTTTCCTTTTCTTCTGTATACCCGTGATGCATGTTTCTCCTCTCCCCTCATGGTCTTCATAGTTATAAAGGAAATCCTGAGGATAGGAAAACCTATAACTATTAGTCCAAACTTATCGCAAATATTTCCTGCAATCGTTCTTGCCAATTCAATTTTAGACGTTCCTTTTTTATCGAGTGAACCTTTTGATAAATTTCCATTGTAATTCCACAATGGTCACAGCAATTTAAAACATCTATGTTTTTTTCTTCATTAAAATAATGCAGCATATTTTCTCTACGACAACCTGAACTTATTATCCACTGATTCATTTCTTGTAGCTTTATTTGTTTCCACTGTTTTCGTTTTTCAATGAAATGCTGTATCGAGGTTTTAAAGGTATTTTCGTCACGACTGCTCAAATAAAACTTTCGCAATAGTCGCCATTGCACTTCACTAAAACCATCCAATGGTTGCTGCAAAAAAGTATCCATAGATGATTGCTCCTTATTATTTATAGTTACTTTCGCTTGCAGCATATACTGCCCGAAATATTCTATTTGCAATGAATTTGGAAGCTCGCCTTCCATTAATTGCATTTGTAAATGAATGTCATCCGGACTATAAAGTAAAATTGCGATACTTTTTTCCCCATCACGACCTGCTCTTCCTATTTCTTGGAGATAGGATTCAATATCTACTGGTGGGTGAAAATGTATGACGAAACGAACATTTTCTTTATTTATTCCCATTCCAAATGCACTTGTTGCACACATAATATCCAATTCATTAAATAAAAATTGCTGCTGTAATAATATTCGCTGCTCCATATCGAGACCTGCATGATAGGCACCAACATTGTATGAAGTAGCTTCGTTTAATAATTTTGCCCATTCATCTGCTAATTTTTTGCTTGAAAAATATATAATACCGGGTCCTTGTAACTGCTTTACCAATGATAATAAAGTCGTACGTTTTTCCTCATAGCCATTTACTCTTTGCACCATATAAGCAATGTTTGGACGATCGGAGGAAAATATTATTTCATTAACCATTTCTAATTTTAAAAATCTCTTAATATCATCCCGAACCTCTTGGCGAGCGGTTGCCGTTAATGCTAACGTAACGGGAGAGCCAAGCTGTTTCCGAACAGTACCAATTTCTAAGTAATCTGGGCGAAAATCATAACCCCATTGGGAAATACAATGTGCCTCATCTACAACAAGCAATGAGATAGTAAGCGATTGAAGGATTTTTTTGATTCCTTCATTGTGGAGCATTTCAGGTGAAATATAAATAAATTTATAATATCGAATGTTTCGTAAAACTTGTTTTTTTTCTTCGAAGGATAGAAAGGAATTAATGGCGACTACTCGCTTTTCCCCTTTTGCCCTTAATTGTTCCACTTGATCCTGCATTAACGATAGAAGTGGGGAAATGATTAGTACACATCCATCAACAAGATATCCTGGTAATTGATAACAAAGTGATTTTCCAGTACCTGTAGGAAGTAATGCTATTGTGTCCGTACCGTTTAATACGGATTCAATTATTTCTCTTTGCCCATTACGGAATTGTGTATAGGAAAATTTCTCATATAATATTTTTTCTAAATTCATAAAACAACCACCATCAATACTATGTCTGTTTATTTGATTCTGACCATTTCGATAATACTAATCGAATCATAAAATAATCTGCTTCTTGGACATGTTCCTTAATAGTTCTCAGCTTTCTTGTCGATTGGCTTTGTGCTGCGACAATAATTTTTTCTTGAAGCTTTGGTGGAACATATCCTTCTATTGAAAAATCTGGATCTATTAAGGCAATTTCAATGAGATGATCTTCAATCGTATTCTTTTTCAGCCGCCGAATATGAGCAATTTCCTTTAAGCTCTTTCCCTGCTGTAAAAGCTGATAGGTAGCTTGTGTAGATTGTGTTAATACTACCCTTTGCTTTAAATCTTCGAGCAGCTTCCATAATAAAGAATACCTTTCTCTATTGTGCGAAATCGTATTTATTAAGTAATGGAGTATACTACGGAAGCAAATTGCATAATATTCCTCATCCATATTTAAAGTATTTGCCAGCTGTCCGGAGGTCATCCCTGTTTTTTGATAGCTTGACAATCGATAAATAAGTAGGGTGGGGCTAATAGTCTGACTAGTTTTATCTAATTCCGATAAAATGGACTGCAGCTCCCCATACAGTTTTTTTGTTAGCGCTTGTTTATCATACTTGTTTTTCATTACATAAAGCCAATTTTTTACCCAGCTTTGCGTTTCATAGCTTCGTTGTACTGGATAGAAGCTAGCATTGTTCCGATTCCAATAGGATATCGTTTGAATTAACAAACTTAACCTTTTCCAGAAGATCTCATCAAGTTGTTGATATTTCCAGCCATTAAAATATTTCGGAAATGGTGATTTAGATATTAAAAAACCGAGTTTTTCTTTCCCTTTATCTGTAATATTATTTGTATCGTCTTGATTGCAAATATAGTTTTCCTCTAATAAAAATTTTATCATGTTATCAAATGCTTGCTTCGATAATTGTGGGATTGCATGATAGTATTGTCGTAATTGATACCAGCCTGCATCTTGAATCGTCTGCGAGGACTTTTTTCCCGTTAATAAATAGTAAACGGCATTTGTCGAACGTTCCCCATTAAAACGCTCGATACATAATAAGCTTAAGGCAATTGTATAGTTCATTTTGATCACCATTTATATTTTATCATGTTTTCCGAAGAAGGAATGCAACAAGTAGTATCTTCTTCCTTTACTCGACATATTTCCCTTTCGATTATAACGAGTTAATGTCAAAAAACATAACTGTTGAAAAGTTCGGTATGGAGTTTTACAATTAAATTATTGATTTCTAGAAAAAAGTTCCAGAATAGGGATAGGTAATAGGAGGGTTATAATAGATGGCTAAGTTCACAATAGTAGATAAAGATACATGTATAGCATGTGGAGCTTGCGGTGCCGCTGCTCCAGATATTTATGATTATGATGATGAGGGAATTGCATATGTGATTCTTGATGATAATACAGGGACAACAGAAGTTCCAGAAATATTAGAAGAAGATATGCTTGATGCATTTGAAGGATGCCCAACGGACTCGATTCGTGTAGCTGACGAATCATTCGATGGCGATCCAAATAAATTCGAGTAATATATAACAATCATAACATTATGAAACTTTTATTTTCAATATAAATAATTAGCAAAAGGCTCCTACTCAGGAGCCTTTTTGAATTGATTTTAAAATACTTAGCAGAATAGAATCGATGCTACCGATATTCTGAATCTATTTTTTAAATACTATATAAAATTTGGCTTTTATAACCGATTAAAACTTGATTGCTGTTTGCTAATCCAGTTTTGCATTTTTACGAATAAAATGAGAAATACAATGGACATCATAATTCCTTTTAATATATTAAACGGTAAAATAAAACTGACCACCCATTCACTTGGTACCTCATAATTCATAAAGACCGCATACATCGGTAAAAACACAAAATAATTTAGAACACTCATCATAATAGCAGTAATTAACGTTCCAGCAATTAATGCGATTGTTAAACCCTTTTGTGATTTAATTTTTTTATAAATATAATAGGTTGGCAAAATGAAAATAACACCTGTAACAAAATTTGCAATATGACCGACCGGAATACCCGTTACGCTTCCAGTTGTTAGTAAATCAAGCAGATTTTTAAATAGCTCTACCAATACACCTGCCATTGGCCCCATAATAATCGCAGCGATTAATGCAGGAATATCACTAAAATCAATCTTTAAAAAGCTTGGAAACATAGGTAGTGGGAAATCTAACAGCATTAAAACAAAAGCAACAGCACTTAACATACCAATTGAAACAAAGGCTTTGATATTAAGTTTTTTCATTTTCTTCTCTCCTTCTTTGTGAGATCCATCATCACATTTTCAGAAGGAAGGCTTCGATTAATCACTCAGAAATACCAATACAAATAAAAATCCTCCGAAGGAAATCCTCGGAGGAGAAAGAAGGCATTCTTAAGAAACGTTCAAACCCACTATATTGAACGAATCGAAACCCCCATCTTCTCCCATCCAGACTGTACTGTCGGCTTTGGAATCACACCAAATCCTGTCATCATTCAATGACTCGCGGGCTAAAGGCAATGCCTTATTACCGCCGGTCGGGATTTTCACCCTGCCCCGAAGATGAATCAATATTAGATAATCATATAATACATTAAAATTATACTAAACAAAGGAAAAAAAGAAAAGTATTTTGCTTATAAAAAGGAACTAGCTAGATATCCTCCCCTAGCTGATAGGGTAATTGGATATTTGAGGAAGGAGTATTCTCGCTAAAAATGATAAAAATAGCTATAATGATTTGCCCTTTTTTAAAGTCTTAAGTGCTTTCTAATGGTGTGAAATTTTTATTCCTGCTTAACAAAAAGAATAAACCGTTAGCTCACTTAAAGCAACGAACGGAAAAATATTATTTTTGTTCAATAATAATGGTTTGGTTTGGATAAATAGCATCCGTTTTAATCCCATTTATTTGTTTTAATTGTTCGGCTGTTAACCCATGGCTTTTGGCGATAGAAAATAATGTATCTCCCTTTTTCACCTGATATGTTTCTACTTTTTCGACGACGAGCTTTTGGCCAGGAATGATCGTCGTATTTATTAACTGATTCATTTGTTGAATCTCATCGACCGTCGATTTATATTTTTGTGCAATACTCCACAAGGTGTCACCAGCTTGTACAATATAAACATCGGATCCTTCAAATTTATTTGCGACCTCGACAACAGGCACAATTTTATTAACTCCAGCGGCAACAAATTGTCCAATTTCCCCTTCTCCAAAAATTAAAAAAGGATCTAAAGCATTTTCTTTGGATACGGTCCAGCTATCTTTATGAACCTCTAAATGCAAATGTGGTCCAGAAGAATTTCCTGTACTGCCGATCAATCCAATTTTGCTTCCTTTTTTCACTGCTTCACCCTCGACTACGTTCCGTTTGCTTAAATGTGCATAAACGGTTTCATAGCCTGATTCATGCTTAATAAATACGACATTACCATAAGTATTAGAATAATAGGATTTTGTAACGATTCCATCTGCTACAACCATAACCGGGGATCCAATATCTCCAGCAATGTCAATCCCGTAATGTTCTCCATTTCTTGTTCCATACGTATCTGTAATCACACCAGCAGACGGCCAAATCCATTCTAGGTTCTCCAAGTCCACCGCTTCTGCATTCGCAATCGTTTGTTTTCCTCCGATAATTAATAAACTAACGATGATTGTAATGATAATGGCCAGCAGTAGTCGCTTCGAATATTCTAGCATTGTTTTCCTCCTCATATTTTACCTAATTTACAGTATGACTACTTGTCCACTATTAGAACAAAGAAATGTAACAGTAAAATATTATGAAAAGAATTTCCCTATTTTATACATTCAATAGATAATAGAAAAGGACGATTGCAACCAATCGCCCTTTTCTACACTTTATTCCACTTCACCAATCAAGTTCGCCCCAATTGGAACTTCTATCGGATTTTCCAAATTAAATTTACCAACCTCTTGAATACGTGCGTTATCAAATGATACAGTCTGATAACCAAAATCCTTTGCCGTTAATAAAACGGCGTCAATAAATCGCGCAGTCTCCTCATTATCCACTAACTTCGATTGATCATTGATACGGATGATTAATTGTCCAAGCTGCCCATCGTTTATAGAAAAATCGATACTCTCTGGAATACTAGGCAATAAATTATGTGTACTAATTTCATTTCGCATAGCATTTAATGCATCTTCGATTTTCTCATATCTTTCTGGACCTGGTGCTAAATACAGATAATCATTTGCCTCGAATAAAAAGTAGCCTGTCTTTGCCAATGAAGGAATTGCATATTCTCCATGAATATCTCCGGTATGAGAAAAATCTGCTGGAGAAGCATTCTGCTTTAAAATAACAGAACTAATTTTTTGGTTACGGAAAACATCTAAGCTTCGGAAGAAAATGGATTCCGTTGTAGAGCTCAAATCATAGCTATGATTTTCCATTAGATTTAACTCTACATTCCCTTCTTCAGATAAGGACAGTTCTCCTTGATAAGGATAGTATTCAGCAAAACCTAGTAACTCTTCATCAATACTATTCATTACATCTTGATAATAATCCAGCCAGGTCTTTCCATCCTGCTTCATTACTAGTATAGATACAGGAACGACATTTTGAACATTTTGATCGGGCAAGCCGAGTGTAACGACCAATTGATCATCTGCAAATTCATTAGGATAAATTGATAACCGCATTGGATTCTCTTCATATAAAATACTTTTCTGTTCTTCTTTACTACTTGAAAAGCTGCCAAATTCTTTCCGCTCCATTCCATTCGCAGTATCCTGACTATCTAATGGCAATGAAGTTTTTTCCTCTAAAGATTGGCCACGCTCCATTTGTACATCTTCCGCAATATTATATAATTCATTCGGTTCAATTAGTGTGGACCCAAGAAAAATAGCGAGAAATAATACCGCAACAGTAGCTAATGCTGGCAAAAGGAATAGCTTTTTCTTTTTCTTCACCGGATATGATTTTTCTTGTTCCAACTGATTTTCTATATTTTTATATACTTCATGCATACTTCGGTGGTCTTTGACAGAAGGTAATTGATGAAGGAGCTCAGCTATCTCAGAATCTGACATTGGATTTTTCTTCATCAAATTTCTCCCTCCTTTTCTAAAAGCCTATTCATTTGTTTTTTTAATGCTTTTATTGCTCGATGTTGCGTAGTTTTGACTTTACTTTCAGTCCAGCCAAGAATCTCTGCGGTTTCTGAAATCGATAAATCCTGAATATATCTACAAATAATAACCACTCGTTGATCAACAGTACATAAATCTAAGCAACGATACAGTAAACCAATGGTTTCATTTTCTATTACGACTTCTTCAGGAATTGGTCGTTTATCCTGTATGTCATAGTCTTTCCAATCGGTTCGCGAAAATAGTTTGTTTTTTAATGTATTTTCTTTCCGAAAATGATCAATTGCGACATTACGTGCAATGGATAATAACCATGTTTTAAGCGTACTTTTCCCCTCAAATCGATCGTACGATTTCAGCACTCTAATATAGACCTCTTGCACAAGATCCTCTGCAAGCTCTCGATTTTTTACTAAATAAAATAAGAAATGAAAGATATCTTGATGGTGTTTTGTATAGATTTCCTTGAAAACGGAGTCCATATGATCCTCCCCGTTCATTATATTTGTCGATAATCCGGTCAAAAAAGTTTCACTTTTACTATAGACTTTTTTTCGAAAGTAGGAAAGATGTTATTAGAAAAAAGAAAAAATCTTTTTAAAAATAGCTCTTTTCATTTCGTTTATTACTACGAAAACTCTTTATTTCTTATCTTATGAAATAACAATAATATTTTTGAAAATAACTTTTAAAACAATAGAGGCTTTCCATTATCATTCCTACCTGCCTGTTGGAATCGTTCGTTCATCTTGTGATGAATTTACGATTGCAAAGGCAGGCTAGCGCTTGACTTTGGAAAGCCTTCTATGTAATGTTCCGTATGAAACAAGATTTATCGTCAAAATAGTCGATATTTTTAACTTTTTCGGGGAATTAAGATGGTAAATGTCGTTCCTTGTCCAAGTTTGCTTCTTACATCAATAGAACCGTGATGAGAATCGACGATATTTTTGGCAATTGCTAATCCAAGCCCTGTACCAGATTTCCCTCTTGTTCTTGCCTTATCTGCTTTATAGAAACGCTCAAAAACAAAGGGAAGATCCTCACTCGGAATACCTGTTCCATTGTCCTTCACTTCAATAATCAATGAATTATGGGAATTTCTCGCATTCACTTCTACTAATCCACCTTCACCAGTATGACGAATGGCATTGTCAATTAAATTAGTCAATACTTGCTCCATACGATCGGGATCAAATTCCCATTCCACTTCATTTAAATGAAGTGCAAGCTGTAATTCCAATTGATTATCCTTCGCTAATCCAGCGAATTTCTTGACAATCTTTTCCATAAATGGTTGAACCATAACGATTTCTTCGCGTAATCGTAAATGTCCAGACTCCATTCGTGCTAAATCAAGTAATTCATTGACAAGTCTACCCATTCGCAACGACTCTTCATTAATTACCGTTGCTATTTCCTTACGTTCCTCTTCACTACTTGCTACATCATCCATTAATGCTTCACTATAGCCTTGAAGCATTGCAATTGGTGTACGCAATTCATGCGAGACATTTGCAACAAAGTCTTTTCGTAGCTTATCCATTTCTCTTTCCTCTGTCATATCTCGTAAAACAGCTACAGCCCCACGAATTTTTTCATTATTATATAGAGGACTTACAATAACCGACCAGTATCTACCTTGTAATGAAATATCGCCAATTTGTTCTTTTTTCCCTTCGATTGCTTGATGGAATAATTCCAGCACCTTCGTTGGTACAACATCTAATTGAACATTTTCCTGCTCATAATACCAATGGTGCAAAAATCGCTCTGCTGGTGGATTTTTTACAATAATTTTGCCATCGCGATTAAACATGAAAACACCATCAGCCATACTACTTAAAATGCTCGACAGCTGTTCTTTTTCTTGATTCAGTGCATTCATATTAACCTTTAATCGTTTACGCATTTGATTAAAGGCAGTAGCAAGCTCCCCAATTTCATCATTCGTTAAAATTGGCACTTTCGTGTCGAATTCACCATTGGCCACCTCAAACGCAACTTCCCTCATTTTTATTAATGGCGAAGAAATTCGAGTAGATAGGAAGAAAGCGAAGACAGTAGTTAATACGAACGCAATAAACGCTGCTCCCCATATTAATCTCGTTGTCGTTGTCGTCGTTTCTTTCATAACATCTAATGATTGATAAATAAACACTGCTCCCTTTTTATTAGAGAATTTCTCTAAAGGAACACCAATCATTAATGCTTCTTCCTTTTGTTTGTTATCTTTATCTCCATTATCAGGTAGTAATATATCCTTTTTAACTACCTCATTTTCACTAAATACCCGTGATAGCTCTTTGTCCTCTGTAAAATACGAAAGGTCAAAGTGATTAGCATCTGTAGTAGAAGAATAATACATATGATTTTCATCGGTAACAATAATTACTTTCGTTACATCATCCAATATCTCCCAAGCAACTTCTAAACCAAAATGCAAATCATCATGCTGCTCTAATATAACGGCAATTTTCGCTGCCGTATTCGTTAACGTATTTGTTACTTGGTTTACAAGATAGTTATTCAAAAACTGCATTAATAACAGTGTCAATATGAATAAAACAAAAGAGAAAAATAATAGGATGGTAGCCCAAAGCTTACCAACTACACTTCGCCAAATCATTCATTACCTACCTCAAATTTATAGCCGACTCCCCAAACCGTCACAATCATTTTAGCTGCATCTTCAGAAACCTTATTTAATTTTTCCCGTAAACGTTTCACATGTGTATCCACGGTACGTAAGTCACCAAAAAATTCATAATGCCATACTTCTTTTAGTAATTGCTCCCGATCAAATACTTTATCAGGTGCCTTTGATAAATAATACAATAAATCATATTCCTTTGGAGTTAAGCTTACTTCCTGTCCATCCGCAAGCACGCGATGTGCATCATGGTCAATCATTAAATGAGGAAAAACAAGTACATTTTTTGCCGTTGTTTCCGTTTGCAAAAAGCTAGTGGTAGACGCTCTTCGCAACAATGCTTTCACACGCAAAACAACTTCTCTCGGGCTGAATGGTTTGACGATATAATCATCTGTTCCCACTTCAAATCCTTGCACTCTATTGGCTTCCTCTCCTTTTGCAGTAAGCATAATGATAGGTGTAGCTTTTTTCTCTCGAATTTCACGACATACCTCTAAGCCATCTTTCCCTGGAAGCATTAAATCCAGTAGAATTAAATCATAATCCGTTTCCATTGCCATCTCTAATGCCTCTTCGCCTTCTACGGCCTCATCAATAATATAATTTTCACGCTCTAAGTACATTTTCAATAACCTACGAATACGCTCTTCATCATCAACAACTAATATCTTTATATCTTTATCCATGTTTTACTCCTCCTTGCACCTCTATTTTACACAAATCGACATAAATCTGCTATATTCCATAGAAAATAACCATTTATTCCTTATGTACAGTATAAAACGAAGTAACAAAAAAGTCTCCACAAATTATGTGAAGACTTTTTCATACACTAAATAACGTTTATCGATTATGCATAAGAATGTAATCCAGCTATAATTAAGTTAACAAATACAAGATTAAACATAATAATTACAAAACCAATAACACCTAGCCATGCAGATTTTTCATGATGCCAGCCTCTCGACAGGCGAAGATGTAGAAATGCTGCATAAAATAGCCATGTAACGAGTGCCCACACTTCTTTTGGATCCCATGCCCAAAATCTTGTCCAAGCAATTTGCGCCCAAATCATCGCAAATACTAGTCCACCTAACGTAAACACCGGAAAACCGATCAATACCGAGCGATAGCTAATTTCATCAAGTAAATCACTATTCATCTTTTTAACTAAAGGCTTGAAAAGCTGCCCAATTCTTTTTTTCGTCAAAAGTCGGATAAGTATGTAGAGCAGACCACCTGTTAAAAAGGACCAAATAACAGTATTTGTTTTCAATGCATTGATCGCAGAAGGTAGCTCGATTAATGGCTCCATTCGATTTTCTGTCACTAATGTCCATTCATTTGGGCCAACTAATGCAGGTAGATGATACTCATAGTTCTCCTGTACCCCATCCTTATTTATCCAATCAAATGATGCAGTATAATTTGCAAGCGAAAAAATTGCAGAAATTACTATAAAACCGAATAATGAAATAATACCAAACATAACAACTTCCAGCCAAGTCGTTTTCTTAGACTTCTTCGTTTGGTCAATATTTTTTATTAAATAAATCAATCCTGCTACAAAGCTGATAGCAAGAATTCCTTCCCCTGCTGCAACCGTCATTACATGAATAAATAGCCAGTGACTCTGTAATGCTGGAATAAGTGGAGTAATATCTTTTGAAAACATACTTCCATAGGCAATGATAATTAACACAATTGGTAAAGTAAATAAACCTAGCACAATGGAACGATATAAGAAAAAGATAATAATATAACCGGCAACAAACATAATACTGAAGAATGTAATAAATTCAAACAGATTACTTACCGGTGCGTGGCCACTTGCAATCCAACGAGTGACGAAATAGCCTAATTGCGAAATAAAGCCCACTATTGTAAGAAAGATACCGATTTTTCCCCAACGATTAATATTCGCATTTTGATGATCGCCTTCCATCCCTTTTTTCTGTTTAATGGCACCGCCAAAAAATAGAATCGCTACTAAATATAGAATAAATGATGCAAATAAAAAATTACTACTTAATTCAACCAACCGTATTCACCCCTTGTTGTTTCGCCTCCTCCTTGTCCAATTGTTGATCAAATGGAATCGGAAGATTAGTCCCTGCTAATACTGCTTGAATTTCTTTCATTAAAGTAAACCAATTTTTATTTGTATGTGCAGCTATCGCTACCTGTCCCTTGCTTTGATTTATCCAAATTCTTCGATGCTGCCAAAAGGACCCTTGTGCTACCCCAAGTAAAAAGATAATACCTCCGACAGAGATTATTCCTAATGTCAAATCTTTTCGAACCGTTAATCCCGAATAATTGACCGTTTCGACGGATTGAAATGCCATTTTATATGTATTTTCGCCTAAAGGCTCAATCGTTTGTTGAATTGCAGCAAAGCTAGTTTCACCTTCTGGCTTATCCGGAGTTATCATTTTAAAAGCAAATGCCGGATTATTTGGATTCGGCGTCTTTGTATGTGGCTCTCCGTCTAATATTTCAAAATCTGGGAAATAGCTTAATACTTGAACAGAATATCCATTCCCTAAATCATAGTTACCTTTTGGATTTGCTAAATCGATCGTAATGTTACCGAACTGTTCACCTGTTTCTTTATTCGTTAACGCAAATGTCATTGCACTAATTTCATTTAATCGATAACTAGATTGATAGACTGCATAATGGTCCATTTTCAAAGGCTGATTTACTCGAATGTCATAGTTCTTAACCTCTTGTAATTCTGGTTTTTCTCCAGGTAACGACTCACCCACTGCTTTATAAAGCGTAACACTGGATTGATAATTTTTAACAATCCCGCCTTTTTCCTCAATAGCATTTTTATATACTTCGCCATCTTCTTCGTCATAAAGCTCTAATACGAAAGCATGATTCGCTAAGTAATATTGCTTATCCGTACCTGGAATGACTTTTGTTTCGCCTTCTTTTAACCACATTTGCTCATTTACATAAAAACCTGGAACAAATCGCAGCATGATTCCGAACAAAAATAAGATTAGCCCAATGTGATTAACATATGGACCCCAGCGAGAGAAACGTCCTTTTTCTGCCATCACATTTCCATTTTCCTCTAAAATCTTATAATGTTTCTTCTTTAATCTTGCTGTTACTAATTCGATATCTTGATTGGCATTTTCCATCGCTGCTCTAGTAAAAAATCGTTGTCGCTCCAAAAAACTATTATGTCTTGTTACCCGTTGTTTTTTCAACGCTTTATATAAAGGAACCGCACGATCAAGACTACAAATTACTAGTGAAACACCAATAGAAGCAACTAATAATATGTACCACCAAGAACGGTATAAATCATGAAAACCTAACAAATAATATATTTGACCAAAAATTCCATAGCGATCTTGATAATATTCTTCTGCCGATACAGATATCGATAAATTCATTTCTTGCGGAAAAATTGTTCCCAAAGCAGAAGCAATTAATGTAACAACGATTAACCATACACCTACTTTAACCGAAGAAAAAAAATTCCAAATTTTGTCGACGAGCGATCTGTTATATGTTTGGGAACGGCGTGCGGTGCCTTCGTATCTCATATCGAGGAGTTTTTTCTTCTTTTCCTCCTCTACTAATACTTTTCCACATGCCTCACATAAAACCGTACCATGCGGATTCACATGGCCACATTCGCACTTTATTTTATTCATTTTCAAAAACTCCCTATTTAACAATTATGGTTTTATCATTTCCATATATTGTTGTACCATTTGTTCGTTCATTTCCCCTGTTATGTATTTAACAATTTTCCCATCAGGATTTATTAAAAATGTTGCTGGTAATGGATAAATCCCATATGCCTCTTGCACTTCTGCATCTTCGTCTACTACAATCGGAAACGATAATCCATATTGATTTGCAAAGGTTTCAATTGCTAAATCGGTTTCTCCAACGTTAACCGCTAATACTTCCACACCTTGCTCCTTATATTTTTTATACTGGTTATCAACATATGGCATTTCTTTTTTACACGGCTTACAATATGTACCCCAAAAATTAAGGAATACCCCTTTTCCCTTATAATCGGAAAGCTTATATTCCTTTCCATCCAAATCCGTTAAAACAAAATCGGGAGCTTTGTCGCCGACAGCTGCTACTTTTCTATCATCTTTCGTAAAGTTAGCATACAATGTGTAAATAATCGCCACTGCTAAAAGAACCAATATAACCGTACGCCGAATTTGTCGATTCTTTTTATTCACAAAACACCCCTCCTAAAACAGACCGTTTTTTGTTAGATTATATCACTTGCCTCAAATAATATAGCGTTTACTTTATGAAGTTTTTGTGACAGCTGGCTCTAAATTCCGAAATTTGTAACCAGCTGCCATTGACTTTTTCCTAAATTAAACTTCCTTTATTGGCAATTGTTCGTAGTTGCTTAATTTCATGTGGAGTAAGTACACGAGAATCACCAGGATTTAAACCGTGTAATGTTAAAAAGGAAAATCGCTCCCTTTTTAATTTTAATACAGGAAATCCAATACTATCAAACATTCGACGAACTTGACGATTTCTACCTTCATGAATGGTAATTTCAACAATCGCAGTATTTTTTTTCCGATCGCTAGATAAGAATTTTACTCGAGCTGGAGCTGTCATCCCGTCCTCCAGTCTTACACCCTTTTGTAATTTTTTTAAATCTTCCCGATTTGGAATTCCTTTTACTTTCGCAACGTAAGTTTTGTCTGTTTCAAACTTTGGATGCATTAAAAGATTCGCGAATTCGCCATCATTTGTCATAATTAATAATCCAGATGTATCGTAATCTAGTCTACCTACCGGATAAATCCGTTGTTTTACTTGAGGGAAAAATTCCATTACTGTTTTTCTTCCCTTTTCATCATTTACAGAGGTGATAACTCCTCTTGGTTTGTAGAATAAAAAGTAAACTGGTTCTTCACCTTCTATTTTAACTCCATTTACCTCTATTTCATCCTTAGGCGTAACTTTTATTCCTAATTCAGTAACTACCTTTCCATTAACAGTCACTCTACCTTCTTTTATTAGCTCCTCCGCTTTTCTTCTCGAAGCTATACCTGCATGTGCTATTACTTTTTGTAATCTTTCCAAAAGGTTGACACCCCTTTATTAATCTACATTAAGCTAAAATTTGTAATGGTTCTTCCTGCATGAATTATGACATATATTCCACAGGAAAACAAAGAAAAAATATTTTCCATAGGAAAACAAGCAATAATAAATAAAAAAGCGAGAAAAATTTATAAAAAATAAAAAAACCGGGCGTATTATATTTTTCCCGGTTTCGAATCTCCTTACTATATTAAATTGTACCAAAGAAGAGAGTAACGACAATGATACTAGCAATAATACCGACTGCATCCGCAAGTAAGCCGATTTTCAGTGCATCCCCCATTTTTTTAATTCCTACAGCACCAAAGTAAACGGTAAGTACATAGAAGGTTGTATCGGTACTTCCTTGGAGAACTGATGCTAGCCTACCAATAAATGAATCTGGTCCATAGGTAGCTATTAAGTCACTCGTCATGCCTAGTGCTGCTGTCCCTGATATCGGGCGGATAATTGCAAGAGGGACAATTTCTGCAGGAACACCAATAAATTCTAAAAAAGGTTTTATTAAATCGACAAAAAACTGTAACGCACCAGAAGCTCGGAATATTGCTATTGATACTAACATTCCAACTAGAAACGGGATAATTGAAATGGCGATTTTAATTCCTTCTTTCCCACCCTCAACAAAGGTTTCATATGTAGGAACCTTTTTCCACGTTCCATGCACTAATATAAAACCAATTAAAATAGGAATGAGCCATAAGGAAATAGTGGAAACCAATTGCATTTACTTCACCCCGCTTCGGTTTTTGCGGTTATAGAAAAAGCGATCGATAAAAATAGCGCCTAGTGTGGAGCAAATAGTTGCGATTAATGTTGGAAGGACAATTTCCGCTGGCGATGCAGAATCATAATTCATGCGAATTGCAAGCACGGTGGTTGGAATAATCGTAAGACTTGATGTATTGATGACAAGGAAAGTAATCATTGATCGGCTAGCAGAATCTTTATCCCCATTCAGTTTTTTTAATTGTTCCATTGCTTTTATTCCTAATGGCGTTGCTGCGTTTCCTAGTCCAAACATATTAGCCATTAAGTTAGACAAAATATACCCCATTGCTGGATGATCATCCGGAATATCAGGAAATAGCTTTTTTACGAATGGACGAAATAATTTTGCTAAAATATCAAGTAACCCGGAGCTTTGGGCAATTTTCATTAATCCTAGCCAAAACACAAGAACGCTTATTAATCCAATACATAGAGTTACTGCATCTTGCGCACCTTGAAAAACCGCTTTATTCACATCGTCCATTGTCCCATTAAACATCGCAAATATAATTCCAATAATGGTCATTGCTACCCAAATATAATTAATCATTTGCTTTTACCCCTATTATTGTTCCAAAAATCTGTTTTGCGACATCAAAAAATGACTTTTTCGTTTCAGCGTCTTCATATTTATAATAAATCGGCATCGTTTGAATTAATTTATCATCGAAATATATTTCCGTTTTTCCTATAATTTCTGGAACATTTTCTGGATTTTTCTTCCAATTCTTTTTTGGTTTGATTAAGCGATACTCCACTTTAAATAAATCCTTTTCCTCATCCGTAATCGGATATTGATATGCACGTGCTAAATAGGCACGGTTTTTATAAATTGAGTTTTTAACGTCCTCAATATTTCCATCTTTAAGAATCGTTTGATATTCGAAGTCAGAAAAAACAAATTCAAACATTCGAATATGCTCGTTCCAATCTCCTGAGGATGGGGAGTTTAACGTGACTGCTATTAAATCCATACCATCTTTAGATGCAGTGGATACAAGGGTTCGGTGCGCTTTCTTTGTATACCCTGTCTTCCCACCAGTAGAATATTTATAAAGACCGGTCAATAAGCGATTTTTATTGGTCCACTTTCTATCCCACTTGCTTGACGGATTTGGCGCATAGTGGACTTTTGTTCCGGCAATTTCCTTGTATTTATCATTTTGCATTGCATACTTTGTTAAAATTGCCATATCATACGCTGTCGAGTAGTGTTCATCAGAATCATCAAGTCCATGCGGATTTGCAAAATGAGTATTTTTCATTCCAATTTGCGCTGCTTTTTCATTCATTAAATAAACAAACCCTTCCACACTCCCGCCAACGTATTCCGCTATAGCAACCGCAGCATCATTGCCTGAACGAAGCATTAAGCCGTAGACTAAATCCTCTAGTTTCATTTTTTCTTTCTCTTTTAAGTAAATCGAGGATCCTTCTGTATTCACAGCATTTTTGCTTATTGTTACCTCCTCATCCAGCTTTCCAGATTCAATCGCAATGATAGCCGTCATTATTTTTGTGATACTAGCTATTTTCATTGGCTCATTTGCATTTTTTTCAAAAAAGACTCGTCCCGTTTTTTGATCCATCACAATTGCGGCTGCTGAATTGACACTTACTGAAGCAAAGCTTTTTTTAGGAAACATGTGTATGATAAGTATAGATACTAAGAGAATGATTAGGAACCGTTTCATGTGCACCCCCATACTTGTCCATCGACTCCTTTTATTCGTTTTGTACAAGTGTATGGTTGGAGTACGTAAGATATGATA
Organism: Perspicuibacillus lycopersici; assembly: GCF_025660475.1. Classification (GTDB taxonomy): domain Bacteria; phylum Bacillota; class Bacilli; order Bacillales; family Caldibacillaceae; genus Perspicuibacillus; species Perspicuibacillus lycopersici. The sequence goes on from NZ_JAOUSF010000003.1 coordinate 252,102, forward strand.
AAAAATAAAAGTAACATTGTTTTTAAGCTGGCGAGCTTTAAATTATGTTTACTAGTCGATTCAAGAAATCCCCCAAAAAAATATCCATAAGTAATCAATACTTATGAATATTCCTTCTTACCCTTTATTCGATTGTGTCATCCACTCTTATTTGGTCAAAAAATAAGTCTGCTTCATCTTGTAAAAATTCTTCTTGATTTGTTTCCGGTAATGGTGGAAGCTCTTTAATATCCTTCAACCCAAAATAATCTAAAAATTCCTTTGTTGTACCGTATAGGATGGCTCGACCAGCACCCTCTGCTCGACCAACCTCTTGAATTAGTCCTTTTGCTACTAATGTTTGGATTGGACGATCTGTTTTCACTCCACGAATATCTTCAATCTCCGCTCTTGTAATCGGCTGTTTATAGGCAATAATGGTTAATGTTTCTAACCCAGCCTGCGATAATGTCGTCTGGTTTGGTACTTCTACTAATCGTTGTAAATATACGGCATGCTCTTTTTTTGTCGCTAATTGATAGGTTCCTGCTAACTGAATTAACGTAATCCCGCGATCTTCATTTTGATCATATTCCTGCTTTAATTCTTCCACAACAGCTTGTGCTTCAAACTCTTCTATATCCATTACTTTCATAATCTGCTTTAATGTTAACCCTTCATCACCAGCAGCAAATAATAAGCTTTCTAATATTCCTGTCCAATGAACAATTTTATTCAATCGTTTTCACCTCTACTAATGAATCTTATCTTTACTTAACCACTTTTGTTTCGGAAATGAAGGAGTATATTTAACTTTTGCCTTTTCTCATGCTAATAGGTTGTTGTTAACAGAGCACAGACTGCAATTCCTCTGTGTATTCTGCTTAACATACATTAATTCATCATTACTTCTTATACTGTAACCAAATTTCTTCAAAGTTCCCTTTTTGTTGAAATTCAACACTGTCTCTTTTCATTAATTCTAAAATCGCTAGAAATGTAACAACAATGTATTCCTTTTCGGGATATGGAAATAAATCGAAGAAATTTACCCAATCGCCTACATTTACTAAGTGACTTTCTACTTCCTGCATCCGTTTTTCAATCGAGATTTCCTGCCTGGCAACTTTTGTATGCAATGGTTTTTGTAATTTTTGTCTTCGTAATAGTTTATTAAAGGCACCAAGCATATCATATATGGTTACCTTATTATCGATTTCTTCCACTGGAACATTCGTAGCATAATCGGATAAATCACTTGGTGGCTTTGTAAACATTAAGGAACGCTCTTTTTCCTTTTCTTTCAAATCATTTGCCGCTTCTTTATATTTTCGATATTCTATTAATCTAGAAACTAACTCCTCACGCGGATCTTCGATATATTCTTCTTCTAATAAATCGTCATCCCCGCTGTTTTCATACTTTGGAAGCAGCATTTGACTTTTAATTGCAAGCAAAGTAGCTGCCATTACAAGAAATTCACTAGCAACATCTAGCTCCAATTCTTTCATCGTATGAATATATAATAGATATTGATCGGTAATTTCCGACATCGGAATATCGTATATATCAATTTCTAAATGTTTTATTAAATGGAGGAGTAAATCGAGCGGGCCTTCAAACCCTGCAGTTTTAATATTTACTTGCATACATTACCACCATTATTATCATTTATTTGTTAAACTATATTAAGTATAAAGGAAAACTTAACCTACTTCTATCGTCTTTTGCTTAAACTGTTTCGATAGTTTATTGGTATTTCCTTATTTATCATCAGCAAACTGAAACCACCCAGCATATCCTTCGGGTGAGCAACGAGGTAAGCTTTGACTCCTATCGACTAGGAAAGGTGAATCAACTTGAAAATTCCTTATGCATTAATTGACTATTTAGTACATTTCCACTGTAAAAGAGATTACTTCGAGTGTCATGAAATTTTAGAAGAATATTGGAAAAAGGAAGGGAAATCTAATAAAATATGGGTTGGCTTTATTCAAATTGCCGCAGCCTTTTATCACTATCGCAGAAATAATTTTCGTGGTGCAAAAAAGCTGATGCAAAGTGCATACACTATTATGTGTGAAGAAGAAACGCAGTTAGAATCACTTGGTTTTGATCCTATGCAGTTACTGCTGCAATTGAAGCAAACAATCCATCGGCTGAATCACTCCGATTCCTATAAAGCAATTCGACTTCCAATAAAACACGATACACTTTTAAAAAAATACATAAATGCTTGTAGACTCAACGGATTATCCTATCAAGAAACAATTGATGATGCGTATATTATTAACAAGCATCTGCTTCGTGACCGTTCGGAAATTATCCTAACGAGACAAGTGTCAATGCAAATGAAAAGTAGGAGTAGAAAAAATCTTTAACACCTAAAAAAGCGGCTCGACTTTTAGCGTTAGTCTAACCGCTTTTTCTTCATGATGATTAGTCACATTTATTATAGAACGTTTCAATATCTTTTATCGGTATAAGAGTGGATTGGGGATACATATCTTTAAGTGCTTTCACCATTCCTTTTCCAATTCCTTGGTTCCGATAGGAAGGATTGACCGAAATGTGATGAATTTCCATCACATTTTCATCCTTTCGATACACACCAATAATACCAATAATATCATCATCTTCTTTCCATAAAAAAAGATGCCAATTTTCATCCGATTCATATTGTTTAATTGTTTGCTGCAATTTCTTTATGTCTTTTTCATTCGGCATAAAAGAAAGCAGACCCATTGCTATTTTTTCAAATAATTTCTTATATCGAATTAACATGATAACCCCTCATTATATAAAACTAGTCTTTTCATTATTTTTCCCTTAATTTCGATGAGTTATACTATTAATTGCCATTGACAATAAAAGCCCAATAATATAGTCCCCATACAAGTCCTATAATTACTAGAAGGACGAACAAGATTCCATTTTTCTTTTGCATCATTAAAGCCCCTCCAAAAGAGAAACAAATACTCTACTATTTTACTATATTGTAGAGTATTAATCTATGTTTGACCATAATTTTACAGAAAAAACGGCTATTTTTTAACAAAAATATTATTTTTTTACGACTTCTTGGAGTGAAAGATCAAGTTTAATTAAATCTTCATATGTTTCTCGCTTCACTACAAGCTTCGCATGTCCTTGTTCTACAAAAACTACAGCAGGTCGCGGTAGTCGGTTATAATTACTAGCCATGGAATAGCCATACGCACCTGTACAAAATACAGCTAAAACATCTCCAGCCTCCGCCTTCGGTAATGCTATATCCCAAATTAACATATCTCCTGATTCGCAGGCTTTACCGGCAATAGAAACCGTTTCCTCCGTTGCTTCTAGTACCTTATTAGCGATAATTGCTTCATATTTTGCTTGATACAATGCTGGGCGAATATTATCACTCATTCCACCATCTACTGAAACATAGTGGCGTACATCTGGTACTTCCTTTTGGGACCCAATCGTATATAATGTTGTTCCAGCATCACCGACAAGTGAACGGCCAGGCTCAATCCAAATTTCCGGCATTAAAAGATTGTGTGTCTCTACTTGTTTACTCACTTCGTGAATAATTGCTTCCACATAGTTTTCTGGCTCCATTGGATGATCACTATCTGTATAGCGGATACCAAAACCTCCACCGACATTCAATATTTTTGGCTCATATTGAAGATCTGTCTTCCAGTTAATAAGATGGTCATAAATTTTTTCAATGGCAATAATGAATCCTCTTGTTTCAAAAATTTGAGAGCCGATATGGCAATGGACGCCAAGAACATTTACAGTCGACAGCTCTAATGATTTTTGTAGCGCTTCTTTTGCTTGACCATTTTGAAGATCAAAACCAAATTTCGAATCTTCCTGTCCAGTTAGAATATATTCATGTGTATGTGCTTCAATACCCGGAGTAACCCGGAGTAATATATTGGCTTGCTTGTTTTTCCGTTTACAAATCTCATCTACTAATCCTAGCTCATAAAAATTATCCACAACAATACAACCGATATTACAATCTATTGCCATTTCCAATTCTGGATAGCTTTTATTGTTACCGTGAAAATGAATTTTTTCTGTTGGAAAATTAGCCTTTAATGCGGTATATAATTCTCCACCGGATACGACATCTAAGGATAACCCTTCTTCATTCATAATTTCTAAAATTGCAATAGTTGAAAATGCTTTACTAGCATAAGCTACTTGTCCGTTTATTTGGAGATTTTTAAATGTCCGTAGAAAGCTTCGTGCACGATTTCGGATTAATTCAATATCATAAACATATAGTGGTGTACCAAATTGCTTCGTCAGTTCAACGGTATCACAGCCACCAATTTCTAAATTCCCTAGTTCATTTACACCCATTGTTCCATATAAAAACATGCTCCATCTACTCCTTCTGTATCCAACCTTCCAACTATGTCAGGGAGCAACCTTGCGTCCTTCGCTAAACAGTCCCTTACTTTTTTTAGGAGAAATCATCGATGCTTGCTAATGATATTCTCATTTTCGAATAAAAAAACCTTATCATAAGAATGATTGTATTGCAACGGCAAAAACAGCCAGACTTACGTTGGCTGTTTGTAGCGATTTCTTGGATGGACAATACTTGGTCTAATTTTTGAGCCAGGTGTCGAACGACGAACTAATATTTGCATAAAGGCTCGGAAATTAAACGGAAGTAGTGGCCATAAATACGGCGTATTTAATGAACGCATTTGCGCTAAAAATAGAATAAATATTGTTGTCCCTATAACCATTCCAGGTACTTTAAAAATAGCGACAATAATTAATAAGAACGTCCTAGCAATTTTATTTGCCGCACTCAATTCATAGCTTGGTGTTGCAAAGGTTCCGACGGAAGCAATCGATACATATAAAATAACCTCGGGTATAAATAAGCCGACATCAACTGCAATTTGCCCAATTAATACTGCAGCAATTAGTCCCATTGCAGTGGACAGTGGAGTTGGTGTGTGGATAGCAGCAATTCGTAAAAATTCAATACCTAAATCCGCTAAAAATATTTGTACTAAAACTGGCACGCTTGATTTATCATTTGGACCGATATAACTAATTTTGTCTGGTAATAAATCAGGTTGTAAAACAAATAGCATCCACAACGGTAACAAAAAGATGGAAGCTAATATTCCAAAAAATCTTGTCCACCGAATAAATGTCCCTACTGCTGCTGATTGCCTATATTCCTCCGCATGCTGAACATGGTGAAAATACGTTGTTGGTGTGATTATAACGCTTGGAGACGTATCGACATAAATTAATATATGTCCTTCCAAAAGATGGGTCGCAGCAACATCTGCTCGTTCCGTATAGCGTACTACTGGATAAGGATTGTAGCCTTGTTTTACAATAAATTCCTCTACTGCTTTGTCAGCCATTGTTAACCCATCGACATTAATGGACTTTATTTCTTTCCGAATAATATCTAATAAATCCTCATCGGCGATATCCTTTACATATGCGATGGCAATGTCCGTTTTGGAACGCTCCCCAACTTTATTCATTTCGAAGCGAAGCCGTTCATCACGAATTCTTCTTCTCGTTAATGCAGTGTTAATGATAATATTTTCCACAAAGCCATCCCTGGAACCACGGACGACCTTTTCAGTATCGGGCTCCTCTGGTTGTCTACCAGGGTAACTTCTAGTATCGACGATGAGCGCTTCCGTTTCTCCATCCACAATAATGGCGATTAAGCCGGAGAGCACTTGATCGACTACTTCATCCATTGTTTCTACTATTTCTACAGATTGATGAATAGTCCGATTTTCCACGATTTTTTCTAATTGTGAGGAATATTTCTCATTATCGTTAATATGGACTATTTCCATCAAAATTCGCATAATAAACGAGGTGTCACAGAGACCATTTGTATAATACAGATGGACATCTTTTTTCAGGATTTTTATTTTGCGAACACCTAAATCAAAGCTGTCTCCGAGACCAATTCTTCGTTTCATATAGTCTTCTATTTCCGCTACATTATCTGGGATCGGCAACATTGTTTTCTGTCTATCCATTTCCTGCCATCAACACCTTTCGAATTGGAAATATCAACATAATGTTTTCGTTAGATTTTACATATCGACGAAAAATATCCAATGGAATAATGAACCAAAAATTTTACCAAATACCATTGCCATTAATAGGTATAATAATCGTTCTTGTAGTTTGATTCGTTTTGCTAATAACGGAAAAACATTTAATACCTCGGTCAAAGCAGCAGATAGCATACCTACAAATACACCATAAAATAAACCAAAAACGAGCAAAAAATAACGATTAATGGAAAATACTGGTTCCTGTAAACTTAACCAGGCACCTGATACGACACCTAATACTACCGCTGCTTCATAATAAAGAATCTTCGTCATTGTTTTTGTTAACTGCATCAATCGCGGGATAATACTTAAAACGGTGATGAATGCAACAAAACCAGCCCCTACTGCTAATCCGCAAGCTAAACCGACGATAATAACAAATAAAATTTTAGCGATCATGTATTTTCTTCATTCTTTCTTTGTTCTCATGCATGACTAAATATTGGTCGATCGCTTGCTGATAATTAAACATCTCCACTTCTAACGGGCTTGGCTCTTCATTAATTCTTTTCTTGAATACATGATTAAAAAATAAAATCATCCCTAACCCTAAACCAATTGAATATGGTATTTGAAACACTAAAGGTTTGGAGTCCTTTATTCCCGTAAGTAAATAAAATAATTTTTGATGGACTAGCTGCATACTAACGTCCTCATGAAAATTCATAATCGTAAACGCTGATCCAATAAACAATAAAAACCATACTATAAGGAAAATCGGGAACGACAAGCGGGATTTTTTATAAACTACTTCAATAATTGTTTGCGGAGGACCAATGAGCTGTATCTCCGATTCATTTGTTTGAAAGGTGATATGCTTGATAACTTGCATACCATCAATAATAATCGTATTTTTATCTTCTTTCGTGACCTCATAAATGCATAAGTTTTCTAATGTAGGCAAAATATTTTCAGGCGCGATAATTAGAGCAACATCCTTTAAGCGTATCCTTTCGTTTTCTTTTACTTCCACCCGATGTCTAAGACGAATATAAATTGTATTTTCCACACTCTATTCACTTCCTGAACAAATATATTGTACGTATAGTATGGTATCCAACAGGTAGAATCATGAAATCCAATTATTTACATGCATGGTTTCCAAACGAAAGGGGCAAAAATAAAAAGACCAAATGAATTAAATATCCATCTGGTCTTTCATTTGTTTTAATATTTTTTTCTCTAATCGCGATACTTGAACTTGGGAGATACCTAATCTTCCTGCCACTTCTGATTGAGTTTGGTCTTTATAATATCGTAAATATACGATAAGCTTTTCTCTTTCATCTAGTTCTTCTATCGCTTCTTTTAACGCAATCTTTTCAAACCATTTCCCATCATTCGTATCGGAAATTTGGTCAAGAAGTGTAATCGGATCCCCGTCATTTTCGTATACTGTTTCATGAATTGATGTTGGAGCCATAACCGCTTCCTGCGCTAACAAAATTTCTTCCACAGGAATTTGTAAATATTCGCTAACCTCGTATACGGTCGGTACTCGTCCGTATTCTTTTGATAATTCATCCTTCGCACGGCGGATTTTATTACCCATTTCCTTTAACGAACGACTAACTTTAATTGTCCCATCATCTCGTAAAAACCGTTGGATTTCTCCAATAATCATTGGTACTGCATAAGTTGAAAACTTTACATCATAAGATAAATCGAATTTATCAACCGATTTTAGCAAACCAATACTACCAATTTGAAATAAATCATCTGGATCATACCCACGATTTAAAAAGCGTTGAACGACAGACCATACGAGCCGCATATTTTTTTCAATAATTTTATTTCTTGCTTCTTGGTCGCCGGCTTGGCTTTGTTTAATCAATTCCTTGATTTCTTCATCTTTTAAGTACGTCTGACTTGAACCTTTTTTAACCTCCACATCCATTGGCAATACCCCTTAATTGCTCAGTGCTTTCGCTTTTGATAAATGCTTTTTTAAACGAATAACTGTTCCTTGATTTGGATGAGAGTCTACTGTCATCTCATCCATAAAATTCTCCATAATCGTAAATCCCATTCCAGAACGCTCTAACTCAGGCTTTGTTGTAAATAGAGGTTGCTTTGCTTCCTCAATATCCATGATTCCTAATCCTTCATCTCTAATTTCTAATTCCACATAATGACCATCAATTGTAACAGAAATATATACGATTCCATTTTCATTATTTTCATAGCCATGAATTATCGCATTTGTCACAGCCTCCGAAACTACTGTTTTAATTTCCGTTAATTCATCCATTGTCGGATCTAATTGTGCAATAAATGCTGCAACTGCTACCCTTGCAAAGGATTCATTTTCACTTATGGCACGAAACTGTAAGTGCATTTCATTGTTCATATTAGGCAACCCCCAATCGTTTTAAAGCGAATTCCTCTGTCGGCTCTAAGCGAATAATCTTAAATAATCCTGACATATTAAATAATCGCTCAACTGGGGGAGAAACAGCACAAACTACCATTTCGCCATTACGTTGTTTAATTTGTTTATATCTACCTAAAATAACTCCTAAACCAGAACTATCCATAAACATTAGGTTTTCTAAATTCATGACTAAATAACGAATATCATGCTTTTCAATAGTAGTAGAAACTTGGTCGCGTACTTGGTCAGCAGTATGATGATCTAATTCACCGCTTAAGCGGACACATAGTACATTCTGTTTCATTTCAAGATTAATATTTAGACTCACTATACACAGCCTCCTTCTCTTGTATAGTGAGTCAATTCGATATTAAAAACGCTAATTCCTTCTTATCGACAAAACTAGTGAAAATTCTTCTTTTTTTACAAAATTTCTACAAAGTTCTTTATTGAACCTTCGTGAACATTCCAAAGGAGCGTTTGAATAATGTCCACCAAGTGGCAGAATCCACATCTTCCTCCGCTATGATGTCACTTTCGGATAAGACCTTTCCATTCTTATAAATGGTTACCTTTCCTACTGGATCACCCTTTTTAATCGGCGCCTTCACCTGTAAAAAAGTAATTTCCTTTTGTACATCGCCAAGCTTATCACCTTTTTTATTGAGAATAGAAATTTGTTTATCGGTAATTCCATTAATAACCTTTGCTTGTCCTTTTTGAATTTTTGCTTTCCCAAGTACCTCTCCTTTTTGGAACATCGGTTTTGTTTCAAATTGACTAAATGCATAATCTAACATCTTTGTAATTTGTAAGTTCCGATCCTTTGGAGTAGGTGCTCCGAAAACAACGGCAATAACCCGCATACCATTTTTCTTTGCAGTTGCAGTTAAGCAATATTTTGCATCATTCGTAAATCCTGTTTTTAAGCCATCAACACCAGAATAAAAACGGACAAGACGATTCGTATTGACTAGCCAAAACTTTTTATCGGAATCCTCACGTAAATAAGATTCATATAGTCCGGTATATTTCGTAATGTTGTCATATTTCAGTAACTCTTTTGCTAGTTGCGCCATATCATAGGCACTGCTGTAATGATCCTCGCTCGGAAGACCAGTAGCATTTTGAAATTTAGTGTTTTTTAGTCCTAATGCCTTTGCTTTATCATTCATCATTTTTACGAATGCTTCCTCAGAACCGGCGATTCGTTCCGCCATTGCTACCGAAGCATCATTTGCAGAACCAATAGAAATTCCACGGAGAAGTTCGTCTACCGTCATTTCTTCGCCAGGCTCCAAAAAGATTTGTGATCCTCCCATAGAGGCTGCGTATTCACTTGTGCGTACCTTCTCATCTATGGAGATTTTCCCAGTGTCTAATGCTTCCATAATTAAAAGCATAGTCATTATTTTGGTCATACTGGCAGGTGGTAGTTCTTCTTGACTATTTTTTTCAAATAGGACCGCTCCAGTATCCTGTTCAATTAATATTGCTGATTTTGCATTATCAGCTAAATTAATTTGAGACTCCTCGGCAAAACTATTCGTTGGTTGAATAGAAACGTAAAAAAATATTGCTGCTATGGCTACCAATAAGAACCGTTTCATTACTTTCCCTCCACAAAATATTTGCTTTTCATAGTTTTGACACTAGCAAAATTACACATTCTTCCATACATTGTTTCCATTGGAATTTTTTTTATACAAAAAAAAACTGCACCAAAATTGTTAGTTTTGTATCTAACAATTTTGGTGCAGTTTAATTTTCGGAAAGTTCTTCTTTGTTATTTTATTTATTTATTATTTCATGAATTAATTTCGGAGCAGCAACAGGTTGTGGTGAGATTTTTATAGTATGATATAAAAGTTCTTTTACATCCTCGACATCCTCGCTATTCGCATGAATCACAAGTATTGGCTCACCTTGCTTTACTTGATCCCCAATCTTTTTTATTAACACAATACCAACGGAAAGATCAATAATCGATTCTTTTGTTTCTCGACCAGCACCTAAATGCATAGCTGCTGTACCAATTTCATCCGCTACCATTGACTCAATCCAACCAGCTTCCTTCGCCAAAAGCTCAATTTGATACTTCGCTTTTGGTAATTTTTCTGGTTGGTCAACTACAGATGGATCCCCACCTTGAGAAGCAATAAATGCTTTTAGCTTTTCTAATGCTTTACCAGATTGTATAGCATCCTTTAGAAGTTCCCTTGCTTCTTCAATAGAATCGGCTTTATTTGCTAAAAACACCATTTGACTTCCTAGTGTTAAACATAATTCCGTTAAATCTTCTGGTCCATCTCCATTCAATGTATCAATAGCCTCTTGTACCTCCAAAGCGTTTCCAATCGCAAAGCCGAGCGGCTGACTCATATCAGAAATAACTGCAATCGTATTTCGGCCAACATTTTTACCGATTGTTACCATTGCTTCTGCTAGTTTTCTTGCATCCTCTATCGATTTCATAAAGGCTCCAGCACCTGTTTTTACGTCTAAAACGATACAGTCTGCCCCAGCAGCTATTTTTTTACTCATGATGGAGCTCGCAATTAACGGGATACTATTTACTGTAGCGGTTACATCTCGCAACGCATATAATTTTTTATCTGCTGGTGTTAAATTACCGCTTTGTCCGACAACCGCTAGCTTGTTATCATTCACCAGTCGGATAAATTCCTCATTGGTCAATTCTACATGGAAGCCAGCAATTGATTCTAATTTATCAATCGTTCCACCAGTATGTCCCAATCCTCGTCCACTCATTTTCGCAATCGGTACGTCTAAAGCTGCAACGAGCGGTCCTAATACTAATGTAGTTGTATCACCTACCCCTCCAGTAGAATGTTTATCTACTTTTATTCCGTGGATTGCTGATAAGTCAATTTGATCTCCAGATTCCACCATTGCTTTCGTTAAATCGGCAATTTCTCTTTCGTTCAAGCCTTGGAAATAGATAGCCATTAATAATGCGCTTACTTGATAGTCCGGAATTCGATCTTCGGTATATTCCTTAATAAAATAACGAATTTCCTCTGTCGTTAATTCCAATCCATCCCGTTTCTTTTCAATAATATCAACAAATCTCACAATCATTCACCTTCTGCTTATGTATAGTAGATGACAGGCAGCAGATAAAACTGCTGCTGTCGATTGTTAAAAAATTATGTTCCCCTATTACTTTTCGGATATTTCAGCAAGAAAGCTCGTGCCAAATGCTGGACGTTTCACATCAAAGTTTTCAGCAACTGTTGCACCAATATCGGCAAATGTTTTTCTAATTGGTAATTCTTTTCCAGCTTTCATTTGTTTCGAATATACAAGTAATGGCACATACTCTCGTGTATGGTCAGTTCCATGGTGAATTGGGTCATTGCCATGGTCTGCTGTAATAATTAATAAATCATCATCCTGCATTAATTCAAATACTTCTGGAAGTCGCGCATCATATTCTTCTAAAGCTTTCCCGTAACCTAGCGGATCTCTTCGGTGTCCATATAACGCATCAAAGTCTACTAAGTTTAAGAAGCTTAAACCAGTGAAATCCATTTTTAATGTTTCCATAAGCTTATCCATTCCATCCATATTAGAGACGGTACGCAATGATTTCGTTACGCCTTCTCCATCATAAATATCGGAAATTTTTCCAATCGCAATACTATCAAATCCTGCATCCTTCAATTCGTTCATAACCGTGCGACCAAATGGTTTTAATGCATAGTCATGGCGATTTGCTGTACGTTTAAAATTACCTGGTTCTCCAACAAATGGTCTAGCGATGACACGACCAACCATATATTTTTCGTCTAGCGTTAGCTCCCGACAGATTTCACAAATTTTGTATAATTCATCCAATGGAACAACTTCTTCATGTGCAGCAATTTGTAAAACAGAATCTGCAGAGGTATAGACGATTAATGCTCCTGTTTCCATTTGCTCCTTGCCTAATTCATCCAGAATCTCTGTGCCACTTGCAGGCTTATTACCAATCACTTTTCTACCAGTTCTCTTTTCAATCACATCAATTAATTCTTTTGGAAAACCTTCTGGGAATACTTGAAATGGCGTTTCAATATGAAGGCCCATAATTTCCCAATGACCTGTCATTGTATCCTTCCCATTCGAAGCTTCTTGCATTTTTGTATAATAAGCGAGTGGCTGTGCCGCTTTCTCAATGCCTTTAATTTCTCGAATATTACTTAAGCCTAACTTTGCCATATTTGGCATATGAAGACCATTCATTTTTTCTGCGATATGACCAAAAGTATCTGCGCCTTTATCTCCAAATTTTTCAGCATCAGGTGCTTCCCCAATACCAACAGAATCCATAACAATTAAAAATATCCGTTTATAAGACTGGCTCATGACCAATTTCCTCCTCAAAATAATATGTATGCCATTGCTGTATCGTGTAGTCAAAGTGATCTATTTCGCCTATAGTATAGCTTTGGATACAACTTACTATAATATGTAATATATGGAACACTTTCGGCTAATACTATTATTGTATATAATTTTCTTCCTTCCAACAACAAAAAGCCGCTATAAATAGCAGCTAATCTAAAATTGAAATCGGCTAAATGATTTCCAAGAAAATATTATTCTAATATACTATCATCACAAATTATTTTTCACTATGCACGTGGATGAAACTTACTATAAACATCCTTTAATCTTGTTTTAGTTACATGAGTATAAATTTGTGTTGTTGATATATCGGCATGTCCAAGCATTTCTTGAACTGCCCGTAAATCTGCCCCATTATCTAACAAATGTGTTGCAAAGGAATGTCTTAATGTATGTGGTGTTAATTCCTTCTTAATTCCAGCTTTATCTGTCAATTGCTTTAATATTTTCCAAAATCCTTGTCTAGACAAGCGATTTCCATGATGATTTAAAAATAAAGATTCGCTTTTCTTTTTCCGATTTGCGAGCTTCGGTCTACTCATTTGTAAGTAGTTTTCAATAGACTGGATAGAATGCGATCCGATTGGGATAATTCGCTCTTTATTTCCCTTACCAATACATCGAACAAATCCCATCGATAAGTGGATATCTCCTAAATTTAAATTGATCAATTCACTAACCCGCATACCTGTTGCATACATAAGCTCTAGCATCGCTTTATCACGTATCCCATAAATAGTCGAAAGATCGGGTGCTACTAATAAGGCTTCCACTTCTTGTGTATTTAAAACTTTTGGTAATTTCAACTCTTTTTGCGGTGTTTCGATATGTACAGTCGGATCATTTTCGGTCACTTTTTCTCGAAGCAAAAATTGATGATATGAACGAATCGATGCAATATGCCGAGCAATGGTTCGCGAAGATTTTCCATTTGTTTTTAAATTTCCTAAAAAATGCATAATATGTGTTCTAAGAACATCATTAGGATGCACGATTTGTTCTTCTTGTTTTAAAAATGCTGCATAGCTTATCAAATCACGTTTATACGATTTGATTGTATTTTCTGCCAATCCCTTTTCAACAATTAAAAAATGTAAAAAATCATTAATTTGGTCATTCACACAAATTACTCCCCATCTAAATAAAACAGTAATAGTCGATTATACCAATGATAGTTCTCGTTTGCTCCATCCGAAACAACACTAATTGCTTTTCCATCTGGTTCATCGTAGCGATGATAGTCTTGATACTCTTGCGTTACCCACATAATAGCATAATAAAAAAGAATCGTACATCCAGTAAATAGAAGAAATACCTTTAACGTTTTAAAAATTAGCTTAATCGAATTTTTCATCTTCTCTCGCACCTTTAACAATAATAATCATTAGTACAACTTATGCCAGAGAAGACAGGTTTTATACTTATCGATTCCATTTTTCTGAAATATAAAAGAAAAAGCAATGATATTAGGGTGGCTAATGTCATTGCTTTTTAATAGTCTCCTATTTAAATAGACGTTTTTTCGGGATTCAACGGAGTAACTTCCGCGTGTTTCGTTTGACAGTTTCGACAAACACCGTGGAAAGTTAGTCGGTGATCTTTTACTAAAAAATTCCATCTTTCTTCTACAATCGCTTCTACATCTTCCAATAAGTCTTCTTGAATTTCTTCAACTGAACCACATTCAATGCAGACGAGATGGTGGTGAAAATGTGCTGCACCCTCTTGCCGTAAATCATAACGGGACACACCATCACCAAAATTAATTTTATCTACTATTTTTAATTCTGTTAATAATTCAAGTGTTCGATAAACAGTTGCCAACCCGATTTCTGGTGATTTTTCTTTCACGAGGAGGTATACATCTTCTGCGCTTAAATGATCCTCTTCATGTTCGAGCAACACACGAACGGTTGCTTCCCTTTGAGGAGTTAGCTTATAGCTGGATGTATGTAACTGCTTTTTGATTTTCTCAAGACGATTTTCCATAAAGATAGCCCCTCCCTCGCAATGTATATTCATTATAACAAATGATTAGGGAGTTGCAAATGAAAATAATAATAAATTACATTTAATAATAATTATTTTTTAATAACTATTATAATCTATTACTTTAATTTAATATATTTAGCAGCCCTTTCATTAAATGTGGCGTAAAATAACCTTCAATAAACGCTGCAACACAAAGGAATAGAACTGCAACACCAAAAAACATACAATATCGGACAAGCATTGGTCCAAACGGCTGATATAATGATTTAACAAATAATTTACGGATCATTTGTAATGAGAATGTAACGGAGATTACAGCAACAGCTATAAAAACCGGAATCGTAATAATATTTTGCGGTAGGACGGAAACAAAGGAGAGAAAGAACCCTTTCCAGCTCATTTGTTGTACTAAAAATCCTACTGTAAAACCAATAACCATCCCTTTTAAAAATAAAAGCACTAATATAAAAGGTAGTCCAATCATAGATATACCGAGTATCCACATTAACCCAATATATTTTGCATTATAGCTTAACGTATGGATAAATACATTATTTGCAGAAACTAAATCCCCTTGACGAAGTTGTCCAAAAAATTCATTTAAAAAATAAAATAAGTCACTTTTTTGTGTACCACTTAAACTATTCACTACAATTGCACCAAATATAACACCCATTAAAAATAGTACCGTATGAAATATATAGATTGAGGAATATTCTTGCAAATGTTTTGTTATAAAATTTGGCTGCATCCTTTTTTTCATCATTACTTCCTCCTTCAATCAACTTACTAGATTCTATGATTTACTAGAAGGAAGTATTCTAATAATAGGAATGTTTTCTCGTTTTTCGCTTTGTATTTCTCCTAACAAAAGATTGTCTAGCGAACCATTTGTTTTTCCATATTACTTATGCTTGATTTTCCCATAGCGCCCACCACCACCAGACTCCAATAATAGCTCTCCATTACGTGCTTTTATTATGTAGGAGACTGTTTTTTCGGGAATTATTTTTAACAAGTCTGATTCATTGGCATTGTGAATAATTTCCATTTCCGTACCAAATGAATGTAATAGCTTCGCCAACGTTTTCGGTCCAATCCCTGGTAAAAAATCTAAAGGTACTTGGTGGACATACGGCGGACGTACCGGGTGGTCATTTGTATCGGTAAGCTCTGCTATTCTTTCTGATACCCCTTTAACCTTCTGCTTTGATCCACAATGTGGACATCTATCCATCTCCTCTGTCATTGGTGTCACACATTTTGCACAGGTTGTCCGATAATATTTTCCAAGCAATGGATCCAATCCGTAATTTACCATTATCTTCCGACCTGCTTCGCCACGAAGTGCTTTTGTCAATTCCGAAAAACTACCATTTTCTATAAATAACGCTTGATATTCACGGCCAATTTTCGGTAAAGAGTGGGCATCTGAATTTGTTATATATGGATAGCGATGCAATTGCTTCAAATGGTCTGCCATTTTCGTATCGGAGCTAAGTCCTAATTCTATTGCATCAATTTTATCTGGATAGAAAACTTCTGTTAATTTTTTTTCTACTCCACGACCAAATAAACTCTTAAATGGTGTAAATACATGTGCGGGAATAAATAAGCCATCAAGTGCTTTCACTTGTTCCTGTAATTCTCTTCCAGTTGTATATATTCTTTGTGAGCTTAAATGAATATTTTTTAATTGTGTGGCAAGCCATGCTGAAAATGCCTTCATCTTCTCTAGTGAAGGCAAATAGCATAATAAATGGATTGGTCCTTTACACGATAAATCATAGATTTCCAGTTCACTTCCCATAATAAGCGTCGTTTTTCCTTCAAATAGTAGTCCGCCATCCTGCAACGGCTCAAGGGAACCCTTTTGTATTAATTCTTCTATTTCCTCTATTACTTCAGGAGAATGACTATCAATTACCCCTACAATGTCAATTCCCTTTTGATATTTCGCCGTCTGCAGAATATTTGTTAATGTTAAATTTTTCGAGCCTGTTATTTTTACCGCACGCCCAGATTTTGTGCGTCCGATGTGGATATGTAAATCTGCGAAGTATCGTTTCATTCGTTTATTTCTCCAATGTTTTTAGCATTTGCCAATATTGTACGGCGTACACCGTTTTTGCGTCATAAATTTTCTGTTCTGCCACCATTTGCTGTGCTTCTTCAAAGGTTACTTCTAAAACATTTACGAATTCATCTTCGTCAGTATGTAAACGGTTTTCTAATTTTAACCCATCTGCTTTGTATATATGTAACAATTCATTAGCAAATCCTGGAGAAGTATAAAAGGAAGTAAGATGTTCTAAAGCAGTACAGGAATAACCAGTTTCTTCCTCTAGCTCACGAGCTGCCGATCGTTCGGGTAATTCACCTTGTTCTAACTTTCCTGCTGGAATTTCAATTAGTGTACGTTCCAATGGTTTTCGATATTGTTCTACCATAATCATTTTTCCTTCATCCGTAATTGCAATAACTGCTACAGCACCCGGATGCTTCACAATTTCTCTCGTGCTCGTCTTTCCATTTGGTAATAGCACCTCATCCACTTGTAATTGGATAACCCTTCCATCGAAAATCTTTTTACTACTTATCGTTTTTTCTTCAAATATTTGCATTTATACATCCTCCAGTTCTATCTAATCGCTTAGTTTCATATAGTTTACCATATTTTATTTACTTCTATATATGAGAATCCCTACATCTACTGGAACCTCGATAAATATAATTACGAATGCTATCTTCACTGGGGGAATTGTTATGAAAAGAATTATCTTATCCGGAAAAGCTTGGGAAATTCGCCATCTATTAAAACAATACGCCAAACAATATCAATACGTAAGCGATTGGATAGAAGCACAAGAGCAGGAAAGCGGAGTCCATTCAAAACAAATGCTGTTCTCTAAAGGCTTGGTGATTTTTAGAGATAATAAATATTGAATGAACTGTAGAGCAGAATGAATACACGGAGACTCCCATGGGGGAGTTAAACTTCTTCTATCAATTTTACTATCTATAGACTCCTAATTCTATATAGTTGCTTGTCTTACCGGTACATACTAAAATGAAGAAAACGTATGTTGAGGTGACACGAAATGGAAACAAGAAAATTAGGAAAGTCTGATCTATTCGTTTCAAAGCTTGGCCTTGGTTGCATGTCACTAGGGACAGAGGAAAGGCATGCAACAGAAATCATTCATACCGCACTAGATGCAGGTATAAATTATTTCGATACTGCAGATTTATATGATGTCGGTGTGAATGAACAAATAGTCGGGAAAGCGTTAAAACATGTACGTGATCAAGTCATTATTGCAACGAAGGCAGGTAACCGTTGGAAAGAAGATAAAAGCGGCTGGTATTGGGATGCCTCTAAAGCTTACATAAAAGAAGCCGTAAAACAAAGCTTAAAGCGACTTGGAACCGAGTATATCGATCTGTACCAATTACACGGCGGTACAATGGAAGATCCAATCGAAGAAACAATCGCTGCTTTTGAAGAGTTGAAGGCAGAAGGATTGATACGCTATTACGGGATATCTTCTATTCGTCCGACGGTTATACATGAATTTGTCAAGCACTCCAATATAGATTCCGTCATGATGCAATATAGTATTTTAGATCGCCGCCCAGAAGAACAAGCAATGCCATTACTACATGATCACGGAATTAGTGTCATTGCCCGCGGACCGCTCGCAAGAGGATTGCTTAGTGAAGCGATGCTAACAAAAGCTTCAGAAGCGATTAAGAAAAATGGATATTTGGAGTATAGCTACGAGGAACTAAATGATATTATCCCTAAACTAAAGGAAAAGGTAGCTAACAATCGTTCCTTAACATCTGTAAGTTTACAATATGTTTTGAATAATCCTGTTGTTGCTTCCGCAATCGCTGGCGCAAGCTCTGTTGCACAATTGAAAGAAAACATTGCATCTAGCCAAGCATCTCCACTAACAACGGAAGAAATACAGCTCGTTCAAAAATTAACAAAAACAACTGGATATAGAGAACATCGTTTAGGCTAATTAACTTTCATTCATTACACCTAGTAAAAGTGTATATCCTCTATCTATTTGTGGAGTAGTATATTCTCTAATAATAGTGGTATAATTTGGAGGAAAACTTATTACATACGTATTTGGAGGAATTATGCTTACTTTTGAAGAAAAACTTGCTATAATTGAATCTTTTCCAGAATTACAACGAAAAGATGTATCCCTTAACCGGGTGAATTTCCATTATGAAGAAAGCATAACCGATAAAAAAATAGTGGTATACCATCTTCATCCTAATGGTAACGGATTTGTGTATGCAGAGCGTATAGACGATAACAGCTATCCGCTTGATCATAAAGGCATGGTAAATATCCGTGATTTTTCGGAGGAAGCGTTAAAAAAAATTATTCGTGAATCGATTGCATCGCTTTCCGAAAAGGAACCAATTGTAGAAACTTGGGTGAATGATGATAATCAAACACTAACATTAGTGTACGACTTCGATCTTTGGAATATTTATGCTGGAGAAATGCTAGACGGAACGTATACAACCTATAATGGTGCAACAAACTACCTTCAGCAAGAGGGATTTCGCCGAGTATAATACATATGAAACAAAAAAATGAACCTTCGTTATGAAAGGTTCATTTTTTGTTTTGAATTTAGCCAATTCCTATTTAGTTGTAAAAACTTTTTTCTAACTCATCTACTAATGCTCCTACATAGGCAACCGCTTCTTGAATTGGTTTTTTCGTTGATAGATCTACCCCTGCTAGCTGCATTAATTCTAGCGGTTTCAATGTGCCTCCAGCTTTCAATGCAGATAACCATCGTTCTACTGCTGGTTGGCCTTCCGCAAAAATCTTTTGTGCTGCAGCAGTTGATGCGGTTAAGCCAGCTGAATACGTATATGGATACAGACCCATATAGTAATGCGGCTGGCGCATCCAAGTTAGACCAGCACCTTCATCTATTTCCACTGCATCTCCCCAGAATTTCTCTAACAGATCTAATTTTTGTTCACAAAGAATTTTTGCAGTTATTGGTGTCCCTTTGTCTGCTAGGTCATAAATACGTCGTTGCAGCTCGCCTTCAAGTATATGGGTGACAAAGTTGTGATAATACGTACCTAATGATTGAAGTATTACCCATCTGCGCATCCGTTCATTATTTGATTGAGATAAAATATGTTCACTTAATAACCGTTCATTCATAGTTGACGGTGCTTCAACAAAATATCTCGATGGGCGAGTATTGGAAATTCGTTGATTTCGACCAGCCAACGTAAAATGTGCCGCATGTCCAAGCTCATGTGCTAAAGTAAACGTATTTCTCATCGAACCATTCCAAGTCATCATTATGTAGGGATGTGCCCCATATGGACTTGAACAGAATGCACCAGATCGCTTCCCAATATTATCTGCACGATCTACCCAGCGATTCGTTAGCCCTTGCTCAATAATGCTTACATACTCTGGTCCCATAACTTGTACTGATTCAAGCACAAGCTTAGACGCTTCTGCATAGGTAACTTTCGGTTCAAAACCTGGGTCTAGTGGTGCCTTCAAATCACAAAAATAGAATTTATCTAATCCTAATACGCGTTTTTTTAAGTTCGCCAATCGACGCATATGTGGTGCTAATTCGGTTAAAATCGTATCTAATTGATTTTCGTACATTTCCTTTGTTACTTGTTGTTCTGCTAGTAACATATCGGTTACAGATTGATAATTTCGCAATTTTGCTTCGATTACTTGTTTTTTCACTTCTGTCGCTTGTGTGGCTGCATACGTATTTTTATATTGATTTAATGTATCCACAAATGCAGCGTAAGCTTTTCTTCGAAGTTCCGGATTTACAGCATCCTCATAGGAAGCGAAGGAATTAAATGTTAGTAGATGTTCCACTCCATCCCTAGTTTTAAAGGAAGAAAACTTCATATCGGATGTTTTACTTCTTTGATATATCATATATGGGGCATCAAGGATTTCACCAAATGCTGCTAAAACCTCCTCAGCTTCTGGAGAAAGTCGGTGCGGTTTCGTTTCAAATAAATCCATTAATGTTTTCTGGAATTCTTTTAATTCTGGTTCTTGTTGCATATATTGCAAAATTGTCTCTTCCTGCATTTCGAGAATTTCAGAGTTAATAAAAGCAATGCTCGCATTCACAAAAGAAATAAGGGAATCCGCTAATGCAGAATTCGTTTGATTTTCTGGATTTGTTCCATCTGCTGATTGATTTAATGATGCGTACGTAATCACTCGAGTAACGCGCTCCCTTAAAGCATCCCTTGCTTGCAAACAAGCTAGCAATGTTTTTGCATTACTAGTAAAATGCCCTTTATATTGAACCACTGTTTGGACATCCTTCTGTATTGCTTCTAATTCTGCCTTCCAATCCGCAACTGTTTTAAACAAGTCCGTTAAATCCCATGTTTGTTCGACCGCAACTTCTGAACGGCTTAACGTTTTCGTCAATATTTCTTCCATCTGAAATCCCCTCCTAATGAAAAATGGTAGTGCTCATCCGAAAAATATTTCGTTTTTCGAATTATTATCCATTATATAGAAAAAAATAAAATATGAAAATATTTTTAAATAAAATTTTTACTATTTCTATTAATCAGCATAAAAAAAGCTTTGCAAAACGGAAATGTTTGCAAAGCTTACTCGAACCATTAATAAAAGCCAAATAGATGAAACCCAATTAGCATGACACCCAAGTCCGCAAGAATATGTAGCAGCCAGGAGTTTAAAAAATTATTTGATTTCGTATTTAGCCAGCTGAAAACAAGACCTACTAGGAAAAGTCCGAGCATCGCCAAAAGGATTAACCAAATATTGAACCAAACGGCAAATATTGCTACATGATAAACGGAAAAAAGTAAGGAGGAAAATAAATAGGCTAGTAGTTTATGATCCGTTTTATATAAATTAAAAAAGATAAACCCTCGAAAATAGAATTCTTCTAGCAAGGAATTCCCTAATGTAATATATATAGCAATAAAAAGAAAGATTTCTGGTGTAATTTTTAATCTTGTTTGTAAATCATCGATAATTGTATCCGTGTTAATAAAATTATGGAAAAGCACAAAAGCGGAAATAACAATCCCCATCGCAAGAACGCCAAATATAAAACCAAGTCGTAAATTTTTTATATCAATAGACTTTACATTTAAAAATGCTAAAATCGGCTGACGTAGAACAAATGTAATATAGGCTAGTGGAATGATGAGAAACATCACTAATTTCGCTGCTGTTTTTATTACGTACCCCACTTCAATAATTTGTTCGATGATAAACAACGCAATACAACTTAAAATGGTTAGTAGGACAATTTGTCCAATATGTTTTCCCCTCATACATTCTCCCGATGTTTTTATTTTTTCGTTGCCAATTACTTGAATTTTCTCCAGTCAAAATCACTCTCGTTTAATAGTTCTTCGAATGATTTATTTTTTTCCTTTTGTCTTTGTTCTTCCCGCTTCCGTTCCGCTTCCTCTGCCTTTTTCTTTACCTCAGAGTCTTCTAATTGCTTCTTCGTTTCCTTAAGCTTTTTCAGCAGATCACTACCTAATGCATCTTTTAATGTCAATGGTCCCTCATCTTTAATTGGTTGTTTTTTTTTCATACAAATTACTCCTTTATTTTTGAATCTTTTAAAATAATTGCAAGTGTACCCGTCCACTCGTTACAATATATATAAGTAGATATATACTATTGATTTTACCATATAATAAAAAACATCTGTGGCTAAGGATTTTGATTATGAAACTACATCGTCGTATTATAGAATAAAATACAGACGTTCTCCTTAAAATACAAATGATTCTTTTTGAAAGGAGAACAAATCCATGTCACAAAAACGTGAAAAAGGATATAGCCAAAAAGGAAAGCCATCTGCCGATACCGTGAAGAGACAAATTGCTGTGGAGGATTTAGAAAACGCAGCACAACCAACGAACCGTCAAAATTCCAAACAGTAGAGACGTATGCTTTCTCATTTATCGTTCACTTGGCTGCATATTTAGCAGCCATTTTCTATTTATCCATTCGTTTGGAGGGTTAATCATGAGAAAAAAATACTTATATTCTGGGTTAGCTTTATTAGGCTCCCTTGTTTCCTTCGGGATTTATTTTACCGAACGGATTACCCATATAAAGAAAAAAGAGGAACAAGAAATTATTGAGCGAGATATGCAACTGAAGCATATTCACCCTGCAACATTTTCCGAATTACCAAAAAAAGAAGTGTGGATTCCATCTCCTCATGGCTACCAAATCAGTACGATGATGATTAATCCATATCCGAGCAAGCGATATGTTATTTTTAGTCATGGTGTAACCGAAAGTAAAATGAGTTCAATCAAATACGCTAACTTATTTTTAAAGCGTGGATTTAATGTTGTTATTTACGATCAGCGGCGCCATGGCCAAACTGGTGGAAAAACGACAAGCTATGGCTATTATGAAAAGGATGATTTACAAGCAGTTGTTCATTGGTTATATGCTCAAGTTGGCCAAGATTTATTGCTTGGAATTCATGGGGAATCGATGGGGGCAGCAACTGCATTGCTTTATGCTGGTGACAAAGGAAGCCGAGCCCATTTTTATGTCGTTGATTGTCCATTTTCAGACTTAAAAGAGCTACTTCGTTACCGAATGAAATGTGAAATAAAATATTTGCCAGCTTCGATTTTTGTACCATTAGGTAATGTATTTTTACGTTTTCGGGATGGTTATTCGATGAAACAAGTTTCTCCTATTTCTGTTGTAGATCAAATTGACCAGCCTGTTTTATTTATACATAGTGAAAAAGATGATTATATCCTCCCGTATATGACGAAAGATTTGTATGATAAGAAGCGTGGCGATAAAATGCTTTTGATGGCGAAAAACGGTACACATGCCCAGTCGCTTAATGAAAATCAAACAGAGTATGAAGCGGCTATTGATGAGTTTTTACAGAAGTATGTGATGTAATGAATGGAAATTTTATACACAAAATCCACCTGCTTTTTAACAAACAGGTGGATTTTCTTTAGCGGAGAAGATGAGATTCGAACTCACGCAACGGTTGCCCGTCCTAACGCATTTCGAGTGCGCCCCCTTATAACCACTTGGGTACTTCTCCATATATTAAATTATTTGCAACAACAAATAGTATACTAAATTTCTTATCGTTTGTCATTATTTTTTTCTTTTTCCTTAGCGTCATCAATTTGTCCGCTTCATGCTGCTCCATAAATATTAACCCCCTCTAAAAAAATATGCACGTATAGTGATTTACCTTTTTCGTAAATCTACTATACGCATTCTAGGTATCTTCTTGACTATTCTTCCTCCATCCATTCGATATCAGTGATTTCGTTGCATCGGATCGATTGAATAGTACCTGGTAGTTCAATGATTTGGATTTCTCCTGCAATCGGATCAAAGGAACGAAGCATGCCGCTGACTGTTTCTATATGATGATTTGTATAAAAATGGACAACAATTGCTTTTTCTAATTGTTGTGCTTCTACAATTGTCGCATTCATTAACTCCCATTTCTGTTCATCGATCACCTGTGGTTGCTCCCACGCCTCCTCCTTTGCCCAATCTCTCAGCATTTTCACATGCTCCGGCAACATCATTGCCGTCCATTTTATCCGCCCGCGATCACGGATCATTTGTCATTCCTTCTTTCCCATTTGTTCTCATCATGCGAAAAATAAGCGTTACGCCTTATGTCCGCCAACTAGCTTCGCACGAGTTCTTGCCGTTCCACCTTCTGCATAAGAAACTGCACGGAGAAGCGACTCCGAACCAAAGCGGCCACGAATTCGATCAACTACATAGCCAAGCTCCCGCTTCTTCCATTGATTTGGTTCAAATAAGCTCATTTGCAGGACATTATCCGGAACAATATTAGAGAGTGCAATGGAAATTTGCCTAACCGTACGACCATCATAAAATTTATCGAATAGCTCTAAACAAACCCGATACAAATCCATCGTAATATTGGTAGGTACGTCCATCGTTTTCGAACGGGAAAATCCCCCACCTAATTCTTCATGACTGTAGCCGATGCCGAGATTTACTGTTCTTCCCGCCATTTTATGTGTGCGGGCACGACGAGCAACTTCCTCGCACATCTCTAAAATCACCTGTTTAATTTCTGTCACTATTTTATAATCCCGAAGTAAAATTTGACTTTTTCCGAAGCTAATTTGCCCATCCATAATCGGGGCACCCATCTCTGACAGATCGACACCCCATGCATGATGATAAAGCTGGTTTCCCATAACTCCAAATTTCGCCTCCAGCTTAGCCAAATCATAGTTAGCAAGCTGCCCTACTGAAAAGATTCCCATTCCATTCAATGTTTTCTCGACTCGTTTCCCAATTCCCCACATCTCCCGTAATGGTGAAACAGGCCAAAGCTTCTTAGGAACATCTTCATATGTCCATAAAGCAATCCCTCTATTTTTCGCATCTAAATCTAACGCAAGCTTGGCAAGTAACATATTCGGCCCAATGCCAATCGCACATGGAAGCTGAAATTCCCGTTCCATTTCATCTTTTATTTTTTCAGCAATCTCGTATACATCCCCCCAGAGCTGATTTGTTCCATCCAGCTTAATAAAGCTTTCATCGACGCTATATACATGAATTGCCTCTTTCGGAACATACCGATGAAACATGCGAGTGATTTCGGTGGAAACCCGAAGATAGGTAGCCATCTTAGGTTCTACTACTTGAATGCGCGGATCATTTGGCACTTCGAATAAACGTGATCCTGTTTTAATGCCAAATTCCTTTTTGATTCGCGGGGATGCTGCAAGCACCACACTCCCTTCTCTTTGCTTATCTCCTACGACAACAAGATAACAAGTGAGCGGATCGAGCCCTGCCATCACAGCAGAGCAGCTGGCATAGAAGCTTTTAATATCTACACATAAAATCTGCTGATGGGGTAAGCTATGATAATCCACCATTTATTCTTCATCTCCAACAAACAAATGTTCGCTATTAGTATATTCCTCATTTTATAAGAATATACGTTCGATTTCAATAGGAAAATTTTTGAAAAAAAGGAGAGCTTCTATTTTGTAAGTAGTTCACTATCGATGGAGAAAACCTAAATTAACAAGTAAAATAGCATACTAAATTGCATAGTGATTGGTATGCTATTTTTATTGATGTTTATTATAAATTGTCTTTGTCTTTGCTTTAGCATTTAAAATTTACATTTCACAATTAAGTCTTAGTAGGTCGCAATGGGATTGATAAAAAGTATGAAAAAAGGTAAATGGGATTAAATCTTAATTAGGAAAATTTTAGAACAAAATAAAGACTATGTGAAAACTTGTTCTTAAACGAAAGAAGCAGTTTAGTTGAACAATCGTCATTAGCTTTTTTTCAACAATCGGGCCATTTAACGGATAAAGGAAAAGTATTATTATTGGTTTTTAGTAGTCTGAAAATCCATTGAAATAGGAACGTACGTTTGCTAAAATAAAGTAAATAACAAAGGGGGAGTTTGATGAGTAATATAATGCTTCGGAATGTGATGGAGGATGATCTTCCCATTTTTTTTAAGCATCAACAGAACCATGAAGCGAACCATATGGCTGCCTTTACGAGCAAAGACCCCAGTGATTGGGATAGCTTCGCTGCACACTGGAACAAAATTCTTACTGATAAGGAAATTATTAAGCAGACGATTATGGTCGAAAAGAATGTGGTTGGGCATATTTCATGTTTCGAGCAGTTCGGAGAGCTAGAAGTTAGCTATTGGATTGGAAAGGAATATTGGGGAAAAGGGATCGCAACAAAAGCTTTACGGGAATTTCTAAAGCACATTACAATTCGTCCTCTTTATGCTCGTGCCGCGAAAGACAATGCCGGATCTCTTAAGGTTTTAGAGAAAGGTGGATTCATGATTACTGGTGAGGACAGTGGGTTTTCTAATGCACGTGGCGAAGATGTGGAGGAGTTTATTCTTACCCTTAATTAAAGAAGTCTAAAAATATAGTGTGTATTACGTTATAGGGCGCAATTCTGCAGCAAGAATTGTTCTCTTTTTCTGTGTTAAGGCTTATTGAGTTAAAGAACAGAAGAGTTGAATAAAGTTTGAATGAATATAATCACAAACATGAACGAATGATCTTGATTGGTGAAGGGAGAGAATATTCTATGAGGAAGTATGTTGCAATTTTAAAAGATAAAAAGAAAGGTGAACTAACAACTGATTTATTATACAAACACGTAAACCATTTGCAAAACTTAACCAAAGATACAAAGCTATTTATTTGCGGACCCTTTAAGGGTAATGATAGGGCTATGCAAATATTAATATGTGAGACAATTGATGAAGCAATACATCTTGTTGAAAGCGATCCATTTATCAAAGAGGGTTATTATGCTACATATGAAGTAAATGAGTTAATTGAAGCAAACGAGAATAATAATTGGTTGATGGACATACCACAAACTAAAGAAAATTTAACAGAGTAATTAAAAAGTAAGGTAATCTACAACAAACGGGTGCGTTGAACCAAAGGATTAACGCATTTTTTTATTGAAGTTAGTTAAACTTCAGATATCATAATACAAAACGCCGGTTTGAATTTTTATTTCTAACCAAGCGTTTTTGTACGTTAATTCAAGTGTAAATAATTGTAATAAAAGTACTGCGAAACCTTATGCAATTTGTGTTGTGATTTCAAGTTTTCTCCACTATAAGTGAACTAATTATCTATTTTGAAGTCTCCTTTTACTACCACGCTAGCTGTTTTCAAAGTTCTGACTACATACTCTGCCCATGTCAGTCCCATCTAGAAGACCATTACAGTAGTTTTAAAAAAGCTTTATTTTTTTAACAGTCGTACATAACTTTTAAGAAACGTACCCCAACGAGTTTTCTTCGCAAAATAGCTTTGGAATAGCTGAAGAAATTGGGAATAGGTCCCTTTATATGGATACCATTGAATTTCCTGATTGCGTTTGCCGCGATCCATAACGATTGCTTTTTCATGACAAAACATACGCAAGCCTTGTTCGCCATGGTAACGACCAATTCCACTATGCTTCGCACCGCCAAATGGTAGATAATGATTTGCAACAGATACAATTGCTTCATTAATCGTAACAGCACCAGAAATAAGCTGGCGAGCTACACGTCTTGCTCGATGTGAATCTTGCGTCCAAACACTTGCATTCAAGCCATACTCTGACTGATTCGCAAGGATAATTGCCTCCTCTTCCGTATCAAACGGAATAATCGGCATTACTGGACCAAAGGTTTCCTCGCGAACAATCTCCATATCCATATGTACATTGGTCAAAATTATTGGCTTAATAAACATCGATTGCTTATCCCACTTCTCAGGATGTATTCCAGATTCAAGCTGTGCTCCTTTTTCCAATGCTTCCTGCACCTGTTGTTTTACAATAGCAACCTGTCCCGGGAATGTCATCGAACCAATATCTGCATTTTCATCTGTTCCTTGTACAAGTATTTCGGTTTCTTTTTTTACTAGCTGTAAAAATTCATCATATACAGTTCGTTCCACAAACATTCGCTCTGCACTCATACACACTTGTCCTGAATTGGTAAACGCTGCCCATACTGCTCCTTTGGCAGCCCTTTTCAAATTAGCATCGGCAAATACGATAAACGGATCTTTTCCACCTAGCTCAAGCGTCGTTGGAATCAACTGCTTCGCAGCAACTTCTTGAATGATTTTCCCTGTTTTGACAGAGCCTGTAAAAAAGATGTAATCGGGGTTCCCGGCAGTGAACGCTGCACCAAGCTCTTTTCCTCCATGTGCCACCTGGACAACTGCTTCTGGAAATCCTGCCTTTTGAAATAATTGCTCGATACATTTGCCAACAAGTGGAGTCACTTCTGAAGGCTTCAAAATAACCGAATTCCCACTAGCAAGCGCACTAATCATCGGTACAAATGCTAATTGCAGTGGATAATTCCATGGAGAAATCACAAGCACAACACCACGGGCCATATATTCTACATAAGATTTTTTTCCAATAAGTAAAAGCGGAGTTTTTGCCTTATGTGGCTTCAGCATTGCCTTTGCATGTTTGATAATATGACCAACGGCATCAATTGATGGCATAATATCTGCCACTAAAGCTTCGGTTGGTACCTTTCCTGTATCCTTCACTATCGTTTTTGCAATCGCGTCCATCTCTTGGACCATTACTTCTTTTAATTTTTTTAAATATTGCAGCCGCTCCTCTACAGCAAGCTGGCTCCAGCTCTGAAAGGCATTTCTACTTTTTTCATACATAAGCGGAACATCTGCGACATTGGTTTCCGTAATATTCTCGATATGTTCTCCCGTTGCAGGGTTAATTACTTGTAATAATGACATCTAGTGAACCTTCCTTTATTCGAAAAAATGGCCGAACATTTGGTTTGAATGAAAACAAAAAAGATGTATCAGATATTCTTGATACATCCATTATACCAAACAGATTCATTATTATGTATGGAGAATAACTTTCACCTCATGAATAAACCGGTCCATCTCTTCCTCATTGCCAATGGTTAAGCGAATGTATTCACAAATTCGTGGCTTATTGAAATATCGAACAAAAATCCCCTTTTCCTTTAATTTTGTATACAAAACTTCTGCGGGTAGTAGATTGTGTTTGATGAATAAAAAGTTAGCCTTTGATTCTAAGATGGTAAAGCCTAGCAATTGTAACTGTGCGGCAACCTTTTCACGTGAACAAATAATTTTCTCACGCGTTTCTGCAAAATAAACTGTATCCTCTAGCGCGGCAACTGCACCGATAATCGCTAGTCGATCGATTGTATAGGAATTAAAAGAGTTTTTGATTCGATTTAATCCTTCGATTAACTCCTTATTTCCGAAAGCAAAGCCGATTCGCAAACCTGCTAACGATCGAGATTTCGATAAGGTTTGAATAACGAGTAAATTGTCGTATTGATTGATTAACCGTATCGCGGATTCTCCGCCAAAATCAATATATGCTTCATCAATGATAACTACTTTATTCGGGTTATGAACTAATACTTCCTCTACCGCTGCTAAT
Organism: Perspicuibacillus lycopersici; assembly: GCF_025660475.1. GTDB lineage: Bacteria > Bacillota > Bacilli > Bacillales > Caldibacillaceae > Perspicuibacillus > Perspicuibacillus lycopersici. The sequence continues at coordinate 282,055 of NZ_JAOUSF010000003.1, forward strand.
GGCAAATACACGCCTGTTGGTGCATTCGGATTTGGAAAAATAACGCCCCCCTCTGAATCAAAAAACTGTTCCACTGGAATCGTGAAATCCGGTAATAATGGAACCTCTTCATATTCAAGACCATATAATTTCGCATAAACCGAATAAAAGCTATACGTAATATCCGGAAAACGAATCACTTCCCCTTTAGTAAAAAAAGCAAGAAAAGCGAATGCAAGCACCTCATCCGATCCATTACCAACAAATACTTGATCAGGAGAAACAGCAAATTGCTTTGCAGCTGCTTGTAATAGCTCATCTACAGTAGGACTAGGATAGAGACGTAAGTACTCATTTGCCCCTTCCCTTAATGCAGCTAGCACCTTTGGTGAAGGGGGATACGGATTTTCGTTTGTATTTAATTTGATGATATTTTGTTGTTTTGGCTGTTCACCAGGAACATATGGATCTGTCAGGTGTACAATTTCGCTCCAAAATTTACTCACATCTATCCCTCACTTTACTTCGCTTGTTTCGCCATCATCCGTTTCGTTAGTTCTCCCTTTAATTCATCAATCGTTACCCCTTTATTAATCATTAATACAATCGAGTGATAAATTAAATCGGATAACTCATAAATTAATTCATCCTTGCCAGGATTTTTTGCACCAATAATCACTTCACTAGATTCCTCACCAATTTTTTTCAGGATTTTATCAATTCCTTGTGTAAATAAATAATTCGTATAAGAGCCTTCCACTGGGTTTTCTTTCCGGTATTGGATAAAATCGTATAAATCATTTACAATCTCGCGATTAAACGCGCCTACTTCTTCGGTCGTACGAATTTCATTATGGAAGCAGCTTGCTTCTCCAGTATGACAGGTAACACCGATTTGCTCGACTTCCACAAGCAATGTATCTGCATCACAATCATAGCTGATTTTTTTCACCAATTGCTTATTTCCCGAGGTTTCTCCTTTATTCCACAGCTGTTTTCTTTTTCTACTAAAAAACCATGTCATATTCGTTTCCAGCGTTTTTTGCAATGATTCTTTATTCATAAAAGCAAGCATTAGTACTTTTCCGGAATAAATATCTTGAATAATTGCAGGTACAAGCCCTTTTTCATCAAACACGATGGTATCTATTGTAAAATTCATCATTAACCTCTCCTTACACTTACTTCATTTTTGTATAAATATTCTTTTAGCTGTTTTATTTCTATTTGTCCAAAGTGAAATACTGAGGCGGCTAAAGCTGCGTCTGCTTCACCAATGGTTAAAACCTCAAGAAAATGCTCCATTGTTCCTGCACCACCGGAGGCGACCACCGGAATATTCACTTGCTTCGATATGTCCCGGGTAATATCGGTACTAAAACCCGTTTTCACTCCATCTGTATCAATTGCATTGAGAACAATTTCTCCTGCCCCAAGACGCTCTCCTTCTTTAGCCCACCAGACGGCATCCATACCAGTATTGATTCTGCCACCATTTATATAGACATGCCACTTACCATCAGCTTGCTCCTTTGCGTCGATGGAAAGCACGACACATTGACTTCCAAATTTATCTGCCGCTTCCCGGATGATCATCGGATTTTTCACCGCTGCACTGTTAATCGATACTTTATCAGCACCAGCTTTTAAAACTTTTCGGAAATCCTCGATTGTCCGGATTCCACCACCAACCGTAAATGGAATATGTACTTGCTCGGCAGTTTTTTCTACGATTTCAATAAAAATATCGCGCTCCTCATTAGAAGCTGTGATATCATAAAAGACTAACTCATCCGCACCAAGCTCACTATATTTTTGTGCGAGTACTACTGGGTCAGCGACATCCATAATATTTTGAAATTTTTCCCCTTTCACCACGCGACCATCTCGGACATCTAAACAAGGAATAATTCTCTTTGCTAGCATGGACTCACTTCCTTTAACGCAAGCTGTAAATCAAGCTGTCCAGTGTACAACGCTTTTCCGATAATCGCTCCGTACATTTGTAGCTGTTCCAATTTAGCAAGATCCTGTGTAGTGGAAACTCCGCCAGAGGCAATGACATTCATCTTTGTAGCGTTATTCATCACATCAAGCTCGGCAAAATTCGGTCCGGCTAACATACCATCTTTTGCAATATCTGTATAAATAATCGTTTGCAGCCCTTTTTCTTCTAGCTTTTTGGCGAAGCTTACAGCTGTTTCTGTACTTGTTTTCGTCCAGCCATCCGTTGCCACGAATCCATTTTTTGCATCAATGGAAACTGCTATTGATTCACTGTAACGTTTTAGCGCTTCTGTTAATAACTCCTCATTCCCTAATGCTGCACTGCCAAGAATCACTCGTTTCACACCAATCGCAAGAAGACGTTCGATTTGTTCCAATGAACGGATTCCACCGCCAACTTGTACTGGAATATCCACTACTTGGACGATTGCCTCGATGATTTCAAGATTTTGCGAAGTCCCTATTAGAGCACCATCTAGATCCACGATATGAAGGAACTGGGCACCGGTTGTCGCCCATTTTTTTGCCATTTCTAATGGATCACCATATACCGCTTCTTTTCCGTAGTCCCCTTGAATTAAACGGACACATTTCCCATTTCGAATATCAATTGCAGGAAATAGAATCACAACATCATCTCCCCAAAACTTTTTAATAGCTTCATTCCAGTCTCCCCGCTTTTTTCTGGATGAAATTGAATGCCGATAATATTGTCCTTTTTCACAACGGCCGGAAACTTACAGCCATAATCACTCCAAAATAATACTTCTTCTGGATTTTTCGTATCCACATAGTAGGAATGAACGAAATATACATAATCATCCGCAGTAATTTCACGGCCAAATGCACTTTCCGTTCCTTTGATTAAGTTATTCCAGCCCATATGCGGAACTTTCCATTCTGTATTAAAGCGAATTACTTCACCGCTTAATAAGCCTAAGCCTCCCCATTCTCCTTGTTCATAGCTTTTCTCATAAAGTAGCTGCAAACCTAAACAAATTCCTAAAATTGGCTTGCCTAATTTTGCATTTTCTTTAATTGCCGCCACCAAGCCCAATCGATTTAGTTCGACCATCGCATTTTGAAAGGCACCTACCCCAGGAAGAATAAGTGCTGCTGCTTGATATAATTTTTCCGGATCTGCGGTTATTTCCGAAGCTAGTCCAAGCGTCGTTAATGCATGCTGAACACTTTTTAAATTACCTGCCCCATAATCAATAATAGCAATCATCATCTATTCCCCCTTACAGCATGCCTTTTGTCGAACGTACACCAGTAATCCGAGTATCGATTGTAGAAGCTTCATCGATTACACGACCGAAGCCTTTAAAAATTGACTCTATAATATGGTGACTGTTTTTTCCATGCAGCAACTTAATATGTAACGTTACACCTGCTTGATTAACAAATGCTCGGAAAAATTCTTCTACTAGTTCGGTATCAAAATCTCCCACCTTTTCAGTCGGAAACTCCGCTTCAAAATATAAATATGGTCTTCCACTAATATCGAGAGAAACTAAGCTCAGCGCTTCATCCATCGGTGTAAAAGCTGTCGCATAGCGAGTAATTCCTTGTTTCTCGCCTAACGCCTCTGCAAAGGCTTTGCCTAATACAATCCCGATATCTTCCACCGTATGATGGAAATCAACATCCAAATCACCCTTGCATTTCACATCTAAGTCTAAAAATCCATGCTTAGCCATTAAAATTAACATATGATTGAAAAATCCAATTCCTGTATGTAGCGTTGCGGTTCCTGTTCCATCTAAATAAAGCTGTAATTTAATGCTTGTTTCTGCGGTTTCTCGTGTAATAGTTGCCGTTCTCATTTGTTACCTCCTTCAGCAAATCGGACGCTAAGCGAATTTGCATGGGCACCGAGCCCTTCTTGATTTGCAAAATCAATAATTTGATCCTTTACTTTTTTCAGCTCATTTTCACTATAATAAATGACACTTGATTTTTTCATAAAATCATAGGTTCCTAGTGGGGATGAAAATTTCGCAGTTCCACTCGTTGGCAACGTATGATTTGGTCCTGCAAAATAATCTCCTAATGGTTCAGGGGAAAATTTTCCGAGAAAAATAGCACCAGCATTCTTTATTTTTGGTAACTGAAGAAACGCATCTTCGACCATTACCTCTAAATGTTCGGGTGCCATCTCATTGGCAAGGGCAAAGGCAGCATCTATTGACTCCACAATAAAAATATTTCCATAGGTATCAATTGCTTTTCTAGCAATCGCTGCTCTTTCTAAGTTTGATAGCTGCTTTTCAATTTCCAGCTTTACCTGCTCTGCAACTGTCGATGAATCTGTAATCAAAACAGCTGCCGCCATTTCATCATGCTCTGCCTGTGACAATAAATCCGCCGCAATAAATAATGGATTTTGGGACTCGTCGGCAATAATGCAAATTTCACTTGGACCAGCAATCATATCGATAGCTACTTTTCCAAAGGCATATTTTTTTGCACGAGCTACATAAATATTTCCTGGACCGACAATTTTATCAACTGGTCGGATCGTTTCTGTCCCATATGTCAAGGCTGCAATAGCTTGTGCGCCACCAATGGCATAAATCTCTTTCACCCCAACAAGTGATGCTGCTGCAAGCACGGCAGGATTCACTTTGCCATCTTTTCCAGGTGGAGATACTACTACAATTTCAGAAACGCCTGCGACTAATGCCGGAATAACATTCATTAATAGTGTCGATGGGTATGCAGCTTTTCCTCCTGGGACATAAACCCCGACCCGGTGAAGAGGTGTGATCTGCTGTCCTAAAATAATCCCATCGGATTTATTTACATACCAGGATTTTTCTTTCTGGTGCAGATGATAGTCGAAAATATTTGATTTTGCCTGCTCCAAAATTGCTACAAATGCTGGGTCTAGTAATTGAACAGCCGCTTCTATTTCCTCCGCACGAACGTTAATGGATGGTAATGAAATACCATCGAACTGCTCCGTATAGTTAATAAGCGCCTGATTGCCGAACGTTTTCACCTGCTCCATTACCTCACGAACAACTTGATCAATTTGATCATAGGAGTCTTCCAGACGTAATAGTTTTTCGTTCATGATAGATGAAATGTCAGTCGTATCAACTTTCATTACATTAATCATGGATTATTCACCTCCAGCCGATTAATTATGGCCTGTAGTTTTTCGAGAAATGTATTCACCTGTTGAAAATTTGTTTTATAGCTTGCTTTATTCACAATTAAGCGGGCACTAATCGGACAAATTTCCTCTAATATTTTCAAACCATTTTCTTTTAATGTTGTTCCAGTTTCTACGATATCGACAATACAATCCGATAAACCAACTAGTGGTGCTAACTCAACAGAACCGTTTAATTTAATCACTTCAATCGACCGACCTTGTTGGTTAAAATATTTCTTTGCTACATTTGGATATTTCGTTGCGACAATTAATTTCTTTTTATAAAGATTTAATTGTTCGCAACCAGCAACTACAAATTTACAGTTACCAAAGCCTAAATTAACCATTTCAAAAACATTAGCTCCTGATTCTAGCAATGTATCTTTTCCAACGACCCCTATATCTGCTGCCCCTTTTTCTACATAGGTAGGGACGTCCACCGCTTTAACAAGTACGATTCGAATATAATTTTTCGGATCCTCAAAAATTAGCTTTCTACTTTCGGAATGATACTCGCAGAAATCAATCCCCATCTCCTTTAGTAGGGAAATCGTTTTATCTACTAATCTTCCCTTCCCAAGTGCAATATTTATGTAAGTCATGAACCTTCCTCACTTTATCCAATGTTATGAAGTGCAAGCATTAAATCATCAATATAGATTGCAAATCCAGTTGCCTTTGTATCATAGCCAAATTGCTTCGTTAAAGAATCATAGCGACCGCCTAAAATAACTGGTTTGCCAAAGCCTGGAATATAGCCTTGAAAAATAATGCTCGTATAGTAATTCAAATGATTAATTAGTCCTAAATCGAGTGATAAATACGATTCATAGCCCAACGCTACTAAATGACCATACACCTCTTTAAGCTGGCTGATTTCCGCCTTCATCTCATTATTTACTGCGATATTCCACGCTTGCTCCAAAACTCGCTTCGGCTCTCCACATAACGTAGGAATTGTCTGTAATGCCTGTTTATATTCCATTCCAATCGGCAAATTCCCAATGGCAGCAGTTAATTCGGCAAAATTTTTCTTTTCTATTAATTTCTCAATAACCGCCATTTCCTCCATTGGTAAATCAATTGGTTCCATTAATGCTTTATAAAAATTCGCCTGCCCAATATCAATCGTGAAAGCTTTGACCCCAACCTGCTTTAATGACTCAATAGCAAGCGATATCACTTCCACATCTGCCTCGATTCCTGCTTTTCCAAATAACTCCACACCCGCCTGCGTAAACTCTCTTGATTGAACATTTTGCGGGTCATCATTCATACGAAATATGCTAGTTACATAGGAAAATTTTTGGATAGGCGCTGCATCCTTATAATTGGTTGCTACCATTCGTGCAATTGGAATCGTAGCATCTGGTCGCAACACTAAGATTTTGCCATCCGTATCAATTAATTTAATCATTCGATCCTTTTCGATCGTCCCTTTCATTTCCGAAAAGAGATCATAATATTCGAAAATCGGAGTTTGTATTTGCTTAAATTGATTTTCTCGAAATAACTGCTTTATTTTTACTGTTAACTGCTCTTTCCGATCGAAGTCATTCGCAAGCAGATCTGTTACACCTTCCGGAACAATTTGACTCAGTAGTTGCATACAATCACCCTTTATCTAATTATCACTTTATCAGTTTATCACTTTATTAAAATAAAGTCATGTAGTATTATTAAAATTGTAGAAATTATTTTTTAATAGACAGGAGCGAGCCACACATGTTTGATTTCCATTTACATAGTAATTTTTCTGCTGATTGCGATACTCCAATGGAAGAGATGGTGCAAGCTGCCATACAAAAAGGAATACAAGAAATGTGTTTTACGGAGCATATTGATGAAGATTATCCGGATGAAACGATTGATTTTGATTTAGATGTGGTAAATTATGCAGCTACAATCGCAACAATGCAGCGCAAATACGGGGACAAAATAAACATTCGGAAAGGAGTTGAGCTTGGTGTTCAGCCACATGTTTTAGACAGTTATCGTAAGCTTTTGCAAAAAGAGACATTTGATTTTGTCATTTGCTCGATGCATACAACAAAAAAGCTAGATTTGCATTCTGGTCGTTTTTTTGAAGGAAAGAGCCTTGATCAGGCATATGAAGAATATTACTTGGAATTGCTAGAATGTATTCGTACCTTTCGTTCGTTTAGCGTTTTAGGGCATTTAGATTTAGTCGCCCGTTATAAATATACGGAAGGTGTAAGTTTATTTTTAAATATTATCGAAGAAATCTTTAAGGAAATTATTCCTTCTGGACAAGGAATCGAAATTAATACTTCAGGTTTTTATTATGGAATGAATCGTTTACTACCAAGCGAAGATATTTTACAGCTGTATAAAGACATGGGTGGGGAAATAATTACCATTGGCTCAGATGCACATAGACCAGACCGCTTAGCAGAGTATTATGAAAAGTCGGCTGGACTTCTAAAAAAAATCGGCTTTCGCTATGTAACAACCTTCGAAAATCAACAGCCCATATTTCATAAACTATAAGAACAAAAAGGAGAGAATAACAATATTCTCTCCTTACTTTTTAATGGCTGGAAAGCTTTCTTAATAAAAATATGTATATAAGCTTAGAACGTATACTATTTATAGAATAGGTTGGTTTATCGGATAGATAACGAATTTAGTATTTCGTATGCATAGTGGCTAACCTTTGGACGGTTTTCGGATGGTTGTTTGTATAAGTCCGCTAGCTGATTACAAAGTAAAAAAAATAACTATATGGTATAGGAGGTAGTGTGTATGATCTGTCCACATTGTCAAAAAACAAATACACCTGATGCGAGTTATTGTCCGTATTGTGGGAATTCATTTGACTCTATTGCAAAAGAGCCTTCCGAACCAGTCGCTATTGATAGCACCGAAATTGCTGTAAGCCCAATGTCTCATCATACGAAAGACAGGAGAGCTGCAGCTATTTCTCGTAACAAAAAGAAAGGTTTTTTTAAAAAGTATTGGGATTTCCTTCTCGAAAGTTTAAAGTCGCCCGCAACTTTTTCCAACAGAGTAGGTGCCGATCAATATTTAAATGGATATTTGTCGATTACACTGTACGCATTATTTTATGGACTAACAATCGCTTTTCTTTATCGTCCGTTGACCTTATTGCAACCACCGGACGCCCGTTTTCTTGAATCACTTCAAACTTTTTTGCTATCCTTTCTATTTTATGAAGCTTGGTTACTCGTAACCGCTGGACTCTTATATGTTGTCATTAATTATTGGCTAAAATTAAATCGAGCATTTCATCATATTGTCGGACGGTTTGGTTCGTTTATTACCATTTCTGTCGTTTTTATGCTTGTTACTTTTATTCTTTCGATTCCGCAGCTATATGTAATCCAGCCATTTCTAATCAATATGACTACTATTTTGGAATTTATGGTGATTTTTGCAACGATTTTTTCCTTCCATACAGAAGCTAAGGGGAAAACTGAGCCATTATATGCTGCCATCGCTGTTTCTGCTGTACTTATTTTGTTATCTCACTGGTTTTTGCGTGACATCGCCTTCTTCATTTAGGGCTTATTCCCTATTTTATTTTGGCTGTTTACGGTATAGATTGTTGCTATTTGTAAAAAGTGCGCAGACTGAATACATGCCATTAATAACCTATCTCATGAAATAACAACAATCTTTTAGACAACAGCCTTTATTTTTTATTTAATATATTTCCAACAAATCGATCGGCAATATTTGGGAATAAATTATATAAAACACTTCCCATATTCATCCATCTCGGTAAGTTTAATTCACGCTTTGGATGAATCATGAGCTGGACAATTTTTTCTGCTACATTTTCCGGTTGCAGCATGTATTTTTTGACATTTTTTACATAGTTTCCGGACTTATCTGCAATGTCGAAGAAAGTCGTCTCTATTGGGCCAGGATTAACAGAGGAGACAGAAATATTTGTCTTAGCAAGCTCCATTCGTAAACTATTGGTAAACCCTAATACTGCATGCTTTGTTGCAGCATATCCACTAGATTTCGGCGTAGCTAACTTTCCAGCCTGGGAAGCGATATTAATAATATGGCCACTATTTCTCTCCAGCATAGAAGGGAGAACCTCCTTTGTACATGCCATCAATCCAAGAACATTTACTTGAAACATTTTTTCGATATCTTCCAAATCGGCTTCAGCGAAGGAATCAAAGATAGCAAATCCAGCATTGTTTAAAAGAATATCAACCTGCCCAATCTCCTTAAGAATTTGTGCAAAAACAATTTTCACCTGTTTCCTATCACTAATATCTAGCGGGTAGTATAAACTATCGACTGCTGTTTGTTGATTAATTTTATTACTTATCGCTTTTAATTTCTCTTTGGATCGCGCAACAAGAATCGGTCGAGCACCAATGTTAGCCACTTTCATGGCAATTTTTTCGCCAATTCCAGAAGATGCCCCTGTAATGATAATAGTTTTATTTTTAAGATTTTCCATCTTCTCACCTCTAATTTCCTAATTACAGCTAAACCGTTACAAATATTTGTTTTCCAACTTCATCTGTTATCAATTTTATTTCTCCAAGCGATTGTAAGTAATCCAATTGACCAACCGTTTCAGACATTGTTAAGCTTACCTCGCGCTCATATACTTGTGGAAACAGCCGCATGCAAATTTCAAAAGCTGTTAATGGCTCTTGTTGGATCATTTCCTTCACCTTCATTGCTCGACTATGCTGGCGTGCTAGCCTTCTATCAATTAATCGCGATATGTATTTAACTTCATTACCGTGACCAGAGTAAACCAATTCAATTGGATATTGTTTAACCTTTACTAAGGAAGCATTGTATTGTAGCAATGGCTTTGGACGCTCCATTCCCGCTTTTAGCGGAGGTTCCAATAATGGATTAGAAGAGATTGTCGCCAATATATGATCCCCACCAAACATCCACCCTTCCTTTTCATTAATAAAGCTCAGCTGACTTTGTGCATGCCCCGGAGTTTCGATAACCGTCCAATTCGGTAAACCGGGAACATCCATCCCTTCCACTAAAATACCGGTTAGCGAGCGGTTACAGGAATATTGTAATTGGTCCTCCATTTGTTGAATTCCCACATAATATTTTTCAGGTACACTATACTGCTTAAATAATTTTTTATAAAAACTCCGATAATCAGAAATAAACTGTTCGTCACGATTAATCCATCGTTCGCAATATGCATGTCCTACCACCTTAGAAACTGGTAAATAATCGAGTAAACCGACATGATCTGGATGATGATGGGTTAAAATCACTTGGTCAATATCTGAAGGCTGATATCCTAATGATTGTAATTCATGTACAAAGATTTCCCACGCTTCCTTTGTATTAATTCCGGCATCTACTAATGTTAATGCCTCCCCTTTCACAAGAAAAACATTGACATCGCCAACTGCAAATGGGGTCGGTAGCGTAATTTTGCCAATTCCGTTAATCCATTCTGCCATTTCGAATACCGCTCTCCTTTATCACATTATCTTTTCATAAGTTTACCTGTTCACACGGAAAATGTCATGTTATCCGTATAGGAATGCAGAAAATTGCCAATAGCAATTATATAATCAAATTGTTTATCATGAGCAACTTTTTTCTCTACCACTGCCGCTACTGCTATACTAGTGGGGAATGATATTTACCGAGGAGGATGGAAATGACAATAAAGCTATTTGAACCATATACGATTAAAAATGTCACGTTACCGAACCGAATTGTGATGAGCCCTATGTGTATGTATTCATCCAATAACGAGGATGGCAAAGTACTTAATTGGCATCGTACCCATTATGCGAGTCGCGCGGTTGGTCAAGTAGGATTAATCATGGTAGAGGCCACTGCCGTTACAGCACAAGGAAGAATTACCACAAAGGATTTAGGTATTTGGGATGATCAACATATTGAGGGATTAACAGAACTTGTTCAGCTGATGAAAGAGCATGGATCAAAAACTGGTATTCAGCTCGCACATGCAGGAAGAAAAGCAGACTTGCCAAGCGATATTGTTGCTCCTAGCCCAATCGCTTTTAGTGACCGCTATCAAACACCAAAAGAATTAACAAAATCGGAAATACAAGAAATTGTCGATGCCTTTCAAAAGGCTGCTAGTCGAGCGAAAGCAGCAGGCTTTGATGTCATTGAGCTACATGGTGCACACGGCTACCTATTGAACCAATTTTTATCTCCATTAACGAATAAACGTAGTGATGAATATGGTGGAAGTTTAGAAAATCGTTATCGTATCATTCGTGAAGTAGTTGATGCAGTGAAATCCGTTTGGGATGGCCCATTATTTGTTCGAATTTCCGCTGCTGAATATCACGAGGATGGTTCTAAATTGGATGATTTTATTACTATTGCAGGCTGGCTAAAGGAACAAGGGGTAGATTTCATTGATGTAAGCACTGGCGGCGTCGTTCCAAATGTGAAGGTGCCAGTATATCCTGGATATCAAGTGAAATTAGCAGAAAAGATTCGCGAAAATGCTGCTATTCCGGTAGGTGCTGTTGGACTCATTACTTCCCCAGTTCAAGCGGAGGAAATTTTACAAAACGAACGAGCAGATTTAGTTTTTATTGCACGTGAGCTTTTAAGAAATCCTTATTGGCCATATCAGGCAGCCAAAACTTTAGGGCATTCCTTAAAAGCTCCCGTTCCATACGAGCGTGGTTGGCTATAATTGGCACACAAAAAGAGTAGATAGCTTTCATCTACTCTTTTTGTTTTAGTTACTTCATTTTTACTTCAATTTTTTTAAAGTCCTCTGAAATGATTGTATTCGGGAAAATTTCCTGTGCTTCTCTTTCCAGCATTGGCCAATCTCTTTTTTCAAATCGAGAACTTATATGGGTAATACATAATTGTGCAACATTCGCTTCTTTTGCAATTGTCGCAGCCTGGTGAGTGGTAGAATGGAAATAATCATTTGCCATTTTATCTGCACTCTTATCAAATGTTGCTTCGTGAATAAGTAAATCCGCATCTTTCGCTAATGCTAAACCATTCGAACATGGCCGTGTATCGCCTAATATTGTAACCGTTCGTCCCTTTTTCGCTGGACCAACATAGTCCTTTCCAGAAATAACTTGCCCATTTTCTAATGTGATTTCTTCTCCATTTTTTATTTGCTGAAAAATGGGGCCGGGCTTTATTCCAATAGCTAATAATTCATCCACTAATAGTGCTCCAGGCTTGTCCTTTTCCATGATTCGGAAACCAAACGATGGAAGCACATGCTCCAATAATTTTATTTCAATTTGAAATTGTTCATCCTCCAGTATTTGCCCGTCTTCTATCTCTTCAATGATTAATTCATATTTTAAATGGGTTTGACTAATTGCAAGACTTGTTTCAATGTATTCACGAATTCCCTTTGGTCCATAAACCGTTAAAGGCTCAATCCCACCTAAAAAGGAACGACTGCCTAAAAAGCCAGGTAGGCCAAATATATGGTCCCCATGCAAATGGGTAATAAAAATTTTCGAGACTTTTCTCGGTTTTACAGAAGTATGTAGTATTTGATGCTGGGTTGCTTCGCCACAATCAAATAACCAGATAGAGCCATCCTCAAGATGCTTTAATGCAATAGATGTTACATTCCGATATTTTGCAGGCATACCTGCACCTGTTCCTAAAAACAATATTTCCAAAATGGATTCCTCCAATAAACTAACAAAATGAAAGCAATTAATAGTAATTATCTCTATTATCTTTTTTTCGTACATGAAATACAATACTTTCACCGAAAACAAAGTAGATCGACTCTTTCACGAAGGAAATTTGAGTCTTTTTTATTTCATCTTTTTATATTTTTCATTATACTATGTATTAGCATATTGTTAAATTACACACAATAGATACGATACCGTTTACAATTTGCCATTTCAAAATTATATAGCTAAAATTTAACTATAGCGATTAGCTATTAGGACTACATAATAAAGTGAGGGTATAAAGTGAAACATACAGAAGCTCCAGCATCATTGATATTACTTTTTGGCGCAACAGGTGATTTAGCAAAAAGAAAATTATATCCATCCATATATAATCTTTACAAAAAAGGATTATTATCTGATAGATTTGCCGTAGTCGGTGTTGCAAGACGATTAAAGGATGACGACGATTTTCGAAATTGGGTAAAGGAATCAATAGATACCTTTGGAAATAGTTCAGAGGATTTAACCGAGTTTATTTCCCATTTTTATTATCAATCACATGATGTTACAGATTCCGAATCTTATCGGGAATTAAAAAATCTTGTCGATTGTCTCGATACTACCTATCATTTAGACGGTAATCGCATCTTTTATTTAGCAATGTCTCCTGAGTTTTTCGGTACAGTTGCCGAGCATTTAAAAGAAGATGGACTAACCGATACAAAAGGGTTCAAACGATTAGTTATTGAAAAACCATTTGGTCATGATTTACCATCTGCGATCAATTTAAATAAACGAATTCGTTCCGCTTTTAAAGAAAATGAAGTATACCGGATTGACCATTATTTAGGAAAAGAAATGGTCCAAAACATAGAGGTTATTCGTTTTTCCAATGCAATCTTTGAACCACTTTGGAATAATCGTTACATCTCTAATATTCAAATCACCTCCAGTGAAACGCTAGGCGTTGAGGAACGGGCTAGATATTATGATAAAAACGGTGCACTACGCGATATGCTCCAAAACCATATGATGCAAATCGTATCCTTATTAGCGATGGAACCACCGATTAAGCTGACAACGGATGAAATTCGCAGCGAAAAGGTACGGGTGCTTCGTGCATTACGACCATTTAAAAACGAAGAAATTGATCAATATTTCGTTCGTGGTCAATATGGAGAAGGTACGATAAATAACGAAACCGTTCCTGCTTACCGGAACGAACCGAATGTAGACCCTGAATCCAACACGGAAACATATGTTGCCGGTAAATTCATGATTGATAATTTCCGTTGGGCTGGAGTCCCATTCTATATCCGTACAGGAAAACGAATGGATAAAAAGTCTACAAAAATTGTCGTACAATTCAAGGATATTCCAATGAATTTGTACTATAAAAACGGATCATCCTTGAATCCGAATTTACTTGTTATTCACATCCAACCAGAAGAAGGAATTACCCTTCATTTAAATGTGAAGAAGACTGGACAAGGTATGGAAACGAATCCTGTAAAGTTAAACTTCTCGAATAAGAGCATTGATGGAATGAACACACCAGAAGCGTACGAAAAACTTTTATTTGACTGCTTACGTGGGGATGCAACAAACTTTACACATTGGGATGAAGTAGCATTATCTTGGCGATTTGTAGATCAAATTTCCGAAGTATGGGCAAACCAAAAAGCTCCATTCCCTAATTATGCGGCAGGCACTATGGGACCAAAGGCAGCAGATGAATTACTCGAAAAAGACGGCTTCTTCTGGTGGCCGGTTGCTGATTTAGATGTCGATGAAAATTGCTAAAATCGTGATTAACAAAAGATAAGAACAAAATAAATGATATGGAAGGGCACTGATTAAACAGTGTCCTTTCATTGTTCTTCACGACAAACTTTAGGAATAAACTATTAACACGGAAACAATACTATAAATATGAAAACACTAACTTTAATCATCTTTACCTTTTTATCATTAACCTTCGCAAATGAGGTTTTTGCTGATGAAATGATTTCCGTACGTTTAAAAAACTATATTGGAAATACTTCTAAAATATCATTTCACTTTAGAAGCGATTACTTAACATTGGATCCAACGGTGACATTAAAGGATGGAGTAGATTACACACTTACATTAAAAAACGGTAAATTATTTCTTCAGTTTGGAAAAACCATTACAGAGGTAGCTGAACCATTTATTTTATATCCAGCCGATTATGATGAAGAACATTTATTATTCTTGGAAGACCGACCGTATTTAGGTGCAATCGAATTCCATATAGAAGATGGTAAATATATTCGTCCCATTAATCAATTATTATTAGAAGATTATTTAATGGGTGTTGTCCCATTTGAAGTTTATCCGAGTTGGGGTCTTGAGGCATTAAAGGCGCAAACATTGGCTGCCCGTACGTATACCGTTACCCATCAATCTTCCAATCTTGATGACACCACACATTATCAAGTATATGGAGGGTACAATACATTTGAAAAAACGAAGCAAGCGGTAAAGGAAACGAATGGTGAAATTATTACATTTAAAGGGAAGCCGATAAATGCTTATTATTCTGCCAGTAATGGTGGGATGACCGAAAGTAACAGAAATGTTTGGGGTGGTAAACAAAGCTCATATTTCCCAATAAAACAAGATCCTTATGACCCAGTTATTCTTTGGGATTTTTCATTAAAAAAGACGCAAATCGACTTGGATGAAATAAACTGGAGCAAATCTAATTGGTGGGAGGAATTACAAGAAAAAGATGTAGAAATCACTTCCACGATGAAAAACTGGCTAAATCAACATGGCTATCCGGGTGACATTAAAATATTGAGTATCCCTACCTTTGTTATTGCGAAGGATAAAAATGAGGCACAACGTTCATTGGAAGGCTCGATTGAAATCACTTTAATACGGAAAGTGATGGATGATTTCATTTTTTTCGAAAAGGTTTCATTCCATCATGTACCATTAAAAAAAATCCGCCCGCTGATTGGTGCTTCCTACTTTAAAAGCTATCTCATTAGCTCGTTTGAAAATGAGCCTTCTGCATATAATATAAGCGGAAAAGGAAATGGTCACGGTGTAGGAATGAGCCAATGGGGAGCAAATGTAATGGCAGAAGCAGGAAAAACCTATAAAGAAATTATTGACCATTATTATCCTGGTACAGAAGTAAAATTGATTAATCAAATCGATAATTAGACCAAAAAGCAATCCCCCGAAATTTGCTAGTAATAACTAACGAATCCGGGGGATTTACTTTTCTACTCGTCCTCACGTCTTAAAAAATCTTTATTGAATCCTGTATCGGTCTGACCCTCTTTATGATAATTATTCCAGCCTTTTACAATGATATCTTTACCAAATTTATCTCGCAGCTTCTCCATTGTTTTAATCAACGGCTCCTCTTTTGCGTCCTTTTCATATGTAAAAATATCGAGTTGCTTGAAAGCATGGTCCTGTTCCACTAAATCATTACCAGTAACTCCGAGTAATCGGACTGGATTACCATTCCAATGCTTAATAAATAATCGTTTTGCCTGTTCGTATATATCCTTTTCTGTTTGCATAGGATTCGCTAGCTTTTCGCTTCTTGAATAGGTAGAACGATCCTTATAACGAATTGTTATTGCTAAATTAGTAGCATAAACGTTCTTATTTTTTAGCCGTGCCGATACCGTTTTGGACAAAGAGAGCAATGTTTCGAGCAAATCTTGCTGAATGGTAGTATCCTTTGGCAATGTAGTAGAATTACCAATACTTTTATAATCATGAATAGATTCAGGGTCGACCGGACGCGTATCGATTCCATTGGCACGTTCCTTTAAACGGATTCCATTAATACCAAGTAAGCTTTTTAATTGTAATTCATTAGTACTTGCTAAATCACCGATAGTTACTACACCAATGGTTTGTAGCTTTTCGGCTGTCTTTTTACCGACTCCATGCATTTCATGCACAGGCATCGGCCAGAGAATTGTTGGGATTTCTCTTTTTCTTAAAATGGTAATCCCTAAAGGCTTCTTCATATCACTAGCCATTTTTGCTAAAAATTTATTTGGTGCGATACCAATACTGCATGGAAGATCCAGTTCTCGGAGTAGCTGTTCTTGAATCATATTCGCAATATGTAAAGGATGCTCGGACAATGCATGTGTCATATCCATATAACCTTCATCAATGGATACAGGTTCTACTAAATCGGTATATCCACGAAGTAATTGAAACATCGCTTTCGAGGCTTTTCTGTATAATTCGAAATTTGGTTGTTTAACGATGAGGTGTGGACATAATTTTTTCGCCTGCCATACGGGCATTGTCGTTTTCACACCAAATTCCCTAGCCTCATAGCTGCACGTAACTATGATACCTCTGCGTTCCTCCACATTACCAGCAATGGCAACAGGTTTCCCCTTTAGTGTCGCATCACTTGCCATCTCAACTGATGCATAGAAGCTATTCATATCCACATGAAAAATAATTTTGGCTTTATTTGATAAATTTCCATCCATGACTAGAGCCCCTATTGAAATATTACGAAACGATTTAACCTACATTGATTACTTGCACTCTATTACAGATTGCTTTTCCTTCATAAATGAAAGAATCGTAGCAAAGTCTTTTGCATAATGAATAAATTTTACTGGATCGACAATTGGTATTAGCTGATTTTCTATCATTGCAATTGCTGAGAAAATCGACTTTGAAGTATTGGTTACAAATTTCACTTGCTGTAACTGTCCACTGCCTACTTCCTTTATGCCGATTACCTCTGATACAAAAAATGCAAGCTGAATAAGATCTGCTTTAACAACTATACATCGAGCAGTTTCATCCGTTGTCTCTTTATTCGGATACAAAACGGTTTGAAAATCAATCACTGGTACTTCTTCCGCTCCGCTATTTACAAAACCTTTTACATAAACAGGTAAATCATATTCATCGGTCGTTTTCTCTGACTTTTCAATGGAGACAATATTCTCAATCAACACTCCATACATTTCTGATCCGCTTCGAAAAACGACGATATTAGATGCATTCAATAGTTACACCTCACTGCTTCCTTCTAGTGGAATATAGTAGCAAAAATTTATTGATTATTTACCGTCTCTACAATGGCTAAAACCATTTCAGCCAATTTATTTAATTCAGCTACAGGAATCCGTTCGTTTGTTGTATGAATTTCCTCGTACCCTACGCCTAATACAACGGTCGGAATTCCAAATCCAGCGATAACGTTCCCATCACTACCACCACCACTTTGAATTAAATTACTCTCCCGACCAATTTTTTTCGCTGCTAATTCAGCGATTTGTACTACTTGATCGTTGCTACTAAATTTAAAGGATGGATACATTACTTGCACATCGATTTCCGCACGACCACCCATAGCAGTCGCAGTTTCTTCGAATGCCACTTTCATTTTTTGTACTTGTTGATCTAATTTTTCTTGTACTAATGAACGTGCCTCTGCTAAAATGTCCACACGGTCACAGACAATGTTCGTTGCTTGACCACCTTCAAAACGACCGATATTAGCGGTTGTTTCTTCATCAATTCGCCCTAGCGGCATTTTAGAAATCGATTTTGCTGCAATTGTAATCGCAGAAATTCCTTTTTCCGGTGCAACGCCAGCATGTGCACTTTTTCCGTATATAGTTGCTTTAATTTTCGCTTGTGTTGGTGCTGCAACGACAATAGTACCTACAGGACCATCGCTATCTAATGCATACCCGTATTTTGCTTTAATTAAAGAAGGATCTAATGCTTTTGCTCCCATTAATCCAGATTCCTCACCAACAGTAATAACAAATTGGATATCGCCATGCGCAATATTCGTTTCTTTTATTACTTGAATTGCTTCGAATATTGCTGCAAGTCCGGCCTTATCATCCGCCCCTAAAATTGTCGTACCATCACTTACAACATAGCCATCTTTTATCGATGGTTTTATGCCTTTTCCTGGCACAACGGTATCCATATGGGAAGTAAAATAAATCGTATCGGCATTTGGATTATTTCCTTTTAATGTACAAATTAAATTGCCCGCACCATGTCCAGTTTGAGCTATCGTATCATCCTCGAAAACATCTAAACCAAGATCAGAAAATTTTTGCTTCAATACTTTCGAAATTTGAGCTTCATTTTTTGTTTCTGAGTCAATTTGAACAAGCTCTAAAAATGTATTTAACAATCTATTATTATTTATCATATATAACCCTCCTATTAATAGTAACAAACTAAGTATACCGCTTTTTTCCATATCCATTCAAATTTTTCTCTTGGTTTCGATTATTTTCCCGACATATGTTTTGCTTACGAAAAAATTTCAATTGCAAAAAAAGCGCTAATCTTTTTATGATCAGCACTTTGTAATCGCTTACCAATTTACTTTATAAAGGTATATTGCCATGCTTTTTCTTCGGCCTTGTTTCTTGTTTTGTTTTTAGCATATCTAAACATTGAATCAATTTCATTCTTGTCTCCCGCGGATCGATCACATCGTCAACCATTCCCATTTTTGCAGCAACATATGGATTGGCAAATT
Organism: Perspicuibacillus lycopersici; assembly: GCF_025660475.1. Classification (GTDB taxonomy): domain Bacteria; phylum Bacillota; class Bacilli; order Bacillales; family Caldibacillaceae; genus Perspicuibacillus; species Perspicuibacillus lycopersici. Next base: position 301,412 of record NZ_JAOUSF010000003.1, read on the forward strand.
TTTCGCGATATTCTACGATTTTTTGTTCGCGAGTTATTTCTGGATTGTTACTTTGCTGAATTTCCTTTGCATATATAATATTCGCCGCTCCTTGAGGTCCCATGACGGCAATTTCAGCATTTGGCCAGGCAAACACAAAGTCTGCCCCAATTGCTTTACTGTTTAATGCAACATAAGCACCACCATAAGCCTTCCTTGTAATAACGGTCATTTTCGGAACGGTTGCTTCAGAATAGGCATACAATATTTTTGCTCCATGACGAATGATGCCCCCATGCTCCTGCTTTACACCTGGAAAAAATCCGGTAACGTCTTCAAAGGTAATAATCGGAATATTAAAGGAATCACAAAAGCGGATAAATCTTGCTGCTTTATCAGAGGAATCTATATCAAGCCCTCCCGCTAGCCATTTCGGTTGATTACATACTAATCCTACCGTTTCTCCTTTTATTCTTCCAAAGCCAATCACAATATTTTTGGCAAAATCTTTCTGTATTTCAAAAAAAGTGTTTTGATCTAATACCTCTTCAATAACGTTACGAACATCATAGGTTCGCAGTGGATCATAAGGAATTATCTCCGCTAGCTTAGGTCGATAATCATCACCCTCCGTTACCTCCTCTTTCGTAGGTGGTCGTTCTTCGTTATTTAATGGTAAATAACTGAGTAATGTACGAACGGTCAGTAGTGCCTCTTCCTCTGTTGGAACACTGAAATGGGCATTTCCACTAATGCCACTATGGATTCTTGCTCCTCCTAAATTTTCTGAGCTAATCTTTTCTCCTGTTACCGTTTCTATTACCTTCGGACCGGTGATAAACATTTGACTAGTCTTTTCCACCATAATTACAAAATCGGTAATTGCAGGGGAATATACTGCTCCGCCTGCACAAGGTCCCATTATGACAGAAATTTGTGGAACAACACCAGAATATATTGAATTTCGATAAAAAACATGGCCATATCCATCTAACGAAATAACTCCTTCTTGAATTCTAGCACCTCCGGAATCATTTAATCCTACAATTGGTACTCCATTTTTCGCTGCCAAATCCATTACATTCGCGATTTTTTTTGCGTGCATTTCTCCTAATGCACCACCAAACACAGTAAAATCCTGAGAAAATAAATAGATTGGCCGACCATTTATTTTAGCAAATCCGGTAACAACACCATCGCCCGGTCCCTTTACCCCCATTAGTTCAAGCGAGCGATGTTCCATGAATGGATTTAATTCGACAAAGGAACCGTCATCAACAAGAAGATTGATCCGCTCTCTTGCCGTTAATTTTCCTTTATCATGCTGCTTATCAATTTTTTCTTCTCCCCCACCTAGCTCTACCTCTCGGCGCTTATCATACAATTCATGGATTTTATCAAACATATCCGTCTGTTTTACCCCGCGCATTTATTTCTCCCCTTCCCATCTATTTCCATTTAACATAACTACTATTTCAAATTGCTATTTTGATTGTCTTTCACAAAGTTCATATAACACACCATTGGCAGATTTAGGGTGTAAAAAGGCAACGCGTGCACCGCCTGCCCCTTGTTTCGGTTGCTGATTAATCAATCGGACAGCTTTTTCTGTTAATGAATCAATATCTGCCTCTATTTTTTCAGTTTCTAGTGCAATATGGTGAACGCCCTCCCCTCTTTTCTGTAAAAAAGTATAAACCGGGCTACTTTCATCCATCGGCTCTAGTAGCTCTATTTTACAATTATCTGTTTGGATAAAAGCTACTCTTACTCTTTCTGATTCCACTTCCTCTGTATGTACATGCTTAAATTGTAAAATGTCCACATAAAATGGCAGTGCCTGCTCTAATGATTGAACTGCAATTCCAATATGATCGATTCCTTTCACGCCAAAACACCTCCAAATTAATCATAAATCGGTAGTCATGTTCTCCCACATTCCATAATATAGTAAGTACTTTTATTTTTCCCGAATATTATGTCGAATCTTTCATAGATTACTAGATAAGGATGCACGATTTCGTAACAAAACGAACTTGTAGTAGTATACAAAAGTGGGTACAATAGGATTAGTAGATTATATGAAAGTGAGGAATCATTATGACCAACCGAAAACTGCGGAAAGTAATTATCTATTTTATGCTTTTTGCAATGGTGGCATCTACATTTCTAGCAGGATTAACGATTTTTCTATAAAATTAAACGATAGCAACGGAGCTCTTACCATATCTTTAATGATTGGTAATAGCTCCTTTTTCTTGCGCAATTTCTTCAAATGGCATTCCAGAGTATGTTATATAAATTTTTGTACCAATCGGTACCTTTTCAAACAACTCAATGGCATCCTCATTTTTCAATCGAATACAGCCTTGTGAAACATAGCCACCAATAGATGATGGGTTATTTGTACCGTGAATGCCATATGTTCTTCCTTCTGTGTCCTTTGCATTAAATCCAATCCAGCGTGATCCTAATGGATTTTTTGGTGATCCTCCCGGAATATTTTTTTTTCGATAATATGGATTGATTGCTTTTACAGTGACTGTATATAATCCTGCTGGAGTGAGATCATTTGTCTTTCCGGTTGCCGCTTTATAAACTATCTGTACTTTATTATCATGGATAAAAGCAACCTCATTACTTTTTTTATTTACAATAAGAAATGGATCACCTGGAAGTGGATTTGGACCAATTGGCCAAACCGGAGACATGGTGAATGCAAGTAGCAATGATAACAATAATTTCATAAAAAAACACCACCAGCTTTTTTTCTAGTATGTTCCTAAGCTGGTGGTTTTAAGCAATTGATTTTATTAAAATGGCTGTACTCGTAAAGTATATCGCTATTTGTTAATAGCCTTTAATCTGAATGTACTTCGCTTTCCAGTGAGAGTCTTCTTAACAATCTTATAGAATGCAGCATAATAAATGCCGTTAGTCTTTAGTAATTAAAATTCCTCACAATATTTGTCAAAAAGCTCCTGTAAATTTTCAATAACTGACATCGGTGCATGGCCTTCAATTTCGTGACGTTCTACCATTGCACAAATTTTCCCATCTTTTAATAAAGCAAAGGATGGAGAAGATGGTGGGTATCCTTCAAAATAGCTTCTTGCTTTCGCTGTAGCTTCTTTATCTTGACCTGCAAAAACGGTAACTAAATGGTCTGGTCGTTTATCAAAATGAATCGCATGCTTTGCTGCTGGACGAGCAATTCCACCGGCACAACCACATACGGAATTGACCATTACTAATGTTGTACCTTTTCTGTTTAATGCTTCTTCTACTTCATCCGCAGTTTTTAGTTCTTCAAATCCTGCTTCCACTATATCTTTTCTTGCTTGTTCTACAACGTCATTCATTAAAAAATTAAAATCAAGACTCATTACGAATCACTCCTTTTTATTCTTCATTGTAAATACGTTATTCTTTGTTTATCATATCAATTATTATAATCAAATTTCAAATTTTATGTTTAATTTATTGTTCAAGGGGTAAAGTATTAGTACACATGATCCATACCCCTAACTCCCTGATGAAGATAGTGCGAATCGGCACTATCTCTTTTTTTATGGCTTTTTTTAACGAATTATTTTATTTAACAAGATTAGAAATTTTGTTAAAACTACTGAACAGACTGAATGCACAAAGAATCCATAAAGGCGGAGGCGGCTGCCCGGCGACATACACATACAAACTGTAGCCAATCTACAGGATAAAGGAAACACGGTGAGTTTACGAACCGATGTTTCCTAATCATACGGAGGTTGGCGAAGTTTGCTAGTAGGGATTAAAGCAGCAGCTAGTCTCACCGCTTGCCCGAATGGATGCATAGGGTGAATTCATTCTGTGTACTTTTTACAAATAGAAACAATTTAATTTATACAAAAACAGCCTATTTTTATTTACTTTATATTTTTTTGATTTCATGGAAATAAAGCTCCAGTAATTGTTCCACTGCAGTAGATACTGGTAAGGAAAGAGCTGTGACCTTACTTTCTAATAGTGGGAGCCGGAGCATGACCTCCTTATTTTGAAAAAAGGAATGCTCCAATTGCTCCATTATTGAGGATCGCAGCCATTCTTTTGTTTGTTCATTCCTTCTTTCCATTAAATAGCCATTGTTGTCCACTACGGTGAAAAATTTTTGAATGACCTTCCATACCATTGGGATTCCTTCTCCTGTCACCGCAGAACAGGTAAATGCTTTAGCTATCCAGCCTCTTGTTACTGGTTTTAGCAAATGTAGAAATTTATTGTATTGGCTTTTTGTTTCTATTGCCTTTTGTTTATTGCTACCATCTGCCTTTGTCACGAGGACCATATCGCATAGCTCCATCATCCCCTTTTTCATTCCTTGTAGCTCATCTCCAGCTCCAGTAATGGTTAGCATCATAAGCAAATCTACCATTGTTCGGACTACCACTTCATTTTGGCCAACCCCGACTGTTTCTACAAATATCGTGTCAAAACCAGCTGCTTCACATAAAAGAATGGTTTCACGTGTTTTTCGATGAACCCCTCCGAGTGCACCATTGGTTGGAGAGGGGCGAATAAATGCATTCGGTTCCCGTGATAAATTTTCCATTCGTGTTTTATCGCCAAGAATGCTCCCTTTGCTAATAGTTGAGGTTGGATCGATGGCTAAAACGGCTACCTTTCTACCTTTATTGCAAAGCTCCGTACCAAATCTTTCAATGAAGGTGCTTTTTCCTGCTCCTGGAACCCCTGTAATACCGATACGCATGGAGTTTCCCGTAAAGGGTAAAATTTCTTTCAAAATCTGCTGACTCATTTTAAAATGATTAGAATTCCTACTCTCAATTAAGGTAATTGCTTTTGCTAATATACTTCGGTCACCATTTCTAATACCTTTCACATAATCGGTAATAGATAATGTGCTTCTATCCTTTTTTACATATCGTGAACGGTTTTTCTTGCTATCCTCCGGCATTTACTACACTTCCTCATACCCTAAGCGGCGATAAATTTCCTCCAAAACTGCACGTGCTGCATTCGGTATAATAGTTCCTGGCCCAAATATTGCAGCAGCACCTTTTTCCTTCAAAAAGGTGTAATCCTGAGCTGGTATGACGCCACCTACCACGACAAGAATATCTAGTCGATTTTGTTTTTTTAGTTCCTCTATTAGTTGTGGCAAAAATGTTTTATGTCCTCCTGCTAAGGAACTCATCCCAATAACATGTACATCATTTTCCACCGCTTGACGGGCGGTTTCCTCGGCTGTCTGAAATAATGGACCAATATCTACGTCAAAGCCCAAATCTGCAAATGCTGTTGCTACTACCTTTGCCCCACGGTCATGCCCGTCCTGACCAATTTTTGCCATTAGCATTCGCGGGCGTCGTCCCTCTAATTCAAAAAATTCATCGGTCATTTGGCGAATTTCTTCAATTTTCTCCTCATCATTGTATGCTTTTTGATAAACCCCACTTACCGATTGAACGATCGCTCGGTATCGACCTGACACACTCTCAATTGCCTGAGAAATTTCCCCCAAAGTTGCACGTTTCCTTGCCGCAGCAACAGAAAGTTCTAGTAAATTTCCTTCTCCAGTTTGTGCTGCCTTCGTGATTTTAGCAAGCGCCGTTTTTACTTCTTGTGTATTTCGATTTGCTCGCAAATTCGCTAATCGTTCCATTTGCTTTTTCCGTACCAATTCATTATCAATAGCTAAAATATCAATAGCTTCGTGCTGAGCAACTTGATAAATATTAACCCCGACTAGCTTTTCTTCTCCGGAATCAATCATTGCCTGTCGAACAGCTGCTGCTTCTTCTATTTTAAGCTTCGGTAACCCTGTTTCAATCGCTTTTGTCATTCCACCAAGTTCCTCAATTTCTTGTATATGCAGCCACGCGCGCTCAATTAATGAATTCGTCAAATATTCCACATAATAGGAGCCACCCCATGGATCAATTGTTTTCGTAATAGATGTTTCTTTTTGCAAATACAACTGAGTATTTCTTGCAATTCTTGCCGAGAAATCGGTTGGCAGGGCAATAGCTTCATCTAATGCATTCGTATGAAGTGATTGCGTATGCCCCATAGCAGCAGCATGTGCCTCTGTTAACGTTCGGATTACATTGTTGAATGGATCCTGTTCCGTCAAACTCCACCCAGAGGTTTGGCTATGAGCTCGTAATACGAGTGATTTTGGATTTTTCGGATCAAATGATTTCATTAATTTTGCCCATAGGAATCTAGCTGCCCGGAGCTTAGCGACTTCCATAAAATAGTTCATCCCTATTCCCCAAAAAAAGCTGAGCCTTGGTGCAAATACATCAATATCAATTCCTGCCTGAAGCCCTGTTCGAACGTATTCTAGGCCATTTGCCAATGTATATGCCAATTCTAAATCTGCTGTTGCTCCAGCTTCCTGCATATGATAGCCGGAAATACTTATACTATTAAATTTCGGCATATGTTTAGCTGTATACGAAAAAATATCGGCAATAATTCGCATTGACATATGTGGTGGATAAATATACGTATTTCGAACCATATATTCTTTTAAAATATCATTTTGAATCGTTCCCGAGAGCTGCTTTTGACTTACTCCTTGTTCTTCTGCTGTCACTATATAAAATGCCATTATCGGCAAAACTGCGCCATTCATCGTCATCGACACCGATAGTTGATCGAGCGGAATTTGATCAAATAATATTTTCATATCTAAAATCGAGTCGATTGCGACTCCCGCTTTACCAACATCTCCAATTACTCGTGGATGATCAGAATCATATCCTCGATGTGTAGGTAAATCAAAAGCAACCGATAACCCTTTTTGTCCCATTTTCAAGTTTCTTTTATAAAAAGCATTGCTTTCCTCTGCTGTCGAAAAGCCTGCATATTGACGGATGGTCCAAGGACGGTTAATATACATCGTCGGATATGGACCTCTCGTATAGGGAGAGATGCCAGGATAGCCTTTTATATGTTCATAATCTTTGGTGTCCTCTTCCCAATAGACCGATGCGATTGGAATCTTTTCATACGTTTCCATCACCTTTTCCGCTTTCATCCGACCTTGGCTATTTATTGCATGATTCCGTTCCGAAAATAACGGGATGTCCTTAAAATTTGGTTTCATTCGGCAAGTCCTCCAATCCTTTGGAAAAGATTTGTTAATAGTTTTTGCTGGTTTACTTTTGGATGTATTTCTAGTTTGTTTTGGAGGGGAAGCGATGTTGGGTTTGTAAGTATCCATTGCTTGTCAGGAAATAATGTTGCTATCGTTAATATTTGTGACTCCCAGTTTGAATCATCGTCTTTCCAGCAAAAGCAGTAAGCTGGAAATTTTGTTTCTTTAATAAAAGCCTCAGCTTCCGAAATATGTCGAATTCCCTGACTCTGCACAGTGTGAATACCGCCACTGGCAAGAAAATCAGAACAATAATCAGCAATCGTCTGCCAGCTTTTTCTTTCGCCAAAGCAAACCATTCCAACGGTAAGTGGATGTGCGTGCTTTTGAAAATATTGATTTGCCTTATTTCGAATGGATTCATATTGCTCGCTTAATCTAAAGAAGGAGATTGGTAGATACGAAGAAGTAGATTTAACGCTAGTTTTCAGAAAATTTCCTAATGCGGCTCCTTTTTTCACTTCCGCTGACAGTTTTGGAATGGAGATAGGAACAGCAAGTGTTAATGTGTTTTCTTTCTGGCTGGAAATCTCGAGTCTTTCCAGGTTATTCACGTAACGATTCGTACCTATTAGTGTGCATGTACGATTTTGAAAATCATCAAGCGTCTGCTTTTTGTTTTCTTCTAGCTGCCGTTGTACACCACCGTTGAGTATTTCAGCAAGCATCCCGCCTGCTTCCTCTACTTGCAAAAATAAGTGCCATGCTTTTTCGATTAGCATTTTCGTTAATGATTCTATATAATAAGAACCTCCACTTGGATCCGAAACAGCTGCGAGCTTTGCCTCTTCCTTAAAAATGTGATGGATGTTATGACTTAAGCGAATTCCTAAATCACTTATCGTTCCTGTCACTTCATCAAATGAATTTATTCGTAAATACTTCACCTGCCCGATTACTGCTGCTAATGCTTCGCCGCCAATCCGTAATAGATTTGTATAAACATCTATTTGTGATTTATTAATGATTGTTGTTTCCGCATATAGATCGATGCCATCGTTACTAGTGACACTGTATGCCTCCTTTAATTTTTCCCATAAATATTTAGCTGCTCGTAGCTTACTGATTTCTAAAAAAAAGTTGGAACTGATGGCAAAGCCAAATTGAAGCCTTGAAAAAATGGCTTCTAATGATAAGCCGGTAGCGTGTAGAATAGTAATATGTTCAACGGCAGTTGCCAAAGAATATGCTAGTTGCTGAATAACGTTTCCTCCTGCATTTCCATACATTGTTCCGTCCACATAAATCGTTTTCACATTCGGTAGTTGCTCTAGAGCATATTGAATTCCATTACTCCAATATTGATAATATTTTTCGCTATCCGTTTTCGATAGTGCATTTTGATAAATGTAAGCAATTGGATCTCCACCGATAAATCCTTTTATTGATTGGTTTTCGATATCTGTACGCTCCACCCACTCAACTATCATCGGATAGAAAGGAATCGTATTTACTTTTCCATCAATAAAGAACGATGCATTTGCTACTTCCACATCTTTTAGCACCCGTTGTAAATCAGTCACAGACCAATTGGGATCAAGATCAAAGGAGAGGATTTTTTGACCATTTTCTAATGCATTATGCAATGCACGATTTATATCCGTACTTGTTTGACCATAAACCTTTTGTGCTAAATACCAATCGGGATTATCACTAATGATCGGATGAATTTGCTTTGTATCGTTATCTCTATCGCCCTCATCGTAAAGCGGTTTCATTTTATTCGTTTCATCCAATGGATAATCGTATTCTCGTAAGCTTTTACCCTTTAACGCTTTTTCCGCATGCTTTACCCATTCTTCATATGTTAGTACGGGAAACCGATATTTGCGAATATCTGTAATAGTTGACTCTACTTTTTTCAAAGTAACACCTCCAGTATTTATCATATTATTTTTATTCTAATATTATTTTGCTTTATAAAAAAAGTCGCTGTAATTAAACAACGACTAATTCGAGCATATGTTAAACTGTGGAAAATCATTAGCAATATTTAATTTTTGTAGTTTCATAAAGCACGTTGTTACTATTTGTATTTCGTCAGAGATGGTATACATAATACTTTCCTACAGGTGAGTGGGAGTTTTCATGTATTCAGTCTGCTCTGTAATTTTCTATATATTTATTAGTAAATAGAAGTAGTTTCTTTCGAGATATTTTCTAAAATCTCTTTTACCCGTTGTAAAAAGCGTCCACAAACTAGCCCATCTAATACACGATGATCTAAGGATAAGCAAAGATTCACCATATCTCTTACTGCAATCATGCCATTATTCATAACAACTGGACGTTTCACAATGGATTCCACCTGTAAAATAGCTGCTTGCGGATAATTAATGATTCCCATAGACTGCACCGATCCAAAGGAACCAGTATTATTAACTGTAAATGTTCCACCTTGCATATCGTCTACTGTTAATTTTCCGGTACGGACTTTTTGGGCGAGTTCACTAATTTCTCTAGCAATTCCTTTAACCGTTTTTTCGTCTGCATGTTTTATTACAGGAACAAATAATGACGTATCTGTTGCAACCGCAATGGATACATTAATTTCCTTTCTTTGGATAATTTTGTCCCCTGCCCAAGTAGAATTTAGCTGTGGAAATTCCTTTAATCCTTGTGCTACTGCTTTTACAAAAAAGGCAAAATAGGTTAAATTAAAGCCTTCTCTCTGTTTAAATTCGGTTTTTAGTGAATCACGGTAAGCAACTAAATTTGTCACATCCACTTCCAGCATTGTCCATGCATGTGGAATCTCCTGCTTGCTTCGAACCATATTTGCAGCAATCGTTTTTCGAACACCAGTAACAGGAATTTCGATATCACCAGGTACCGTTTGGGCAACGGAAGGTGTAGCTTTAGTTTTTTCTGATATTGGTACAGCATTTGCCATTTCCGCTGTAGCAGCTTTTGCAGTTGAAGCTTCTATAACTGGAGTCGTTGCTGTCGGAATATTTCCGGATTCAATAATTGCTTGTAAGTCCTTCCGTGTTATTCTTCCTGACTTTCCGCTTCCTTTTACTTGTGTAAGATCGATTCCGTGCTCTTGAGACAACCGTAATACTGCAGGAGAATAACGGAATTTTAGCTCTTCCTCAGTGGTACTCTCACCATTTACCGTATCTTGAATCGCCTCTTCGATTTTCTCTTCTGCTTTCCCCTCGGACGGTTCGGTTTCAATCATACAAATGATTTCCCCAACGGCTAATGTTTCGCCTTCTTCGGCTACTAATTGTTTTATTACTCCTGTAAAAGAGGATGGAACCTCTGCATTTACTTTATCTGTCATTACTTCGGCAATCGGATCATATTTATTCACTTTATCCCCTACCGAAACTAACCATTTGCTAATTGTTCCTTCTGTAACACTTTCCCCTAATTGTGGCATTGTTAATTGTTCTACTGGCATACTTTACCCTCCTTGCCTATCATTAATATTCTGCTAGCTCTCGCATTGCTTTTTCTATTTTTTCAGGGTTCAGCATAAAATATTTTTCCATTGTTGGTGCAAATGGCATAGCTGGTATATCTGGACCTGCTACACGCATAATTGGTGCATCTAAGTCAAATAAACAATTTTCCGCAATAATGGCCGCTACCTCACTCATGATGCTGCCTTCTTTATTATCTTCTGTCACTAATAATACTTTTCCTGTTTTCGAAGCTGCTTCCATAATTGCTTCTCTATCTAAAGGATAAACCGTTCGGAGATCAAGAATATGGGTAGATATCCCATCATGGGCTAGTTTTTCTGCTGCCTGAAGTGCAAAGTGAACACAAAGACCATAGGTGATAACTGTAATATCCTCACCCTCCCGTTTCACATCTGCTTTCCCAATTGGGAGAACATAATCCTCTGTAGGCACCTCACCTTTTATTAACCGGTAGGCACGTTTATGTTCAAAAAATAGGACGGGATCATCGTCTCGGATTGCTGCTTTTAACAAGCCTTTTACATCATATGGTGTAGATGGCATCACAATTTTCAATCCTGGCTGATTGGCAAATACTGCTTCCACTGATTGGGAGTGGTATAGACCACCATGCACACCACCACCATATGGAGCACGAATAACAAGTGGACAATTCCAATCATTATTTGAGCGATAACGAATTCTTGAAGCCTCGGAAATAATTTGATTTACTGCCGGCATTATAAAATCAGCAAATTGTATTTCACCAATCGGTCTCATTCCATACATAGCCGCGCCGATGGCAACACCTGCAATGGCTGATTCAGCAAGCGGGGTATCAATTACTCTTTCTTCCCCAAATTGGTCATAAAGACCATGTGTCGCTTTAAATACCCCACCTTTTTTACCAACATCCTCTCCTAATATAAATACTTTTTCGTCTCTTTCCATTTCTTCTCGTATTGCCATTGTCACAGCATCAATATAGGAAATAACGGGCATACTATTCTCCTCCTACTCTTTGTACACATATTTCAAGGCATCCTCTGGTTTCGCATATGGTGCATTTTCGGCATAATCGGTTGCTTCGTTTACAAGTTTCATCACTTTATCATTTAACGATTTTTCGATTTCGTCTGTTAATACAGCTACTTCTTTTAAATAGCTACCAAATGTATATAGTGGATCCTGTTCTTTAGCAGTCATTACTTCTTCTTGATCACGATATGCACGATCATCATCATCACTTGAATGTGCCGTTAGTCGATACGTTACTGCTTCGATTAATGTTGGACCTTCTCCACGAATAGCTCTGTCATGTGCTTCCTTCACGACTCGATATACTTCTAATGGATCATTCCCATCTACAGTAATACCAGGCATTCCATAGCCAATTGCACGATCGGATACACGTTCACAAGCAAGCTGTTTCGTCACGGGGACAGAAATAGCATATTTATTATTTTCACACATGAAAATGACTGGCAATTTATGAACACCTGCAAAATTTGCTCCTTCATGAAAATCACCTTGGTTAGAGGAACCTTCTCCAAATGTTACAAAGGAGACAAAATCCTTTTTTTCCATTTTCGCAGCAAGAGCGATGCCTACAGCATGCGGTACTTGTGTCGTAACCGGCGATGATCCAGTTACAATTCGATTTTTCTTTTGTCCGAAATGGCTAGGCATTTGTTTGCCACCAGAATTTGGATCCTCTGCTTTTGCGAAGGCAGAGAGCATTAATTCTTTTGCTGTCATACCAAACGCTAATACTACACCCATGTCACGGTAGTATGGGAGAATATAATCTTTCTCACGGTTTAAAGCAAAGGCAGCACCAATTTGCGCGCCTTCTTGCCCCTGACCAGAAATAACAAATGGAACTTTACCCGAACGATTTAATAGCCACATCCGTTCATCTAACCGTCTTGCAAGTAACATCGTTTCGTACATTTCAAGTACCGTTTCATCTGATAAACCTAATGCTTGATGACGATTTTCGACCATTTTTTCTACCTCCTAACAATAAATAAAAATAAATGTTAATAATTTCATGCTTGAATATGATAAATAATTGCCATTATTCAGTTTTATCTACCGCATAAAATTTTTAATGAAATTTAAAAATGTATTGCATTTCCATCTACCGCTAAGCTTGCTTCTCCAAATATTTCAGACAAAGTTGGATGCGGATGAATGGTTTGGGCAATTTCCCAGGCTGTTGCATCTAATAAAGCGGCAAGACTTGCTTCCGATATTAAATCCGTTACATGGGGACCAATCATATGAACTCCGAGAAGATCATTTGTCTTTTTATCTGTTATTATTTTTACAAACCCATCTGTTTCCCCAACTACTAATGCTTTACCGATACCTTTAAACGGAAATGTACCAACCTGTAAATCAAAACCTTGTGCTTTTGCCTCTCGCTCTGTTAATCCAATACTAGCAATTTCAGGATTGGAGTAAATACATTTTGGTACGAGTCGTTGATTTAATTTCTCTGGCTTTTCACCAGCGATATGCTCTACTGCAATAGTTCCTTCCCTCATGGCAACATGTGCAAGCTGTAGCCCACCAATACAGTCTCCAATAGCATAAATATGGGATTCCTTCGTTTGATAAAAATCATTCGTTTCGATTACTCCCTTATTTACCACAATCTCTGTATTTTCAAGGCCAATTCCTTCCACATTGGCAGTTCGCCCAACTGATAACAATAATTTATCGGCAGTTAATTCTTTCTTTTCCCCACCATGTTCTATTATTACATCCACATGATTTTCTGCCTTTGTAATGGTTTCTGGCAACATCTTCGCATTTGTCAATATTTTGATTCCTTTTTTCTTTAACAACCGTGTCATTTCAGCTATAACAGCATCATCTTCGGTTGGAAGAATTTGATTCAAATACTCAACAACGGTGACCTCTACTCCAAAATCTGCAAGCATGGAAGCCCATTCCACCCCAATAACACCACCACCAACGATAATGATGGATTTCGGTAATTTTTCCATTTTTAGTGCTTCATCAGAAGTTAAAATAAATTGCCCATCGATTTCTACTCCCGGTATTGTTCGCGGTCTAGATCCTGTTGCAAGAAGAACAAATTTTGGCACCAATAATTCATTTTCACTACCGTCATTCATTTCTACTGAAATTGTCCCAGGTAGTGGCGAAAATATTGAAGGACCTAATATTCTTCCAACCCCATAATAAACATCAATTTTTCCTTTTTTCACTAAATGCTGCACACCGCTATGTAATTGAGTAATAATGGAATTTTTTCTTTCCTGTACTTTTTCGAAATCTAACGAAATATTTGTTGCTGTAACCCCAAATATTTCACTTTCCTTCATTGTTCTATAAACCTCGGCACTCCGTAACAATGCCTTACTAGGTATACAACCAGCATGAAGACAGGTTCCTCCAAGCTTCTGTTTTTCCACAAGCGCTGTTTTTAAACCTAGCTGGCTGGCACGAATAGCTGCAACATAACCGCCTGTACCGCCTCCTACTATGACCAAGTCATAATCTCTAGCCAAAAAAAATCACTCCTTCCATTGAAATTTTTTTAATATTTTCAGGGTGAAGTATATATATTTAATTAAACCTGCAAACGATGCACGGAATTCATTTTAATCTACGACTAAGTATATGTTTTTCATTTACTAAAAATGGGCTTCTTGAATTTTGAATTCGTTTAATTCGTTCTTCTGCCATCCGATCAGCTGCTAAATAGGATGGAATTCCATCTCGTTTGGAAATTGCAAATACTTTTTCTAAATTATTATAAATTTGTTCGATTTTTTTCATTGCACGATCACGATTGTAACCATATAATTCATCAGCCACATTGATGACCCCACCAGCATTTATGACATAATCAGGTGCATACACAATTCCCATTTCAAATAAAATGTCACCATGCTTGTTCTCTTTCAATTGGTTGTTTGCGGAACCAGCAATTACTTTCGCTTTCAATTGTGGAATAGTTTCATCGTTTATTATAGCACCAAGAGCACAAGGGGAGAATACATCACAATCCACACTATAAATATCACTTGGATCGACTGCAACAGCATCAAAGTCATTTACAGCTCTCATGACGGCATCTTTATGAATATCAGTAACAATTAAGGATGCTCCATCTTCGTGAAGATAACGGCATAAATGATAAGCAACATTTCCCACACCTTGGACAGCAACTTTTTTCCCTTCTAAGGAATCAGATCCAAAGGCTTCTTTAACACTGGCTTTAATTCCCCGATATACTCCAAACGCTGTAGCTGGAGAAGGATTTCCTGAAGATCCAAATGCAGGAGAGATTCCAGTAACAAAATCTGTTTCTTCATGAATAATGTCCATATCTTCCACAGAAGTCCCTACATCCTCTGCAGTAATGTACCTACCGTTCAATCCTTGAATAAAACGTCCAAATGCCCGAAACTTCTCTTCACTTTTATCTTTTCGAGGATCACCGATGATAACCGTTTTTCCTCCACCAAGATTAAGACCTGCAGCAGCATTTTTGTATGTCATCCCTTTTGATAACCGGAGCGCATCAATTATTGCAGCTTCCTCTGATTCATAGGTCCACATTCTTGTCCCACCAAGAGCTGGTCCTAATGTAGTATCATGAATAGCGACAATTGCTTTTAAACCAGATTGTTTATCTTGGACAAAATGTACTTCTTCATAATCATAAGCTTCTAAGTACTTGAATAATTCCATCTTAGTTCCCCCTTAACAATTTGCTATACTACCAGATGAAAAACCCTATATATAATTTACTATAATTTACGAAAAATGCCAAACCATTTTTGTAAGCGCTTTCCCTCTTTTATTCTAACGTATGTAGCAAAATATTGTACTATTACTTGTATTTTTTGCAAAAAAAAATTTCCATTATGTAATTACCATATATTATTTTTCTATCCGAAGCAATGATTTTAAGGTGTTTTTGCTTGACAAATGTTTATTTTCCGATAATATTTCAATGAATAGAACATGTGGAGGGACTATATTAATGACGCGTTTACTAGCATTGATTATTGTATTAATCCCAGGTATTTTAGCAGTTATTGGCGTAAAGCTCATGCGAGATTCTGCTTTTTCTATAGAAAATTGGCCATTTACCAATGTATGGCTTCAATTTGCATTCGGACTGTTTCTTTTTATCATGGGACTAGCATTCATTGGCGGCTTCATCTATCGTCGAGATAAAAAAAGAAAAAAAGTCACAAAACGATTTAAACATCGGTAAATGGCATTCATTATAAATTATTTTTAATTTCTCTAGCCATCGCAGGATAATCTGTTATGATTGCTGCCGTATTTACTTCCATAAATCGCTTAATATCCTTTTCTTGATTGATAGTAAAAGGTCGTACGGCAATACCATTTTGCTGTGCGAGAATAATCAATTCGTTTGGTGTTACTTTGTAATGTGGATGAATTCCTTTTGCACGTATGGAATCTGCATATACCCATGGCATATAAATTCCTTCCATGTAGAGTGGTGCAGTTTCAATTTCAGGTGCCAATCGGTAGCTATAGACAATGCTATAATGATTAAAAGAAGAAAAAATAATCCGATCTTCTAATTGATATTGTCTCACTAATTGCACCACTTTATCTTCTAATTCATGGTTGGTTATAGTGGTTGATTTATATTCGATATTGCATAGCAAATTTGTTTGTTTAAACCATGTAAGAAATTCCTGTAAAGTTGGAATCGTATCTTCAAATGTTCCTTTTTTAAAATGATGTCCAGCATTTAGCTGCTTTATTTCAGCTAATGTTAAATCTTTAACAAAGCCCTTCCCATTAGTCGTTCGGTCTACTTTATCATCATGAATGATAACAATTTCGCCATCTTTTGTTAATTGTACATCTAATTCAATTCCGTCTGCTCCTGCCTTGTTTGCTTCCATAAAAGAAATCATTGTATTTTCCGGATGACTACTACTTGAGCCACGATGTGCAAAAATCAATGTCATTTTATTCACCACGCCTTTTTTCTTTAGTATAACGGATAATTGTTAAGCAAGTATAAAGTTTTAATAATAAAAACCATCTTTGATTATTATCAAAAATGGTCTTCACTTTAAATGGAATTATGAAAAAATTACGATGCTCGATGTTCCAATCTTAGTTTGTCTGCTACCATTGCAATGAACTCCGAATTTGTTGGTTTCGCTTTAGACATGGAAACAGTATAGCCAAATAAACTGGAAATGGAATCGATATTCCCACGGCTCCAAGCCACTTCAATAGCATGGCGAATTGCCCGCTCTACTCGGCTAGCAGTTGTGTTATATTTTTTCGCGATATCCGGATAAAGAACCTTTGTTATCGATCCTAATAATTCAATATCATTATAAACCATGGAAATTGCCTCGCGTAAATATAAATAACCTTTAATATGTGCTGGTACACCAATTTCATGGATGATACTCGTTATATTGGCATCTAAATTTTTTGCTTTTATTTCTTCCCCATTGGTTAAGGATTTATAGATTAATGAATTTTTTTGTGCAGATTGCACGAGCTTTCCACTTGTTTGCCTAATTTGATTTGCCAAATGGTTCATATCAAATGGTTTCAAAATAAAATAAGAAGCCCCTAATTCAACTGCTTTCTTCGTAACATCCTCTTGGCCAAACGCAGTTAACATAATAACATTTGGTGCCGATTCTTTTTCCCGTAATTTTTCCAAAACAGCTAAACCATCTAAATGAGGCATAATTATATCTAAAAGAAGAACATCTGGGGTTAGTTCTTCGAGCATTTTCATACATTCCTGTCCATTGTATGATACCCCAATAACTTCCATATCTTCTTGATCATTTATATATTCTTTTAATAAGCCCGTTAATTCTTTATTATCATCAACTATACAAACCTTAATTTTCTTCACCAATGTTTCCTCCCTATTTGTTCCTAAACAAGTGTACATAACATTATTCTAACTAACATTTTCGACAAAGCAAACAAAATCCCTCTATATTTTTAAAAAAATATATTTTTTCTTATGTTTCCAAATATTTTCTCCAATTTTCGTCATGTTTCGAGTTTTTCTTACGATTTACTCGCCTTTTCCTGTTAAAATATTTCAGTTCATATAAGGATATTCATTGCTTAATCCGATACATTTCCACTGTTTAAGACATTATTTTTTTCTTTATCTTTTAGGACACGCCTTTATAATTCATATATACCCGTATTTCTACATAATAATCCTATCCAATGAAAAAAAAAAGCGAGGATAATAATAATCCTCGCCTCAGCTTGCCTCACCAAGTGTATCTTCGTAAATATTTAGATTTGCTTCATTTAACATCCATTCAATATGAACTCCGTAACCACTTGTCGGATCATTTACAAAAACATGTGTAACAGCTCCTATAAGCTTTCCATCTTGAATGATTGGGCTTCCACTCATTCCTTGAACAATACCACCTGTTTTCTCTAAAAGTCGTTTATCCGTTATTTTGATAACCATTCCTTTTGTTGCAGGGAATTTTTGTGGAATGGAATTAACAATCTCGATATCAAATAATTCTACTTTATCCTCATCAACTACTGTTAATATTTGTGCAGGTCCTTTTTTCACTTCATGGGAAAGTGCAATTGGAATTGCTTTATCATATACACCATTTTCTAATTCCTTATTCAGCTTCCCAAAAATTCCAAACTGATTATTCTTTTGTATACTACCTGCGACATCCTTTTCTGGTAAAAATCTTGCTAATTTTTCCCCTGGTACACCATTACTTCCTTTTTGAATAGAAGTTACGGTAGATGGAACAATATAACCGTCTTTTACAACAATCGGCATTTTTGTATCCATGTCAGAGATAACATGCCCTAATGCCCCATATTTTTTTGATTTTGGTTCATAGAAGGTAAGTGTCCCGATTCCAGCTGCAGAATCACGGATAAATAAACCGAGCTTAAACTTTTGTTCTTTAGCATCTTGTTTTGGACTAAGTTTCGTATGAAATTCTTTGTCATTTCGCTGAATAACGATATCAAGTGGTTCTCCACTTTTTCCAGATTCCTGTACAAATGGCCCAACGTCACCCATTGATTCAATCGTTTTTCCGTTAATTTTTGTAATTAAATCGCCTATTTTAATACCTGCTTCTTCTCCTGGGGATACTTTTCCTGATTCCGTTTCAACGAGATGGTGTCCAACTACCAATACTCCCTTTGAGTTAATTTTGACACCAATTGATTGTCCACCAGGAATGACCTTGAAATCTTTAAGAATGTTTACATCGACTTTCTTCACTGGAATCCCAGCGATTTGAAGAATTACTTCACTTTTTCCTTGATTCTCGGCATTTAATGTAAGTCGGTCATCATTATAGTCAATATCCAAATCATCGTTCGTTTGAGATGCTTGGACAGGTACAGAAGTTGCTATTATTTGTTTTTGTCCTTCAAAAATCGTTAACTCCTTCGGCAATTGAATAATGCTTCCTAGAGGGGAAAAAAAGCCGATAAATATGAAAGAAACAAGGAGAATACATCCAAATATTTTTCTAATATTGTCGAACTTCAATCCATTCACTCTCCTCGCTCCTAATCCACACACACAACATCACTTACACTTATAATGTTGCCTAGGATTGAAACATTTATAATGCATTTCTTGAAAAAAATACTGTACAAGTTGGGTAAGTTTGGTATCGTAAAAAAAATCATAAAAAAATCGCGAAAATATTTATCTTTCGCGACTATACTTTTACTACTTCTTCTTTAAATTGATTAGCTAATTTTAGCATTTCTCGTGAATGCTCTTGTGTTGCAGTCGTTATTTGTGCTCCAGAAATCATTCTCGCAATTTCATTTATCCGTTCATCTTCATTTAAAACGCGAATAGCTGTTTTCGTTCGATTACCGATAATTTCCTTCGAGATAAAATAATGATAGTCACTCATAGCAGCGACCTGTGGTAAATGCGAAATGGATAAGACTTGCGAACCAATCGAAATTTGATAAATTTTCTCCCCGATCGCTTGTGCAACTCGCCCACTAACACCTGTATCCACCTCATCAAAAATAATGGAGGTAATTCCTTGATGCTTAGAAAAAATCGTTTTTAACGCAAGCATAATTCTAGAGAGCTCACCACCTGATGCTATTTTTGCTAACGGTTTTACTGGCTCACCAGGATTGGTGCTTATGTAAAACTCAATCGTATCCATACCATCCATCTTAAATAGTGGCTGATCATTTTTGTGGAAACGAACCTCGAATACGGTTTTATCCATATAAAGCCCTTTTAATTCCTTGTGAATCGCATCGGTTAATTTTTTTGCTGTCTTTTTGCGGATAGCTGTTACGTTTTCCCCTTCGAGGATTAAATCTTTTTCAATCGAGAATAGTTTCGTCGTTAATTGATTAATATGATTTTCCCGATTGGTAATCATTTCAATCTCTTCGTCAATTTTTGCACAATATTCAAGAATTTCCTCGATTGTCTTCCCATATTTTCGTTTCAATTGATTAATTTCATTTAAACGATCCTCTACATAGTTTATTCTTTCTGGATCATACTCTAAATTTTCGATTTTATCCCGTAATGTGTGCATGACATCTTCCAATTGATAAAAACTATTGGATACAATTTCATACATTTCCTTGTATTCTTCATCCATTGTGATTGTTTCTTCTAAATTAGCTAGGGCTAATCCAACCCAATCAATACCTCGCTGTTCTCCCTGCAGTGCTGCATAGCTAGTATTTAACGCCTGATATAAGCGTTCAAAGTTCATATATTTTTTCTTTTCATTTATTAGTTCTTCATCTTCCCCAATTTGTAAATTTGCATCGGTAATTTCCTTTAATTGAAATTGCAAAAGATCGAGCCGTTGTACCATCGTTTGTTCATTTACACTTAGTGAATGTAAATCTTTTTTTACCTTTTCGTATTCTCGGTAAATGTATTGGTATTCAAGTAATGCCTTTTGGATAGATTCGCTACCAAATTCATCTAATAGCTGTAGATGGCTGCGTTCATCCATTAACTCCTGATGCTCATGCTGTCCATGAATATCAATTAACGATCTTCCAATTTCACGCAAGGTGGAAATCGTCACTAATTTTCCGTTCACTCGGCATACGCTTTTTCCAGAAACCGTTATATCTCTTCTTAATACAACCATTCCTTCTTCGATATCAATTCCAAATTGCAGCAAGCGTCGATTACATGGGTGATTATCATCGATTAAAAACAAACCTTCAATCTCTGCTTTTTCAGTTCCATGGCGGACAAAATCGGCTGAGCCTCTGCCTCCCGCTAATAAATGGATGGCATCAATAATAATGGACTTCCCTGCTCCTGTTTCACCTGTTAAAACAGTAAAACCTTTTTGAAAGGAAACCGATATAGATTCGATAATGGCAAAATTCTTTATAGAAAGTTCTGCTAACATACCATTCCCCTCCTTTAGATCACGTTAACATATCTATCAAACGGGTCGTTAAAGCTTTCGCATCATTTGGTGTTCGCGTAATTATTAAACATGTATCATCCCCACAGATTGTTCCTAATATTTCATCCCAATCTAAGGAATCTATTAATGCACCGACCGGATGTGCATTACCAGGAATTGTTTTTAGCACAATAAGATGATCTGCATAATCAATTTTAACGAAAGCATCCACTAATGTTTTTTGTAATTTTTCTAGTGGATTAAATCTCGTATCCGCAGGTAAACTATACTTATAATTACCATTATTAGAAGGCACCTTCACTAAATGAAGTTCCTTTATATCTCGTGATACAGTTGCTTGTGTAACGTTAAATCCTGCATTCTTCAACCGATCAACAAGTTCGTCCTGTGTTTCAATATCGTTATTTGCAATGATTTCACGTATTTTAATTAGGCGTTTTACTTTACTCATGAGCATCCCCTCAATATTTTCTTGTAAAATTAGTCAAGTATCTATATCTTATTTATTCTCTGGCTTTCGACAAAAATCCTTTAATTTTTCATATACCCTTATTTTACAAGAAAAATAAGAAATAGGAAATTTATTTCATAAAGAAAGAGAGGAAGCATATTAGCTTATTCCTCTCTTTTCCCAGCCTTTAACTGGTTATGTGCTTCTGCTACGACATTGTCAACTGATACTGTTAAATTGTTATCTCCTTTTTCCTTTTCACTACTCCATTTCAAGTGGAGCAAGAATTCGATATTTCCATCCCCACCAGTAATTGGCGAATAGGTAAGGTGGTCAACATCATATCCTTCTTGTAAGGAAAAATGAACGATATCGTTAATAACTTGAAAATGAACTTTTGGATCTCTCACAATTCCTTTTTTCCCAACAAGCTCTTTCCCTGCTTCAAATTGTGGTTTAATTAAAGCAATGACATCGCCATTATTCACCAATAATTTTTTCAATGTTGGTAATATTAGTCTTAATGAGATAAAGGCTACGTCGATAACTGCAAACTCTGGTAATTCACGTGAAAGATCTTCTGGCTTTAAGTAACGGAAATTCGTTCTTTCCATTACGACTACACGATCATCATTACGAAGCTTCCATGCCAATTGATTATAGCCTACATCTACTGCATAAGAATATTTTGCTCCATTTTGTAGTGCGCAATCGGTAAATCCACCGGTGGAGGATCCAATATCAATAAGGACTTTATCTTGAACAGATAAATTAAAGGCTTTCAAAGCCTTCTCCAGCTTATACCCGCCACGTGAAACATATGGCATTTGCTTTCCTTTTATTGTTAATGGAATGGAAGCAGCCACTTTATCTCCTGGCTTGTCTAATCTTTCCTCATTCGAGTAAACAATACCTGCCATGATTGCTCGTTTTGCCTTTTCACGAGTTTCTGCTAAACCACGTTCTACTAATAATATATCAAGTCTTACTTTAGGTTCCTTCATTTTTTATGCCCTTTTTACTATTTTTTTTGTCATATTGCCAATCTTTTGAACAATATTTTCCGTTGTTAATCCAATTTCATGTAATAATTCGGAAACACTTCCATGTTCGATAAATTTATCTGGTATTCCCATACGCTCGATGGATGAATTAGAATAGCGGTGATCGCTTGCAAATTCAATTACAGAGCTACCAAAGCCACCTTGTAAAACAGCCTCTTCGATTGTTAAGATTGGAATATTTTCGTCTAATATCTTGGATAGTAATTGCTCATCTAATGGTTTTATAAAGCGAGCATTTACGACTCTCACCTGTACACCGTATTTCTCTAATATTCTTGACGCTTCCATGGCCATTGGTATCGTTGTGCCAAAGGTTAAAATCACTGCATCTCTACCTTCTTTCAGCACCTCCCACGTACCAATTGGGATCGTTTTTAATTTTTCATCCATAGGGACACCTAATCCATTTCCTCTTGGAAAGCGCATCGCAATTGGGCCATCATCATATTTCATTGCCGTATATACCATATGTTGTCCTTCATTTTCATCTTTCGGCATCATCAGCACCATGTTTGGTAAATGACGTAAAAAAGCAATATCAAAAACACCTTGATGGGTTTCACCATCTGCTCCAACAAGACCTGCTCGATCTATTCCGATAAATACATTTAATTTTTGCCGGCAAATATCATGAACAATTTGATCGTATGCTCTTTGAAGGAAGGTGGAATAGATAGTTAAGTATGGTTTCATATGTCCTACTGCAAGTCCTGCTGCCATTGTCGTTGCATGCTGTTCAGCAATCCCAACATCATATATTCGATCTGGAAATTCCTCCTGATAGCCTTCTAGCTTAGAGCCTACTGTCATTGCTGGTGTAATTGCAACGATTCGATCATCCTCACGTGCAATTCTTCTCACCGTCTCACTTACAACTTTACTCCATGCAGGTGGACTATTCACCGGTTTTACAAAATCGCCTGTTTCAATTTTATACGGACCTGGTCCATGCCATGTGCCAATTGTATCTGTTTCGGCAGGATAATAGCCTTTGCCTTTTTTAGTTACTACATGAAGCAACACAGGGCCTTCGGTTTTTTTCGCATATTTGAGGTTCTCAAATAAATCGTCAAAATTATGTCCATCAATTGGACCTAAGTAGGTAAACCCTAATTCCTCAAAAAACACACCTGAAACTAATAAATATTTTAGACTATCCTTTAACCGTTCTGCTGTAGAAGCTACTTTCCCACCAACTGCTGGAATCTTCTTCAAAAAGGATTCTAATTCATCCTTCACCCAATTATATTTTCCAGCGGTACGTAATCTTCCTAGTACATTGTGAAGTGCACCAACATTTGGAGCAATAGACATTTCATTATCATTGAGAATCACAATCATATTTTTCTTTTCATGTCCAATATGATTAAGTGCCTCAAGAGCCATCCCACCAGTTAAAGCTCCATCACCAATAACTGGGACAATAAAATGGTTTTCTTTTTTTATATCCCGCGCAATTGCCATTCCCATTGCAGCAGATAAACTTGTGGAACTATGACCTGTTTCCCATACATCGTGATCACTCTCACTTCGTTTCGGAAATCCGCATAGCCCTTTATACTGTCGTAACGTACCAAAATCTTTTGCCCGTCCGGTTAAAATTTTATGTACGTACGATTGATGTCCTACATCCCATAAAATTTTATCATTCGGACTATCAAACATTTTATGAAGTGCAATCGTTAATTCAACAACCCCGAGATTCGGACCAATATGACCGCCAGTAATGGATAATTTTTTTATCAAAAATTGGCGGATATCATTACTAAGCTCTTGTAGCTGTTCCATTGTTAATTCACGAATAAAAGAGGGGTCTTTAATGGATAACAGATCCATAACGGATCACTCACTTTCGTATCGATTTCCCGGTATTTTCTTACCAAGCGATTTTCCTATTTTTATTGTTTTTATGATTAATTACGGTAATAAACTGCTTATGTAAATGAATACATAATAGAATCTTACAAAATAGTGGACGTGTATTCAATTAGTGGCAACAAATTTACCCACCTTTATCAAACTGATTGTCCTTTCCTTTATCATATCAAATAAATAGTGATCCCGTACAATTTCTAACTCTTTAATGGTCTCTTTTGCCAATTAAATCCGTGATTTTTTCTAATTGCTCTGTTTCCAGTGGCAGTTTACGCAGAATACTTTTTGCCAAATGGATATGTTCCTGTAATTTTTTCTTCGCCCCTGCTAGCGTTAATAAGCTAGGATATGTACTTTTATTATGATTGTTATCACTTTGCGTTTTCCCTAGCTTTGCACTTGTACCTTCGATGTCTAAAATGTCATCCTGGATTTGAAAGGCAAGACCAATATGATTTGCAAATGTTTCTAAACGTTCTAATGTATATGTATCTGCTCCGGAAAGAATTGCTCCTGCTTTGACACAAAAGGTAAGCAATTTCCCCGTTTTATGTGTATGAATATATTCTAGCTCTGTTAATGTTAATGTTTGATTTTCGCCCTCCATATCAGCAGCTTGTCCGCCAACCATCCCTTCAGGTCCGGCTGCTTTCGCTAACTCATAAATGATGGATAATTTTTGCGTTTCTGATATGTTTAACTCGTTTAATTCTGAAAGCAGTTGAAAACTATAGGTCAATAACCCATCACCCGCTAAAATGGCAATCGCCTCGCCGAACACTTTATGATTAGTCGGTTTTCCTCTTCGAAGGTCATCATCATCCATACTAGGTAAATCATCATGTATTAATGAATAGGTATGTATCATTTCTACCGCACAGGCAACAGGTAAGCCGATTTTTATATCCTTACGAAACGCTGCCAATGTAGCAAATATAAGTAGTGGCCGGATTCTTTTTCCGCCTGCTTGGAGTGAATAATCCATTGATTTTTTTAGCGTCTCTGGCATTTCGAGTCTTTCGATATATTTTGATAATTCCTTATTAACGTGTGAAATACTTTCGCTCATGGAACTTGATAAATGCTGCAACCCTATTCCTCCTCGTTGATGACAAAGCTTTCCGTTTCCCCATTTTCTTTCAAAATTTCTGTTAATTGATCCTCGACATTTTTTAGTTTTTGATTACAAATTTTTGCTAATTCCATACCTTCTTTATATTTTTCAATTGCTGTTTCTAAAGGAACATTGCCTTCCTCTAAAATATCAACAATACCTTCTAATTTTTCCATTGCCTCTTCAAATGTTAATGTCTCTTTATCAGCCATTTTGGTCATTCTCCCTTCTTTCTAATACTTGCGCATGCAATTTTCCGTCAAATAATGAAATATTTACTTTATCTCCTACCGCTACATCCTTCACGCTTTTCAATAATTTTTCGTCATCCTGGTAAACGATACTATATCCACGGTTCATGATTTTCAAAGGACTTAACGCCTCTAATGTTTGGATAATCCCGACAAATTGCTTTTGTTTATCCTTTAACAGATTTTCTAATAATCGATTTAATCGCTTTTCTTGGTTGGTATACATTGTTTTTGCTCGTTCAAAATGTGCCTGTGGATGATTTCTTTCTAGTCGTTTACTCAATAGCTGTAACTGCTGAGAATGATCTTTTATTAATTTTATCATTACTCGATTAGACCTTTCCATCGTCCGATCAAGATGCTCCATTTTTTGTTCAAACATTTTATGTGGATAGCGGAATGCATAGGATTTCGTTAATCTCGATAACTTTTCATTCTCCATGTTCACTTTTTCTTTAATAACACGTAATAGCCGGATTTTACGATTTAGCACCCGTTCCATTAAATCCTCGATATGTGGAACAGCTAGTTCCGCAGCTCCAGTAGGTGTAGGTGCCCGCATATCTGCGACAAAATCAGCTACTGTAGTATCCGTCTCATGGCCAACAGCAGAAATTATTGGGATATTTGATTCAAATATTGCACGAGCAACGATTTCCTCATTGAATGCCCATAATTCCTCTATGGAACCTCCGCCTCTACCAACTATTAATACATCTGCTTCATTTCTTTCATTGGCTGTTTGTATAGCTTTTACAACTGAAGGTCCGGCTTGATTTCCTTGTACAAGCGCAGGATAGACAATAATTTTTGCAACCGGATATCTCCTTTTTATCGTTGTAATAATGTCTCGTATTGCTGCTCCGGTTGGTGAAGTTATAACACCAACCATCGTTGGAAATGGTGGCAGTTTCTTCTTATATTCTTTTTTAAATAAACCTTCTTTTTCTAATTTCTCTTTTAATTGCTCAAATGCTAAATAAAGCCCCCCAATTCCATCGGGTTGCATTTCTTTTACATATATTTGATATTGGCCACTCGGTTCATAAACGGTGATTTCTCCCCGAAGTAACACATTCATTCCATTTTCCGGTTCAAAGCGCAATTTTTTTGCACTTGCTGCAAACATGACAGCAAGTATTCGTGCTTTTTCATCCTTTAATGTAAAATACATATGTCCGCTAGAATGTCTCTTAAAATTTGATATTTCCCCTTTTACATAAAAATCCTGTAAATATGGGTCATAATCAAATTTTCTTTTTATATACTTTGTAAGTGCTTGTACCGTTAAATAACGTTCTTCTGACATAAACACACTCCTTTAAACCGTACACGATTGGCTGATACATTTAGTGTACAAAAAATAAGATAAGCAGTCACCTATTATCGGTGCTGCTTCATTCTTAACTATCAAAAGCTATGTATTTCTGTATTAAGATTAAACAAGATCCATGACATTATGGATGTTTTTTGCAGCCTGCACCGTATTTGCTAATAGCATTGTAATGGTCATTGGTCCTACTCCACCTGGTACAGGTGTAATATATGCTACCTTTTCTATGACATCGTCTGTTAATACGTCCCCGCAAAGTTTTCCTGCATCATTACGATTCATTCCAACATCAATAACGACTGCACCTTGTTTCACATCGTCTGCGGTAATTAAATTTGCGATACCGACAGCAGCAACCAATATGTCCGCTTGGCTTGTGTAGTATCGTAAATTTTCGGTTTTCGAATGACAATAAGTGACAGTCGCATCTGCTGCTAAAAGTAGCTGACCAATTGGCTTACCGACAATATTACTTCTACCGATTACAACCGCATGTTTCCCTTTCAAGGAAACATCAGCCTCTTTTAACAGTTCCATTATCCCAAGTGGTGTACACGGAACAAAGGACGGCTCGCCAGTCATCATTTTTCCAACATTGCTTGGATGAAATCCATCGACGTCTTTTTCAGGACTAATCGCTTCTAGTATGTTTTTCGCATCGATTTGTTTAGGTAACGGAAGTTGTACGAGAATCCCATGAATAATCGGGTCATTATTCAATTCATGA
The DNA here is from genome assembly GCF_025660475.1 of Perspicuibacillus lycopersici. Classification (GTDB taxonomy): domain Bacteria; phylum Bacillota; class Bacilli; order Bacillales; family Caldibacillaceae; genus Perspicuibacillus; species Perspicuibacillus lycopersici. The sequence continues at coordinate 329,253 of NZ_JAOUSF010000003.1, forward strand.
ATTTTTTCCAGTAAAAATTCCTCTGAAATGCTTTCATCATAATGTAATAGTAGAGAGTGAATTCCTACCTCTTGACATGCCTTTTGTTTATTTCGCACATATGTTTGTGATGCGGAATTATTTCCTACTAAAACAACTGCAAGACCTGGAGTTATTCCATTATTTTTTAATTTTGTAACTTCCTCTTTTAAAGCTTGCTTTTTTTTGATTGAAACTTCTTTTCCACTGATTAATTTACCTGGCATGTCTCCACCCCTTTTGGAAATAATGCTACTTATTTATCTAATGCTTTTTTCACCTTCGATAATACACCATTAATAAAACGACTGGAGTTCTCATCACCAAATTTTTTCGCGATTTCCAATGCTTCATTAATCGCCACACTAGTTGGTATTTCTTCCATGTATTTCATTTCATAGACAGAAATTCTTAAAATATTTCGATCTACGTTTGCTAGCCGACTAATTGTCCAATTTTCTAGATGTTCGGAAATTAATTGGTCAATTTCTTCTAGATGATTAATGGTTCCATATATCACCTTTTCTAAAAACGGATCTTTTTCTTCATCCTCCAGTACATGCTCATATGCTTGCTCGGCATCAACTTTCCCTACATCTACTTGGAAAATTGCTTGTAATGCTTTTTCTCTAGCTGTCCTTCTATTCATGAAAATACTCCTTTATTTCGTATTCATTATATGTAGTCCATTATTCTGTCCTATTTTCTAAACAAATGATAGCAAACTATCCTTTAAAAAGAAAGGGGCAGATTCAATTTGCAATTATTCGTGAATATTAATAGAATGCTTTCTTTAAAAGTAGTTTATCCGAAAATACGATGGGTGAACACATATTCCATTTGTGAACTTTCATTTGTTAGCATAATAACGAACAAAAAAAAGAAGCAGGGCGGATTCCCTGCTAGCTTTCGAATAATCTCTTATTCTTCTTCGGAAGACTCTTCCTTTTGTGTTTCGAAGTTAATGTTCACAACATGAACATTAACCTCGTCGGTTTCTAAGCCCGTCATGTTTAATAATGCTTGGCGAATATTGTCCTGCATTTCTTTTGCAACCTTTGGTATTGTTACGCCAAAATTAAGTACACAGTAAACATCTATTTTAATTTGGTTGTCGGAAAGATCTACTCGGATTCCCTTTCCGTGGTTTTTCTTTCCTAGACGTTCTACTACTCCAGAAGCAAAATTACCGCGCATATTTGCGACTCCTGTAACTTCTGAAGCGGCAATTCCAGCAATAATTTCAATAACTTCCGGTGCAATTTCAATTCGACCTAAGCCACCATTAGTCATTTCTAATGCTTGATTTTCAGCCATTTCGCATACCTCCTTCTTCAGTATCCCTCATTACATTATACGTTTCTAAAAACTTCGTATTGAACTGACCACTGACAAATGTTTCATGATCCAACAGACGGGAATGGAAAGGAATAGTAGTTGCAACACCTTCAATTGCATATTCACTTAACGCTCGTTTCATCCGACTTATTGCTTCTTCTCTTGTCGCTCCATAAGTAATCAGTTTTCCAATCATCGAGTCATAGTAGGGAGGAATTGAATATCCTGGATAAACGGCTGAATCCACACGTACACCTAAACCGCCTGGTGGTAAATACATTTTAATTTTCCCTGGAGATGGTAGGAAGTTCTTCTCAGGATCTTCCGCATTTATCCGACATTCAATCGCCCATCCATTCATTTTAATATCTTCTTGCTTATATTGTAAAGGCTGACCACTTGCAATAAGAATTTGTTCTTTAATTAAGTCGATCCCTGTGACGAGTTCTGTAACTGGATGTTCTACTTGAATTCGGGTATTCATTTCCATAAAGTAGAATGATTCATTACGGTAATCATATATAAATTCTATCGTACCAGCGCCTGTATAATCAACTGCTTTAGCAGCTAAAACTGCTGCTGCTCCCATTTTATTACGAATTTCCTCATTTAATGCTGGCGATGGAGATTCTTCTAATAATTTTTGAAGTCTTCTTTGAATCGTACAGTCCCGCTCTCCTAAATGGATCACGTTGCCAAAATTATCACCTAATACTTGGATTTCAACATGACGAAAATCTTCAATATACTTTTCTATATAAACGCCTGGATTACCAAATGCAGTCATTGCTTCTTGTCTCGTAATGGTTATACCATTTATTAATTCGTCTTCATTCCGAGCAATCCGGATTCCTTTACCGCCACCACCGGCAGTTGCTTTAATAATGACTGGATATCCGATATCTCTTGCAACGGCAAGTGCGTCGTCCATTTCTTCCACAATTCCTTGTGACCCAGGAACAATCGGTACTCCCGCTTGCTTCATTGTTTCTCTTGCAACGTCCTTCGTTCCCATTTTCGCAATAGCTTCTGGGCTAGGACCAATAAAAGTTAGATGACATTCTGCTGCTAAAGCTGCAAAATCTTCATTTTCTGCTAGAAAACCATAACCTGGATGAATAGCATCACAACCGGTTAGTCTAGCAACACTTAATATATTTGGTATGTTTAAATAACTATCTTTTGACGGATTTGGTCCGATGCAATATGCTTCATCTGCCATTTGCACATGTAGTGCCTCTTGATCTGCTGCAGAATATACAGAGACAGTTTCAATACCCATCTCTTTGCACGCACGAATAATTCGGACAGCAATTTCTCCTCGATTTGCAATTAATATTTTCTTTATCATAACTGAGCACCTCTTATTTTACTTTTACTGAAAACAGTGGTTGGCCAAATTCTACTAATTGGCCCTCTTCTACAAGAATCTCAGCAATTTCACCTTCTACATCTGCCTCAATTTCATTAAATAGTTTCATCGCTTCCACAATACAAACAATTGTTTCTTTCGTTACTGGTGAACCAATCTTCACATATGGTTCTGCACCTGGTGATGGTGCATTGTAAAAGGTTCCTACCATTGGTGAGGTAATTGTATGTAATTTTGCCTCTTCCGCAGTTTCTGGATTTGTAATTACTGGTGCTTCTATTTTTGTTTCTACATTTGGAGTAGAAACTTCTACTGGTTTTTGTTCTGCTTGTGGTAAAGCAGTATTTATTACTTGAACTGGTAGAGAAGCAGATAGCTCTCTCACTTCTGCAAGATTATTTTTTTTCATTATTAACTTTATACCTTCATTTTCAAAAGTAAATTCATCAATACTTGATTGATCTACAAGTCTGATTAGTTCACGGATTTCTTGGACTTTCAACATGTAAAACACCCCTTAAAAAATTATGACTAACTACTAATACTATACGATATAATGTACCTATAATTCAATCCTTAATAAAAGGTTAATACAAGTAAACGCTATTTTCAAGCTTTTGTCGCATGAAAAAATGTGTCCCAAACTTTGATTGGAACACATTTTCCGCTTAAATCTTTATCGGGAAAAATGTTTTTATATTACCCGAGAAAAATAGATTCATTATTTTGTTTCATCTTCTGTTTGGAAGGAAACTTGGACAGAGGATGTTCCCATTTCTTTTGCAGCCATTTGAATGATTGCATTTGCATTTGTTTTAGAAGGCTCTTGTCCTTTAACGGTAATCGATACATTTTTACCATCGGCACGGACTAATGCATCTTCATAATTTAATGTTGAAACAATTAGTTTTTCTAACAATCTTTCTTTCTCAGCAATTTCATTAATCATTTCCATTTCATCTTTCGCTTCACTAATTTCTTCTGCTGATAATTCTGTTGAACCTACAATTGTTTGCAACTCCTCTATTCTTCTTCCACGGTCATCTTGCATTTGAAGGCGAATCGCTTCGAAAGCTTGATCAGTTGTTAATTGATTGCTAGTTGCTCCATCTGCTTCGTTTTGCATTTCTTCTGTTCCAGCTTGCTCATTATCAACATTTGCCACATTTGACTTTTGATCTTCCCCAAAAATATAGTATACAGATAGGACTACGACTAGACTTAGCATTGTTAATAACCACACGGTTTGTTTTTTTAACATCATTTTTTTATCCCCCTTAAGCTATTTTTTAACTTGAACTGAGACACGATGGCTAGAGACATCTAGTACTCTAGTGACTGCCTCAATTATTGATTTTTTCACTTGCAGATTATCTGCACCTTTAGCGACTATCAAAACTCCTTGAATCTCAGGTTTTTTCGTTTCTGAAATTAATGGTATTTCTTTGTCACCTTCGCGGATAAGAACCATCTGCTCTTCGGTAGAATCATCTTCCACCTTACGCTTTCCACCATTCGCATCGGTTTCTTCCGTAGTTTGTTTATGATTTATTTTATTTTTTTCATAGATTTGTTTCTCTGTTGCTTCCACATTTACTACAATGGATACGTCGTCTACGCCAACGATGGCTTCTAATGGATCCTTCAGTTGATTTTCATAGTAGACTTCATAATCCATCATGGAAGAAGGCTGGCTGCCACTATTTTTGCCGAGTGTTTCCACATCTTCAACAGCATCGTTTGTTGAATTTACGGGCATAGGGTCAGTGGATTGCTGGTTACCACTTAAAAACTTACTCATTAGCATAAAAGCTATCCCGATAATTAATGCGATTAAAATATAATGATGTTTACCCAGCTTTTGATTGCCGCTGGAACCATTTTTATTATTATTCAACCATTTTTTTAGAGAAGATAACGGTCCTCGCTCTTCACTCATTCCCACTATTCCCCCTTTCAACTGTAATGTGAATAGTTTCCATATCTACCCCCCAGTTATCGGAAAGAAAACTTGCAACAGACGAATCTATTACATTAGTATCTTCTTTGGGTACTCCTTCATTTGTATCTATTTTTACTTCTTGTACTACTTCTACTGCCGTTTGATCGTCGCCTTTTGCTTCTTCTAAAACAACGGTAATACCATCAATACTTTCCATGATATTTTCCATGCTGGCTGTATTATCAAACGTGTCATTTACTACTAACTGAATATCCTTAATTTGTAAATTAAACCTTTCCATCAACTCCTTTTGTGTTAATTCCTCTAATTGGACAGCCGTTTCTTCTAAAATATATGCACGTTGTTCGGCTTGTATATCTATTTTCTTATTTTCTATTGAATTTTCTATGGAAGAATTATTTCGATCAGCTTCTTTTGTTGCCTGATGCAATAATTCGTTTGCATCCACAGAAAACAATTGAAAAATCGGAGTTAAAATAATTACGATTAATAACAATCCTAAAACCATTTTGACGTATTTTTGCAAATTCGTTTGAGGAAGTAACAGCTCTACAACTACCGCAAGTAAAATAAATAATAAAATATTCGTTATCCATTCTGAAAGAAATTCCATTTCCTCACCTACCTTAACGAACCATCATTGTCAAATTACCAGCCATCACAATTACGGTTAAGCATAAGAAAAACATGATTGCCACAATGCCTAGTGCAGCAAAAAGATAGATAACACTTTTAGAAATAATATCTAAACAAGTAATTATCGGTCCCCCACCTAACGGCTGGAGGAGTGCTGCTGCAAATTTGAAAATAAATGCAATCATTAAGATTTTTAATGCAGGAAACATGATTAATAGTAAAAGAATGCCAACACCAGCAATTCCAATAGTATTTTTCATTAATACGGATGCACTAATCACCGTATCTGCCGCATCGGTTAGCATCCTACCGACAACCGGTATAAAATTTCCCGTAACAAACTTTGCTGTTTTAATAGCAACCCCGTCGGCAACCGCTGTTGTAGCACCTTGAATGGAGACTACACTTAAAAACACCGTCATAAATACACCGAGTAAGCCGATACTCCAATTCCGTAATAATTGTGCAAGCTGTGTAGCCTTATAATGTTCTGTCAAAGTACTTACAATGCTTAATAATGTGGATAGAAATAATAGAGGTAGGACGATGTTTTTCACAAATATCCCACTTATATCTGTTAAAAATAAAATGACTGGATGGAAAAATCCGCCGGAGATGATACCACCACTCGTGGCAATTAATGCGAGTAGCAATGGGATAAATGCAATCGTGAAATGTATCATATTGTCAATTGCCCCACTAGCATATTCAATCGCAATATGAAAACTATTTAATGCAATGATCATAAGTACCATAAACACAATGGAATATGCAATTTTACTAACGGTGCTTTTTTCAAAGGCATTTTGAATGGATTGTAAAAACATACTAAAGATTGTCAGCATAATCAGGGATCCTAATAATTGACCGTTTGCGATTAATTCATGAAAGACATAACGTAGGGCAGCAAGTCCCCATTCCTTTAAACTAAAATCATCTGCAGATTTTATATAATCTAGAAGACTTCCTTTCTCACTTTCTGGTAAAAATCCGCCATAATCCGTGACAATTTGATCCCAAAATTGTTGAATATCACTGAAATCGATTGTTTCTAATTGTTCCTCTACTAAATCGATTGCATTCTTTCCTTCTTCTGGTGTAGAAGCGAAGATAGGACTTGTCCAAAGAAAAAAGAATACCATTCCGAAAAGTATACAGCGGACGATCTGGCGCTTCATTGTTTCACCTCAATTTTGATATACACTATTACTATGTTTACTATTATTAGGAAGGAATCATTTTTAAAATCATTTCAATTAATACGGTTAAAATAGGCACGGCCATCGCTAAAATAATTATTTTTCCAGCCATTTCTATTTTAGAAGCAATTGAACCTTGTCCAGCATCTTTTGTTATTTGTGAAGCAAATTCTACAATATATGCAATCCCTATGATTTTTAGGATAGTTTCCACGTAAACGGTATTTACTTTTGCACTAATTGCGATTCGTTCAATCATTTGAATGATCGTATAAATTTGATCAATTAAAAACAAAAATATGACACTACCAGTAAATACAGTTAATAGGAACGCGATATTTGGCTTTTGTTCTTTAATAATGATTGCTAAAAATGATGCAATTAGTCCTATTCCAATTATTTGCAGAATATCAATCGAGGAGCCCTCCTTTATTTAATTAAATAAAAAGACGGATTTTATCTTTTGAAATAGATCATCCACAATGGTTGCTACTTGAAATAAAATATAGATAAAGCCAAAAAGGGTTACCCATTGGGCATATTCTTTTTTCCCTACTTGATCAAGAATTGTATGCAAAAAGGCTACTACAATTCCAACCCCTGCTATTTTAAAAATTACATCAACTTCAATGCCCATCATTGATCCTCCCTATCATCGATCCGCTGTACCTATTTCGTATGATTATTCAACTTGTTCAGCCAATTGTTACGTTAAGACATGCAACCCTGCTTTTGTAATGTCTACTTGAAGAAACCAATTAGCCTCTCATTTACCAATCCATTAAATTAATAAAATAATAATCAGTATTCCTGATAACACACCTAAATTTTTTACCATTTTTCCATATACAAGCTGTTTGTCCCTTGCTTCTACTTCTTCTCTTTCTAAATGTGTTAATGCCAGCCGAATTTGTTTTTGCTGCTGAACTCGATCATGCCTTCCTAATGTTTCTCCAAATTGGAGTAGAATTTCGTACTCACCTTTTTTTAACGCGGTTTGCTTCCAAACCTCATTTAAACTTTCCTCCCATGCAACCTTTGCTGTTGTATCGATTTTTATTAAATTCGTGGCAAATCTTTTAAAAATTTTCCCAACTGGTCCGTCGATTTGCTTTGCAATTCTTCTCGATGCTTCATGAAGTGGAGCATGTCCAAACATGATTTCTGCCTCTAGGCTCTGTAAGGCTGATTTGAGCAATCGTAATTGACGTGTCCTTTCTGTTAACAATCTCGATGCTTCAAAACCAATCCAGCTGGTGGCAACAAGAATAATTAAAGCACCTAGGATTTTCATCATTACGTAACACTCACTTTTCTAAATATTTCCTTACCATTTTGATCCTTTAATCCAATAATCGTTCCTGGACCTTTTTTCCTCGAAAGCTCAATATATCGATCAAACACCTTCTGCTCTATTATTGGTCGAAGTGCTGGCCGTCCATATAGATCGGTAACCGATTCTCCATGGGTGGTCATAATTAAACATATTCCTGCATGCACTGCTTCTAAAATAGCTTCCGTATCTTCCTTTCTACCAATTTCGTCTACAATGAGGACATCTGGACTCATCGAGCGTATTAACATCATCATTCCTTCCGCTTTTGGACATGCATCAAGTACATCTACTCGCATTCCAAAGGTTAGCTGCGGAATACCATGTACACATCCAGCAATTTCGGAACGTTCATCGACAATGCCAACCTTCAGTGGCGGTATTGAATGCTTTTTTGAACCGGTAGAAATAATTCTCGCTAAATCTCTTAATAATGTTGTCTTACCGGTCTGTGGAGCACCAACAATCATCGTATGCTGCCACTTTCCTTGATACAAATAAGGAATCCATTTTTCGGCAATCCCGATTTGTTCTTTCGCCACCCGAATATTAAAAGAAGATATATCGCGGATAGCTTTTACTTTTCCATCCTCTAAAATTACTTTTCCAGCTAATCCAATACGGTGACCGCCTTCAATGGTGATATATCCACGTTTTAATTCCTCATCCAATGTATAATAGGAATTTTGACTTAGCATATTTAGTAAAAGCTCTGCATCAAAAGGTTGGACGATATACGGTAAGTAGATCGTATGCTGCATTGTTGAAATTTCAATTGGTCGATTAATCCTTATGCGAACCTCTTCCATTTGTTCTATTTGCTCAGGAGGTAAAACTAGTATTTGTTCTTGAATTGTTTTAGGAAGAAATGCTAGTACACTTTGCATAATCGTCCCTCTCCCTATTTTTTCAAAGTTTGTTCTTACTAAAATGTATGGCAGCCCTGTACAAAGTATGACCTTCAATTTTAATAATGATAGAAATAATAATATGCAAAAAAAAACAACCGGTTGGATTAACCGATTGTTTTTTTGCTTACTTTTTTATTTTTTCGCTGCATGCTATATCTAGCGATTAACCGCGAGAAACATAAGAGCCGTCTGTTGTGTTAATGATTAATTTATCGCCTACATTTACGAAGAATGGTACTTGTACAACTAAACCAGTTTCTACAGTTGCTGGTTTTGTACCACCTGAAGCTGTATCCCCTTTAATACCTGGTTCTGTTTCAGTTACTTCTAGTGTTACAGTATTAGGTAGCTCAATACCAAGTGTTTCTCCTTGGTACATCATAATATGAACTTCCATATTTTCTTTTAAGAAGTTTAATTCATACTCTACTTGATTTGCTGCAAGCTCTACTTGCTCGTAATTTTCTGTATCCATGAATACATGGGAATCACCACTTGCATATAAATATTGCATTTTGCGGTTATCAATTTGTGCTTTTTCTACTTTTTCACCTGCACGAAACGTTTTTTCTTGAATCGCACCTGTACGTAGATTTCGTAATTTAGAACGTACGAACGCAGCACCTTTACCTGGTTTAACGTGTTGGAAATCTAATACTCTCCAGATTCCGCCGTCTACTTCAATCGTTAAACCTGTTCGAAAATCATTTACTGAAATCATTCAAAAATCCTCCTACTATTACAATATAATTAAATCTTTTGTTGAGTGAGTTAATGCTTCATTACCATCTTTTGTAATGATTGTATCATCCTCAATACGCACACCACCAAGACCTGGCACATAAATTCCTGGTTCAACAGTAACAATCATTCCTGGTTGTAATACTATGTCAGATCTAAAAGATAGAGCAGGACCTTCATGAACCTCTAAACCAATCCCATGACCAGTAGAATGTCCAAAATTCTCACCATACCCGTGTTCCGTTATATGATTACGTGTGATGGCATCTGCTTCTTTTCCTGTCATTCCTGGGCGAATCAATTCCATTGCTTTTAATTGAGAATCCAAAACAATTTGATAAATATCTTTTAATTGTTGGGATGGCTCTCCTACTGCAACAGTTCTAGTGATATCAGAAACATATCCTTCATAATAAGCACCATAGTCTAATGTTACCATATCTCCCTTTTCAATGACCTTATTTGTTGCAACACCATGCGGTAAGCTCGAACGAACTCCTGAAGCAACAATAGTATCAAAAGAAGATGAAGTTGCACCACATTTTCTCATGAAAAATTCAAGTTCATTGGAAACTTCAATTTCTGTTCTTCCAGGTTGCATGAACTCAAGTATATGTTTAAAAGCTGCATCTGCAATATCAGCAGCCACCTTTAATATCTTAATCTCTGCGTCCGTCTTAATCAAGCGAATTTTTTCTACCACTCCACTAACTGGTACTAATTCCGCAGCGATTTCTTTTTGTAGTGTTTGATATAAAGCGTATGTAACATCATTTTCTTCAAACCCTAGCTTTTGTATTCCTTTTTCTTTACATAATCTCGCTACTTCGCTAGTAACTGTCCCTGCATGCTGGACAACCTCAAAGCCTACTGCCTGTTTATTGGCTTGCTCCACATAACGGAAGTCTGTAATGAAAAATGCATCCTTCTCGCTAATGAGAACGACACCAGCTGATCCAGTAAAGTTCGCTAAATATCTACGATTATATGGGCTCATAATTAAAATTGCATCAATGCCTAATTCTGAAAATTGACTACGTAGTTTTACTAATTTCTCCATGTAAATCCTCTCCTTAGTTACTGTATTTACTTCTCATTCAATAGAGCCAATCGCTATATCCCCATTTACGACAGCTTGCAAAATATTGAAAATTTTTAATGCTAAATGCTTCGAAACACAAAAACCTTAATATAAGGATAAAAATATTTTATCATATTATTGTAAATAGATACTATAGTTTACACGGTTTTTAATGACTCATTATCTTTATCTTCGTGATGTTTGCGAAAATTTTGCTCATTATATTCATAAGAAATTGAATATCCAACAAAAACTCCAAATAATATATATAAACAAAGCGTTGTTATGATCGTATTATAGTTTAAATCATGGAGCGGATTTAAGCTTGGAAACAGTGGATTTAAAACGAAAAATACTAAAGCAAATAAAATTGCACCGTAACCAATACCTATCCAGATTGTTCGAAATTTTCGAAGCGCAATATAATAAAGTAGGGCAGCTCCAATTCCAAAAAGGCCGATCACAATTAAGGAAATAACGGTCCCAAGCCATTTTGTTTTCCATGCCCCCAATGCCCATGGTTCAAGAATCATATTTGGTCGAATTTCTGTAAAATGAAAATAATACGCTAGAAGTCCTAGTGCACTCCAGAATAGCCCCCCAACAAAACCTGTGAGGACAGCATTTACACTTGCTGATATTGGTTTTGCATGCTGATTTTGTTCCAACTTTGCTTTCTGCATCTATTGCAACCTCCATTTGTAATTTGACCTAATGTTAGTTTTTCTTAAAAAGAATTCTTCATTCAGCTATAGAAGAATATTCCAATCTTTTATAAAATATAAGTAAGATAATATAAACTTTACAAAATTCATGACATGTTCTCATAAACAAGTAGTTTTAATTTTTCTTAAAATACCGTTTAAAATTTTCCAAATATGCTCATGATGCTCTTAGGAGGTGGCCCGCATGAAATCCAAATATTTCGCTATTGTCTTTTATAGTCTTCTCATGCTTGCTGTAATTGGTTTATTTGCAAACCCATTACGGATAGGGCGCGAAATTTTGATAACAATTGCAATTGTTGCGATAATTTTTCTTTTGTTTAGACATTTTGCGGCTCCAGTAAGTCCGGCAAGAAAAGAGCAGCGAGCATTTATCCATGCCGCTCGTCGTTCAAAGAGACGATTAAAAAAACAATTAAGCGCAAAACAACAAATGAAAAAAAATAAAAAAGCGATTCGAAAATCCTATCCCTCTCATTTAACCGTTATAGAAGGGAAAAAAGGGAAGAAGAAAAATCGAGCGCTTCATTAATCATATTGCTTCTTCATTATCCATTATTTAATATGTCCATCTTTTCAAAAAATCTTGTGTCCTCAATTTACCAAATTCAATGAGGGCACTTTTTTTCTCCTCTGTTATCGAAAATTCGGTAGTAACAATTCCTTCTGTTGGAATAAAGATTATATTTTTCACATGTTTTTTAGATATATACCGTGCATCATGTGCATCCATCATTGTTGCAAATAACGCTTCAAATAATTGCAGTGCATTTTTTATTTTTTTCATTGGTTTATCCTTATAATTGTGACTTAATTTTAAGCCAATTACCGGACGCTTTTGTTTACCTCCATCATGTTCAAATAACCACATCGGGAAATTACTTAATACTCCACCATCTACGATGACTACTTTCCCTTTAGACGTTTTCAATTGTACTGGTTCGAAAAAATAAGGAATACTGCAGCTCATTCTTACAGCTTTGGCAACGGAAAAGGATTCAAAAGCCAAATCATATTTATGGAGATCATCTGGCAATACAACCATTTTTCCATTTGTTAAATCAGATACAATTACTCGTAGTTTACCTGGTGGGAGATCTGCAAATGTTTTGATACCTTTTGCTAGCAGCCTTTCAGCTATCCAATTTTCTAGCGCTTGTCCTTTATAGAGTCCTAATCTCCAGTATAGAGGTAACCAGTTTAAAATTTTTAATGGGAAAAGGGCTGGTCGCTTATCCAAGATCGAAGTTAAATCAAGTTCATTTAACGCGTTATTAACCTCTTGTGCAGTATAACCTGCTGCAATTAGTGAAGCAATAATCGATCCTGCACTTGTTCCAGCCAGTCGTGAAAATGTAATTCCCTTTGCTTCTAATTCCTCATAGGCGCCAATGAACGCCAAGCCTTTTATCCCGCCTCCAGAAAATACTGCATCGACCTGCACAGGCATCCCCCCATGTTTTATTACTTCATATTTAATCAACAGGAGGAAAAAATAGTACATTTGCCAAGCTAGTTATTTTGTAAATATTTTCATTGTTCGTCCGTCTTGGTGGGCAAAATTCTCTAATAAAAAAGAACGAGAGATACTCCTCTCGTTCTTTTCTTATTATAATTTTTTTAGCATATTTATTTGTTTATAAACCACATTTTAATTGGGCACCACAGTTATCACACGTATTACAGCCACCATGTTCTTTCACTTCACCTTTTCGGCATATTGGGCAAATATCCCCAATTTCCGATCCATAAGTGACATCTGTAGAACGCAAATCTTGAATTGTTTCTACAAGGACTACTTTTGGTTTTTCTAATGAGGCAGGTGCTACATCTTCAGAAGTGTTTCCCTCCGCCTTTAACGTTAACACCTGTGCATCTCGGCTTCCATCTACATAAACGGTACCGCCTTTTGCTCCGCCTTTGTATAGACGCTCGTATACTTTTTGCACCTGTTCCACTGTATAGCCTTTTGGTGCATTTACTGTTTTACTAATGGAACTATCTACCCAGCGTTGAATTACACATTGCGTGTCGGCATGAGCTTCTGGAGCTAATTCCATCGCAGTAACAAACCATTTTGGTAATTCAGATGAAGCTGCATTTGGATTTCGTTCTAAATATTCATTTACGATTTCCGCTTTCACTTCAATGAATTTACCAAGTCTACCACTACGGTAGTACGTAAAGGAGAAATATGGCTCAAGTCCAGTAGAAACTCCAATCATTGTACCTGTAGATCCAGTAGGAGCAACGGTAATTAAGTGCGAGTTACGAATTCCATTTTCTAAAATTGATTGTCTAATATCCTCTGGCATTTTCTTCATATAGCCAGTATTTATAAATGCTTGGCGTAAACGGTTCGTTTCCTCTTCTGTTTTACCTTTTAAAAATGGGAAACTACCTTTTTCTTTCGCTAATTCAATTGAAGTACGGTAAGCTGTTGTTGCGATCGTTTCAAACACTTTATCAACAAGCTCATTTCCCTCTTTTGAACCATATTCTTTCTCACAGTAGATTAATAAATCTGCTAGACCCATAACGCCTAAGCCTACCCGACGTTCCCCTAGGGCTTGCTTCTTATTTTCCTCTAAAAAGTATGGAGTTGCGTCAATTACATTATCCTGAAGTCTTACGCCTGTTTGTACAGTATTGATTAATTTCTCAAAATCAACCTGTTTCGTTTCTTTATTTACCATGTTCGCTAAATTAACAGCTGCTAGGTTACATACACTAAATGGTGCAAGTGGTTGTTCCAATTTTGTTATCCTAAAGGCTTTTTATCCTTTAGTTCTTACAGTTTGCTTCCTGTAAGTTCAGCATATCTTTTCATTACAAATATTGTAATGTTGCGGTCTCGTGGCAAGATTATATTCTGTTTTATCCACAGTTTCACTTGCTATGCGTTGCCCCTGACTAAAGTGTTACCTCTAGCCTTCGGTTCGGATTTGCATCTCAGCATCCCCGCTTTATCCCGCAATTTTTTACGTGAGGCAAACTATTCACCACACGGATTTGTTGCTACTACCTTTTGGCCATAGCTCCGAGCATTTGTCATGTCATTTGCATTATCGATAAAGAAAATACCAGGTTCTGCAGAATAAGTTGCACAAATATTGATTAAGTTCCAAAGCTCTTTCGCACGTACACTACGGTATGTACGTACTTTATAACCCATTTTTTCCCATTCACGAACATCGCCAACTTCATGCCATTTCTCATTGTATTCTTTCATTTCCTCAGGAGTATAGCTTTCAATAGCAGGGAATTTCAATTCAAAATAATCATCATTTTCTACAGCTTCCATGAATTCCTTTGTTAAACAAACAGAAATATTCGCACCTGTTAAAAACTCTTTATTATGAACGTCATATGTTCCGCCATCCTGAAGTTTTGCTTCTGCATCTTTAATAATTTTATCTGTAAAGCCGCCAAATCCTGGAATATGCTTGAAATTTACAATTCCTTGATACATTGTTTTTTCTTGTTCTGTCAATGGAGTAAATTTTAACTTTTCATTTGCTAATCGGATGATTTGTTCATCTTTAGAATTTTCTAGTAAGAATCGAAGAATTCTTGGGTTTTGCATTTTAGAAATAATGAATTCTACAATATCTGGATGTGTAATGGATAACATTATCATTTGAGCCAGTTCGTTTCGTTGACTCGTTACATCAACTCTCTAAGTCTCCTTAGAGCTCAGACCATATCTCACACTCTACACTCGAGTGTCCTCGCGCTTCGGAATCACTTGATTCCTACTCTACTCGCTTCCGTATTATACGTGCTTTCGATGGTCGTTGAACCTTCTCCCTATTCCTTTGGAACGTAGGAGCTTGGCTGCTGATTGTCTTTTTCATGCCAATGATTTTCAAACATTCGCACCTACTTTTTCAAGTTATGCTGTAGTTCATTTGCATGTCTCATGTCCATTTTTTCATTTACATGATTTAAGATTTTCCAGCAATTCACGAGGTATTTATAGACGGGCACCACTAATAACTATACCGCGTCTTGATCCACCTTGTTCTACAAGATGAGTCAGCTTTGCAATATCGTCTAACCAAGATACGGAGCCACTTGATTTACCATTGACACCTCTTGCAAGAGTATTGCGAGGTCGTAATGTGGAACCATTAGTTCCAACTCCTCCGCCACGACTCATAATTTCCATTACTTGTTTCCGATGCTCGGAAATTCCTTCACGAGAGTCTTGAACAAAAGGCATTACATAACAATTGAAGAAGGTAACTTCGGTTTCAGAACCTGCCCCGTAAAGCACACGGCCCGCAGGAACAAAATTCAAGTTTACTAGCTCATAATAGAATTTTTCAAATGCTTCCTGCTGTTTCTCAATTGTTGTCTCCACTTTCGCAAGTCCGGTGGCATTCCGTTTCGCAATTTGTTCATAATAAATTTCCAGCGGTTTTTCAATCACATCTAACGAACGTATAATTTTTCCGCTTTCCACTTCTTCTGGATTATCTAACGCTCCACGATACTCCTCTTCTACAAGTACAGTGGCTTTTTTTGTATCCCAATCAATATTCTCAATATACCCTAGGCCTCTTGCAGGAAATTTCGGATCCTCTTTTATCGTTAATACGACAAAATCGCCATTGGTTAATGTCATTTTCTCTGTATCTTTAAAGGAATATCTATCTAACATTACAAGTCTTGATACACCTTTAAAGGTTATATGCATATCCTCTGTGATGGGATGTACTTGAGGAAATAATCGAATGGATTCATTCAAACGATTCATGTCAATATTCATTTTTTCTTTTACAACAATGGTCATTTACCCATCTCCTTTTCTCTACTAACTTTTCAACCAATCTATCATGGTTGTCTAGTTGCGCTAAAAATATTTTACTCTACAGAAACTATTAATTCAATATGTAGTATGTAAAAATAATATTAAATCTATATATTGTGTTTTTCTGCATATAACTAGAAAATTGTCAAGGGAAATTTGTACTAAAAAGAGAAATTTGTCTAAAATTGACGAAGTTTATTAGGTTTGTAAGGGAATAGAATAAGAGGAATTAAAAGAAACACATGTACCATTTTAACAAATAATTTATTTATAAAAAAAAGAAATGCTTCGATAAAAATCGACAAAATTCTACAAATATGAATAACCTTATGAAAAATGATGAAGAAATATATCATTCCCTATCATTTTCCTTTGCGCTTTTCCAATTTCATTTATATAATAATAATGCACATGTTTGTGGAAAGGGGAACCATCTATGTATATATTACTAGTCGTAATCGTAGCAGTTATTGCTTATACTTTATTCAATTACTTCTATCAAAAGAAAGTTGTTAAAACATTAACACAAGAAGAATTTATCGAAGGGTATCGTAAAGCCCAATTAATTGATGTAAGAGAACCGAACGAATTTGATGCAGGACATATTTTAGGTGCTAGAAATATTCCGTTAACTCAAATGAAAATGAGATTAAAGGAAATTCGTCCAGATAAGCCTGTATATTTGTATTGCCAAAACAATACTAGAAGTGGTAGGGCAGCACAAATGTTATACCGTAAAGGATATAAACAGATCTACCAATTAAAAGGTGGATTTAAAAAATGGACTGGTAAAATAAAAACAAAATAATCGAATGGACTTTTCAAAAAGAGAAGAGGGGCTACAATTTTTACGTTGCCCCTCTTCCTTTTTTGTTTATTCGTATTTATGCTTTTTGGTAGCGCAGAATCGGCTTACGAGCTGCCTGCGTTTCATCTAACCTTTTAATAACAGTTGTATGTGGTGCCTCTTGTACCACTTCAGGTGTTTCTTCTGCTTCTTTTGCAATTTGAATCATCACATTGATAAAGGAATCTAATGTCTCTTTCGATTCCGTTTCAGTTGGTTCAATCATCATACATTCCTCTACATTTAATGGGAAGTAGATTGTAGGTGGATGGAATCCAAAATCTAACAGTCTTTTCGCAATATCAAGCGTACGAACCCCTAATTTCTTTTGTCTTCTACCACTAATAACAAACTCATGCTTACAATGGCGATCATATGGTAAATCATAGAATGGTGCAAGTCTTCTCATCATATAGTTTGCATTTAATACTGCATTTTCGGTAACTTGCTTTAATCCATCTGGACCCATCGTACGAATATACGTATATGCACGAACATTTATACCAAAATTCCCATAGAACGGTTTAACTCTACCAATTGATTGGGGACGGTTGTAATCAAATGTATAGCCATTGTCCGTTTTTGTCAGTACTGGTGTAGGTAAAAATGGCAGTAAGTCCTTTTTCACACCAACTGGACCGCTACCTGGGCCACCACCGCCGTGTGGACCTGTAAATGTTTTGTGTAGGTTTAAATGAACAACATCAAAGCCCATATCTCCTGGTCGAGCTTTTGATAAAACTGCGTTTAAATTTGCACCGTCATAGTACAGCTTCCCACCGGCTGCATGGACGATTTCTGCCATCTCCACTATGTTCTCTTCAAATAGCCCTAATGTATTTGGATTTGTTAACATTAATGCAGCGGTATCTGGACCAACCACTTTCTTCAAATCATCAATATCTACTAGACCAAATTCATTTGATTTTACAGTAATTGTTTCAAATCCTGCAACAGATGCTGATGCTGGGTTTGTTCCATGTGCAGAATCTGGGATTATTACTTTCGTCCGTAATGTATCTCCGTTCGCCTCATGGTACGCACGGATCATCATTAATCCGGTCCACTCTCCATGTGCTCCGGCAGCAGGCTGTAGGGTTACCTCATCCATACCGGTTATTTCTTTTAATTGCTGTTGCAAATCATACATAAGCTCCATTGATCCTTGAATGGTACGTTCATCTTGAAGGGGATGTATATGGGCAAACCCTGGAATCCGTGCAACAACTTCATTAACTTTTGGATTGTATTTCATTGTACATGATCCTAGCGGATAAAATCCCGAATCAACGCCATGATTTCTTTTCGATAATGCAGTGTAATGGCGCATAATATCTAGCTCTGAAACCTCTGGCAATGCTGCATCTTCCGTACGAATATATTCACTAGGAATAAGCTCCGCTAATTCTACCTCTGGTACATCTTTTTCTGGTAGGGAATAGCCAATTCTTCCTTCTTTACTAATTTCAAAAATAAGTGGCAATTCTTGATTATGCATGATAAGCCCCCATTTCTTCAACAAATTGATCAATTTCTTCTTTTGTACGTATTTCCGTAACACAAACTAGCATATGGTTGTTTAGTTCCGGATACACACGTTGTAAATCAAAACCAGCTATGATCCCTTGCTCTAATAAATGATTAGCAATTTCTTTCATTGGTTGCTTAGTTTTTACTACAAATTCATTAAATGATGGGCCATCAAATACAATTTCGAAACCCTTTTGCTTCAGTAATTGTTTCGCATAATTCGCTTTTTGAATATTGGCAATTGCCATTTCCTTAATCCCTTGTTTCCCTAACGCGGTCATGGCAACACTTGCAGCTAGTGCATTTAATGCCTGATTGGAACAAATATTAGAGGTAGCCTTATCACGGCGGATATGTTGTTCCCGTGCTTGTAAGGTTAAAACAAATCCTCGTTTCCCATCCTCATCCGATGTTTGTCCTACTAATCTACCAGGAATTTTTCTCATTAATTTATTTGTAACGGCAAAGAATCCACAATGTGGTCCTCCGAAGGATTGGGGAATACCAAATGGCTGTGCATCACCGGTTACAATATCTGCACCAAGTGCTCCTGGAGGTGTTAATATCCCTAATGCAACCGGATTACTTGAAACAATAAATAATGATTTATGCTCGTGAATTATCGGTTCCAACTCTTTTAATGATTCAATTTGCCCAAAGAAATTTGGATATTGCACAATAACAGCAGCAATCGAATCATCCATCATTTCTGTTAAAGCGGTAATGTCTGTCATCCCATTTTTATGTGGGATTTGGATTACTTCAATTCCTTGACCCTTTCCATATGTGTCAACAACTTGTTTATATTCTGGATGGACGGTTTCTGAGATTAACACTTTTTTTCTTTTGGTTTGTGCTGCAGCTAACAATCCTGCCTCTGCAAGAGCTGTTCCGCCGTCATACATGGAAGAGTTAGCGACATCCATTCCTGTTAATTCACAAATCATGGATTGGAATTCAAAGATTGCTTGTAGCTCCCCTTGCGATATTTCTGGCTGATATGGTGTATATGCTGTATAAAATTCAGATCTAGATAAAACAGCATCTACGATCGATGGAATATAATGATCATACACCCCTGCACCTAGAAAACTAGTATATGATTTAACATCCGCGTTTTTCTTTGCTAAATTAGTTAGTTCCTTTAATAGTGCCGTTTCAGATTTGGCTTCTTTAATTTGTAAACGTCCATTAAAACGAACACTTTCTGGAATATCTGAAAAGAGCTCCTCCACAGATGTAACTCCGATGGCATCGAGCATTTCCTTCTTATCTTGCTCTGTCATTGGTAAATAACGAAACGTCATTTTAATTCCCCGCTTTCCCATATCCATATATTTTGCTTTTTTTTATTTATTTTTTTTATAAAAAGGAGTAGCAACTACTTTTCCTTTTAAATGTTTGCCACGAATTTCTACGAATATTTCCGTACCTAGTTCCGTGAAGGAAGCTTGTAATAATGCATGACCAATATTTTTCTTGTAGGTTGGTGATTGAGTACCAGAGGTGACAAACCCAATTTCTTCGCCATCCTTGAATACTTTATAGCCATGTCGCGGAATACCTCTATCAATCATTTCAATACCGACAAGTTTTCGAGTAGGTCCGTTTTCCTTTTGGTCCTGCAAAATATCTTTCCCTAAGAAAAAGGAAGGCTTATTACTTTTTACTGCAAAGCTTACTCCAGCTTCGATTGGAGTAATCTCACGAGATAGTTCTTGACCATATAATGGTAGCCCTGCTTCAAAGCGAAGTGTATCTCTTGCACCTAATCCACAAGGTAAAATTCCTTCATTTTTTCCAGCTGCAAGTATTTCATTCCATAAATATGGGGCATCTGCTGCTTGTAAATAAATTTCAAAACCATCCTCCCCGGTATATCCAGTACGAGAAACGAGGGCAGAAACTTTTCCTAATTGTACATCTGTTTGAAAGCTGAAAAAGGAGATTTCTGAAAGATCTGTATTGTTTGCTATTTTTTGTAAAATTGTTTGTGCTAATGGACCTTGGATTGCTAGTTGTGCATATTGTGGAGAAACATTTTCAATCGTTACTTCTTCCATTTGATGCTGCTTTAACCAGGCAAAATCTTTATCTGTATTGGAAGCATTTACGACAAGTAGGTATGAATTTTCCTCTAATCGATACACCAGCAGATCATCGACGGTACCACCATCCTCATAGCACATAATCGTATACTGTGCTCTACCAATTTTGATTTTTGATACATCATTTGTCAGCATTTTTTGTAGATAGTTTTCTGCATTCGTACCTGATACCATGATTTCTCCCATGTGGGATACATCAAATAGTCCTGCTTTCGTTCGAACGGCTTCATGTTCTTCTTTAATGCTCGAGAATTGTACTGGCAATTCCCAGCCACCAAAATCAACTGTTTTGGCACCCCACTCTTTGTACGTATCAAATAATGGCGTTCGTTTTAAATCTGTCATCGCAAGCTCCCCTTTCTAGATAATCGCAATAAGTTTCCTATTCTGTTCGATTTTTTGCTTGTGTGAAACAATTAATTTTACAAGGCCTTTTTTAGTCATTCGGTTGATTTAGGAGTAGTCCCTAGACCGAATACAATATTTCTAATCACATGAAAAACAACGAGTCTTTAAAAAGTAGCCCTTTCAATAAAACCTTTTAACATATGGCTGACAAGCATAAAAAAGGACAGAAAGACTCATCTTTGCAAATGAGTTCTCTGTCCTGTAACCTGAAAGTTTTCTTAAAAATACATAGGAAACCGAGGAATAAACGATTCTTCTTATTCTTTGGATAATGTCCAATGTATTTAAAAGATTTCCCCTTTGGTGGCCCGATATATGAGCGCTCTCCAGAGTTGCGTCCGACATGAGTCTTTTTGCCTGAGAGATTCACATTAATGCTTGCTCCTTCGGCGCTACATAGGTAGTCTCTCCCCAAGTCATCATCCGCTACATATTTTTCTAAAAAATGGTCATACTAATTTTACGATTGTAATCAAGTCTTAAAAATCACTATTTTTATAATTATTACAATAACCTCATCGTATCATCTAATAGGTAATTTTAGCAACCATTTCTTCGTGATAAAGGAGATGTTTTTATGAGTGTTTCCATCCATTTCGATACATCGTGGCAAGAGCCTTTTTTAAAAAGATTGGAAGACGATGGACCATGGTCAAATAGACAATTATATAATCTCGCGATCGAAGTGGAAAAACATCTTTTGATTCCGGAATTTGAAGGTTTGCAGGCACCTAAATTTTTGCCCCAGCTAAAGCCACTGCCACACCAACTTGATGCTGCACAACAAGTTATTGAAAATATGAATGGGAAAGCAATTTTAGCCGATGAGGTAGGTTTAGGAAAAACGATTGAAGCAGGATTAATTTTAAAAGAATATATGATTCGTGGACTTGTTAAAAAGGTACTTATTCTTGTCCCTGCATCTCTCGTATCGCAATGGGTGATGGAGTTAAATAGTAAATTCCATATTCCCGCAATTGCCTACAAAAAATCATATAGCTGGGAAAGTATCGATGTTGTTGTTTCCTCCCTAGATACTGCAAAAAAGAGTCCACATAAGGAGGCTATTCTCGAACAAAGCTATGATTTTATTATTATTGATGAAGCACATAAACTAAAAAATCATAAAACAAAAAACTATGAGTTTGTACAAAATTTAAAAAAGAAATTTTGTTTACTTTTAACTGCAACTCCAATTCAAAATAAAATTGAGGAAATCTTTAACTTAGTATCCTTACTCAAACCGGGTCACCTCGGAAGATACGAGGACTTTTTAGATGCATATAAGAAGGATAAGGATAAACTGAATGATCTTCATTTAAAAGAATTAGTAAACAAAGTTATGATCCGAAATAGAAGACAAGATACAAAGATTGAATGGACAAAACGCAAAGTAGAAACAGTATTAATTGATTTTACACCAGAGGAACGAGCATTGTATGACCTATTCACCTCCTATCATACTAATAGCGAATCCTTCTTAAGTAATTCATTTGCTCTACTTACATTGCAACGCGAAGCTTGTAGTAGTCGAGAGGCAGTTTATTACACCATTAAAAATATGCTAGAAAAGAAAGAAGAATCCTCTCCACTGTTTGAACAGTTTGTTGAAAAGGTAATGGAGAAAGTAAATAATATTACGGTTAATTCCAAAGCAAAAAAAGCAGTTGAATTAATTCAATCGATAAATGATAAAGTAATTATTTTTACGGAATATCGTGCAACCCAACTGTATTTACAATGGTTTTTAAAGCAGCACGGGATTACATCTGTTCCGTTCCGAGGCGGCTTTAAACGCGGGAAAAAGGATTGGATGAAGGAATTATTCCAAAATCATGCCCAAGTATTCATTGCAACCGAAGCTGGTGGTGAGGGTATCAACCTCCAATTTTGTAATCATATTATTAATTTTGATTTACCATGGAATCCGATGCGTCTAGAGCAAAGAATTGGACGGGTGCACCGACTAGGACAGGAAAAGGATGTTCACATCTATAATTTCGCAACAAAGAACACAGTAGAAGAGCATATATTGAAACTGCTTTATGAAAAAATTGACTTATTCGAACGAGTGATTGGCGAGCTCGATGATATTTTAACGAAGTTGGATTTTGGTAAAATGGAAGATCACTTAATCGATATTTTTGGGCACTCCATGTCCGAAGGGGAAATGCGAATTAAAATGGAAAATCTATCATCGATGATTGAATTTGCTCAATCAGTAAAGGAGAATGATTATCGTGAAGCAGCAGGAGATTCACTCCTTTCTTAACCAATTTTTCACTGCCAATGATTGTGAAATTGAAAACCACCCTGGTCAATATTTATCGGTTCAATTAACAATCGATATGGACAAGGCATTAATGAATCGTCCGTTCTATTGGCATTATGTCGAAAAGACCGGTGGTGTTCCGAATCCACAAAAGCTTACATTAATAACGGATTACGAGAAAGCAAAGGAAATTAAAGGAGAGTTGATTCATTTTGGGTCCCCTCGCCTCCATCAAATTTTTGCAATTTCAAAAAGACTCGGGGGGTTTATTCGATTATTTGAGGATCAACATGCATCCATATCGTCGAATATACCATTAATCCCATGGCTCTGTATCAATATGAAAATTAGCTATTGCTGTGATCGCAAGAAGGACTCCTTTCGGTCCATAGGCTTAAATTTAATTAATGGGGCAATGGCAGAAAATTTTCAAGACCAATTAAATAGCTTTCAAAATCAATTAGTCGCAAAAATTCCAGATTTTTGCTTTACACTATCCCCATTAATTAAGCCGCAAAGTGGGCTGCGTCGTATTGAGCAATATATAACGAATGATATTGAAAAGGATGATCATTCTTGGGCAGACGAAGCTCGTAAACGATGGCAAGAGGACGAAAAATTACTTAATCACTTTTATGAAGATATGGAGGAAAAGCCAGAGAGCTATTACAGCGAAAAAGAAGCATTACAGGAACAATATGAACCTAAAATTACCGTTTCGATTATTAATGGGGGGATATTTTATTTAGCAAAGCAACGAGAGATTGCGACATTAGCGCCAACCTCTCTTTATAAACCGTCCAATCGAATGCCGATAAAAAAAGGTTGAAAAGCAACTTAACTTTTCAACCTTTTTATTTCCGTTTTTTATGCTTCATCATTTTAAAAGCTTCTTTCACAGCATATGGCATGATGCCGAAATATTTATAGACACGTGGTTCCTGCAGTTGTTTTTTTTCATATTTTAGTTGTTTACGTTCTTCCTTCGGCTTATCAAAATGCTCGACTACCGTTTGCGTTATAAACTTCACATATTCGTTTGTTTTCATAGGTAAAAGCATCCTTTCTATAAGTAAAGTTAGAAAACTAGGCTTTACTAATAGATTTTCCGCTTTTTTATGAATTTAACCGTAGCACACCAAAAATTTTTCATTTTTACTATATACGATAATTTATAGCTCCTGCCAAGCGATAATTTCCTGATGAATGGGATTCCAAATAATTTGCACCAAGTATTCTCCTTCATTCCATGTGTTACATTGAAATTGTACGGTTACTTGTTGCTCTGACTCCTCCATCACTTTATACGATACAACTCCAACATCAAACGTAAATACTTCTTCTTTCATTAATGGATAGTCTGCTATTTTTTCAAATTGGTGGATGCCAGTATATAGAAGGGATTCTAATTGATCCATTGTCTTCGAATTCTCAAAATATTGTTTTTCCACTTCATATTTGCTAACGGATTGTAAAATTATGATGGAAAATAATAGTAGGATGAAAAGTGAGAATGGCAACAAGTAGCCATCCTCATTCCGAAAATTCCTTCGTTTTATATTTCGGCAAATAAATAATTGCCGAATATGTTTTTGCATTGTCTCGTTCAATCGAAATTTTAATCGCTTTTTGGAGTGCTTTAAATTGAACGGCGTACGTATTGTACAGTAACACTTCATGACCTTCTCCATCCACCTGCCTTCTTAATAAATTCCCGTATTTTTCATATTTAATAACCTTTTGTCCAGCATATAAAAACAAACGACCCGACGAAAGATATAAACGATCACTATTACGTATTTCTCTTTTTGCTTGTTGAATGAAATTATCCCATTCCATTTGTTCTCGAATTTCACTAGTATATGAATGGTAACGTAGCATTGGTGTTGTAGTTGCAATGAACATTGTAATGAGTGTAAATAAAAACAGGGAGAGGATTAATTCTAAAAATGTATATCCATGTTCATTTTTCCGCAATGGTGCGACAAATCCTTTTTTCTTTCTTTATCCATCCTTGATAGCGGACGCATATTCCTCTTATCTCCTCCATCTCCCTTTCAATTTCAACGAAAAACTTTATCGTACCCTCTCCCTCTATTACAGTATCCAAAGGCTCTTTTAAATACCATTTTGCAATTTGAGTAGTCAAAATATGATTTGCCTCATTTTCTAAAAGTAATGCTTTTCTGCTTATCGTTAAATGAAAGAATGCTGGAATAAGTGAGCAAAGGATAGTTAGCCAAACAAAAAGGGAAAGTAACATTTCTAAATAAATACTCCCCGCTTGTCTATTTAATTGCACTTTATTCCTCAAAAATTTCAAATCTCCCCCTTCCAATACTGAAGGTTAATCGATAGATCTTCCCCTCAATTTTTATATATAGACTGCCGAATTTACTTATGTTTCCATCCCTTTTAAAATAAAAGCTATTCATGTCTCCGCGGTAAATTTCTACGTTTTCTGGAAGTGTACGCCGAATGAGGATTGAACCCCCAATTTCCGTTACATCATACATTCGATTGCTCGCTCGATATTGAAAGGCTACCGTTGTTCTTTTACTCATGGCATAGCTTTGGGCAAAATACAAATCTTCTTCCAATTGGCCAAAAAAATGCTCACGTCCGATTGTATTTTGTAAAGAGATAAATAAAGGTGGCAAAATCGACAAAAAGAAAATAACGATGGAAAAGACTACTAACACCTCAAGTAAGGTGTAGCCCATTTCCGTAGGAAATTTTTTCTTATCCATTTCGATTAACTTTCTGTTTCTTTCACAGCATTTCCATCTTCGTCAATAATGATTTTTGTTCCATCTGGACAAATGGGAGCTTCTTTTAAATAATCACCATCGGTAAGATCTGTTATTGATTCGGGCTTTTTACTATGGTCAATCCAATAGGCTTGAACTTCACCTTGTACCATATTAATCAATCCTTCGCAGCCTTTTTCGCTAATGCTTGCATGCTGGGATGTAACATTTGGAATAGTAATCAATAATAAAATGGAAATGACGAATAATACAATCATCATTTCTATTAATGTGAACGCAGCTTGCTCCTTTATTTTTTTGATAGCAACATGTGCAACTTTACTATCTTTCATCTCCATTAATATGAATCTTTTATTATTTTTCTTCTTTCCTTTCTTCATGAGTTTCCTCCATTTCCTTGCTATATTTTGTTAATCATTTGAAACGATGGCATCATGATAGACATGTATAAAACGATTAGCCAAACAGCTAGTAATGTAAAAATTAACGGTTGGATAATGTTAATCAGCTTCTCAATCCGCTCAGAAAACTGTTGAAAGCAAATTTCACTATATGTCTTTAACTCGATATCGAGCTTTCCACTTAATTGTCCATGTAAAACAACAATCGCTAATTCTTTTTGCCATAATGGGATTCTTTTAACTGCTGAATAGAGTGATTCTCCATTTAATAAATCTGCATTAATTTGATTAATAGCTTCGTATAAATACTTTTTCTTCGGGTCTTTACTTATAAACTTCAATGCATCATGTAATGAAATTCCATTGGTCAATAATTGACTAATTTGAAAGGAGATATAATACGTATGCCATAACCGATAGATTGGACCAAACATTGGTATTTTTGCAAAAAGGCACTGAAGTTCATATGGGGATTTTTTTTCTTTAAAAATAGTAAAGGAGACAAGGTAAATAGCAGTGATCACCAACAATACAAGGAGGATGAGCACTGGATGATTTCTCTGCCAAACCATGAAGCGAATGAACATGCTAGGTTCCGTTTGAAAAGAATTGTACAATTGAAGAAATTGGGGAAGCAGTTTCCATTGAATGACGAAAAATAGAACCGCGGTAAACATTAACAAAAACAATGGATAAGCTAATAAATTTTTTAACCTTCCTTCGTCATTTTCTCGTTTTTGTAAAAGCTCCCCTGTAGTTTTTAAAGAAAATGCAAGTTGACCATTTTCCTCTCCATAATAAACGAAGCTTACCGCTGTCGGATGGAATTTAAGATTGGATAGTACTTTATAGAAGCGTTCTCCTGTCTTAAGCTGTTCCACACCAGTTGTTAAAGCAGAACTTTTCTCCTTATCCAACTGAATAATCATGAAGTCAATCGCTTCACTCAATGTATAACCTTGTTGTAATAGCAAGCCGAGTCGTTGAAACAATAATGCCTGCTCATGTATACTCCAACGTCTCTTGCGCACTATCTAACACCCATCTTTCATATTCTGTTTCTTTAATAAAACCAAGTGCTATTCCTTTCGATATTACTTGCTTTAACGTTGGATATTTCCTCTGCATCGTATATCCTTTTAATTCCATTAATGCCTCTTGAAGCGCACTTCCATATAAAATTTCATAAACAGCTGCCCGATTTTCCTTATGATGAGAACAATAAATAGGACAGTCCTCCGATAAACAATACGGACAGAGTACCTCTACTAGTCGTTGGGCGGTGATAGCTACAAGTGTTTGCTCCATTTCACTCCAATTCACACCAAATTCCATAAGACGATATAATGCCCCCTTCGCATTTCTCGTATGCATTGTCGTTAATACTAAATGTCCTGTCAACGAAGCCCGCACTGCAATCTTTGCGGTTTCACTATCACGGATTTCTCCAACCATAATGATATCAGGGTCATGTCGTAAAATTGCTTTTAAGCCTGTACTGTACGTAATACCTGCCTTTTCATTCACTTGGACTTGTAGTAGATCTTCGCTACTCTTTTCTACTGGATCCTCTAATGTAATCACATTTCGGCCATGAAATTTGGTGGAATGTTGCAGTAACGAATATAAGGTGGTAGTTTTCCCAGACCCGGTCGGTCCAGTAAATATAATTAATCCATGGGAAAACTTAATCATCGATAATAATATTCTAGTAGATTTAGGAAATAGCGATAGGCGGTGAAACGGAATATAATCTTCCTGCGGTAAAATACGGATTACTAAGCTTTCGGAATACGTAGATGGTAATGTGGATAAGCGCAAACCAATTATTTGCTTATCTACTTCTATGGAAAACGATCCATTTTGTGGTCTTCGCTTTTCTCCAATATCCATCGAAGCTTGGAATTTTAAATAAGAAATTAATCGCTCAGATTCTTCTAGTGTTAAATTAATTTTTGGAATAAGTTTATAGGTTAGACGAAAAAGAACTTGGGAATGTTCTGCCTTAGGGAGGATATGAATATCTGTTGCACGGGAGACTACTGCCTGCTTTATTATTGTTTCAGCCATGTTTTCAATAGTGGAAGACACTACATAAACCACACTCCTTTATGCTCTACTTCTATATATTAAATATTCGACGCATATAGATAAACTCCTTCTCCTCCGATAATTTTTTTAATCATTGGTTGATAGGTCACTGTAAGTTTGTGAAAATGTGAACAAATTCCAACAATCCCCTACATATCAACATTTATACTCCTTCTCGTACTATAATATAGTAAAACAGGTAAACGAGGTGAATATAGTGGAACAAGAACTAACATTAAAAATTACAAATGTATTAGCTGATCCTACTAGATATTCAATTTATCAATATGTAAGCAATAACCATCGTAATGTATCCGTACAAGACATAGCAGAGGAATTTCATATCCATCCAAATGTTGCCCGACTACATTTATCAAAATTAGAGGATGTCGGGATGCTCCGTAGTGAAAATCAAAAAACTGGTAAAGGTGGAAGACCTAGTCGACTGTATCGCCTATCTGATGAAGTAGTTGAACTAAACTTCCCATTTCGCGATTATCGTTTATTAGCAAAAATCGCGCTTGAAACGATGGTCTGTTTAGGTCCAGCTGCGTCCAATGCATTATATGAAACTGGAAAACGCTACGGCTTGGAAATTATGGGAAACCTGTTAGTAAAACGTAATATCAATAAAGACCAGCTTAGCTTTAACCAAAAAGTGGAGCTGCTAAAAACAAGTTCTTCTATGCTTGGTTTAAATCCAGATATTTATATTAAGGAAGATAATCACAAGCTATTCTTTCAAATATTTAACTGTCCATTTAAAGAAGTCGCTAGCCAGCAGAAAGACATTACCTGCGACCTACATATTGCATTTTTAAAGGGGCTTGTGGAAGCGTTATTTGATAATCCATTTATTTTAACAAACGTCCAAAATATGATGGACGGGTGCCTTTCCTGTGCATATCACCTAAATATTTCGAATTAATTGATGGAAATGTTTACATTTGTATATACTATTATTATAATGATGGTAGATGTATTTCAAATCAACAAAGGGGGTAATACATAGTGGATCGGATGTTTCGAGTCTTATCCTTTTGGACAGCTATTTTTAGTGTCATGTTTTTTGTGGGTGGAGAGGAATTAAATGTTTTAGCATTGTTATTTTTAGCGCAAACAGGATTTTTCTTATTACTTGGCTATTTACGTTTATCAGAAAGAATGTATATGTATATTTTTGGTGCATATTTAACCATCTTTTTCGTAGGTTTCACCTACTATACAACATTCCATATGACTCCTGGCGTTAGCCATTAATAAAGCGAAATAGAGTTTATCAGACGACGACCGTACCATTTTCGGTTGTCGTCTTTACTTTATATGAAACTTTTTTATTCGTTTTTCGTACTACTAGAAGAGAAGTTAAGAGAAAGTAGGGATACCATGGCAAATAGTGCATTAGAGGTACAAGCATTAAGCAAACGAATTGGCAATAAACTGATTGTTGACGGGGTTAGCTTTCAAATTCAAAAGGGAGAAATTTTTGGCTTACTTGGTCCAAATGGTGCTGGTAAAACAACAATTATTCGAATGATTGTAAGCTTAATCAATCGAACTGGTGGTAAAGTTTTTATCGATGGCACTGACATTGATAGCAATTTTTCAGAGGCAATGAATAAACTTGGAGCAATCGTAGAAAATCCTGAATTTTATAAATACATGACCGGGTACCAAAATTTAAAACATTATGCCCGCATGTCTCTATCTCCAATCTCTCAGGAAAGAATTGATGAGATTGTTAAATTAGTTGATTTAGAAAACGCAATTCATCAGAAGGTGAAAACTTATTCCCTTGGAATGAGACAAAGACTAGGTGTTGCTCAAGCCTTATTACATAACCCTTCCATAATTATATTAGATGAGCCTACGAATGGTTTGGATCCTCAAGGCATTCGAGAGTTCCGTCAGCATCTTCGTACACTTGCGGACCAAGGAATTGCTGTGTTAATATCCAGCCATTTGCTTTCAGAAATCGAATTAATGTGTGATCGTTATGTCATAATCGAAAAAGGAAAGCTAATCCACTCTGCTTCTATTCATGAGGGCAATGATGTGGAACAAGAACAACTAAGAGAAGTTATATTTACCGTAAATAGTTCAGAAACAGCAATAAAATTATTAAAGAACCTTTCCATTTCCAATGTTGTGAAAAAAAGTGAACAGAGTATTATGCTAATGCTCCCGTATGAGGAAATTGCAAAAATTAATGCGCACCTTGTAAAAAACGAAATTGCTATTTCCGAAATTACCGTAACAAGAAAAACATTAGAGGATCGATTTATAGAAATTACGAATCAGCAAGAAGAAATGGCGGTGAAATAAAATGATAAAATTAATTAAAAATGAATGGATTAAAATATTTGCAAGAAAATCTTCCTATGTATACCTTATCTTACTAGTTGTTTTCCTTTTCATTGGGGCATTTGCTTACGATAAACTATTCCATGTGATTGGCGGAGCAATGACTGAAGTAGCAGCAGATGGCAGTAGTACTGCTACAGAGGAGCAGCCATCCGTTTGGAATTTTTTAAATACCGTTGTGCTTGGCATTACATCCTTTGTTACCTTATTTAGTGTTATTGTCGTAAGTCAAAATATATCTGCGGAATTTGGTGATGGAACGATTAAGCAACTGTTAATTCGTCCGTATAAACGCTGGAAAATATTATTATCCAAATACTTTGCAGTAAATCTTTATTCTCTTCTATTGCTTATCGGACTAGTTGCTTTTGGGTTTATAATTGGTAGCATCTTCTTTGGAACGGGTGGTTTTCATAAGGAAATTGTTACTGGTGGCTTGTTCTCTGATGCCGTAAAAACAACAACGGAAGGTGGACAATTCATTCAAACGTTCATCTATTATTTACCTGGCTTAATTTTGATTAATACGATATCTTTTATGCTGTCCACACTATTTAAAAATCAAGCATTAGCTGTAGGTGTCGGGATATTTGTATTATTTATTAGCTCCACTTTATCAGGTATTTTCACCATGTTACTTGACCGATACGAATGGTTTAAATATTTAATTTTTCCTAACTTAGATTTAACCATTTATACCTATGACGATACGGTCAATGGAATGACTGTTGGATTTTCCTTTACTGTAATGGTCGTATACTATTTATTATTTATGATTATTACTTTTTATTCTTTTCAAAAGAGAGATATTGTTGCATGAGGCTCGAATTATCGAGCCTCTCAGGCTGTTGACAAACGCTCGCTTTCTTCGCGTTGCTTCGCCTTATCCGGTGCTCATTACCTACTATGTATTCAATCTGCGGTCTTTTTAGAATAAGTAATAATCTATACAAAAACTGCCTTTGTAAATTACGCTCTCAAAAATGGATTACTTTGCTTTTCTCTAGCAATGGTTGTTTTTGGACCATGTCCTGGTAAAACAATTGTTTCTTCTGGTAAAGCGAATAATGTTTCTTTAATAGTGGAGAGTAATTGCTGCTGATTTCCCCCAGGTAAATCTGTTCTACCAATTCCCCCATAAAATAAAGCATCTCCTGAAACAATAAATTGCACAGCTTCTACATAATAGGAAACACTTCCTGGTGAATGACCAGGAGTTTCAAATATTGTGAAGGAAAACTCGTCAATCGTTAATTTTCCAGCACCAGATATTTCAAAGTCTGCTGGTTTTATTTGCATTGGTTCATCTGGGAAAAAGAAAGTCGATGCATTCAATGAGGAATTTGATAGCCAGTCTCTTTCCTTTTTATGAATATATACTGGTATGCTATATTTCTCGCGCAAAAAATCTACTGCCCCGATATGATCAAAATGTCCATGTGTTAAAAGAATTGCGATAGGTCGTAAGCCTTTTTCTTGAAGGATCTGTGCAAGCTTCTCCCCTTCTGCACCTGGATCAATGATAATGCATTTTGAATCAATGGATAAACAATAACAATTCGTTTGCACCCTACCTAAGGGAATTTGTTCCCATTTCATACTTCTCACTCCTAATTTTTTATAAATTATATTTTACAGAAGATAATAAAATTAACAAATCATATGCAAAAATGACAAAGGAGTTCCCCTCGTATAGATGACAAACACTCGACAAATATTAGAAAAACCGCTAAAATAATAATGGGATGAATTTTCTAATACTTAAGGTAAATGTGTAAATTGACTACATACAAGGGGGCATAATAATGGGTACTGTTATTATCACTGGCTTAATTACGATTTTGGCTTTATTTGCTATAGTTTCTTGCTTAAAAAATAAAAATTTCCTCGGATTAGTTTTATCCATTGCAACAGTTGGTGTTTTTGGATTCTTTACGGTAATGACGATCATATTTCAAGGGTTTCCAGAGGCATAAACAAAGAGACAGCTACTTAAAAATAGTAGCTGTCTCTTTGTTATTAATACTTACTTAAAAAGGAGAAATTCCTTCATTTCTTTATCATGAACTAGTACGATTTGCTCCAATTGATAACCAACTAAACAATATTTCCCGTCAGGTGAGCAACTTAAAGGTGCATTATCAATCGATTCCATAATCACCTCTGATTGTTCATTAGCTATATTTCTCGCTACTAATCGGAATCCTCCTGCATATTCATCAGATAGTCCACTCGTATTTGGTTCAATTACCATAAAGGTAGTTTCTGTTGGAACCCAATCGAAATAAGGGATTTGCCAGCCAGAATATTTCCGTAAATGAGGAATTTCGAAAGTGTATAGTGGGTGAAGTTCACTATCAAGAAATTGAAATTCAGCTGAATCCTCATCTTCTTCACTTACACTAATAGTCATCATTACATTTTTCCAGCTGAATAAGTGGTAAAATTGTTTATTAGGAAATAATTCTTCTTCTCTATCCCCTTTTCTTACAACAGGAGCTGTCGTACTTGGACTATCAGTATCCCAATTTAAATATACGAAATCTGTATCATTTAGCCAGAGAATAAATGGTTGCGGGAATTGCATTTGTTGCATTTCCTTTTCATCTGTATTCAAAAGGAATGTAGCAAAAGACCAATCTTGATAAAAGGCAGTTACGATAAGCTTTGATTCATCATTCCCATTCCACTCGTAAGAAATTTCCGCTGATTCGATCGTTGTTTCGTAAATACTTTCCCACGTATCTAATTGATAAATATTTATTTGCGCCTCGTAAGCACTAGGTGCAGTATGAATTAATAATTGCTCCTTGGCTGGACTTATTTCTGCAGTAATGATTGACTGTGCTAGAGATAAGCGCTCCAGCTTTTCTCCAGTTTTTACATTATAAGATGAGACAACAGACTTTCCATCAATAGATTCATATAATAGAATTTCTTCATTATTTAACCAGCCAATAATAAAACGAAACGACTGTTGATCTACTTCTAGTGGCATAAATGTCGTGCTATTTTCCATCGCTGGACTCTTTTGGAGATTGTTTGCCACCTCTGGTCTGCTGCCATGTAGGGTAATGGATCGCTGCTTCTCTTCTAATTGGCCAGTTTGACAACCAGTTAATAGGATGATAAAAATACACAACGTCATCCATAATCTTGTATTTCTCATTGATCCATTACCTCTCCCTCATTTTTTGTATATATATATTAGACGGTTAAATTACAAAAATGTTTCATTTATTTCAATATTTATTAGCTTTTGTTAAATAACTAGAATAATACGAAACTTTTCGTTCTCCTGTATTGCATTTTCAATAAAATAGAGCAAAAGAAAAAGCCAAAATAGGCTTTTTCTTTTTAACATCTATCAATAATAGCACTTATTAATAAAAATGGAAGTAAAAGAAATCGTGTACAATAAATTTTTTTGATGTCTTAATTTCCTTATAAATATAAAGCTACGAGAAAAACCCCGAGCATTTCTTCGTAAATCGCTGGAAATTGTTCTATCGGTAAAGGATTTACTCCGGTACCTAACTCAAATGTAAAACCAGGACGCTGATATATATAAATAAACCAATCTTTATAGCCAGCATGACTATCTATATATTGAACAGGTAAGTAGCCGCTTACCCTTGCAAATTCACTAGCTAAAGCGGTAGATTCAGGCGGCTCTAATCCTTCATATCCCCAATAAAATTCCCTTCCCTGTGTATGAAGTGCTAATACACTTTCAAATTGCTTCTTTTGTGCAAGTGCTGCCATTGCAATCGCCTCTGGTTCTGTCAGTGGTGCATCACCAGGAAAGTCTCTTGGCGCTGGACTCTTCGGCTCTTTTCGCTCTTTTTCAATTTCCCAGTTAGCTGGGTATTGATTATTTAAATCCACGCCACGAATATTTGCCTTCCATGCAGAAAAATCATCACTACCATTATTAATTGCGAGCACTTCTGCTTTTCTTTCTTCTGGTGGTCCATTCAGGACAAGATCGACTCCATCTGGATTTACCATCGGGACAATGGATAATGTATGTTTATTATATAGTGGTAGCGAAAAAACACCGCGAATTGGTGTTCCATTTACTAAAGAAAGTCCATAATCATTAATAAATTGCATGATTACAGGTGTCGTAATCCATTCATTTGCATGAAAGGAACCATTAACATGTATTACCCCCTCCCCTCTTCCTAATTCTATTTCGTATAGTGGTTTTCCTAGTACACTATTGCCAACAATGTTTAATTGTAAAAATGGATAAAGGTCTACCAACTGCTGGATATCATTCTCCAGCTGTTGAAAATCATAATCCATGTTCCCATTTACTATTCGTTCGACTATGCGAACAGGTATGACAATTTGCTGATTAATAGACAAAAGATTGGGGGCGATGCTCGGATTCATAATCAACAACGCCTCTAACGGAAGATTTCTACTTTGTGCAATCATCCATAATGTATCATTTTCTTTTACCGAATAATTTTCTGCTATATAACCCGGGATATTAATTTCTTGGCCAATTTGTAAGGATGTTGGTGTTACACCTGGATTAGAGTCTTCTATTAAAACTAATGGAATTTGAAATATTTGGCTATACGTCCAAAAGGAATCTCCTTTTCTTACTCGAACTCTCATAAATTTCCTCCTAATCCACTCGTTTATCCTGAAAGCCATTTTCGTATTAATTAGAATCTCAAATAGTCCGATAATCTGAATACATTCCGCTATTTCATGGAACCTACGTGTATTCCATTTGCTCTGTAATTTATATAATTTTTCTGGGCTCCATAACGAATACCATTTCTTTAGAATACAACTATACAGATAGGTTAATGCCTATATAACATAATATATGAGAAAAATGTTTTATCTTGCCTGTACTCATCCGAATCCGGTTTCATTATTTACAAACGTGAACAAAAAAACCAGTAAAGAATTTTATCTTTACTGGTTTTCGCAGTATCTATAAATCTATTAATAAAAGAAGCTTTCCGACTTATTTATCGGATTCCTCGCCATTTACTTGTTCTGATTTGTAAAAGCGTAATAAATCTCCATAAATAATGCTATCGGAATAATTTAATTCATTTCTAGCCTTCTCTATAAAAGGACTACAAAGACTAATATCAGTTGCTTCTCCAGTGGACTTGTCATAACAAATTTGATCTGCATAAATATATTTATCGGTAACAAACCGACCATCTCGGAAAATGACAAAGTTCGGTTGCTCCTCAGCAAATAGATCATGGCCAAAATGAAGATCATCTTTTGCCTCTATCCCTAATAGTCCTAATATTGTCGGCTTCACATCAATTTGACCACTAACGGAAGAAATTGTTTTACCCTCTTGACCAGGTATGTGTACGATAAATGGAACTTTTTGTAATTGAGCTTCCTCGAAAGGTGTGATTTCTTTGCCTAAATATTGTTCCATCGCATCATTATGATTTTCGGATATTCCATAATGATCCCCATACATAATAATGATGGAATTATCATATAGCCCTTCTTCCTTCAGCTGCTCAATAAATAATTTTATCGCCTCATCCTCATAGCGAACCGTTGTAAAATAATTATTCAATGTATTACTTGAAGAATTATATGGTTCAATCAATCGATCTTCTTCGTCCAATTCGAATGGATGATGATTAGTTAACGTAATAAATTTAGCATAATATGGTGTTGGCATATTCTTTAGATGATCAATCGATTGTTCAAAGAATGAAATATCTCCTAATCCCCAGCCGATAGAGTTTTCACCCGTTACTTCGTAATCCTCTAAATTATAAAATCGATCATATCCTAAAGAATGATACATCAGTTCTCTATTCCAGAATGTTTTATTATTAGCATGTAATGAAGCAGTATAATAATTATTATGTGATAAAATTTCTGGTAATGCATTATATTCATTTTCAGAATGTGTAAAGAAAACTGCTCCTCTACCTAATCCATAAAAGGAATTATCAATAATAAACTCTGAATCTGATGTTTTTCCTTGCCCTGTTTGATGGTAGAAATTATCAAAATAATAGCTTTCTTTTATAAAATCATTTAAAAATGGCGTAATTTCTTCCCCATTGACTTTTGAATTAATAACAAAATTTTGTGTCGATTCTAAAGAAATGACAATTACATTTTTTCCTTTTGCAATTCCAAACATATCACTAGTATTGGAGTCATTTGCGTTGGAACGAAGATAATTTTCGATTTCGATTAAATCATCCCCATTGGCAAATACTTTTTGTGCCGAGGTTTTCGATTGTAAATATAGATCATACACCGTGTAATTGTATGGACCAATATTTTTCACTAGCAGCTCTCGTTCAAATGTTCGTGTCAAAAGCTCTGGTCGTTCCATTTCAGCTAATCCGAGGTTTATAAAAACGATTCCTGCGGTAATAATATAAAAGATACGTCTTTCAAGCTTTGTAAACACAGTAGAATTAGTGGAATCCTGTTTAGACGATTGCTTCTTTCTTAAGAAATACATGACAACTAGTAATATAATAAAATCGATAAAATAAAAAATATCTGTTACATACATTTCAGCAATGGCGCTGCTATCCAATTGCCCGTAATTGCTCGTTTGGAACAACACCGGTAAAGTAATAAAATCATTAAAATAACGGAAAAATACAACATTTACATATAAAATAGCCGAAACTAAAAAGTATGTAATAATAATAAATCGATTTCTATTTTTCTCTTTAATAAACATGGATAAACCAAACACAATCAACAGGAAACTGATTGGATTGATAAATAATATAAATTCCTGCAGCTTATTTTCAATTGTAATATCAAAAGCTGTTTTATAGGAAATATACGTTTTTATCCATAAAAGAAATATTGCTAAAAAGATAATCGTATATTTTGACTCTATTAATCGCTTCATTACATATCCTCCTAATGACATTTGAACATCATGTTTCCAAAAATACCCGTTCATAAAATCATTACAAATGACCTATGGATATTTTACTAGTATACGAGAAAATCTAAACAATTTTTTCTACTCTTATATTGACGATTTTCATTAGAAAAATGTTTCAATAATTAAGCTTTTTTTCAAATTTATTTCCAATAAGAAAAACAAAAATAGAAGGAGCTTTTCCATTAATAGGAAAAAACTCCTAATAGCTACTTACTTAATTTATTTTGAAAAAGAAATTAGTTATCCTCTAAAATATTTTTCTTTACTAGCCATCCCGCGCCGATTACCCCTGCATCATTTCCTAATGTTGCTAAAATTATTTTCGTATCTGCACTTGAAGGTGGGAAAGCAAATTTTTCATAGTATTTTTCCACTGGCTCTATCAAGGCATTTCCTGCTTTAGATACTCCGCCTCCAATGACAACTGCATTTGGATTTAATACTGTACTTAATGTTCCAATTGCATACCCAATATAGAATGCTAATTTATCTACAACCTTTAATGCAATTGCATCTTCCTTCGCAGCATAATCAAATACATCTTTTGATGTAACAGCACCGTTTTGTAAATATAAATCTTTTAAGGGGGAATTTTCTGTATTTTTCATTTCCTCCATTGCTAATCGAACAATCCCTGTTGCAGAAGCAACCGTTTCTAAGCAACCACGTTTTCCACAATTACATTGGAAACCATTTTCTAGTTGAACAGAGATATGTCCAATTTCACCTGCACCACCATTTGCACCTTCGACAATATTTCCATTCGTGATAACCCCGCCGCCGACACCAGTGCCAAGCGTAACACATACAAGATTATCTAATCCTTTTCCTGCACCCTTCCACATTTCCCCTAATGCTGCACAATTGGCATCATTACCGACAAATGCTGGGAGTTGTAATTCTTCCTCTAATTTCGTTTTTAGTGGAAAGTTTTCCCAACCTAAATTAACCGCTTTCGAAATTATCCCACCAGGAACTACCGGGCCAGGTGCGCCCATACCAACACCACAAAATTGTTCTCTCGTTAATTTTAATTCTTGTATTTTTTGGGAAAATGCTTTTCCAATATTTTCAACGATATATTTCCCATTCTCACTGATATCCGTCGGAATTTCCCATTTATGTACAAAATCTCCACTGTCAGTTAAAATAGCCAATTTATTTGTTGTTCCACCTAAATCAACTGCGAAAATTAAATTTTTCATGTGCGCAATCCCCTATTCTTTCGTTTGTCTTTTTCTTTTTGTATTTCTTGCCTTAACAACAATAATGCCATTTGATAATCCTTCACTTCCATAAGCTGGGATCGGTATAATTCCCTTACCTCAGATTCCATTAGTTCTAAATCAGCTAGTCTATCTCCGATATAAATAATTGTACCAAATGATTTTAATAATTGCTGAACATCATAGATTGTTCTCATGTTTTCACACACCTTTTTCACGAGATAATTATACAACATTCTCACGCGAAACGCATCGATAATTTTTATCAATATTTTCCAAAAAAAGAACTACCAACAGAATGGTGGGTTGGTAGTTTCATAAAAATATCATTTATAAAATTTATTGTAAAAGGCTTTCAACAATAGTAGCGGTGTTTTACAAGATTAAATACACTTTAACTGCGGTTAAGAACACAGTGTGCATTTTATTCACTAATACACTTCAACATGATAGTATTTTATCGACCCGCAATATTTATTATTTATCTGGATCCTGTGGATTTAATATTTTCGGTCGTTGTCGTTTTAAAGGAATTGGTGCACGAACGAGTACATCAAGAAATGCTCGCAAATTGAACGGAATAAATGGCCATAAATATGGAATATTATACGATTTCATATTCACTAGAAGGAGAACCCATAAAACGGTTCCGATAACAAATCCATAAATATGAAATATCGCAGTTGCCGTCAATAAAAGCAAGCGAAATATTCGGTTAGCTAAGCTAAGCTCATAGCTCGGAGTAGAAAATGTACCAATTGCCGCAACTGCTAAATATAAAATAACCTCATTAGAAAATAAACCAACCTCTACCGCTACTTGACCAATCATCAAAGCAGCAACTAACCCTAATGCTGTTGCAAGTGAGGTAGGGGTGTGAATGGCGGCCATTCGTAGCATATCAATACCAATTTCTATTAAAAGAAATTGTAAATATAATGGAACTTGACCATCATCATTTGGGCCAATAAAAGCAAGACTTTTCGGTAATAAATTTGGTTGCACCGCAAATAAGTACCATAAAGGTAATAGAAAAATCGATGCCCAGACAGCTAGATAGCGAACCAAACGTAAATAGGCACCTACAATGGGTTTGTTTCGATACTCTTCTGCATGCTGGAGATGATGCCAAAATGTAGTTGGCGTAATTATCACACTTGGTGAGCCATCGACAATAATACAGATATGTCCTTCATATAAATGAGCAGCAGCAGTATCCGGTCTTTCCGTATAGCGAACCGTTGGATATGGATTCCAATGCTGACCAGAAATAAATTCTTCAATCGTTTTTTCAGCCATTGGTATTCCATCGGTATCTATTTTATCTAGTGAAGCTTTTATATCCTTTACTAAATTTTGATCTGCAATGTCTTCTAAATAACAAATAACGACATCGGTTTTTGAACGTCTTCCCACTTGTGTATATACCATTCGTAACGAGCGATCGCGGATACGCCGTCTTGTTAATGCCGTATTAAATACTAAAGTTTCTACAAAACCATCACGTGAACCTCTAACCACTCTTTCAATATCCGGTTCTTCTGGACCTCGGGACGGATAGGTTCTTGCATCAATTAAGATGACCTTGTCAATCCCATCAATCACTAATGCTGTTGGTCCTGCAAGGACCATATCAGCCACTTTATTTAAATCATCCGTCGCCTCCAGCTCTACATATGGCAAATACCTACGAAGTAATTTTTCAAGCGGCTGGAGATCTAATTCTTCTCGTTTTAAGTTTGCTAGAAATTTCATTATTTGAAGAAATAAATCATCTTTTATAAATCCATCGATAAAAAAGATCGCCATGTCTCGATCCGCATAATTTAAATCTAATTTTATTACATCAAAGCTTTTTCCAATTCCTAGCATTCCTTCTAATTTATCAACATTTTCAACAAGACTTTTTGACACGGAAATTTTCTCTTTATCTACACCCACGTTAGTATCCACCTACCATCTTTTTCCTGCAAAAATAATACTACCATCATAGACAAGCACATTCAGATTCATACCTTACCAACGAAAACAACAAAATTCCAATTAATAGCAAAATTCTTTCTTATCATAAAAAAAGGACAAAAACATATATATGAACAGAAAAGCGAAGGCGAGCGGGTAGCGACGGACAAACTGGTGCCCTTCGCAATGAGAGAAAGGAAACACAGCGAACTTGTGAGCTGATGATTACTTATCGTACGAAGAAGAAAATTAATCTCCATTCTGTAACAATCTCTACTGTTCATAATGACAGATGAATTTGAGGTGTAAGCAATTGAAAATTTTTCATATTATACTTTTTGCTATTTGTACCATTTTTGCCTCCATTTATTGGGGCGCAATTAGTAACAACAAGGTGGTAGAAAGTATCACGTACTTTCCTTCCGACCCCGAAATCTCCTATTTGGATGCAAAAACAAAAATTTCGGAACCTATTTCTCAAGAAAAGCATTATCAAGTTCAAGTAAATACTTTATCTCGATTGGAAAATCCGGTATACATGCGTCAAGATATTTCACTTATATTTGCAAACGGTAGGCTTATTGGAAAAATGGGGAAATGGGAGGAAAAAACAGAAAGCATTCAAAATGAATTTCCACTCAATTTAAAGAATAATCGCTTATTGCGTGCGGTTACCTTTCACCACAGCGAAATACATAAGGAAAATCAATTGTATAGTGCCCAAACAATGTCTTCCGATTTTCTGTATATCGTTCATTCCTCTGTGGCGTCGCTTTTAGCTTTTCAAACACCAGCAACAGAAGAGGATATTGGTTGGATGGAAGTATTAAATAAAGCGGAAACTGAAGTAATTCAGCTTACATTACAATCTGCCGCTGAAGTGCATCAATTAAATTTGGAGCACTATCATATCATCCCATTATCAGAATTACCTAACTACAATGAAAAACCGCTCCCATCGTTAACAAAGGAGCAATCCAATAAAATTATCGGACAATTATGGGAAGGTTTATATAAAAACTATTTCCTCGGCATAAAAAAAAGCGATGGCACTATTTTATCTCCATTAAATAGCACCATCCCAGTAATTTTATTAGCAAAAAATCACCAGCATTTATATGTTGTTTTTGAAACAGATACAGGGGAAAGTATTCTATTGAAGCAACTGATTTCCAACAACGAGTAAAATAGATCAGACGATTATCGTAACAATCGCCGCATATTTTCACAGCCCACAAACTTAATACACTTTATTTTTCCCGTAGGAGTGGGTTTCATGAAATAACAACATTCCTATAAAAAACAACCATTAATAAAAACCTAGCCATAAACTAGCACCTACGATAAGAATGGCTAGGAGGAGAAACAAGCTTTGTTGGCCGAGCCTGCGGTTTTTTGGTAGCTGTATGAATCCAGCCGCTAAAAAGCCTCCTATCAATCCACCAATATGTCCAGCATTATCTACTGAAGATACGGAGAAACCAAATAGTAAATTAAGTGCAAGCACGACTAAAATATTTATCCCTAATGTTCGTTGGAATACTTTTGGATGAACAAGACCAAAAAATAACAATGCTCCGAAACAGCCAAATATCGCTCCGCTTGCACCTGCGGAAAGATTTGGGCTAAAGAGAAAACTTCCGAGCGATCCAGAAAAGCCTGCAAAAAAATAAATAAGTAAGAATCGCCAATTACCAAAAATTCTTTCCACTGCAGTACCTAAATAATAAAGTGCAAGACTATTCATGAATAAATGCAGGAATCCGATATGAAGAAACATCGGTGTGAAAAATCGCCACCACTCTCCTTCCAAAATCAACGGATTATACTTTGCACCAAATTGTAATAATACATATGGATTCGTACTTCCACCACTAATTTCCAATAGAAGAAAAATGACACATTGAACAACTAATAATGCATACGTGAAAAATGGCTTTCCAGACTGAAAAAGCTGTTTTTCTTTTTTTGCTTCATGGACAGCAAAATTTAATGCATGACTTTTCCATTGTTCCACTTCTAAAGGATCATAATGCTCCTTTATCTCATGGATAATTTGTTCACCAAATTTATTGTTAATTGGTTTTAATGTTTGCTCAATATTCGATCCTTCCACCAAAAACGTTTGAAGGATTATTTTTTTCGTATCGTATTGCTCCCGTAATAGCTGCTCATATGAATCCACTGGAGGAAAGGAAGAAATATATATATTTACAATTTCTAAACTCCGTTTATATAGTGCTTTCCTAATTTTTTCGCCATTTACATTTGTACGCTCTAAATCTCTTTGTAACCAATTGCTCCAATCAATATCCATTCGTTTTAATCGTATCACTGGATATTTTTTATTTTTCGTATTTTCCAACCAAATTTCTTGATGAT
Organism: Perspicuibacillus lycopersici; assembly: GCF_025660475.1. Taxonomy (GTDB): domain Bacteria; phylum Bacillota; class Bacilli; order Bacillales; family Caldibacillaceae; genus Perspicuibacillus; species Perspicuibacillus lycopersici. The sequence continues at coordinate 372,682 of NZ_JAOUSF010000003.1, forward strand.
CAGGGGATATGTTAAGAATGCGATACTTTTTTTCTACGATAAAAAAGTAAGTAAAACGCCAATATAAGTAATCTTCTCTTAATCCCAACAGCTTCCCTACTTTCCAAATACAATCTTTTTATTTCCTGCGCCTTTTTAAGCGATAGTTATATTACATTAACCATACTATATCGGAACCTGTTTTTAAAAGTAAAGTGTATTTAATGTTTGAATAAAATTATTTACCTTTATATGTATTCATTGCTTCGAGGATCGTTTCATTGGATTCCATTCGACGATAGAAAAAAGACAGGCAAGGAAAGTCGCCTGTCTTCTCTTTGATACTAATACTGGTTTACGAGCGAAATGCTGTTTGCATAAATAGATTCCGGATTGCTGGAATTTTCATGGAAAATTGAACAGCAAATGCTCTTAATTTTTCGTTTCCTAGCACCTTATTCATCAATTTAAACCGGTACTTATAAATCATTACTATTCCAGCAGAAATCAATAATACGCGAAATAACCTTGATAACATATGGATATCCTCCTCCTAGAAATAGTTTTTGATTCTTTATTATTTTTATCCAATAAAATATTCCTAAATGAAATAAAATAAGACCGACATTGTTGTCGTAAGTAAAATAGATACGATATTAACCATATCATTATTAAAAAAAGCAATTCCATTTGATGGTATCGTCTTTGTATGACAATGTATTTTCTTTTCCGTCTCTAGATGACAAATAGGGCAACTGTTTTTTTGTTGAATCGTACTGCCTAAAATTGTGTCGATAATCATACTAAGAAAACCAAACAACGTAATAATTCCAATCTCACTAACGGTTATTTCCTTATACCATAATACATAAGTACTGATCGCAATTAGCAATGAACCGATTAAGCCTGCAACTGTTCCTAAAGGTGAAACAGCTCCAGACGTACCTTTTGAAACCCTTTTCAAATTCACGAAAAGAAAGGGATTGCTTTTACTAAAAATACCAATTTCCGAAGCCCATGTATCGGCATTCGCTGCTGCAATAGAAACCGCAAAAATCACTAGAAAAATAGGTTCATCAGTAACATAATAGAGGATGCTTATAATTGCCGGTACGCCTCCATTAGCTACCACCTGTGCCCAATCACGAATATCATCTTTTTCCAAAATTGATTGAACATTTTCCTTTTGCTTTTGCTTCCATTTCGACCAAAATGTCGACGTAATAAAAAATATCGCTAATAAAAGTAACCCTTTTAATCCAAACCCAAAATAAATCGCAAACCCAACTACAATCGCAGCTATCGAGCCACTGAGCTTCAGCGCCTTTGCTTTATAAGCCATATAGGAGAAAATTGCTAACAACAATAATAAAAGACTGTTATTTATCATTGCAATAATATACTCCCTTTTCAGTAATAATCATGTCTACTTTTTGATCATGTTCCTCCACAGGTAAATCAGCAAGTAATTGCTCTTGAAAGGCTAAAGCTAGCTTAATCCCTTTAAAAGTAGGGATATAGCGATCATAATAACCACCACCAAAGCCTAGCCGAAAACCTGTTGGAGTAAATGCAACACCTGGAATAATTAATGTATCAATGGATTCCGCTTGGACAAGCTTCGTCTGTTCGGTTATCGGCTCATATAACCCAAAATAGCCTTTTGCTAATTGTTGGAAGTCCGTTATTTGATAAAAATTCAATTCCCTCGTCTTAGGAATACATTTTGCAGCTGTAACAAGCTTTTTTTCCTTCCAGGCTTGTTGAATAATATTATATGTATCCACTTCAGGAAATATCGATATAGTAATACCGATCATTGCTGCGTTACTCCAAATCTGGGATTGAAATAAATTTTTAGCAATATCGTCTGATTTCATTTCATATTCTGCTCTATCTAGCTGTTTCAGCTTATGTATCAATGTTTGTCTAAGCACATTTTTTTGTTCCTTCACTGCATAATCACCTCAAAAAAAGAGTATAAGAAAACAGCAGGAAAAATCCTGCTGCTTACTTTGTCTCACGATGTACAGTAGTCTTTTTATCACGAGGACAATATTTTTTCAATTCTAAACGATCTGGATTGTTACGTTTATTTTTTGTTGAAATATAGTTACGTTCACCACATTCGGTACATGCTAACGTAATGTTCACACGCATATTGATCCCTCCAGTCTTACACAAATTACGACCTTTCTATAATATCACCTTTTTTATAAAAAAGCTAGTCTAGATTTTAATTGATTATCCCAATTAAGTAGATCGCTTTCTACTAACGAGTTCGAGGATAGTACCCAAGTATATGCATGAATCTTTTCTTTTGGCTTGATCACTTGTTCTAATGAGTATACTGTTGCAACCTCTCCGCTTCCAATTGGACAAAATGGAATGCTACCATTACATATTGTCGCAAGACTAGTTTTCATTTTTAGAATACCATATTGATAGATTGATTTTTCCTGAATAATACCTGACGTTAAATATAATTGTTCTCGATCAGTCAAAAATAATACTTCGTTTTTAGGGGAAACAAATGCATAATTATTTGTTTCTGCATGTAAATAATTTTCCACGAGAATACGAATAGGAACATCGTGATTGGCTAAATTTTGAATATCAAATTTAATTAATAACATGTTTTCCTTTACACACTGAGGATAAATATTGATATGCAGTAAATGATTTAGCAGAAAGGTTTCTTCCCCTATATTTATTGTTTTCATCTCATTATTTACAAATATATAATGATTCATGCTTATTACATCCCCAAGATTTGCTTGCTCTTTATTTCCATTCACTACACCTATCGGCTTATTCATCGGTCTCACGCCTTTCGTTAAATTTGTTTAAAATTCGATAACTTCACATGTATTCATTCCGTTACTTTTATTAGAAGGCTTTTTCTAAGGATTATTGGTTTTCTGGAGGAAAGCCAATTTTTCTTGAGTAGACAGAGCACGTAGCCTACCACTCGAAAACGGATGTTTAGAAAAAGCAAAAATATACGATAAAAAATGAACACTTGTCCATTGACCATTTAGCAAAAAAATGTATATATGTATCGTAACATTTATCTAATATTCTAACAATAAACGCAATTTGTCATTTTTTGTATTAAAATATTTGTCTGTTCGTGCTATTTTTACAAATTATGCAACAAGACAATTAAATATGTATTCGAATTTCGTCAAAGAAAGTTTTTGTGATGAGATTTTACGAATTGAAATTGTCAAATATAGTGGAATTTTGTCTAATATGCTAAACTTATGAATTAGGAGTGATGCAAATCGTGGAAAGTATATTATTTATTCTTTTTGGAGTAGGAATTATATTATTTATACTGTCATTTTTTCTACCAAACCGTACGAAAGAAATAAAAAATGAACTGGAGCAGCTATCTTTACAATTATTTCAAGAAACATACCAAATAAAAAGACGACTAAAAATATTAGAAGAAGAACTACTTATACCGAACAATAGTGTACATAAAAAAAACCCATATATTTCACCTAATCAAATTATCATTAACCAGGTACAGTTACTTTATCAACAAGGCTTGCCTATTGAAAAGATTGCGAGACAATCTGCTTTATCTGTTGAGGAAGTGATAGCAATATTAGAATCTAATAATCCAAGGGGGAAATAATAAGATGAATAAACAAACAGTTCGTTCCTTTGCCCTCGGTATCCTCTTCACCAGTTCCGTTGTATACATCTATTATAAATTTTTTCTATAAGAAAAAGCTGACGGAATTCATTTGAACTGCCCCGTAAATGTTAGACACTTACCTAACATTTACGGGGCAGTTTTGTTTCCTATCAGCTTTTTTATTATTCTTGTAAATTTTCTTCTGTATCTGTTTCTTCGGTATTATTCTCTGCCTCATCGTTTTCTAAGTCATTATTTTGTCGTTTTTCTTTTAGTTCAAAGTACTTCCGGAAAACTCGCTGGCTAATCACGTTCGAAATAGAATATGGTTGATTACTTCCATAATAAGCATTTGGTACAATAACAGAAATCGCTATTTCTGGATCATCAAATGGCGCATATCCTACAAATGATAAATTATACGTAGATTTACCATCTTTATAGCTTTGTGCAGTACCAGTCTTCCCAGCTGCATCATATGGCTCGTTCACAAAAAATGATCTCGCAGTTCCTTGAGAACCATGTGTAACGCGCCAAAATCCTTCTTGTACGTGCTCAATCCACTCCGATTTCATATCAATCCGATTCAACACTTTTGGTTGCATTTCTTCTATAATCGTACTACCTAATGCATTGTCATTCACGTCAGGATTACGAATTTCTTTTACAAGCAATGGTTGCATGCGGTAGCCACCATTTGCAATGGTTGAAACATATTGAGCCAGCTGAAGTGGTGTATACGTGTCAAGCTGACCAATACCAATTTGAAAAGCATTAACGTCTGCTGCACCTTTTAGCCCTTCAATTTCCTCTGAAAAACCAATCCCTGTTTTTGTACCTAATCCAAATTGACTAAAATAATAGCGAATTAAATCAATTTTATCTGTATTAAGTGGAAGTGCTTGTCCTGATACATAATGTCCATCCATGATTGCAATCGCAACTTTCCACATATAAACGTTCGAAGATCTTTCTAATGCTGTTAAATCATCGATCCAACCCATTACTTTATAAGAACTAATTACTTGTGTCCCTTTAATATTAAACACTTCATCCAGTAATTGATCTCCAGGTGAAATAACGCCTGTTTGATAACCAGTTAACACTGTTGCACCTTTCACAGCTGATCCAGATTCATAGGCAGACGTAAATGTTCCATGTGCATAGTCATACCAAGGTGTTTTCTTATTACCTGTATATTGCTTACCAGCCAAGGTTAAAACTTCCCCTGTTTTCGGGTTCATTACTACGACAAATGCTCGATCAAGTGTATCCGTGTTTGGGTACTCCTTCATTTTTTGAATTTCTTCTTCGATAATTTTTTCAACCTCTACTTGGAGATCCATATCAACTGTTAACACTAAGTCTTTTCCGCTTTGACCTTCAGAAATCACTTTTGTGTCCACGACATTATTATTTTTATCTGTTACAGTTTTTACTTTTGATTTCGTTCCTCTTAGAACATCCTCATATAGTTCTTCAATATAGGAAACCCCAACACGATCATTAAGATTGTATCCTTTGGATTCGTAATATTCCAATTGCTCTGCTGGAAGCCCTTGACTCCAGTTACCAAGCACAGTAGACAAAGCAGTATCATACGTTTTCTTTCGGTCCCAATCTGTCGTAATATTGACACCCGGTAAGTCTGCTAAGTTTTCACTTATATAGGCAAACTCTTCATCCGTTACATCTGCATTTTTTACTATAGTAGGTGTTAGTGCGACAGCATTAAATAACTTCCGATATATACTTGCGACATTTATATCAACACTTTTCAATTGTTCTTCCGTTATCCGATCTAGCTTCATTTGATAGATATCACTATCACTAAGTTTTTTATCCTTTAACATTTCCTTTTCTTCTTTTGTTATTAAGGAATCCCCATTTTTATTTTCTAATAGCCATATATCTTTCTTATCTCTTTCCGTCACTTTTTCTTTATCAGCATCCGTCATTTGAATAATTTGACCTAATTTCTTGGAAACGTCCAGTAAATCATCAGGCTGAGGATTTTTTGACGGTGTGTACGTAATCGCCTTTTGAGGAATGTTATAAACTACCTTCTGATAATTCCGATCGTATATTTCCCCACGTGGAACGGAATAATCGACTGAAATTTCATCTTTCTGCTCTACTTGATTCGTATATTCTTCCCCTTGGACAATTTGCAAAACGCCGAGTCGGAGAATTAATATGGAAAACAGGAGAAATACAGCAAAAAATAATATATTCATCCGTAATGGAATATGGCTCTTCTTCTTTTTCTTTTGTTTTTGCTTATGCTTCAACCGTATTCACCTCTCTTAAAACGAAACTAATTCAATACTTGTCTATTGTATATAATTTTTCAAGTAATTTCTATTAAAAATGCTAGTCTTTTCCTTTAAAAGTATATAACAAATTTTCCCATAAAAAAAGGAATCACGATTGGACTCCTTTAACATTAATATTCCGTACAAATACATAAATAAGTAAATAACCTGAGCCGAGTATTGTTAATAAATATGGCATTACTGTTTTTACAGGGAATAACGTTATTGCGACTAAAAAGACGATAATCGAAATTGCTCGACCTGCATTTAAGTATAACTCTCTTACCACCACATATTCAATGCGCATATCTGCTGCTCTCCATCCTTGTCCGATAACATCATAGGAGGTTGAAATGAAAGGTACTAAAATTATCGGATAGGCAAAGGCAATGGTTGCTGAATAGATTAAAAACAGTGGATAGGAAACATGGAAAATGATTAAAAATACCGTGGCAAATAATAGTAATCCTCCAAATAGAATCGCTCGTTTGCGATGCTGCTTCTTAATAAATCGACTTGCAAGATAGTAGGTGATAAATGCGACAAGTGAATTAATGAAGGCAAAGGTTCCAAGTGCCATTTCACTACCGGTTGAAATATACACATATACATTGATAACAAATGCAAAAATTCCCTCTCTTAAGCCTTGTACAAGATTAGCATTTGTAATATTTTTCCAATTCCCATCCTTTTTACGTTCCTTTAAAATTCGGATAAAAAAATAATTCCCACTGGCAGGTCTTCGCTTCATAAAAAAACTAAGTATACTCGCCGCTGCAAACAACAAAAGCGAAATAGTAAAAATAATCGAATATCCTGTAAACGCTTCGAAATGTGAAATGATAAAACCTGCTAAAATAGGACCGACCATTCCTCCAATCGAGTTAAGGATTCCTAAAAATCCATTAAAGAAATCTCGATTTTCAGGTTCTGTTATTTCAAAGGTTAAAACATTGTAAGCCAACCAGTAAAATCCGTAGCCAATCCCGAGTAAAGCACCTAATAATAATAAAATATTTGCTGCATTTTCCCCACTCCATAAAACGCTAATATAATAAATGGAGAGAAAAACTACCCCAATTCGTAGAACAATGATTCGATCTACCTTTTTGGCGATTCTTCCACTTAATATAAAGGTTAATGGTTGAATGACAACAATCATTAAATTATATAAGCCTAATTGAAAAAACTCACCCGTTTGTTTCCAAAGAAAAACATTTACAAATGTGTTGGATAAAGCAAGACTTAAGGAATACAAGCCACCTATTAATAGTAATAAAACTAAATCCTTCGTGAGTACAACATTTCCAAACCATTTATGGTTTTTTTTCTTCATTACATACTCCCCTTTACAAATTCTATTGTTTGTAAAGAGAGCATGAACTATTCAAATAAAAACAAAAAGCAAGAAATAGCCTAGTCATTCAGGCATCTCTTGCTTTTTTGTTGCTTTATTCAAAGCATTCCCATTATTTTGCTGCAGAAAATCTTTTTGCAACTTCTTCCCAGTTTACTACATTCCAGAATGCACCAATGTAGTCTGGACGACGGTTTTGATAGTTTAAGTAGTAAGCATGTTCCCAAACATCAAGACCTAAAACAGGTGTTTTACCTTCCATTAATGGAGAATCTTGATTAGGTGTACTTGTAATTTCTAATTCTCCGTTATTGACTACTAACCATGCCCAACCAGATCCGAAACGACCTGTAGCCGCTTTTGTAAATTCATCTTTGAATCCAGCAAAGCTACCAAATTTAGCATTGATTGCATCTGCTAATTCACCAGTTGGTTCACCGCCACCATTTGGAGATAAGATTTGCCAGAATAGTGAATGGTTAGCATGTCCTCCACCATTATTACGAACTGCTGTACGAATGTTTTCAGGAACAGCATCTAAATTAGAAACAAGATCTTCAACAGATTTGCTTTCTAAATCAGCATTTCCTGCGACTGCATTATTTAAATTTGTTACATACGTATTATGATGTTTCGTATGGTGAATGTTCATTGTTTCCTTGTCGATATGTGGTTCTAGTGCATCATAAGCATAAGGCAATTGTGGTAATTCAAAAGCCATTGTTAATTCCTCCTTCAAATATATGTAAATTGTTTTAAGCTTTAGCAAACATACTAAAACTTTCAAAATAAGAGTAGCAAAATCATTAACCATTAGCAAATAAAATGTCTTAAAATATTTATTTTTACCTATTTACAATGATGTATATTTATTATAGGGTCATACAAACAAAAACAGCCCCTATGGAAGTACCATCCGGACTGTTTTTAAAGGATAAAAAGTTGCTCGAAAACTTTAAAGAACTACAATAAGAAAATAAACAATCATAAAGATCATAATTAAACTTTTGACAACGACACTGCCAATAAAGCCAACTACAGAGCCGAGTCCAATTTTTACTGCATCTGAAAAAGATATTCTATGGACTAGCAGTTCCGCAATAACGGCTCCTAAAAATGGGCCGATGATTATACCAAGAAATGGAATAACGAATGGACCGATAAGCAACCCGAATGTACTCCCCCACATACCTGCCTTCGACCCGCCAAATTTTTTTAAACTAAATAAATTTGCTAAATAATCAGTAGTAAATAATAGGATAAACAGGAATATTTGGATAGTCCAAAACGTCCAATGAAAATCACCGAAAGAATAAAATATACCATACACTACAAAGCTCAATAAAAGAAATAATGAGCTCGGGAGGATTGGATAAACCAACCCTACAAAAGCTAAAACAAATAAAATACTTATAATGAGCCAAGCGATAATTCCCATTATTTCACCACAGTTTCTTGATGTTCTTTAATTCCCAATATCGCTTCTGCAATATTAACAGAATGATCCCCGATTCTTTCTAAATTTATCACTAAATCTACAAAAACAATACCTGCTTGGGCACTGCATATTCCTTCATTCGTACGTAAAATATGCTGTTTTCTAAGCTGTCTTTCCATTTGGTCTATTTTAGCTTCTTTTCGAATGACGGATTTTGCTTTTTCACTATCATTATGATCAAGCGCATCTATTACTTCTTTAACAGTTGAAACTGCAAGCTCAAACATAGCCTCAATATCTTGCTTTGCAAAATCGGAAAGCTTCACTTTATTATTGATTTGGTATTCCGATAGTTCCACAATATTTTCAAAATGATCCCCGATTCGCTCAATATCACGAACTGTATCTAATAGCATCGAATGCATTTCCGATTCATGATCCAACAAGGAGGCAGAGGATAGCTTGATTAAATAATCGGTAATTTTATTATCCAAATTATTTATCGCATCTTCCAAATTCAATGCCATTTCTGCATGTTTCGATTGTCTAGTCGTTAAATAATTTTTTGATTCCTCGAGTCCTTTAATTGCCAATTGACCCATTCGGATTACTTCTTCCTTTGCTGCACCTAAAGCAATAGAAGGCGATTGATCAATAAACATCGGATCTAATTGCTTTGCCTTCGTATCCACAAAGGAATCATCCCCAGGAATAAGTTTAGTTACTATTAATGCAAGTAAGCCGATAAACGGTAACTGAATAATAGTATTCGTAATATTAAAAGTTCCATGTGCAAATGCAATTACCATCTTTTCATTTAAGTTTAAGCTATCCTGTAAAAATTCAATGAACATCGTAAATGGTCCTAAAATGATTAGGAATATAATGGTTCCTATTACATTAAATAATACATGACTTAACGCAGCGCGCTTGGCTGCAACGGATGCGCCAATAGCGGCTAGAATCGCGGTAATAGTCGTACCTATATTGTCTCCAAATAAGACAGGTAATGCTGCTTTAATATCTAATAGACCATCCGCAAATAAGCTTTGCAATATACCGATTGTAGCACTCGAACTTTGTACCACAACTGTGAAAATAGTACCAACAAGAACACCTAGTAAACGATTTTCACTCATGCTTACCGTTAATTCGTGGAATAACTCAAAGTCTCGTAAAGGTTTCATTCCACCGCTCATTAATTCTAATCCAAAGAATAAGGCACCAAATCCGAATAGAATTTGTCCGATATAATGTACTCTTTTGCTTTTAAAGAAAAATAATAGAAAGGAGCCAAGGGCTAATATTGGTAAAGCAAATTCTCCTACATCAATACCAATAATAAAAGCAGTAATTGTTGTACCAATATTAGCTCCCATGATTACCCCAATTGCTTGTCTAAGTGTCATAAAACCGGCACTTACAAGACCAACAGTTATAACCGTTGTTGCTGAACTACTTTGTATGAGAATCGTAACAACCATCCCAGCAAGTACACCCATAACCGGATTCGTTGTAAATTTATCTAAAATATCACGCAATCGATCACCTGCAGATTTTTGCAGCCCTTCACCCATTGCTTTTATCCCAAAAAGAAAAATACCTAAACCACCTAAAAACTCGAATATCATTTGCTGAATATTTATTTCGTTCATTCATTCAACCCCTACTCTAGTGTATATTCAAATTGCGAAAACCCTTCACAATTATGGTATAAAACACAATTAATTGTAAATACAAATACAGTGAAATTTACATATACTTTACATTAAGAGTTATCTTTACATTAAGATTACAAAAATATTACAATTGTATTACTTAGAATTCTTCCTTCCGTAAAGTATTTTTATTGTTTCCCATTGTATGTAATAATAAATAGGATGAAATAGGAAAATTCTATTTTTAGAATTAAAAAGGAGTGTTCGTGTGAATATATTTAAACAATTTTATAAAAGTCTTTATTCTCCGAAGGACATGGTTAATTTCCGCAATCAAAAGATGGGAAAAACAATTGGCTATCTATTCTTTTTATCGTTAATCGCTACACTTCCAATCTTTATTATTACAGCAACTATCATTTCCAATGGGATTGATAGAGTGGAAAACACATTAATGAATGACCTGCCAGAATTTGAAATTCAAGATGGAACACTTGTCTCCAACAGTAACGAACCAATCCATGTACAAAAGGATGATTTTTCCATTATTTTTGATAGCACTGGAACAATTACAGTAAATGATGCACTTAATGAGGCAAATACACTCTCGATTTTAAAGAACGATGTCGCGATTAATTTAGAAGGTCAAACGGATTCATTTACTTATTCTTTTTTAGAGCTTGATTCGCTTACAAAGGACCAATTAGCGGATATAGTTCAATCGGTTGATTCCTTTATTCCGGTTATTAATATCGTAATTTTCATCCTGTTTTACTTATTCCAAGCAGCAAGCTCCTTCATAAAGGTAACAATTCTTGCATTAATTGGCTTAATTATTAAAAATTCCTTAAAAGAAACATTAACATATGGTCAATCATGGAAACTAAGTGCGTATGCAATTACGCTACCTACCTTATTTTTCACGATAATGGAAGCATTACAGGTTACAGTTCCGCTTGGCGGAATGATTAACTGGGCAGTAATGGTCATCATGCTCTTCTTAGTAATAAAAGAAATCCCGAAGCAATCTGATTTATCATAAAATAGTAACGATACACTACTAACCCTTCTCCATCCGAGAAGGGTTTTTTCTTACTACCGAAACATCATTTACTAGATTAAATTTACTATTTTTATGTATAAAAGCTAGTTTTATAGAATACATATTATTACTAATAGTGTTGAAAATCATAAAAATAGTAGGTGGATGATAGAGATGAAAAGGGTAATTGGTGGATTAGTACTTTTAGCCGTACTATATGCGATTTACATGGATATTACTGTCGGAACACTTCCAAAAGCCACACAGCAAGATGCCATTGCAAGTAGTTCCATAGCCTTTTTAGAAGTACGAATTGAACCAGGTGACACAGTATTATCGATTATCGAGGAACTAACGGGTTTTCCTAAAAATATTGCCATTGATCAAATGATAAAGGACTTCACCTCACTTAACGGAGGCATCGCACCAGAGCAAATCCGACCAGGAGAGGTTTATAAAATTCCGATCTATGCAAGCACAAGTGAGGAATAAGAAAATGCAAGAATAATAATATTTTCCTACTTTATCTTGATAAATTGTATAGCAGTCTATCCAATACTTTTTTATTATTAAATAAAGCTGTTTTCTAAAAATCGTTATTATTTCACTAGATAGGTTTATTAAAGGGAAGCACTGTGCAGACTCCAATACAATACACTCCGCTCGCCCGAATGGATGCGCGGAGTGTATTGGAGTCACCGAATTTTAGAAAAAGCAACAATCTATTCGAAAACAGCCTTAATAGAAACCATCCGAAATAATCTTCTACGTGACAACAAACATTTACAACTCACCAATGTAATGGAATGGATTCAATAATTATTAAATAATATTAAATAGACATTTCAAATTTATTATTCTCTTGATATCTCTCTACATTCATTGATAAAATAAACGAGTAGACAATTTTCGTCCCACATTTAAAAATAAGGGAGAGAACAAACATGGGTGAAATTACTCATCGTACAAAAACTCGACCTGTCCGTGTTGGAAATTTAACAATAGGTGGCAGTGATCAAGTATTTATCCAAAGTATGACAACAACAAAAACGCACGATGTGGAAGCAACTGTTGCACAAATTCATCAATTAGAAGAAGCTGGTTGCCAAATTGTTCGTGTAGCTGTCCCTGACGAAAGAGCAGCTAATGCAATACATGAAATAAAAAAACAAATAAATATTCCACTTGTTGCTGATATTCATTTTGATTACCGGCTTGCATTAAAGGCAATTGAAGGTGGAGTAGATAAAATTCGAATTAATCCAGGAAATATCGGAAAAAGAGAAAAAGTTGAAGCAGTTGTTAATGCTGCAAAAGAACGTGGAATCCCAATTCGGATTGGTGTTAATGCAGGTTCGTTAGAAAAGCGGATATTAGAAAAATATGGTTATCCGACTGCTGATGGAATGGTGGAAAGCGCACTTCATCATATAAAAATATTAGAAGATTTGGATTTCCATGATATAATCGTTTCGATGAAAGCATCTACCGTACCGCTTGCAATCGAAGCATACGAAAAAGCATCGAGAGCATTTGATTATCCGCTCCATCTTGGAATCACTGAATCCGGTACATTATTTGCTGGAACAGTAAAAAGTGCAGCTGGTCTTGGGGCCATTTTAAGTAAGGGCATCGGCAATACATTACGGATTTCGTTAAGTGCCGATCCAGTTGAAGAAGTAAAAGTAGCTCGAGAATTATTAAAAGCCTTTGGACTCATTTCCAATGCAGCTACACTTGTTTCCTGCCCGACCTGTGGACGTATCGAAATTGATTTAATCAGTATTGCAAATGAAGTAGAAGAATACATTCAAAACATTAAAGCACCAATTAAGGTTTCAGTACTTGGCTGTGCAGTAAATGGTCCTGGTGAAGCACGGGAAGCAGATATTGGTATTGCAGGTGCACGTGGAGAAGGTTTACTTTTTCGAAAAGGAAAGATCGTTCGAAAAGTACCTGAGGCGATAATGGTGGAAGAATTGAAAAAAGAAATTGATCAAGTTGCAAAAGAATATTTTGAAAAGCAAAATGAAATGGTGAATTCCTAATAGAAACAGTCCTGCAAATGGTGCAGGACTGTTTTTTTGTTACATGAGATTTATTGGGTCAAAAGAATGGTGCTAAAAATAGGCTAATAACCACTGACAATGCTCCAATTCCTATTGCCCAGCTCCCTAGCCCTGATGCCCCTCGATTTCGAGCAATGAAACCGAGTACTATCCCTGCTATACCAAAAAGTAATGGCGCAGTAAATAGGGATAGAATTGCGAGTGCCAATCCAATATAACCCCAAACCTTGCCTGCTCCTGCTTCATTTGTTTCTTGTACGCCTCGACTTTCTCGCATTGAACGTAATTCATAATCTACAGGAGCGACAAATTCAGCAGCAGTTTCTTCCTCGTACGTGTTTTCGTCCGCTAAATTATTGCTTGTTTGGCTTTCGTTTTGCTTCTGAATTTCTTTGTTGTAATCATCCAAAAGGTATCCCTCGCTTTCTCTTTTGTAGGGAGCATTCATAGTATGAATCAAAATAGCCAGATAACACTCACAAAAGATTAACTTGATACCCTTTTATTTACACAAAAACTAGAACCTCGCTTTATTTGTAATATATGGTAAACTAAACATATAAGAAATAAATTTGGCTATTTACTAAAAAATTTCTGCTATTTGTAATTAGCCGCAGACTAAAACACTTCACTTTTTTGTGGAGTCTTCATGTATTCGGTTTGTACAGTAGTAGTTCATTCTATATTTTTTATTTCCTATAGCAACAATTCATATGAAAACAGCCAAATTATTAAAGAATCTAAGGAGTACAGTATTTATGGGTATACGTTTTGGTATTGATATTGATGGAACAGTAACATCACCATTTTCGATTATTTCTCAAATAAATAAAGATTTCCATATGCAGCTTACAATGGAGGATATTACCGAATATGAATTAACTCCTTTTGTTAACGCAACACCTGAGGAATTTTCTAAATGGTTTAAAGAAACAGAAGCGACGATCTATCGGGATTCTCCAATATTCGAAGGTGCTAAAGAAATTCTCAACAAATGGGAAAAAGAGCATGAATTAATTTTCATTAGTGCTAGAGGAAACAATATGCTTGGAGTAACAGAAGGATGGTTAGACAAACATCAAATTCATTATGATCATATTGAATTGATAGGATCCCATGACAAAATTGATGCAGCAAAAAAATTGCAAGTCAATTTGTTTTTAGAAGATAAACATGATAATGCGGTAATGATATCGGAAGCTTGTAATATTCCTGTATTGTTATTCGATACTCCATATAACCGGAAGCCAATTCCTGAGAATGTTATTCGTGTATATACTTGGGAAGAAGCTGATCAATGGGTAACAAATTGGCTACAAACTCGAAAATAACCTATTCGCCAAATAGAATTTGTAAGAGAAGGCAATCAGTTCACACAACCGATTGCCTCTTTTCATGGTATTTATAGAAATTTCATTTTACCTAGACTTAATTAATGTACACATTGATTACAATACCCGTATATTTCAAATTTATGCCCTGAAATTGTATAGCCATCTAATTCACCATCTAAGCTAATCATCGGACATGTATCGATTTCTTTCGTTTTCCCGCAATGTAAACAAATAAAATGATGATGGTGATGTTCTCTGGAACAGAGGAAACGGAAATGTTTTTCACCTGAAAGCTCTGTTGTTTCTAAAATGCCAAGATCTGCAAACAATGATAAATTTCGATATATCGTATCAAAGCTTAAATTTGGATAGGTAGTTTTCATTCCCTCCAAAACTTCTTTTGCTGTCATATAGCGATCATGATCCGCAAAAAATTCCAACATATCTACCCTTTTTCCTGTATACTTATAACCCTTATCCTTTAATAATTGAATAGCCTCATTAACATTCACGTCTCTTCACCTCATCTCATCCTACAATTTTAAAATTCAATCGTAGTTTTTTGTATAAAATCGTGACTAATAATATTCCCGCAGCAATTACTACAATTGTACCACCTGGAGCTAAATCTAAATAATAGGCACTAATTAAACCACCAATTACAGATAACTCACCAAATAAAATCGAATAAATAATTGCCTGCTTAAAGCTTTTCGCTAATCGAATACTTGCAGCGACTGGAAGTGTCATTAATGCTGAGACTAATAAAATTCCAACTATTCTCATGGAAATTGCTATTACTAACGCAACCGTAACAATAAAAATAAAATGAATTAGTTTCGCTGGTAATCCTAATGATTGTCCATGTTCCTCATCAAATGATAATACAAATAATTCCTTATAAATGGCGGTAATCGTAATAATAACAATGACACTAATAATAATGACAATATATAAGTCCGTTCGACTAACAGCACTTACACTACCAAATAAATAACCAAATAAATCTGTTGTGAAGCCATTAGCCAAGGAAATAAAAATAACGCCTAACCCTACCCCAAAGGACATGATAATCGGAATTGCTAATTCTTCATAATGTTTATAGACCGTTCGTAATTTTTCAATTAATAACGCCCCGACCACCGAAAATAGCATTCCTGTATACAAAGGATTAACCGCTGCAAATGGCACCCACCATTTAGAAATTAACAGGCTCGCTGCGATTCCTGACAATGTCACATGACTTAAGGCATCAGCAATTAATGCTAGCTTTCGAACTACAATAAAAACGCCTAATAATGGAGCAATGATCCCAATGATAATTCCGGTAATAAATGCATTTTGTAAAAACTCAAATTGAAACAAACTTTCAATCATACTCTTGCTCCTCCATGCTCATAATTGCTAGTTAATAAATGCATATTATGGCCATAAAAAAAGGACATCACTTCATTATCCAATCGTTTCATTTCTTCTATTGTACCATAAAAATGAATGGATCGATTGAGAAAAGCAATATGGGAAACCTTATCGGTAATTGTGCCAATATCATGTGTTACAATGACAATTGTCATTCCTCGCTCATTATTGAGACGATTTAGTAGCTGATAGAAAACCTCTACTCTCTGAATATCTACTCCTACCGTAGGTTCATCTAAAATTAATACTTCTGGGTTACTTATTATTGCCCTGGCAATAAATACTCTTTGCTGTTGTCCTCCAGAAAGCTCCCCAATATTTCTGTCAATATATTCCTCCATATCAACTGACCGTAATGCAGCTAAAACTTTTTCCTTTGAATCCTTCGGGTAGAAACGGAACATACCCGTTTTTTTTGTTAATCCGCTCCGCACAACTTCATAAACTGTGGCAGGAAATCCAGTATTAAAGGAATTTGCTTTTTGCGAAACAAATCCAATTTTGTCCCACCCAGTAAAAGTATCTATTTGTTCTCCAAAGAGAAGTAATTGCCCATCTTGTTTTTTTAATAAACCTAAAATGAGCCTTAATAGCGTTGACTTACCAGACCCATTTGGTCCAACAATTGCTAAAAAGTCACCTTTATTTACTTTTAACTGTATATTTTCTAAGACAAAATCGTAGTCGTATCGATAATCTAAATGATTTATTTCAATCACAGGTGTATTTGTTTTCATAAACTCACCTTTCCAAAGATAAAATGTGTGAATAGATATAAGGTATTAAGAATGATTACGATTTACTCAAGAAAGTATACCTAATAATGGTTAATATGTAAAGTTTCTTCTCTTTCCATTCTAATACATAGGAACTATCTTTTTCATTTATTCATACATTATATTTGGAGGCGATGAAATGAAGTTTCTTGAAAACATCATCAATATGAAAATCAACAGTATTTCTGGGAAAGAGTTATTGAAGTATGCGAAGCAATTTAATATTCAAGTAACGAGTCAGCAGGCAGAACAAGTGGCAGCTTATTTGCGAGGGAGAAATATCAATATTTTTAATTCATCTGATCGAGCAAAAGTAATTAAAGAAATTGCCAAAATTGCTGGTCCAGATACAGCAAAAAAGGTAAACCAATTATTCCTCATGCTAACAAAATAACTATTTTACTAAAGCAAGCATCGTGTAAATTATAGCAAGGAGAAGATAATGATAGATAACAAAAGCAATTATTTCACCAAACTACTTAGTTATTCCTTCACATTAAAAAGGGCTGTCTTAAGTCGATTATTTGACTTAAACAGCCCCATAATTTATGCATTGATTATCTTTTCTAGAACAGCTTCATCAAATGTTTGATTTCTAAACATTTGAATTTCATATTGATATGGTGGCTTTTTATTATTTTTGTCTTCCCCAACAAATGGTGTTTCTAAAATTTTTGGTACATTCATCAATTGTGGATGATGAACGACATAATTTAATGCTTTAAACCCGATATGTCCAAAGCCAATATTTTCATGACGGTCTTTTCTTGCACCACGTGGATTTTTACTATCGTTAATGTGTAAAACCTTTATCCGATCAATACCAATCAATTTATCAAATTCATTTAAAACACCATCGAAATCTTCCACAATATTATATCCTGCATCATGTGTATGACAAGTATCAAAACATACGGACAATCTATCATTATTCGTCACGCCATTAATTATCATTGCCAATTCTTCAAATGATCTACCACATTCCGATCCTTTACCAGCCATTGTTTCCAATGCAATTTGAACATCATGATCATTAGTTAATACTTCGTTTAATCCTTCGATAATTTTTGCAATTCCCGCTTCACTACCAGCACCTACATGTGCACCAGGATGTAAAACTATTTGTTTTGCACCGATTGCCTCTGTTCTTTCAATTTCCGATTGAAGAAAATTAACGCCTAACTCAAAGGTGGCAGGATTTGTCGTATTCCCAATATTAATAATGTATGGGGCATGTACGACGATTTCCTTTATCCCATTTTCCTTCATATGAGCAAGACCTGCTTCAATATTTAAATCTTCAATTTTTTTCCTTCTAGTATTTTGTGGTGCACCAGTATAAATCATAAATGTACTAGAACCGTAGGAAACAGCTTCCTCACTTGCTGCAAGAAGCATTTTTTTTCCACTCATTGACACATGTGATCCAATTTTCAACATAAGTTTCCCCTCTTTTTCCATAATAAAAATTTCTAATACAAAATTTAACAACGTTTCTTTAGAAAAAACAAATCATTACTTCCCTTTTCTCCGCTGTCTTTTTTTCATCGTTTCTATTTCGTTCTTGATTTTCTTTTTATAGCCTGGTTTTACTTTATTAGGCTTTTTCACTTGAATCGGCCGTTCTTTTGAATCTGGTAATTTTTTCTTCCGGTTTTTTCGTTCATTTCTGTCCTGTACATCTACCCATTCACCATTCACTAAATCTTTATTCGAAAAGGTTATTCCCATTTTTTCTAGCTTGGAAATGGTCATTATATCATTTTCTTCATATATAACGGCGGAAATTCCGGAATAGTCCCCACGACCAGTTCTACCGGCTCGATGTATATAAAAGCTTAAGTCCTTTGGCAGCTCGTAATGAATTACATGGCTAACTCCATCAATATCAATACCACGGGAAGCAAGATCTGTGGCGACAATATACTGAAATTCCAAATTTCTAATTTGGTTCATCATTTTTTTACGCTCTCTTGGAGGCAAATCCCCATGGATAATCCCAACTTTTACACCTTTTTCCGCAAGTTTATTCGCAAGGCTGTCCGCATTTTGCTTTGTATTCGTAAAGCAAATAGCTAAGTATGGATTATATGCTTGGAGTACATTAATTAACAAATCGACTTTGTTTCGATGACGTTGTGGAATTAAAATATGCTCAATATTTTTCGCAGATTTTTGATCTGGCTCCACTTGTACAAATAATGGATTTTCCATATACTTTTTCAAGAATGGCTTTAAATTTTCTGGAATCGTTGCAGAAAATACATACATTTGTAAATCACCTGGTAGTGATGCTGCAATTTTGTCGACATCCTCGATAAAGCCCATGTCTAACATCATATCTGCCTCATCAACAACCATCATTTTGGCTGTATAAATAGAGAGTGCCTTTTCCTTTACTAAATCATATATTCTTCCCGGTGTACCAACAACAATATGTGGCTGTGTTTTTAATTTTTCAATGGTTCGATTTTTATCGGTTCCACCAACGAATAATTTTGTTAAAAGTTCTACTTCAGCATTTTTTGTGAGTTTAAGCACTTCGTGATAAATTTGATTCGCTAACTCTCTTGTCGGTGCCGTAATAACAGCTTGTACTTCGTTTACTTCTGGGTCAATTTTCGTAAGAATTGGCAGTAAAAAAGCATGCGTTTTTCCTGTTCCTGTTTGAGACTGTCCGACAATACTTTTACCTGTTAAAGCTTTTGGAATAATTCTTTCTTGTATTTCTGTTGGCTCATAAAATCCAATTTCTGCTAGTGCCCCTAATAGAAATGGCGCTAGTGGAAATTTCGTAAATTTCGTTTCTTTCATTATGAGTGAACTCCCTTATTTATTATTAACTTAGTTATATACATTAAATAACATTAATTACAAATTCAATTCGTTCGCTTTCCTCTCATACAAGCTCGGATTGATTTCTGTGATTCGTCCAACCCATTTGGGCTACTACTATATAAGCATAAAATTAAGTTGTCAGTTTAGTATTATACAGAATTTAGTGGAATAACTCCACCTATAGAAAATTTTCTATTCCATGACCGAAAATGGGAATTTTGCATATTGTAGTATAGATTCACTTATGCACGATACAAAGGAGGTTATTTCGTTGCCACCACCATTTTCACAAAGACCTAATCAAGGCTATTCACCTTGGGGGATGCCGAGAGCTCCGAGAGTACCGAGAGTACCGAGAGTACCTAGACAGCAAAACTTCATGTATTATCCAACACGCCAATTTCAAGCCCAGCCAGCAAGAGGTCGTGGCGGAGGCTTTCTAGCTCGACTTTTCGGAAGGTCACAAACTCAACCAATACAAAGTTCGATAAATCCATTTCAATTCGGTGCGGGTATCCAACAGACAGGAACACAATCATCGCTTCGTTCCATGTTAAATCCCGAAAGTATCTCCCGTTTTTTAGGGCAAACTCAACAAGTGCTCCGAACGGCACAACAGATTGGACCAATGGTACAACAATATGGTCCGTTGATTCGTAATTTGCCCTCCTTATGGAAATTATATCAAGGATTTAAAAATAGCGATGTAACGGATACAGAAGCAGAGGAATCGGAAGAACTGGATTTGGAAAATAGTAGTGAAGTAGAACTGGAAATAGAAGACGAAAATACGATAAACGAAACAGCAGCCGAAGAAAGTGTTTTAAATGAAAAACAGACGGGATACAAATCAAATCCAGAGAAATCCAGCTCAACGGAAAATGCAACGTTCGATGAAAACAACCAAAATAATAGAAAACAAAGATATCGGGAACTGCCATCCGTTCCTAAATTCTATATATAATTTTTTCTTAGCAAGCAGTGCAATTTACACTGCTTTTTTACTTTGTATTCTTTCCTGTTCTTCGTTATAATAAACTAAAAGATAGCGAGAATAGTAGGAGGATAATCAATGGATGTTATCAAAATTTCTCCCCGTGGTTATTGTTATGGTGTTGTGGACGCGATGGTTATTGCCCGTAATGCAGCGCTCGATAAAACATTACCAAGACCGATCTACATACTCGGTATGATCGTTCATAATAAACATGTGACAGATGCATTTGAAGAAGAAGGAATTATTACACTAGATGGTAAAAACAGAAAAGAAATTATAGAGAAGATAGATGGTGGAACCGTTATTTTCACCGCCCATGGAGTTTCCCCAGAGGTTCGAAAAATCGCAAGTGAAAAAGGGCTCGTAACACTTGATGCAACATGCCCAGATGTTACGAAGACACATGATTTAATTGCTGAAAAAACAGCTGCAGGTTATGAAATTGTATATATTGGTAAAAAAGGGCATCCAGAGCCTGAAGGAGCTGCAGGGATTGCACCAGGAAAGGTTCATCAAGTAGAAACAATGGATGACGCAAAGGCATTAAACATTAATAACGACAAAATAATCATTACAAACCAAACGACTATGAGTCAATGGGATGTAAAAGATATTATGGATTTTGTTTTAATAAAATACCCGCATGCCGAAAAACATAATGAAATTTGCTTAGCCACACAGGTGAGACAAGAAGCCGTAGCGAAACAAGCTGGTGAGGCAGATG
This sequence comes from Perspicuibacillus lycopersici, assembly GCF_025660475.1. GTDB lineage: Bacteria > Bacillota > Bacilli > Bacillales > Caldibacillaceae > Perspicuibacillus > Perspicuibacillus lycopersici. Next base: position 394,277 of record NZ_JAOUSF010000003.1, read on the forward strand.
TTTTAATCGTTGTGGGGGATCCAAAAAGCAATAATTCTAATCGCTTAGCACAAGTATCAGAAGAGATTGCTGGAACAAAATCCTATCGTATCTCTGATGTTTCTGAAATTGCGATCGAATGGATTAAAGATGCAAAAAAAGTAGCAGTAACAGCTGGTGCTTCTACACCAACACCAATTACGAGAGAGGTTATTCAATTTCTCGAGCAATTTGATGCAAATGATGATTCTACATGGAATCGAGAGAAAAAAGTACCTTTAGCGAAAATATTACCGAAAGTAAAAAAAGCACTATAACATAGAGAAAAAGGACAATTTGCAGAAATTGTCCTTTTTGTCGACATTAGCCATCAAGAGAGCTTCCTATTGGTATCTATTGTCAATTATTATCCACACATTACTTGCTTTCCGAAGGTGTGCAGAAGTTCGCTTGTCACTAATATGTGCTTATAGCGAGATGAGCAGGATAGCGGAGTGTACTCATCCTGCGTGTAACTTATTAAATGGCAACACACGATAGGAGAATAGCCTTCTTACCATATAAATTGAAATGGGTCTGTATGAACTTTTGAAGGAAAGATGTTTACAGCAAATTTCGCTTTCTCACACATTTTCGTTAACTGTTTCGCAGCTCCAACCTTCATAATTTTTTCAATGTTATGGCCAGCGTCTACAATATTTAAACCATCCATTTTAGCGTCAATTGCAGTATGGTAATACATATCACCTGTAACATATACATCCGCACCTTTTCTTAATGCAGCATGATAATATTTATTTCCATCTCCACCTAAAACAGCAACCTTTTTCACCTTATCAGATAAATTGCCAACGACACGAACACCTTCAAGATCTAACCGTACTTTTACAAATTTCGCAAATTGTTCTAATGTCATTTCCTCATGTAAGTACCCAATTCTTCCTAATCCAAGTTGCTCACCTTTAATATTTAACGGATAAATATCAAATGCAGGTTCTTCGTATGGATGCACCTTTCGCATTGCTGTAAGTACTTGTTTTTCCTTTGATTCTGGAAAAATCGTTTCAATTCTAGCTTCTGGAACTGCTTCTAGCTGACCGATTGTCCCGATATGTGGATTGGCTGCTTTTTCCGGTAAAAATCTACCGGTTCCATTAACTGTAAAGGAGCAATGACGATAATTCCCAATCGCTCCCGCACCTGCATCCCCTAATGCTTTCCGCAGTTCTTCTTCCACATTTTCTGGAGCATACACTACTAATTTTTTGACGCGATCCTCATAAGTAGGAGCTAAAACCTCAACTTGTGCTAATTGTAAGCTTTCTGCAAGTAAATCATTTACGCCACCTTTTGCCACATCTAAATTTGTATGGGCTGCATAAACCGCTATATCGTGCTTTATTAATTTTTCAATGACTTTTCCATATGTATCCTCATGGCGTAACGTTTTCAGCGGACGGAAAATAATCGGATGATGGGCAATGATCAGCTGCACATTATTGGCTATTGCCTCATCTACTACTTCCTCTAATACATCAAGTGCAATTAAAACATTATCAATCGGCTTATTTAAACTACCAATTTGTAAACCAATTTTATCGTCCTCCATTGCATACTTCTTTGGAGAAAATGTCTCAAATAATTGAATGATTTCATGCCCATTCGGTTGTTTCATCACTCAATTCCTCCTTATACCATTGGATATTTCGTAGTAATTCTTGTTTTTTTTCACGGATTGCCTCGGTTGCCTCTGCTTTTTCTAATTGTTTATAAATTCGTTCCCACTCTTTTTTCTCTCGTGCCCACTTTTTCCGAAAAATCGGATTTTTCTCCTTCAATAAAAATGGACCAAAAAATAATTCCTTCTCCATTTGTGCGTACGGTTTCTTACCTTCTCCTCTATCAGCGACTAAAATTTCGTAAATATGACCGTCCTCTTCGAGAATTTGCTCCGTGATTAATTCCCAATCATTATCAACTAACCAATTGCGAACAAAATGAGCTGCTACATTTGGCTGTAAAATCAATCTTTTTGCGAAAGTTAATTTATCTTTACCCGCAGATAAAATAGAGGCGATTAATGCCCCACCCATTCCAGCAATTGTAATACACTCTATTTGATCAGAATCATGGATTACAGCTAATCCATCGCCTTTTCTGACCTCAATTACATTTTGTAAATTAACAGCTGTCACACTTGATTTTGCAGCCGAAAATGGGCCATCAGCAACCTCACCAGCAATTGCCGCTTTCGCTAAGCCATTTTCAACCGCATAAATTGGTAAATAGGCATGGTCTGAGCCAATATCTGCGAGAATACTCGATTTCGGTATATAAGACGCTACAGCAGTAAGTCTTCTTGATAAATTCATCATCTTTTTCCAATCACCATTCTTTCTTTTCCAAGGAAAATCCTATATATAAAAGTACAAGAAAATAGCGGTAATTTCAAACACAAAAAAAATCTGACCATTGTAAGTCAGATTTTCTTGTTCAATCGTAAGGAAAGAAAATTATTCAAGTGTTGTTAGCCATTCTACCATTGCATCAACATTTGCTTGGTCAGGTATTAATCCAGGAGGCATTGTTCCCATATCTCCTGTTCTACCATTAACTAACACATCTTTAATTTCATCAGCAGACAAACGCTCGCCAACACCCTTTAAGGATGGACCTGCTCCACCTTCATAGTTGCTGCCGTGGCAAGTATAGCAAGTACTATTGTAAATATCCTCCGGCGCTTGCGCTACAGTTTCTCCACCATTTTCTTCACCAGCTTCCGCTTCATTACCACTTCCGTTATCAAATAGTGGAAGCGCTATTACTAAGCAGATACCTAAAACCATAATAAGAAAGTATGGAACTAGTGCATTACGTTTCATGTCTTTCTCCCCTTTGTGTATGTATTGTTCTGAAAATAGTATATACAAACAATTCTTATTTTACTTTAAAAAGACAAGAAGTGGAAGGGGAAAACACTACGAAAATAGGGAATTTCAAAATTTGTACAAAAAATGTAATAAAAACTGCTATTTTTACCGCAAACTGACTTCAATCGGATATACTTCTATTCCTACTTTTTCCATTTATACGAACATCAGCAGCCAATTTGTTTGGCAATCACCATCCGCTGTACTTCTGATGTCCCTTCTCCGATTTCTAGCAGCTTTGCATCACGCATATAACGCTCGACATGATAATCCTGCATATAACCATTTCCTCCGTGAATTTGCACCGCCTGTGACGTTATTTCCATGCAAATTTCTGATGCATACAGCTTACAAATCGAAGCTTCCTTTGTGAATGGTCGCTTTTGGTCCTTTAGCCATGCTGCCTTATATACCATATTTCTTGCTAATTCAATTTTCATTGCCATATCAGCAAGCTTGAATTGTATCGCTTGGAAAGAGGAAATAGATTTTCCGAACTGCTTACGCCCCTTCGCATATGCTAATGCCTTTTCATATGCTGCTTGTGCAATCCCAACAGCCATCGCACCAATCCCGATTCTCCCACCATCTAATGTTTGCAAAAATTGTTTAAAGCCTTGCCCTCTTTCCCCTAATAAATTTTCTTTTGGAACTTGAACATTTTCTAATACAAGCTCTGTTGTATTGGAAGCATGAAGTCCCATTTTTTCGTAATTATCAATAACAGTGAACCCTTTCGAATTAGTCGGAACAATAATGGCACTTATTTCCGATTTTTTTCCATCGGAATTGGTTACAGCAGTTAATGCGACAAATTCCGCATAACTTGCATTTGTAATAAAGCATTTATTCCCATTGATAATAAAGCTATCTCCTTGCTCAATTGCTTTTGTTTTTGTTCCACTAGCATCAGAACCTGCATTAGGTTCTGTTAACCCAAATGCACCGAGAGATTGCCCTGAACAAATGAGAGGTAAGTACTCCTCTTTTTGTTTTTTTGTACCAAACAAATGAATTGGTGCTCCTCCTAATGAAATATGGGCAGAATAAGTAATACCTGTTGATGCACAAGCTTTACTTAATTCCTCTACTACTATTGCAAAACTGATGGTATCAGCCCCTGCCCCACCATATTCTTCAGGAAATGGCAGCCCCATCATTCCTAAATCTGCAAGCTTCTGAAAAATTTCTTTCGGAAATGTTTTCGACCTGTCTCGTTCAAGTGCACCCTTAGCCACTTCCTCCTCAGAAAATTCTCTAATTGTTTTCTGAATCATGTTTTGTTCTGCCGTTAAATCAAAGTTCATGATTGATCACCCTCCCTCATAGACAATAGAAAATAGCTTCACAATAACCCAATGATGCCGGTTTGAAAAAACTATTATCTATACCAATGTATGCGCTGTCTTTTTAGTTAGGAGGATTTTATATTTGTTCATAAAAAAATTCGCATTTCAGACCATTAAAAATAAAAAATTTTAAAAATTAGTGCAAAGGACATTTGCAAATTAAATTTAAATTCATTAAAATAGATGACAAGGTAGGAGTTGCATTTAGAAATGCGGAAGGAAATATCCCCCTTATGAAGGTTAACACATTAAATAAGGCTAGATGATTGCTTTTCTCAAATAGATTGCTGAAGGAAACAACATCGTATAAATTTATTATAAATAAAAAGGTTTGTCGCAAAAAGCGACAAACCTTAGAAAATAATTATTCTAAAAAGTCTTTTAATCGTTTACTTCTACTTGGGTGTCTAAGTTTTCGTAATGCTTTCGCTTCAATTTGACGAATTCTTTCACGGGTTACTCCAAATACTTTACCTACTTCTTCTAACGTACGAGTGCGCCCGTCATCCAAGCCAAAGCGAAGACGTAATACATTTTCTTCACGGTCTGTTAATGTATCTAAAACATCTTCTAATTGTTCTTTCAACATTTCATATGCAGCATGGTCAGATGGTGAAGTTGCTTCCTGGTCTTCAATAAAATCACCTAAATGGGAATCATCTTCTTCACCAATTGGGGTTTCTAATGAAACTGGTTCTTGAGCGATTTTTAAGATTTCCCGAACTTTTTCAGGTGTTAAATCCATGTCTTCTGCAATTTCTTCAGGTGTTGGTTCACGTCCTAAATCCTGCAGTAATTGCCGTTGGACACGAATCAATTTATTAATCGTTTCAACCATATGAACAGGAATACGAATCGTTCTCGCTTGATCGGCAATAGCACGAGTAATCGCTTGTCTTATCCACCATGTTGCATACGTACTGAATTTAAATCCTTTTTTATAATCAAATTTTTCAACAGCTTTGATTAAGCCCATGTTTCCTTCCTGGATTAAATCAAGGAAAAGCATGCCACGACCTACATAACGTTTTGCAATACTTACAACGAGTCGCAAGTTAGCTTCAGCTAAGCGTCGTTTCGCTTCTTCATCACCTTGAGCAATGCGTTCTGCCAATACGATTTCTTCATCCGGGGATAATAAATCGACACGACCGATTTCCTTTAAATACATCCGGACAGGATCATTTATTTTAACACCTGGTGGAACACTTAAATCATTTAGGTCAAATTCTTCTTCTTCTTTTTCTATTTCTTGGTCATCTGGATCATCACTTGCATCTTCTTCTTCTGTATCCTCATTAAGTTGAATACCGATTTCTGTTAATTGCTCATAAAATTCATCCATATGCTCTGCTTCCAGTTCAAATTGCGCAAGCTTAGATGCAATAGTATCATAAGAAAGAGACCCTTTTTTCTTTCCTACCTCCACTAATTTTTCTTTCACTTGATCAACTGTAAGTTCAGATTCAACCTCTTTGGAACGCGCTGACTTTTCAGCCATTGGTTCCCCTCCTTCCAACAATTAAAGCATTTTTCTTAATTGCAATATTTCGTTTGCAATTACTGCTGCTTTTGTGTAATTTTTTTCTCTCTCTGCCTGCTTTTGTTCTTCCTCTTTTTCTTTTATCTTTTGCATTTTTTGATACTTCAACACATTATAAATGTAATCTGTCCATTCTCTTTCGGTAATTTCATCATTTATCGATAACATACCAATTTCTGCAGTTACTTTTCTTAATTGATCATCCTGTAAAAAAGTTAAAAAATGACTTAAATCAGGTTCATTTCCTGTTTCATAAAATGCATATAAATAAGTTGCTATCGCTTGATGATCGTCCACGTTAAAAGGAGTGCCAGCTAATTTTTCTTGAACCTTATAGGTAAATTGTACACTTTTTAACATATGGGCAATTAACATTCTTTCTGCGTTATAATATGCAGGCTTTAACTTTTTATCCGCATGTACTACCATTACCTTTTGAAGTGGTGGATTATTTTTATGAATATTTCCCTTTTTTGACTGGAAAATCATTTTTCTAACTTGTTGCTTCAGTACATCTAATGATAAGGAAAATTCCTCTGCAAGCTGCCGTAAATACATTTCTTGCTCGACAGCATTGCCTAGCTTACTAATATCATTTAATACATTTTCGATATAGTTAAGCTTTTCTCCTTCATTTTGCAAATTTTTTCCTAGACGGTAATATTTTAATTTAAAGGCCATGAAGGTTAAACTTGACCCGATAACTTCATTTACGAAGTTTTTCGGTCCATTTGTTTTTATATATTCATCAGGGTCTTTACCATTAGGAATCATTGCGACTTGGACATGACAGCCGGCTGCTTGGAGTAATTCTCCAGCTTTCATTGTTGCTGTTTGTCCAGCTGCATCTGCATCGAAGCACAAAATAACTTGGTTCGTATTACGCTTAATGATATTCACATGATCTTCTGTAAGCGCGGTACCCATTGTTGCTATCCCATTATCAATTCCTGCCCGAAATGCAGAAATACAATCCGCAAAACCTTCAAAAAGAACGACTGATTGCTTTTTGCGAATATTTGGACGTGCTTTATGAAAATTGTATAAAGTTTTGCTTTTGTGGAAAATGATGGTCTCGGGACTATTTAAATATTTTGGTTGCCCTTCTGTTAAAATACGCCCGGAAAAAGCAACAGTATTTCCTTTATTGTCAAAAATCGGAAAAATAATACGTTCCCGAAATCGATCAAAGTATTCATTTGAATGTTCACTTTTTATTACTAATCCTGAGCGTTCCAGAAATTCTTCTGAATATCCCCTTCTCTTTAGAAAGTTCAAACCCATATCTCGTTTATTCAAAGCAAAACCAATTTGGAAATGATCAATTACTTCTCTAGTAAATCCTCGATTCGTTAAATATTCTAACGCTTCCTGACCCTCATTTGTATTCACTAATAAATGATGGTAGAACTTACTTAATTGCTCATATGCTTGGATCATTTGCTCATTTTCTTTTGAAACCGGGTTACTTATAGGGGATGAGTCTATTTGTAGATGAATATTTCCACGCTCGGCTAATTTAATTGCAGCTTCTTGAAAAGATATTCCTTCAATATCCATTAAAAAAGAAAAAACATTTCCTCCTGCGTGGCAACCAAAGCAATGGAAAATTTGTTTATCAGGTGATACGGAAAATGAAGGAGTACTTTCCCCGTGAAATGGACAAAGCCCAAAGTAGTTTCGTCCTTGTTTTTTCAAATGAACAAATTCACTTATCAATTCGACAATATCTACACTCTGTCGAATTTCGTTAATTTTTTCTTCAGGAATTCGTTCTACCATGAGAACATCTCTCTCCATTTTATATTTATTCGATATTTAATTCCAAAATCCTGCAATCATCGACATTTTTTTAAATGAGTATGTAAAATTTTTCCCCTCTCATATTAAAATATTAAGGACAACTGCATCAAATGCTACACTCTTTTATTAAATTCTACATCACTCCACATAATCCTGCTAAATTGGACATATTTTATTTTGATTGTTTCGTTCAATTGTTGTTATTTGTAAAAAGACTACTGACTAATATAATAACAACCCTTTAGAACAGCCCTTAGGCAATGAATTGGTATATTCGGTTCGATGCAAGAGGAAAAAGTAGCTACTTATATTTAATGGTATCCTTACCCTTTAGATTTACACATTACTAAGTTTATTCTTAACAACCGAAGTCTAAACCTATTTCATTTATTTTTTTCATACAATTTTTTATTATAGTATAAGAAAATCTTTTTTTCCACATATTTATCTCGTATTTTCATTATTTATTCCGTTTTATCGTTTTATTTCGTTGTTCCGATAAAAAAAAGCACATTGCTGTGCTTTTTAAGGCTAATTTATATTTGTTCTATCTGTCCGCACGAACATCCATTCGGAAAAATAAATACTCGATACCTATTCCTTAGTTTCGAATTAAGTTCATAATTAAATTAGCTGTTTCTTCCACTGCCTTATTTGTTACATCGATTACTTGACAACCTATTTTATTTGCGATTTTTTCGAAATAATTTAGTTCTTCTTGAATTCTTTGTAGGTTAGCATAATGTGCCGTTTCATTTAATCCAAGCGCCAACAGTCGTTCTTTCCTGATATTAATCAATTTATCCGGACTGATCTTTAAACCGATGCATTTATTCGGGTTAATCGTAAATAATTGCTCCGGTGGATCTACCTCTGGTACGACTGGTACATTTGCTACTTTCAAGCGTTTTAATGCGAGAAATTGGGAAAGTGGCGTTTTGGATGTCCTTGATACACCGATTAATACAATATCAGCTTTTGTAATTCCTTTTGGATCTTTTCCATCATCATATTTTACTGCAAACTCGATTGCCTCGATTTTTTTAAAATAATCCTCATCTAGTTTCCGAACAAGTCCTGGTTCATTTCGAGGATGAATTCCTGATAATTCTCCAAACTTGTCCATTAATGGACCGATTACATCGAAGGCATAAATACCTTCTTCCATTGCCCTTTTTGACAAGTAATTTCGCATTTCTGGTTTTACTAAAGTAAATACAATAATGCCATGATTCATTGATGCAATCGAAATTACTTCATCAATATTTACGAAATCCTCAACATAGGGAACTCTTCTTAGATCGACATCTGAACCGTTGAATTGACTCATCGCTGCTTTTGTTACTAGTTCTACTGTTTCCCCAACAGAATCCGATACTAAATATATAGGAGGTTTTACCATTAGTTGTCCAGCTCCTTATTTATCAATCAGTATGCATAAGTGACACAAAAGCCTTTGTAATTGTTGTCTTTGATATTCTCCCTGTTACCTCGTAACCTCGACCTTTATCCTTAACAATCGGAATTGAGTCAATTTGCTTTTCGATTAGCTTTTCAGCGACGTCTATTAATAAGTCATCTTTTCTGCACAATGTAATATTTGGCATCCGTGTCATAATAATATTCACTGGGACAGTGTTTAAATCCTGCTTTCCAATACTTGCACGCAATAAATCCTTTCGCGAAAGCACTCCTACTAATAAGGAATCCTCATCCACGACATACAATGTACCGACATCTTCTAAAAACATGCTGACAATTGCATCATAGATAGAGACACTTTCATTTATTACTACTGGTAGAGATTGATAGTCCTCTACTTTAATCTTCTTAAGACTTTCTGATAGTAATTGTGTTCTGCTTTTTCCAGTATAGAAATATCCTACCCGTGGTCTTGCATCTAAAAATCCGGCCATTGTTAGAATAGCTAAATCTGGACGTAGAGTTGCTCTCGTCAAATTTAGTTTATCTGCTATATGTTCGCCAGTAATTGGACCACTTTCTTTAACGATTTCCAAAATTTGTTCTTGTCGTTTATTTAGTTCGATTGTAATCACCACCTAGCCTAAAAAGCGTATCATTCGCACATTGTTACAAATATTATATACTATATTTTAAAAAGATAAATAAATGTGTCACATTTATTTATCTTTTTATCACCATTTATTATCGCGGCTAACGGTATTTTTATTTCACTATGATATTTTGGAAATGTGCAAAGTATAAAATAAGATCTGCGAGTTTTCTCATAAAGGACAAACGATTGTTTCGAATGTTTTCATCATCCACCATTATCATTGTTTGATCAAAATAATTAGTAATTGGTTTGTTTAATGCCACTAATTGTGCATAATATTGTTCATCATTCAACGATTGACTTGCTGCATTTTCGATTTTGACAAACTCATTATATAGCACACGTTCGGATTCATTTTCAAAAAGATCCGCATTTATTTCCACAATTTTTTCTGCTTTGCTTGCAATATTAACAACACGACTTAATGCTTCCATATCTTCTTTAAATCCAGATTCCTCTTTTTTCGCTTGAAGGATATCTGCCTTCGTAATTAATGACTTCACATTCGTAATAGGTGCTTCTAGAACTGCTTCAATAATATCGTAACGAACCTGTCTTTCGTTTAATAAATGTTTAAAACGTAGTTTGAAAAATTCTAGTAAATCGTTTAAAACCTCTTCTTCTCCACGTTTACTAAATCCAGATGTTTTTGCGATACCCTTTTTCAATAATGAAGTGAAATCAAGATTCCATCCCTTTTGAAGTAAAATTTGCACGATACCTGTCGCTTGTCTTCTTAAGCTATATGGGTCTTGGGATCCTGTCGGAATAAGATTTAATGCAAAGAACGATGCCAAGGTATCTAATTTATCAGCAATACTTACAATTGCACCTGCATTACTTTCTGGAAGCTGTCCATCAGAAAATCTTGGCATATAATGCTCATTTATCGCCAATGCGACCAGATCTGCTTCCCCAGCTATTTTTGCATATTTTTCTCCCATAATTCCTTGAAGCTCGGTAAATTCATCAACCATTTGTGTAACTAAGTCAAATTTACAAATTTCTGCAGCTCTTAACGTTTGTTTTTCCTCTTCCCCATTAATACCAACCTTTTGTACAATGTATTGGGAGAGCTCTTGGATTCGTGTCAATTTATCTTGATACGTACCAATTTCCTCATGGTAAACAACATGCTCTAATTTATTTAATGCTTTTTCAATCGATAATTTCTTATCTTCTTCATAGAAGAATACTGCATCCTGTAATCGTGCCCTTAATACCTTCTCATTCCCTTTTCGAACCGTCTCTAAATGGTTTTGATCCCCATTACGAACCGTTACAAAGTACGCTAATAAGTTCCCATTAGAATCTGTTACTGGGAAATATCGTTGATGCTCTTTCATTGTTGTAATTAATACTTCTTTTGGTAGCTGTAAGTAATCTTCATCAAAGGATCCAAATAAAACAGTAGGATACTCTACTAAATTTGTCACTTCTTCTAATAAATCTTCATCAATTGGAATCAGCCAATTTTGTTCTTTTTCTAATTGGTGGATTTGACTTAAAATCACAGCTTTTCGATCTTTATAATCTGCCATTACATATTGGGACAACAATAATTGCTTATATTCCTTTGCTGTAGGAATTTCTACTCGTTCCCCTAGGAAACGATGACCATATGATGCGCGACCACTTTTTACTGTTGCTACCTCTAGATTAATAATTTCATTTCCAAATAAGGCGACAATCCAACGAATCGGACGAATATAACGAATGTCTAAATTAGCCCAGCGCATATTTTTCGGAAAAGTAAGGCTAGTAATTAATTCACCTAATGATGAAAGAATCGCGATAGTATCTTGACCTTTCGTAAATTTTTCAACATGGACATATTCCACACCATTAATTTCTTTAAAATAAATATCCTCTACAGATTTTCCTTGGCCTCTTGTAAATCCAATCGCAGCCTTCGACCAATTCCCTTCAGCATCAAGCGCTACCTTTTTGGAAGGTCCTTTTACTTCCTCGTGAAGATCCAATTGCTTTTCACTAACATCCTCAATCAATACCGCTAATCTTCTTGGGGAGGAGTAGCTTTGAACTGCTCCAAATTCAATATTTTTTTCTGTTAATAGTTGCTTTACTTTCTCTGCTAATTGGTTCATTGCATGTGTGAGGAATCTTGCTGGTACTTCCTCTAAACCAATTTCCAATAATAAATCAGATTTATTCATTTGTATTTCCCCCTCCATTTGTTAACATTGGGAAACCAAGCTTCTCACGTTCCTCATAAAAAGTTTTCGCTACTTTTCTCGCCAAATTACGGCAGCGTGCAATATATCCCGTGCGCTCCGTAACCGAAATTGCACCTTTAGCATCAAGTAAATTAAACACATGTGAGCATTTTAAAACATAGTCATATGCTGGATGTACTAAACCTTCCTCCATTTGACGATGTGCTTCTTTTTCATAAGTGGAGAATAATTGGAAGAGCATTTCCTCATCTGATGTTTCAAAAGCATATTTTGAGTGTTCATATTCTGGTTGACCAAAAATATCGCGTACAGTAAATCCTTCTGTCCACTCGAGATCAAATACATTTTCTTTATCCTGTATATAGGATGCTAAACGCTCAATACCATAGGTTATTTCAATCGATACTGGTTTACATTCCAAGCCACCAACTTGTTGGAAATAAGTAAATTGCGTAATTTCCATACCATCTAACCAAACTTCCCAGCCTAATCCGGCACAGCCAAGGGAAGGATTTTCCCAATTATCCTCTACAAACCGGATATCGTGTTCCAACGGGTTAATTCCGAGTGCGCGTAATGAATCTAAATATAGCTCTTGAATATTATCCGGTGATGGCTTCATAATCACCTGAAATTGATGATGTTGATACAATCTGTTTGGATTCTCTCCATAGCGTCCATCTGCAGGTCTTCTGGATGGCTCCACATATGCTACCTTCCATGGCTCTGGACCAATTGCCCGTAAGAACGTATAAGGGCTCATCGTACCTGCTCCTTTTTCTACATCATATGCCTGCATTAACACACAGCCTTGCTCAGACCAATGCTTTTGTAATGTTAGTATCATGTTTTGAATATTCAATAGAAACACCTCTCATTTTAAAAATATAGACAAACAAAAAACTCTCATCCCTATGCTAGCAACTAGCATAGGGACGAGAGTTATACCCGCGGTTCCACCCTATTTGCCAAAAAAATTGGCCACTTTGATTACATTTGCTCCAGAACGCCTTCCTTAATTCTCTACACCCTAGCTTGCACTATCCTAGGTTCGCTAATATAGAGTAGATTAAGTACTACTTTCCTTCTTCACAAAACATATTTTTTCGTATCATATCGGAAATTGATTTAGTTGTCAACATCCATCAAATAAAAACAAGATTTTCTTTTATTACTATATACTAATTTCTTTCATAAATCCAATGGAACGATAGAATTTGCCTTTTTCAACCTACCTTTTCGATTTTAGCCTAATTCTTCCATTTGTAAAAGAAATTTTTTTGATTTTAAGTATATTCCAGAGTACTCCTCATAGTAAGCGGTAATACATTGATTTAATTCTTTTTTTGTTAGTTCTTTCACATTGATAGACCCAATTCTTGTAATATCAATATAATAAAATAATTTCAATAAACGAATCGTTGCCTGCTGTACCTTCAAATGATATGGATCCTTATGATAGCAATTCGGACAAATAATCCCACCTTCCTTAACAGAAAAGGCAAAAGGACCATCTGGATTTCCACATACTGCACATTCCGTTAAAATTGGTCGGAATCCAAGTACACTAAGCATTTTTATTTCAAATATATTTTTTATTATTTTTGGATCATATCCTTCACTTATATGTTTTAATGTTTGATACAAAAGTTCAAACAAAAAAGGATTTACTACTTTTTCTTCTGTTCCTTTTTCTAATAGTTCCACTATATAAGCAGAATATGCGGTTAAAAATAAGTCCTCTTTAATCGTACGGAAGGAATCGATATTTTCTCCTTGTTGTACGGTTCCTAGTCCAGATCCGATCGAGCAAAGAAAATATCCATAAGTAAAAGGCTGTGACACAGAGGCAAGCCGACTATTCGGCTTTTTTGCCCCACGTGCCACAGCACCTACCTTCCCTTTTTCTCGGGAAAATATTGTCAATATTTTATTAGATTCACCATAGTCGATGGATCTTAATACAATGCCTTCTAATTTTTGAAACAATGGTGTCACCATCCATTACACACTTCTAAACTTCTTGTTCCATCGACTGTCTACTAAAAGACACATTGCCATCATAATGGCATGATTCTGTCGATTACACTTTATATAATCGGATAATCTACATTTGCTAGCTCTATCGTATCATTATCTGGTGCTTCTTCCATTTCCTTTTCCAATTCCTTAAAGAGAAGGTATGTGTCAATACTTCCAGTTTGGGTAAAAACCTTCCAAGTAAAATTTAACATGGAAATTCCCACCTTTCAAATTTATCGACTAGCTAAAACCCGAATCTATAATATATTTTTACCTGTCTTTAAAAAATCATGTTACATAAATTTTAACAATCCATTAATACTCATCATCTCGATAACCAAATTCTTTTAAAAAGATCGCTTTGTTTCGCCAGTCCTTTTGTACCTTAACCCAAAGCTCTAAGTATACTTTGGAGCCAAGTAAATTCTCGATATCTCTCCGAGCACGCTTTCCGATTTCTTTTAACATACTTCCTTGTTTTCCAATGATAATCCCTTTTTGCGAGCTTCGTTCCACAACAATAGCCGCCATTACATTTAGTTTTTCATTTTCGCTCGGTTTTTCAATTTTTTCGATAATCACTGCAATGGAATGCGGGATTTCCTCATGTGTTAATTGTAAAACCTTTTCTCGAATAAGTTCGGCAATGATAAAACGTTCTGGGTGATCGGTTACTTGATCACTCGGATAAAACTGTGGACCGACTGGTAAGTAGTCCTTAATTACTTGTAATAAATGCTCTACATTATTCCCTTGTAATGCAGAAATTGGAACTATTTCCGCAAAGGAGAATTTATCCTTATATTGGCTAATAATCGTAAACAACTCATCTGGATGGACTAAATCAATTTTATTAATGATTAAAAAGACCGGCGTTTTAACCCCTTTTAATTTTTCTAGAATAAACTCTTCTCCACGTCCAAAACTTTCGGTGGCATTTACCATGAAAAGAATTAAATCTACTTCATGTAAAGTGTTTGTCGCAACCTTCATCATAAAGTCACCGAGTCGATGTTTTGGTTTATGAATTCCCGGTGTATCAATAAAAATCATTTGAGCTTCATCAGTTGTGATAACTCCTTGAATTGTGTTTCGTGTTGTTTGTGCTTTATCACTCATAATAGCAATTTTTTGACCGACAACTTGATTTAAAAAAGTTGACTTTCCAACATTTGGTCTGCCAATAATTGTAATAAAGCCTGACTTAAACTCTTTTTCCATATTATTCATTCATATCCTCCGCATTAAATGCTCCTGGTAGTAATTCAGCAACTGTAGTTTCTTGAATATCTCCATGTAGATTAGTTAATATTACTTTCATGCTCGGCGAACAAAATTCGGAAATTACTTGGCGACAAGCACCACACGGGGAACAAGGACGATCTGTATCTGCTACAACTGCTAGCATTTCAAATTTGTTATCACCTTCTGATATTGCTTTAAAAAAGGCTGTTCTTTCCGCACAATTCGTCATACTATAGGCAGCATTTTCGATGTTGCATCCGTGATATACTTTACCATCAGTTGTAAGAAGAGCTGCTCCTACTGGAAATTTAGAATATGGTACATAGGCACGTTTCATTGCTTCTTTTGCTTCTAAAACTAATTGCTCGGTTTTCATTATTGTCTTCCCTTCTCACGATTCTTCTTTTATTTTACTATAAAAATAATCTGATGTTAACGTTTCCATGGTAAAATGATGAAAAAATTTATTAAATTCAAAAAATAATGTTTGGTTAAAAAATACTCTAAGTGCCGTATTACTGTATGTTGTCGAAATTATAATAGCAACACCGTATGGATTACAGCCCGCCATTTGGATAAGATTATATACTATTAATATGTAAAATACGTAAAAATGGAAACAGTTCTCGTCTAGGTTGATTCATGTAATTTTTGGTAAAAAAATTAGTAATCCTATGATAACACTAATGATAGCAAAGATAAAACAGGCTGCTGCGGCAATGTCTTTTGCTTGTTTAGCGAGTGGATGTATTTTATCTGTAGCTAAATCTACCGTTCTTTCAATTGCTGTATTGATTAACTCCAGGACAATCATGCCACCGATTGTTAATAGTAAAATACACCACTCGACACTAGAAATTTTACATAAGAAACCAAAGATAACGACAATAACTGCACTAAAGATATGTATTCTCAAATTCCTTTCGCTTTTCAAGGCTTGTATAAGCCCTTCGGTAGCGTAATGAAAAGATAACCATAATTTCTTCATTGATTATATCCCATCTTTATTTATCTCGTTAAACCAAATGCTTGTAAAATTTCTTCCTGTTTACCAAACATTATTTTCTCTTGTTCCTCGGTTTGGTGATCATAGCCTAATAAATGTAATAACCCATGAACACTTAGGAAGCCAAGCTCGCGCATAAAGGAATGCCCGTATTCATTAGCTTGTTCTTGTGCCCGCGGGACGGAAATAATGATATCCCCAAGTACCCGAGGCATGTCTGCACCAATAATATCGAGTTCATCCTCCACGGTTTCCTCGAGCGCAAAGGAGATAACATCTGTAGGCTGATCTTTATCTCGATAGTCACGGTTTATTTCTTGGATTCTTTCATTATCAACAAATGTTAAGGAAAGCTCACTCTTTTCTTCGATTGCTTCCATTTTTGCCGCTAAATGTAATAATTTTTCCAATGTATTTATTTGTTCTTCTGTTAACGATTCTGTTTCATCATTGAAGTCCATATCTAATGGCATACCTATCTTACCTTTCTTCTTTTAATTCTGGATACTCAATTCGATTGTGAAAAATACCATGCAATGTTTCACATAACGTTTTTTCAACCATTTTTAATTCTTTTAATGTAATATCACATTCATTAAATTGATCATCGTGTAATCTGTCTTTTATAATATTTTTTACTAAGCTTTCTATTTTCTCCATATTGGGATTTGCCATGGAACGAACGGCCGCTTCTACACTATCAGCAATATTAATAATCGCCGTTTCTTTTGTTTGTGGTTTCGGACCAGGATATCGATAATCTTCTTCTTTTACTTCAATCCCTAATTCCTTTGCTTTATAATAAAAGAATTTAAGTAAACTTGTTCCATGATGCTGTCTAGCTACATCCACAATATCCTTCGGCATGCGATGCTTTTGTAAAATATTTGCTCCATCTGTAGTATGTGCAATAATTATTTCTTTACTTATTTCTGGAGCTAGCCGATCGTGTGGGTTTTCCATATTCCCTTGATTCTCCACAAAAAAGCTTGGGCGCCTTGTTTTCCCTATGTCATGGTAATAACAGCACACTCTCGCCAATAAACCATCTGCACCTATTGCTTCACAGGCAGCTTCAGCCAAATTGGCAACCATGACACTATGATGATAAGTTCCCGGTGTCTCTGTTAATATTTTTTTCAACAATGGATGATTTGGATTTGAAAGCTCGATTAATTTCATTGTTGATAAAATACCAAAGCCTGCTTCAAAAAACGGTAAAAGACCAATCGTCAATACTGCCGATGCTAAACCGGAACCAATTCCAAATACAAAATAATAAATGTATTGTAAATAAGTAAATTGGGAATTTGGAATAAACAGTAATGCCGCAATAATTACCATATTGATTAACGATACAAATAAGCCTGCTTGAAATATTTTAGACCGATGATTTTGGTTTGTCAAAAAGATAATACCGGATAAGCCACTAATCAAAATATACAGCCCCACAGAGTAATTAAACGATCCTGATGAGCTTCCATTAAAAATTACTGTACTGCATGCCGAGAGTAAAATCGCACTCATAATCGCCATTCGTTCATTCAATAAGATTTTCATTAACATGACACACATGGCTGCTGGATAAACATATGACATATTAATACTTGTGAATGGCAATAAACTAATTATTTTCATAAATATAATCGAGATGATTAGGACAACACTAAATAACAGTAGTTTTTTATTCATCTCTGGCTTTTGAATCTCCCGATAGAAGAAGGAATAAATAAAGCCTACTAATACCGTTACAAATAGAAACAAGCCAAAATACGGCAATGAGCGTTCCTTTGTATCAAGTAATCCTAACAAATCTAATTGGCGATATATTTCTTGGGTAACAAGCTGTCCTTCCTCCACAATAATTTGGCCTTGAAGAATTCGAACAGGTTCGATATTTTCAATTGCTTGCTGGCGAGCAACTTCTGTAGCTTCTGGATCATAATATTCATTTTGAATTGTTGCATATCTTCCTAACTCAATGGCAGCATTTTTTAAATCCTGTGAAAGAGAACTATAACGAATTTCATCCTCCACCCGTTTTTTTGCATTTTCTACTTCACTAGCAGAAATTCGTTTCGTCATGGCGTTGTTTACTGCTGTTACAACGGCATCCTTTGCCATTGATAACTCTGTTTTCGAGCTAGTGACTAATGCAGCTAACGTTGTGTTAGATAAATCACTATTTACATCATCTGTTAGCTTTTCCTTCAGCATATTTACCTTTTGACTTACACTTGGCTCCACATATGCTGTTCCCTCATTGTCTTCATTCGACAAATTCAAGCTCGCATCTTTCTTTGCTTGATTGATTTCTTCGACTATCTCAATGGCCGAAGTGAATATATCGCTTACCAAGTCCACCATATTTTGTGCATATTCCTGATTTAATTCATACACTGGTTGTACTTGATTTACAGCATCCTGCTTTTTCTTCTCGGTTAATTCTGTATCTTCCATTGTTATTGGAGAAATAATTGTATGCTCACTTACACCAAATTTTTGTACATCGATAGGTTCTAAATTCACATTACTATACATCGATGCATAGAGCATTAAAAATAACAGTGCAAATATGATAATTTGAAATAGCTTTTTACTTAAATGATTTTTAAACTTCGTAAAGGATTTTTGCCAACGCTTCACCGTTTAATCCTCCTATCCTATCTTCAGTAGCAAGGTTCCACATTTTTCTCTAAGCCTTCTAAGGTTGACTAATTATGTAAAATGATAACAATATTTTATTCATCTTGCATCATTTTCTCCTATTTTTTTGCGAAAAATAATAATTTTTAGCAAAAATCTCGTTTTTCTCCTTTAAAAGAACAAAAAAAGTCCGTAAAATCGGACTTTTAGTCTTTATTAACCTCATCTTCATATGCAGTGATTATTTTTGCAACTAGCGGATGACGAACAACATCGCTTTGTTCTAAATAAATAAACGAGATTCCCGAGATTTTCTTTAATACAGCTTCAACTGTTATTAATCCTGACTGTACACCTCTAGGTAAATCAATCTGGGTCCGATCTCCAGTTATTACCATTTTAGACCCAAATCCTAATCTAGTCAAAAACATTTTCATTTGTGCAGCGGTCGTATTTTGTGCTTCATCTAAAATAACAAACGCGTCATCTAATGTTCGGCCACGCATATAGGCAAGCGGTGCAATTTCGATAATACCACGCTCAATCATTCTTTCCGTATGCTCGCCACCTAATATATCATGCAACGCATCGTATAGAGGACGAAGGTATGGATCTACTTTTTCCTTTAAATCTCCCGGAAGAAATCCTAAGCTTTCCCCCGCTTCTACAGCTGGCCTAGTTAAAATAATCCGTTTCACCAGATTATTTTTCAATGCATGAACAGCTAAAACAACCGCTAAATAGGTTTTTCCTGTTCCTGCTGGTCCAATACCAAAGACTAAATCATGATTTTTTATAGCTTGTACGTATTCACGTTGCCCTAATGTTTTCACACGAATAGGCTTGCCTTTAGAATTTCTTGTGATTTCTTCTTTATAAAACTCCCCAAAATATTCAATAGTGCCCTTTTTTTCCATCTGTAATGCAAGCGATACATCGCGTGGTCCAATCCCAATTCGATTTTTGACCATTTGATGTAAACTTTTTATAACATTAGCAGCTGAATGAATATTCTCTTCAGCCCCCGAGATTCGAATCGATTCGCCTCTTGTAATAATAGAAACATCCAATTCATTTTCAATCATTTTCAAATGTGTATCAGATGTACCAAATAATTCAATTGGATTATCTAAATGTTCTAATTGCAAATCTATTGTGTTCAATAAATACAACACTCCTCAGTTAGCATGAATAATAGGTTGCTCTTTGACAATATTTTCAACTACAGTATAAATTATCGTTAGTTTAAATTTACCATTGTCTGTACCTTCTTGCAAAATTTTTTCACTTACAATTTTCGAATCCTCGGGCAACATTGCTTGCAAATCTTTTTTTGCTAGCTCCTTTGCCATTTCCTTTGCTTCTTCTTTACTATATGTTTTTTCTTGTACTTCTGCTTCACGGATTGTTGTTTTTGTGAAGGAAATAGGTAATGTCCATTTTAAAAATTTCACTTCTTTTTCATCATGCTCAATTTTCTTTTCTTTATAATCTTCCTTTTTAAAACCCCAAATTGGAATGTCGAGGTTAAATATTTTCAATCCTCGTTTCGTTACTTCTTCCCCTGTTAATAACGAATAGTCTGTTTTCATATCCACTGTTGCTTCTGTTTTGTACCATGTCTTCCCATATACCACCCCTTTGGCCGAAACAATATTTGGCTGCTTTTCATTTCCAATTGTCCCGGAAACTAAAAGCTGGCCAGGCTTCACATAGTCATTAACCGAAATAAGAGGTTTTCCTGATTCTACAAAGTAATCCACAATAATAGCTTCTTTTTTTGCCACAAGATTTTGTGGAGAGGTTGCTTCTTGCTTTTCCGGCTGTTTTTTCTCCACTACTTGGAAATGATAGGTTGTCCCCTTCAATTCCACACCAATCCATGTAATTTCATCAATTTTACTCGTGATTTTTCGTTGTAATGTTTCTGGATCATCAACGAAAAATTGGAGTTGTCCTTTTTTCACTCCGAGCTGTTTTAATTCATTATTGATTTTATATTCAATTTCTGGACTAGCACCTTTAATTTCTACATTCCAAATCATATTAGATAAAAATAACACGGTAAATATGGCAATAATACAACCAATAATAAAGCCAACATTTCGTTTAAGTTTTTTCATGAAGAATGGCAGTCCAACTTTTTTTGAAAATTTTACTTTAACTCGATGATAACGAACTGCCTCTCGGATATGCCGGACATCACTGATAAACATTTGGAAGGAGACTGCCTCGGAACTGAGGCGTCTTACATTCCAAATGGAAATATTGTCCCTTACTAGCTTGTTAATAAACCGCTCTGCACCCTGACCAGTAATGGTGACCGTTATATTTCCTGTCATTTGTTTCATCCAAAGGTTCTTCATACAATCCTCCCACTTCTATTCATTAATAAAGGTTACTTGGTCAATTTTCCCTTCAAGAAGTAACTCTTCTGGTAAAATTGTTCGAATGACAAAGCCTTTACCCTTCACAAGTAATTGTCCTTGACTCAACATAATACGAATTTCATTATCGGAAAAAGCAAGCAGCCCTTTATGGTTTTCTATGTATATGTGAATTTGCCCTACCATGGTTATCCGGGGAAAATCCATCATGACATCTTCTGGGAGATCTAATTGTTTAGTCAACCAATTCTTTATTCTCTGCCTCCATTTTTTGGCCATAAAAGAACCCCCCTTTCATATCATATTTATGAAATGAAAGGGGGGAATAGCACTAAATTTCTATTTATCTTTATCCTCGATTTTTAGAAAAATGATACGGCTTCTTTGCTCGAGGTGGTCCTAAAATTTCTGACCAAATAATTCCATCCACCACGTTTGACTTTGTTATATTTCTAGTAGGAATATTAGTAGCTACTGTTGCCTGTTTCTTTGTCAATACATGTTGAAGGTGATCCATCTCTTTTTGTAATGCTTTTGTTTTTGCGGTTTGTTGCGATTGTAGTCCAGAATGGCTTTCTGTCATTACAGCCTTCTTTTCCTTTTGTACTACTTCAACGACAGTCTTTTTTTGCACTACCGGCTGTTCGGTAGAGCTTGGTTTTTGCAATGGTTGCTCGGTTTCTTGTTGAATAGTTCTTGGTGGAAAAGTTTTTACTGGTTCTGTTGCGCTTCCCTTTTTTTCTTGTTTGGATTTTCCTAAAAAGGACGTAATCGCTCCTATAATGATGACAATTAAAAAGGGATTATTAAGTAAAAATTCAATCAAGAGAGTGAACCTCCCTTCACATTATTTGTTGTTAGGATCTTCCCCTTGGTTTTGATCTGTTGCTTTACCAATGGAATTTCTCATCTCGGTATCCGCCATGATGTTTCGATAGTTCATATAATCCATTACCCCTAGATTTCCAGAACGTAATGCCTCTGCCATCGCTAATGGTACCTCAGCCTCAGATTCAACAACTTTCGCTCTCATTTCTTGAACCTTCGCTACCATTTCCTGTTCAGAAGCAACCGCCATTGCACGGCGTTCTTCTGCCTTCGCTTGAGCAATTTTCTTATCTGCCTCTGCTTGGTCTGTTTGCAGGATGGCACCAATATTTTTGCCGATATCAACATCCGCAATATCAATGGATAAGATTTCAAATGCTGTTCCAGCATCTAAACCTTTCTTTAATACCGTTTGTGAAATTAAATCAGGATTTTCTAATACTTTTTTATGATTCTCAGATGAACCGATTGTACTTACAATCCCTTCACCAACACGTGCGATAATCGTTTCTTCACCAGCACCACCGACTAGACGGTCAATGTTGGCACGTACAGTAATTCTTGCTTTCGCTTTAACCTCGATCCCATCCATGGCAACACCGGCAATAAACGGTGTTTCAATTACCTTAGGATTTACACTCATTTGAACAGCCTCCAGAACATCCCGACCAGCTAAGTCAATAGCCGCACATCGTTCAAAGGTAAGCTCAATGTTTGCTCTTTGTGCTGCAATTAATGCATTTACAACACGGTCAACATTACCACCTGCTAAATAATGACTTTCCAACTGATTAATGGCAACATCTAACCCTGCTTTATGTGCTTTAATAAGTGGATTTACAATCCGCCCCGGAATAACTCTCCGTAAGCGCATCCCTACTAAAGTGAAAATACTAATACGAACACCAGCAGCTAATGCCGATATCCAGAGCATTACTGGGATAAATGAGAATAATGTTACTAAAAGAATTATCGCAATTACTACTATAATTATTCCAAAAAGAGTAGTTGCATCAATACCCATTTTATTACCTCCTGTTTATTATCTTTATTTTACATTAGGCTATTTTTAACCATTTGGCCAGTATTTACTGGTCTTCCTAATGAAGAAAACAGCCTAAAATAATTGAACACTATTTATTTTTTGTACTATTTTCTATTACGAATGTTCCTATACTTCTCGAACGACGACTCGAACTCCTTCTACTTTTACAACAGAAACTTTTACACCACTATTCACAAAGCTTCCTTCTGTAACTGCATCCACTCGTTCTCCATCAATCATAATGGTTCCTGCTGGACGCAATGGCGTTAAGGAGATTCCAGTTTTATTTAAAAGATCTGTTCTAGTTTTGTTCGAAATATAGCCTTGCTCCGTATTAGTCGAGTCTTTTAATATAATCTTATTAAACACCCTAATCTTCTTCTTAAATACTTTCATTAGTATCACCATCGCAATAACTGCAATCGCAATTGCAATTAATAAATTGATTCCCATTTGGACCATGTTTTCACCGGCTAGTAAAATCGATAATATGATACTACCTAAGCCTAAGAATCCAAGAATACCTCCTGGAAGAAATAACTCTACTACAATTAATATTATACCTAAAGTAAATAAGATAATCGATTCAAAACCTGCTAAACCTGCAATAAAATGCCCATAGAAGAATAATAGTAATGAGCTAATACCCATAAACCCAGGGATACCAAAGCCTGGTGAATACAATTCAACAATGAGCCCTAAGCTTCCTAATGATAATAAAATCGGAACAATATAAGAATTCGTTAGAAATTCGGCAATTTTTTCCGACCACGCTTTTTCGACATGCCTTACTTCTGCATCTGCATAGCCTAATTTCTGTAATAAATCGGCTTGATTTTGAACAATTCCTTCAGCATACCCAACTTCAACCGCCTGAGAAGCAGTTAATGTTAATAATTTCCCTTTAGGAGAACCTACTTCTGGTAAATCTATTGATTCATCAGCCATTGCCATTGCATAGATTGGATCACGATTATTCTTTTCGGCAGCAGTTTTCATTGCTGCTAGCCAATAGGATTGTGCTTTCTTATCAGCGGCATTACCGTCCTGGGTAATGACTGCAGCAGCCCCCATTCGTCCAGAAGGTACCATATATATTTCATCCATTGACAATGCAATATAGGAGCCTGCTGAAATAGCATCCGGATTAATGAAGGCAATGGTTTTCAAATCTGTTTCCGATAACAGCTTCGAAATATCGCCAGCTGCATCTACTGCGCCTCCTGGTGTGTCAATCTCAAAAACAATTGCACTAGCCCCTTCTTCCTCAGCAACAGAAATTGCTCTTCCGATATATTCATACAATCCCTTTGTTACTTCACTATTAATATCTGCAAAATAGACTATATCATTATTACCACTTGCTTTCTCGATAGGGAAGAAGCTTAATGAAACAACGAGTGCAAGCAGCATTATTTTTATCCAACGTTTGATCATTTTCCCCCTCCTTTCGCCAAGGAATTACCGCTAAATACATATACGAATATGTAGTACAAAAGTTTCAATTATATACAAGATTTTTTTCTATATAGAAAAGACAGTTTCCGTATATATTATTGCTTTTTCTAAAAAGACCGCAGACTGAATATACTCCGCTTAGCCGTATGGGCAAGCAGTCAACCTCCGCTTCGCTAGAGCTCCTGTGGTTCACGGCTATCTCGCTTTCCCGTTGGAGTCTTCGTGTATTCAGTCTGCACAGCGTTACATTAAATAAACCTACTTCATGAAATGATTACAATCCTTAAGAAAACAGCCATAGAAAAAGGAGCCGACCGAGGTCAGCTCCTTTTTCCTATTCAAGTATATGGAAAGAGTTAGGACAACTCTTGTAAGACTAATTTGTTTACGAGTGAGCCATCTGCTTTTCCTTTTACTTTTGGCATAACGCCTGCCATTACTTTACCCATATCAGCTTTTGAAGAAGCTCCTACTTCTTCAATTGCCTGTTGAATAATTTTTATTAATTCATCTTCAGATAGTTGTTTTGGCAAATATTCATTGACGTAAGTAAGTTCTGTTTTGATTTTTTCAACCAAGTCACTTCGACCTGCATTTTCGAATTCTTGGAGGGAATCTTTTCTTTGCTTTACTTCGCGCGATAGAACAGTCAACTCTTCATCTTCAGATAATTCTCTACCAAGCTTGATTGCTTCGTTCTGCAATGAAGCTTTAATCATCCGAATAACAGAAAGTTTTTCTTTCTCTTTACTCTTCATCGCCGATTTCATATCTTCATTTAAACGTTCGAGAAGACTCATCACTACACCCTCTCTTACCATTTCCGTTTTCTAGCAGCTTCAGACTTTTTCTTACGTCTAACGCTTGGTTTTTCGTAAAATTCGCGTTTTCTTACTTCTTGTAGAGTACCCGTTTTTGATACTTGACGTTTGAAACGACGCAATGCATCATCAAGGGATTCATTTTTACGAACGACTGTTTTTGACATATCTTTCCCTCCCTCCGAACAAAACCCTTACACCAAACATGGAGAAAAACCATGTACCTACAAAATTATAATATATACTACCCCTTTGGGTCAACTAGTGTTAGGAAAATATTTATTCGGTCATTTTTATTTTATTTTATCATATGAATGGATTGAGGTGAGGACATGCTTTCATTTTTTTTATTTATTATTTATATCGTATTATTTATTGCTGGAATGACGGTTATGAGAACTGGTCTTGTCAATGTTGCTGGAGAAAAAATGAAAGACTGGCTTCTTAAATTTACATCCACACCACTTAAAGGTATGCTATTCGGCATTTTTATTACGATGATTTTACAGAGCAGCTCTGCTGTTATGATTATAACGATTGGACTTATAGCCGCTCGTTTATTAACTTTTTCTCAATCAATCGGAATTATTCTTGGAACAAATATTGGAACAACTGCTACGATTGAATTTTTAGCCTATGGACCAGATCAATTTATACTTCCCTTAATAATTATCGGAAGTGTATTTATCGTATTTCCATATAAAAAAATTCGGAGCACCGGCCTATTTTTTTACGGGTTAGGAGCAATATTTTTAGCAATGCTGGGATTTGAGAAGCTTGCCCAGCCTTTATCGGACAACCCTTATCTTGGACCAATCTTTTTACAAATGAATGAATCGATGTCGATTGCTGTTCTCTTCGGTTGTATATTAACAGCCATTATTCAATCAAGTACTGCTATGACCGGAATTACAATGGGATTTATGGAAGGACATATATTGACCCTTCCTGCAGCTATTGCGATTATGCTTGGAGCAAATATTGGTACATGTGTGGATACTTATGTTGCGAGTATTGGTGGTGGGAAGGAAGCAAAGCTATCTGCTTATGCCCATATTTGGCTGAATATAATTGGCGTCGTATTGTTTTTACCATTTATTCAGCCATTTGCACACTTAATCCAGCAGCTCGCCTCGCTTCCAGATCAACAGATTGCACATGCTAGTGTATTGTTTAATGTCGTGGTATCCTTACTCATTCTACCGTTTGCAAAGCAATTTGCTCGATTTATTGAAAAAATACATGGGGGATCTTAAAAATGTTCTCTTCATATTTTTCTGTTTCTGGGAAAAACGGGATCATAAAGATATGGAGGGAAATTTTTGCATTTTTACTTTATCAATCGGATTTCATTTAGGTTTCTTGCTCAATTTCCTGTTGGTACTTTGCATCTAAAGGATTTCTCTCCGATATCTTGCTCACTTTCCTTTTGATATCCTCTATCAAAAGGATTTCGTACCGTTTTCCTACTCGCTTTCCTTTTGATATCCTCTATCAAACGGATTTCTCTCCGATATCTTGCTCACTTTCCTTTTGATACCCTCCATCAATCGGATTTCGTACCGTTTTCCTACTCGCTTTCCTTTTGATACCCTCTATCAAACGAATTTCGTACCGTTTTCCCGCTCACTTTCCTTTTGATATCCTCTATCAAACGGATTTCGTACCGTTTTCCCGCTCACTTTCCTTTTGGTATCCTTTATCAAACGGATTTCGTACCGTTTTCCTACTCGCTTTCCTTTTGATATCCTCTATCAAACGGATTTCGTACCGTTTTCCCGCTCACTTTCCTTTTGATACCCTCCATCAATCGGATTTCGAACTGTTTTCCCACTCACTTTCCTTTTGATATCCTCTATCAAACGGATTTCGTACCGTTTTCCCGCTCACTTTCCTTTTGATATCCTCTATCAAACGGATTTCTCTCCGATATCTTGCTCACTTTCCTTTTGATACTCTCCATCAATCGGATTTCGTACCGTTTTCCTACTCGCTTTCCTTTTGATACCCTCTATCAAACGGATTTCGAACTGTTTTCCCACTCACTTTGCCGTTTATCCTTACAATCAAAGGAATCCTAAGATTTCAAAAAAAGAGACCGCCCATATAATTAGACGATCTCTACATTGTATTTCTGTAAATTAATAATCAGAATCAGCAGTTAAGCCTTGGACAATTTTAACACCTGAGCTTGCGCCGATCCGGCTAGCTCCTGCATCTATTACTGCCTTAGCATCACTAGCACTTCGAACACCACCAGATGCCTTCACTCCAATATTTGGGCCAACCGTATCGCGCATTAGCTTAACGTCCTCAGGTGTTGCACCACCTGTAGAGAAACCAGTAGATGTTTTGACAAAATTTGCTCCAGCTTCAACTGATAGTTTACTCGCCACTACCTTTTCCTCATCTGTTAACAAGCTTGTTTCAATGATAACCTTCACTAATGCTCTCCCATTTGCAGCATTTACTACACTTGCGATATCATTTTTTACGAGCTCATGATCTCCGCCTTTTAGTGCACCTATATTAATAACCATATCAATTTCATTTGCGCCATTTTTAATTGCATTGTCTGCTTCAAATGCTTTTACCTCTGAGGTATTAGCACCTAATGGGAAACCAATTACTGTACAAACAGCTACATCCGTGTCTTTTAATAATTCATTTGCATAGGAAACCCATGTAGGATTGACACAAACAGATGCAAAGTGGTACTCACTGGCCTCTAAACAAAGCTGTTTAATTTGATCTTTTGTTGCATCTGCTTTTAATAAAGTATGATCAATATATTTTGCAATTTCCATTTCGTTTCTTCTCCTTTATTAACCAATCATTCTCCGTAGATTTGTACGGTAAAAAAGGAGCGAGATTCGCCCCTCTATTTAAATTACTAATTTTTCCTTATTATCACCATCGAGTTCGTCCATTACACGCACAAATTGTCCTTCATTATACGGATAACCAGATTTCGTAATTTTCACACGAACAATTTTACCCACCATATCCTCTGTAGCCGGAAAAACAACTTTTAAGTAATTATCAGTATAACCTTCAAATAACCCGCTAGCAGGATCTTCGTTATAAAAGTTCTCTGGAATAACTTCAAGCACCTCATGCTCAAATTGGGAAGCATATTCCTTTGCTAATTGATCGGATAGCGAGATTAACCGATGAACTCGCTCATTTTTTACATCTTCGTCTACTTGATCTTCCATTCTTGCTGCTGGTGTACCAGTTCGTTTCGAATAAGGAAAAACATGCAGCTCTGCATATTTATGTTTTTCGATAAAATTGTAGGTTTCCATAAATTCTTCCTCTGTTTCTCCTGGAAAACCAACAATGACATCAGATGTAATCGCAAGTCCTGGTAATGCTTTCTTCAATTTGAGTAATCTTTCTTCATATTCAGCCATTGTATATTTCCGTCTCATTCGCTTTAACACGGTATCTGAACCTGATTGTAGAGGAATATGCATATGCCGAACAATAATGTTTGATTGATTAATAACTTCAATCACTTCATCTGTTAGTTGACTTGCTTCAATGGATGAAATTCTTAAACGCTTCAGTCCTGTTACTTTATGTTCTAAGTCCTTAAGGAGCATGGCTAAATTATAATCTTTTAAATCTTGGCCATAGCCTCCTGTATGAATTCCTGTTAAAACAATTTCCTTATAGCCGGCATCAACTAATTGTTGTGCTTGACGGATAACTTCCTCTGGATTTCGTGAACGCATTAACCCTCGTGCCCAAGGAATAATACAAAATGTACAGAAATTGTTACAGCCTTCCTGAATCTTTAATGACGCACGATGACGATCCGTGAAATACGGAACATCCATTTCTTCATACACACGATTTTTCATGATATTATGTACAGCATTGATGGGCTTTCGTTCTTCGCGATATTTAGCGATATAGTCAAGCATCTTCACTCGGTCCTGTGTCCCGACGACAATATCTACTCCCGGAATTGCCAATATTTCAGCAGGTGATGTTTGGGCATAGCAGCCCGTTACACAAATCACACCATCCGGATTTTGTCGAACGGCACGACGGATAACTTGACGGCTTTTCTTATCACCAGTGTTCGTTACAGTACAAGTATTAATTACATAAACATCTGCATTCTTTTCAAAGTCGACTCGTTCATAGCCATTTTCTTTAAATAATTGCCAAATAGCCTCTGTTTCGTAATGATTCACTTTACAACCTAACGTATAAAAAGCAACTGATGACATTTATTTTATTCACCTCTGTAATTCATAATAAAAAGAAATCGCTGATAAACAATACATAGGAGCCGTTTCCGCCCGCAATATGCGCGGACCTAAACCACAAATTATAAAATCATTTTCTTGCAGCTGATTAACTTCTGACGGGGTTAAACCACCTTCAGGACCAAATATTATAAATAGTGAATCACCTGTATTCAGTTGTTGCAATGTTTGACTAAATTGGCTTGTTTCGTTTTCTCGTGCACTTTCTTCATATGCAACGATTTTTGTTGTATATGTTTTACTCATGTTAATTAAATCTTGAAAGGAAGAAGGAATTTCAACCGTTGGTATCCGATTTCTCTCTGACTGCTCGGCAGCTTCTTTCGCAATTTTCCGCCAACGTTCCAGCTTTTTGCCACTCTTTTTTTCATCTAATTTCACAATCGAACGATCGGAGGCAAACGGTAGAAACTGACTTGCACCTAGCTCGGTTCCCTTTTGGATAACTATATCTAATTTATCCCCCTTAAGCAAGCCGCTTGCAATCGTTACATGAATGGGTAACTCATGCTCAACCGTTTCCCAAGATTTTATATCGACTAAAACAGATTCGGAAAGAATATCACTAATTTCACAGATAGCCACCTTACCATTTGGAAATACAACGGTGATCATATCTCCTACTGTCATTCTCATGACTCGAACAATATGGTGATAATCTTCCCCAATTATTTGAATTTGAGCATCTGTTTGGATATTATTTTCTAAAAAATACCGTTGCATTATGACACCTCTAGTCCAAGGTTGTATCTATATTTTTTGCGCAACCATCGTTACCCAATCTTCCATTACTAATGTTTCAATAATGGTAAAACCTGCAGAAATAAGGGCATCCTCTACATCCTTACGCTTTTGATTAATGATTCCAGATGTAATGAAATATCCTTTTTCTTTTAGCAATGCATATGCTTGCTCAGGGAAACGAATAATAATTTCCGCCAGTAAATTTGCAACAATGACATCTGCTTCCACCTGGATACCATCTAATAAATTGTTTTGCATAACAGACACGGTTTGCTGTACTTTATTTAGTTTAATATTTACACGAGCTGAATGAACCGCTACCTCATCTAAATCTAATGCAATTACATTTTCCGCTTGTAATAGAGCTGCCGCAATACTTAGCACACCAGATCCGGTTCCAACATCGATAATAGTATCCCCAGGTTTTACAGTCGATTCTAATGCTTGAATACTCATGACAGTGGTAGGATGTGTTCCAGTTCCAAACGCCATTCCTGGATCTAGCTCGATAATCAATTCATCGCTTTGCACAGGCTGGTAATTTTCCCATGTTGGTACGATTGTAAATTTTTTTGAGATTTTCACTGGATTATAATATTTTTTCCATGCAGTGGCCCATTCTTCTTCATTTACTTCACTTATTGTGACTTTATTTAACCCAATATCAATATTAAATAGAATTAAATTATTGATCGCATCTTTAATTTCTTCTACCGTTTCACCCAAAAAACTATTAATCGGTAAATATGCTTTAATAATTACGCCTTCTTCTGGAAAATCATCTGGGTCTAGTTGAAAAATTTCACCAAATCGATTTTCTCTTTCCTTTAACAATTCAAAGGAGTCTTCAATAACAACTCCACTTGCACCCGCTTCATATAAAATATTTGAAATTGGTTCTACAGCTTCATTAGTAGTATGGATACTAATTTCAGACCACTTCATTTGTGACAACTCCGATCCGTTAATCTCCTTTTAAAACCCGTTTTACTTTTTCAAAAAATGTTTCATCCTGCTCTTCAAGTGTTTGCCCACTAATTTCCGCAAATTCACGTAAAATTTGCTTTTGTTTCTCGGTTAATTTCGTAGGTGTAACGACTTTAACCGTTACATGCTGGTCACCAATACCATTTCCACGCAGGTGTTTCACACCTTTTCCACGGAGCCGGAATTTCGTATTGGATTGTGTACCTGCAGGAATTTTCAATTTCACTTTTCCATGCAAAGTAGGTACTTCAATCTCGTCGCCTAACGCAGCCTGTACAAAGGTAATCGGCATATCACAATAAATATCCTCTCCATCACGTTGGAAAAATTCATGCGGTTTTACGTAAAAGACAACATACAGATCACCAGCTGGTCCACCATTTATACCAGGTTCCCCTTGACCAGCGATACGCAATTGTTGACCATCATCAATTCCTGCTGGAATCCGAACATGGATTTTTTTACGTTTTTTCACCTTACCCGTTCCGCCACAGGTCGTACATTTATCTTTAATAATTTTTCCAGTTCCTTGACAATGATGACAAGCTCTGCGATTAACAATTCTACCAAAGGCAGTGTTTTGCTCTGCCGTAATTTGTCCCGTTCCATGACAATATGGGCATTCTTCCGGTTTTGTTCCAGGCTTAGCTCCACTACCGTGACAAGTTCCACAATCTTCCTCGCGTGGAATTTCAATATCTGTTTCTTTACCAAAAACAGCTTCTTGAAATTCTAGTGTCATAGTATATTGAAGATCAGCTCCTTGTCGAGGGGCATTCGGATTTCTTCTCCGGGTGCTTCCGCCTCCAAAGAAGCTATTTAAAATATCTTCAAATCCTCCGAATCCACCTTCTCCAAAATCACTAAATCCTCCACCAAACCCTCCGAATCCTTGGTTTGGATCGGTATGACCAAACTGATCGTATTGGGCACGTTTGTTGTCGTCACTTAATACTTCATAGGCTTCAGCAATTTCCTTGAATTTTTCATCTGCACCTGGTTCTTTATTAATATCTGGATGGTATTTTTTTGAGAGCTTACGATATGCTCTTTTAATCTCATCCTTCGAGGCACCTTTCTCAACACCGAGGATTTCATAATAATCACGTTTACTCATACTTTCACTCCCGAATCTTTTCACATAGAGTTAATTCTATCACTAATTCTTTCCTGTGTGCAATAACTAATCCTATTCCCTTAATACACAAAAAGTCAAAGCCAAGCGAACCTGACTTTGACTTATAAAGTATAGTGAATTGCTTAGCTTTTGGCTAACAAATTCGACTATTTTTTATTTATCATCATTAACTTCTTCAAAATCAGCATCTACAACATTATCGTCTTTTGGTGCTGATTGATCACCTGCTGCTCCACCTTGAGCTGCACCTGCTTGTGCTGCTTGCTCATATAATTTCACAGAGATATTTTGAATTATTTCTGATAAAGCATCTTTTTTCGTACGAATTTCATCTAAATCATTCTTTTCAATTGCAGCCTTCAATTCATCTTTTGCATCTTCTGCTTTTTTCACTTCAGCTGCATCTACTTTGCCTTCAACTTCT
This sequence comes from Perspicuibacillus lycopersici, assembly GCF_025660475.1. GTDB lineage: Bacteria > Bacillota > Bacilli > Bacillales > Caldibacillaceae > Perspicuibacillus > Perspicuibacillus lycopersici. Next base: position 427,190 of record NZ_JAOUSF010000003.1, read on the forward strand.
TTTAGTGTTTTTTCTGTTGTAAACACTAATTGGTCAGCTTCGTTGCGCAATTCAACTTCTTCTTTACGTTTTTTATCTTCTTCAGCATTTTGTTCTGCTTCTTTCACCATACGATCAATTTCATCGTCTGAAAGACCTGTGGAAGATTTAATGGTAATGTTTTGCTCTTTACCTGTTCCTAAATCTTTTGCACTTACATTAACAATACCGTTTTTGTCGATATCAAATTTCACTTCAATTTGTGGTACTCCACGTGGTGCTGGTGGAATATCAGATAATTGGAAACGGCCAAGCGTTTTATTATTAGCAGCCATTGGGCGTTCCCCTTGAAGTACATGGATATCAACTGCTGTTTGATTATCTGCAGCAGTAGAGAATACTTGTGATTTGGAAGTAGGAATGGTTGTGTTTCTTTCAATTAGCTTTGTAAACACGCCACCCATTGTCTCAATACCAAGAGAAAGTGGTGTTACGTCAAGTAATACAACGTCTTTTACATCACCTGTAATTACGCCACCTTGAATAGCAGCACCCATCGCAACTACTTCATCTGGGTTTACACCTTTATGTGGTTCTTTCCCAATTTCTTTACGAATTGCTTCTTGTACCGCAGGGATACGAGTAGAACCACCTACTAAAATAACTTTATCAATTTCATTAGCAGTTAAACCAGCATCTTTTAATGCTTGACGAGTAGGACCCATTGTTCTTTCTACTAAATCAGATGTAATTTCTTCAAATTTCGCACGAGTTAATGTTACATCTAAATGAAGTGGGCCAGCTGCTCCTGCTGTAATAAATGGTAAGGAAACTTGTGTACTAGATACACCTGATAATTCTTTTTTCGCTTTTTCAGCAGCGTCTTTTAGACGTTGTAATGCCATTTTATCTTGTGATAAGTCGATACCATTTTCTTTTTTAAATTGCTCTACTAAATAGTCAATAATCGCTTGGTCAAAATCGTCTCCACCAAGTTTATTATCACCTGCAGTGGAACGTACTTCGAATACACCATCGCCTAGTTCTAGGATAGATACGTCAAAAGTACCACCACCAAGGTCAAATACTAGAATTGTTTGTTCTTCGTCTGTTTTATCCAAACCATATGCAAGTGCTGCTGCAGTAGGTTCATTAATAATCCGTTCTACTTCTAATCCTGCGATTCTGCCAGCATCTTTTGTTGCTTGTCTTTGAGAATCATTAAAGTAAGCTGGAACTGTAATAACAGCCTTTGTTACTGGTTCACCTAAATAACTTTCTGCATATGATTTTAAATGTTGTAAAATGATTGCAGAAATTTCTTGTGGTGTATAATCTTTTCCTTCAATTGTTTCTTTATGATTAGTACCCATATGGCGTTTAATAGAAATAATCGTATTAGGGTTAGTAATTGCTTGACGTTTTGCAATTTCCCCTACTTGACGTTCGCCATTTTTAAAAGCAACAACAGATGGTGTTGTACGATTTCCCTCTGGATTTGGAATTACTTGTGGTTCTCCACCTTCTAATACGGCAACACAAGAGTTAGTAGTACCTAAATCGATTCCTATGATTTTACTCATTCGTAATAACCTCCAATATTCTGTTTATATATGTAGTACTATAGTCTATTATTGATTTACTTTAACCATAGCAGGTCTGATTACTCGATCTTTTAGTTTATAACCTTTTTGGAATTCTTCAATAACTGTATTTGGCTCATATTGATCATTACTATCTTGCATGACCGCATGATGGTATTCTGGATCAAAAGGCTGACCAACAGATTCTAATGCTTCAATTCCTTCTTTTTTCAAGGCTTCTAAAATATTCCGATAAATCATTTCCATCCCTTGTAGCAAGGATTTTGCTTCTTCATCCTGGACTTCGGTTTGAAGTGCACGTTCAAAGTTATCAATCGCTGTTAATATACCGAGCGCTAGACTTTGTGAACGATATTTTTCATTGGATTCTATTTCCGAACGTGTTCGTCTTCTGTAATTATCGAAATCAGCCTGTAAACGAAGTAGACGATTATCTTTTTCTTCAACAGCCTTTTCAAGTTGACTAATACGTTCTTGTAATTCAGATACGGAAGGTGCTTCGGAAGCATCCGCTTCTATGGCTTCTTCATCAAAAATCACTTCAACATTTTCTTTGTTTTCTTCCTGTTCATCAGCAACTGTTGTTTCTTGTGCTTGTTCTGTAGTTTTATCTTCTGGAAATACTTCGTTTTCTTTTTCCATATTGTCACCTCCTGAAAAAATATCAATTGTGGTAACCGATAGTTTCCATCAAATTGATAGTTCGCACAATTAACTTATTAGCTATGTTCGCAGGCAAAGTATCGTCCGCGTTAGCTTCAGGTGAGCGGAAGCTTTGCTGCTCACCCAAACTACGTTGTTAAATTGTACAGTAATAATAGATAAATTTATCAACGGCAATATCTAATCGAACTTGCTGCACCTTAGCATTCACCAATTATTGTGAGTACAACTTGGATAATGCGTTAGATAAGTCATTGCTAAGTAAATTCATAATAGATATTACGCGAGAATAATGCATTCGCTTCGGTCCTAGTATTGCGATAGTACCAACTTGTTCCTGGCCAATATTATAGGTTGCAGTAATTAAACTGCAATTATCCATGACCGTTAGATTGTTTTCTGTACCAATTTTCACATTGATACCGAACGGTGTTTCTTTTAATAAATGATAGAAGCCACTTTCCTCTTCAAGGAAATTCATGATTTCATGAACCTTTTCGATATCCTGGAATTCCGGTTGCTTTAACATATTGATTTTTCCACCGTAATATAGCTTTTCGTGGAGTGGGATGTTTAATACATCTGCTACCGATTGAATCATAAAGTCATAATTATCGATATGCTCCTTAAAAAGGATTGCTACTTCTTTAAAAAGCTTTTCTTGTAAATTTACTAACGGATTTCCAACCAATCTATGATTTAGAATGTTGACCGTTTTTTCAAGATCGGATTTGTTAATTGATTTTGGCAAGGAAAAGAGCTTATGTTCAATATGACCTGTGTTAGTCACAATGATTGCAACCGCCGTTTCCTCATTCAATGGAAGGATTTGAAATTTACTTAATTTATTCTCCTTCACAGTTGGCCCAAGTACAACTGCGGTATACTTCGTAAGCTCAGACAAAACACTTGCAGAGTTTTGAATGATTTTTTCAAGCTCATAGATTTTTTCATTAAATATGGACTTGATTTTTTGCAACTCTTGTAATGCAATTTTCTCAGGGGAGATTAAATGATCGACATAAAACCTGTACCCCTTCTCTGACGGAACTCTTCCTGAGGATGTATGGGTTTTTTCGATAAAACCTAATTCCTCTAAATCAGCCATTTCATTACGGATCGTTGCAGAACTTAAAGAGATCTTCTCCTTTTTTGCCAAGCTCCGTGAACCGATAGGGTGTGCAGAGCGAATAAAATCATCAATGACGACTTGCAATATTAACAACTGACGATCTGTTAACATTACTATCACTCCTTTTAGCACTCCTAGCATGCGAGTGCTAAATCTATATATAAATTATCAAATCAACCTTTATATGTCAATAAATCTACCCAGTCTTTCTTTATTTCCATATAATTCCCATTAACCTAAAAATTGCTGAAATACTTCATTTCCAAGCATCCTGCCCTTTTTCGTTAATTGGATGCTACCGTTAGAAACCATCAGTAATTGCTTGTTCGTAAGTTCCTCGATTTGCTGTGCATATTTTTCAAGTGGATTTTCCGAAAATTTTTCTATAAAAACAGAGATGGAAACACCATTTGTTTTACGTAAGCCTAAAAACATTTCTTCTTCCATTTGTTCTTTTTTGCTAACAGATATTTGCTCACGTATCGGAAGATTTCCAGCCTGAACAGTTTGAATATATTTATTTACAGGTCCGATGTTTGCTTGCCGACTAGATTGTAAATAGCCATGTGCGCCAGCACCAAAACCGTAATATGGATCATTGTTCCAATATACGAGATTATGTCTGCTTTCATATCCTGGTAAAGCATAATTGCTAATTTCGTATTGGTTGAATCCGTGTTTTTCCATCTCACTCATCACCAGTTCATACATCATTGCTTCCGTATCTTCCCCTGGAAGTGAGAGCTTTCCTTTATTCATCAAATTATAAAAGACAGTCTTTGGTTCTACTATTAAGGAATATGCAGAGCTATGCTGAATATCAAGTGCAAATACTTCCTTTAAGGAATGCTCTACATCCTGGATTGTTTGTCCAGGAAGCCCATACATTAAGTCGACACTAATATTAGTAAAACCGCATTTTTTCGCATTTTCTATCGTTGCATATACATCATCCGCTCGATGACTACGGCCAATTGCCTCCAGTAATTGATTGTTAAAGGTTTGAACGCCTAAGCTTAATCGATTAACACCGTACTCCTTTAATATTTCCAGCTTTTCCATAGTCAAATCACCAGGATTTGCTTCAATCGAAAATTCAATATTTGGGGTAATTTGGAAATTGTTATGAATGGATTTCATTAATAATTGCAATTGCGTTTCAGATAACGCTGTAGGGGTTCCGCCGCCAATAAAGATTGTTGATAATTCTTTTGCGGGAATTTTCTCCAAGGTAGTCTGCATTTCTTTATCCAACGCTTCTAAATAAAGCTCGACGGGCTGACCTTTTAAAAATACTTTATTAAAATCACAATAGTGACAAATATGCGTACAAAATGGAATATGAATATAAACTGCTTGAACCATGTATTTCACAACCTTTACAACCATGTATATAGAAAGGAGGCTAGTCAATAGGGAGTCTTTCACAACCCCATTTCTAACCTCCATTCTTTTTGTTTACTCTATAAAAAAGGAATCTCAGCAGGAAAACAATACGTTATTTATTCTCATCAATTTTTAAAACTGCCATAAAGGCCTCTTGCGGAATTTCAACAGATCCTACTTGCTTCATTCGTTTTTTACCTTCTTTTTGCTTCTCTAATAATTTACGCTTCCGGGAAATATCTCCACCATAGCATTTCGCTAATACATTTTTTCGCATTGCTTTAATTGTTGAACGTGCAACTATTTTTGTTCCAATAGCTGCTTGAATCGGTACTTCAAATTGCTGACGTGGGATGATTTCTTTCAGCTTATCGACAATTACTTTTCCGCGATCATATGCTGAATCACGGTGAACAATGAAGCTAAGTGCATCTACCGTTTCGGCGTTTAATAAAATATCCATTTTCACTAATTTAGACGGACGATAGCCAATTAGCTCGTAATCAAAGGAAGCATAGCCCTTCGTGCTTGATTTCAATTGATCAAAGAAATCATAAACAATCTCGGATAATGGAATTTCATAAGTAATTGTGACACGTGATTGGTCTAAATATTGCATGTCAATGAAATTACCGCGTTTGTTTTGGCATAGCTCCATTATAGCTCCAACAAAATCATTTGGAACCATAATTGACGCTTTTACAAATGGCTCCTCGACACGATCAATCTTTTGTGGGTCTGGCATGTTCGAAGGATTATCCACTTGGATGGATTCGCCATCTGTTAAATACACATGATAGATAACACTCGGAGCAGTAGTAATTAAATCAATTTTAAATTCCCTTTCTATCCGCTCCTGAATAATTTCCATATGGAGTAAGCCTAAAAATCCACAACGGAAACCAAAGCCTAGTGCTTGTGATGTTTCTGGTTCGAATTGCAGGGCTGAATCATTTAATTGTAATTTTTCTAATGCTTCTCGAAGATCATTGTATTTAGCAGTATCAATTGGATAAAGTCCGCAGTATACCATCGGGTTTAGCTTTCGGTAACCTGGTAGTGGTTCACTGGCAGGGTTACTTGCACTTGTGATTGTATCCCCTACTCTTGTATCACCGACATTTTTAATCGATGCAGTTAAATAACCTACATCCCCAACGATTAGCTCATCTTTTTTAATTGGTTTCGGTGAATAAACGCCAAGTTCAGTTACTTCGAACTCCTTACCAGTTGCCATCATTCGAACCGTATCACCAACTTTTACAGATCCGTTGACTACTCGAATATAAGCAATAACACCTTTATATGGATCATATAATGAGTCAAATATTAATGCTTGTAATGGGGCATCTACATCTCCTGGTGGCGGTGGAACCTTCTCGACAATTTGCTCTAATATGTCTTCAATACCAATGCCTGCCTTTGCAGAGGCTAAAACTGCTTCTGAAGCATCTAAGCCAATAACATCCTCAATTTCTTGACGAACACGCTCAGGATCAGCACTTGGCAAATCAATTTTATTAATAACCGGGATAATTTCTAAATCATTGTCAAGTGCTAAATAAACATTAGCAAGTGTTTGTGCTTCAATTCCTTGGGCAGCATCAACGACAAGGATTGCCCCTTCACAGGCAGCTAAACTTCGCGATACTTCATATGTAAAGTCAACATGTCCAGGAGTATCTATTAGATGTAATATATACTCTTCACCGTTTTTCGCTTTATAAGATAGCTGAACTGCATTTAATTTAATGGTAATTCCACGTTCCCGTTCAAGATCCATTGAATCTAGCAATTGATCTTTCATTTCTCTGGCAGTTAGCGCTTGTGTTTTTTCTAAAATCCGGTCGGCCAAAGTCGATTTTCCATGATCAATATGGGCGATAATGGAAAAATTACGGATTTTTGATTGACGTTTTATTTTTTCTTCTCTATTCATTCCGTTCACTCCTGTAGACAAAGACAAATCACTAGCTTTGATTATAACAATAGACTTTTGTATATTCAATGAAAATCATTTTCGTTTAAGCTGTTTTCGAATCGATAATTGCTTTTTTTTTTGCCTGCACACTAAATACGCTCTGGTTGCCAATTTATTTTTACCTTAACGGATTGACAAGAGCGAACTTCCACACGTTGTTAACATGACAAGAATTCGTTATTAAATCTACCTAGCATCACTTTTACTATTTATCAACTGCCCGCTTTTTATAAAAAAAATATCCGTACGACAAGGTACGGAAAAAATAAATTCATGAAGGAAATAGGTTGGTTACAAAGTTGGAGATGAGATTGGATACTTTTTTTGCTATGTCTGTAAAGAAATTGTAGTTATTCATCTCTTCTAATATTTTCTTTTTCCCTTCAAGATCATGGCTAGTAACTGTTTCACCTAAAATAGTCGCTTCGTACTCGCCATTCGCTGCTTCTTCCACCGTGAAGGCTCCTGTGAAATTTTCGTCCGCATATCCCTTCATTTTTAGCAGTCCATGATTTGCTTCTTGGAAGCCTATAATGATTCCGAAAAACAGTATTCCTGCTACTATTAATGTTTTTAGTAAAAATCGAAACATAATCTCACCTTCTTTATAACCTTTAGCCAACGTTCATTTTGCTAGATTTATTACTAGAATATGCTTTTTATTTTGAAGTAGAACAATTTAGTAGAATTAATACTAGTGTTTAATGAGTTGTAAAGCCAGCATTTTCCTGATTTACTGCATCGTGAAGGGCAGCATTTAAACCTTCCGCAATAATATTTGCCATTCGTTCGATAAATACATCGACTTCTTTTGGTGTTACCATTAAATTATGACCGAGTGGTGCAAGTACTTCCCGTATTAAGGAACGTTTTTCTTCATCCTCCAATGTACCAACAATACCTAAAAAGCTCTTCCGATGCTCTTCACTCGGTAGATCATCATCGGTAAGCACCTTTTTCTCCCCAAAGGTTAAACCTGCTGGTGCTAGGGCACGGGATGGTCGATCTCCCTCTTTCAACTCTCTACCAAAATGCTTTAAAATATAATCTATCGTATCACTAGTAATAGATACAGCATCGACAACTGTAGGAACACCAATTGCTAGAACCGGGATTCCGAGCGTATTTTGACTTAATTCTTTACGTTTATTACCAACCCCAGAGCCAGGATGTATTCCCGTATCCGATATTTGAATCGTTGCATTGACCCTTTCAATGGAACGAGAAGCTAATGCATCAATAACGATTACAAAATCGGGGTTCGTCTTCTTCACAACACCTAAAATAATATCGCTCGTTTCTATTCCTGTAATCCCCATAACTCCAGGGGCTAGAGCACTAACTGGACGGTATCCTTGAGCGACTGTTTCAGGTTGGAGCTCAAACAGATGTCTAGTTACAAGCACATTTTCACATACAATCGGCCCAAGTGCATCTGGTGTAACATTCCAGTTTCCTAACCCTACAATTAAGCAGCTAGCATCCTTTGGTATCTGTAAATTTTTTAAGAAATGATGGAATTCCTTAGCAAAAATTTGTTCCGTTACTTTTTCTAATTCCTCATTCTGTAGCCGAATTGCTTGGCTTTCTAATGTCAAATAATTACCCGGTTTTTTTCCAATCGTCTTGGCACCCTCTGGGGAGATTTCCACTTCCGTTATTTTTACCCCTTGTTCGGTACGCTCCTTCACAATTACTCCCTTAATTTGGGAAAGGGACTGATCTTCTTTTTCTTGTTGTTCCGCTACCATATCCTTCGCTTCAATTGCCAAATCTGTTCGAACAGAATATAAACTTAAATCATTCTCCATCCTTCACAACCCTCTCCTTATTGATAAGTGCTAAATTATGTTAATCGCATATTTTATAAATCAATAGCATTTATTAAAATGTTTTGCTAAAATTAATATAGCCTTAATTTCAATGTTTCATTCGAAATGGTACGTTTTTCTATGCATACTATTGCATTATTGTCTATCCTTTGATAGAATATCATTTGTTCTTATTGTTGAAATTGAAGTCGAGTTTTTATAAATCTCGCATGTCACTAGGAGGTGAAGAGATTTGGCTAATATTAAATCAGCTATCAAACGTATTAAAACAAGTGAACTTAACAATGTACGTAACACATCTGCAAAATCAGCAATGCGTACTGCAATTAAAAAAGTAGAGGTTGCTGTTGCAAACAATGATGCTAATGCTGCAAAAGAAGCTTTAACTTTTGCTGTTCGCAAATTAGATAAAGCGGCTACTAAAGGTTTAATCCATAAAAACGCTGCTGCACGTCATAAATCACGTTTATCTAAAAAAGTGAATGCTCTAAACGCATAATTCAACTAGAAAATTTGGTTAAATGACCAAATTTTCTTTTTATATACGATGTGATTTAACGTAGACTCCGATTCGCCAAGATGCGTAAAATGTACAGTCTGCAGGCTTATAAATAGCCAACCATATATAAGAAAATAGTAAAAGTCGATCCAAAAAAGGATTGAACTGCACCTCGTCAAGTAGACAGTGAAAATAATATAATTAAGCTAAGCGGCTTTAGCTCTATATTCTATAGGGCTGAGGCCGTTTAGTCGTTTTGGATATCTATCATGATTATAAAAATGGTTTTTATCTGTTTACCTTATAGGGAGCATATCGCTCCTGTGGTTCTCGCCTGTAGCGCTAATCCCCCAGGAATCAAGCATGTCCGCTCCAACCAACCAACGCTTTCTACTCTTTCTATTCGATAAAAAAACTGTAGGCAAATGCGAAAATTTCAAGAGTTTGCCTACAGTCTGAAACGACCAAAAAAGGATTGGTTTTTGCTTTCCATCATTTCGTTAAAAATCGAATAAAAAATAATTCTAATAATTTCTCTTTATTTCCATAACCTGTTTTCATTTTATAATCTAATTCTGAGAGCTCATGAATTAATTTTAATAGCCACTCATCATCAAACAGACGTGTTTGATCAATTGCTAATTTCACCCGATATGGATGCGTTCGTAATGAAGAAGCAATTTGTTTTTGCGCATACCCTTTCTTTAATAAGGCTTTGACTTGGTAAATAAAGCGGAATTGATTCGCTATTACTGCTAATATTTTGATTGGTTCTTCATTTTGCTTTAATAAATCATAATAAATTTCTAATGCTCCTGCTAATTTTCGATGCACTACTTTATCTACTAAAGCAAAAATATTTTCTTCTAAAGAACGAGAAACTAGCAAATCAATGGTATCTAGTGCCACTGTCTCCCCTTCATTAGTATATAATAATAATTTATCAATTTCTTTGTTCAATATGGCCATATTCGCCCCAACTAAGTGATACAGCCTTTCAATAGCAGAGCTTTCAATTTGTTTCCCATTCATCCGAAATTGATGCTCAATCCAATTTTTAATTTCTGCCTCAGAAAGATTGTTCGCTTGAAGCACCGTAGCATTTTTGATGAGATTTTTAGTGATTTTTTTTCGTTCATCCAATTTTTCATACGGAGCAATAAATACGACAATCGAGGTTGGAACAGGATCCGCCAAATAGGCATCCAGCATTTTTAGATTGTGTTCCACTTTTTCTTTTACTTTTTCAGCGGTAAGAAAATATGGATTATGCATGATAACTACTTTCCGATCACCGAAAAAAGGAACTGTTTCACAATCCTCTAATGCTGCTTCTATTGAAATCTCTTCTAAGTCATAGTTCGAGAGATTAAATTCTAATTCCTCATCGGTTAATGCTTCACTTATGATTAAATTTTTGGTTTTATCGATTAAAAATTTTTCCACTCCATATAATAAATAGAGTGAGGAAAATTTTTTGTTTTTAATATCTTTCCAAAGTTTATCGTACATACTACTCTCCGATCTTTTCCATGATATTCATATCTTTATGTTAAAAAAAGATAAGGAATAAGTCAAAAAAGAATTGGATATACAATACCATAAAAATCAAAAAGGAATCGGCAAATCACGCCAATTCCCATTTATTTAAACGTTGAAATATAAAGCCCATGTATTCATTTATATTTCAACGGTGTTCTCTTATTTTTACCTTTCCTTATCTAAATATTTGTGACAACACTTGTCAGTTCAGGAAAAGGAATTGAATATGTAGATTTTTTTAGAATTTTCAAGTATACTTAGTTTGAAATAGGAGGGGTAGATGTGAACGAATTCGAACAAGACGTCCAATCGAAAAGAAATGACTTTACTGATACGATGGTTGGGATGGTAGTATCTTTCGGTTTTTTTGCAACTATTTTCATTGTCGCAGTTGTAATTAAACAAATTATTTCTTAATACCACTTCATGACTAGAAGAAAAGACTGCTGCCAAAATGGTGGCGGTCTTTTCTATATGGATATTATATGTGGTAAAGCTATTTTGGTTACAAAATAATACAGATCTTCTTAATCAATAACGGTAGAAAATCTCCCTTTATTTAAGAAAAAGGAATAAGAAACTGCCCCATTTTTATCTGTTCGGTATATATCTATAGTATTCTCCTGCAGTCTATCGAGAATTTCCTGATGTGGATGTCCATAGCGATTCCTTTCCCCAACAGAAATAATGGCCGCTTTCGGTTTGATTTTAGATAAAAATGGAGCTGTCGTGGAAGTATTACTTCCATGATGACCCACTTTTAGTATATCAACTCGTAACTGCGGATACTTCTCTATCAATTGTTTTTCCCCTGCTTCTTCCAAATCTCCAGTAAATAACCACCTCTTACCTGCAACTATTGCATAAATCACAATGGAAGCATCATTATCCGCTTCGTCCATTAACCTTGGAGCTAAAATATGAAAGTCATATTTTCCTTTAGCCCATTTTAATCCTTCATAAACGTGAATAACCTCTATATTTTTTTTATTAGCTAATGCAATTATTTCCAATTCAAATGCCTTTTTATGAATGGTATCCCCTACAAGCAATTGCTTTATTGGTAGCTTCTCGATAATCGTTTTTGCAGAACCAATATGATCCATATCCCCATGAGTTAAAATAAGCTTATCCAAGTGGGTAATTCCTCTGCTTTTCAACAATGGAAGAACTATTTTTTCTCCAGGATCATACGGATTCGCCTGTTCCTCCCATTCTTCCTGCGTATAGGAGATATTCCCTCCAGTGTCAATTAAATAATTCCCTTGATTAAAAGGTAACCGGATAAGGATGCTATCTCCTTGACCAACATCAATAAATGTAACTTCACCGAAAGGAGACCATTTTACAAATAAAAGCTGAAAAATTATTGGAGTGAATAATAAAAGAAAAAGTAATCCTTTTTTCTGTAACCAATATTTTTCGATTACAAAGAAAAGAACAATTATCGTGAAAAAGTAGAAAATAAACAGGAATACTGGTGGCTTTCCTAAGGTTATGGTAAACAAATCAAAATGACTAATCCAATTTGTAATCGAATTTGCAAGCTCCACTATTTTCATTAAGAGATTTGCGAAAAAATCAATCAACGAAGGCATAATGAGTATAATAATAAACATTACTATACATAGCGGTAGGATAATAAAGGAATACAATGGAACAAAAATAATATTCATAAGACAGCTGACTAGGGAAAATTCATAAAAGTGGAAAAGAATAACCGGTAACGAAGCAAGTTGGGCTAATAATGCAATAAGCACGCTGGAGGTAAGATATCGTGCATGCTTTTTCAAAATTGCGGATGATAATAATAAGCATGCCGTCACTAAATAGGAGAGCTGGAAGCCTACATGATAAATAATGGCCGGATTCCGCAGAATAAAGAAAAGGAACGAAAAACCAAGGGCATCTATTGGTAGGAACGTATCCTTCCATTTCGATAAAAATAGCACACACCATGACATAAATACCGCGCGATTAACAGAAGGTGACATGCCAGCAAAAACAGCATACAGCGGTAATACAAATAAGAGGAAGTTTCTTGCAAATTCCTTTGTAAAGCCGAATCGTAATAAAAGAAAAAATAGGCTAACTGATAAAATGGAGACATGCAAGCCAGAAATCGCAAGTAAATGAGATAAACCAAGTGATTGATATGCGGCTTGGTCTTCCTCCTCCATCCCTCGATCCTCTCCAAATAATAACGCATTAATAAATGGAGCTATATGTGTTGGAAACACTCGATTTACTTCAGCAATGCTATTTTCGCGGATAATCAGTAAGTAATCCAGGAACGTTCGTTTTCCAATATGACATTCTTTCATTTCATGAATTGTCATTGTGTAATAAATTTTTTCGGTTAATAAAAATTGCCGATAATTAAATGCATTAGGATTTCTTTGTTGGGAAGGAATTTCGTAATTTCCATTAACAGAACAAATGACACCAGGGTAGCTAATCGTCCTTAAATGATCTTTTTCAGTTTTCGAGTTTAGCCAATAGGAAACGGCAATCTTCCTGCCGTTTATGTTTACATTTGCGCTCATTTTATTCCCATCAAAAACAGGATATTCGATAAAACGAATCGTTTCATGCACATCTGTTTCAGGTACAGAAATAGGCACTGGAGAAAGATTTAGCTTAAAGAGGAGGAGCCAAAAACTAAAGCTCACGATTAGGAGATATATTCGATTTCTTGGAAGACGATAATGAAGCAGATGACAAAAGGAAATGAGGCTAATTAAACCAAGGGAAAAATCATAAAAGGATAAAAATCCGAGAAGCACGGTAAAGCTTAAATAAGCAAATATACCATAAAATATAGGCAAACACTCCCTCCATCAATAAATATACAGAGACAGATCTTGAGAATAAATTTACTACCTGAATTGGAATAAAGTTTCAATAAATAAAACTTTATTCCAATTCAAAAGTTATCAAAAAAACTTCCATTAATTAAATAATCGCTTTGCCCGTTCCACGAATGCCGCCTTTTGCGAATCTTTCAAATTAGCATTTGCTAATTCCTCTAACATTTCATTTACTAGCTGTTTCTTTTCCAGCTGGTTTTCATCAAAAAGATCCTTCGGAAACGGAACCTTTTGTACTTTTATATTCGCTTGTTCAAGAAGCTCTAATGCATACGGATGATTTTTATAATCCTCTGCATAATAGATTGCACGGATTCCCGATTGAATGATTCCTTTTGTGCATTGTAAGCATGGAAAATGCGTCACATAAATTTCGGCATTTTCTGTTGGAACACCAAATTTTGCGCATTGAATAACGGCATTCATTTCTGCATGAATCGTACGGACACAATGATTTTCAATCACGTAGCAGCCTTTTTCCATACAATGATCTCCACCAGCAATAGAGCCATTATAGCCACCAGCAATAACCCGCTTATCCCGAACAATAGTCGCTCCAACCATTAATCTTGTACATGTACTCCGAAGTGATAATATATGACTTTGTGCCATGAAATATTGATCCCAAGCGATTCTTTCCATTCCAAACGACTCCCTCTCCATAATGATTCCTATCATAAGTTTAGACAAGCTTACAAATAGGAGTCAATACTTTTATTGAACTGATATATTCTCCTTTAATTTTTCAAATGTTTTTTCACCTATTCCAGAAACATTCATTAAATCCGTTACTTCTTGAAAGGGACCATTTTCTTCTCGGTATTTGATAATCGCTTCTGCTTTTCCTGGCCCTATACCAGGAAGATTTTGCAGCATAGTGACATCTGCTTCATTAATGTTGATGATACTCCCATTTTCCTGGGAACCTTCTACTGGAGGTTTAGCGGCAGAAACAACTGCATTTGCTTCAATATCCTCCCCTATTTCTGGAACATAGATCACCATTTCATCACTAACCTTTTGCGATAAATTTACTTGATTTAGATCTGCTGTTTCGAGAAATCCACCCGCTTTTTCCACTACATCAATAATCCGATCCCCTTCTTTCATCGAATACACCCCCGGTTGCTGAATGGCACCTTTTACATCAACCTTAAAAACCATTGGCTCTGAATGTATCGCTTCACTCGTTTGGGCAGAAGGTTCTGGAGAAGCATTAGTCGCATTTGTCTCCAAAAGATTAGAATCTAAATTTGCGGATGTACGTAAACTTTCCTCTTCATGCATTTTTGTTAATAGTACGAAAATTGCTCCTATCGCGATAACTGTAATGAGTATTAACGTTTTTTTTTGCATAACCCAGTGCACGAATCATCACTCCTGTGTCATAAATTTCTCTTCCGTCTCATAATCTGTTATGAAACCGTCTTGTTAAAGGAGGGAGAATTGAATTGCAAATAGGTATCATTGGAACTGGGAACATGGGATCGATGTTAACGGAAAGTCTTATTATAAGTGATGCAATAAAGCCAAATAATATTTGTATTACGAATCGTACCATCTCAAAAGCATTAAAATTACAAGCGAAATATCCGGAAATCCATGTTCATTCAAATGCAGAGGAAGTGATTCAAAACAGTGATCTGCTTTTTCTTTGCATTAAACCGTTAGACATTCATCCTCTATTAAAAAAAATAAACCATTTACTTTCAGATAAAAAATGTCTTATTTCCATAACAAGTCCCATAACGGTGGAACAGTTGGAATCACTTTGCGCTTGTTCTTGTGCACGCGCAATACCGAGTATTACAAACCATGCATTGTCTGGCGTTTGTTTACTAACATTCGGAAAAAATTGTACGGAAGAATGGAAAAATACGTTGGTAGAGTTACTATCGAAGATTAGCAAACCGATCGAAATAGATAATGAAATAACTAGAGTTGCCTCTGATATTGTCAGCTGTGGACCTGCATTCTTTAGTTATTTGTTACGGAAATTTATTGACTCTGCTGTAAAGGAAACAAAAATTAGTGAGGAATTGGCTACACAGCTTGCCTCTGAAATGTTAATTGGTATGGGAAATTTAATAGAAAAGCAATTATACACTTTACCGAGCTTACAAGAGAAAGTTTGTGTAAAAGGCGGTATCACTGGAGAAGGAATAAAGGTTTTAGAAGCTAGTGATATTCATAGGAGCTTTAACCAATTATACCAAGCAACACACAAAAAATATCAAGAGGATTTAGATATTATTAAAGAGCAGTTTCAAATTCCAAATGTCTAATAAAACTATTCGACGTAAGGAAAGAAAGTCCTTCAAAAACGATAAAATATTTATAGAGCTGATTTTTTTTTGCTTTGGAAACAGATACCGATGCATGCATATAGCCTTACACACTAGAATAATAACAAAAGGCGTCAAGAGGATTTACTCTCGATGCCTTTTGTCCTGCTTGGGTGTTTTGTAGTTAATATATGTAGATTTCTGCTCCAAAGGCATGTTTTGTGCTGTCTTATCACGAAAAAGCTGGAGGCAACTTGAAAATTTTCCAGTTTGTCTACTGCTTGAAGTCTCTTAGTAAAAATGAATTTTTTCTATGTAAAGACTCTAATAGCGATTTTGAGCAGTAAAGAATATCCGTTCACTTGTATCCGTTACAGCTTCTCCAAAGTCAGCCTCGATTGATTGAATAGTAAAACCAGTATTAGTTAACCAATGTTTATATTGATTGATCGTATAGGTTTGTTGCTTATGTAATTCATCATATCGATCATACTGTGCCGTTTGTTCATCAAAAACAAAAAACGAAAGCTCATGTTCAATGGAATATGGTTGTTCTCCCTTGTAACTTGACCAAATATAAGAAATGTCATCGCCATTAAAGGCAAAAGTATTTCCTGCATATACCGAATCAATTTTATAGGTAGAATGAACATCAAATAATAATAACCCATCTGGCTTAAGAACTCGCTTCACAGACTGAAAGGTTTCAATAACTTCTTTTTCTGATGCTAAATAATTTAATGAATCGCAAAAAATGACGACAATATCAAATGGTCCAATACCTTCTAGCTCCGTCATATTTTGTTGATAAAACGGTATACGATAGCCTTTATTCATCGCTTTTTCATTCGCTACCGCTAACATATCCTCTGATAAATCGACTCCTGTCACCTGATATCCTTGCTCAGATAAGCGAATACTCATTTCACCAGTTCCACATGCTAAATCTAAAATGTTATTTGCATTCGGAGTATACTTTTCTTTTTGCTTTTGAAAAAAGCAAACCCACTTATCATATGGTGCTTCATCCATTAATTCATCGTACAAATAGGCGAATGATTGATAATTCATGGGGTCAATTCACTCTTCACATCAACAAAAGGCGCATCTCCCCATAATCTTTCCAAATTATAGTAGCCTCTTTCCTCGCGATGGAAAACATGGACAACGACGTCGCCTAAATCGACTAATACCCAACGCGCCTCATCAAATCCTTCTAGACGTTTAATGTTATAGCCCTTTTCATTTACTTTATCCTTTATTTCATTTGCGATTGCTTGCACTTGCTTATCAGAATTCCCATGACAAATAACAAAATAATCCGCGATTAATGAAATTCCTTGCATATTTAATACGAGAATATTTTCCGCTTTTTTGTCGTCCGCTGCATCTACAGCTGTTAATAATAAATCTTGGTTATTATTCATGAATAGACGATTCCTCCTTTTTCATTAAGAAATGATTATAAGTATGAAAGGTGTCAGGATAGATTGGAGCATTTTTCTTCATTAAAAACGCAATCGTATTACGTGAAGCCTGTAATATAGCATCATCCAAATTTTTCTTTGCCAAAGCTCTTACTTCGTCTACTCCTGGAAATTGTCGACCTGGCTCAATGTAATCAGCTATAAAGATAATTTTTTCTATTAGCGTCATTCCTGGTCTTCCGGTTGTATGATAGTATATGGCTTGGAATATATCTTTATCATCGATTCCTAGTTCTTTTTTTACTAAATAGGCTCCAGCCGGTGCATGCCAAAGCTCTGAATGATAATGCAATAAATCTTCTGGAAAATGTTCTTGAATAATAATATTCCGCATTTCTTCCTCCGGTCGATATTTCGCATAATCATGAAAAATTGCCGCTAGCTCTGTTTTCTTTTCATCACAGCCATACACTCGGGCTAAATCTAATGCCGTCTCTAGCACCCCTAACGTATGAATATAGCGTTTTTCTGGCAAATGTTTTTTTAAAATTTGTAATGCTTCATTTCGATCCATACAAACCGTTCTCCTCTATATAGTGTATGATATTATCCGGAATTAAGTAGTTCACAGATTCTCCTTTTACAATTTTCTCTCGTATCATAGAAGAAGAAATGTGAATGGAAGGGATATCGATAAACTGTACAGGGTATCGAGTTTCTCTTTTATAAAACGGACGATTCACTCCAATAAATTGAACAAGCTGAACAAGTTCATCAATTTTATACCACTTCGGCAAATACTCTACCATATCCGCCCCAATGATAAAATAAAACTGTGTATCCTTTTCTCGTTCCTTTAATAAAACCATCGTATCATATGTATATGATTTACCTTCACGTTCTAATTCAATAGATTCTATTTTAAATGAACGATGATTATTTATTGCTAATTGTAGCATAGTTAATCGGTTAGCATCAGTAGTATTGGAATCTTTAATCTTATGAGGAGGAACATGGTTTGGCATAAACCAAATTTCATTTAGCCGATATTTTTGCAAAACTTGATCAGCAATAATTAAATGTCCAATATGTGGTGGGTCAAAGGTACCACCTAGTATTCCGATTTTTTTCATGACCGTTACCGTGGTAAATTAATTTGTTTATTTTCTGCTGACTCTTTGTATAATACGATGGTATTACCAATAACTTGGACTAATTCTGCATTTGCCCCTTCTGATAGCTTTGCAGCAACAGTATCTTTATCTTCATCACAGTTTTGCAGAACGCTTACTTTAATTAACTCTCTTGCTTCGAGAACATCGGCAATTTGTCTTACCATATTGTCGTTTACTCCACCTTTACCTACTTGAAAAATCGGGTTCAGATGATGTGCCTTTGAACGTAAAAAACGTTTTTGTTTACCTGTTAACATGTAATCGTACTCCTTTATTTTAATAAGCCTTTTAAAAGTGCTTATTGTTAAGTCTTTATGTGCTTTGCATCCGCAGAATAAATACACTTTACTTTTTAGAGAAGCTCCATATATTCATTCTGCTTTTTCATTTTCCCTATAAAAATGTTACATAGCTGATTTCGAAATAGTTTCGTATTATTTTCATTTATATTAATGACGGTCTTACATACACGCGAACACCTTTTGGTACATAAGCTGCAATTACTGCTCCTGGTTCGGAGATTGTTACCCAACCTAGGCCAGAAAAGACTATATCCGTTTTACCATCCTTAATAGAAAATTCATGTCGAACGAGCGCCGGGAAATCTTCTAATTCATCCACACGTGGTGGCTGTAATAACTCCCCTTTGTGGTTTTCATACAAATCATCTGCTTTTTCAAGTTTTGTACGATGAATTGAGAGTTCATTTGATAAATAACAAACAAATGACCGTCTGCCACCTTTAATATAATCAAAGCGAGCTAGTCCACCAAAAAATAATGTTTGCTGTTCATTTAATTGATACACCTTTGGTTTTATTTCTTTTTTCGGTGTAATGATTTTTAAATCTTTTTTATTAACAAAATGGGCCATTTGATGATGATTAATAATTCCTGGCGTATCAATAATTGCCTTGCCATCATCTAAAGGAATTTCAATCATATCAAGAGTTGTACCTGGAAAATGTGAGGTCGTAATAACATCCTGTTCTCCAGATACTTCTTTAATAATCCGATTGATAAAGGTTGATTTTCCTACATTTGTACAACCAACAACATATACATCTTTACCGTTTCGGTATGTTTCAATTAGATCGATTACCTCTTGCATATACATACCTTTATCGGCACTTACTAACGTTACATCTACCGGCTTTAAGCCTAATTCCTTTGCTTGCTGCTTAATCCAATTGATTAGTCGATTTTTATTTGCTGATTTTGGAAGTAAATCGACTTTATTCCCTACAAGAAGGACATCATTTCCCCCTGCAAAGCGCTGAATGCCAGGTAACCAACTACCATTAAAATCAAAAATATCGACAATTTTTACGATTAACGCATCTGTTTTACCAACTTCATTTAATATCTTTAAAAAGTCATCATCGGTCAACCGTACGTCAGCAACTTCATTATAATGCTTCAATCGGAAGCAACGTTGACAAATAATCGGCTCTTTATTTAATGCTGAAGAAGGAGTGTAACCAAGCTCGCTTGGATCCTCTGTTTGAATTCTTGAACCACACCCAATACAAACAATTTCATTTTCCACTTGACGAACCCTCCCAATGAAGCAAGCCTTTTTTATCAAACCATTTTAATAGCTTCCGTTCGATTGAACGATTAATTCTCGTCATCCAACCATCTGTTTGTGCAACAGGGACAACTAAAATTGTATGAAAGCCGGAACGATTTCCACCTAATATATCAGTCAACAGCTGATCACCAATAACCACTGTTTCTTCTTTTTGTAAATCCATCATCGCTAATGCTTTACGGAATGCTTTTCCAATTGGCTTCTGTGCTTTATATATGTACCGAATACCAAGTGGCTCTGCAAAAGCATGAACACGCTTTTCATTATTATTCGATACAATTACGACATGTATCCCGTGATCGCTCATATTTTTAAACCATTGCGTTAACTTTGGTGTCGCAAGCGGTCGATCCCATTCTACGAGCGTATTATCTAAATCTGTAATAATTCCTTTAATATTTCTTTCCTTTAACAGTTCAGGAGTTATTTCATAAATTGATTTTACATAATCCTTCGGTAAAAATTTTTTTAACATAGCTACACCTCGAAATAATCTTTAACGTTTATCATCATACCGAAATTATCCACTCTTTTCAAAGTAAATCTATAAAATAGGCAAAATAATTATATGGCAATATAAAAAATCAACATTCGACATTTTTCCTAACAATCTGACAAATACAAAAAAGTTTTCGACAATTTCAACCCGAATTCTACAACTGTGGATAAGTTTATACACAAAATAACAATCGATAAAACCTCAGTTTCTATTTACTATTAACAAGTTAAACACAACTTATCCACTGTTTACTGTGGATAAAAGAACGGTTGTTCTTACGATTTAATTTTGATAAAGTAGCATTACAGCATACGAATCAACCTATTAGTATATGTGATATACAGCTAATTTATTACTAATAAATGGAGGTGAATGGTTCGAAACCGGAATAGATGAAAAATTTATCTGACGAACTATTACTTGAATCCTACTACAAAGCAAAGAAATTAAAATTATCTCCAGAATTTATTCGCCTAATCGAAAAGGAAATTCACCGCCGATCATTAACTCAAAAAATTAAAGCATCGTCTTAATGAAATAGAAATAAATTCCTAGTAAAATTATCCGCTACGTTCCTTAACATTTTTGTTCCTTGTTGGGGAACGTAATTTATTTTTATAGTATCCCTATTTATTATCGTATGTATCCGATGGTTTGTCCCATTTGTATTTGTCTTGTTTTCGTTAATGGGTCTGATAGGAAAAGTGTATCTTTCTCAAATAATAATATTACGGTTGATCCGAAGGAGAAATAAGCAATCTCCTCTCCCTTTTGCAATGTAGTTGATTTGTATGTATAGTCAATAGAATTTATAAACATCGCTCCCACTTTTACAATCGCTAAATGACCACCTAGGTACTTCAATTCCGTAACTTTACGATAATTTTTCGCTAATGGGTCCTTCCCGTAGCGCAATCCAATTCGATTGACTGGATAGGAATGCTTCCCAAGCTCCCATTGGCCGATTATTTCCCCATTGACCGGGCTATGAATCCGATGATAATTTGTTGGACTTAAATAAATTACCATATAAGTACCTAACGTATACTTAGCGGCAACCGAAGCTGATCCGAGTACTTCTACGACCGAGTATTTCTTTCCTTTTACTAGAAATTCCGTCTCATCGGTAATTTTACCTATAGCTTCAATAAAACCATCAACTGGACTTACTACGGTAAATTTATCAGCATCAATTACTCTTGCCTCGGATTTTATCCGACGAATAAATAATTGATGTAAGGTTGGATATGCTTGATAAGGTAGTTCTGCCTCCTCCATATTAATGTTGTATACTTTAATAAAATAAGGAATCAAGAGCCTACTCGTTTTTGACATAGCAAATTTTTGTAGTAATAAAGATGACCATTTGCGATTGGTCAATTCAATTAGTAAACGATAAATAGTTTTTATCATCTTATCCTCCAGAACATTTCTCTTTACGCACTATTGTAGAAAGCATAAAATATTATATGATATACGAAATTTTATGGAAAGGGGTGAAGTAATGTTTCGGACATCAGTCATTGATGCAACAATAAAAAAACTAAAAGCACAGTTGGCAAATTTGTTAACGATGATCAATTTATTTTTAGGTGGGTTCTCCATCATTTACACATTACAAGGAGAGCTTAATATTAGTGTATTTTTTATTTTCATGGCTGCTTTATTAGACAGATTCGACGGAATTGTGGCGAGAAAATTAAAAACCGAATCGGATTTAGGGAAGCAATTGGATTCCATGAGCGATATTATTTCCTTCGGTGTTGCCCCTGCACTTTTATTATATGAGGGAATAATTCATGGTTTTGCTACACCGGGTATTTTCTTTACTATTTTTTATATTGGCTGTGGTGCATTCCGTTTGGCTCGATTTAATATTAGTGAAAGTAATGGCTATTTTACAGGGCTACCGATTACTGCTGCTGGCTGTATTTTAACATTAATGTACTTAATGAATCCTATTATTCCACCGCAATTATATATGTTTTTCTTAGTCATATTATCATTCCTTATGGTTAGCCAATTTACGATAAAAAAAATATAAGGTAGAACACACCGTTTTTATATGCACGAGGCATTGGGTCATATTTTATGGAACTCATTTGCCTAACGCTAACTACAACTATATATTAGCATAACAAAAAAAGTATCGAGAATGTTCTCTCGATACTTTTTTAATCGAGCACAAATTTGCGCTCTTTTCTTTTGGCTGTTATCTAGCGGAGTGAATTCGGTCTGCGAGCTATATTAAAGCAACAACAAGAAACCCAAATACAGACTTTTTTTATTTCGTTAATTCTAGAAATTCTTCTACATCTTCAATGCAAAGATTTACTGCACTTTCCCAGAAATCACGTTTTGTCAAATCAACATTTAAGTGTTTTTTCGCAAGGTCTTCCACTGTCATTGATGCAGTATCCTTTAATAGTGCAATATATTTTTCTTCATAGCCCTTCCCTTCTCCAAGTGCTCTCGCGTAGATTCCTAGAGAGAATAAATATCCAAATGTATACGGGAAGTTATAGAACGGGGTGCCTGTAATGTAAAAATGCAATTTTGATGCCCAAAACATTGGATGGTATTGATCTAATGCATCACAATATGCTTCTTTTTGAGCAGCCTCCATTAATTGATTAAGTCTTTCCGCACTTACTAAACTAGTTTTTCGCTCTTCATAAAAGCTTGTTTCAAATAAAAAGCGGGCATGAATATTCATAAAAAATGCGGTCGAACGCTGAATTTTATCTTCTAATAAGGCAATTTTCTCTTCCTGTGATTTTGCCTGCTTCACGCTAGCATCCGCTACAATCATTTCAGCAAATGTAGAGGCAGTTTCTGCAACATTCATTGCATAGCCTTTGTTCATTGGATGAACATCTAGCATTGCATAGGAATGGAAGGCATGCCCTAATTCATGGGCTAATGTCGAAACGTTAGATGGGGTGCCAGAATAGGTCATAAAAATACGAGATTGTTTACTTTCTGGGAAGGATGTACAAAAACCTCCTGGACGTTTTCCATCTCTGTCCTCTGCTTCAATCCAACGATTTTCAAATGCCATTTGTGCAAAAGCAGGTAGTTTTTCTCCGAAGCGACCAAATTGTTCGAGAATAAATTCCGCTCCTTCTTGATATGGAATCTTTGTTTCTGTATCTGCTAACGGTGCACCGATATCAAACCAGGAAAGCTTTTCTAAGCCTAATAGCTTTGCTTTACGATTCAAATAATCAACAAATGGCTGTTTATTATCACGAATAACTGTCCACATCGTATCCAATGTTTCCTTCGTCATTCGGTTAATCGTTAATGGCTCTTTCAGAACATCCTCCCATCCCCGTTGTTTATATACATTTAGGCGGAAGCCTGCTAAATGGTTTAATGTTGCTGCAAAATAGTCTGCCTTATCTTGCCAAGTTTCTTCCCATTTACTAAATACTTGGGCACGGACATTGCGGTCAGGGCTAGATAATTTATTAGATGCTTGCCCTGCAGAAAGGAGTTTTTCTTCTCCATTTTCCGAAAAAGGTATTTTAATATTTTTTACAATTGTATTATAAAATTGACCCCAGCCATGATATCCATCAACACTTAATGAACTAATCACAGCTTCTTCTTCCTTAGATCTTTTTTCACTTGCACGGACGCGTCTTTCGTTTAGTGCAAAAGCTAACGGACTGAGTAAATCTGTGGATAGTAGCTGCTCCCAGACAACATCATCTATATTTTTTAGTTTTTCGTCCAATTGAATTAAAGCCTTTTGAAACACAGCGCTTAATTGTGTTACTTGGCCCCTCAATTTGTTCGCTTGTTTGTCATGCATATTCTGTGCTTCTAGGCAGCTTGCAAAAGCACCCGCTTGTCTAATTTTATAACCAACCGCTTGAAATTCATCAATTAATTGATTGAAAGCTTCACTGTCTGCTGCACTTGAAGGAGGCTGCCAATTTTCAACATTTGCTAGAAATTGGTGCAGTTTTCCTTCTGTTACTTGTAAATGCACTTGAAACTCTGGAGAGTTACTACCTCCCGGAAATATGGTATCTAAATCCCAAGTATCTGTATATGTAATAGTAGTCAAATCATTTCCTCCTTTCAGCTATTATTTTTATTATAATATGATTTTTCACAAACTTCTATAATTATTCAAAAAATTTAGCTTCTCAAATAAAATGTAGGTACTTCTAATGTGAATTTTACTTTCCATTATTTTCTTGTAAATAAAAAATTCCGGACAGACACATTTTCCTAAAATTCCACATACGTATTACTTATAGGCAATGTATTGATGTTTGCTAGAGGTGAGGTGTGTCCATGTCAGGAATCTTATCAGCACTTAGTATTCTTTTTAAAGAGCTTGTATTTTTGGTCTCCTACGTAAAGAACAATGCCTTTCCACAACCTCTTACCCAGAGTGAAGAAAAGAAATATTTACGGCGGATGGCAGAGGGCGATATGGAAGCAAGAAATTTGCTGATTGAGCATAATTTACGTCTCGTTGCCCATATCGTCAAAAAGTTCGAGAATACCGGGGAGGATCAAGAGGATTTAATTTCTATAGGTACAATCGGACTAATTAAAGCAATTGAAAGCTTTTCAGAAGGGAAAGGGACAAAGCTCGCTACATATGCTGCAAGATGTATAGAGAATGAGATCCTTATGCATTTGCGAGCATTAAAAAAGACAAAAAAGGATGTTTCCTTACACGACCCAATAGGGCAGGATAAAGAAGGTAATGAAATAAGTTTAATCGATGTATTAAAATCAGAATCCGAAGATGTAATTGATACCATTCAGTTAAATATGGAATTAGAAAAGGTGAAGGAATACATCGGGGTATTAGATGAACGAGAAAAAGAAGTTATTATCGGCAGATTTGGTCTTGATTTAAAGAAAGAGAAGACACAAAGAGAGATTGCAAAAGAATTAGGAATATCACGAAGCTATGTCTCTAGAATTGAAAAACGTGCTTTAATGAAAATGTTCCATGAATTTTATCGCGCAGAAAAAGAAAAGAAAAATCGACAAAATGAAAGTTAAAAAAGTCGGGATGACTTACTATCCCGACTTTATTTATTGTAGATGATGATTTTCCTCTGCTTCCAACTCTACTAATTTACGATGACATTGTACAGAAAAGTAACGGAAAATATAGGCAAATCCGATGAAAACTAATGTCGTAACAATCATCAGTAAAGTTTCCTGCAACGATTGGTCATTTCCCTTTATTAAAATTCCGATATACAAAAACGTACTGACTGCTATTAATATATGGGAGAAATTTTTATAATCGATTTCTTTTCCTTGTAAGTTTTTTATTTCCTTCATTCTACTCACCTACTATTATATGAACTTATTGCATGCTACTAGATTATCATAAAACGATCATGGATAGAGAATGTAAATAAACGTAGAACTGGAAAAAAGAGGATACAAAAAAGACAACCATCACCGGTTGTCTTCTCCATACAAACAAACGAAATAAATTTTATAATTGGTTAATGATCGCCATCACTAATTTTGCAGAGTTTACTGCTGCTGTTTCCAAATATTGTTCAAAAGAGATATTCGATTCTTTACCAGCAATATCTGATAATGAACGAATAATAACAAACGGAACACCAAACTGATAGGCAACCTGTGCAATTGCAGCAGCTTCCATTTCCACTGCCTGTAAATTAGTAAATCTTTTACCGATTGCTTGGACACGTTCTGGATCACTCATAAACGAATCGCCTGTTGCAATTAATCCTTTGACCGTTTGCACTTCAGAAATTTCCTTCGCACTTCGCACGGCTATTTCCTGTAACTTTTCATCCGCTACATATGCTGGAGGCATTTGTGGAACTTGCCCATATTCATACCCAAATACAGTTGCATCGACATCATGATGACGCACTTCTGTTGAAATAACAATATCGCCAACTTTCAAATCTGGATGAAGCCCACCAGCAGAACCAGTATTTATTACAACATCTGGTTTATATTTTTCTAATAAAATGGATGTTGACATTGCTGCATTTACTTTTCCAATACCTGATTTCAATAATACAACATCCTTATTATTCATTGTTCCTGAGGTGAATTCGGAGTTGGCAATTGTTTCCACCTGCTGATTTTTAATCTCATTTCGTAAAATAGTAACTTCTTCTTCCATTGCTCCGATAATTGCAATCTTCATTTTCGTGCTCCTAACTATTTTTTATCATTTTCTTTTAAATAATCTAGCTTCACTGGTTTCCAGCCTTGGCCATCATACCACTGTAAATATACACGATATGTTTGCGATTGATCTTTCGGCGAAATCGTTGCGATTACATCCCGATTAGGAACTTCCCCGCGTTCTAGCCACCAAACTGTCATATTATCCGCACTTACACCTGTAGCATATGCAATTGCTTTTTCCATTTCTTTTCTATCTGTTGTGCCTTCATCATATTGTGTAGTATGTTCACCTGTTTGGACGGTTCCGACAGGCTTCCAAGCGGAATTAACAATTGATTGCGATACATTTGGATCATTCGAGGTTTCTGTTATGATTTCACCTTCTTCAGAAGCTAGTTCGTCTTCAGCAGCAGAGTCTTCCTCTGTTACATCTTCTTCTCCAGCAGTTGCCCCTTCTTCCTGGTCAATCTCATCAATAGCTCCATTTTCCGGATTGTCAGATGCATTTTCTGTGCCCTCCGATTGATCAGTGGAATCTACTTGCTCCCCATTTTCATCTGTATTTGATAGTGATTGACTATTTTCACCCTCTTGCACCGTTTTCGCTGCTTGCCTATCCTCATCATGTGTTCCAAACAAAATATATCCGCCGACCATAACTAATAAAATAAATACAATTCCAATTAATATATTTAATATAAAATTTGTTTTTTTACGTTTTGAATGTTGTTCCACTCGAGAACGGCGAACCGGCGGGTAATAATTATTTGCCATAAGTTATTCCTCCCCATTGTATTTCTCTAACTGTTCTTTAAATATTATTCAATGAATTAACCGTCATGTACAGTAAAAATTACATGACGATTCTTTTACAATATATTACATCCAAAGTAACGATTTTTATTGGTGATCATATTGATATAAATAGTTTACCATATCTTGATAAATTGGGGTTACTGAACCTTCTTCTGATGGTACATCTAATTTTACAATTGCCATTGCATATTTCGGCTTGTCAAAAGGAAAATACCCAACAAACCACTTATTTTCATATTGCATATCCTCTTTTTGATAGGTTTGTGCAGTTCCGGATTTACCGGCAACGTCATAAGGGAGATTTTGCATTAATCTTCCTGTTCCATTTTCATTTACAACCACTTCGCGAAGCAATTGTTGTAGCTTCATCGCTGTATATGGTGATATTTCGTCCCCACCTAACGATTCCTGTGGAAAAGAATAAAGTGTCGAACCATTTTTATATTCAATAGAGGATACTGCACGAACCATTTCTTTCTTTCCGCCTCTAGCTATCGTTGCCATCATATTAGCAGCTCCCAACGGGGTAATTCGAACATTATATTGTCCAATTCCCGTTTGGGCAACGAAATTCGCATCTGAACGTTCTTCGTTTGTTAAAAACACTTGACCTTTTTCTTCATCTGCAAGTTGATGAAAGTCTTTAAAGTGAAAAACATCCCCAGACCAACCGACATTATCCATTAATCCTAATTTACTTGCATACGTTTCAATAATTGTTTCATCCTTTTCCATTAATTCTTGCGCAAGCGTTCCAAATGTGTAATTACAGCTTACAGCAAAGCTATCCGTAAAATTCAATGGTCCATGGTCATATACTTTGTCCTCCGTACCACGTATCGTTTTACTACAATCGAACACACGGTCTGGATTGTTTAAACTGTTATCAATAGCAGCTGCAGCAATTACTGTTTTAAACACGGAACCCGGAATTTGGGCTGTTACCATCAAATTTTTTGCCCCATCATTTGCATACGGGTCTTTTTCATCGATATTCGGACGTGATACGAGGGCAAGAATGGAATTAGTTTCAATATCTAGTAATACTATTCCACCTTTACTTATTTTATGCTTGTCTGCTATTTTTTCTGCCTCATTTTGTATTTCCATATCAATAGTAGTATTAATTTTTACTGGGTAAAACGGATTGGAGGGATCTACATACTTCACATCGATGCCAAATAATGGACCACCTTTGCCATCGACATGGTACACAAGCTTCGTATTTTCTTCCTGTAATAAAAATTCGTCAAAGCTTTTTTGTAACCCGGTGATCCCAATTAATGTATTCAGCGGGATATCTTTATCTGGATAGCGCTCCTTTAGCTGCTCGGGATTCTCCCCTAAAATGCCAATCAACTGGGCAGCTGGCGTTGTTTTCCGCTCAAATTGCTTATGGACAGCAAAAACTCCCGGAATTTGTAGCTCATTGATTGCTTCCATTTGTTCATCTGTTAGCTGAATTGGGTTTTTCCCACCTAAAACAAACGGCTCCTTCGAAGTTTCTAATGCGGCTGTAATTTCTTTCGTAGGAACTCCGATAATGTTCGCTAATTGTTCCACGTCCCAATTCATATTTTTAAGAAATGGAAATAAAACAAGTGATGGCACTGTTTCATACGTTAACGGTTTGTCGTTCCGATCATAAAACTTTCCTCTCCCATTATCAAGAATCATTTCTTGTGAACGTTGTGCCACACTCGCCTCTATTAAATTTATATCTCTATCTGAAAAACTTTTCGTTTCCATTAATTGTATTTGTACTAATCGAATAATTAAAATTGCAATTCCTATTAAAATAAATACTGCCAATCTCTGTACTCTTTTTCGAATCATTTCCCTTCACCCCTTACCATTGTTGACGATATCAGGGGCTTTTAATCGTGTAGTTTTGCGAGAATATTGCAAAAAAAATACCACAGTCACTACAATGCTTCCCCAACAAAAGATTTTAACTATCCATTGGCTGCATCATGTGACTGTGGTTATTATTCAATATGTATTTATTTTACTGCTACAATTTTCACGGAAATTTCTCCACCTGGAGTTTGAACATTCACTTTATCTCCAATTTTTTTGCCCATTAAGCTTTTCGCGATTGGAGAATCATTCGAAATTTTTCCTTCAAATGGATCTGCTTCTGCACTACCTACAATTGTATAGGATTCTTCTTCACCATCTGGTAATTCAATAAAAGTTACCGTTTTTCCTAATGTGACAGTATCAGAATTAGCAGTATCATCTTCAATAATTACCGCATTGCGAATCATTTTTTCTAAAAGCGCAATTCTTCCCTCAACAAAGGCTTGTTCCTCTTTTGCAGAATCATACTCTGAGTTTTCAGATAAATCACCGAAGCTTCGAGCAATTTTTATTCGTTCTACAACTTCTTTACGTTTAACCGTTTTCAGTTGTTCTAATTCTAATTCTATTTTTTCTTTTCCTTCTTTTGTCATTGGATATTGTTTTTCAGCCACCATCATATTCCACTCCTTCTTATTTTCTTCCGTTTCCTTCTGTTTAATACTCACTATGAACTAGTATTTGTTCATAGTGAGAGGTTCATTGGTAATGATTTATTTAACTGGTACTAAACGAAACGGATTATAATTTATAATAAATGAAAGTATTCATTACAATTATTTATGATATTGTGTCACAAAAATGACTTTTGTTCAAGAATAGTTTGAATTTTAGTTACCATTAAGTCAATCGCAACCGCATTTTTCCCACCTTCAGGAATAATTACGTCTGCATATCGCTTCGTTGGCTCAATAAACTGATTATGCATCGGTCTAACTACAGATACATATTGATCGATAACAGAGTCCATCGAACGTCCACGTTCCTTCGTATCACGAAGTAATCGTCTAATAATTCGTAAGTCAGCATCAGTATCAACAAATAGTTTAATATCCATTAAATTGCGCAATCTTTCATCTTCTAATACTAATATACCTTCTAAAATGATAACTTTTTTTGGTTCAACTGGAATTACATCTTTCGAACGCGTATGAATGGTGTAATCATATACTGGTTTTTCAATCGGTTTATATTGCTGTAACTGTTCTATATGGGAAATTAATAAATCATTATCAAAAGCAAGTGGGTGATCATAATTTGTTTGCAATCTTTCCTCAAATGATTTTTCGCTTTGATCTTTATAATAAGCATCTTGCTCAATCATTACAATCGATTGCTCTCCGAAGCGTTCACATATAGATCTTGTTACACTCGTTTTGCCTGATCCTGATCCGCCAGCTACCCCTATAACTACAGGTCTTGGCTGCATACTCGTTCTCCTTTCAAGTTGTACTATTACATCTATTTTTTTATACTAATCGCCATTCCATCACCAACAGGTAAAATTACTGTTTGATAGGCTTGGTTAGTAATTAGCCAATGATTGTATTGGTCTATTTTCTTCGCTAAATTCGCTAATCTTTTGTTTTCATATTGTCCATTATACACAAATCCCCGGAATAAAACATTATCGGTAATAATCACATGGGATTCTGCCATATACGGCTCAAATGCTTCAAAAAATCGCTGATACTGACCTTTAGCTGCATCAATAAACATACAATCAAACGGTGCATATGCTGCCACCTGATCTACAAGGTCAAATGCGTCCCCTTCTAATAGGACAATTTGATCTGCTTTATTTGCCTGATTAATAAATTTTTTCGCATCCGAAATGCGTTTTTCATCACGTTCAACGGTGACAATTTTGGCATCTGTTCGGCTAGCCATTCGCAAAGCAGAATAGCCAATCGCAGCACCAATTTCTAAAATAGCTTTTGGCTTGTACAATTGTAAAAGCAAAAGCAATGTTTCCATACTATATGGGTCCATAATCGGCACATGCTCTTCTTTGGCATATTGTTCCATTTCTTCAAATAGAGGAGACCGTTTAGGGATTTTTTCATACAAATAATCCAATAATTTTTCATTCATCATCGAGTTGGAATCTCCTTCAATGAAAATACATACAAAAACACTCTATATTCATGAAAAAAGAGTCATTATAAAGGACATATTTAGAAAATAGGTCCTTTTAATGACACTTGTACCAGTAAAAAACACTTGAATTATTTTACCATAAAGGAAATAAAAAAGCGATATTTTATCAAAATGTATTGTGAAAATTAGTTCCCGATATATTCATCATATTTTTTATTATGCTCTTCTAGCGTCTCTGAAAATAATACATCGCCAGAGTCGGTTGCTAAGAAATAATAGAACTTAGTGTTTTTCGGATATAGTGTTGCTTCAAACGAGCTTTCCCCTGCATTTGCAATTGGACCAGGAGGTAAGCCTTGGATGACATACGTATTGTATGGATCATCAATTTCGTAGTCTGTGAAGTATAAACGATCCTTATGCTCTCCATATGCATAAATTACTGTAGGATCCGTTTGAAGTGGCATGCCAATATCCATCCGATTGTAAAATACACTTGCGATCGTTTTTCGATCGGTATCTTCCGTTGCTTCTTCCTCAATAAGTGATGACATTGTTAAAAAGGTATGAACGGTCATCTTTTTATTCTTAATATCCGGCATATATTTAGCTACGATGGAATCTGTCTTTTCAATCATCGGCTCAAAAATTTCTTCAATTGCAGGCTTTTCCTCCACATAAGAATAAGTAGCAGGGAATAAATATCCTTCTAACGGGTATTTAATATTTTCCTGGAATACTTCATCGGTAAGCAGATTTGGATATTTATCAATCATGGACTGAATAAATTTTTCATCATTTAAGGTGTTCATTAATTCTGTTTCAGAATAGCCAGTTGCTTTTGACACTATTGCTACTATTTCCTTCAAATTTAATCCTTCTGGTACGGTAATTGCTATTTTTGCATCCTTGTATACCTTCCCGGTTTTTAAGCTTTGAATGATTTCATCTAAGGTCATCGAAGGTGATAATGCGTATGTTCCTGCTTGAAATTCGGCTTCATTTTTAAATTTCACGTAATATTTAAATACCTTTGCATCTTTGATTACGTGCTTGTCCTCTAAAATATTTGCGATTGTAGAGATTCCTGAGCCTAGTGGTATTTCTACCGATATATCTTTATTGCTATTAGCATCTACAGGTTTTAATGCAGCACTAATATACAAATACGTACCCGTTAGTATTCCGGAAACTAACAAGAAGAGAACAATTGTCGTGATAAAAACAATCCGACGGGTAATTTTTGCTTCTTTATATTTTTCTTCTAATATTTGTTGTTTCATTTGATTCTGCTTATCTTTATTCCCCATTAATATCTCCTTTCATAGGAAGAAAGTACGAATGAATGATTTATCGACAAAAAAAATCCTTTTCTGCACCATTATACTATATCATACCTAAATGGCGGAAACTATTTGTTGTTATTTTGCAAAAAATACAAAATCCTATTTATTGCTTACGATAGGAATATAACCTGAAGATGGAAATATGTAAATGACTCGTTCTAATCATTATAACTTCCTTATAATGCGTTCAATGTGATTGTTTCCATGAATAAAAAGAAGTATTACGACCTAAAAAAAACTGACTGGAAGGCGCGTATTTCTACATGCCCTCCGTCAGTTTTTTATTTTATGATTCGATGATTTTATTCTTCTTCATCTTCCGCTAAAAATGTTTCTAGCATTTCTTCGATTAAATCCCATTCTTCGTCGGATTCGATTGGCATTAATTCGCCAGATTCTTCTCCAGGGATGAAGCTTGATGCATGGATGTCGATTTCTCCATCTTCGTCTTCATCTGCACCGATTGGATAGTATAATACATATGATTTACCAAACTCTTCGGATTCAAAAGTAAATAAAATTTCGCAAAGTTGTTCATTTCCTTGCTCGTCTATTACTGTAATATTATTTTCACCATGTT
Organism: Perspicuibacillus lycopersici; assembly: GCF_025660475.1. Taxonomy (GTDB): domain Bacteria; phylum Bacillota; class Bacilli; order Bacillales; family Caldibacillaceae; genus Perspicuibacillus; species Perspicuibacillus lycopersici. Next base: position 460,524 of record NZ_JAOUSF010000003.1, read on the forward strand.
CCATTTAAAAAACCTCCAATATTTGATGCATTACTATATGCATATTTGTTTATTTATCGAAAAGATAGATTTACATTTGGCTATCTAAAAATCCTTGGAGGATCATTACAGCTGCCATTTTATCTATAACTTTTTTCCGCTTTTTCCGGCTAATATCTGCTTCTAGAAGCACTCGTTCTGCCGCCACTGTCGAAAGTCGCTCGTCCCATAGAATAACCGGTAGCTGTACCTTTTTTTCTAGCATTTTGGCGAATTTTTGACTCGCTTCTCCACGTGGTCCAATCGTCCCATTCATATTCTTCGGCAAACCGACTACTACTTTTTCTACACCATACTCTTTAACAATTGCTTCTATTTCTGAAATCCCAAATTGATTTCTTTCCTCATCTATTACTATGGTTTTTACACCTTGTGCCGTCCAGCCTAATTCGTCACTAACTGCGACTCCAATAGTCTTTGAGCCTACATCTAATCCTAATACCCGCATTTAACGTTCCTTTCGATGGTGTTGTAAATATGATTTTACTAACTCCTCAATAATTTCATCACGTTCCAGCTTCCGGATAATGTTTCTTGCATCTTTATGTCTCGGTATATATGCTGGGTCACCTGAAAGTAAATATCCGACAATTTGGTTGATTGGGTTATACCCCTTTTCCTCTAATGCACTGAAAACTTGGAACACGACTTCTTTTACTTCTTGCTCAATAGGCTCCTCTGGAAAATGAAATTGCATCGTTTTATCAAGTGAACTCATAGGAAAAAGCACCTCCATTCGTCAATTGGGACATTTTTGACTTATTATCCTTATTGTACAACACATAGATTCTTTATGAAATCTTTTTTACCCATTCTTTTACAAAGTCGAGTGCTTCATTCAATTTATTTGGATCTTTTCCACCTGCTTGTGCCATATCCGGGCGACCACCGCCGCCACCACCACAAATACTAGCTACTTCTTTCACTAATTGTCCAGCATGGTATTTATTAGTTAAATCTTTCGTTACACCAGCAATAAATTGAACCTTATCTTCTTCTGTTGTTGCCAAAACAATGACACCTGATACTAGTTTTTGCTTTATTTCGTCTAGCATTGTTCGTAATTGGTTGGAATCTGTCACATGTACATGGCTAGTTAATACATTCACACCGTCCACTTGAATGACTTGATCCATTAAAGAATTTGCTTCTGCATTACTTAATTTTGTAGCATAGGACTCATTTTCTCTTTGCAATTCCTTTATTTCTTGATAAAGAGAATCAATTCTAGATAAAACATCCTTCGAATTTGTTTTTAATTTATTAGTTACTGCTTTTAATAGATATAATTGATCATTCATAAATTGATATGCTTTTTCCCCAGTAACAGCTTCAATTCTTCGAGTTCCTGCACCAATACCAGTTTCCGAAATTAGTTTAAATAAACCAATGACCGATGTATTTGGTACATGACAGCCACCGCAAAGCTCTAGAGAATATTTACCTATTCTAACTACACGGACAATGTCGCCATATTTTTCACCAAATAATGCCATTGCACCCATTGCCTTAGCTTCTGCAATTGGTTTGTAACTAATATCTACAGCGAGACTTTCCCAAATCTTTTCATTTACAATTTTTTCGATTCGATCTAGTTCTTCTTCTGTAACCTGTCCAAAATGTGAGAAATCAAAGCGTAAACGATCTGGTTCTACTAATGACCCAGCTTGGTTTACATGAATACCTAGAACATCTTTTAATGCTTGATGTAGTAAATGGGTTGCAGTATGGTTTCTTGTAATTTGTAGACGATTGCTTTCATAAACCTTCGCATTTACTTTCAGACCAGTTTCGATTGTTCCTTCTTCAATAACTGCTCGATGTAGGTTTTGCCCATTTGGTGCTTTTTGTACATCAAGCACGAATAGCTTTACACCAGTTGCAGTGATTTCGCCACGGTCTGCAATTTGTCCACCACTTTCTGCATAAAATGGTGTTTGATCAAGGATGAATTGAACCTCTTGTCCTTTCGTTGCTGTTTGGACAATCTTTCCTTCCACTAATACCGCTTCAATTGTTGCTTCCACTTCTAGTTGGTCATAACCGACAAAATTACTTTCCACTTTCACATTCCCGATATCTCCACCTTGAATTTGCATGGAGTCTACGTCTTGACGAGCCTTTCTTGCTCGCTCACGCTGCATTTCCATTTCTGCCTCAAATCCAGAGTAATCAACTTTAAGACCTTCGTCTAATGCATATTCCTCTGTTAGCTCTACAGGGAAACCATATGTGTCATACAAGCGGAAAACATCCTTGCCATCGATTGTATCACTACCCGTTTCTTTCGCTTTTTTCATTACTTCTGATAAAATTGCAAGTCCATCATTTAACGTTTCATGGAATCGCTCTTCTTCATTTTTCACTACTTTTTGAATAAACTCCGTTTTCTCTTGTACGTTCGGGTAATACTCTACCATTATTTGCCCAACCACTGGAACTAGTTCATGCATAAATGGTCGTTCAATATTAATTTTTTTTGCATAACGAACGGCTCTTCTTAGTAATCTTCTTAATACATAACCGCGTCCTTCATTTGAAGGAAGTGCACCATCAGCTACTGCAAACGTTACTGTCCGAATATGGTCCGCAATTACTTTGAAAGCCTCATCCTTTTCATCTGTCACACCATATTTTTCTCCACTAATTTCTTCCGTTTTTCCAATAATCGGTAAGAATAAATCAGTATCAAAATTCGTTTTCGCATGTTGAATAACAGATGCCATTCTTTCTAGACCCATTCCAGTATCAATGTTTTTCTTTGGAAGTGGTGTATACGTACCGTCAGGATTATGGTTAAATTGAGAAAATACTAGATTCCATACTTCTAAATAGCGATCATTTTCTCCACCTGGATATAATTCTGAATCATTCGGATCATTACCAAATTCTGGTCCACGATCATAAAAAATTTCTGAGTTTGGTCCACTCGGTCCTTCCCCAATATCCCAGAAGTTTCCTTCCAAGCGAATAATCCGTTCCTTTGGAATACCTACTTGCTTATGCCAAATTTCATATGCTTCTTGATCCTCCGGATGTATAGTAACCGATAATTTTTCCGGTTCAAAGCCAATCCAATTTGGACTAGTTAAAAATTCCCAAGCCCATAAAATTGCTTCTTCTTTAAAATAATCCCCAATAGAAAAGTTTCCAAGCATCTCAAAAAAAGTATGATGTCGTGCTGTTTTCCCAACATTTTCGATATCATTCGTACGAATGGATTTTTGTGCATTCGTAATCCGTGGATTTTCTGGAACTACTCTGCCATCAAAGTATTTTTTTAATGTTGCTACACCACTATTAATCCATAGTAATGATGGATCATCATGTGGAATTAATGACGCACTTGGCTCAATTTTATGCCCTTTTTCTTGAAAGAAATCTAAATACATACGACGAATTTCTGCACCGGTTAATGATTTCATTTGTCCTTTTCCTCCTACTTCATTTATTACCATTTTCCATACGATTTAAATAGAAAAAATAAGCAATTAATTACTTCCTGTTGATTGATTTTTGAAAATACATGGAAAAGACAATAAAAAAAGCCCCTCATCCCAAAAGCAGGGACGAAGCGCTTTTCCGTGGTACCACCCTGATTATGAAAGTAAAAATTCGTTATCCTTTCATCACTCAAAACCGTAACGTGGTCTCACGGCAGTGTTTAACTGCACTCGGGATTAGCCTTCTGTTACCCTCCATCTAGAATTCTTTCAGCCAAGGAATTCCTCTCTTAATGCAAAACGCACGTAGATAAGTAATAACATACTCGATCCTTCAATGTATTTTCCGTATAGTAATATATACATGGATTATATTCATGATTGGTAATTTTGTCAAATTAGATTTCTTATGATGTATTGTTTCCATTCTCTTCGAGCGTTTGTTTTTTTACAAATAGCTGATGCCCTTGAATAATCCCTGTTTTAATAATGGCCACTACAGGTACAGCTAAAATAAGTCCGGTTATGCCACAAATTTCTCCACCAATTAAAATCGAGAACATAATTAATAGTGGATGCATTCGCAAGCTTTTTCCTACAATAAAAGGAGAGAGGACATTGCTTTCTAAAAATTGGAGAACAAATATAATTAAGACGACATAGATCACCAATTTATTCGATATCGTGGCAGCAATTATTACTGCCGGGATTGCACCGATAATTGGACCGAAATAAGGTATTACATTTGTTGCTCCAACGATGGAGCCGAGAAGTAATGGATATTTAAGCTTAATTAACCAAAATAAACAAGCAGAGACGGTCCCAATCGTTCCACAAACAATTAGCTGTCCCCGAATATAATTTCCTAATGATTCATCTACTTTTAAAATAAATAACTGCATTTCACTACGCCATTTCCCAGGGATCATCTTCCAAAACACTTGATACAAATAATTACTATCCTTAAGCATGTAAAAAGCGATAAATGGTATTAAAAGTAACAAAAAGAACTTATCTAGCACCCAAAATATAATATTTAATATTCTTTCTACGAGATGCTCAATACCATTATTGACGGCATGCATGCCTTTATCAATTTGTCCTTGTAACCCAAACGGCCAATTTTTCGTTTTTTCCTCGACAAATATCGCCCATTTATCATATTGCTTCATTAATCCTGGAACATTCTCCGAAAGGTCCTTTAACTGATGGACAAAAATTGGAATCCCTTTATAAATAGCAAACCCAAAACCAACAAAAAATAATATGTAAATAATTAGAACACTTAACCATTTTTGTAACCCATTTCGATGGAGCTTTTCTACTAACGGTCGCAGTAAATATGCAATAAACGCAGCCACCACAAATGGAAATAAGGTAGTTAATACTACATGGAGAATCGGATGCCAAAATGGCTTTAGCTTTAAAAAAATAAAAATAACGACAAATAGAAGCAATAAAAAGCCTAATCGATAAAACCACTTTACTTTAATATCCATCATTCTCCCTCCATGTTCATTAGTTTGGAAGGTAATACGTAAAATATACGAAGATAGCTAATGATTAATAATGGACATAAAAAAAACGACGAAGCATGCTTATGCATTAAAGCGTCGTTCTTCTTCGGAAAATAAATCATCTAAGGAGGATAATGAGCCATCCTCTTCCACTTGATGGGTATAAATGATTCCTTTACTGATCGTAAGCTCTATATAACAATTCCAGCAATAATACTGATTTATTCCGATTTTCCCTACATCTTTGCTTCGACAATTAGGACACGCCACAATCATTTGTTTGCACCTCTTTAGATCTCCTGTTTTTCACATATTAAAATATTTAAGATCACTAAAAATTGTGCCCAAATTGACAAAATTTAAACCTTTATACAAAAAATTATAAAAATCTACCAATCAACCTTCCATAAAATCAAATGGACTGATATTTGACATTCCAATCATTGGATCTGTTTTCATTAAAAGCTCTTCAAACGGGAATTGTTCGGTATTAGCAGCTTCGTCCGCTACATTTTTCTCGTTAACATTCATATTTGTGATAGATTCTACAATTCTATCCTTTAATGTCGTGTTACGGCTATTATCATCAGTACGATTGACTGCCATTTGAAATGCATCCATTTCTCCGCATAATATCAATTTTTCCTTACTTCTTGTAACCGCCGTATATAAGAGATTTCTCCGAAGCATACGATAATAGCTTTTTACAATTGGCAATAGGACGACAGGAAATTCACTTCCCTGTGACTTGTGAATACTACAGCAGTATGCTAACGTAATTTGATTTAAGTCTTGTCTCGTATAGGTAATTTCATTTCCATCAAAAGAAACAATTAATTGATCTTGTTTCTCTTCATTTTCTTTTGCAAAGAAAATAGCAACAATTTCCCCCATATCCCCATTGAAAATATTTTTCTCTGGCTGATTGACTAGCTGTAATATTTTATCACCGACCCGATACACAATATCACCAAATGTCAATTCACGTTTCCGACCATCGGGGTTTCCATTTAATATTTCCTGTAACATTATGTTTAATTGATCCACACCCGCAGGACCACGATACATTGGCGCTAAAACTTGAATATCCTTTTTCGAATATCCCTTCTTTATTGCGTGTGTCACTATTTGCTTCACAACCTCGCTCATTTGACCCGTTGAACAAGGAATAAAGGATCGATCCTTTTGCTGTTCCAATAAATTACTTGGAACCTTCCCATTTTTAATCGAATGGGCTAAATCAATAATGGAGGAGCCATTTTCTTGTCGGTAAATATCTGTTAATCGAACAGTAGGGATTCGCTCAGATGCTAATAAATCCTTTAACACTTGACCTGGTCCAACTGATGGCAATTGATCCTCATCACCTACTACAATTACTTGCATATGCTCAGGTAATGCTTTGAATAAATTATGTGCTAACCAAATATCGACCATAGACATTTCATCGATGATGATAATTTTTCCTTCAATTGGGTTATCTTCGTGATAATCAAACGATTCTGTTCCATTCCAGCCTAGCAGTCTATGGATCGTTACGGCAGGGAGTCCTGTTGATTCACTCATTCTTTTCGCCGCTCTCCCCGTCGGTGCCGCTAAAAGAAATGGAAAAACTTCATCCCTTTTATAATCTTTCGGATCCAGTGAACAACCGTGAAGCTCACTATATAGCTCAACTATCCCCTTAATAACCGTTGTTTTCCCTGTTCCCGGACCACCTGTTAAAATAAGCATTGGCGATGTTAATGCTTTTTGAATCGCTTCCCGCTGAGATGGTGCATATTCAATACTTAATCTTTCTTCTAAAGAACCTAATGCAAGTAGAAACTCTGATTCTGGAAATTGATCTTTATATTCCTTTTGTGAAAGAATTCGCTTAATATTATTTACTAGCCCTTTTTCTGAGTAATAGACGGAGGGCATATACACACGATTTTCCTCCACGACTAGTTTTTTCTCTTCTTCCAGCTTTAATATTTCATAAGCAATCGCATTGCTATCTATTTGAATCGGTTGTTTAGATTCTAGTAATTTCTTTACTTCATTGATTAAATGGTCTTTAAGTAAAAAAGAGTGGCCCTCATTCAAACTTTCCACTTCCAGTTTATAGAGACAGCCTGCTTTGATTCGATCGGGATGATTTCCTTGTATTCCTAATTTAGAGCCCAACTCATCTGCTCTACCAAAACCAATTCCCTCGACATCTTCGACCAGGCGATACGGATTTTTCTCAATAATGTGTAACGTTTCTTCCTTATAGCTTTGATAAATGCGCATCGATAATTGCGGACCAAATCCATATTGATTTAATTGCACTAAAATCTTTTCTAAGCCTTGATGTTCAAGTAACGCCTCATAGAGCTCCTTTGCCTTTTCTGGGGAGAGTTTTGGTACAGTATCTAGCAAGGATGGGGATGCCAATATCCGTGAAATTGCATTTTCACCTAAAACCTCGACAATACTTTCTGCAGTTTTTTTACCAATTCCTTTGAACAAATCGCTCGATAAATATTGAATAACTCCTTGCTTCGTTTGTGGCAATTCTTGTTGGAAATGTGTTGTTTGAAATTGTTTCCCATATCTTGGGTGCTCTTGAAATTCCCCATAAAAGGTATAAGATTCTTCTTCGTGTATACGGGGGAAATATCCTGTAATCACTGCCTCTTTCTCTTGAAAATCTTCACTACAATCCTCCACCCGAATTCTTAACACAGTATATAAATTAGTTTCATTATGAAATATCGTGACAATATGTCTTCCCTTAATAAAAGCTTGCTGTGATTCTACCATTGGATTTCCCCCTCCCCTACATTAATTTTCTTCCTCAAGCATTTTTAACCCTTTAATTGCTAATAAATGTGCAGGCTCTAGTTGCACCGCTCTTTCGAAATATTGTCTTGCCTTCTGAAGCTCGTCTAATTTGAAAAAGGCTGCTCCTAAATTATAGTAAGCATCAGCATGCTTTGTATTTTGATGAATCGTTTTTTCAAATTCGTGAATTGCTGTTTCTAAAAGTCCCGATTTCGCTAAGCATAAACCATATTGAAAATGTGCTTCACTATCGGTCTCCTTCAGTTCTACCGCTCGTTGCAAATACGGTAGGGCAAGCCGATCTTGTCCTAATTGAACAATCGACATACCTAACATAAAATAAGTATCTGCATCATCTTTCACAAATGCCAGTGCACGTTCTAAGTATTGGACAGCGAGTTGATATTGTTGAATCTGATAATAGACATTTCCTATTCCATAATAAGCAGAAGCAGCCGATTCATCTAACGAAATGGCCTTTTCAAAAAGCACAATTGCTTTATCAAAATCCTTTATTATGGCGAATAAATTTCCTAAATTTATATAATGGATAGGATTCTTTGGTTCTCCCTCTATTTTTTCCAACAAAACCTGTGCCGCTTCTTCAATATTACCTGATTTTAATAAATTCATCTCTTTCGTATCCATAATCAATTCCTCTATTTTACTGTTATTAAGATTGTTGCTTTATACTAAATTAGCAAATACAGCCTTATTATTACTCTCACATCTATTATATATAAAATAGGCAAAAATGGATAATAGGATCAGCATTTTTACAGATTTCCTGCAAAACACTGATCCTATATATTAGCCTACATATTCTAATTTACTTCCATTTTTAAAAATCTGATCAATTGTACCGCCACCAAGACATTCTTCTCCTTTATAGAAAACAACTGCTTGTCCTGGGGTTACCGCACGAATTGGTTGATCAAAAATCACCTTTACGCGATTACCATCAAGAAATTGTACCTTTACACCATTATCTGGTTGGCGATACCGGAATTTCGCTGTACAAGCAAAATCTTGCATTGGCATATTTTCCGTTGTCCAGCTAATATCCGTTGCAATAATTTCATCCGAATAAAGCGCATCATTATCATAGCCTTGACCAACTAGTAGTACATTTCTTTCTAAATCCTTCCCAACGACAAACCATGGGTCTCCTTGACCACCAATACCAAGACCATGTCTTTGACCAATCGTGTAGTACATTAACCCTTCATGTTTTCCTTTTAATTCCCCAGTTAATGTTTCCATTCTTCCAGGTTGAGCAGGTAAATATTGTCCTAAAAACTCTTTGAAATTGCGCTCGCCAATAAAACAAATACCAGTACTATCCTTTTTCGTTGCAGTAGCAAGACCAGCTTCTTTCGCAATTTCCCGCACATCCTTTTTATCAAGATGACCAATTGGAAACATTACCTTTGAAATTTGCTCTTGTGATAGTTGATTTAAGAAATATGTTTGATCCTTATTTTCATCTTTCCCACGAAGCATTTTATATTCACCATCCATTAGCTTCACTTGTGCATAATGACCTGTAGCTAAATAGTCTGCACCAAGCTTTAGCGCATGGTCTAAAAATGCTTTAAATTTAATTTCCTTATTACACATTACATCTGGATTCGGTGTTCTTCCTGCTTTATATTCATCTAAAAAATAAGTAAAGACCTTATCCCAATATTCTTTTTCAAAATTAACCGCATAATAAGGTATGCCAATTTGATTACATACGCGAATAACATCTTCGTAATCTTCTGTAGCCGTACAAACTCCAAACTCATCAGTATCGTCCCAGTTTTTCATAAAAATACCGATAACTTCGTATCCTTGTTGCTTTAACAAATATGCTGCTACCGAAGAATCTACACCACCACTCATTCCTACTACTACACGAGTGTCTCTCGGTTCCTTCAAATGTAACACCTCCAACCTTAATTATTTGTTAACCGTTTCACGATTTTTGCCGTTTTGCGTGCTACTGTTTCGATTTGTTCGAGTGAATTTCCAAAACCAAAGCTAAAACGAATGGAATTATAAAGCTCACTTGAATCACTACCAAACATTGCCCGTAGTACATGACTTGGTTCTAAAGATCCTGCTGTACATGCAGAACCACTGGATGCTGCAATGCCTTCTAAATCTAAGTTCACTAACATTTGTTCCACATTGATACCAGTAAAACTAATATTTACGACATGTGGTAGCGTATGTTCTGCTAATCCATGAACTCGGAAATCGATTGCCTCTTCCGTCAATATTTCAATAAATCTCGCTTTAAATTGCTTATAACGATTAATCTTTTCAGTCTGTGTTCGCAAACTTTCGGAAATTGCTTTCGCAAATCCTGCAATTGCCGGAACATTTTCTGTGCCCGCTCTTCGTTTTCGCTCTTGTTCCCCACCATAAAGATGTGGTGTCATTTTTGTTCCGTTTTTCACATATAAAAAGCCAATTCCTTTTGGTCCATTCAATTTATGTGCGGATACCGATAGCATATCAATACCCATTTCTTGTACATTTATCGGTATAACACCATATGCTTGTACGGCATCTGTATGAAAATAAGCCGGATGATTTTTTAGCAATTGTCCGATTTCCGCGATTGGTTGAATCGAGCCAACTTCATTATTGGCGAACATTACCGACACAAGAATAGTGTCATCTCGCAATGCTTTTTTCAAATCTTCCATTCGGACAATCCCATACTGGTCAACCGGTAAATACTCTATTTCAAAACCGTTTTTTTCTAAAAACTTACATGTATTAAGCACGGCATGATGTTCGATTTGAGTTGTAATAATATGCTTACCTCTATTTTCATTGGCCGTTGCTGTACCAATTAGCGCTAAATTATCTGCTTCGGTACCACCACTCGTAAAAATAATTTCTGTAAAATCGGCGTGAATCGATTTCGCAGCAGTTGTTCGCGCTTGATCAACAATATGTCTTGCCTCACGTCCAAAATGGTGAATACTGGAAGGATTCCCATAAAACTTTGGCATTAAATCCGTCATTACTTTAATTACTTCAGGATGCATTGGCGATGTCGCTGCATGATCAACATAAATTTTTTCCATGAATAAATTGCACCTACTTTATTTAGGCTGTTTAAAAGCTTCCTTTTTGTAAATACGATGGGTACTATTTTTTCCGTTTGCTTCATGTGATATTAACAAACGATTACAAGCACAGCCTTTATTAAAAAATACTATTATTTGTCCTACCATTTTATTTATAGTATCGACTTTTATCACAGTGATAAACAGTTTATATAAAAATGAATTAAATGTAAAACATATAGCCTTCTTCTGCACTATTATCATCCGAATGTTTCGCTAAATCATCTAATGTCGTGTTTTCTAACACATTTTTTATTGCATTACGAATTCGAATCCATAGTTCTCTTTTTGCTGGCTCCTCATCTTCAATTCCCTCTACTAATTGAAGGGGACCTTCTAACACACGAATGATATCTCCAGAAGTAATAGCTTTTGGTTCTCTTGCCAAAACATAGCCACCATATGCCCCGCGAATACTTTTTACAAGACCTGCATTTCGAAGTGGAGAAACTATTTGCTCTAAATAATGCTCCGACAGATCATTCGCTTTTGCAATCGACTTCAACGGAACTGGTCCTTCCCCGAATTTCTTTGCTAATTCAATCATAATCGTTAGTCCATATCGACCCTTTGTAGAAATTTTCATTGAAACACCTCTTTTCAAACATGAATATATAAATAGAATTATCTCCCGAAAATGTATATACGTATCATTCTCAACCTTAAGCATTATAGCATATTTTGATATGATTAACTACAAGGGCAAGCAGATAGATTCGCCCGCTTCTCTGCTTCTATAATAAAAAGGTTAATTACTTCCAGCTTTTTATCTTTCAGAAATTATGCTAGATTATATGGTAAAGAGACTGTTAAAAAGAGGGAATGACCATGAGTATAAAACCATTAGCATTTCGCATGCGACCTAGAAAAATTGAAGAAATCATCGGTCAGGAACATCTCGTTGGAGAGGGAAAAATAATCCAACGGATGGTAAAAGCAAAAATGCTATCGTCCATGATTCTATATGGTCCTCCAGGAGTCGGGAAAACTTCGATTGCTAGTGCCATCGCTGGCAGTACAGAATATGCATTTCGGATGCTTAATGCTGTAACGAATAATAAAAAAGATATGGAAATTGTTGCTGCAGAGGCAAAAATGAGCGGAAAGGTAATTTTACTTCTCGATGAAGTCCATCGTTTAGACAAGGCAAAGCAAGACTTTCTATTGCCGTATTTAGAAAATGGAATGATCGTCTTAATCGGTGCAACGACGGGCAACCCTTATCATGTCATTAACCCAGCGATACGTAGCCGCTGCCAAATATTTGAATTAAAACCGCTAGAACCTGAACATATAAAAATCGCTTTACGTCGTGCCTTGGAAGATAAGGAACGCGGTTTAGGAAATGATAATGTCGAGATATCAGATGAAGCTATCCACCATTTAGCAAGTACAACGGCAGGCGATGTGCGAAGTGCATTAAATGCTTTGGAGCTTGCCGTCCGCTCAACGGAAGTAAACGAAAATGGGATAATCCATATAACCGTTCAAATTGCAGAAGAATGTATTCAAAAGAAAAGCTTTTCCTTTGATAAAGATGGGGATGGCCATTACGATGCCATTTCTGCCTTCCAAAAATCAATTCGTGGTAGTGATGTGAATGCAGCACTCCATTATTTAGGAAGATTAATCAGTGCTGGAGATTTGCCCAGCATAAGTAGGCGACTGTTAGTTATCGCATACGAGGATATTGGGCTTGCCAATCCTCAAGCTGCTTTTCGTACATTTGCAGCTATTCAAACAGCGGAAAGAATTGGATTTCCAGAAGCACGAATCCCACTGGCAAATGCAGTCATCGAGCTTTGTTTATCTCCAAAATCAAATTCCGCAATAACCGCCATCGATGCAGCACTAGCAGATCTCGAAAAAGGTTTAAGCGGTGAAATACCCGACCACCTTAAGGATTCCCATTATCAAGGAGCAAAGGCACTGGGAAGAGGTGTCGATTATAAATATCCACATGATTATGAAGGTAGCTGGGTAGATCAGCAATACCTTCCTGATTCACTACGTGGGAAAAAATATTTTCAACCTAAAAAATCAGGAAAATTCGAAATCGCACTCGGTCAAGTATATGAGAAAATTAATCAATATAAAAAGGATTGACTAGTATTTAAAAACTAGCAATCCTTTTTTCATTTTTTATTCAGGCTTTACTCGTTGAATCATAATATCTTTTGTGATCTCTCGAACGACATAGGAGGCCATAATTAACCCTACTACAGAAGGAACGAATGCATTAGAGGACGGTGGCATTTTCGCCTTGCGAATTTCTGCATTATCATTCCCTACAACTTGTCTTACGTCTTCCCGAATAACAATTGGGCTTTCATCAGAAAAGACAACTGGAATACCTTTTTTAATTTTGTCTCGTTTTAATTGTTGACGAATCACACGAGCGATTGGATCGGTATGTGTTTTAGAAATGTCGGCAATTTGAAAACGTGTTGGATCCATTTTATTTGCAGCACCCATGCTAGAAATTATCGGAATATTACGTTTCAAACATTCCTTCATAATATGTGTTTTATATGAAATCGTATCAGATGCATCCACAACAAAATCAATGCCATAGGCAAAAATTTCTTCGTAATTTTCCTCTGTATAAAACATTTTTAATGCGATTACTTCACAATCAGGATTAATATCGGCAATCCGCTCCTTCATAATTTCTACTTTTGGTCTCCCAATTGTAGAGAGTAATGCAATAATTTGTCTATTAACATTTGTAATATCGACTACATCTTTATCAATTAAAATTAAACGACCAACTCCAGATCTTGCGAGAGCCTCCGCAGAAAACGAACCTACGCCACCAATACCAAGCACAAGAACAGTTGAATTCTTTAATAACTCTAAGCCTTCTTTTCCTAACGCTAATTCATTACGTGAAAATTGATGTAACATGATAAGTCCACACCCTTGCTATTTTATATAAAATTTTTTTCTAAGCATTAAAAAATATATCATAATCATTTAGAAATGAGTAGATTTTTTCCAAATGCTTTTGTTTTCAATTATTTTAATAGGTAAATAAAAAAGCTTAGATGTTAATCTAAGCCTCACATGTAATGATTTCTCCATAAACACATAAAAAGAAAGTAAAATGGTTTAACCAAAAGACTTCGGTAAAGCAGAGAGTCCCAATCGTGCCGTCGTTTTTCGCCTTTGTTTTGATCCCGCGAATTTGCAGGTGGGTGTTTTGGTCTAAATTTTGCAAGTCCACATGTATAGAGGCATTTGCGCCACTTAGACACGGCAAACTCCCGAAGGCTAACATGTTCGGTCAAAACTCGGTAGGACAACTAACACATCAGGACTCTCTTGATTGACTACATAATAGCATGAAATTCGTTTTCTTTTCAAGCGGAACAGGCTGGTAATTATTGCTTATTTGGTAGCTGTTTTACCGTTAGTTTTAATTCATCTAATTGTGCTGTGCTTACTTCACTCGGTGCATTTGTCAAAATATCACTAGCACTTGCTGTCTTCGGAAATGCAATCGTATCACGTAAATTCGTTCTACCTGCTAAAAGCATAACTAATCGGTCTAATCCTAATGCAATACCACCATGTGGCGGTGTTCCATAGTCAAATGCATCCATTAAAAATCCGAATTGTTCACGTGCTTGTTCATCGGTAAATCCAAGTACGTTAAACATTTTTTCTTGAATATTTCTTTCAAATATACGTAATGATCCACCGCCAAGCTCATAGCCGTTTAGAACAAGGTCATAGGCTTGTGCTTTTACATTACTAGGATCAGTTTCTAATAATGGTAAATCTTCTCGTTGTGGCATTGTGAATGGATGGTGTGCAGCATAATAGCGACCATCTTCTTCGTCATATTCTAATAATGGCCAATCGGTTACCCAAAGGAAATTAAATTTGGACTCATCAATAAGCTGTAAATCCCTTCCTAATTTCGAGCGTAGAGCTCCTAACGCATCAGCAACTACAGACTTCTTATCTGCCACAAATAATAGTAAATCATCAGCTTCTGCTTGTAGTACAGACATTAGTTGGCCAGCTTCTTCTTCATTAAAGAATTTCGCAATCGGACCAGTTAAGCCTTCTGCAGTAACTTTTAACCATGCCAAACCTTTTGCACCATAACGATTAACATATTCTGTTAATGCATCGATATCTTTTCTTGAATAGGCACTAGCACTACCTTTTACATTAATCGCCTTTACTTGTCCACCATTTGCAACAGCATTAGCAAATACTTTGAAGCCAGATTTTTCTACTACTTCGGATATATCTACTAATTCAAGTCCGAATCTTGTATCAGGCTTATCAGAGCCATATCTTGCCATTGCCTCTGCATAGGTCAGGCGTGGGAATGGAGTTGCAAGTTTAATGCCTTTTACTTTTTCCATCACTGTTTGCATCATTTCCTCCATAAGCCCAATAATTTCTTCTTGGCTCATGAAGCTCATTTCCATATCAATTTGAGTGAATTCTGGTTGTCTATCTGCACGTAAATCTTCGTCACGGAAACAACGAGCAACCTGGAAGTAACGATCCATTCCACTTACCATCAATAACTGTTTAAATATTTGTGGGCTTTGTGGTAATGCATAAAATTCTCCCGGATGTACTCTACTAGGAACAAGATAATCCCTTGCCCCTTCTGGCGTACTTTTCGTTAAAATCGGTGTTTCCACTTCTAAAAATCCTGCATCGTCAAGAAAATCACGCATTGCTTTTACTGTTTTGTGACGCAATTTTAATGTTTCATACATCACTGGACGACGTAAATCTAAATAACGATATTTCAATCGCATTTCTTCGGTTACGTCCGAATCATTTTCAATAATAAACGGTGGTGTTTTCGATTCATTCAATATCGAAACTTCTTCACATTTAATTTCGATTTTACCTGTTTTTAATTTAGCATTTTCTGTACCTTCTGCACGAAGGACTACCGTACCTTTTACATCAATAACATATTCGCTACGAATTGATTCTGCAATTTTTAATGCTTCTGTTGATACATCTGGATTAAACACGAGTTGTACTAATCCTGAGCGATCTCTTAAGTCAATAAAAATTAATCCACCCAGATCTCTCCGCTTTTGTACCCACCCTTTTAGCGCTACGGATTCACCAACATTTATTTCTGTAATTTCTCCACAATAATAGGTTCTGCCAAACATTTGTCCATCCTCCTCTTATTCAAATAACTGTGTAAATTGCTGTACAAATGAGGAAATCTCTACTTCTTTTTGTTCCCCTGTATTCATTTCTTTCACTTGAACAATGCCCTTATTTAGCTCATCTTCACCTAAAATAACAACAAATCTAGCATTTAATCGGTCCGCTGATTTTAATTGCGCTTTTATTTTCCGATCGGTATAATCTCGATCTGCTGTAAAACCAGCTTGGCGAACTGCATTTAATAATTTCACAGAATAGTCTTTTGCTTCCTCACCTAATGTAACAATATAAAGATCTAATGCATCAGATGTATCGAGTTCGATTCCTTCCGCTTCCAATGCTGCAATAAGGCGCTCGATACTTAAAGCAAATCCAATTCCAGGTGTTTCCGGTCCACCGAACTCTTCTACTAAACCATTGTAGCGACCGCCACCACATAATGTTGTAATTGCTCCAAAACCACTAGCAGAGCTCATTATTTCAAAGGTTGTATGATTATAATAATCTAATCCTCGAACTAATGTTGAGTCGATTTCATAGTCAATTTGCAAATCATCTAAATAACTGCAAACTTTTCCAAAATATGCTTTAGATTCTTCATTTAAAAATTCCAAAATTGAAGGTGCACTTCCCATAAGCGGATGTTCGCGATCGACTTTACAATCTAAAATACGTAATGGATTCTTTTCTAAACGGTTTTGACAATCGGAACAAAATTCATGAATGCTCGGTTTAAAATGATCAATAAGTGCTTGACGGTGAGAAATCCTGCTTTCCTTGTCCCCTAGACTATTAATGACTAGTTTTAAATTTTTCAACCCCGCACTCTTGTATACATCTAATGCTAATGCAATTACTTCTGCATCAATTGCCGGATCATTGCTTCCAAGTGCCTCTACGCCAAACTGAACAAATTGACGAAAACGACCGGATTGTGGACGCTCATAGCGAAACATTGGTCCTAAATAATATAATTTCATCGGTTGATTTGGATCACCATACATTTTCTTTTCTACATAGGAACGAACGACTGCTGCTGTTCCTTCTGGTCGTAATGTTATATCTCTTCCACCACGGTCTTGAAAGGAGTACATTTCCTTTTGGACAATATCTGTTGTATCGCCAACCCCTCTTGTAAAAATCTCTGTATGTTCAAAAATCGGAGTCCGTATTTCCTCATAGCGATATTTTTTTGTAATTTCTTTTACTTTTTCTTCAATCCACTGCCAAGTCCTTACATCACTTGGAAGAATATCTTGTGTCCCACGTGGAATTTGCACTTTCATGGGTAAAACCTCCTTTAAAACGAATATGTATCAAAAAGCTATTGCACTTACAATTAAGGAAAATAAAAAAGCTCTCGTCTCTTGTACTTGTATACAAGGGACGAGAGCTTATCTCGCGGTGCCACCCTAATTGAAGATTGTATTTCAGGAATTCAATCATTCCATCAACAGTCTTCCTCTCAAACAGTTAACGCCTGTTTACGTAAATTCTATACTAAATGATCCAAAAGTGTTATCGTCATTCCTTAAACGAGAAATCGATATCTTTTTAATCATTGTTCTAAAATTATCCTAGGGAGTGTCTTTCTTTTCGTCATCATGGAGGAATGTTTGCAGCCTAGGACATTCCCTCTCTAGCCATTTGGGGCGGAAATACTTTTCTCCTTCATTGGATCAATTATTCGTATTTGTATATGATTCAATAATCATACGAAACCACACGAAAAATGTCAAGGGGAATCTAATTGCGTTGAATTTGTTTTTTTAGCTTTTGTACATCTCCTAAAGAAATGCCAAATTCGGATGCTAATTCATAAGTAGTGGAATTTGTTTGTTTTACTAGGAAATCATGGAAATCAACACCCAATACATCATTTCCTGAAAGGTTTGATAATTCATGTTTATCACTGGAACGCACAGCCTTCATCCTTTCAAATATAAATTTTTCATTCTTTTACCTTTGATAGAAAATTCCCTTTCGGAAAATTAATACTCGTTGTTGGTTTTTCATTCTTTCTATAGCTTTTCCATAATGGAGAAAATATTTCATGTCATTAATTATTTTTCACCACATACGTGAAACGTCCTTATTCAAACAAAAAAACTAGTGAGAGATCAAGAAACAATTGATTCTCACTAGTTTTTCCACATAAATTATTTTGTTTTGCTATCTAATAGTAACGTAACAGGTCCGTCGTTTGTAAATGATACATCCATCATGGCACCAAAAATTCCTGTTTCAACTTGAATATTTTTTTCTCGAAGCTTTTCGTTAAATAATTGATACAGTTGATTCGCTTGCTCAGGCTTAGCTGCATCCATAAAATTTGGTCGTCTTCCTTTACGTGTATCTCCGTAAAGCGTGAATTGCGAAACGGATAATATTTGTCCAGCTACATCGATTAACGATTGATTCATTTTTCCTGCTTCATCTTCAAATACTCGCAAGTGGACAATTTTTTCTACTAAGTAGTCGACATCAGCTACCGTATCCGTATGAGTGACACCAACTAGAAGGAGAAAACCATTATCAATTTTCCCGACGATTGCCTCTTCTACGACTACTTTTGCATTTTTCGCACGTTGTAATACTACTCGCATCTTTGTCCTCCTCAGCTCATGACCCGACGAACGGCATAAATATCTGATATTTGTTTAATACGCTCTACTACCTTATGCAAATGTGCCACATTATGAATAGAGATAGACATTAATATCGTTGCCATTTTATTACGATCAGATTGTGCAGATACAGCTGTAATATTCGTCTTTGTTTCATTAACTGCCTGTAATACTTCATTTAACAATCCACTACGATCATATCCATTGATTTCTAAATCAACATTATATTCTTTACGTGAGCTCGAGTAACCTTCCCATTCCACTGGAATTAAACGGTCCTTTACATCATCCGCATGGATATTTGGACAGTCTGCACGATGAACAGATACGCCACGACCTTTTGTAATGTAGCCTACAATTTCATCGCCAGGAATTGGACTGCAGCACTTGGAAAGACGAATTAACAAATTATCGATTCCTTTTACCCGTACCCCTGAATCCCTACGTTTAGAGGCATCGACTGGTCGCATTTCCGCTATTTCTTTTAAAATGCTTGGATCCTCTTGTTCTTTTTTCTTACGTAATTTCTCCGTTAACCGATTGGCAACCTGTATCGCAGTAATCCCATTATAGCCTACCGCTGCATACATATCCTCTTCATTCATGAAATTAAACTTTTCGGCAACACGTTTCAAATTTTCAGCGGTCATTATTTCTTTTAAATCAAATTCTAAATTACGAACTTCTTTTTCAACAAGCTCTTTTCCTTTAATCACATTTTCTTCTTTTAGTTGCTTTTTGAAAAATTGTTTAATTTTATTTTTTGCTTGTGAGGTTTGTGCCAATTTGATCCAATCACGACTTGGGCCATAAGAATGCTTAGAGGTTAATATTTCAATAATATCTCCTGTATTCAATTCGTAATCAAGGGGAACCATTTTTCCATTTACTTTCGCACCAATTGTTTTGTTACCAATTTCCGAGTGAATGCGATAGGCAAAATCAATTGGTACTGACCCAGATGGAAGTTCAATTACATCTCCCTTCGGTGTAAACACATACACCATATCAGAGAATAAATCGACCTTTAATGATTGCATAAATTCTTCCGCATTGTCGGAATCATTTTGGAACTCTAGTATTTCTCGAAACCATGTTAATTTCTTTTCAAAGGCATCGCCATTATTAATTTTTTTACCTTCTTTATATGCCCAGTGGGCTGCAATCCCGTATTCGGCTATTTGATGCATTTCTATCGTCCGAATTTGCACCTCTAGTGGGTCACCTTTTGGTCCAATTACCGTTGTATGCAATGATTGATACAAATTCTGTTTCGGCATTGCAATATAATCTTTGAATCTTCCAGGCATTGGTTTCCAGGCTGTATGGACAATACCGAGTACAGCATAACAATCTTTAATGCTATTTACCATTACGCGAATCGCTAATAGGTCGTATATTTCATTAAATTGCTTGTTCTGAAATACCATTTTACGATAAATACTGTATATATGCTTTGGTCGACCAGTAATATCTGCTTGGATCGATACATCACCTAAACGATGCTTAATCTCGTTTATTACATCATTTAAATATTGTTCACGTTCTGCCCGCTTCCGTTTCATTAAATTAACGATTCGGTAATATTGCTGTGGGTTTAAATAACGTAGCGCGGTATCTTCTAATTCCCATTTAATTTTTGAAATACCTAGTCTATGTGCTAATGGTGCAAATATCTCTAGCGTTTCATTTGCAATTCTCCGCTGCTTTTCTTCTGGAAGATGCTTTAATGTCCGCATATTATGCAAACGATCGGATAACTTAATTAATATTACCCGCATATCCTTTGCCATTGCGACAAACATTTTCCGATGGTTTTCCGCCTGCTGTTCTTCATGGGATTTATATTTAATTTTTCCTAATTTAGTCACACCGTCAACTAGCATCGCAATTTCTGGATTAAATACTTCTTCTAATTGCGCTAATGTCACATCAGTATCTTCTACTACATCATGAAGAAAACCTGCTGCAAGTGTAGAAGGGTCCATACGTAAATCTGCTAAAATACCTGCAACTTGGATTGGGTGAATAATATACGGTTCCCCCGATTTCCGAAATTGATTTCGATGAGCTGCTTCAGCAAATTCATAAGCCTTTTTTACTATCGCTACATGTTCTTCATTTAAATACATTTTTATTTTGTCAAAACATTCATCTACCGTTAATATTTGATCGGTACTCATTTAATCACCTTTACAATAAAGCATCAATATCTATAGGAAAAATATCTTTAAAAAAGACATTATTTTGAAAAATTATCATATCATTATATGAATCACTTCATGTATATGAAATTAATTATTTATAAAATTATATCAGATGTAAAGCATAAACAATCAATATATAATAAAAAAATCTATAATTGCATAATAATTCCAATTTCTCTCTTGAATAAAGGAATAGCTTGGCATTTGCCAAGCCATATTGGGTATAATCACTCTTTCAAAAAACAAGTACAGTAAAAACGGTTAAATAACTCCAAAATTAATATTGTAACAATGCGCGAATATCGTATCCTTTTAATTTTTCACGACCATTTAAATACGATAATTCAATTAAGAATGCAGCTCCTGCAACAACTCCACCAAGCTGTTCTACAAGACTGATGGTCGCACCAATAGTTCCACCTGTCGCTAAAAGGTCATCAATAATTAATACACGTTGACCAGGTTTAATGGCATCCTTATGGATTGTTAATGCATCTTGACCATATTCTAAATCGTATTCTACTTTAATAGTTTCTCTTGGTAATTTCCCTTCTTTACGAACAGGTGCAAAACCAACACCTAATGCATAAGCAACTGGACAACCAATAATAAATCCGCGTGCTTCTGGTCCTACTACAATATCAATGGATTTTTCTTTTGCATATTCTACAATTTGCTCTGTAGCATACTTAAATGCTGCACCATCATTCATTAATGGTGTAATATCTTTAAATTCAATTCCTGGTTTCGGCCAATCCTCAACAATTCCAATATATTTATTTAAGTCCATAAAACTTTAGCCTCCTCATGGTTTTCCTTCTGCATACAATGCGACAACCATTTTTTTAATTGATCATATGAAGAATAAAGCAGTTCCTTTTCTAATTGAATCATTTCTATTCTTTCTTGATAGGTTTTAGATTCCGTCAAATCTCGTTTCTTCGCTTTTTCCACTACAGAAATAATGCCATTATTTATTGTAACAAAATCTAATTCAAAAAACACTTTTGTCATAAAATGAATGGTGTTTTTTGACCAGCCACGATAGTTGGCTAAATCATTACCATAGCGATTAATATCAAAGACACCCTTTTTAAGTAGAAATGCGAAAAACCATTTGAAATGATCTCGGGTAGGGATTGTCCGGAAAAACTGTGTATCATGCTGATAAAAGTGCGCATAAATTCTTGCGATGCTTTTATCGGTTAATAAACACTCGATTCGGTGCCGATTCGGTGGCATGTCCAAAATAACGACATGCATACCATCTAAATGGCAATTTTTTGCTGTCTCATCAGAATCGATGAAGATTAGCTCATCAACCTCTGGAAATTTATCATAACTATCCTCTTGAAAAATAATGAATTTACAATTCTCGTTTGGTAATTTGTTTATCCATTGTTGTAGCTTTTTATTCCCACGATAGTCAAATAATTGCCATTCTGAAACCGATATATCTTTTAAGAAGATTTGCGGCTTACGAGTATTATTCCACTCATTGATTCCTAATTCACCAATAATCGAAGCATTAGCTACCGGGGAGAGATGATCCGCATAGGAACCCATATCAAACGCAATGCCATCTAATTGATGTACTCCATCGGATAATGTAACCTTCAAATGCTTTTGGTCGCCTCCTACCTTTTTCAGTTGGGGAAGCTGGACGTCTTTGATTAACACCTTTGGTTTCGGATTATGCATACCAAACGGTGCTAGTAATTGCATCTGTTCAATTGCTTCGAGAGTTGTCTCCTCAAGGGTGAATATACCATCCAACTCTGTAACGGGGATAAAATCTTCTTCCGTCAATTGTTCATTCGCTAGTTGATTGAGGCGACTATGTAATTCCTCCACCTCATCCAAATTCAATGTCAAGCCTGCCGCCATTTTATGTCCACCAAAATGGGGTAGAAGATCCTTACAATCATATAAATTTTCATATAAATTAAAACCTGGGATACTTCTTGCAGAGCCCTTTGCTAGTCCTTTATCACGGTCATAAGAAAATACAAATACCGGACGATAAAATTTTTCCACTAATCGGGAAGCGACAATACCAATTACACCTGGGTGCCAACCTTCATTCCCGACAATTATCACAGAATGATTATTTTCTGCTTGGGAGGCAGCCACCATTTCCATTGCTTTATTTGTCATTTCATTAACAATTTCTTGTCTTTCCGTATTAATTTCATTAATTTCATCTGCTAGCTGTTCAGCCAGTTCACGATTCTCTGTCATAAACAGCTCAACGACAGTACTCGCGCTATCTAATCTTCCTGGTGCATTAATTCTTGGAGCTAGTGTGAAGCCAATCGTTTCTTCATTAATTTCCGTTTGCTTAATACCTACCAATTTCATTAATGCAAGCAATCCAATTTCATTTGTTTTTCGTAAATGGGATAAGCCTTTTTTGGCTATTAAGCGATTTTCGTCATGAAGGGAAACAAGATCTGCAATCGTTCCAATAGCAGCATAAGGTAATAAATGCTCAGGGGGTTTTCCTAACAGCGCTGTTGCTACTTTAAATGCTACACCTACTCCAGCCAGTTCTTTAAATGGATACGTTGAATCTTTGCGATTCGGATGAATTACTGCAATTGCTTCAGGCAATACCGGCCCTGGCTCATGATGATCAGTAACAATCAAATCAATACCAATTTCCTTGGCAACTTGTGCTTCATGTATTGCAGATATTCCATTATCTACGGTAATGATTAAATCATAGCCTTCATTTTTTAGGTGTCGAAATGCCTTTTCGTTTGGTCCATAGCCTTCTGTAAAACGGTTTGGAATATAAAAATTTACGGAAGTAGCACCAAGCTCTTGTAAAGCTTTTAATAAAACAACTGTACTGCTAACCCCATCCGCGTCATAATCTCCATAAACAACAATTCGTTCGTTCTTTTCAATTGCTTCATTTATTCTATTTACACACCGATCCATATCCTTCAATATGAATGGATCATAGAAGTCCACTGTTGGAAATAAAAATTCACTAGCTTTCGCTGGCGTATCAATTCCGCGATTTATAAGAAGGGTTGCTACAAGAGGTGCTAATTGTAATTCATTAATCAATTCGTCTACTTTCGATTGATCTGCTGCTTGAACAGACCAGCGTGTACGAGCTTGTAACATATTTACCCTCACCTCTCAACCTAACTATTATATTAGAGAGTGTGTTTGGAATCAATGACAAATATTGATTTTCTTATAATCGTCACAAAAAAACTTGCCAAGCAATGCTTGGCAAGTTTTTTTATAATACTGCATCATCTGTATTATATTTTTTCTTTTCTTTATAAGTAGTTAGTACACCTTTTTTCTTTAATTCCTTACCCTTCCAAATTAGCCACAGCTGTGCTGCAATATAAAGGGAAGAATATACTCCAATGATTAGTCCAATCGTCATTGCAAAGGAGAAGTTCCAAATCGCTTCACTTCCCATTAACAATAGGAACAGCACTGGAAGTAGTGTCGTTAATGCTGTATTAATCGATCTTGTAAATACTTGACGTAAGCTCTTGTTAACAATCTCGACTAATTCACTATATTCTTTAATACGTTTCTTCCGTTTCATATGATCACGAATTCGGTCAAAGGTGACAATCGTATCATTTACCGAATAACCGATAATCGTAAGGATTGCTGCAACAAAATTCAAATCTACTTCAAATCTCGTAATACTGAAAATCGCAATCATGAAAAATACATCATGGAGAAGCGCAATGATTGCCGCTACCGCCATTCGCATTTCAAATCGCAACGATACATAAAGGATAATTCCTACAGAGGCAATCGCTAATGCATAAATTGCATTTTTCACTAATTCCTTACCAACTGTTGGAGTAACTACACTTATATTTGGATCACTGCCATATGTTTCATGGAAATAAACTTTCATTTCATTTACTTCATCTTGATCAAGGACATCCTTGAAGCGTGCTACTGCCCGTTCATCATTATCCCCAGATACAACTATATCTTCGGTTTCAATATTAAATTTCTGTAATTCGTCACTAACTTCTTGAACTGTTAAAGATTGCTCTGCCATAATTTCAAGTCGCGTTCCACTGGAAAAATCAATTGCTAAGTTCAAACGGAAAATCGCAATAAGAATCAATCCTACAACGATGAGCACTGCAGATAGAGCAAAGAATTTATTTTTATGTTTAACAAAATCTACTTTATCAAACTTCGTAGTAAGATCTAATGTATCATAGCCTTCCCGAATATGTTTCACTTCATCTTTCTTCACACCAAACCAGGAAAGCTTATCATTAAACTTGTTACTCTTCACTAGTAACTGTAAGAACAATCTTGAAGCATAAACTGCCGTGATGAAGCTGACAAGAACACTGACAATCAACATCGTCGCAAAGCCTTTGACAGAGCTTGTCCCTAAGAAGAATAGTACGACAGCAGCTATCATCGTCGTTAAATTGGCATCTAGTATCGTAATAAAGGATGATTTATTTCCTTCTTTAAATGCTGCTTGAAGTGACCTTCCTACTCGTAATTCTTCTTTAATCCGCTCATATGTAATAATATTCGCATCGACAGCCATCCCGATACCGAGCAATAGCGCTGCAATTCCTGGTAACGTTAATACTGCATTTAAGCCGTCGTATACAGCTAAAATTAAGAAAATGTAAATGGATAATGTAACGACTGCTACAAATCCTGGTAAACGATAGAAGATTAGTAAAAATAGAAATACTGCTAATACCCCAATAATACCTGCAGTAACAGTTGTTTGTAATGCATCTGCACCAAATTGTGCACCGACAGATGTGGAGTATACCTCTTTCAGTTCAACTGGAAGTGCCCCTGCATTTAATAGGTTCGCTAAATCCTGTGCTTCCTCTGGAGTAAAATTACCTGATATTTCAACATCTGAGCTATTAATTACTTTGCTAACACCTGGTGCGGAAATATATTTCGGATTTTCCTTCTTGCTTTCTTCCGCATAGGAATCGACACCCTCTTCAAAGTCTAACCAAATAACCATGACAGGATTATCTTGTGTCAATACTTTGCTAGTCGCTTCAGCAAAAGTAGACGCATCCTTTAACTTCAGTGTAACATTCGGTTTACCGTTTTGATCATATGACTGCTTTGCTCCACCTTCGACTAAATCCGTTCCGTCCAATAATTTATTATCATTGGCATCCCGGAAGGAAAGAACAGCTGTAGTTGATAACATTTCTCTTGCTTGCTCTTGATCTTCAATTCCTGCAAGCTGAACACGAATACGATTTCCTTCTTCAATATCAATTCTCGGTTCACTTACACCTAGCGTATTAATTCTTCGATCCAATGCTTCAGCAGTACTTGCTAAAGTATCGTCTGTTATTTTGTCGCCCTTATTTACTGGTTGTACATCATATAAAACCTCAAACCCACCTTGTAAATCCAGTCCTAATTTAATTCGGTGTACAATTGAATCAGTAGTTGTTCCGATTAAACTAGCAAATAGTACGATAATGAGAAAGAAAGCGACAATTCTACTGCGTTTTACCATTAAAAAATCCCCCTTAAGAGAACACTCATAAGATGATTTACAATCGTTTAACTTGAATCACAAATATATCGGTAGCTTCAACTGTATGAGGGTTAAATAATTTTTATTAATGCAATAATTTCGTTTATGTAACGTGCTTACTATATAATATTTGAACTATTTTTTCAATAATTCTTTTAGTTCTAATGCTCCTGCTTCAGAAAAGATGTCGTCCATCCGTAAATGCTCTACTTGAGCAAAGGCAATGAAATCACTAACCTTTAAAGAAAAAATATCTTTTACAATTTCATAAATATGAATGTCCTCTTTCGGTTTTCTCCATTTCTTTTTCATTAAAAAATTCCACAGCTCTTCTTCTGTTACTTGATCGTAATCAAACAGTTTAAATTCTTCTAGCTTACTACGTAAAACCTCTTTAACTTCCTCTAGGAAGTGGTCATATGGATGGGTATCCAAGTTCAGTCCTCCTTAAAAAACTTGTCATGGTTTGTCCAAGTATTTGCATATATATTATTGTATAAAAAAAAAATCCATTTGAGAAGGCAGGGAAGCAAATGTCAAAGTTTTTAAAAGGAATTATTATCCTTTTAACTGCCGGACTAGTTACTCGAATATTAGGTTTTATTAATCGAATTGCCATCGCGAGATTTATCGGCGAAGAAGGTGTTGGCCTATATATGATGGCATATCCAACCTTTATATTAGCTGTAACCTTAACTCAATTCGGTTTACCGGTAGCAATATCGAAACGCGTTGCAGAAGCAGAGGCAGTCGGAAATACAGCAAAGGTGAAAAAAATCCTTGTCATCTCTTTGTTAACAACTTTGTCACTTTCGATTCTTTTTACACCTGCATTATTTTTTGGAGCCCCTTATATTGCAGAAGCATTTTTTACCGATTCTAGAACAATGTATCCATTAATTGCCATTGCACCCGTTATACCTATTATAGCAGTTTCTTCGGTATTGAGAGGATATTTTCAAGGAAAACAAAATATGAAGCCAGCTGCGATCTCACAAATTATCGAGCAATCTGTCCGCATTCTATTAATTGCCATATTAACAAGAATATTTTTACCATATGGGATTCATATTGCAGCAGCAGCAGTAATGGTTGCCACAATTGGCGGAGAATTTATTTCCTTATTGTATTTATTAACGATGTTTAAACTAAAAAAAGCATTTCCTTTACGCAAAAACTTTTTTAAAGGATTGGCCAAGGGGAAGAGTATTTTCCAAGATTTAATGCGAATTGCGGTGCCGACGACCGGAAGTAGAATGATTGGCTCTGTTTCATGGTTTTTCGAACCAATTGTTGTAACCCAATCACTTGCCATCGCTGGGATAACAACGGTTATGGCGACAAAACAGTACGGTTCCTTAACTGGTTTTGCGATGCCGCTATTGTTTTTGCCATCATTTGTAACAAATGCGCTCAGTACATCATTAGTTCCTGCCATTAGTGAGGCACATTCGCTTAAAAACTATGCATTAGTAGAGAAGAGAATTCAGCAAGCAATGAAATTTTGTGTGATTACTGGGGCAATTGCTTTAATCGTTCTTTATGTACTTGCAGAACCATTAATGCAGCTAATGTATAATTCCACTAATGGAGCAATTTTCATTAAAATAATGGCACCATTTATTATTTTTTCGTATTTACAATCACCACTTCAAGCCGCACTGCAAGCATTGGATTTAGCAAAAGCAGCAATGATAAATAGCTTTATTGGTGCCGTAGTGAAATTAGCAACAATATTTTTACTTGCTACCCAACCTAGCTTTGGAATTAATGGGGTAGCATTAGGAATGATCGTTGGATTCGTGCTCGTGACATTCCTTCACTATGCAACCGTATTAAAAGTCATTCCACTTACTTTTTATACTCGTTTTTATGTAAAAATTTTTAGTTTAACGATTTTCACTGGTTGGTTTGGAACATATTTATATCCATATTTTCTAGATGAGATGACAATGGTACTGGCAGTATTAGCGACCACTGTTGTAATGGTAATCGTATATACTATTCTTTTATTTCTACTAAAAGTAATGCGAATAGGTGACATACGTAAAATGTTTGCATTTCTTTCACCGCCAAAATAAATAGCGTTAATATATCCAAATAAGGCTCAGTTGGATTACTGAGCCTATCAACATTTGACGAACAATCTTTATTGCCGTTTCGTTTCGCTTTTTTTACCGTCCTTTAGATCAATATAAAATTGCCCGTTTTCATAACTACAAAACGAAATATCCTCTATATTAAAATAACCTTTCTTTTGCAGCTCCTCCTGTAACCATTGCTCCGTCTTATGAAGTAGAGCTAAATTATCCTCTTGGATAATTCCATCTAATATCATCGGAATCGTGTAGCCACGTGATTTCCCACTCGTTTCTTTTTTAAAAACCGATAATTTTCCTGTTGGTTCTAATAATGCATATTCCACATCTGCTATATTTCGAATGTCCTTTTCACGTAATTGCATGAGTAAATCATCATAGTTATATCGTTGTTTTTTCATTTCCCTCTCATTAATTTTTCCATTGTTAATTATGATTGTTGGCTCTCCATCGACGATTTTACGAAACCTTCGACTTTTTAAGGAAATAAAGGCAAAGACAATTTGAACGATAAATAACACAAGCATTGGATAAAGTGCTTTAATAAAGGAAGCTTCATAATGATCAATCGACATTACGGCCATTTCTGCCAGCATAACAAACACAACTAAGTCAAGGATTCCCAATTCTCCAATTTCCCGCTTCCCCATGATTCGAAAAATAATGACGATTATTAGATAAACGATAATGGTTCTTACTGTAATAATACTATAGGCTTCCACTCAAATCTCTCCTTAGTGTACTCGTATTAATTTCTTTAGAAAGTTCATTTTACAGCTGAATAATTGATGCTATCTGTCGCTACCTTCTATGCAATTTATTTATTTGACTCATGCCTTACCTTCTTGCTACATAATTAACCTAATAATTTTCCCCCTTAAACATGACACTCGTTCATCTTATTAATTTTCCAATTATTATTTAAAAAAATTCATTCTAAATATAGGAATGTCCGAATATGCTTGTACTGAAATAAATAATTTTATGAATAGGAATGGAAACGCTAGGGGGAGAGATTTTGGAAACAAGAAAATTAGGAAGTTCTATATTAGTTGGTTTAGGTGTCATTTATGTAGTTGCAGCAGTTTTTAGTTTAATTTTCTCCTTATTATTAACCTTTACTTCTTTACACGAGGATCAGCTTAGTTTAATCATAACCATCATATCCTTTATTTCATTATTCATTGGCGGATTTGTTGCTGGCGGGAGAGGAAAAGAAAAAGGTTGGTTACTTGGAGGGTTAACCGGTATTAGTTATACATTGATAAACTTCTTATTCCAATATTTAGGTCTTGATCAGTTATTTTCCATGGAGCAAGTAATCTTTTATATTTGTTTTAATGTGACAGCTATTTTCGGTGGAATTTTAGGGGTAAATTTAAGTGGTGGAAATCGAAATAGAACCGCATAAATTTTGTGCAAATTTCATAAATAAACCCTGACCGTGGTTGGTCAGGGTTTATTATTTTATGGATTATTTTGCAGCTTTTTCTACAACATCACGAATAGCACTTCGTTCGTATGTAAGTTTACTACCATCACCACATCGAATAACTACAGTACCTTCATCAATTGCATCGATAAATCCGTGAAGGCCACCGATAGTAACAACTTTATCACCTTTTTCAAGACTTGACTGCATTTGTTGAACAGATTTCTGTCTCTTTTGTTGCGGTCTAATCAAAAGGAAGTAAAAGATTGCAAACATCAATACAAGCATAATAATACTTTGTACACCTGGACTCATAATTTCCCTCCTTTCTTTATGTAATATTAAATTTTCAAAAAGGAGACCTATCATAAGTCAATTGCTTGATTACCTACTGCCCCTTTTTTGAACAATTACATTTTCATATTAAAAGTTTTTCGCATTTGGCTCATTGAAGCCATATTGTTCGAAAAATTCTTCGCGGAAGTCACCTAAACGATCCTCACGAATCGCTTGACGGACTTGCTCCATTAATTGTAACAGAAAATATAGATTATGATAAGTAGTAAGTCGATATCCGAAAATTTCGTCAGTACGAATAAGATGGCGAATATATGCACGTGTATAATTTTTACATGCATAACAATCACAATTCTCATCCAATGGACGGAAATCTCTTGCATACTTCGCATTTTTCACAACTAACCGACCCTGACTTGTCATTACTGTACCATTTCTTGCAATTCGTGTTGGTAGTACACAGTCAAACATATCGATCCCACGGATAGCACCATCGATTAAGGAGTCAGGAGACCCTACTCCCATTAAATAACGTGGTTTATTTGCTGGCAATAGTGGTGTAGTATATTCTAATACTTTATTCATAATGTGCTTCGGTTCGCCAACCGATAGACCACCGACAGCATATCCCGGTAAATCAAGCGCCACAAGGTCCTTTGCACTTAATTTGCGCAGGTCCTCATATTCCCCACCTTGGACTATCCCAAATAATCCTTGATCTTCTGGACGTTGATGGGCCTTCAAACAACGTTCCGCCCAACGAGATGTTCTCTCTACTGATTTTTTCATATATTCATATTCCGCAGGATATGGCGGACATTCATCAAATGCCATCATAATATCTGATCCTAAGGCGTTTTGGATTTCCATTGCCTTTTCTGGTGATAAGAACATTTTATCGCCATTTAAATGGTTACGGAAATGAACGCCTTCTTCTTCTATTTTGCGGAATTGACTTAAACTAAAGACTTGGAAACCACCAGAATCTGTTAGAATTGCTTGATCCCAGTTCATGAATTTATGTAGTCCGCCTGCTTCTTTTACGATCTCATGACCAGGTCTTAGCCATAAATGATACGTATTACTTAAAATAACACCTGCACCCATTTCCTTTAATTCTTCAGGGGACATCGTTTTTACGGTAGCAAGTGTACCGACCGGCATGAACATTGGGGTTTCATATGATCCGTGCGGAGTATGTAGAATCCCAAGTCTCGCTCCAGTTTGTTTACAAGTTTTTATTAGTTCATAACGAATAGCAGTCAAAGTTGCTACTCCCTTCTTCTGTAGTTTCATATTTTCAGGTATTACACTAGTACTGGGCTACGATAGATTTCATTTTTCGGGGGAATAGTGTAGATCGCGCAGAAACACGAAAAGTATAGATCTACGGCTAATGCCCCCATAATCGTATGTACCACTTTATTATACAAAAATGGTTTAGATAATTAGCATCGCATCACCAAAGCTGAAGAATCGATATTTTTCTTTTACTGCAGTTTCATATGCATGTAAAATATGATCTCTACCAGCTAGTGCACTTACTAACATGACAAGTGTTGACTTCGGTAGATGGAAATTCGTGATCAATCCATCAATTGCGCGAAATTCATAACCTGGGTAAATAAAAATATTCGTCCAACCATTTTCTGCTACGAATTTTCCATCATTTCTTGTCGCAATCGTTTCTAATGTTCTCGTGGAGGTTGTCCCAACCGAAATAATTCGATTTCCCTTTTGCTTCACTTCATTTAATAAATTCGCCGTTTCTGCGTTCATTTGATAAAATTCGGAGTGCATTTCATGTTCTTCCAAATTATCAACACTTACTGGACGGAAAGTACCAAGGCCAACATGAAGGGTAATAAAGGCGATATGGACACCTTTTGCAGCAATTTGCTCTAACAGCTCTTTAGTAAAATGCAAGCCAGCTGTTGGGGCAGCTGCAGACCCACGTTCTTTTGCATATACCGTTTGATAACGGTCCTGATCATCTAAACGCTCTTTAATATATGGTGGAAGTGGCATTTCTCCTAAGCTTTCCAGCACCTCATAAAATATTCCTTCATAGGAAAACTCAAAGATGCGTCCACCGTATTCTAATGAATCTACACATGTAGCCTTCAGCTTGCCATCACCAAAGTGAACAACGGTTCCTTCCTTCACACGCTTTGCTGGTTTCACCAATGTTTCCCAGCGATCCCCTTCTAATTGCTTTAAAAGTAACACTTCTACATGGGCACCAGTATCTTCTTTTTCTCCAAATAAACGGGCTGGTAAAACTTTCGTATCATTTAATACTAGGCAATCGCCTGGATTCAAATAATTAATTACATCAACAAATGTCCGATGCTCAATGTCACCAGATTGTTTATTTAATACCATCAATCTACTACTTGAACGATTTTCAAGTGGCGTTTGTGCAATTAATTCTTCTGGTAAATAATAATCAAAATCTTCTACTTTCATTTTAGTCACCATCTTCTTATTTAAATCTGTTAATAATAAAAAATAATAAGGATAATACAATACTAATAATAATAGATGTCATCATTGGAAAATAAAAGGTTGTATTACCCTTTTGAAAAATAAAATCACCGGGTAATTTTCCAATTTTCACAAACTGCATAAGCAATCCTACAACAAAGATGATACCACCAATTACCATTAACGCTTTTCCGATACCTATCACTTTTTCGGAACCTCCATATGAAAATGTTCATAAACAAGTGGTGTTACGATTCTTCCCCGAGGAGTACGTTGTAAAAATCCAATTTGTAATAAATATGGTTCATACACATCTTCTATCGTTCCAGCTTCTTCCCCAATCGATGCAGCAATAGTTTCCAGTCCTACTGGACCACCTTTAAATTTCTCGATAATACCTTTTAATAATTTATGATCAATATGATCTAATCCTAAACGGTCTACCTGTAATAAATCAAGTGCTTCGTTCGTAAGGGAATGCGAAATAATTCCATCTGCTTTTACTTGGGCAAAATCACGGACTCTACGTAGCAATCGATTGGCAATTCTCGGAGTCCCCCGAGAACGGGATGCAATTTCTTCTGCTGCCCGACTATCTATTTCTGAATCCAAAATAGCTGCCGTTCGCAGTACGATTTCTTTCAATTGCTCCGGAGTATAATACTCTAGACGACTAAGCACACCAAAGCGATCTCGTAAAGGTGCAGAAAGTGCTCCAGCTCTTGTAGTTGCCCCTACTAATGTAAAAGGTGGGAGGTCCAAGCGAATCGATCGAGCACTTGGTCCTTTTCCTATTACAATATCTAAGCAAAAGTCCTCCATTGCAGGGTATAGGACTTCTTCAATGGAGCGTGGAAGACGATGAACTTCATCAATAAATAATACATCCCCTGGCTCTATTGCCGTTAATATTGCAGCTAAATCTCCTGGCCGCTCGATCGCTGGTCCAGAGGTCGTTCGTAGGTTTCCACCCATTTCCGCTGCAATAATGGCTGCTAATGTCGTTTTCCCAAGTCCTGGCGGTCCATATAAAAGGACATGATCTAACGTTTCTTGTCTCATTTTTGCTGCTTCAATAAAGATTTTCAAGTTTTCTTTTACTTTATCTTGACCGATATATTGATTAAAGGAATGGGGACGCAGGTGTTGTTCCAATGACAAATCTTCAAAATTTGCTTCTTCCGATATTATTCGCTCAGACATTTACATCCCCCATTTTTACAATGACGTTAATTTTTTCAACGCCAGTTTAATATATTGGTCTGTCGTTAATTTTTCTTTTTCTAACAATGGCGCAACTCTATTAATTTCCTTTTGAGAATAACCTAATGCTTCGAGCGCTAACAACGCTTCAGTTACCTCAATATTTTCAGCTAATGTTACCATATCCACTGGCAAATCTTCTCCAGTTTCTCCAAGGAAATCTTGTAATTTGCCTTTTAAATCTAAAATAATTTGTCTTGCTGTCTTTTTTCCTACACCAGGAAATTTCGTTAAAAAGTTTTCATTTTCCTGTTCAATTGCTTGAGCAATCTTTTGCGGCTCACCAGCTGCTAAAATCGCCAATGCACCTTTTGGACCAATGCCCGATACATTTAATAATTTGGTGAAAAATTGCTTTTCTTCTCTCGTGACAAATCCATACAATGTATGTGCATCTTCCCGAATATGAAAATATGTATATACTTTCAGCTCTTTACCATCCATCGAAAATGCATATGGATTTGGAGTTAATAGTTGGTAGCCAATACTATTATTTTCAATCACAATATATTGTGGACTAATATATTTAATCGTTCCTACGATGTATTCGTACAATTCTCTCTCTCCCTAAATTAGTACTGTTTATCATTTTACCATATAATGTTCTTCTAGGAGAACTTCTGACCAATATTACTGCAATTAGAATTTTTTCTATTTATTATGAAATTTTTCTAATGTACTCGTACATAAAAAAACACCGCACAACCGAATGACTTATTGATTGGTTGTACGGCTATATGGTTTGAAAGCATTTAATACCTTTTGGAAATCGTTTTTTGTACGAACTGGTATCCCTGTTTTCAATTGATCTTGTTTCGTGCTTTCTAGCTTTTCCATATCTAACTGAAAAAACGTATGAATAATCTGCATTTCTTCCGGTTTCC
The DNA here is from genome assembly GCF_025660475.1 of Perspicuibacillus lycopersici. GTDB lineage: Bacteria > Bacillota > Bacilli > Bacillales > Caldibacillaceae > Perspicuibacillus > Perspicuibacillus lycopersici. The sequence goes on from NZ_JAOUSF010000003.1 coordinate 495,466, forward strand.
CATTAAAAATCGATAATGTTCCATTTTCCGTTAATCCAAAATATCCATTCGCTTTCAATAATGGAGAAATATCATCTACATATTTTTTTAATACAACATGATCAGCATTTATATCTACTAGTTTCCAATCCTTATATTGCTTCCAAAGCTCATCCATTGCATAAATATTCTCTGTTATGATTTCTTCCTGTACTTCTCCATCTAAATAGGCTATTTGTAAGACAACAGTCAATTGTTGTTCGCTCACTTGATTACTGTCCGCATCGCTTTTGGCAAAAGTGTGTGGGTCGCCTAATGGATTAAAAAAAAACAAATCCAAGATAGCCGCGAATAAAAGAAGGGTCATCAATACTAGTCGTATTTTCATATTCATTCTGCTCACCCTTTAATTAAATATTTCTCTTCACTATTAGTATTTTTACCATGTGTTAGCGATAATAACCAATTCTATAAAAATTTTATAAAAAAAGATATTTTGTTCGGCAACGAAACAAAATATCCTTTAACTTATAATTTTTTTAGGAAAAAGTTAATCTGATGATAAACATAAAGAATTCTCTCATATTGTTCCACTAGTAATTTCCTTATATAGTGAAGCTTGTAATCGACCGCAATAGAAGCATTGGACAGGACGCGATTTATCTCTCGAAATACATCACTAGGAAAAGCGAGAGCCGCCAAAAACCAAGGATGCCTTTCATATTTTTTTAATGGCGCAATGGAGAATATGCTGGAAATATTCCAATTTACAAATGGGAGAATCCGCATTACATATTGTAGATCATCAATAATTGGCAGTGCACGTGCACATAAATCAAAATCAATCAAATATAATTTCCCGCGATTGTCTCGAATAAAATTATGATTTGCACAATCGCCGTGAATGATGACATTGTCCTCGTGTAGCAAATGTTTACTATATCTCTCCATTTCTTCAAGTGACCAATTAGCTATAGTTAAATAATTATCAAGCAGCTCACGACGTAACAAATGATTGAATAATGGAAGATGTTCCTTAAATTGCTGGAGTCTTATGTTCCATTTCATTTCTTGATCAAATGGTGGAAACAATAGCTTTTCTGATATTGATAATGACGTAGTAATCCGATGAAATTGATTTAATAGAAAAATCCCTGATAACCGATCCGTTTCTGATCGAAATGAAAACTTCCTAATCGACGGTTCTATGTAAGAAATGATTGCAAAATACTCTCCTAAACTTTGAAGCAATGTATCACTATCGGTTAAAAACTGATACGTAGGAAAGGAGAATTTTTTTAAATGGTCCGTTAAAAGCTTTTGTCTTTGAAACTGCTGGGTGGAAGGAAATTGTTTGACAATCATCGGGGATTTTCCAGCTGCTTTCAAATAATACACGCGTGCGTTAATCGGAATTAATTGTGTAACATGCATAATATTTTCCAAAAGAGAAAAGAGACGATCCTGTTGACCGTCCCTATTATTTTTATGATTAATCGTCACTACTTTCATCGTCCAATCTTGGTTGTTGCATGCCAAAATTACCTTGCATTTGACCAAACATATCTGGACTCATTCCATATCCATAAGGCATTCCTCCAAAGCCTGGTGTCTGCCAGCCTTGAGCTCCTGGTGCCATTGGCATTCCTCCAAAGTCTGGTGTCTGCCAGCCTTGAGCTCCTGGTGCCATTGGCATTCCTCCAAAGTCTGGTGTCTGCCAGCCTTGAGCTCCTGGTGCCATTGGCATTCCTCCGAACTCTGGTGTCTGCCAGCCTTGAGCTCCTGGTGCCATTGGCATTCCTCCGAACTCTGGTGTCTGCCAGCCTTGAGCTCCTGGTGCCACTGGCATTCCTCCGAAGCCTAGTGTCTGCCAACCTTGAGCTCCTGGTGCCATTGGCATTCCTCCGAACTCTGGTGTCTGCCAGCCTTGAGCTCCTGGTGCCATTGGCATTCCTCCGAAGCCTGGTGTCTGCCAGCCTTGAGCTCCCGGTGCCATTGGCATTCCTCCAAAGTCTCCTTCTTGCCAGCCTTGAGCTTCTTGTGCTATCGGCATTTCTCCAAAGTCTCCTCCTTGCCAAGGTTGACCATCAGGGTCCATCCCCATTCCACCATAGCTTGGCACTTGCCAGCCTTGAGTTCCTGGTACCATTGGCATTCCCATGTCTTGCGCAAAACCATCGTTATCTTCAATGGATGAATCCATACCTGCTTGCTCATCCATTAGTCCGGATGGTTGTTGTGCGGTCGGAAACAAGCCTGGAAATGCCCCGCTTCCAGGCATCATCGGTTGCATGCCTGTTGGGAAAGCTGATGGATTGCTTGGTAATGCATATGGTACAGGAGGAAATGAAGAACCTCCACATCCACAATCATCATTTTGCATAAATCCTGGGAAAACCATATTTGGCTGCATCATTGGAAATGTTGGTGCAGGATATCCCATTGACATATCATTAACTCCTTGAACAGGTGTTAATGGCATTTGGCTATTAAATACATTTGAATCATCTGGTGACATATCATCCTCCCATTGTGGATCAAACGGGGTCGAAAAAGAATTTGGTTGCTGCATAAAGGATTGCTGTGAATTCATTCCTTCGGTTGGATTCATATATTGAGAATCCATCGGCATTATAGATTGATCTACTGCTGGCATTTGCATAAATGGCTGTTGCATCATCGGTTGGGTAAACATTGGCTGGGTAAAGGGTACAGCTTGTATCGGCCAACATGGAATTCCAGATCCAGGTAATACTGGAGTCATCGGAACACAAGGTTGACAAGGATACATTGGTGGAGCAACTGCTTCTGGTTGAACGACTGGTTGCTTTGGAGCTTCCGGCATATCCTCGGACTCTTCCTCGAAAGTAGGCATTTGGTAGGTCGGTTTTAGTGGTTTTTCTTTCTCAGGTGCTACCTGTGGTTGCTGTTGAACATTCATATTTGCCATGTTTAACATATAATAATTATTAATATCAATTTCAGGAATCACTGGTTGTGGGGCTTTTGGTATAAAGATTGGCTTAGGCACTTCCTTAATGATTTCCTTCGGTTTTTGTACTTTCGGTGCTTCTTTTTGTGCTGGAAGTGTAATTGGTTTCTCCTGTGCAAAAGGATGATCCACTAATGGTTTCTCTTTTTGTATGGGCATCTCTTTTACAGGAAATTCTTTCTTATACGTAGGCATTTCCTTTTTAACGGTTCCGCTACTAGAAGGAACTTTAATTTTCATTCCAGGCATGATCATATCTGGATTGGAAAGCTGTGTATTCATGCTTTTTAGCTGTTCAAAATCCACACCATATTTTTGTGCAATTTTCCACAGCGTATCGCCTTTTTGAACAATATGGATCTTCACTCTTCTTCCCTCCTAAACTTAAGTCGTATTTATTGTATGAAAGAATGGGTAAAGTGCTAATCATCTTCGTAAAAACTTATGATAAACATTTCATAAATATGTAGAATCGAATTTGTCCTTTTCATCTTTTTATCTGCAATACAAAGGCTATAAAAAAACACACCATTCAAAAGAATGATGTGCAAAATTATTATTCTACAAATTCAAATTCAAATTCTAATAACCGAACAATATCGCCATCTTTGGCACCACGTTCTCTTAATGCTTCGTCGACTCCCATTCCCCGTAACTGTCTAGAGAATTTACGAATGGATTCTTCACGACTAAAATCAGTCATTTTGAACAGTCGCTCAATTTTATATCCACTTAAAACAAATGCACCATCTGAATCCCGGGTAATAGTAAAGTCTTCTACTTCACTTTCATGTTTATAAAGTACACGATTGATGACATCTTCGTCTTCATCCTCGTGAGTTAAAGGAAACTCAGGTGTCGTTTCTAGTAAGTCAGCCACTGCAAATAATAACTCTCTTATGCCTTCTTTTGTTATAGCAGAAATCGGGAAAATTTGAATATCTTCTTTCAATTGTTCCTTGAACTTTTGTAAATTTTCTTCTGCCTCAGGCATATCCATTTTATTTGCTGCAATAACGACCGGACGTTCCGTTAAACGCATATTGTATTGCTTCAATTCTTCATTAATCGTAAGAAAATCCTGATAAGGGTCGCGACCTTCTACAGCTCCCATGTCAATTACATGAATGATTACCCTTGTCCTCTCAATATGTCGTAAAAATTGAAGTCCAAGTCCTGCTCCTTGATGAGCACCTTCAATTAATCCAGGTAAATCTGCAATGACAAAGCTTCTTTGATCTTCTGTTTGTACCATTCCTAAATTTGGAACAATGGTCGTGAAATGGTATTCAGCAATTTTAGGCTTTGCAGAAGAAACGATAGATAATAGTGTCGATTTCCCTACACTTGGGAAACCAACCAAACCAACATCCGCTAATAGCTTAAGCTCTAAAATGATATTTCGTTCCTGCCCTGGCTCCCCTTTCTCAGATAACTCTGGCGCAGGATTTCTAGGTGTTGCAAAACGACTATTCCCACGGCCACCTCTACCACCTTTTGCAATAACAGCACGCTCGCCATGTCTTACTAAGTCTGCTACTACTTCACCAGTTTCCTCATCTTTAACAACTGTACCCGGTGGAACTTTCACGATAAAATCTTTAGCGTTTCTACCGTGTTGATTTTTAGACATTCCGTGCTCACCTTTTGGTGCTTTGAAATGCCGTTGATAGCGGAAGTCCATTAATGTCCGCAAGCCTTCATCCACTTCAAATACAACATCTGCACCTTTACCACCATCACCACCGGCTGGTCCACCCATTGGTACAAACTTTTCCCTACGGAAAGCAACCATACCATTGCCTCCGTCTCCACCTTTAACGTATATCTTAACGCGATCAACAAACATAAAGTCTGCATTCTCCTTCCTAATTCTAGCATCGATTGTTATTTTGCATCCGTAAATTTGATGTTTACATTGCCAATAACAAAAATAGTTTAAAAATGTAATTCAAAGTCGATTTCTTCCTTGCTAATGGTAGGTGCTGATAAATATATTCCTGCCATTTGCTTATTTAAAAAATCTAAAATGGATTCCGTATGTACTAGTATTCCATTAAAACGGACAGCCAATCGCAGTTGTTCCTCATCTAGTATAATTTGAAGAAATAATTGATGTTCGTCGATAGTTGATACCGAAGCATTCAGCTTTTGCAAAAACTGACTCAACCACTTCGTAAAGACTACATCATCCACATTTATTGCTTTTCCTGTCCCCAAAACTTCATAACTTAATACTACTGGATTAGTGTTCCAATTGTACGTTAATAATAGTGCGGAAAATTGAGGTAATGGTAAATTTGACAATTTCGATTCATTTTCTGATTGTCTCACAATTTCCTCTATAATTTCATTTACGCGCTCTAACTTACCAAACGACAAATATCCTTTAATTAGCTGAATTTTATTTAACCAGTCATGTCGAGAATGACGAAGTAGATTTACGATATCCTGTTCTTTCATCTTATTTTACCCCTTATTAAAACCTTTTTATTTCACTACCCATTTTGTTCATTAGTATAACATATATTGATAGGGTTAGCCTTGAAATTATCGGAAAATCCAAGTGTAAATATACGTTGAAAGAGATACATACGATTTTCTTGAGGATAAAATTCGTAGTTTCTTGTGGACATTATCTTTATTCGCATAAAAAAACTCTAACCTAACGGGTTAGAGTTTTTTTATTAAATACTTATGCTTCTTTAGCTACAGGATAAACACTAACTTTTTTCTTGTCACGGCCCATACGTTCAAAACGTACAACGCCATCAACTTTAGCAAAAAGTGTATCGTCGCCACCGCGACCTACGTTTTCACCTGGATAAATTTTCGTTCCACGTTGACGATAAAGGATAGATCCGCCAGTTACGAATTGACCGTCTGCACGTTTAGCACCAAGACGTTTCGCGATAGAATCACGACCGTTTTTTGTAGAACCTACACCTTTTTTAGAAGCGAAAAATTGAAGATCTAGTCTTAACATTAGTCCCACCTCCTATTTTTTGAAGGTAATTTTTATATATTCACTATAATCGTATTCGATTGTTTGTAGTGCAACTAACATCCCTTGAAGAAGTAGCTGTACTTTATCCTTTGTTTCTTTTGGTAAATTATTTGGTACAGTACATTGCAAATAGCCGCCTTTTCCACCTTGCTCTACAGCTGGAACAACATTGGTTAAAGCCTCTACAGCATTTATTGCGCCAAATGTTACCGCAGAAACTCCAGCACAAACGATATCTGAACCATGTTTAGCAAAATTCGCATGACCCTCGACTGAAAAGGATTGTATATACTTTTCGTCTGTCTGTTGAATTGTTACATAAATCATTGTTCAATCGCCTTAGCCTTGAATTTTTTCAATCGTAACTTTTGTATAAGGTTGACGATGACCTTGTTTTTTACGATAGTTTTTCTTAGCTTTGTATTTGAAGACAATAATTTTCTTTTGACGACCTTGTTTTTCAACTTTAGCCGTAACAGTTGCGCCTTCAACGAAAGGAGCACCTACTTTTACAGTTTCGCCACCAACAAAAAGAACTTTATCAAAAGTAACTGTTTCGCCATCAGCAGCGTTTAATTTCTCAACGTAAATAGATTGTCCTTCTTCAACTTTAAGTTGTTTACCACCAGTTTCAATAATCGCGTACATGAATTGCACCTCCTCTTTAGACTCAGACTCGCCATTTGCAGGTGATTATTCGTAAGAACAATACTTATGTAATACCTGTTATGTGCGGTTGTAGCACGGGTGCTACAAAAATAACAACATATGAATACTACCATATATCAATAATAGTGTCAAACTATTTTCTCCATTCTACATTAATTTAACGCCATCTTTTTATATGATAATGTGGAATGTTCTTATCGATTGATTGTAGCAATATTTTTATACGGAGAATTACTTCTAAATCATGTAAATGGGCTTCATTTTCACCAGTGAAATATTGGATTACATCTGGTGTTGCTTCGATTTGAACTTCTGAATAATCTGAGCCTTTATATTCCCAAAGCTCTCTTTCCAATTGAAATGCAATTGTTGCAGGTGACATAACAGTACCTAAACCATTACAAACTGGACAGCTAATGGTAAGCTTCTGCTTAATACTAGGGGTTGTCCGCTTTCTTGATAGTTCTAATATTCCTAAAGAGGTAAACCCATAAATAGTTACCCGTTCTTGATCGTGTATAAATCGTTCATTTAAAAGTGAAATGATTTGTTTTTGCTGCTGCGGCGATTTCATGTTAATAAAATCTACTAAAATAATGCCGGCGATATTTCGTAGCTTCACCTGTCTGGCGATTTCTTCTGCAGCTAATAAATTTGTGTCGAAAATTGTCTTTTCCTTTTGGCTTTTTCCCGTGAATTTCCCTGTATTAACATCGATGACTGTGCAAGCTTCTGTTTCTTCTATTACTATATTTGCCCCATTTTTCAGCCAAACAATTTTTTTCGTAAGTTGCTCCATTGCGTGACTCGTTTGAAAGTGAGAAATAATATTTTCATTTCCCGGGTAATAGTTAATCGAGAGGTTACTATCCTTCAGCGCTTCTTTTAATTTTTGAAACAAAGAAATTTCATCACAATATATTTCATCCATTTGTTCTTTTTCTAATATATGGGATATTTTTTCATAAAAGGTATTTTTCTGTAAAAGTAGTGAAGGTGCATTCCCTTTTACGGAAGATGAATGAACCTCTGTAAACTGCTTCCGTAATTTTTCCAACTCCTGTAAAAGTACATCATTCGTTACGTTCTCCACACTTGTCCTAATGACGATCCCTTCAGAATCTGTTAGCACTAGCTTCGCCCATTCCTTCCACTTCGTGCGTGTTTCTTCGTTTAATTTTTTCGATACCGCAGTATATTTTCCAAATGGCATATAAACAATCGCTTTTCCAGAAAACTCAATATTACCGGTTAGTCGATAATATTTCGAATCTGTCTCATCCTTTACGACCTGTACGATAATTTTTTCGCCTTGTCGAAGGAATTTGGCGATAGATTTGAACGGTTTATTTGCTTCCTCACTCATATAATAAGCAGGAATTTGACTAATATGTAAATAGCCTTTTTTCCCTTTTCCAATATGAACAAAGGCTGCATTCATGCTTGGTATGACCTTTTCTACTACTCCAAGATAAATATTACCGATAAGTGAAGCATGTTCTGGTTGTTCAATAAAGAGCTCCACCATTTCACCTGATTTTTCTACCATCCAACGTTTCTCTGATTCTCTTGTATTAATAAATAGTCGATTCATTTTGTTAATCCTCTTTCTTGGCTACTACGGATGTTTTCTCTTCATTTTAATGGGTTTATGTTCTGGAAAGCAAATAGTTTACTGGTTGACTTGCGGCATTCTCTTCAAAAAACGCCTTTAATAAAATTGATTCAGATAGCCTTTTAAGCTCCCTACCGTTTTCAAGAATAACGATTGGATGACATTTTCCTCGATATAGTCTTTCGATTACGGATTGTACCGTATCCTCTGGGGAAACATATAATAGTTTCCTTTGTTTGTTTTTTTGCATTTTTCCAGCGTAACGATCTAGTAAAAAACGCATAAAAATATAGGGACGATTTTTCCATTCTTTGTAAAGGGTGATCATTAAAAATAATGCCATAAACCAACCATTTAAATGAAACGGAAAGAGAATAACAATCATACAGCAGTATAGAAGGAGAAAAATAAACGATGTGATGATAGCAAGCTTTAATGCTTTTATAAATGGACAATAATTTGCAAAAAAAAGATAGACTAATTTTCCTCCATCTAATGGGAGTATAGGTAAACAATTAAACAATAAAATCATCCAATTATATTCAATACAGTACTGATAAACTGGTTCTGATATTAATCCATAGTAATAAAGGATATAGGCGAATATTGGTATCCATAAATGCTGAAGTGGTCCCGCAATTACTACAATAAATTCTTCCTTTAACGGCCGATTCCCATGTTCATCAACCTCTGCCACACCACCAAAAGGAAGTAGCATAATCCGTTTTAGCCTCCAGGAAAAAAAAGAAGAGGCCATGGCGTGGCCTAATTCATGTATAAAGACAATCGCAAATACGATTAGCAATTCTTTGAAACGTGCGGTAAGTATTGCGACGAGAGCAACCATCCAAAAAAGTGGATGAATATGAATGTTTGTAAGTAACCGGATCCATTTATTCAAAGGTAATCACCTGAACTGGATCAATAAATTTCTCATCTTTTCTAATAGCAAAATAAAACTCTCCCGAAACGGTATCCTCTGCTTGCGAAACTTTCCCTAATGGATCACCAATTTTTACTTGATCATATAAATCCACTGATATTTCACTAAGTTCACCATACCATGTTTCACTACTGTCCGGATGTTGGACAATGACCGTTTTACCATACCCTTCTTTCTCACCTGCAAACGTAACAGTACCTTCTTGAATTGCATCTACTATTGCATCCTTCGTCGTTTGAATGGTTATTCCTTCTTTATTGGAATCAAAATCCTCCAATATTTTCGCATTGGCAGGCATAGCAAATTCTTTTTGCACCTTTTCTTCCGTGTTTTCCTTTGGTTGTTCCGGTAAAAGTGCCAAAGGCTTGCCAAAAGTATCTTCATACCAGTTGGACACGGTAGCAAATTGAAAGTCCTTCTCCATCACTTGTTTGACAGCCACACGGAAACTATCTAATTTTTGTGATGGATTTTGAAAGATTATTGCAACGACTAACACTAGGCAAGCTGCAGCTAATAGTTTAAAAATAAAGATTTCCTTTCTAAACAATGGGTGGATTGTTTCATTATTATTTTCCTTATCCCCTGTAAACCATTTATCTTCTTGTGGATAATAATCCGGAGTGAATAACGGTCGTTCTGACTGCCTTTTGGCATTACTATTCATCGCCATTGTACGATTTAGTTTTTTTCGTTGCGCTATTCGTCTTTTTATTTCTTCTTTTCGATTACTCATATTCACCAACCCTTTATGCCCATTTCTTTATTACAATGTATGACTTGTCCCTAGTAAGTATGACAACGTGTCCGATGATTAGGAAAAAACGTTAGTAATAAGAAAAAGTTCCACAAATAAGCACTTAGTTATTAACTGAACAGGTTCACTTCAAACAAGAAATACTACTTAGTGATGATTTGTTATGGATGCGCTTGACACATCACCCAAAAACATGAGGTAAACTATCAAGGAATAGAATGTATAGAAGGAGAAAATAAGTTCATTGGAGTGCAACGCTTTCGTTTCATTTCCAATAATTGATACAAAGAAAAATCCCTTCATTTTATACAAAATGAGGGATGTTTTAAACCGGAGCTAAGTTATGGTAGCTACTGAAAATTTTCGCGTAATTATGCGAGTTATGCGAGGAAGTCGAGAACACGCTTGATTACTAGTTTCGTCGCGTCAGCATCGTAAGACGGTAAACTACTGTCAGTGAAAAGATGTTCCTTGCCTTCGTACAGAAAAAGTTCAGCGTGATTGGCCGACGCAACCAGCTCATGGGCTGCCTCAATGTCGCCGTCTTCAACGAAAAAAGAATCTGCACTCATGGCATGAACTTGCACAGGCAGATCTGCTGGCCACTCGGATTCGAACGCCGAGGTCGGGAGACAGGCATGAAAAAATAGTGCGCCTCTAGCACCGTCACGAGTTTGGGCGAGCTGCTGTGCTGCCGAGACACCGAGTGAAAAGCCAGCATAGACGACATCTCGTGGTAGCTCCCATGCTGCCCGAACGCCACGCGCCGTCACTTCTTCAAATCCGATACCCTTCACAAATGCTAAGCCTTCCTCCAATGAAGAAAAGATGCGTCCGTCAAATAAATCTGGCACGTGCACAGTATGTCCCGCATCTCTCAATTGATTAGCGAATGCTTCAATCCCCTTCGTCCTGCCTAAAACATGGTGTAACAACAAAACTTCTGCCATATTTTTTTCCTCCAATATAATAAATTTCTTATGTTGAATATTCGACATAAAAGCCTGTTTGTCCTGCTGGAACTTAAAAGATTTAAAAATATCTACCGTATTGAATCCACCACTTGCTTATTCAATAAACCAGCTTCATTAGTTTATAAATAAAGCTCATTTTCTAGTTTTAAATTAATTTATGTCTACAGTTGCCGCATGGCACAGAAACTAAAGTAGTAGTAGTAGTAGAATTAAACTATCATTCGATAACAGGGGGGAGGAATGAAATTATTAAAATCAAAAAAATCCTTGTTTTGCCTGTTTTTGCAATTTTCGGTGGTATCATTTTTTACATTTTTTATGGCACACCTTGGGACTTAATTTCGTATAAAAACAATTTTGAGGAGTATCTTGAGAATAAATACAACAAGGATTTTGTGATGGAGGAAATTTCCTTTGCTTTCTTCCACGGCAAAGCATACCATGGCTATGCCCATGCTAAAGAGAACCCTGAGTTAATTTTTTATGTAGGACAAAATCGCTATACTACTAAAGAAACAGAAGATAGTTATCTCGATCAAACATGGCAAAAGCAAGCAAAAGATGAATTAGGTCCAATTGTTGAGCATTTCTTTCCTGACAGTTTTCATAATGCAGTTGATATTTATTAGCTAAACAATCGTTATTATAGTGAAGATTTGCAAATCTCTCCTTTTAAAGAATACTCAACTATTGATATAGATATTTCAATGAAATTACAAATGAGAATCAGGATAATGAAATGGAAAGATTCTATCTGCTTTTAGTATCTTTAAAAGAGAAAGGGATTACATTTAAACATTTTGGCATTAGTTATAAAAACAATCCAGTTACACCCCAATGAAATTCAATTAATTAGTTCCGCTAACGATTATAGAAAAATGGTTAAGTGATTACAAATAATTCTTTCAGTCGCTTCAGATAATCGAAAAAAGACATCAAGCGGGCTTCCACTCGATGTCTTTATTTGGTTTTGATGGTAATTGTAGTTAAAATGCGTTGATTGGAGCGTAAGTGACCTTTCTAAATGAAAAAGACTGTAGACATGCTCGAAAATTTTCCAGTTTGTCTACAGTCGGGGAGCAGAATTGATAATAAATCAATTGCTTTTATTTTATTACGTTATATAATTTATTGAATTTCGTTATACTATTTAATTTCACTGCATATGAATTACTATACACGTGCACCGAAAAACTTTTTAAGCTTTGTTAACATACCTTTTGACGCATCATCTAAATGTTGTAATGGTACGGATTCACCTAAAATTCTTCGAGCGATATTCCGGTAAGCAATACTTGCTTTACTATTTGGATTCATTGCGATCGGTTCGCCAATATTGGAGGCTTTAATAACCTCCTCATCATCTGCGACGATGCCTATTAATTCAATAGCTAAAATATTGGTTACTTCATCGACATCCATCATATCTCCGCGTTTTACCATATTCGTACGGATTCGATTAATAACGAGTCGTGGCGGATCCATCGGCTCTTTTTCCAATAAACCGATAATCCGATCTGCATCGCGAACAGCAGAGATTTCAGGAGTTGTGACAACAATCGCTTGGTCAGCGCCGGCAACTGCATTTTGGAAGCCTTGCTCAATACCAGCTGGGCAATCAATGATAATATAATCGAATTCTTGTTTTAACTCGTCAACGATTTTCTTCATTTGGCTAGGTGTTACTGCCGTTTTATCGCTACTTTGTGCAGCTGGTAATAAATACAATTTTTCATCAAAGCGCTTATCCTTCACAAGTGCTTGATGAAGTTTACACCTGCCGTTAGCTACGTCAACTAAGTCATAAATGATGCGATTTTCTAGTCCCATTACGACATCTAAATTACGTAAGCCAATATCTGTATCCATAAGACAAACCTTTTTTCCTTGTAATGCTAGTGATGTACCGATGTTAGCAGAGGTAGTTGTTTTTCCTACTCCACCTTTTCCGGAAGTTATAACAATCGCTTCACCCACGATTATAATCCCCCTTCCACGAACCGATTTAAATTTGGACGTATTTTCTTCAAAACTATTAATTTATCAATAATAATTTGCTGAGCATCATTAACATATGCACACTCAGCTTCCTGCGGTTTATCTTCCTCTCGGTCTGGTGCCCGTGTGAAACAATCCGCAATTCGTAATTGAGTAGGGCTCATTTTTGAGGCGCATATTACCGCCTCTTCATTTCCTAAACATCCAGCATGTGCGATTCCCTTTAAAGAACCAAGAATAAATATATTCCCACTCGCCATCACTTTTCCACCAGGATTGATATCCCCTATAAGGAGAACATCCCCAGTAATATTTAAGATTTGTCCAGATCGAACAATCTTTGTGATAACTTGTATTTCAGATTCTCTTTTGATTCGTTCTGCATCTTTTTTTAATATAACATTGGAATCAATAGATTCAATTTGTAAATTTTTTTTATGCCCTACAATCTCTTTTATTTTCTTCTCTTGGTTTTTCGATAAAAAGCGATTGCCTGTATGAATACGAACATTTAATACATGCGAGTCGTCATTCACTTGCTGATGTGGAAGAAGCTTGTCCTCCAGTTCATTTAATAATTCAGAAAAAGAACATCTATCATCAAGGTGTAATAATAACCCGTCTTTTGTGCCTTTTATCATGACATTATGCAATTTTACCATGCTAGAAATTCACCTCAACAAAAATAAAATTCAACAAAAGGCGGGCAATATCCTTTATTTTATAGAAAAATTTTATTTATATAAAATTATAGTAATAAAAAGTGCTCAAACAAATGAGCCTATTTAGGATTGAAACATGCCCTCTTCTTCTTCTTTTACTTTTTTTATCAATGTAAAGTATTTCTTTAACGGATAAGCTAGTAATAGATAAAAGACTAAATTTAATAATAAAGTAGGGAATAACCGATTATTTACAAAATGCTCGATTGGCATGTCTGTAATTTGTAAAATAAAATTAAAACCATATACTCCAAATTCTAATACGGTAATTGCGAGCAACGTAATAAATGCCAGAATAAGCAAATGGGTATGGATAATTTTCATTAATTTAGATACACCATAAATAATTGCGGGATACCAAAACAAATAGATTCCCAAAATATCAATAAAAACAATATCCATTATTAATCCAAATACAAGACCATAGATTAGTGCTAATTTTTTATCATAATAGACCGCGATAAAGATAAAAAAAGATAAGAGAAAACGAGGGACACAAATCCAATCCTCTGAGATTAGCTGTACTGGAAAATAATTCGCAAAGATACTTTCAATATCAAAAAATATAATTGCGAAGATAGGTATCCACCATTTTTTATTCATCATTATCCACCACATCTTCATCTGGTTGGTCCATTAAACGTTCAATCACAATAACTTCTTCAATATTATAGAAGTTTGCAGCTGGTTTTACATACGCTGTTTGTGTTAACCCATACTGATCTGGCTCGACTTTTTCTATCGTTCCAATAAACAGGCCTTTTCTATACATACCACCTAAACCTGATGTTATAACATTTTGACCTTTTTCCACTTTACTATTTGATGGTATTTGCTTAATTAGCAACATTTTTGATTCTGCATCATAGCCCTCGATTAACCCGTAAACATCTTTTTCTGCTTGTACTGCTACATGTATTCGATTTGCTCGATCAATTGTTGTTAATAGCTGCACGGTTGACGACAGCTTACTAGTACTCTTAATCGTTCCAATCATTCCCTCTGATGTGACAACCGCCATATTCGTTTTAATCCCTTGGTTTTCCCCTTTATTAATAATAAGGGTTTCATCCCAGCGATCAAAACTTCGAGAAATTACCGATGCTGGTAATGGATTATAGGAAGCTAAATCTTCCTTCTTCTCTATGATCGCTTTTAATTCTTCATTTTCCTTCTCTAATCGATCTGACTCTATTTTCAATTGGGCATATTCATCCAATCTTTTTTTCAAAATTTCATTTTCTTCATATGTATGAAGTAAATCTTGAACATTTCCAACAAAGCCCGCAATACTATGTGCGGGCTTTGCGAAAATGGATTGCACAAAGCCGGCAGTATCCTTTACAAACTGCTCTGGCCATGATAGGTTATCCCTTTCTCTTAATGAAAAACCAATCAATGCCACGAGAAGGATAATTCCCACAAGTAAAATAATCAGTCGCTTATTCATAAAAAATTGTGGCATGATCTACACCTCTTCGCTTACTTACCGTGAATCCTTGGATCTGCTTTTGAATAAATCAATATGATCTAGTGCTTTTCCTGTACCAATCGCAACACAATCCAACGGGTTTTCAGCAATTAGAACAGGCATATTTGTTTCATCACTAATTACTTTATCAAGATTTCGTAGGAGTGCTCCTCCCCCAGTTAATACAATACCTCTATCCATAATATCCGCAGCAAGTTCTGGTGGTGTTTTTTCCAATGTATTTTTTACTGCCTCCACAATGGAGTATACTGTATCACCTAACGCCTTCGAAATTTCCTCTGACGTAATTTCGATTGTTTTCGGTAGACCTGTTAATAAATCTCTACCTCTTATTTCCATATTTTCAATTCCTTCTGGCATACCAGCGGAACCAATTTCCATTTTGATGATTTCTGCCGTACGGTCACCAATCATTAAGTTATAATTTTTACGAATATAATTAATAATTGCTTCATCCATTTCATCACCAGCAATACGGATTGATTGGCTAGTTACAATGCCGCCTAGCGAGATAATGGCAACTTCCGTAGTTCCGCCACCGATATCCACAACCATACTTCCAGTTGGCTCCCAAACTGGCAGGTCAGCACCTATTGCTGCAGCAAACGGTTCTTCAATTGTATAAGCATCTCTAGCCCCTGCCTGACGAGTTGCATCAATTACTGCTCGTTCTTCAACAGCAGTGATTCCGGATGGTACACAAACCATTACATAAGGTTTTCTACCTAATCCGCCTTTATTTTTCATCGCTTGATTGATGAAATACTTCATCATTTTTGCTGTTGTTTCATAATCAGCAATTACTCCATCTTTCATAGGACGAAGTGCGATAACATTACCTGGAGTTCGTCCAATCATATTTTTTGCGTCATTACCAACAGCTACTATTTGTTTTGTATCTGTTTGAAAAGCAACAACAGAAGGTTCTCTAAGTACTACACCTTTTCCTTTAATATACACAAGCGTATTCGCTGTTCCTAAGTCAATTCCTAAATCTTTTGCACCAATTCCAAACATGGTCGTATCTCCCTTTCTGATACATTTTCTGTGATAAACATAGTTGAGTAATTTTCTTGCACCGTTTCTGACACGGTAAATTTCGGCTATTTATATTAAGCTTTACATAATGAAGCGATTTTATTGTTTAGCCATAAAAAAAGATCGTCAAAATCCATTTATTTTTTTCAAACGAAAAAATTCATAAACATAATTATATCCTATCAAACAAAAAATTAATAGTATTATAAGTAACCTTTTTCCTTCAAACTTACATATCTTTTGTCCCCGATGATTATATGGTCCAAGAGTTCGATGCCAATCATTTTGCCGCACTCTGCTAAGCGCTTTGTCACTTCAATATCTTCTCTGCTTGGTCCAGGATCACCCGATGGATGATTATGCAAACAAATAATAGATGCTGCCGAACGACGGAAAGCTTCTCGAAATATTTCTCTTGGATGAACAATCGATGCGTTTAAACTACCGATAAATATGGTTTGTTTGTGTAATACTTGATTTTTTGTATTTAAAAATAAGCATACAAAATGCTCCTGATTCAAAAAACGCATATCTTCCATTACATATTTTGCCCCATCCTCCGGGGAACGGATTACGTAACGGTCATCAAATGTTAAATTTGCAATTCTTCTGCCCAGCTCCACTGCAGCTAGTAATTGAATTGCTTTTGCCTCTCCAATCCCATTAATGTTCATTAATTCCTCAAGAGAAGCTTCCTTTAGCATTCGTAATCCTTCAAAATGTGTGAGAAGGCGCTGAGATAATTGAAGAACTGACTCTGTTCTTGTTCCTGTCCGTAAAATTAGTGCGAGTAGTTCTTGATTGGATAAGCTTTCAGGACCATTATGAATAAACCGTTCACGTGGACGTTCCTCTTTCGGAAAATCTTTAATCATTAACGTTTTATTTATCCTCCATCCCCTCCTGAAATTTCCATAAACAGTAGTTTACTACGTTTCTTCCATAACTGAAATGTTTAAAGAAATACTCGACATTGTTAATAATAAGTTTGAGGTTTCCACTTTATGCTCTTTTCACTAAAAAAAAGCATAGCCCATTGTTTGTAATGTACGATATAACTTTGCAATTGGTAAACCAACAACGGAAAAGTAATCACCATTGATGCTTTTAACAAGAGTTGCTCCATATCCTTGGATGCCATAACTCCCTGCTTTGTCAAATGGTTCCCCTGTTTGAATATAATGCTCGATTTCCTTTTCTGAAAGTTCCCAAAACGTTACATCCGTTTTCACAAAAGAAGTTTCTTCCTGTGATCCATGAATTACCGATATTCCTGTATACACGGTATGTGTTTTCCCGGACAAATTGACTAGCATTTGCTTTGCCGCAACTTTATTTGCTGGTTTGCCTAATATTTGTGGTGCTAAATATACGACTGTGTCTGCTCCGATTACATAGGCATCTGGATAATGTTTGGCAACTGCATGCGCTTTTTTCGATGCTAGAGTCATCACAACTTGTTCCGGTGGAAGTATTTCTTCAATCGTTTCATCAACATCACTAATAATAATTTCAAAATTATGTTGGACTTGTTTGAGGATTTCTCTTCTTCGTGGTGATGATGAAGCTAAAATGAGGCGTGCCAAGAAAATCACCTTCCTATTAAATAAATGTACCAGGGGAGATACATAAGCTTATCGTATCAAAACAACGTTCGACACTCAACGACACAAAGATTAATTTTGGATGACAATTTTCCATCATTTCCCCAAAACCTCTGTAATAAAACGCCATTTTCGAATGATTAGCACTTTTAAAATATATATTTTATTATATTCTCACCTTACGTTTATTTAACAGGAAGGAATGAAATTACATCACGTAATAAGTAGAAATGAATTGAAGTAAATCACTTTGAGCAGCTACCCAGTTTTGCTCCTTCCGGTCGGCTAAAAATAATTGCATTTCATCATATGCTTCTGATAGTAACTCTTTCAGCTGCTTTACTTGCTCTCGATCTAAATTTTCAATTGATTGAATTATTTCATATGCCTTTTGTAAGTTTTCTGTATTTGCTTGATAGCTTTCCCCTTGTATGTATGCTGTTGTACCTTCTTTTATTAGCATGTCATAAAACGAAAATGCTGATTCGAAAAACTTTTTTTCATCGGATGTTAAATTTTGGATGATTTTTTCTTTAATGGTCAGTTGTTTCGGCCAATAATTTGCATAGTCTGTATTTTTTTGTATCGCCTTACCTGAATCCAAGCTATCCACCATTGTGACAAGTACATGGATATTGTCCTCACTCTTTACATAGGCGGCAGGTTGGTTTTTAGCATTCAATTCTGCAACAAGACTTTTCACCGAATCTTCATTCGAGTATACACCTTCTTGTAAAAAATAAATATCAACCGCCGGTAAAATCATTTGCTCTCCATTGACACCTGCTGCATGTCCATCTTCTCCATTTACTTGCGATGGATTTTTCCCAGTACCCATCACCTGTAACAAAATAAAACCGATTAAAATACCTATAGTTATTGCAGAAATCGATGCAATAATTACCATTGTCGTCGAATGACTCATTTGTTTCTGTGCGCTAACAGATGATATCCGCTTTCGACCGATTTTCTTCCGTTTTTTAAAAGGATTCGTAATGTTGTTTATACTGTAATCATTATTTTTTGCTACTGGCTCTTCACTTGCTGCCATTTCCTTTTGAGCATCTCTCCAGTTATAAATTTCTAAATTTTCCTCGTAATCCTTTTCTTTCCCGTTTATTTTAATGGTTACTTTTCCGTTCCCTTTAGGGAGCTTGTCCATAAAATAGCCCTCCCCCATGACGTTTTGTTCTATCCTATCATACTTGTAAAAAAAAAGAACAAGACTTTTGTCGTCTTGTTGCAGAAGGTTTCGTGAAATTTCGTGAAATTTCGTCACGTTTTTTTTAGGAAAGAAATTGAATATACCATTCCAATATCGTATCACGATAAAAATACGATAATAATGCACCAATACTGATAAAAGGGCCAAAAGGAATTGGTGTTTTCTTTTTCCACTTATGAAAAAGCATTTGGATTATACCAACGAGAGACCCAAGCAAAGAAGCGAAAAATAATGTCATAATGATTGCTTTCGTTCCAAGTATTATCCCTAAAACAAAAAATAATTTTATATCTCCACCACCCATACCTCCACGACTAACAATGGCTAGTAAATACAGAATAGCAAATCCGAGAACCGCTCCTACAATGGAATCCCACCATGGATTTAGTGGCTCAAAAATACGAATAGCAATAAATAGTAGGAGAAATACGATTAAAATTTTGTCTGGAATAATCATATATTCTAAATCGGACACAGTAATAATAACGAGTAGGGAAACGAAGAAGAGCGCTGCTAGTAATTCCATTTCCCAGCCTAAATAATAATAGGATAAAGCGAACAATCCGCCTGTAATTGCTTCCATCATTGGATAAATCGGAGATATCTTCGTCCTGCACTTTCGACATTTCCCATGCAAAAACAGATAAGATAAAACAGGAATAAGCTCCCACCAAGATAATTCATGTTTGCAATTCGTGCAATGCGAATTTGGATAAATGATAGACTCCTTCTTTGGCACCCGCAATCCAATCACATTAAAAAACGAACCAAATAATAGTCCAAACAAAACGAATAATAATAAATAAATAGCATTCATAAAAATATCTTTTCCTCTTCACCTTTATTTTTTCTTTATTGACGTTTTTTGTCTATTATTGACTAGAATCAAAGTAAAATGTCGTTATTTGGATATTGGTCGATATTTGTTGATTTTTCGGATTGTTTTCATTTGAATTAGTTGTAAATGTCACATTATCGACCTTCGTTATTCTTTCCATTTGTTCAATCCCTTGCAAAAATTGTTGAAATTGCCCAAAGCTCGGAGAAGTTACAGATAAATTGATTGTGATTAATTTTAATTGCTGCAAGCTATTTTGAATATTTGCTTGAGATTCGTTACCAACATCCGTCGTCTCTGTTACATTTGTTGTTCCATTTTCTACATCCGATAGACTTAATTCATTTTCCAAAAGCTCACTATTCTCAATAAACGACATCGTTGTAATTTGACTAGAACTGTCTGTTTCTATTTTTTTCAAGGAAAGCAATACATCATCTAATTTACGCGAGGTGGGCATTTTTCTTTCCAATTGGAAATCGTTATCGGCCTGTTCCTCATCCTCTGTCTTCATTTGTGTTTCAAGTATGTCAATATCTTCTTCAATTGTTTCTAAATCTCGCCTTGCGTGTGCAGCTTCCTTTTTTATCGGCATCACTTTATTTACATAAAATAATCCGATTAATAGAAACATGATAACAAGAATAAGGATAACGAGCTTTTTCTTTTCTTCAATGAAGTTAGTCATTATCCTCACCCCTATCTAATTTCACTAGCTCTTCCCTGTTAACCCTCACAATAAAGCTCACATTATAGCTAGTTACTGTATCCCCTGCATTTGCTGTAATGGTATTGACTACCGCATCACTAATTATTTCGGAAGCATCTAAAGCTGTAATATATTGTGCAATGGTATTCATTGATGCAAACTCTGATTGAATCGAGATTTCCCCATTATTATAGCTATATTGCCGAAGATAGCTTGTGTTCGGCAATAATTGATTCAGCTCCTCGATTACAATTGATGTCGGTACAGTAATGCCCTCTACATATGTAATCGCATCTTGAATGGTAGCTAACTGCTCTACATCTATCATATGAAGCTGTTTCTCTAATACGGCACGTTCTAAAGTGGCGGATTCTGTTTGCTTTTGTAGCAATTTTATATCACTATTTGCTAAAACGTATTGATAGATTGAAAATAATAATAACAGTAGCCAAGCTACCGCTATCGTTAGGACGATAATAAAGATTCTCGAGTCCTTCCGTTCGTATTTTGGTAATAAATTAATATTAGGAATCACGTTCACTACCTCCTCTCATCGCTAAACCAACAGCTGGAATGAAGGATCTCGGTACTTGAGTCATTTTTTTAAGAGGTAAATTGGCATCCAGTAATTCGATTGATAGCGAAAGCTGAGATTGCAGCTTTTCGTATAGTGTGTTCATATTTGGTATGTCACCTAATAAAATTATTTTCGAAACAGCACGTTCCCCTTTATGAATCGAGTATCGATAAAAGCTTAAAATCCGCTCAATCTCGGTAATTTGATCATCAATTAAGCGATTGATGTAATCAATTTCGCCTTTATATTCCCATTGCAAAAAATTCGTTTCTGTTCGTGACCAATTCCAATTAGATAATTGAACTTCTAAGTCCATATAGCGTAAAAACTCTGGACGATTATGAGAAAAAATACTAACTAAAACAGAATCTAAATTAACCTCCAAAAATAAGTAAGCATCATTGTTATCAATACTTTGGAGCGATTGATAGAAGCGGTATACACCTATTGCGCGAATATCCGCGGCAATCGGCGTTAATCCACAGTCATCAAAAATTTCGGTATACTTTTTAATTTCTTCTTCTGGGACAGCAAAAAGTAGCCCTTCCCTTTCTTCATTACCATCAGTAGTGGGGATTGGGTAAATATCAAAAATAGGGTTTTCAAATGGAAGATATAAGGTGCGACCCAGCTCCATTATGAAATGACCTTTAATTTCTGTTTCCTCTAGATTTGCAGGATAGGTCACCTTTTTCATAATGACAAGTGAGTCAGGGACATAAAAGCGTACATTGCGTTTTTTTATGCCCCACTCACGTACTGTGTCTTTTATGAAGTGGTAGAATTCAATTTCATCAACAATCCGCCCACGCTCAAGTAGACCAGCTGGTACTAGCTTTTCCTTTAAATTTTTCCATTGAGTGACGGTACCGTTCGGTTGATCAACCATTCGGATTACATAGTCATCGATAACGATATTGACGATCTTTTTGTTGGAAAATAGGTTGAGCATGGGTGGACCTCCTGAATGTGTTGATAAGAAAAGATAAATTAATCGTTTGCCAATGCTGCTTTTAGTTCTTGTTCAGTTAATACATTTTCTTTAGCTCCTTTAACATAGTCAAGAGCATCTGTATGACCAGTAATATACCAATTACCATTGTCATCCTTGTTTACACTAGTAAAGGTAGATGTGGTTTCTAGATACTTATTTAAATCATTTTCTGTGTAACCAGTTTCAGAATTTGCAGGAGCTTCATTATTCGCATCTGCAAGTTTTGCTGATGAAATAATATTTAGCGCATCATTAACTGCAGCTTTTTCCTTTGAATCTTGAATCACATTCCCAATCATCGGTACTGCGATTGCTGCGATTATACCTAAAATTACGATTACGGCTAGTAGTTCGATTAATGTAAATCCCTTTTCATTTTTCAGTTGTTTTAGATGTTTTTTCATGTTATTGCCTCCTTATTTTTGATTTTTAATTTTTATAATGAAATAGAAAATGGCATCCAGTAGCAGGTAAGTATTCGGAAGGTAACCACCTCCTTATTTTTTTCAAAGAACTTCTATTGCACCGTTTGAAAGATGCTAAACATTGGTACAAGAATGGCAAGCACAACAGTTCCGACGACGACTGCTAGTATTACGATCATTATTGGTTCAATTAATGACTTTAATGTGTCAACAGAACGGTCAACCTCACCTTCATAAAAGTCGGCAATTTTTCCGAGCATATAATCCAATGCACCGGTTTCTTCCCCAATACTAATCATTTGTGTTACAAGCGGTGGGATAACCCAGCTTTTTGAAAAGGGCTCCGATAGACGGTTTCCATTTTCTAGCGCATCGCGTGCTTCCAGAACGACCTTACCGATAACCGGATTGCCAACGACCCGCTCAACTATTGAAAGGGATTGTAATATTGGTACTGAACTGGAAAATAACGATGACAATGTTCTCGTCATCCGCGCGATTGCTGTTTTTTGGAGTAGCTTTCCAAAAACAGGAATCTTTAAAATGAAAGCATGGAATCCATAGAAAAACCTACTATTCGTTTTCATTAAATAGCGAAAGGCGCCAATAATGAAAAGAACGGTAATTAACAGCAGCCACCATCCGTGTTGAATGGCATTACTTAGCCCTATCATATATTTTGTTATCCCAGGTAATTCTCCACCCATATCAGCAAACATATGCGAGAAGGTAGGAACAATGGAAACCATTAAAAAGATTACAACTACAATCGTTATGAACAGTAACACTAATGGATAAGCGAGTGTAGATTGCACCTTCTTTTTTATCTCATATTGCTTTTCAAAATAATTAGCAAGCCTGTCCAATGTTTCATCTAAATTCCCCGTTGCTTCACCAGCCCGAACCATATTAATAAAAATCGGCGGAAAAACCTTTGGATGCTTCGTTGCCGCATTGGAAAAACTTACACCTGTTCGTAATTCATCTTCGATTGCTAATAAAATCTTTTTTAAAGCCTTACTTTCCGTTTGCTTCGCTAAAATATTGGTGGATTGCACAACCGATACACCAGCGCGAATTAAAGTGGCAAACTGGCGGCAGTAAATAACAAAATCCTGCTGCTTCACTGGATTTCCAAATGTTATTTCTTTATAAAAGAGACCTTTTGCTTCATTTATTTCCCGCGGACTAATGCCTTGCTCGCGTAATTTCGCTAACGCTTGATTTTTATTAAGTGCATCAATTGTTCCCCGCTTCATTTGCCCCTTTGTCGATCGACCAACATATTTATAGATGGCCATTGTTATCACCTGTTCTTATATATGGCATTGCAGTTTCATAAGTTATCGTGCCTCGATTTAACAGTTCTTGAACAGACATTTCCAACGTGTGCATTCCTTGGGCTTTACTTGTTTGCAGGACATTTTGGATTTGATGGATTTTTTCATTGCGGATTAAATTTGCTACTGATGGTGTATTAAATAAAATTTCCGTTGCTGCAATCCGTCCATTCCCATCCGATGTTGGTAATAGTCGCTGTGATATTATCCCTTCTAAAGCAGTTGCTACCTGAAGCCGGACTTGTCTTTGCTGATGGGTAGGAAACACATCAATAATTCGATCTATTGTCTGTGCAGCACTACTAGTATGCAATGTAGCAAATACAAGATGTCCCGTTTCTGCAGCAGTAATCGCTGTGGAAATGGTCTCAAGATCACGCATTTCTCCGACTAGAATAATATCCGGATCTTGCCGTAATGCTGCCCGTAATCCACTCGCAAAGCTTTTCGTATCAAATCCAACCTCACGCTGATTAAGAATAGATTTCATATGATGATGAACATATTCAATTGGATCCTCTAGTGTAATAATATGTTTTGCATAATTTTCATTAATATAACGAATCATTGCTGCTAACGTTGTAGATTTACCAGAACCAGTTGGACCAGTAACTAATACTAATCCTTGTGGCTTTTCCAGCATTTTTTTAATTACTACCGGTAAATGTAGTGCTTCAATTGTCGGAATTTCTTCTGGTATTATCCGAATCGCGATACTTACATAATTTCGTTGATGGAATGCATTTAAACGGAAGCGAGAAACCCCTTTTAATTCATAGTTAAAATCAAGTTCCCCTTGCTCTACAAACGTTTCCCATTGTTTTTCTGGTATTAGTTCTCTCACTATTCTCTCAGTATCAGTCGCAGTTAATGGAGCCTCTCCAGTTGGCTGAAGCCTCCCATTCACTCGAAAAATTGGCGGAGAGTCTACAAGGAGATGGAGATCGGAAGCATGGATCATAAATGCTTTCCGTAGTAATTCCGTTACTTCTTCATTCATATCATCACTCCTAATCCATACCCGCTACACGTAAAATTTCCTCTGTTGTCGTTAATCCTTGCTGCACCTTTTCTAACCCATCATCTATTAAAAATTTCATGCCTTGCTCTCGGACATATTTTCGAACGACTGACGTTGATGCAGCATCAGCAATTAGCCTGCGGATATCATCATTGACGGACAATACCTCATGAATAGGAATCCGACCACGATAACCTGTCGTATTACAGCTCGGACAGCCCTTCCCGATTGTCACCTTTTCGATTGCAATGCCTCTTCCAGCAAAGATCTCTCTTTCCCGCGCACTAGGCTCTATCTCTTCCGCACAATCTCGACAAACTCTCCGAACTAAACGTTGCGCAACAATCCCATTAATCGATGAGGATATTAAAAATGGTTCGATACCCATATCAATTAATCTTGTAAGAGCTGCAACCGCACTATTCGTATGGACTGTACTCAATACTAAGTGCCCAGTAAGAGAGGCTCGGATTGCTATTTGGGCAGTTTCTGTATCGCGAATCTCTCCTAGCATTACAATGTCTGGATCTTGTCGTAAAATCGAGCGAAGTCCATTAGCAAAGGTTAAACCAATATCTTCATTCACTTGAATTTGATTTATTCCCTCCAGCTGATATTCCACTGGATCTTCTACCGTAATAATGTTGACTTCTTCTTCATTCAGTTGATTTAGTGCTGCATACAAAGTAGAAGATTTCCCTGATCCAGTAGGACCTGTGATAAGAACGATTCCGTTCGGTTTTTGAATCATCTCTAAAAATTTCTCTCGATTATCAGAGGAAAATCCAATTTTATCAATACTACTTAATACGTTTCCTAAGTCTAAAATTCGTAACACTACTTTTTCCCCGAAGATCGTAGGAAGTGTCGATACGCGGATATCTACTTGGCGAAATTGAATCGTTGATTTCATTCGACCATCTTGCGGTAACCTGCTTTCAGTAATATTTAAGTTCGCCATTATTTTAATTCTCGCAGTAATTATGTTCTGCATATGCTTTGGCAATGTTCGTTCAGTCCGTAATTGTCCATCTACTCGATAGCGAACACGTAATTCGGTTTCCTGTGGATCAAAGTGGATGTCACTAGCTCGCTGTGCTAGACCGTTGGCTATAATTTGGTTGACCAATCGGACAATTGGAGAATCATCATCGTGAACCCTCGCCTCATCAATCGTTTCCTGAGGAGAGTATTCATTCATTAATTCCTCCATTGACTCTTGCAAATCATAGTATTTCGTAATCGCACGATAAAGCTCATCCTTCGTCGCAATCCCAGGTTCAATATGATAGCCTGTAGCCATCCGCAGCTCTTCAATCGCGAAATAATCCATCGGATCTGCCATTGCTACTAGCAAACGATTTTTATCAATGCGAATCGGCATGAGAAAATGTCTTTTTGCAAGTTCCTTTGGTACCACTTGGATTGCTTCTGGTTCAATCGAATATTGATGAATACTAATATGTGGAATTCCTAGCTGAAATTCTAATACTTCGATCAATTGATGCTCGGTTATGTATCCTTCTCTTATTAACGCATCTCCTAGCTTTTCCTCCACTGATTTGTTTGCTAAAGTTTCTCGCAATTGGACATCGGAAATAATTCCTGCCTCCACTAACAAATCACCTAATCGTTTTCTAGCCATATATGCTACACCTCCTAAAACGTTAAATAAAAGAAAGACTCCTGAATTTTTATGAAATTTTTGTTTATTAACATTCTTATAACGTTTAATATTTCCATTCATTTTATAATTGAATGTACCATTTGGCAATCGTTTTTAGGAAAAAATTCCTAGGACTTTTTTCTTATTATTTTTACAAAATATATATGTTTTAACTTTGGAATATTATATGATAGAAAATAGAATAGACGAATAATTTATATATGTATTCCGTGTTTTCAGCAATTAATATTAAATTACTGGAAAATAATAAAGGAGCTTACAAATAGGAAAATTATACCATGTAGTTGGCGTAACGCAAGATTTATTTTTTTCATAAGGTCTATTTTCTAAAATGTAGTTGACATTCTTTAGATAAGAAATAGAAAATGGACAGACAAAGACTTGAAGATAAGCGGGAGCCATATATTCATACTACATTCTACTTACTAAATAGCAACTAATTAATAAAATTTTTAAATGATAGAAAAGCTAAGGAGTCATTCCACCATGACAAGAAAGAAAATGTTAAATCAACAAGGGGTAACATTATTAGAAATATTAGTTTCTATCGTTATATTATCCATAATCTTAGTTTCCATGATGTATATCTTTCCACAAATGGGATTTATCAATCAAAAAAATCAAGAAAAAACACAAGCGATTAATACAGCGAAAGAAATTTTAGTAGAATGGCAAAGGAAAGAAGAGATTATCAGCTTCCTTGCCAAACCAACGTTACATAAAAAACCCGATTATCTGTCGGAGCGGACCAACGATTACTATGCAGCATTTCCTAAAGGCGATTGGCAAGTAGCAATTACGATAGCAAAGCAATCTGATATTAATACAAATCCCACAAAGGCACATCAAATCCATGTGCAATTGTATGGTGGTAATCATTCTGTTGTCAGTGAAAGTTATGGATATATTTTGGTGGAGGAGTAGAATATGAAGCAAAAGGAACAAGGCTTTACTTTATTAGAAGTGCTTGCAGCAATTGTTCTTCTCACTATCGTCAGTGGGATTATTTGGAGTGTTTTTTTTCAAGGGTTTCATTTCTCTCAAACTTCACTAACGAAAAATCAAATGCAACAGGAAATAAATTATATTATTACGGACTTAGAAAGTTTCCATCGTTATTCTGAGCAATCTTATACGATAAATTCGGCCAATTGTAAAATAACCGTAAGTAATGGGACGGATTCAAAAATATATGAGCATCCACAATTATGTATACATTCCGATCATCCTGGTACAATTTCGGTAAACCCAGACATAGAGGACGCCACGTTAACGGTTACTGTTACCGATAAAAATGACACAAGCAATACAATAAGCATTGATACGATATTATACCGATTAAAGAATGGTGAATAAGATGAAACGACTGTTAAACGATAACAATGGATATGCGCTAGTTACTGTATTATTTATTATTACCATTTTTACGATTCTATCACTAGCCTTTCTCACCCAATCTACTACCAGTATGAAGCAAAATGGTGCAGTAGAAACAAAATCACAATCCGTTGACCTAGCAGAAATGGGGGCAGCTTATTTTCAACAAATAGTACTGAACGAACTATACTCCATTAATGAAAATGCTCCCGAGCAAACGGATATAA
This sequence comes from Perspicuibacillus lycopersici, assembly GCF_025660475.1. Taxonomy (GTDB): domain Bacteria; phylum Bacillota; class Bacilli; order Bacillales; family Caldibacillaceae; genus Perspicuibacillus; species Perspicuibacillus lycopersici. The sequence goes on from NZ_JAOUSF010000003.1 coordinate 523,676, forward strand.
CAATGGACAGTGCGGTAACAATGGTGAAAAATTTCTTAAATCAGCGGTTAATCGAAACGCCCGCTGTTCCACTGGCGAAAGTAATTGATACGAAATCTTCTGCATCGTTTGCAATTGATCATATTACCGTAACAAAGGATAAGGATAAAATTTCTATTACTTATGCGAGTAATGGTATGGAGGACAACGCTACTACAAGGATTGATGGTACGTTAATCATTGATGTGGGTAATTGGATTACCATTGAAAAGGAAGCAACAGGAGAAAACGAAGGAAATCCTAACGATATGCCAACAGGAAACAAAATAAATGATCCTGGAAGTAATTTAGCAACATGTCCAAAAAATGTATACACAATAAACTTTTCCTGCCAATTAGTTGGTACTATTCGTTATGATAATAATGATCAATTAGTCTTTAATGGTGCAGTCTATAAAGTCACTGGGGAACTATATTTGCCAAATATGAATTATGAAATAAATCGTTCGACATTATATATATTAGGAAAAATGACAACCGAGAACATGAACAGTCAAAATTATGTCAGCTTACATGTAAGTGGTGATGGTACTTTCGGGCATTTTAATGGCAATGGATTGAACTATTCCACACTGGAAATTGGCGGAAACGGGAAAATGGATAATACGAAGCTATATAAATCGAGTATTTATATTGGTGGAACTGGAGAGATTGGGCAGATCAATGGGATGGTCGATTCGAAAATTTATATTGGTTCGAATGCCACTATTAAAGGAATTGATATTGGCGATAATTCGAAGATTTGCGTGAATGGTAAGCTTACGATAGAAAATAATTATAATAATAATTCGAATGGGAAAAGTAACGTATATGCAAAATCAAGTAACGACCCACGCGTCATTACCGATTCTACTAAATTTGCAACGGAATGCCCTCAAAGTTCATCTGGCGGGGAGGATAGCGGAAACACACAAATCATTTGGGGCACACCAAAAATAATCAAGGAATTTGATTACCATTATTAAGCGGAAACCATTAAAAGAATCATTAGCCGCAAGTGATTAGAAAAAGCTATTCGTCATAATCCAATCAGCCAAATAAGCTAACGAAAAGATCAAAAATGCCCGACTCATTCATTTCTAAGAGCCAGGCATTTTTTGATTAACTCACATATTTCGCAGCCTTATTCCTACCTACCCTTTTCGCACCAATATACAGTGCCCGGTCAGCATAGCGCAGTAACGCCATTGGGTCATCCGTATCGGTAGGTGAGGAAGCAACACCAATACTCACCGTAATGCGTGCTGTAAGCTTTCTCCGAGTATCCGAAAGATTATCGTACATCGTAAACGTACGATTTTCAATTGTTTCGCGAATGCGTTCGGCAAAAAGATCTGCGTCTTCTTTATTGACATTAGGTAGCAAAATGACAAATTCTTCGCCACCATATCTTGCGAGTAAACCTTTTACATTTACAATATTTTTTAGTAAATCTGCTACTTGAATTAGTATTTCATCCCCACTTTGATGACCATAAGTATCGTTTACCATTTTAAAATGATCGATATCAATTAATAGTAAGGAAAGTCCATCTACCTCACCATTATTCAATTTATCAAAGTTCTCTTCTAATTTTTCCGTAAACACTCGAGCATTATATAAATTGGTTAGCTGGCAACGCTCACTTTGAAATTTCGTCCGCTCATAATGGCGTGCATTTTCAAAAGCAATCGCTAAATACGAGCAGAGAATATCGATAATCATTAAATGATATTTTTCATACGTTCTTTTCCGTTTCGTACCAATTGTCAAAACACCGGTTACTTCATTATTTTTCATCATTGGCACGGTAAGCACGCTTTCCATATCGTTAGGAATATATCCTGATGAAAGCTTTTCCCACTCTTTTTTTTCACCGAATAATACTGCCTCTTCATTTGCCCATACCATCCCAGCAATACCATCAAATTTTCGAATGGGAGAGGATTCAATGTCGACATTTTCCCCATTTTCATAGCTATGAATTAGCTCCAATTGCTCTCCATTGACATTATCTAATATATAAAGATAATCAATCGGAAACATCTTTAATAAATTATGAATAAATACTTCTAATACTTCATTTGATTTCAACCGTTCGGTTAATTGGTGGCCAAATTCCACTGCTTTTTGTAAATGATTATTCATTTGCTTCGTTGTATTATAGTATTTTAATACTAATAACATACTAATCACAGGGAATCCAATTAAAACGGCACTAATAATACCGATGTTATTGTACAAAAAGTATAATATAATCCCAATCGGAAAGGTTACAATTTGAATTAAGGATTCCCAAAGTAATTCCGCACTAAAAATAGATACTTTCTCTTTAAACAACAATCGATAGCAGAAAAAGATCATGAATTGATTTAAGAAAAAATATACAGCTAAATAAATTGCAGCCAAACGAATAAAAGATAAATTACTTATAGCAGAAGTTTCATGTGTGCCACCTAGTAAATAATATACACATGCACTTACTATTGAAACGATAACAAACATGGAAGAATTTAATGGAAAACGATACAGTTGATCTTTCGTAAGATGTACACGTGACAAAACTAGTAAAACGACAATTTGTCCTAAAATCAGCTCCGCATATAGACCAAATTTCAAAAAAACGGCAAGGGTAATCCATTGAATAACAGATAGTAATGTTTTATTAATAATGATTGGAATAAGTGCCGCAGGAATCATTAACAAAACAAAAATATAAAAATCTGTATTTATTAAATCTAATGTTGGTGGTTCTAGCTCATGACAAATCCACAGTCCTGCCGGGAATATAATCACCCAAGCTATCCAAATAAAATATTGTATTTTTTTATCTAAGACCAATTTATCTCTCCCACCCTTAAAAGAGGTAGTATGCGAAGACGCAATCTCCATCCGCTATGAAATACCTATCCATTAGTTGTACAATACAAGTTCGTAACGTTAAATTGAGAGTGAAGCTTGTATGCAACGACATACAAGGAAACTATGATAGAATTCGTTAAATTAATAGAATAGTTGAAACATCCTAAAAAGAAAGGTTATGAATATTTTATCAAATAATAGAATTTTTGTCATATTCTTATTTCCAAATTTTATCTAAAATTTAATAAAAAGGGCTTCGCTTCGGAAAGAAAATAAAGGGAACCGGTTAATATTAATAGTTCTTCTTTATCCATCTGCTCGATTTTTTCCAAAATTACGGATTTCCAATCCGTTCTTGCTTGCTTCATTTCGGCTCGGGAAAGCTGATAAAGTTCCTCTGCTTTAGCTGCTCTTGGATAATCAATTTCCGTGAATACTAATTCATATGGGAGCTTATCCAATAAGCCAATCATTTCATCAAGCGGTTTATCCTTCATCGCTGCAAATAAAATGGTTCCACGTTTATTAGGATAATGGCGTTGCAATGAACGTACAAAGCTTTCCATTCCTTCCTTATTATGAGCCCCATCCATAATAATAACTGGGTTGTTGCTAACAACTTCAAAACGACCTGGCCAGTACGCTTTTGCTAATCCGTTTTGGATATTCTCATCGTCAATTAAAAATGCATAAAATTCTTTTAAGATTTGGGCAGCCATTACTGCTAATGCAGCATTTTCAATTTGATGCTGTCCTAGCATAGAAAGCTGTAAATTCTCATAATGCATAAAAGCAGTGCTTACGGAGAAGGATTCTCCATGATGATCCGGACCTAAATCTGTTACGGTAAATTGTTTACCTAAAGCATATATTGGCGCTTTTTTTGTTTTTGCTTGCTCTAAAATAACTGGTAGTGCTTCCTCATTTTTTACCCCAGTGATTAGTGGTACACCACTTTTAATAATGCCTGCCTTTTCAAATGCTATCTCTGCTAATGTGTTTCCTAAAATATGCATATGGTCATAGCCAATCGTTGTAATAACCGATACTAATGGATGGATAATATTGGTGGAATCCAATCGTCCACCTAACCCTACCTCAATTAATGCAATATCTACTGGATTAACCTTTGCAAAGTAATAAAAGCCAATTGCTGTAATAATTTCGAATTCGGTAGGCTCTCCTAATTCGGTATTTCCTAACTCCTCTGCTAAAGGCAGAATAACATTGGCAATTTGAATTAAATCCTCATCGGAAATCGGAACTCCATTCGCACAAATTCGATCATTAAATTTTTCAAAATACGGAGATGTAAAAGTTCCAACTTGATAACCAGCGGCCTGTAAAATCGAACGTAAAAAGGTCGTCGTCGATCCTTTTCCGTTTGTTCCGCCAATATGTACCGTTTTTATATGATGTTCTGGATGATTTAACCGCTCCATCATCCATTCCATTCTTTTTAATCCTGGTTTAATGCCTAGTTTTAAACGATTATTCACCCAATTTTCTACTTCTTTACCTGTATAAAACATATGAAAGTCCTCCATTGAAAAAAATCATAAAACTTCCCATCGTATCTATTCTATAAGAAACAAACGAAATTTACTGTAAAATTTTATTATTTTACTGATATTTTGTTTATATAAGAAGACGAACCTACCAATATAGATTCGCCTTCTTTATCTTTACTATCGTATTATTTCATTTCCTTTTTAGGAATTACATTCCCTTTAAATCAGCAATTCTAAGCTGAACAATATCCCGTTTTTCGATATAATCCTTTTCTTTTGCTCGCTCTTCCTCTACTACTTTTTCAGGAGCTTTCGAAATAAATTTCTCATTGCTTAGTTTCTTTTGTACACGATCAACTTCTTGATTTAATTTTGCTAGTTCTTTTTCTAAGCGAGCAATTTCTTCCTCGATATTAATTAAGCCAGCTAATGGTAGGAAAATTTCTGCTCCAGTTACAACAGCTGTCATTGCTTTTTCCTGTGCTTCGATCGATGTCGCAATCGTCAATTGCTCTGGATTACAGAAGCGTTCTAAATAGGATTGATTTTCCAATAAAGTAGCTTCAGTCGCTGGATCATTTGCTTTAATCAGCATGTTGATTTTTTTGCTCATTGGTGTATTTACTTCTGAGCGGATATTCCGTACAGAGCGAATAATTTCCACTAATAATTTCATGTCCTGTGCTGCTTTTTCATCCGAAAATTCTGCACGAACTTGTGGCCAAGAAGCAGTTGTAATCGATTCTCCTTCATGTGGCAAGTTTTGCCAAATTTCCTCTGTAATAAACGGCATGAATGGATGTAGTAAGCGCATTGTTTGGTCTAAAACATATGCTAAAATAGAACGTGTTGTTTTCTTAGCTGCTTCATCTTCACCGTATAAAGGTAATTTTGCCATTTCAATATACCAGTCACAGAAATCATCCCAGATGAAGTTATACAATGCTCTACCTACTTCGCCAAACTCATACTTCTCCGCAAGTTTTGTTACACTATCAATCGTTTCATTTAATCGTGTAAGAATCCATTTATCGGCTACTGATTTTTCACCAGATAAATCAATTTCTTCATATGTCATTCCATCCATATTCATTAATGCAAACCTGGAGGCATTCCAAATTTTGTTTGCGAAATTCCAAATCGATTCTACTTTTTCTGTACTATAACGTAAATCCTGACCTGGAGCTGATCCTGTTGCAAGGAAATAGCGTAAGGAATCGGCACCATATTGGTCAATTACTTCCATTGGATCAACACCATTACCAAGTGATTTACTCATTTTGCGACCTTGCTCATCACGAACTAACCCGTGGATTAGTACATCATCAAATGGTTTCGTACCCGTAAATTCAATCGCTTGGAAAATCATTCGGGATACCCAGAAGCCGATAATATCATATCCAGTTACAAGGGCATTTGTTGGATAATACCGTTTTAAGTCACTAGCCTCCCGATCTGGCCAACCCATTGTAGAAAATGGCCATAATGCCGAGCTGAACCATGTATCCAATACATCGGGATCTTGCTTCCAATTTTCTTCATCGGCTGGAGCTTCATTTCCTACATAAATTTCACCTGTTTCTTTATGATACCATGCAGGAATTCGGTGGCCCCACCATAATTGCCGTGAAATACACCAATCACGTGTATTTTCCATCCAGCGAAGATAGTTTTTCTCAAAGCGATCTGGTACGAATTGAACCTTATCATCCCCAGTTTGTAATTGAATAGCGGCATCTGCAAGTGGCTGCATTTTTACGAACCATTGTGTGGATAAATATGGTTCAACAACTGCATCACTTCTTTCAGAATGTCCAACGGAATGAACCATTTCTTCAATTTTTACAAGTACTCCTGCCTCCTGTAAATCTTTTACGATTTGTTTACGGCAAGCAAAGCGGTCCATTCCTTCATATTTACCAGCTTTTTTATTCATTGTGCCATCTTCGTTCATTACAAGAATGCGCTCAAGATTATGACGATTACCTACCTCGAAATCATTCGGGTCATGGGCAGGTGTAATTTTCACGGCACCTGAACCAAATTCCATATCTACATATTCATCGGCAATGATTGGAATTTCTCGGCCAACGATTGGTAGGATTAATGTTTTGCCAATAAGATGCTTGTAGCGTTCATCTTCTGGATGAACAGCAACTGCTGTATCTCCTAATAATGTCTCTGGTCTTGTTGTCGCAATTTCAATATAGCCACTACCATCCCTTAATGGATAGCGTAAATGATAAAATGCACCTTGAATATCTTTGTAAATAACTTCAATATCTGATAATGCAGTTTTCGTTTGTGGATCCCAATTAATAATATACTCTCCACGATAAATTAAGCCTTTATTATAAAGGGTTACAAATACTTCACGAACTGCCTTTGATAGTCCCTCGTCTAATGTAAAGCGTTCGCGACTATAATCCAATCCTAAGCCTAACTTCGCCCATTGCTCGCGAATATGACTAGCATACTCTTCCTTCCAGCTCCATGTTTCTTTCAGGAAGCCTTCGCGACCTAAATCATAACGAGTTTTTCCTTCGGCACGAAGCTTTTGTTCTACTTTTGCTTGTGTTGCTATTCCGGCATGGTCCATACCTGGTAACCATAATACATCAAAGCCTTGCATCCGTTTCATTCTTGTCATAATGTCTTGCAAAGTTGTATCCCATGCATGACCAAGATGTAATTTACCTGTTACATTTGGCGGTGGAATTACAATCGAATATGGTTCTTTCGTTTCATCATCTTTTGCTTCAAAATATTTTCCATTTACCCACCAGTCATATCTTCCTTGTTCAATTGCCTGTGGATCATATTTCGTAGGCATGGATAGTTGTTGGTCTGACATTTACATTTCCTCCTTTTATTAAAAAATAATTACTATTGGTAATATATTCCAATCTGAACAAAATAAAAAACCCCATTCGTTAAAGGACGAATGGAGTTGTTCGCGGTACCACCTTTATTCAAAAGTACAAGTTCATAAGTCAGAGTGTACCTTATCCCTGACAAAGTCCAAGCACTTTGCTCTCAAGTAAAAATAACGGATATTATCCGATTATTGCTAATAGAAGAAATACTAAATCGCATTTTCTACGTTCACAATAACTGCTCATGGGCGACCTTCCAACTGTACTGAATAGGAATCTTTCACCTTTAATCCCCTCTCTAATAAAACAGCTACAAATTGTACTCTTCCCAATCCATGCATTTATTTGTTGTTTAGTTTACATTATATTCTATAAAAAAATAATTGAGTTCGTCAATCATTATCCACCATTTTTTTTAAAAATATACGAATTATTGTTTTACTGTTCTTTTTTCAATGAATTTTACCCTATAATGATTATGTTCTATAAATCTTTTTCCATTCCTGGAAACACTTTTTTTAAAATTAGGCCATAAGATAGGGTAAGACTACTTATCTTGTATAACTAAACATATGATAAATATACGAGCTGTATTTTTTATTGGAGGTGTGTACTAAAGTGCGTAGAAAATATAATCCATATTTATTACCAGCTTGGCTACGGACGATTCGAGCAATTGCCAATCAATTAATTATCCCTTTTACAATCTTCCAAGGTATCCGCACACTACTACTACCAACCACTTTCGACGTCATCCTATTAATGATTTTCGTCCTTATTGCCGTAGCCTTTCATATTGAATTTATATAAAAATGCTGAACTAACAGACTAGATGCATCACATCCTGTGCCTAAAGCCAAGCCATAAATAATGCGGTAGAAGACGCTTAAAATAAAATGTCCTCCACCGCTTCCTTTTATTGTTCTGACGTTTTCCGCTGTTGCTCTATTTCCTCCATCCGCATCACTATATACTCGATATTTTTAAACATCCAATACGCATGTTGCAATCGTTTCGTATATTTCATTTCATGATTGGATAACCTCCTCGTTTGGTATCCTTCAAGAAGATGAATAAAATTACCGGGTTGTGCGAGATAGCTTTTAAATAATAACTTTTCTTCCTCTCGAAGTGGATAATATTTCATATACGTTAATATCCAATCGATTACCTCTTCTTTTTGACTTGGGTAGGTTTTCAGTTGCTTCGCTAAATATGGTAACAAATCTCGGAACGGGGAATTTATTTGTGATTTTTCTAGATTGATAAAATATCCATACCCTTTTTCATCTTGTACAAAGTGTTCCGGTGCTAATTTTCCATGGATAAGAACCGTTCTAATTTTTTCTGCATTTTGTATTTTTTGATACCATTGTTCTAACGCACTCAATGAAAACTCATATGCTTTTCGGATTTCATCATAATACTGGACAAATTCCCACTGAAATGGTGACTTATACCATGTTTGCTCACATTGATCCATCCATCTATCTAAATAATCGATTTCTCGTTTCCATTGCAAGCTCATTTGTTTATAATGCTCGGTTATCATCTCTTTCTGAATTTCTACTTCCTTTGCCGTAACAGCATGTAATCTAGCAAGCTCGCGGATCATCTTCTTTGTCTTTTCATTATGGTCTTTACGATTTTCATCATTAATCCACGGCATTAAGTAAAATAATTTGCGATTTCTAAGGACGGAATAATGTCCTTTTTTCGTTGGGTAAAAAGGAACGATACGATAGTATCCTTTTTTGTATAAATATTGCAAGTAATTAAAAAACGTATTCCCATCTTGAATATCCATTCGTTTTAAGGCATAGACATTTTCATTTGTATACACCTTAAATACTTTCCCAATCTTTTCATAATAGCTTGGTCTCAGATTATATTCCTTTAGTATGTCTCGAACAATAGCATCCTCATTAGCATCATACATATTTTCCACCACCAATTTTGGCATGGTATCCACCGATACAATAGCTTTCTTCTGTCCTTTAACAACACATGGTTGAACATACAAAGAAACGGGTGAACACCCGTTTCAAATTAATTTGCATATAGTATTCATCATCCATTATTAGCTATAGGATTTCTCCGACTTTGTTGGGATATATAAAACTTGCCCTTCATATACGTCCTGATGTGCCTCTAAACGATTCATTCGCAAAATTTGCGACACACTTAAATCATATTTTTCAGCAATCAATTGTAGCGTATCCTCTTGTTGGACAATATATATTTTCATTTTAGCCGCACGATCATGCTCTTCTTTCCGTGCAAAATATTTCGTTAGCGAAATGGTATGCTCTTCTGTTTCCTTTTGTACCTGTGGCTGATAATTAATACTTTTTTGATTACGTACAGATTCATTTTCAGTGTCTAAAACACTTACCGCTTCATCCACTTCTTCTGCAGATCTCATGTCTAATTCCACCGAATGAAGTTCCTCCTTACGTTCTAGGTGGACGGTATCAAAATCTTCCCATTCCTCATTCTCTTCCTCTGCTTCTTCTTCCTCAAATGTAGCTTCATCTGCTGAGTAAAAAGGTACTGTTTCGACGATTGGTTCACTGTTTTCTTCTTGTACATCATCTTGTTCAAATGCGTCTGATGGAATGGTTGTCTCCGCACGACTGCTAGTAAATTGCTCCTGTGCTTCATCTATAGGTAAAGACTGCTCTTCCTTCAAGGTTGGTGCTGCTATTGTATCTTCTTCTATGCTGGTATGATCGGTTTCTTCCTTTCGTAAATCTAATTCGACCAATTCATCCCCTTTTGTATAAAGCACATGGATTGGTACATGAATATCCTCTTCTTCTTGTTCCTTTTGGCTTTCTACTTTTTTGGCTTCCGCAGTGAAGGTAACTTCTTCATTTTCCTCGCGACTATCTAAATCGAAATCTTGAAATGGTGTTAATGTATCTTCTTCATTCGTTGGTGTAGTATACAATGTTTCATGTGAGAAAAATTCTTCGTACACATCCTCTTCCTCACGTTCTTCTACCGTAAAATCTTCCTCATACACACCGGAAATCGATAAATCTGTTGTTAGCTTTAAGCTGGAATTATCGGTTAACGTATAATCAAAGGAGTCAATGGAAATGTTTAACTCTTCTAAGCTTTGAATTCTTGTTTTCGGAATGGTAATGTCGACTGGAAAATCATAATAAAAGTCACATACACCTTCTTCTCGCGTTTCCGATACAGCTGCATACTTTTGCCCAGAAAATGAAAAATGATCCTCATCATCTTCTAATTTTTCTTCACTCTTTTTATACTCTCCATTCATATCTAAGGAACCACGAATGGAAATATAATGATCTAATTCTTGAATGGTTACATTCGGCTCTAATGATAAACTGATAAGCTCAGCTATTTCATCACCTTTTCGAAAAGTAACTACTTCGTCTAATGAAAATTTAAGTGTTGATGGTTTGTAACGGTCCGTCATAATATCCCCCTCTCAATTCTATCCGGTCACAATCAAATTTTGTCTACTTGTATCAATACACTGTATGAACGAACATTAGAAAATATGCTATTTTTCTAGGATTCCCATTGGAAAAGAAAGAGAGATTATCATGATAAACATTATTTATAACCCATTTCTTACGGATTAATAGAGTAAATGAAACTCCATTTACAATGCAAAAAACTTCCAAGGACTCCCTTTTCGTCTCCTTCACTCAAGAGATTCCCTATTCACCTAATAAAAAAGATGTCTAACGGACTTCCATTAGACACCTCTTTTATCAACATTATTAAATTATATTAATTTGGCAAATGCTTTTTCTGCAGCCTGAATTGTTTTTTCAATATCTTCATCCGTATGGGCTTTCGAAAGGAATAGCCCTTCGAATTGGGATGGTGGTAAGAAGATTCCTTGTAATGCCATTTCACGATAATATTCAGCAAAAAATTGTAAGTTAGAAGTTCTTGCTGTTTCGAAATTAATGACCTTTTCATTCGTAAAGAAGAAACCAATCATGGAACCGGCGCGATTTACGGTAAAAGGAATATTATACTTGCTAGCAGCTTTTTTGAAGCCGTCTTCCAATAAATCTCCTTTACGGTTAAATTCTTGATAGTCTTCCTCTGTTAGTTGACGCAATGTCTCATAACCAGCGGTCATCGCTAATGGGTTACCAGACAATGTCCCTGCTTGATATACCGGACCACTTGGAGCAATTTTCTCCATAATTTCCGCTTTCCCACCGTAAGCACCAACTGGTAGGCCACCACCGATAACTTTACCAAGACATGTTAAATCAGGAGTGACATTAAAATATCCTTGTGCACAATTATATGCGGCACGGAAACCTGTCATTACTTCATCAAATATAAGGAGTGCCCCATATTGCTCCGTAATTTCGCGAAGACCTTCTAAAAATCCCGGAATTGGTGGAACTACACCCATATTTCCTGCAATCGGTTCTACAATTATTCCCGCAAGATCGTCTCCGTATTTTTCAAATGCAAGCTTCACGCCATCTAAATCATTATATGGAACGGTAATCGTGTTTTGGGCGATTCCTTGTGGAACACCTGGGCTATCTGGAAGTCCAAGTGTAGCAACACCTGATCCTGCTTTAATTAAAAGAGAATCTCCATGACCGTGATATGATCCTTCAAATTTTAATATTTTATTACGATTCGTATACCCTCTTGCCAGTCGAATAGCAGCCATTGTCGCTTCCGTACCAGAAGACACCATCCGTACGATTTCAATGGATGGTACCCGTTCTTTCACAAGCTGTGCAAGCTTATTCTCCATTATCGTAGGAGCACCAAAGCTTGTCCCATTTTCCGTTACTTTTTTCAGTGCCTCCACTACATGATCCTCTGCATGACCAATAATTAGCGGACCCCAGGAAAGCACATAGTCAATATATTCATTTCCATCAATATCATATATTTTTGAGCCTTTGCCACGTTCCATAAAGATTGGATCCATGTCAACCGCTTTAAATGCACGTACTGGGCTATTTACTCCGCCTGGCATTAATGTTACTGCTTCTTTATATGCTTGTTTAGATTTTTCAAAGGAACGCATGTACATCCTCCTTAGATTTAATTACTTGTAATCGAAAACATGAAGACTAATTACCCCTGTAAATATTTCGCTACATCCTTCGCAAAGTACGTAATAATCAAATCTGCTCCGGCACGTTTAAAGCCTGTTAACATTTCTAGAACAATTGCTTTTTCATCGATCCAGCCATTTTGTGCAGCAGCTTTTACCATTGAGTATTCACCACTAACATTGTAAGCAACTACTGGTAAATTAAATTCATTCCGAACGTCACGCATAATATCCATGTAAGGTAATCCTGGTTTTACAATAAGGAAGTCTGCCCCTTCCTCTACATCAGACTGAGCTTCACGTAATGCTTCGAGTCTATTAGCTGGATCCATTTGGTAAGTTTTCCGGTCACCAAATTGTGGTGTGCTATCCGCAGCATCACGGAAAGGACCATAAAACGCGGATGCATATTTTACAGCATAGGACATGATTGGAATATGGCGATAGCCAGCTTCATCCAAGCCTTGGCGAATCGCAATTACAAATCCATCCATCATATTAGAAGGTGCAATAATATCGGCACCAGCTTCTGCTTGACTTACTGCCGATTTTACCAATAGCTCTAATGATTCATCATTTAATACATCGCCATTTGCTACAACTCCACAATGACCATGATCGGTATATTCACATAAGCATGTATCTGCGACTACAAGCATTTCAGGTGCATGCTTTTTAATCACTCTAGTAGCTTCTTGGACAATACCATGTGTATGATATGCTCCTGTTCCGACGCTATCTTTATCATTTGGTACGCCAAACAATAAGATTGCTTTAATACCTAAAGAAAGTAGTTCATCGACTTCTTGTGGTAAATAATCTAATGAAATTTGTTCGACACCTGGCATAGAGGAAACAGGATTTCTTGTTTTTTCTCCTTCAACTACAAATAATGGATAAATAAAGTCATCCATTCGTAAATGATTTTCTCTAACTAAATCACGCATAAAAGGAGTTCTCCGTAATCTGCGGTGACGTTTAAATTGTAAGTCGCTCATCTTAATCTCCGTCCTTTTTGATCTATTTCCTAACAAAAAATTGTTTTGTTTCTTTAAGTAATTGCTCACCAGTATATATTTTTGGACAAATATGTACTGGGAATCCTGCGGTTATTAATGCCTTTTTTGTTACTGGACCGATACAGGCAAATATCTTTCCCATTAGCTTTTGCTGCAGCTTGTTTTCCTCAATAACTAAAAGAAAGTGTTGAACTGTTGATGGGCTTGTAAATACTAATAAATCAACAGCTTCCTCGCGAATTTGTGCTGCAAGCCTTTCCTTACTTTCCTCCGGTAAATATGTCTCATAAATAATAAGCTCATGGACATTAGGCGTTTTCGCTCGCAATTCGTCATAAATAATATTGCTTGCCAAATTTCCTTTGATGATACAAATCGTATCCATTGGTTGAATATATGGTATGATTTCTGCTGCTAATGCTTCTCCAGTAAATTGGCTAGGGATAAAGCTAATCGTTACCCCATAATCATGAAGAAGCTGTTCCGTTTTTTTCCCGACAGCAGCTACCTTTACATGTTTTGGAAAGCTTTCATCACTTTCCTGTAATTGCTCCATAAAAAACCTCACACCATTTTGACTCGTAAAAATAATCCAATCATAGGTTGCAAGATTCTTTACAATTAACTGGTCCTGTTCGTTTACTATCGTTTTTCTAAAGGAAATTAGCGGGACATTGACCGCTTCTCCGCCAAGTTTGCGGATTCCATTAACTAATTGTTTAGCTTGTGAAGGGTTACGCATAATTAAGCATCGCTTCCCTGCTAGCGGCAAATTCTCCTCCATTGCTTCCCATCTCCAATAAAGTTATTGCTCTAACTCACGAATAACATCTGCAATCAAGTCCTTTGCCCCTTGATTGATAAGGCGATTGCCAGCCTCTTCCCCTATTTCCTGAGGATTTGTACCAATAACCTTTTCCTTCAAAATGGTTTTTCCATCTGGAGAGGATACAAATGCAGTTAATTCTACTTCATTTGCTTCATTCACTACAGCATAGCCACCAATTGGAACTTGGCAGCTGCCCTCCATCTTCGTTAAGAAAGCCCGTTCGGCAAGCACTGCTAGTTTTGTTTGTTCCGATGTGATTTTATTTAGCCATTCTAATAGCTCATGATCGTCTGCACGGCACTCGATCGAAAGCGACCCTTGTCCAACTGCTGGAATACAGCTATCTGCTTGTAAAAATTCGGTCACGACATCATCTGACCAGCCCATTCGCTTTAATCCTGCAGCAGCCAAAATGATGGCATCGTATTCTTCAGTTTCTAATTTTTTTAATCTCGTATCAATATTTCCACGAATCCACTTTACTTCAATATCCGGACGAATTGCTAATAATTGTGCCTTTCGGCGTAAACTACTAGTTCCTATAATCGAACCTGCTGGTAGTTCCTTTAGTTTAAGATTATTCCGCGCTATTAACACATCACGTGCATCTTCTCGTTCTGGAATTGCACCAATTGTTAATCCTTGTGGGAGCACTGCTGGCATATCTTTCATGCTATGTACAGCCATATCAATCTCTTTATTTAACATAGAGTTTTCAATCTCATTAACAAATAGCCCTTTTCCGCCAACCTTTGAAAGTGTAACGTTAAGAATTTGGTCTCCCTTAGTTACAATTTCCTTCACTTCAAATTCAAATGGTGCACCGATTTTTTTTAGTTGATCGATTACCCAATGTGTTTGCGTTAATGCTAACTTACTTCTTCTGGAACCAATGATGATTTTTCTCATGGAAATCTCCTTTATCTGCTTATAATCAGTTAATATCTCATACACTGATTTGGTTTCTTCATGCTCTTAATAATACCAAATATGAAATAGGGACAGCTTTCCTAATAGGAAAAAATTGATTAGTACAATTAAAAAAGCTGCAATGTTTAAAAAAGCTAAATTTCTGCCCATCATTTCTTTCCGGATTTTCATATATAAGTAAATCCCGTACACGATTAAAACAAAACAGGAACCAATTATTTTCCAATCATAAAACACTAAATCGGGTATTTTTATGTACGCCCATTGCAATCCTAGTATAACACCACTTAATAACAAGGGCACACCAATAACATTTAAAATATATGCCAATTGCTCTAATTTCGCCAAATTTCCAATCCGGATTAATCGTTTTCCCCATTTCTTCTGTTTTAGCAAATCATATTGTATTAAATATAATAATGAAAAAATAAACGACAATGTAAAAGCACCATATGCTAACAAGGAAATAATAATATGAATAATTAAAAGCTCGGAAGCTAATTTTTCAGCTAATACATTCGATTGCCAATGAAATGGTGCAAAAGTATAAATTACTAATAGTAGAAATGCAAGAACGTTCGTAAAAAATACGAAAAAATCTACCCGCAGGAATCGATTAATCGCTAATGACAATGTAATTAGCACCCACACATAAAAATAAAGCCCTTCCGATAATGTAAGAATTGGAAAGCGACCTTTATCGTACATATAAAATAACAGAAAAAAGGTTTGCAGGAGCCAAACAATAGAAAGTAACCAGAAAGCGATTCGGTTCGCCTTCCGGTTATGATGCAAAAAATCAACAAAATATAACAAAACGGAAAATGCATAAAGAAGTACAATCCCTTCATGCATTTTCGCCAATATTTGTTCTCCCACTAGGAAAACCTCCCTTATGCTCGAACAAGGGATGATGTTTTTGTAATGTAATTTGGATCAGAAATCTCTTGATTGTCTGTAGCTTCCGCAGGAATCGGATTATCTAGTTGAAAAATTTGTTGAAATAATCGGAGCGCCTCTTCCCCATTTGGGCCACCGGCTAATTCTTTAATTTGGATAATCGGATCCTTTAACATTTGATTAATAATACTTTTCGTATGTTTACTTATCACCTTTTGTTCGCGCTCGGTTAAATCCGGTATTTTTCTTTGAATGCTTTTCATTGTTTCTGCTTGAATGGATAATGCTTTTTCACGTAAAGAAGCAATTAATGGAACAACTCCAAGCGTATTTAACCATTGTTGGAATTCTTCGAGATCTTCTTCAATCATTTGAAGAATGGTTTGGGCAATATGCTCCCGCTCCTGTAGATTTGCTTCTACTATTCCTTCGAGATCATCAATATCATACAAAAATACCGATTCAAGTTCCCCTATTTCTGGATCAATATCTCTCGGAACCGCAATATCTACTAAAAACATCGGATTACCTTTACGCGCATTTTTGACATGTTCCATCATAGCTTTCGTAAGAACATAATGACTTGCACCAGTAGAACTAATGACAATATCTGCCCCTGCTAATCCTGTAGGTAAATCAGAAAATTCATAAGCAGTACCACCATATTTTTCTGCTAATTTTTTTCCAGTTTCAAATGTGCGATTGACAACATTAATTTCACTAGCACCGCTACCTTGTAAATTTTGGATTGCTAGCTCACTCATTTTTCCTGCCCCAATAATTAAAACTCGTTTCCCATCTAGGCTACCGAAGATTTTCTTACCTAATTCTACAGCTGCATAACTGACAGAAACCGCATTTGCCCCAATTTCCGTTTCAGTATGTACTCGTTTCGCTAGCGTAATGGCTTGCTTAAACAATCGATTAAAAACTGTTCCAACTGTTGCTTTTTCCTGTGCTAACAAGAAGCTTGTACGGACTTGACCTAAAATTTGCGTTTCTCCAAGTACCATAGAATCTAAGCCACAGGTTACTTTATACAAATGTCGAATTGCCTCATCATTTTCATAAAAAAATAACGATGATTCAAACTCGTCTCTATTTATAGAAAACCACTCAGATAAATATTCTTTTATATAATATTTCCCTGTATGCAACTGATCAACGACTGCATAAATTTCTGTTCGATTACAAGTGGAAATAATCACATTTTCTAGTATGCTTTTTTTGCTTTTTAAAGCCACCATTCCTTCACCTATTTGTGATTCAAGAAATGAGAGCTTTTCTCGAATTTCCACAGGGGCTGTTTTATAATTTAGACCAACCACTAATATATGCAAAAAAGCCACCCCCAATTTTTTTATTAGACTATTCCAGACAACATTGTACCATTAAATTGATTTCGGAAATTAGTATAAATGTGAACAGAAACGAAAAAATTATGATACCATTAGTTTATACTTTCATTAACATTTCTACTATATTTTATACCAAATCAAAAGAAACATTAGTCAATATTGAAAAGCTACTTTATAATTATTTTAATTTAAAAGTTACACTAAACAAGTTAACAAATCTATCATGATATTTCAAGTTTCTTGATTGAAAAGAGAGGGTTTAGGATGAAAGGACAACATCTGTTTCCAAGTGTTATATTAATCGGATTTGGGTTATATTTCTTTTTAAGTTCTTTGGATATACATTTTTCCTTTCCGATTTTCACTTGGCCAACAATGCTTATTATTATTGGATTAGCATTTATTTTTCATGCATATAGAGGAAAAAGCTATGAATCTATCATACCAGGAATTTTATTCACTGGACTTGGTATTCATTTCCATTTAACATCTTATTGGAATATCCATTTTGACCATATTGGTGTTATTATTTTATTTGTTGCACTTGGATATTTACTACAATATCAAAAAACGAAAGCAGGGCTATTTTACGGAGTTCTATTCCTTATTTTGGCTCTGCTACAGCTTTTTTATGATAGATTATTCCAATGGCTTGGTTCTATTGAATCTACCGTAGCAGAGCTTCATTCCTTTTGGCCAGTTATTCTCGTTCTCAGCGGTATTTATATCTTCTTTTTTAAACGAAAATAAGACTATTTAGTTTAGCAATTATACCAATACATGAAAAAGGTGTCCTTCTCCCTACAGGGTTGGACACCTTTTTTGTCTATTCTTCGTTTATTGAATCTTCATTCGTTTCTTCTTCGCTTTCATCATGAAGAAACTTTTGAATTTCTTGCCATGCTTCTTCTTTTCCGAGACCAGTTTCAGAAGAGAATAATACAACTGGGTCTCGCGGATCTACATCTAATGTTTCTTTAACGACTTTTAAATGCTTTTGCCATTTTCCACGCGGGATTTTATCAGCCTTCGTTGCAACCACAATTACGGGAATCTCATAATGCTTTAAAAAATTATACATTAAGACGTCATCCTTGGAAGGTGGATGTCTTAAGTCCACTAGGGAAATAACACATTGTAATTGTGGTCGACCCATGAGATAGCTTTCAATCATTTTCCCCCAGGCAGCTCGTTCTGTCTTCGACGTTTTCGCATAACCATACCCAGGAACATCTACAAAATAAAAGCTTTCATTAATAAAGTAATAATTTAACGTTTGTGTTTTTCCAGGTTTAGACGATGTTCTTGCCAAGTTTCGTCGATTGAGTAGCTTATTGATAAACGAAGATTTTCCTACATTGGAGCGCCCAGCAAGCGCGATTTCCGGTAGGTTACCTTCTGGATATTGTGCTTTAGAAACTGCACTAATTATAAATTCTGCACTTTTAATTTTCAAATGTTTCACCAACTAACGCATGTTTTAATACTTCATCTACATGGGATACCGCAACAAAAGTTAAATCACTTTTCACACTTTCTGGAATATCCTCTAAATCCTTTTCATTATCCTTCGGAAAGATTATTTTCGTTAATCCGGCACGATGGGCACTTAATGTTTTTTCTTTTAAGCCACCAATAGGTAATACTCGTCCGCGTAATGTAATTTCTCCAGTCATACCTACTTCTTTATGGATGGCCTTTCCTGTTAGAGCAGAAACAAGTGCTGTTGTCATCGTTACTCCAGCGGAAGGACCATCCTTTGGAACTGCTCCTTCCGGAACATGGATATGAATATCATACTTTTCATAGAAATCAGGATCTATATTTAAGTGCTCTGCTTTTGAACGGACATAGCTAAATGCTGCTTGAGCAGATTCTTTCATTACATCGCCAAGCTTACCAGTTAAGACAAGCTTGCCTTTTCCTGGAGCAAGGGCAACTTCAATTTGTAGCGTGTCTCCACCAAAGGTAGTATACGCTAAACCAGTAGCAACCCCAACCTGATCTTCAATTTCCGCTTGACCATAATGGAAAATTTTCTTTCCAAGGAATTCCTCAATATTTTTATTCGTTACGATTACGCGCTTTTTCTCTTCAGAAGTAATGATACGTGCAGTCTTTCTACAGATGGTGGCAATTTGTCGTTCTAGTCCACGAACTCCTGCTTCCCTTGTGTAGTAACGAATGATTTGTGTAATTGCCTCGTCGCGAATTTGTAACTGTTGTTTATTCATTCCATGCTCTTTAATTTGTTTCGGTACTAAATAGTCCTTTGCAATATGAAGCTTTTCTAACTCCGTATAACCGGCGATGGAAATAATCTCCATTCTGTCTCGCAGTGGTCCTGGAATGGTAGATAAATCATTTGCTGTAGCTATAAATAGAACTTTCGATAGGTCATATGTTTCTTCAATATAATGATCACTGAAGTTTTTATTTTGTTCTGGATCTAATACCTCCAGCATAGCGGAAGATGGATCGCCGCGGAAATCATTGGACATTTTATCTATTTCATCAAGTAAAAATACAGGGTTAATAGTTCCTGCTTTTCGCATCCCTTGAATGATTCTTCCAGGCATTGCCCCAACATACGTACGTCTATGGCCACGAATTTCTGATTCATCACGAACACCACCTAAAGATACACGGATGAAGTTTCGATTCAGTGATCTAGCAATTGATTTTGCTAAACTTGTTTTACCTACCCCTGGTGGACCAACTAGACAAAGGATTGGGCCTTTTAATGACTTGGTTAGCTTCTGAACAGCTAAATATTCTAGTACCCGTTCTTTCACCTTTTCCAAGCCGTAATGATCTTCATTTAAAACTTTTTCTGCTTTCGGGATATTGATATCATCTTTTGTAGCCCTTGTCCACGGAAGAGCGATTAGCCAATCTAAGTAATTTCGAATGACAGAGCTTTCTGCAGAAGTACTAGGAATTTTTTCATAACGGTTCAGTTCTTTTATAGCAGCATTATAAACATGCTCCGGCATATTAGCCTGTTCAATTTTTTCCTTTAAATCTTGAACTTCTCCCGTTTTCCCTTCTTTATCGCCAAGTTCTTTTTGAATCGCCTTCATTTGTTCACGTAAATAATATTCTTTTTGTGTTCTTTCCATTGAGCGTTTCACGCGTTGGCCAATTTTTTTCTCTAACTGAATTACTTCTTTTTCATTGTTTAAAATTTTGACCACACGGTTTAGTCTTTGTTTGACATTTACTGTTTCTAATAATTCTTGTTTATCCTTGAGCTTCAATGGTAAATGAGAAGTCACTATATCCGCCAACCTACCCGGCTCCTCAATATCTTGAACAGTTGCTAATGTTTCTGCAGAAATCTTTTTCGACATTTTTATGTATTGCTCGAAATAATCAAGGATGGTTCGCATTAGCGCTTCATCTTCTGCATCCTTTTTCGCATCGTTTTCGAACAAGCTGATGGAAACAGAAAAATAATCTTCATGATTAATAAATTCTTCAATTTTCCCCCGATTCAAGCCTTCAACAAGCACACGTATCGTTCCGTTTGGTAGTTTCAGCATTTGCTTAACCCGCGCTAAAGTTCCTACTTCATATAGATCCTCTTCTTCGGGGTCATCGATTGAGACATCCTTCTGAGTGGTTAAAAATATTAAATGCTCATCCATCATCGCCTTTTCAAGAGCTTGTACGGACTTATCTCTTCCAACATCAAGATGAAGCACCATTGTTGGGAACACTAACAAACCTCGAAGCGGCAGGAGGGGAACTATCGTTCTTTGTTGTTCACTCATATGTAAACCTCCTTATTTCTTTATCATTATTATGTATATGCTTTACGTATATTAAAGCAAACAGTTTCTTCTTGCAACTGTAAAGGTGCAGATTGTTACAATTTTTCGCTTATCCTATATTTTACCGCACCCCAACAAATAATACTAATCAAAAATCGAGGCGACTGATTTGTGGCGTACAAACTGGAGCCAGTCCGCAGGAGATAAAGGAAACATGATACGCCTCTGAATCGATGTTGACTTATCGTACGGAGGGCTGGCGAAGTTTGCTAGCCACTAGGAGCCGCAGCTAGGTTCTGTAGTTTTACTTTTTCCAATAATCCAGAACGATAGAGATTTGCTTAAATAGTTGAATTTATTTACAAGGAGCTAATATAAGTTCAAAAAAATCCGGCTTGCTTATACAACAAACCGAGAAAACAAAGGAAGTTTTATCATAATGTTATATCATATTAACGAAACAAGATTATATGCTTTCTTTCTTCTGTTCTTGGTACGAGAATACGGCAGTATGATCGACTACCTCTTTTATTTCATTTTTCACTAACGCTAATTCAAATACTTCTTTAATGTGCTGTACTGGGATAATCTCCATATCCTCAATCGTCGTGATAATGGATTCCATATTTTCCGCAGGAATAATCACCGTTTTTGCACCAGCTTTCTTTGCAGCCTTAATTTTTGTATACACTCCACCAACTGGTTTAACCTTGCCATGAATGGTTATTTCACCAGTCATTGCAATCGTATTTTTCACGGGCATTTTGTAAATCGCCGAATAAATACCTGTTGCCATTGCAATACCAGCTGATGGACCATCTACGGGGATTCCTCCCGGAAAATTAACATGAATATCATATTCATCTGCGGGAACTCCAAACGAACGTAAAATGGTAATTACATTTTCTATTGACCCTTTCGCCATACTTTTTCTTCTAATCGATTTTCCTTGTCCGCCAATACTTTCTTCCTCCACAATCCCTGTTACATTAATTGATCCTTTATCCATGGCCGGGATGACCGTTACCTCAATTTCTAATAATGCCCCACTATTTGGTCCATAAACCGCAAGCCCATTAACAAGACCGATATGAGGCTTTGGTAATATTTTATTACTAAGTTTAGGAGAAAGCTGACTGGAATGGATAACCCAATCAACATCCTCGTCTTTAATGTTGTGACGATCATCTGTAATCGCTAGCCCTGCTGCAATTTGAACCATGTTTACTGCTTCTCTACCATTTTTCGCATATTGGGAAAGCTTTTTAATTCCATATTCACTTATTGAAAGGTTTACTTTATCTGCGGCACGTTTTACTACTTGCTTCAATTCCTCTTGATCTAATTCTCGGAAATATATTTCCATACAGCGTGAACGAATTGCTGGTGGAATCTCGTCAGGGGATCTTGTGGTAGCACCAATTAATCGAAAATCAGCAGGTAATCCATTTTTAAAAATATCATGTATAAAGCTCGGAATATGTGTGTTTTCCTCACTATAATAAGCACTTTCTAAATAAACTTTTCGATCTTCTAACACCTTTAGCAGCTTATTCATTTGAATTGGATGTAATTCGCCAATTTCATCAATAAATAGAACACCACCATGGGCGTTAGTTACAGCACCTTGTTTTGGCTGTGGAATTCCCGCTTGCCCCATTGCCCCAGCACCTTGGTAAATCGGGTCATGGACAGAACCAATTAATGGGTCTGCAATCCCGCGTTCGTCAAAGCGAGCGGTTGTAGCATCTAACTCGACAAACTTTGCATCTCTTTTAAATGGTGACTTCTCCATTTTCTTTGCTTCTTCTAATACTAAACGAGCTGCCGCTGTTTTGCCTATTCCTGGAGGGCCATAAATAATCACATGCTGTGGATTTGGACCACATAATGCGGCTTTTAATGCTTTTATTCCATCCTCTTGTCCGATAATATCAGCGAAAGTCGTCGGGCGAACCATTTCTGCTAATGGCTCCGAGAGCTTGATGGAACGCATTTTCTTTAATTGATCCATTTCCTTTCGTGACTCTCGGTCTATACTTACTTTTTGGGACCGTTGATTCTTTAATAAGTTCCAAAAATATAATCCAATAACAACTCCGAAAAATAATTGAATTAGTAAGACGATGCCTGTTAAGCTCATATGTATTCCCTCCATAAGATGATAATTTTTCTGTATGTCCATTAGTATCTCCCTTTCAATTATGGAATAAACAAGATTTTATGGAGAGAAATGCTACTTCTCTATATTCATTTTTTTCTGAATTCATATCTGCCTATACGCAACCAATCCAAATAAAAAAACCGAGCAAACAGGAACTTGCTTCCTGCTTGCTCGGTTAAAATTCGTCTATTATTATAGAGTATTTTTACGCTGTTTTTTCCTCGTGTTCAATTACTGTACCATCTTTTAATACTAATGACGGACGTTTGTTATCTAGAATCGTTTCTTTTGTAATGATACATTTTGCAATATCATCTCGAGAAGGCAATTCAAACATTACGTCCAACATAATACCTTCCACAATGGAACGTAAACCACGCGCACCAGTTTTTCGTTCAATTGCTTTTTTCGCTATTTCACGCAATGCCTCTTCTTCAAACTCCAATTCAACATTATCCAACTCTAATAATTTTTTAAATTGCTTTGCAAGTGCATTTTTTGGTTTTGTTAAAATGGAAACTAATGCATCTTCATCTAATCGCTCTAATGTTGCAATGACAGGTATACGACCGATAAATTCCGGAATTAAACCGAATTGTAACAAATCTTCCGGTAATACCTTTGTTAATAGATCTTTCTCTTCATCTTCTTTTTTGGCATCTGAACCAAAGCCGATGACTTTCTTACCTAGACGGCGTTTAATAATTTGTTCAACACCATCAAATGCTCCACCACAGATAAATAAAATATTCGTTGTATCAATTTGAATAAATTCCTGGTGTGGATGTTTTCTCCCGCCTTGAGGTGGAACGCTTGCAACCGTACCTTCTAAAATTTTCAATAATGCCTGCTGAACACCTTCACCAGAAACATCCCGTGTAATTGATGGATTTTCTGACTTACGGGCAATTTTATCGATTTCATCAATATAAATAATACCTTTTTCTGCACGTTCAACGTCATAATCAGCTGCTTGAATTAATTTTAATAAAATATTTTCTACGTCTTCTCCAACATAGCCTGCTTCTGTTAGAGAAGTTGCATCAGCAATTGCGAAAGGAACATTTAAAATCCGAGCTAACGTTTGAGCAAGTAATGTTTTCCCGCTACCAGTTGGTCCAATTAAGCTAATATTACTTTTCGCTAATTCAACATCATCCACTTTACTCTTGGAATTAATCCGTTTGTAATGGTTGTAGACAGCAACCGCCAAAGTCTTTTTCGCTTGATCTTGACCAATAACATACTCATCTAATATTTCACGGATTTCGATTGGCTTCGGAACATCTTTAAACTCAACTTCTTCTTCTGTTCCTAACTCTTCTTCCACAATTTCCGTACATAATTCAATACATTCATCACATATATAAACGCCTGGACCAGCAACTAATTTACGAACTTGGTCTTGAGTTTTTCCGCAAAAAGAACACTTCAATTGTCCTTTTTCATCATTGAATTTAAACATATTGTTCACCCCTTAAAAATTTTTTCTCATCTACCTAACCCGAGATTTACAAAGTTAAAACAAAGAGGCTGTTTTTGAAACATGAAAACCTGGTCAATAAATTCAAAAGGTCATCTAAGAATGAATTTCTCTATTCTTATATGTAATGGAATTGTAGCATATTGAGTATCAAACAGGTAATAAAAAGACTCGAAACAGATTATGTATAGTTTGTACTAAGTAATCGTATTAATAGGCGGTAAAAACTAGAACTATTATTATGTATTCGTATGTATTTTTTTCGCTCGAAGGTTAAAGGTCAAAGAGTTAGATATTTATTATGTACAATTTTTAGCTAAATTATGTATTGATTGTAAAAAAAATGATTCTTTTTTTAGTTAGGATAAAACAAGGTACAATAAATTGCACCTTGTTTTATGAAATTAATAAAAGAATCTCTTTACACTATTATGCAACAGTTTTGCTTGTTTCAACAAGTAGTTTAACTGCTTTATTCATTTTTAAATCTTCTTTAATGCTGTCAGTAGATCCTAATAATTGTTTGATTTGGTCTACTGGCATATTGTACATTTCAGACATATTTTGAAGTTCTGCTTCTACTTCTTCATCTGTTACTTCAATATTTTCTGCTTTTACAATAGCTTCAAGAGTTAAGCTCACGCGAACTCGTTTTGCTGCATCGTCTTTCATTTGTTCTTTTAATGAATCAGTATCTTGACCGGAAAGTTGTGAGTATAATTCTAGATTTAAGCCTTGTGCTTGTAATCTTTGCTCGAATTCTTTTACCATACGGTCCACTTCAGATTCAATCATCTCTTCTGGAATATCCATTTCAGCATTTTCAGCTGCTTTTTCTAATACTGTGTTTTCCACTTCGTGTTGTGCTTGATGTTCCTTATCATGTGTTAGACGATCTTTAATTTTTGTTTTTAATGCATCTAAAGTTTCCACTTCATCATCTACATCAACAGCAAAATCATCATCTAGCTCAGGCAATTCTAAGCCTTTAATTTCATGAACTGTTACTTTAAATACAGCTGGTTTACCTGCAAGCTCTGCTGCATGGTATTCTTCAGGGAATGTTACATTCACATCTTTCGTTTCACCAGCTTTAACGCCAACAAGCTGTTCTTCGAAGCCTGGGATGAAAGAATTAGAACCTAATTCAAGTGAATAGTTTTCACCTTTTCCACCTTCAAATGCTTCTCCATCAACAAAACCTTCGAAGTCGATAACAACTGTATCGCCATTTTCTGCAGGTGCATCTTCCTTAACAACAAGCTCGGCATGACGTTTTTGAAGTTCTGTAAGCTCTGCTGCTACATCTTCTTCTGTAACTTCAGTATCTACTTTTGGAACTTCTAAGCCTTTGTATTCACCTAATTTAACTTCTGGTTTTACAACAACAACTGCTTTAAAAGTAACACCTTCACCTTTACCGATGTTTTCAACATCAACTTCTGGTGATGCAACAGGCTCAATTCCTGTTTCTTCTACAGCTTTTGCATACGCATCAGGTAGAACAATATCAATTGCATCTTGGTAAAGGGATTCTACTCCAAATCTTTGTTCAAAAATTGGACGTGGTATTTTACCTTTACGGAATCCAGGAATATTTACTTGTTTTACTACTTTTTGAAATGCTTGATCTAATGCTTTGTCAAATGACGCTGCATCTACTTCAACGGTTAATTCACCGCGGTTGCCTTCTAATTTTTCCCATTTTGCAGACATACCGATTCCCTCCAACATCTATTTATCATTTTATTTTGTTCTTATATGTAGACCTTGTCCATTGTATACAAAACATCCTACATACGCAACAATGTATTCAAAAAGCTACAAAATCTATCCCGAAAAATGAAATCTTTTTGAATATTTTTCAAGGTATTTGAAAAAAGAACAGATTACTTCAACCCTACCATTATAACATAGGATTCATTTGTTTCAATACATACGGGTTTAAAATCGGGATACGAATTTTTGCTCCACTGCTAAGATAAACTGCTGTGCCTCCTGCAGTTTGTCTTCATCTATACCATTAGAAATTCTGAATTGGGAATCATTACCATCCGCTACTTCATTTTCATTCATATACCGGTCAACTACACGAAGAATGGCATTTGCCCATAATTCTACATTCGTAAAGTCCCTTTCCAATGGATAAATATTGAAAAAGAAACGTTCACAAAGGGTATTTGTATATTCCATTAAGCTTGGATTCTTTTGTTCATATTGCTTGAATAGAAATTGCTTAACTTCTTCTACAAATGGTACCTCTCGTACAGAAGGATATTCCATTACATTAAGGTTCATTTCCATTCCAAATTTCTTGATGGTCACAACCTCACGATAATCGTTTTCCTTTAACGTATTTAACAATATCGTTTTAATAAATGGATCTTCTTCTTCGTCTCGTAAAAAATTTCGAATAGTATCTATGTGATGTTGGATTTGCTCGATATCTAGTTGGGCAATATTTTGAACGATTTCTGTAAAATTTCCTTCAAATATATTTTCGATCGGCTCAAATTCACGACTATGCTCAATGTTCTCCACATCATCCATTCGCTCACAAAGATGTAGTAGCTCGGTATACTGATCCATCTTAGAAAATGGTATTTGATTTTCTTCCATTAACATTGTTATCAATTGTTGGATTTTTTTATACTCGTGAAGTTGAAAAAGTATTGTTATATACATATCAGTAGTTTCAAAATAATCACCAATTCCGAGATTTAACATTTCTTCAACAATGTCTAATGCCTTTTGCATACTCCCTAATTTTAAGTAAGCAGCAGTTAACGTATATAAAATATCTTGGTTTTCACTATTAATTTTTTTTGCATCTAATAGTAAAGGAATTGCTTCATTTACTCGACCTCTATCTAAATAATCCTTCCCCTTCTGTAATAGACGTTGTTCTAATTTCGGGAAAAGGATAATGTTGTTATTTGAAGCTTCTTCTTTCACCACACTCATCCCACGCTTTTATTAATCAGATTTTTTGTCAGTTTACCACTCTTTATAAGAAAAACCAACTAAACAAAACAAAAAACACTGGAAAATGCTGAATCTACAACAATTTCGCAGTGCTTTCTTTTGCTTCATATGTTAGCGTCCCAGACGAGATTCGAACTCATGACCTACAGCTTAGGAGGCTGTCGCTCTATCCTGCTGAGCTACTGGGACATCGTATGTATTACTATTACTAGATAAAATGAAAATTTGCCAACTATTATATTACCACATTTGGGAAGTTCACTTCAATTATTATGATTAGTCAACGCAATAAAAAAATAAAAGGAACTCTTAGTTGACTAAGAGCTCCCTTTATTTAACGTCCCAGGAGAGATTCGAACTCCCGACCCACAGCTTAGAAGGCTGTTGCTCTATCCAGCTGAGCTACTGAGACAATACAGTTCCTTATCTGCCAAAACACACTCATAGCAAGGCTTTTATAAGGAACTAACACATTTTAAATTTTTAATTTTATGAAACTAGAGATTAGTACATTTCCCTAACAAAGTTCTATTACCTCATGATAACAGAATAACTCAGAGCTTTTTATATAACAAGCACATTTTAAGCTTAGCTTTTATAATGTTATTACACAGAAATTATTAATCTTCAAAGCCTTTTGATATTTGTTTTAAAATTACATTATAGTAGGTTTTAATTACACTTCTCTCAGTTTCATGTACAATACTGTTATGTGCAATTAAATTTCTGCATTCAGCCATTTCATCAATTTTAGGAATTATAAAATCTTGACTAGGAAAATATTTTTTAAAAACATCCCAGTTGTTACTGATAATTGCCCCTAAATCCTTAAAATCTAAGTAAAATAATTTAGAGTCTCCCCTTACACTTAGCCATTTATTAGCCTGAGCTTTTTCAACTCTATTGGTAATTGTATTTCTAAGAGGGTTTGGTACAGTTATCTTGCTAAAATAATCATCTCCATAGACATCTTTACAAACTTCCTCTATAAACAATCTTAGTGAATTTTCCACAGCATAAAGATATGTATAAACCTCAGCCATGTAATACCCTTTTTCTTTTATATCAGTAGGAAGAATTTTAGACAGAATCTTACCTGATAGTCTATCTGATTGTTTTTCCAAGTCTGATATAAGATCATCCTCTAACTCAAAGTCTTTACTCAAATCAATTTCTATAATTACTCTTTTAACATCATACCCTACTTCAGCAGGTATTAATTTATCAAGAGTAGCTCTTAAAAGTTCCTTTGTATTGTCATTGTCTAGTCCATCAATATTTATAGGATTTACATACAAGTAAATATTAGTTGCCATGGCATCAGGTCTTCCCCTACCACCATCATAATAAGAATAACCACCTGTTTCAATAGAAAGACTTGCACCTCTTAACAATTGTGCCAATTCATGCTCCTGCATTCTTTTTAATTTGTAAATTAAACCATCCAAAAGTTTTTCATTACTAAATGATAAGTTATAAGTAAATGACATTATTCTTCCCCCTTTATCCTCTGCCATAATTCTAAAAATTTACAATTTCAACAATCTAATTTTAACATAAGTACTACTCATTTCTTTAATTAAAAATGATAAATAAGGAGACCCCTTTCCCTAGGAATCCCCTAATTAAATGTACTCATAATTTTAGTTAACTTCTACAGCCTGTAAATCTTCATATTCCCCTAATAGTTCATCATCCCCTGAATATACCTCATAATCTAAGAAACAATTTATTGGATAATACAAATAAAACTCTTGTCCATCTTTCTTCTTTAATTTAATTGCATCTAACAACTTCTTACCATTGTAGACATTGCTAATAAGGTGCTTATGAATAATTACACCAACTTGTTGTCTTGATAGTCCAATTAGTTTTCCTATTTTCTCCTGTGAAATCCAAGCAAATCCATCCTTATCAGTATGTGCAGCAATAACAAGTAACACTTTCAATGCTGATGGATGAAGCTTATATAAACCACCAGAAGATATGAAATCTTTATCTAAAGATAGAAAAACCTTTTTATCAATTTCATCAGTTTTAAAGTTGTAGGATTCTTTTACTGACAGATGGACAAATGGTTCTTGCTCTATATCTGTATTAGTAAGCTTTTCAGCTAATAAAGTTTTTCCCTGCTGAATAATATTTTTTGAAATATGTTTTTTGTGTTTTTCATTTTCTCTAATCATTAAATTATCTCCTTTTTTAATCTGGATGTTTCTATTTTTAATACAAAGTTATTTAGAATAGTTGTACTATCCATCCTTTACAACCTTTTAATTCTTTCTTTACTTTCATGTCTTTCAGTTCTTTAATGTTAAGTAGACATTCCCCCTGATAATCAAAAATTCATTGACTGTACAAAACTATCATTAGATTTTCAAGTTAATACTGTGACAGATAATAATGGAGTATCTTTTTCACTGAATGGGTAAATATAGAGATAAGTTTTAAAAGGATGTTCTACAACAAAGAGGAATGGTCTTGGATTTTTAATAAATTTGAATTGTTGTTATATCAATAATCCTAACTATATACACCCAAGAATTTCAGAGTAATTCAGAATTGTAATCATTTTAAATATTGAAATAAAAAAAAGAGCAATCACTTTGGATGCTCTTTATCTTTTCATTTACTCAAGCTTTGTACATTAGAGGGGTAATAGGGGGGGATGGGGTATGTAAAATAGTGAGAAGTACCTGAAAAATATACTAGCTTAGAAAATATCACTAAAGGCATTTAATACCAATAAAAAAAGGGATAAGCTCCCTTTGATTAACTTTTAGAGTCTAATTTTGTAATTGTAGTATTACTCAAATCCTCAAATAACACTTCTAATAATCTTTTAAAAAACATATCTTCATTATCCTCAGTAAAGAGCTCTATTCCTGTATCTTGTTTATGCTTCTTTAGCTTCCTAGTATCTGTAATGCAGTATTCACCAGCAATTTTAGTAACTAAATAATCCTTTAATTGATAGGAATAATTATCAATATTCTCTAAACACTTTTTTAATTCATTACAAAAGATATGGCCAAAAGCATCTAAAGATATCTCCTCTTGTACTTCTCTAAGAGACCTTACTTTCATTTTCATAACCCCCTAGTAAAATGATTAATACACACTAATAATATGCAATGTATTATATTCTAAGAAGTTAACTTCATGTAATAATGTATCTTTCTTTAAATCATTGTTTACCTATGTCATCAAATATCTTGAAACATGTTTTTTATAAAAAATCCCTGAGATTATCTGCAACTTCTTCAACATCTATATCAAGATATTGAGTTGTAACAGCTAGATTGGAATGTCCTAGAGCTTTTGAGATTAATGCAAGGTTTGCACCCTTGTCTAACAAATTCTTTGCATAGCCCCTTCTCAGTGCATGTGGATTGATGTTATTTAAATCATACATCTTAGCATACTTATTAAGTTGCTTTGAAATAGCATTGTTTGTTGACTTTGTATTTAGTGATGTACCCTTGTATGAGATAAATAAATAAGAATTTACCTGACCATAATATGCTCTAATTTTGTTATTCTGCATTATTAAGATTTTCATTAAATGTATTAATTCATCATCTAAAGGTAATTTTAAAACTTTGTGATTTTTTAAAATTGTACCATCCATACATAACAGCTTGTTTTCAAAATCAAGATGCTTTTCTTGAAGCTGACCTAATGTGTTTATCCTAATCCCTGTCCTATAAAGAGTAAGTACAGCTACAGCATCTCTTAAGCCAATAAAAGTGTTTAAGTCCAATAATGATAGTAATACCAATACATCATCTTTCTTAGCACCTTTTTTAACCTTCTTATCTACTTTAATATTAATTCCATGCCAAAACTTAGAGCTAAACCAACCATTATTAAAACATTTACCAAGAATTGCTTTTAAACATTTTAACCTTGTCAGTTTAGTTTGATTAGAAACATTCATAGAATCAAGCCAAAGATAAATGCTATCAGTTGTAATATCCTCAAGGTATTCTATATTTGTAACTTTTCTAAACTGTTTCATATAGTTGTTATAGTCAATAATAGTTCTTTCCCTATATCCACTAACTTGCATTTGTTGAATAATAATCTCCATTACACTATCTAAATTTCTGCCAATTTGCTTTTTTACTACTGTTACAGATGTTGATGTATTTGAAATACCTGTATTCAGTTTTTGTTTAAAAAGGGGAATTTCTGCATTTACTTCAAAGATATCTTTTTTCTTTGTCATTCTTACTGTCTCCTACTCTAAATATTAGTTGGAGGTAGTAGAAAATTTGAAAGGGATATTGTAGGGATAAAAAAAGGGATACTCCCACAGTGTTCTAATCTGCGTTAGTATCCCTTATCTGTCCAAAACCCTTTCATGTCAAGGTTTAAGACTATTAAACTGTACGTCCCAGGAGGGATTCGAACCCCCGACCCACAGCTTAGAAGGCTGTTGCTCTATCCAGCTGAGCTACTGGGACAAGTATAATATTCTGCTTTGAAAAAACAATGTTTATCAAAGACAAGATTTATTATATGGTGTTTTTTACCGTTTGTCAACAACAAAAAAAGATTTTTTTTAAAAAGAA
Source organism: Perspicuibacillus lycopersici (assembly GCF_025660475.1). Taxonomy (GTDB): domain Bacteria; phylum Bacillota; class Bacilli; order Bacillales; family Caldibacillaceae; genus Perspicuibacillus; species Perspicuibacillus lycopersici. The sequence continues at coordinate 556,050 of NZ_JAOUSF010000003.1, forward strand.
AAGACAGGAAAGAGACACAGATTTCTTTTCTCTCTCCCTACTATAACATTACGAACATTTAATTTTCTTTCGGAAAATGTTTAGTGTAAAGAACACCTTTTCCATACTCATATACATGGATTATTTTTTCTGTATCTGTAATTTCTAAAACAACATAAGTCTTTTCCTTCGGCATTCTTGGTAAATGAATACTTCCAGGGTTAATGAAAAGGATGCCTTCCATCATTTCAAATCCGAGTATATGGGAGTGACCAAAGCAAACGATCGTTGCCTGATTTTCCAGTGCTTTATATTTTAATGACATCAAACTAGATTTTACCTGGTAAAGATGCCCATGTGTAACAAAAAGCTTATCTTTTCCTAAATCCACCATCAATTGCTCAGGAAAATCGTTGCCATAATCACAATTCCCTCTAACAACTTGATAGCCTTGAATTGCTGGATCGTTAAAGTCTAGTTCCGAATCTCCACAATGAATATAAACATCTACTTCCTGATGCTTCTTTTTCACTTCCATTAGCTCATTTGTTAAACCGTGACTATCACTACAAATTAATACCTTCATCTTAGATCACACCTTCAGCATTTTTTACCCACTCACGTAGTTTTCTTATCGCATTTCCACGATGACTAATGCTATTTTTTTCTTCTCCGTTCATTTCCGCCATTGTTTTTCCTAATGCAGGGACATAAAATATTGGATCATAGCCAAAGCCACTTGTCCCTCTTTTCTCTGTTAAAATCACACCATCGCACATACCTTCAACAATAACTGGTTCCATACAAGGTCCAGTTAGTGCTAATGTACAATGAAAATGTGCTGTTCTCTTCTCCTCTGGTACCTCTTTTAACTCTTCCAATACTTTCGCAATATTTGCTTCATCATCTTTAGACTCTCCTGCATATCTTGCGGAATATACACCAGGACGTCCCTCTAATGCATCAATAGCCAAACCAGAATCATCTGCTATTACGATTCTGTTAAAATATTTCGCTATTCCTTCTGCTTTTAAGAGCGCATTTTCTTCAAATGTTGCTCCGGTTTCTTCAATATCTGGTGCATCTGGAAAGTCAAGCAATGTCTTAACTGTATATCCCATTGGTGAAAATATTTCGATAAATTCCTTTGCTTTTCCAGCATTCTTCGTTGCAATGATCATTTCTTTCATAGCTAAACCCCATTTTTGTTTGTTTTGTTTTATTTGTTTATTTTACCTCTTATATTGCAACAAAAACAATAGGAATGCATGAGCCAAAAACAAAAAGGAAGACTGAAAATTTCAGCCTCCCTTTATCATTTGTTGATTAAAAACTACCTGTGTTCACGTTTTTCGGACGTGTTACTGGCTCTGTCACAGGTTCTCCATCTTGGTTTACAATATCTGCTTCCCCATTTACTTGGATGGCTACACCTTTAATGCCTTCTTGTTCTGTAAGAGATAATACAAGAGAATCCATTACTTGTTTTGATACAAGTTTTTGTTCATAGCTACCTAAAATATTTTCATTAAAGTTTAATGTTACTACCCCATCCGAGATTTCCGGTTCGTTCAATAATTCAACATCAGGCATTAGCATCGTGAATAATGGAGATGATAAATCTGGTCCTTTGACTAGCTCCTCAACAATTGCTGCCACTGTATTATCTTCACTATTTTGGATACGTTTTGTGACTGGAACATAATAGCTTTCCTCATCTGTTTGTGATAAATAATAAACCGTTACAGGTCTTGTATTTGTAATATCCACCACATTTGTCGTATCGAGGTTAATGCCAATTTTTCTTGTTAAATCTCCATTTAACGGGGTTCCATTTACAGGCATTTCACTCAAGTCATTACCATTCATTTGTAATTTCACACGATCAACACTATCAAATTGCGTTAATGTCCAGGTAACAGATTGTACAATTTTCAACTCATCCTCTGGAGCATATTGTGCAAATTCATTAGAGAAATTTACAGTCGCAACGCCATCGGTAATGTCTAAATCAACCGCTGTATCCGCTGGTAAAACGGCCCTAAATTCATTTGGCAATTGGTCCGTAATCGGACCACCAGTAACTAAATATTCTAATGCTTGTTTTGCTACACTTTCCGTATTAGGCAAAGAAAAGGTTCTTGGTACAACAAAACCATCGCTATCAATTAAGTATAATTCTGTTTGAATCGTTGCTGTTTCCCCATCAGCACTCTCTCCATCCGCCTCGATATCTCCTTGTGAACCTGAAACATCCAAGTCTAAGTCCTCTTCATAGGAAACATCCTTCGGTGGGTCTATATCCTCTTTGCTTCCATTAAATAATCCACATCCAGACAATAAAATGGAAACGATTAAAATGCTCAAAAAATAAGTGATTTTTCGTTTCACTAATATCCCTCCCAAGACAGTTTGTACTACATATATACGAGCTTTTCCAAAAAATAGACCGATTCGCCAAAAAAAATTGGACAAATATCTATTATTGTTTCTCCTAGGAGGGATATAGCAAAAAAGGCATAATTTTTTTTAATGTTGGCTCTTTCTATATTCCTTCTACTTCTAGTGTAATTATAAGCTACTCTATTTTTTACAAAAAACAGCCTTCGTCATATCATTCCATGAACAGTAGTGTCCAATGAACTATTAGGACGAAGGCAGTTTCAACACATTTTTTATATTAACTTAATCGATTGTACGGTAATATCCTCTAATTCTAGCCATTGTTTAGCAATGGCTTTAAAAATAGTTTTAGAACCTGTAGTGAAAAATTGATGAAAAAGGTGGTCAGCCTCATCATTTAGTGAATGCGTATGTTCTAAAATAACACTTGCCTCACGGGCCGTTTCTTCACCAGAACTGATAATTTTCACCTTGCTTGCAAAATAGGAATTTATTAATGGTTCTAGCAACGGATAATGGGTACAGCCTAAAATTAATGTATCAATAGGAGTAGTCTTCAATGGAGCAAGTGTGTCTTCGATAATTTCCTTTGCAATAGGGCCAGACCATTCCCCACTCTCGACAAGAGGAACAAATTTCGGACAAGCCAAGCCGTGAACAGAAATATGTTTTCTTATCGATTTTAATGCAAGTTCATATGCCTTACTATTGATGGTCATAGCAGTTCCTATGACACCAATTTGATTTCGTTTAGAGACTTTTATCGCTGCTCTCGCACCTGGATTAATAACTCCCAGTACAGGGATCGGAAGCTCGGAGCGAATCTCCTTCAATGCGACAGCAGTTGCAGTATTGCAGGCAATGATTAACATTTTAATCTCAAACTTTTCTAGATAATGAACCATTTCCCAGGTGAATTTCTTTATTTCTTCACATGGTCTCGGTCCATATGGACAACGTGCAGTATCGCCAATATATACGATTGGCTCGTTTGGAAGTTGACGCATCATTTCTTTAACGACCGTCAAACCACCAACACCAGAATCAATGATGCCAATTGGTTTTGATGACAAGTAACTCGCCTCAATCTTTCATACTCTCATGCAATTTCTTTAAATTATCCTTTAAAAATCCAACTTCCTCATCCGAGAAGTTATTTAATATATTCTTTAAATAAACTTGACGTTTCTTGATTACTTCATCAATTATTCGATTACCTTCCTCTAATAAATGGATACGGACAACACGGCGATCCTTTTCATCCCTTACCCGCTTCACAAGCATATGCTTTTCCATCCGGTCGATTAAGTCAGTCGTCGTACTAAATGCTAAATACATTTTATTAGAAAGCTCTCCAATTGTCATATCCCCTTCTTCAAATAACCATTGAAGGGCAACAAATTGTGGGGGAGTTATCGTGTAATTACTTAATATTTCTCTTCCCTTTTGCTTAATGAGTCCTGATATATACCGTAAATCCTTTTCAATATCTGCGACAGTTTGAAAATCAAACTGTCTTAATTGGTTTTCCAATGTTAAGCACCCCCTAGTCTTTTTTTGCAAGTATTTTCTTTGAAAATACTTCCTTTCTATCTGTATCAATTGTTTACCAAACAATCACGATACAAGGATAAACAACATGTAAAGGAAAGTTTGTCCACAATTTAGACCTTTGTAAAACAACAAAACTACCATAAAAATCATCGAAATAAAATGTTTATACTTTATTGTCTAATTTTTTCAAGAAAAATTCAAGTTGTTTCCTTTAAGATATGACAATTATTCCGAACATGAATATACTATTGAGCAATTAACAAAGCGCCTATTTCTTTATAAGTGTTCATAAAGCTGTCACTCCAATACGTTTGTTCACATATGATATGTTGACGATTCATACCCATCCCCGCGTTTTCTAGCTGGCGAAGGCAAGGAGGGTTCATGTATTTGAAGGAGAATGATTTCACTCATAAGCCATTATTGACGAAGCGAGAAAGAGAAGTATTTGAACTGTTAGTCCAAGATAAAACTACAAAGGAAATCGCTCAGGAATTATTTATAAGCGAAAAAACAGTTCGAAACCATATTTCAAATGAGATATATACCAATTGCAAACAAAAACCGCACTAAAGCTTGAATTTATAATGAATATCCAGTTTTCCATCTGGATGCACTACTACGTGATCTATCAAAGTACTTAACGCATGATGCAGATCTTGCTTATGATTCTTCAATTGCTCAAAAGCTTCCTGGATGCTTTCGATTTCAACCTTCATATCCTTTTCTTGGGACAAAATAAATATCTTATCTTCAATTTTCTTAATTTCATCTGTATATTCTTGTCTTTTTAGTTGAAACTCATCTTTACCGATCAATTTGTCTAAGTAGATATCCACAAGGCTTTTATTCTTCTCTTCTAGATGCAGCTTTTGTTTTTGAAGGACAGCAATTTCTTTTTTCTTTTTCTCATGCAGATTGTTTTCAAATTTTATTTTTGTATTTTTCCCTTTACGAAGAAGTTTTTTTAGTAAAAACTCTCTAAAATCATCATATAGTATCGGGCTATGATTTACGCATCCGTGCTTACTGCCCCCACGACGATAAGCACTGCATTTCAAATACTTCCATCGATCATCTTTCTTCCCGTCTTTCTTCTTACTACCAGTCTGCAAGATAACCATATTAGACCCACATTCAGAGCATCGCAACAATCCTCTAAATTCATTCCAAGGAGTAATCTTTGTCTTTTTATTCATCACTTCTTTGCTGTTAGCCTTTTCCCAATCCGCCTTTGAAATGATAGCTGGATGATGGTCCTCATATATTGACCATTTTTCTCGTGGATTCTGAATCTGTTTTTTTCGTCCTCCAATTTTTACTTTCGTATAACGGTTGTGAATAAACATCCCTGCATATGTAGGATTTTGTATAATGCGTTGAACAGTCGTCATCTGCCATTTATCTTTCTTTCTCGGTTTTGAAAGATTTCCAGCTTCGTTTTCTTCATTTAATAATCTTGTTATTGTTTTAAATCCAAAGCCATCCTCGTTATACCAACTAAATATCTGACGAATGGTAGGTGCTTCTGATTCATTTATTTCGAGTTTTTTATTTTTTAAGGAGTAACCAAATGGCACTTGGCCGACATGTTCGCCACGTCTAACTTTTGCTGTCATCGAAGCACTAATGGACACAGAAGCTGTTTTTGGCAATTGTGCCGCAAACATAGAAAACATTTCAAACTTCATGTCATTCTTCCCTTCGTGCAAACTATCGTAACCTTCTTCGATCGTGACAAGTCGTACACCATGAGCAATTAACGTTTCTTTAATTTCTAAGGAATCACGCAAATCACGTGCTAAACGACTGATTGATTTAAATATAACCATTTTGATTTCGCGTCTACGTGCTTTGTCTAAAATAAGCTGCATAGCAGTGCGATCTAATAGCACCGTTCCGGTGATCCCGTCATCAAATTGAACGGATTTATCACTCCATTCAAAGCCGTTTTTTTCTAGCCAGTAACGGCAAATGTCGATTTGGTTTTCTGGAGAGCTTTCTTGTTCTTCTTTATCGGTGGATATTCTGACATAGGTAGCGTAAGGATATTCTTCATACGAGAGTGTTTTATTTTCTTTGTTTTCATTGATAATCAAAACAAACCCCTCCATTTTTCCGATTGGTACATTTTATATTTTAATAGCTTGTATAATTACTAATTATTATAACGAACATTAGTTCTTATTTCTAGTGTGGTCAGAAAAATATATATAATAGTAGAAATTCGTTAAAAATAAAAAAACTCCTCCTTAAAAGAAGAGCGTAAAATATCCCCATGGCGCTTTTCGCTAGGCTTTAGCATGCATATGCTGCCTAATTCCAAATGTGCGTGTTTCTTCTAGAAAAAAGAAAAGTGCCTACATTTTTTTCACTTATATAGCTTTCCCGACCGATTCCAATAAGCTTAATAATAATGGAGACAGGTTAACTAAAACATATCCTAATGATGCGTTCATGATAAGCATAAAACCTTTATCTTTTTGACCAAGCATAATCATCAATGCTCCTCCCGTAATCATAATGCCAGCAATTGGTAAAGCAACAGATATCATTAAGTCAATTAATGGATCAAAAGCATGAATAATACTTTCTTTCGTCGTACTTGCGACAACAGGGGCAACAGTATCTTGAGTAGCAGCAAAAGCAAAGCTTCCATTTAAAGAGCTAATAATCGGAATTGCTATAGAACCCTTAGCTACTGTTATCCATTTAGGATGTAGCCTTTTTTTACTTTTATATTCCCCACTCATAAACGATTGAAATTCTATTGATTCTGTTCGCATATTTCCCCTCCTATAAAAGTAGTAACCCGATAATTAGGCTCCCAACTGCAAAAGGTCTTGTCGATTTAATAATAAACAAACAAGCTATACCTGTTAAAGGCAATATGATTTCTAAATTGTTTAAAGCAGAAAGTAGTAAATTCCCAAGGGCGTCATTTACTAAATCTACTTCCCATCCCACAACTTTGTCTGCTAATGCGTTGTATTTTTCCAGCAACATCGTTCCAAGATCTCCCACATTTACCCCTCCTAATTAATTTCATTAAGTGTAAAAACATGGCCTGATAATCCATCCATTAATTCATTAATTTTTGATTTTCTACTGTCCAGTTCCGTTAGCCAGATTAGGTGGAAATTTTGACCCGTTAATTCTTTAATTTTTCTATATCTATCAATCTTAGATTTGTTTTTAATCATCGGTTGTGACACATCCACTTCGACAAAACAAGGAGCTTTATTACATATAAAAGTTGCATCGCAAACAATAGAGACTTTATCAGCAGTAATCCTAACTTCATTTTTCCAAGTAGATGGACATTTCAAATGTATCCATAATTGATTTCTCAATAAAAAATGTTGTACTTGTGGTGTTTTCTTTCTTATGATGTCACATTTAACTCTTTCACGTCCATCCTTTGACAAATAATATACCTTTTCTAAACCGTGTCTAAAGGAATGCAGATAACGTTCCATATCATTTAATATTCGATTTGCATTTCTATCCCCTTTTAAATTGTGGATCGTTTGAATTTGTTTTCTGGTTAAATAATCAAACTTCTTCAAGGATAAGAGAATGTTTTCGATTCTTTGTTGTTTCGCTGCTCTTTTGTCCATCGCCACCATCCTTTGGATTCTCCATAATATAGGGTGCTATTATACTAGCAATCTGTTTATTGGAAATGAATGGAGATTGTAATGTATACCGTTTAGGGCCAGCTTTATAAATCCCTCTTCCAGGTAAATCGTGTAATTGTTCCGCCCCGCCTTCATCTAGCACTACACGTGAAGCAGTTTCTGTATCCACTACATAACACAATCTTGCGATAATATTTCTTTTAGTCTGCGATGGGATAACTTGGGCGGTTGGATATTGAGTACAAAATATTAGGTAGTATCCCGCCGATCTACCTCGTCGTGCGATATCCGTTATGATTTTCATTGATTCAGGAAAATCGGATAGATCGGCAGCCTCGTCGATTATTATAAAATGTCTTTCTTTTATTCCGGCTTCTTTCACATCTTCGTAGCCTTTGTCTACAACTTTCAAAAAGGAGTGGTTCATCTTATTTTGGACTTCTTTTAATACTTGCTCAGCCGTTTCAGGATCTCTAGAGTAGTGCTTCCGTTGCTTACAATCTTTAAAACGATGAAAGGCAGAGCCTCCTTTTAAATCAATGAGTGATAGTGTTACAGTTTCAGGCTGTTGCCTAATCAAAGTAGTTACAATAAGTTTTAGAATTACACTTTTTCCATATCCAGTCGCTCCTGCTACAATCAAATGTTTAGAATTATCGAAGTCATGTCTTACGATATCTCCTTTACGTGTTATGCCAATCGGTACGGACCAAGAATTAGGTATTAATAAACTTTCCCTCCATTCAATAATGTTTGGCATTGGTTCATCATAAATCTTTATTTTCAACATCCCATCAAACGATACTTCAATTTCCTTTTTCTTTCGTTTAGTTTTTATTAAGTTTTTTAACTGGCTAACTATCGTTTTATTAAACTTCAAATCTTTTAAATCAGAAAAATTGATTTCGAATGATTGATTACGGACATTTAACCCATCTTCCAAGATGTATTTCTTTTCTTCAATTTTTTTACGATCAAAACCTAATGGTAGTTGGTACACATACTCATACCCACCTTCAAATTTTTGTTTGCGCTGCAATCGAATAGATTCTCCTTTTTTTCCTTGCCACTCGGCATTTGCGAAGATTTTTTGAATTTTATCCGAATCACTTGTACCCGTTCCTTTAGATTTGAGATAAGAATAACCAGCCAGCCCAGCAGCTGCAATGGTTGAAACTGCTTCAAAAATCATTAGTATCACCAACCGTTATACCTTTCATCATCGCCACTTCCGAATAATATTTACGTAGTAAATAGTTTCAATTGTTTGGAATGTTCTTAGGGCTGTTATATCCGCTATATATTGAAGTTTGGAACATTCCTTTGCTATTTCTCTTACAGTATTGGTAAAAGAATATTCCACACTGCTTGTTCAATATATCTTGTCCACTAAAAAAAATTTGAAGGAATTAAAGATAGTAATGAAGAAATTATAAAATTGAGGTGGATAAGATGGAATTTGAGAAAGAATTTAAGTGTAGGTTAAAAGTAATTTTTGCAGAAAGAGAAATAGGGCAAGGTGAATTTGCTAAAAAAATAGGAATTAGCGAGGGAGCAATGAGCTCTTTAACTAACAGTAAGTCGGGTCCTTCGTTTCGTGTTCTTTATAAAATTTGCGAGGAATTGGATCTAGACTTTAGGGAGATATGGGTGAGAAGATAACAAAAAATAAAAAAGCTCGTTATTGAGCTTTTTCTGTTAATGTGGTTAACGAAATGGAACGTGGTGTACCAGGTTTCCAGTCGATTAACCCTTTATTTTTTAATCTGTGCATATATGCAAATACCGTACTTTTGGAGGCAACGCTTGATTTCTTAGTGATTTCTAAAATAGAAGGCGAATATTTGTTCTTCATAATAAAGTCCTTGATGATAGTATAAATTTCTTCTTCTTGTTTTTTCATACGATCCGCTCTTGATATGTGTTCTTCTTCATAATAGAACATTTCCTACGCTCCTCTTTTATGTCTAATTGGTGCAATCGATAATATATTGTTTATTTTAAATGTCCTTATCTGGTGCTTTGTATAGCAATATGCCTGGATGTATTCTTTACCTATCTTCCTAACACCGATGATTCGTTGTGTCAGTATTCCTTTATCCGATTGATAAATCATCTCCAACTTTTCTCCATTTTCTATTGCTCGCAAAAACAGACTATTCATCGATTATCACCTCATACATACGAACCTTTGTTCTTATTATACACAAACGTTCGTTCTCTTTTCAAGTAAAAAAAACAGAATAGTCCTCAATTTTTAAAGGAAAAGCTCATTCATTTTGAATAACCAAATAATTGGAAGGTGATTTGTATGAGCAGATTACTAACAATGGAAATTGCCATGAAGAAAGTCCATTTATTAGTAGTATGGATGCGGAAAAACATCGTTAACTAAAATTTCCTAGTTGATGTTTTGAAACTTTAATAATAGCTTATTAGATTTTTTTAGAATCTACTAGAAAATATTCTTAATTAATGATATGATTTGATTAGAAATGGGTAAATTATCAGAAAATAAAATATTATGTATTTATTTATTTCGAGATATCGTTTTATTAAGGGGAGGTGTTGGACTGTGTGTTATGATGTTCGTACCATAAGCAGATGGTTTATTGAAAATAATACCGATGCAGCCAACGCATCATTTAATGGTCATCTTAAATTACAAAAGTTACTATATTATGCACAAGCAATGAATCTTGCAGTAACTGATAAACCATTATTTGAGGAAAAAATTGAAGCCTGGGAAAACGGGCCAGTAGTTAAAGAAATGTTTATTGAGTACAGACATAATAATTTTTCAGAAAGGGTTAAATCTCTTCCTGATGATTATGAATTGAATAATCAAACTCGAAAAATATTACAGATAGTGAATCATATTTATGGTACTCAAACAGGTACTCAATTAGTTGAATTGACACATTCTGAAGAACCGTGGTTAGAGCTAAAAGATCTGGCCACGAATAGACAAAATCCTGTAATTTCTCAAGAAAAAATTCACGAATATTACAAACCACTAAAAGACTTATTTAATCTTTATGAAGACTATGATTTTACGCATGAGTTTGCCGAAAAAATAAACGGTAATATATTTGTCTATAACAGACTTGAAACTTATTTAGATGATAATGATATAAGGAATTTATGGGAAATTGGCGAAGATGTTAAGGGAGAAAAATATTTTGTTTATAAAGACGACCAAGGTGAAATGGTGATTTATTAGATGTTCTACGAAAAAGGGTCAATAGTTATGAAGAAGAACATTCGTTTTAAACAAAGCAATCAAATTGATTTTAGAACCCATGGCCACCCTATACTATTTCCAATTAATTTCGGTTTTGATGATGATTATTTATATTTTTTTACATTATCTAGCCAAATACATCATTATACAAAAGAACCTTCAAGGTATTTTACATTAAAAAAATCTTCTGGTCTTAAGGCACCGTCTATAGTGGATTTGAAATATGTCTATAAATGCGAATCATTTAATTCAGTTCCAATGGGGATTATCCCTGAAACTATTAATTCTCAACTAATTGCAAAATTTTTTATATATAATGAAATTGAGATTGACCAAGATTGTCGTGAATTACTAGCTTTGTTAGAAAAACGGCCCCAATATTAATTGGAGCTGTTTTTAATTTGGTTACTTGATTCGAATTTTTTGACCTAATTGCAATTTATTAGGATCTACTTTCGGATTCAACTTTTGTAATGTGCCGTGCGTTAGCTTAAATTTGTTTTCCAATTCCCAGAACGTATCTCCTTTTTTGATCGTGTAATATTCCGCTGAGCTGCCACTAATTTTGATGACTTGTCCAACTTGTAGTTTGTTAGGGTCAACTGTAGGATTCAATTTTTGCAGCGTCCCATGGGCAATTTTTAAAGCCTCTTCGATTCCCCAGAAAGTATCACCTTTTTTAATTTTATATGTTTCTCCGGAAGCTACAGGTTCTTCTTTTTGCTTAGATGGCGCTGTCTTTTTCTCTAGGTTATACACGATTACAAGTCCGTTTACGTGACCTTGCGCGATTTTATCAAGAAAGCTATCTTGTTTTAGCTTATCTGCATCTGCTTTAGTATCGATAAATAGATTTTCAGAGAGCATAGCTTCTGCTTTACATTCTCGAACCATATGGAAATTATTTTCTTTTTCTCCGCGATTTTTGACATCCTTGCCAAGAGATTTCATTACTTCTGCGTGCACAATAGCACGTTTGCGGTTTGTTTCTTGTTTGCCGGAATAAGATCCATTGTAAGTATAGGATTCGAAGCCTGTGCCACCGCCAGCGTTAATATGGACTGAGATTAAGTAATCGGCTCCCCAAGCATTTGCCATATCAGTACGTTGTTTAAGCGATAATTTCTTCTCAGATTCACGACTTAATTTAACTTCTACCCCCTGATATTTCGATAACTTCTCTTTCATTTTAAGTGCAATTTTAAGCGTTAAGTCGCATTCGTACAAACCATTGCCAACAGCTCCCGGATCATAACCAGCCTTTCTACCTTCATGCCCTGGATCAATAAAAATTTTAACCATTACTCAACATCTCCCTGTTTAAAATTTTTAACTAACTCAAATGCCCCTGTGCTGGCTAATCCGCTCGCTAGTCCACCGAGCAAAATCTGTGGGGTCAATAACCATGCATTTAACCAAACGTTAAGTAAAACCCCAAGCACACCCATAACCAACGGGATATACTTGTTCGGCACAAAATCTAAGCTGTTTTTAATGATGTAGCCAACACATAAACAAATAGCTGCAACTAAAATCACTACGTAATCTACTAAAATCTCCATCTACAAATCTCTCCTTTTTTTTAAAAATTTTTTATATAAAAAAGCGACTACCTATTTTGGTGGTAATCGCTCTTCGATATCGTCTAATTTATTTATGACAATGTCGTACTTGCTACTAAAGTTTTTTAAAATCTCATTTTGATCATCAATCGTTTGGTAAAGCTTTTGCTCTCTATCTTGGCTTTCTTTTCGACTAGACCAAAACAGCCATACAAAAAGGACCGCAAACGGCCCTTGTGTAACAAAATATTGAATTAAGTTTGTATCCATAGACTACACCTCAGCTGGAGTTTCTAATAACCTCTCAGAAACAGATTGTTTAATTAATCCTGTTAAAGCAGTAACCGATTCGTTACCAACATATTCTTCTGCAGCTAACGGGACATACCCACTAATACTTATCGTGCGCTCCTGGTCTTGTCCATTAAAAAATACTTGAACGCTTTCCAATGCTCCTTCGGCATAGCGCATATTAACGTTTGTTATTTGGATATTCACTCATTTTCACCTCCTTCAAATTGTTCGCAAAGATAGTCATATAAAACGGCTTCTTTACCGCTGAATTCCACTTCACAAGTTAATAAGACTTCTTTCAGTGTTTTCAGCATACTGGTGTAATCTCCGCCTTCAATAACCATTTTTTCGTCGTAAAGCTCTTCTAAATCTTTGCTAAATGCGTCCAAATCTTTAATATCAAATTTATTATTTTTGACAATCGGATTACCCTCTTCATCAAGATTGCTGTGTTCCTTTGCGAGCTGAATACGTTGCTCTTCTACTTCTTCGATTCTTGCTTGCAATAGTTTGATGAACTTCGTGCGGTGTCTGGATTGTTTTCCTTTCAATGCCAAATGAAAAAGCAGGTTTGCAGCCTGCTCTAATTTACGATTTTCTAATTCTACTTTCATGCGACTTTTGCCTCCAGTTCCATTATTTTTGCTTCTAATGAAGTTACTTTTTGTTTTAAATATTGATTCTCAAGCTTTAACCATTCCACTTCATCGTTTACTTTGACGGCATTTGCATCTAATTCCTGTATGGCTTTCCAAGACCAACTGTTCATCAAATACTGCTCGACCCCGTCGCCATCTATCACTCCCGATGGTGTGTTATAGCCTTTTCCAATGACTAATCCTTGGCGAACTTTATTAATCCCTTGTTTGACTTCTTCCTTTAAACGGTATTCGTATATAGTAGAATTTCGTATCAAATCTAACGCTGATTGATCCCATCGTTTGATATCCTGTTTATATTCTTCTAAGGAACCTGTTGGAAATGATGCTGCACGCAACGGTACATAAGCATTCGCATCTACATTTACGGCACGTACTTCCGTTCCCGTACGCAAGAATATATATCCTCCGTAATACGTAGTGATATGCATGCTTCGTCCGTCATTTGGAATTCCAATAGCACCTTGCCAATTAGAGTCTGCGCTTTGAAACGCAAGCATAGCACCACTTGAAGCAGTAAATGCTGTTTTTCTTCTTAGTGCCAAAATAGTACCGTCTGCTTCAACTGCTAAACCACCACCGTTGATTGTCGTAAAATTCGCGTTCGGAGTGATGATATCTATGTTATAGCCAGCTTGCATTCTTAAATTTTGCCCCGAATATATGTGCATCCCTTGTCCGATTACGTCGCTTGTCCTAGATTCATCGGCAAAAAAGTCTATAAATCTAGCACCCTTGTAATCTGGTGCACCGGAATGTACTTCCCGTTGAGTGGATACAGTCTTATCCGATAACACCAACCAACGTGTAACATTGGTCATTTTAGTGGTTCCATAAGTTTTACTGACCAACCGGGAACGTAACGCTCCGTTATACGACTCGGTTACAGCTTCATAAGATGCTACTCCGCCAGAAAATTCTCGGTCAAACGATCCATGCAATGTAAATGCTCCCGTATCCAAATTAATGGAGGAGTCACCGTTACTTGCTCCTAATATACCGGTAGTAATTTTATTTGCGGATAAATCGGAAATAACAGCTCTGCCGTTAATAATTTCAACATCTCCCGATAAGGAAATCTTTGCTGCACTTATTTGTACACTCGTAGCAGTTTGGTTGATTAGCGACGCAATAGTATTTCCGTTAAAATCGGTTTTTGAAACTTTGCTTTCAATTGAATCAGCTTGCTGCACGATACTAGATTCTGCACTTTCCATGCGTGTTTTTAAATTCGGAATATCCACATCGTACGTTGTTTGGGATACCTTCGACGCAATTTGATCTGCCTGGATTTCCAGTTCGCTTTCTGCCGTTGTAATTCTAGTGGTTAAAATCGAAATTTTTCCGTTGGCAGTATCCAGTGATGATTGATCCGCCTTCGAATTTAACTTGGTGTCCGTTTCGGATTTTGTATACACACTCGTAGCATTGGCTTTTAATCTTATTTCTCCAGCTTGCGCAGTGATGGTTGCTTCTGCTGTATCTACACGTTCCTCAATAGCCATGACAGCTGAGTTATCGGCTTTACTACCTAACGCACTGTTAACTTCTGTCTTGGTGTAAACATCCGTTTTATTTGCCTTTAACTCGATTGCGGTATTCGTTTGCGAAATATTTGTTTCCGCAGTAGATAATCTGGTTTCTATTGCTGTTACTTTGCTCGTGTCTGCTTTAGATCCAATATTGGTTTCAATCTCATAGATCTTTTGATTGTATGTGGTACTAGACACTTTCGAAAGTAATCCCTCTTCCGTTAGCGCTATTCTGTTTTCGTGAATTTCTATGTCAGATATAACTCCTTGCATATCGGTTGTAAATTTCGTTACGCTGACTTTCGACTCTAAAGCATTATCCACTTCGATTTTGGTGTACGTATTAGTTGCATCAGCTTTTTCTGCTATACTCTCTTCTAGAGCAGTTTTTGCCGTACGCACTTTTGATTCCGTGTCTGTTGCTGCTGCGGCAATAGCCGCTAATCTTGCTTTGTCTGCCTCGTTTAAAGCAAAAGTCTTTGCACTACCTTCTGCAGCAACGGCAACTATATCTGCGTGTGATTTTGCATTATTTTCCGCTAGGATTGCTTTTTCTTGTGCCCCTTCGGGTGTTTCTGCCCCTACTTCCATCGCGTCTGTAGGAGTAAGTTTTGTCCATTTGTTGCCATCCCAGGTATGCCCGATTTCCGGTACCACACCAGTTTTAATCCAAATGGCTTCAAATTTTCCTTTCGGTTCCGTAGGACTTTTAATGATTTTGGTTCCATATAAATTTTGGAGTTCTTTAAATCGTTTTCGGACGTCTTCCTCCGAGTACTCAATAAACTCTCCTAAAATATAATTCTTCTGCGAAGGATTCAAAAGGTCCCTTTTTACACGAATTGCCCTCGCTTCCAGATATAAGGGTGGTACAAACGATGTGTCCTTTACTCGAATGGTATCCGTAAAATAAACTTTTTCGTGCCCTAAACCAGGTACTTTGTCTAACGCGGATTGCGTTGTTTCATACTGCACAACACTATTAATCCGTTTTGCTAATTCTTGCTCTCCAAGTGTCGTTAATCGCTCCAATGTCATATCTGGTTCGTAGGATTCTGGCTCATAGATAGCCCAAAGATGTTTTCCATTTCTTCCCCACCGCTGTAGAGCTTCGTTATCCACTACAGTAGTTGTTAATCGTGTTCCATCTAGCCTTTCAGGTCCCACGCAATATAGTGCGGTAACTACATCGTTCTTCTCGATTCGAGTAATATCGATGAGATCTTTTCCAAAAGTGACCTCTTTCCCACGGAACTGTCCTCTACGTACAAAAAAGTCTACATAACGACCTACGATTTTGTTTCCTTTAATTTCTACACGAAACCGCATTTCCAGTCCAAATATAGAGGCAATCCTTTTTAGTGCCTGAAAAGCACCCATTTGGTTGTCGAAAGTAATACTTCTAATTCCTGCATATTCCACTTCACCAACTTGCCATTCGGTACCTGTTAAAACAAAATCGGCGGCACTTATTACGGTTTGCCCATTTAAATCTACTGGCGAAATGATTTTTTGCTTATCTAAATCTAAAAAAGAGGCATCACTATAGCCTCTTACCCCGTTTCTAATTTTCTCGTGCTGCCTAATAATAAACTCGTGGAAAGAGCCATCATCCGCTTGAATAACGACTCTGTTTCTCCCTTGTACATATTTGGCTTTATCATTCATGACAACCGCAAAATCAAAGGTTTCTACGTACTTTATATCCTCTTCGTGAACAGCTTCAATTACTTCGCTTTTTAAAAATGTGAGAATGGCATCGGTTTGTTTATCAAGAATATGAATCATCTAAACCGTTCCCTCCATTTGACTGTTCCTGTTAGCCCGCTAGGGTTAATGACAATCGTATTATTTCCCTTTTTCAGACCAAAGTAATTTCCACCAAAGTCCTTTAAATCGGTTCTAGGTTCGCCATTAATTTCTATTAATTCTCGCTCGAAATCGAGTACGACTTCGTCCCCTTCGTCGACTATATATGGAATTCCTGCATCGTTGTTGAGTCGATGGACATAAACGGATCGTACAGTTGACTTATAAGGACTTGCTAACGTTCCCCACTTGGAAACAAATATGGCAACGGCAGCAACTTTTTGCTGATAACTATTTTCGATGTCTTGAAATAGCACTTCTTTTTGTGGGTACTTTACATGCTTGCCGTCAACAAATGCGTCATAACCGTATTCTGCTTTAAATTGAGTACCACGTCTTTCTAAAGTGACATAACCCAAAAACTTAGACTTCGTAAATCCATTTTCACTTAGTACCCATCTTGACTTGTCCACATTTCGAATGTGGCAACCTGCGTCCACATTTAAGCCACTATTGTTTATCGCGGCGGCTAATTTTCCAATAATCGCCCCATTTTCTCCTAGCAAATACACTTCATTTCTGGCTCGTTGATCACTCTTTCTACAATCCACATCGAAATATGCTCTAATCCAAAAATCCTGTATAGGCTCACTCAACGACTTTGCTAAGATAGGACCATGCCAGTTGGAGCCATTTCCATAATTCGCAGCATAAAACACATCGCCATTGCTGACCATGGTACCAGCTTTCACTCCATTATCTGGAGTCATGGGAGAATCTCCCCAACCGACTGTAGTTTCTAATTCGTCCTCTAACATTTTAGTACGCTCTGGATACACAACGTCTGTTTCATCCGCCGGTTCCCCAATTGAGAAATAATCATCTTCCCTAATAACATCGATATTAGTTAATGGCTCCTCCACATTAAATCTAAAAACAGGCTTTCCTTCCACCGTTCCTTTATAGTCAATAACTACTGAATCTGTAGATATTTGACTTTCTTTAATCGCTCCATACTTGTAAGGATCTAAGCAAATAAACTTAAGCGTACCGTAACCTTTCGACACGATTTCGTTAGCGTTAAAACTCCCATCAATGTATGCATAGTAGGTTCGGTCTGTCTCGTCCGGAAAAATCAATTCTTTTTCCTCTTCCTGAATCAACCAATCAGCTAAATCCTCTTCAATTTTCCTTAATTCTTGTGCGCTTTCAGCCGAGATTTCAACACTTACTTCTTCGACTCTGACATCCGTTTTCGTATGATTTAGCAAAGCGCCTGGGCGACCAATTACATATGTCAAATTTCTGCTAATGGGTGCCCAGTAGCTTCTTTTTCTTGAAAGAACCGTTAAGTACGGCTTCGTTATTCCGTTAAATACTAAGCTTTGTTTTATCATCACTAGGCACCTCCATTAAAGCTATTCATTCGATTGGTGTTAAACCCTTGTTTTTCTGTTACATGAGGTTCAATGGCATAGGCTAAATCTCGAGCGTCAAACACCACAGTAGGATTTAAACCATCTGACAAAATTAAAGCGATATTTCTAAGGAGATCCACCACTATTTCGTCGTTTAGTGGTTGAGCATTGGAATGATTTACTTGCCCAGCATCTAACAATCTAAATAAATTTGCCTGCTGCGCTTCGGTCAAAATCATTTCTCTAGGCAACGCCCGTATGTCGATTTCGTTATGCATTGGAGCATTAGCGAACGCATCCACAACTTGCGAGGGAAAACCACCGGTATGAAGTTTTGGAATCTTTCTGTTTGTTACAACTCCTCCAGTGTGATATTTTGGTCTATTATTCGCATCCACATCTACCTGTCGTCTTTTATATTCGGTTGTCATTATGGTCTTGTAAGTAGTTTCGTTGATTCTAAATTCTTTGGTAATGGGTTTACCCATTTCTCGATTTAAATCTTCAATTTGACTCCTTACATCCTCTAATTTATCGATTTGCTCATCGATTTGATTTACACGTTCTTTGTATTGATCGGTGTTTTTCTTTTCAATCGGAGTTGTTTCTTCTAGTTTCTTTTTCTGCTCGTCTAATTTTTTAATCTGCTGATCAATCGCATACAGCTCATTGCCTTTTTCTGCGTTAATATCCACCTGTTTTAAATACAGTTGGGCTAATTGTTCCCGAATAACCTCATAACCACTTATTTCTTCGTTAATTGTGTCCAATTCTTTTTGAGCTTCCAGTACTTTTTTCCCTTGCTCACTTAACTCCTCTTTAGCTTTTTCAAGACCTTCCTCTTGTGTCCTTACTCTTCTTCTTGCAGCTTCATATTCTTCATCAGTGTACATACTTCTGTTTTCAAGGAGATAATTTAAATCCTCGTTAGCTTGCCTCAATTGGTCTTCCCAATAATGGATTTTTTCCTGGTACTCTACCAATTTCTCATTCTTTTTATTTATTTCTTCTAGCTTATCCTTACGTTCTTCAAGTTTTTGAGAATAATCATAAGCACCAGCAGTTCTTTCCAGTTCCAATTGTGCTTGGAGTTCTTTGCGTTGTTCCTCATTGTATTCTTTTAACGCCTCTGTCGTATCAAGAATTTTGTTTCCTTGATCCGTGATTACTCCCGTCGCTTCTGGAACCGTATCGATTAAATCTCCATTCAAATCTATCATGGTTTGTAGTTCATCGTTTGTTAAACCAGAATTCTCTTGTAATTTCGCGTATTCATCCTTCAACTCCTGAACTTTCGTTGGATCTGTAGATGAATTAATCGCTTCATTCAAGTCAACCATGCGAGCAAACTCATCATTCGTTAACTTAGACTTATTAGATAATTCATCAAACTGGGTAATTTTATTATCTAATGCTTCGGCTTCTTCGAACTTTTGGCTTAATTCTCCAATTCTCTCTTCTAAACTTTTAGTCGATGCTGCTCCAGCAGCCATCAAACCACCCAAAACAGATACACCCGCAATTAGCCAACCAGCAGGACCCATGGATACAAATAAGCCTTTTATTGAACCAGCTAATTTACCAATTGTCGTGATTGCTAATGCAATTGCTGCAGTGGTTCCACCAAAAGCTAGTCCAGCTTTTAATGTCGAAGAATCCATTTCCGATAAGGTATCGACTACACCTGTTCCCCAATGAATGACGTCAGATAACAATGGCAAAAATTCATTTCCTAACTTAATTCCTGCCGTTTCTAAAGCACCTGTAAATTCCTCGTATGCTCCAGCAACATTATCCATCATGACATCTGCAGCGGCTTTAGAAGCACCTTCCGAATTCTGTAAGGAGTCGGTAAACTCATCCAATTGATCTACACCTTGGTCCATCATTGCAATCATTGCCGATGATGCCTCGGTGCCAACAAGTGTTGCTATTGTTGCCAATTTATCTGCTTGAGTTTTATCTTTAGTAACTTTGGTTAAATCACCAATAATTTTAGACAAGGATTTAGCCTTACCATCTGAGTCTTTCATGGAAAAACCCAAGTCTTCCATTAATTCCGCTTGTTCTTTTGTTGGATTGTTTAAAGATAACAAGATTTGTCTCAATGATGTACCTGCTTGAGAACCTTCAAGACCTGCGTTCGTCATAATACCAATTGCTGCGGCAACCTCTTCCATACTGATCCCTAATGAGTTTGCGATAGGGGCAGTATATTTGAACGCATATCCCATATCATCTACACTTGCAGCAGACACATTGGCGGTCATCGCAAGCACATCGGCTACTCTGCTAGCATCAGACGCTTCTAATTGAAATGAATTTAATGCAGCTGCTACAATTCCTGCAGTAGTTGCTAAATCACTTCCAGAAGCTTCTGCGGCACTAATAACCCCTGGCATTGCAGCAATGATTTCGTTGACGTTAAAGCCCATTGCCGCCATGTCTTCCATACCAATTGCTACCTCTGAAGCTGATTTAGAAGTGGATGCTCCTAAATCTAGTGCTGCCTCTTCTAAACTTTTAAACTCTTCTTGTGTAGCGCCAGAAATAGCCTTTACACGACTCATTTGTTTCTCGAAGTCGATAGCTGTTTTTGCCGATATTCCGACAACACCTGCAATCGCTCCTCCTAAAACCATTGCAGCCGATTGAATTCTATCAAAATCACCTTTTATCGAATCTGCTAATGTCTTTGCTGAGAAACTAGTTTTCTCTAATTCGTTACGAGCATCATTCATTCCCTTTTTGAAATTCTCAGATTCCAACAAAAGTCTCGCTCGTAAGGATCCTAAATCTTCCATGCGTTACCCTCCCTTCCGGTTAACGCCCATATTCGTCAACATCCTTAATTCTTCAAATTTCTCACGGTTGAACTGGTTCTCTACTGCTTTGTTTTCATTCGGCATGATAGAAGCTACAAATTGTTTGTACTCATCATCCGGCATAAATCGTTGATTGGTTGCTAATCGAATCATAATTTGTTCAAATAATCTCGCTGCTTGCTCTTTGGTTTTCACCTTTAAGATGTCAGGTAAATCAACCATGTAATATTCGTTTTCAATTTCTTTTTGTGTGACTCCTAATACACGAGCTGCATGTTGCAAATAATCGTCCGTAGATATAGAAGAGCCTTCTACTTTTCCGTCTTTTGGACTTCCGGTAGAAGGCTCTTCACGTTTTTTACAATGCCTTTAAAGTTATTCTTTTTCACTGTTTTTACTAAGTAATCCACAAGTTCATCCAATCCCACATGATTATCGATATATTCTTCATCGATATCGCTTAATACGGCAACTACTTGCACTACTTCTTTCATAGCGAGCTCAGAAGCAGATACAATATAACTATAGAAATCTTCTTTTGGTGCGAGTAACACTTGTACGACCAAACCTGGTAAGCGATCGATGGTTGCGAATAACTTTTTCCAAAGAACTGGAGTTAATTTCTTTATCTCGACCTTTTTATCGCCTAAATACGCTATATTTTCGTTCGACATGGCATTTTTAAGTTTATCTAACATATTTTTTCCTCCATTAAAAAAAGCCCTTGATTTAGGACTCAACAAATATAAAAATAAGACTCTTATTTTGTGCTATGAAATTGATACTGTAACTCGCCATTTACTTTATTTAGAAAGTTAATTGCCCCATCGATTGTTTGTATAATACCCTTTCCTTCTATATACTTTTTATAATTCTTTATATTGTACTCCGTATCATGTTCATCTATCATTCTATCAACTTTAACCCATAATATTTCTGAAGTATAGTCTTCAGCATATATTTCACTATTCTTAATAAACTCTATGAGGTTTTTCGTTCGCATAGGTTTAATAAATGTCATATTATGCTTCAGTGAATTATAAGCATGCCTTAAACCTAGAACATATTGTCCACCAATTTCTATTTTTCTTCTTTTTTTATAAGAATTTCCCAAATTTCTGTTTTTTATATGCCATTCATCCATTGCAATAATCCAAAACAATATTTCACTCAAGGACGCGTTGATCGGCACGCTCCTTCCAGAGTTTACACTATTTTTTAATCTCTTTCTGGATTCTTTTAATCCATATTTAATGTAACTTAATCTCAATCTTTTTTTATCATCCACTAAAACCCCTCCTTTATCTACTAAATTCGACAAAAAGGAGGCTTATCCTTCTACGGTGTTACTTATTTATCCACTACATTCCCAACAGAAAATGGTACTGTATCAGGCACTTCATATTCCTCGCCTGTAATATCAAAATACTGGTCAGTGGTAATCTTACCGACGTAAACTGCGTCACCAACCATTTTCTTTGTCCAAAGACCTTTATCGTAATAACGTTTAATCGTACCGTACCAATCCATTACTCCATTCCTCCCATCATGACCAAATACATTAAATTCGCCTGGTCTTGTTCAAGCGTTTCAATTTTAAAATCTTTTATCATGGCATCATAAAGCAAAGTTGCGTTTTCCTCTTGGAGAGCTTTAAGAGGAGAGGCATCACGCTTTGCCTCAACCTCTTTCTCAAACTCCTCGCGGGTCTTACCTACTTCATTCAAAATATATTCTTCTAAAGCTTCCATTCCTATCCCTCCAGTGCTTTTAATCTTACAAGCATGTCGTAGATTTGTTTTGATAAAATGGTTTGTTCAGTTTTGGTGTCTGCCTGTTCTACTACCAAACTATCAATTACTGATTTTAATGACGAGTCATAGAATGCTTTTACTTCTGTTGCGTTGACAGTGAATGAGTCGCGGTCTAACACAAGATAGGTTACTGTGTATTCAGCTGTCGAATCAAATTTTGATTCTACTAATGTACCCTTTTCGGCACCGTTTGCGTTGGTAGGACCAAATGTCCAATTCGGTGTATCATCAACTTGTCCTTTAAACACTTTTAAGAATTTCATTAACCTATTTTTCAACATTGATTGGGCTAAGTTTTTCTCGTTGATAAAATAGTTACCACTATAAAGCACCGGTGTAACCTTCTCCCTTACAACTACCCCACTACCCACTTCCACTTGAGTTAAACCATTGACCGTCAAATCTCCTTCAACTTGTACTTCCTCAACTACTGGATTAGCTAAAACATATGATAGTTTATAAGGTACATAGTCTGTCGGCTTGGTAACAAGTGCTTGCTGCGCTGTAGCTGTTTGTCCGTTTCCAGTAACGGATTGCCATGTTTGACCGTCTACGTATTTCCAACCGTTAAAGTAACGTTGAATATCGCTTGTTGAAGGTGAGTAGCCTGATTCAGGGAAACCAGTCTCACTATCAAGAGCTGTAACATACAAATATCCATTCGAAGTTTGTAGATAAAATGAATCTACCGCATCAACATTTGGATTCATTATTAAACTTCTGCCTTTATAATCAATAACTCTTGACTTGCTATTGTTTGAGCTAGCAGAGGAATAGTTTGATACAGCAAATCGTTTGAATCCATTGTAATCTACATTTAGATACCATTCCAAAGTACCATCTAGTTCATTATTCTTTTCAATGTACTTTTGAACCTTCCACTTTCCATCTTCTTTAAATAGTACATCTTTGTATGCTCCAATTTGCCCCAGTTTTGTTGTAGCATACAGATATGATGGATTGTAAGGTACAAATGGTTTTGGTTGGTCACCTATTGTGAGCATAGGATTCCTTCCAATAAAAGACTGTCCGCTTATATTATTTTGAAACTTCATAAGCATCTCGTATGCGTTACTTGGTACTGTAAAGTAGGAACTGCTACCAATGACTAATAGATTATTACCACTAGAATCTTTAATTTCTATTCTAAATTGAGACCCTTCTGTGGTATCTCCCTTATCAAAATAGTAAGTCCTATTTTTTATCATTGGGAGTTTTAATAATGATACATTGTAAAGAGAAGTTGGATTTAACTCAATCTCATACGGGCTGATAAGTTTAGCGTTCCCATGTACCGACCATCTTGAATCGGTAAATGGAGGTATCAAGTTTTCCCCTTCGACCATTACATAAGGATTTTGTAGGTGCTGCATACCTTGAACAGATGGATAACGTTTGATTACTTCATTTTCATCCCATTCAACTAATATTTTGGTGTATTCATCATCTAGCACTTCATAGAGAGGTACTTTCGGATGGTAAAGGTCATCATTCGGTTTTAATTCAATTTCTAACTCTACATAATCGGTATATATTGTAGAAGGAGTCACACCATCAGATGGTTCAGCATAGGCTATAAAATGGACGAAGCCATTAGAATCAACACGAGATATTGATGAAATATTTAACCCCCTTGAGAGAGTATAAACTGATGAATTTGTATGTTGTATTAATCCATCCCATGAAGAATAGTCAAAGTTGTAAGCTGCTAAAGTAGCTTTAAATCCTCCAGCACTTCTGCCATACCCATCCCAAATACATGTTACCCTTGCTGTGTTTTCTTTTGCCCATTGGATCTTTTCGACCAATGTTACCTTTGGTATTTTTCCTATTTGTCTTTCTATTTCCTCAATAATATTAAATGAAAATACAGTTTGCGCAATATCACCTACACCAGTTCTCTGGACAGTTAAATATTGACTATCAGGACTGCTTATTTGTTTATATCCAGTCCCGTCTTGTTCGATTAAAGCCGTAGAAGAAGGTGTGGATAATTCTGTTGTCCCGCTTGGTGCATTTTTTGCCATATGTGGATTTTCTATTGTGCTTAATCTTTGTTTCCCTTCAAAATTCGCCACACGAATAATGGATGGACGGTAAAATTCACAAGTTGGTTTTAATTCGATTTGTAGTTCTACATAGTCTGTGTTAATGGCAGAAGGTGTAGTACCATCTGAAGGCTCAGCGTAAGCTAAGAAATTTATGAACCCGTCCGTGCTAATAAATAGTCTTAAATCACTGTTAACTATAGGATACCCTAAACGTGTTGTATTAGAATTTGTATGACTTGGCGTATAGTTATGCCAAGAATTGTTGTCCACTCTAAAAGACTTTAAATTTGCCTTGTTGCCATTAGGACTGGAACCAAATCCATACCAAGACAAAATTATCCTTTCCACATTATCTTGTACCCATTGAATTTTTTCAAGGGTCGTACTTTTCGGTACAGTACCTATTTTTCTTTCGATTTCTGCTATGATATTAAAAGAAATTAGTTGTTGTGCAATAGCCCCATTTACGTTTCCACTTGCTTCAATTGTAGTCCCATCAATTGATTGAATTGCACCATATCCATATTCAACCGCTGAAGTATCTGTGGGTGTAATCAAAGTTGTGGAAGAACCCCTATTTTTAAGTATATGAGGATTTTCAATAGTGCTACCTAGTACTTTTCCAATAAAATTAGCTACGGTATTTAAACTAGGTGGCTGGAACTTGGTAACCTCGCTATACAAAGTACCGTCAATGAATTTTACTTTATATCCTCTCTGCCCTAATACAAATTTCTTCGTTTGTTCTAATATGCTATTTCCTAAACTAACTAACGTCCTACCATAAATCTCTAAATCTAGCGGACCATTAACATCCGCATCAATCACCGACACGCCATGCTCTAATACCACGGATTTTTTATTTTGTTGCGTGGTAAGTATCTCGATTTTTTCCTTCAATGCCTTGTTATTATCAATTCGTATAATTTGGTTGCCATCGTTTGTGTAGCCCATAATTAAACTCCTTACACATACTGATTTACGACATATGACGTAGACCCAGTGATAGTCACAGTTTTACCAACCGTACCTAAGATACCTGTTTTAGAAAATGGTTTACCAGAAGGAACATAAATTTCTATTCCATTTACGGTGAATACCCCGTCATTTTCTTCATCACGGTTTAAAATTTCAATGTAATTAATATTTGCTTCGAATGTTAGTACACCCTCAACTGCATCAGATTCAGTTTTCGTTTCTTTTAAAAAATTTCCTTTATTGGGATCGGTTAACGGTCTATAGGTACCTGCATCTTCATCCCAATATTGAGGGATTAAATATCCCTCTTTATCGGTTAACATATATTGGTCACGATAAGAAATACCAGACATTTCTATCCCTCCTTAATTTTTCCACCAGGGGACAAATTGATATAAAGATATAAAATGCCCCTTACTCACTGGGAAAGATTACCGCCTCATCTCCTAGGAAGTACAATAGTCCTTCTGTATCGGGATAACCTGCAAATACAATATTGGCTACACGTTCATTGTCCGAGTTGTACGTCCAGCTAATTTCAGGTAATGGTGCACCTAAAGGAATCGTGATGTAGTCGTTAGGTGTAGTTCCTGGAGTAGTCGGTTTAACCACTACTTTTTTTGCATCTTTCAAAAGATCATATCCGGCCTTCGCATATACATTTAATCGTTTTTTTACATTTTCAGGATCCGTAGCATCCTCTTGATATTTGCTTCCAGGTGTAACAGTACTAAGTTTTTTCAAATCGCTTAATGCAAAAGGTACTGTTAATTGGCAAGTACCCCCCTTTAAAATAGCTTTAACTGGTGTATCACCAAATTGATCTACCGTGATATCTTGCTTTGTAAAATTAGCCGCGAATACAATACCGCCCTTTGTTATATCAAATACGGTTGGATTCTCTTCGCCAACCTCTACTATCGCAGGTCCAATTGGTACGTTGATAACATTTACTGTCATTTAACTATCTCCCTTCTTGTAACTTAAATCGAAAATTGGTGGAAAATACTGGTCTATCCAACGTATCTATTCCAATAGGAATTGGATTCGATTGCATAGCTTTGCTGTGGTAGATGTAGTTGTTGCCAATTACATAACCAATCTTTTTATCTAGCAATTTGATAAGACTTTTTGCTAGTTGCTCCGTCTTTTCCATTTGTGTAACATCGGATTTGTAATTCTTGCCCTTCACGATAATTTGGAATGTGGGATAATCAATTGGCAAATCATCATCCGATTCTCTTCCTCCAGTACCAAAAACAAAAAGAGCCGGCAATTGCGACTCTTCAACATCGGGCATAACGTTTGGATCTGGAAAAACCTTAAATCCATTTCCCTTCAAATATTCAATTAATTCTTTTCCTGTCATAAATACTCACCTCAAAAAGCGAGTGCTTTTCTCAATTCTGTAATGATTAATCGCTCGTTCAATGTAATGGCATTTTCTAAATACTTTTTGCCGGGTTCGTATCCTTTATAGTGTGGCTTACTCTCTGTTTTATTGCCAGGCGACATGTAAATAACTTTACCGTCTTTGGTCTTGCGAAAGCCTTCATGCTGAACAGTAGCATAATGGTCCACTTCAGGACTAGTTCCAAAATCGATATATCTCCTCTTTAGTTCTTTTTTTACGTCACTTACAACTAACGCTGCTTCTAAATCCCCTGAATCTAGGGGAGCTAACCGTTTCGCATCGGCAATGACTTTCAGTGCAAGTTTAATTAATACTTTATCAATCCGCTTTTCCATCTCTTTTTCAAGATTATCGAGCTTTTTCGAAAGGATTTCAATTCCCTCGATGGAAAATATCTCTTTAGCCATAGATAATTACCTTCTTTACATCGTCGGTACCGATATTCTTTTTTATTTCGATATGTTTGATGTCGTATCGAATTTCTTTGCCTAAAGCATTGGTGTACAAAAAGTAATCCTGTGTTTTAATGTCTTGTATTCCTTCAAGATGGATTTCAGCAATGGAGATAACATCCTCGCCTTTATCATTTTTGATGAGTTTTTGTTCTTCGACTACTTTTGCTTTTTTAGGTATTGAATTATAGTCAGTCACACGATTCCATTCATCCAAAATCGCTGATTTATGGATGATATCAGCAGGATAACCGAATATACTCATAACAAGATACCGCCTTCGAGAATGACCGGTGACTCAATTTCTTCTAGTTCATATAAAGGAACACCCAAAATTTCGCGCACCTCTGGAGCAACTTTGTCACGTTCGAGATAATCAATGCGGTCTTGCCCTTCACTGATAGCTTTAATTCCTTGTTTACCGTATTTAAGAACGGGATCCAATCCTTGAAGCTCCCAAATGACTTGGTAACTAATGATTTCGTTAGTCAATTCTGCATTTGGATACCAGCGTTTAAGATTTCGTTCTGCTTGCACTAGCGCTACTTCTTTACGACTAGCATCTTCCCATGACTTAGTATCGAGTACATTTCCCTGGATCCAAGCATTTATATCTTCTACTGTAGGCAACGCAATCACCTACTCCGTTACTTTTGGTTCTTCTGACTTACCAATTTCTTCTGCAGCATCTAAATCCACTAATCGGTTACCGTCTTCGTTCTTTATTTTTTTTAGTTCTTGCCCAGGTTTGTACCATTTTCCGTTATGCTTAACATGGCCTTTTACTTTTAAGTCCATTTTTATCACCCTTTCGATTATAAAAAGGCACCTATAAAGGCGCCCTTGATATTATAGTACACTAGCAGAAACTACAGAATCATTAAATCCAAACGAAGGGAATGCTAGGTTCACACCGATAGTTTCCACGCGAACTGGATGTTCATTTATTTTGCGGAAGACGAAAATACCGTTAGAATCTGTTTTTTCTGCTTGAATGTCACTCATCATTTCTTCGGTGGTTTCAGCCCATAAATAGTGACCTAATGGACCATCTGGAAGCATAATGAAACGATCTTGTGGAGCCATACGAATTGTACTAAATGACAATTTTCCATTCACTAATGCTTTATTTTCTATCCTTGCTTGTGTGTCATATTGCGCTATCTTCGGTAGACCAAGAGAAGCGAACACTTCATTCAATTGAGCTTGATTCAATTGAGGCGGTTGTGCGGATCCACTTGGATTACCAAAATACTGACGACGAATGTTTAAGTTTTGCAATAAGTAAGAAATGATTTGTCGAGAAGCTAAAGCTCTAGTTAATCCAATCCCTTTGTCAGCCATCTTTCCTGACCAAGTCTGTATATCGTCAATTGGATTAGAGTTAACAGTGTCACTCCATTTGTCAGTACCACTTAATACTGGTCTTTGGTCTTCTGTATAGCCAAAATCAACCGTGAATTGGACTCCACTTTCTGTATAAGCTACCTTACCAGTAGAAATAGCTTGTAGGGCAATCCACTCTTTTCTAGCTTTAATAGCGTCAATAGCGTATGTTGCATCATCAAATTGCGTACGACGTAATTCAGAAATCTCGGCAGCACGTAAACCACCATTTGAAGCTTGGAGCAATAAACGTACTAATTTTTCATCCATTGCACGTCCACGTTGGATTTTTGGGATACTGATCCGTTGACCAGACATCCCTTCGCGGCTACCGTATTCAACTTCTGTTCCTAATTCAGCAATTTGCGCCATTACTGGGAGACGGGAACCTTCGCGAACTACATCCACTGTTAATTCAGAAGTTTCGCGAGCAGGAAATAGTAATTCATGTAAAAACGTTTGCGGTGTTGCTAAATTACGGGAATAAACTAATAATTCTTCACCCGATAATGCTTGTTCTAATGATAAAAGTTCTACTGGCATTTAAATCATCCTTTCGAATTTTAAAGTAATTAAAAAAGCTACATCATCAACTGACATAGCTTTTATTTAAGCAAATATAATTTGTGGCATTTTGCCTTTGAGTGTATCATCTACTTCTACTGGAATACGCTCAGAAATAACCTTCGCAACTTCATATCCTGCTGCAACAACATCACCATCAGTAACATCATAAGTGTGTTTTAGGATAACTGTAGGGTTTTGGCTACCATCTGTGCCGTCTGGGTTATAAGGAGCATATTTCCCATTGGATAACTTACCCATCGGCATTCCTTTTTTTACGATTTTCTTTCCGTCAACTGCAGCAACTGTAGAAGCATCGATTGTTATTCCATTTGTAACCTCACGAATAACTTCATAGCTTGCTAGAATTTCATAATGATCTTGCATTTCAAATAATTGTACTGGCTGTAAACGCATGAATTATTCCTCCTTTAGATTTAAGCCCATGGGTTATAGGCTTGTGTTTGAGTAACTCCTCGGCTTTGAGCCATCTTTTTGATTTCTTCTAAGTTCTTTTGAGTACCTTGCCCACCGCCATTGTTTGGGATGGCTGCGCCAAATACTCCATTAGAACTTTGTTGTTTTAACAAGTGCGGCTTTTTCTTTGCCAACGCTTCGAGAGCTTCTTTCACTCCTGCGATATTACCTTTTTCATCCTCTTTTACTTCGGATAAATCAGCAAGAGCCAAAGCATCTTCCCAATCTGCAAACCCGAGTTCATTCGCCAACACTTTAACCTCGGATGTTACTAATCTTTTAAATGTTTTTTGACGCTCATCTTTCAGCTTTTCTTCTAGCAGCTTCTCAATATCGACTGGATCTTTATCTTTGTCTTGTTTTTTGTCCTTATCCTTGTCCTTATTGAGTGCTGCTTGCATTTCCTCTACCGATTCAAATCCCATCGATTTCGCTAATTCTTTTTGCGCCTTTTTCTCCGCCCGAGATAATCTATCTTGGACTATTTTGTTTACTTCGTCCTGGGAAAATTTCTTATCCTCTGGTGATGGGTCTTGTGGATCGCCACCTGCTGGCGGATCAGCTGGATCCGCAAAGAATTGCAAATTTAATCGGCGAGTAGGTTTAAATATTTTCTTATCCTCTTTTTTAACGGCAAAGAGTAGCCAAATAGAAATAATCAACAAACGAATTTTTAAAATCATTTTTTTCATGTCTTTCCTCCCGTTTTAGAGCCGTCGCTCTTATTTTTCCGTGATGTTCTTTAACGCCTACAGCACGTGAAAAGGCAATTTCATATTTATTTGAACCATACTTCTTCGTCCTTTTAGCAGGAAGTTGACCATTATGAGCTTCCAAACATTGCTTTCCTCAAGAGCATTCAACTACTTTACCGTCCCTGAATTGTTTAACAACACCAGTTACAGGCATATATCTCCGCTCCTTCGCAAATTTTTCAAGCAAAACAAAAAGCCACAACGTTTTTTCACAAACGTGTGACTTTTAAAATGGACGAATTTCTTTTATTTGTTCCTCTTCTAACTCCATTAATGTTCCTTTTTGAAATCCTGCAGATTCTTCGAAAAGTTCCACCAAATAGGATTCGTACTCTTCTTCGAGATATTGTTTAGGAATACATCTAATGGGGCGACCCTCTTTAAGTAATATTTCAACTTTTTTACCTTTCAACGAGTTTAATTTTTCAAGCATCAATATAGATCATCTTCTTTCGGATAGACATGGATTCCAGTACGAGAATAAACTATCATTGCCGATTTTGTAGGGATGTATTGCTGTATAGTGGAATCAAAATAAATTCCTACAACATAATCTGCTTTTATAGCTTCCTTTGGAGGTTGATTTGAACTGGTGACTATTATACGTCCAGTTCCATGATATTGTTTCACCAATTGATTTGCATCTACCTTAAGTATACTAGGTTTTAATTGCCTTTTCTCCAGTTTTTTTACATAATCTTGATACTCTGACGTCCCTTCAATATGCCTTTTTTGCTTATTTGGATTAACACGTAAAGGATATTTTCCTCCTAAAATATCTTCTTTTGCCTTAATGTACATCCCAACTTTTCTATAGTCGTTCTGTAAATCTTGAAAAGATTTAGTATTCCTGGCTTTTAAACTAGCAAAAATCTTTAAATCTGGAGTATCATTAGGCAACCTTTGTTTGTATCTTATCCATTGCTTGCGAGTCTCGTTTTGCTTTGATTTCTCTCGTTGGATTCGTTCGTACTCTCGAATGTTCTCTTCTGTTCGGTTATCAGTGAAAGGACGGTTAGATTCTTTTATCGCTTGCTGAATCTCTTCCTCGTCCATATAGTCCTCAACCCACGCTGAAACACTGTGAACACAATGGCTATGATATGGCGGCCTTACATCGAGTTTAGGGAATCGCTTATCTTTCCCGCTCAACGAATAGACACGACCTTGATACTGTGCGCACCTTTCACACGTAACGCCAACAAAATTGACATATACCAAGTCTAAGTCATTTTCAATCATTCGATTAATTGATCCCTCAACATGCGCTTTCCGTTGATGGTACTGAATGACGTTTGCCATATACTTATCAATTGGCCACCGTCTGCCAGCTGCGTCTACGATTCCAGTAATATCTTTTTCCGTTAGAAGTTTAGCAGCGTCTTGGACGGCTCTCTTCCTACTAATTCCTTGGAGAACATTTTCGTTAGCAGTCTTAACAACCTCACGAATCCGCCCTTTCACGTCCTCACTCATATTGTCTGTTGCTTCGAGAATGGAATAAAAAGCTTCGTTGATGATCGCTTGAATGGCATCTTGATGAACAATAGATTTGATAGGTTTGATGATTTCTCCATCGGAAAACCCTTGGTTCAATAAAGACTTTATCGCTTCTTCTGAACCATTTTTATAAGATTTTTTGATGATACTTGGCAGAAGTTTAGAGGATTTCTCCACAAGTTTGTTTAGAATCTCAACAACTTGCTGTAGTATCTCATTTTCTTCATTGGGATTGGTCATATTACGAATTCTGTTGATGATATTGTTAGAAGCCTTGGAGAACAGTGCCAAAAACTTCTTGATGAGCTCCATCATTCGTCATCATCGTCCTCATCATTGACATTTGCTTTTGGCGGTTGCGTATAAGTAGGATTCATACTATTTACAGCTTTTTCCTCCAAAATCTTATCAACCTCAGCTTGTATTGCATCCTCGCTCCAGTCTGGATGAAGATTCCGTACCGTTGTTTCAAGTGATTGTACACCACGTTCATACTTGGTGCTTTCTTCATCATCTTTCTCAGAATCAGCTTTTGGCAGCATATCCGCCCACTCAACCACCGGATCCTTAATTTCGAAATTGGTACCGCCAAGCGCATTTTCAAGAATGGTGCATTTTCGAATCGCTTCTTTTATGGCCGTATCAAATTTATCTTTGATAGCCTCGGCTTTAATAACTGATTGGATCCATAAATACAACAATGCGATTGCTGATTCGCCTTTGCCGTCCTTCACACCTGCAGCTTGAGGAGACGTTTTAGAAACAGACATCATGTATTCGATTAATCGCTTTACGTGCTCAAAAGATTGCTCTGTTTTTGCGTCCCAAACGATATACATTGGAACAGCACCGTTTTTTTCGTCGTAAGATACGACTTCGAGATCGGCATTTCGTACAAAACGGGATCCATAGTGTGAATGGTTCTTATTCGCCACGCTATCCCATAGTCCACTAGGAATTGCTAATTTCGGTTTGCCGTGCTTCTCAAAAACGATGGAGTCACGAGTAATCGTCCAGTTAATTTCCTCTTGAATCTTATCAACATTCCGTAATGCTGAACGCCCTCGAGGCACTAGCAATGTTTCATCATTCGGAACAAATCCACACATGAGTTCGTTTACACCGTCTAGTACTTGATCATCTGGAATAATCAATTTGTATTGGGCAGCATATTCACGGATTTCTAATTCTTCTTTTACGGTATCGCCATCAATTAAAAAAACAAGCTGCTTAATAAACAACTTGTCTCCTTCTATCCGTTGACGTTCAACACGCAAATATTCTTTTTTCTCACGCTTTTCTTTCCAAGTGATGTCTGCTCCTAAGCCATCTTCATGTTCTAAGTAGAGGTCGGCTGGCTTCCATTCAAACCACGTTCCTTTTGCATCGCGACGTATACGATAAGCAACACCACCATCCACTTGATGTTGTACCACGGCTGACCAGATATTTTGATTTATTTTGGATGTTTTAGAAACAGCCTCCACAAATTCGAGCAGCTGATTGTCATTTTCGGTATCTGCGGAAATATTACCTAGCGATCGATTGATTAAATCAGCTGGCAACTCTGCGATAACTGCAGAAAAATTGACTACGACATACCGAATATTTGACTCTAACGCTTTAACTTTCTGTTCAACTCTTGGTCTTGAATAATACGGAACCTTTCGCAACTCTTTTTTCGTTGCAATCGCGTCCTGATTGAGAGAGGTAATATCGAAAATATTTTCGTGATTTCCTTCGTACAATTCCCGGAAATATAGAATATTTTCCAGCTGATCATCAAAAGGAGGAGGCGGGAATTTCTGTTTTACATATTGGATGGTCATGTGTTCACCCCCATAAATAGTTTTTTTATTCTCAGTGAATCTCTTGTTCTAGTACTTTCGTATTATATTTATCAATGAAGAAAGGAGGTATGTCCAATGGCAGGTAATACAGGGAAAAACCATCGTGATGGTGCAGTTAAAGGTCGTAGCCAACTAAAAGGTCCAAACGGTAACTATATAAAAAGAAATACATCAAATGGTCAGTTCATGGATCAAAAAACTTCTGGTGGGAAGTTTAAAGGTGTTAGAACTGAAAAGTAAATAATGATTGTAAGTGCATTTATCTCATTTGATAAGTGCACTTTTAACTTTAAAAAGTTAACTTGTTATCTTTTAAAACCTGATGTAATACAATACCTAACCTATTAACTAGATCCTCATCATGTTCATCATAACCAGCCTGATCTAAGCAAGCATGAACTAATTCATGGACAAATATTTGCTCCTCTATATCTGGCCCCATCCCTTCTGCCAATTCGATTTTTCCTAAATTGCTATCACACTTCCCACGATAATTTCTGTCTTCACCTATTTTCACATAAGGCTTCTTAATTATTTGATATTCAATTCCAGCCACTTTCACTTTGCTCGGTATCAAATGATTCACCTACCTTTTATCTAACTTAAATAAAGCTTTATATTCTGCGTTCATTGCCTTAATTTTGTTTTTCAAATCATCCATTTCTTTGTAGATCTTATCAAGCTGTTTTTCATCAATTGTGCCAGGTATTTTATTTCTCAATCGTTTTTGCTTTTTCACTAATCGTTTGATTTCATCACTTTCTATATGGAACGAATACCGTTCCTTACAAAAGGGACACTCGAAATAGTGAAATACAACGGTACCTTTATCCCCGTCTTTAAAAAATTTCTTCCTTGTCTTGGTTACAACAAAAGTTTTATTGCATCGATCACATATAACGTTTTTTATCATGTTTATCACCAACCTCTTGGTCGCTCGCTAGACCAATTTAATTCTGGTTTTCTTAATGGTTCCGTTGAATAACGAAGAGCAGCCATTGCATCGTCAAACACTGTCACTGGCTCATCAAGATATAAACCTGTCTTTTTGTCTTTCTTCCAGGACCACTGTTGTATTTCCTTTATGGTATTTACACAATTCGGATGGATATAGATCATTCTTTGCTTTAAATAATCTATTTGCGCTTGCACGCTTCCTGGCTCTTTTTCTACGGCAACAGCACGATAACCGGCATTGTTCCACATTTGAATACGGTCAGGCTCAGCAGAATCACAGTACATGGTTAAATACTTGTCTAAGCCTCGTCTGTTCGCTATCTCAATTATTTCACTTGTATCTTTCTCATGCACGTAAATTTCGTCACAAACATAGAAATCTCCGTCTTTTACACCGACTTCCAAAATGGCATTCGCGTGATTAAATCCAAAGTCTTGTGCGTAATGTTTCGAATCAAACATATGGAATGACGTATCGAATTCCATAACCTTATAATTTTTAAGGATAACTCCTCCAATTTCGCCCCAGTTACCTAAACCATACACTTCATATCCTTCTGGATCCTGTTCCTTACGTAACATCATCCGACGGTGATATGCTTTATCAATAAACCTATTTTGTAAA
The DNA here is from genome assembly GCF_025660475.1 of Perspicuibacillus lycopersici. Taxonomy (GTDB): domain Bacteria; phylum Bacillota; class Bacilli; order Bacillales; family Caldibacillaceae; genus Perspicuibacillus; species Perspicuibacillus lycopersici. The sequence continues at coordinate 591,793 of NZ_JAOUSF010000003.1, forward strand.
TAAGTCGAATGGTGCGTTAAGATATCCGGATTAACAATATCGAAGTATTTTCGTTTAATCCAATGCGTTGCTGACACTGGGTTAAATGTGAACGTAATTTGGTAATAAAGATTCGGATTGTCTAATTCCCCACGTAAACGGTCATCAAGGATATCAACGTCTGATTCTTGGAGCTCAGTTGCTTCTTCAATCCATATCCAAGTTAATTTCCCATGAGCGAAGGTAATGGATTTTAATTTCTCACGATCACGTGCATCATTCACTCCACGAAAAATAACCTCGTTACCAGTAACGCGGCTCCTTAATGTGAGGGGAGACTGTCGAATTTCCCAAAATTCTTCTGCTCTTGCACCGTATATTTTATTAATAGCTCCCGTTAATTCTGCGTAAGTACTGTTTCTATTCGTTTCGTTAACTTTACGTACACAAAGGAGATTGGCACCTTTATATCTTTCATCACTTAGCTTAATGATAAAATCCTGTGCAATATTTACGGATTTACCAGATCCAGCACTTCCTTTAAGCACACGGTACCGCTTTTGTGATTGGTTAATCTCTTTAAAATGGCGATTGAATTGAACTTTTACCGCTGTTACTGTCATTCTTCATCACCATAATCAACGATAATTTTGAGAGGACCTTTATCCTCGGTCTTGCTAAGTGTTTTAACTTCTGCTTTAGTCTTTTCGATATTTAAGCTCATTTGTTCAAGTTTCAATCTGCGCTCATCATTTTCGTGAGCTAGGTCATTAAACTGTTTAATTAAACTACGTAATTCTGACATAGCTCTTGATTGTGCATTCAAGAATGTCGCTTGTCGGTCCCATGCAAATTGGAATTCGTGTTCTTCTTCCCAGCTACTACCAGACTGGGACGAGCTTTGTTTTTCCTTTTTCAGTTCCTTAATCATTTCGTATTTATCAGTTACAAACATGATTTTTTGAGCACGAATGATCGCTGCATATTGAATCATGATTTGATCCCAAATTAAATCAGCAGGATTCTTTTCTTCTAACATGCCCATCAATTCTAAAGTTTCCGGTGGGATGTATTTTGAGAATAGTCCATGTGTTACTGCATTTTGATTTCCTTTAGGAGCTCCGCCTTCATTGCCAATTGCATTCTGATTTCCTTTAGGTGCGCCCCGTGTTCGTTTCGTAACGTTACTTTTCGAATTAGTAACGTTACTTTTTAATTTTTTATCCCACTGATCTTCATTTTTCCATTTTCGAATTTGGGAATCGGACAATTCTAATTCTCCAGCAATATCTTTTAATTTCTTCTTCCCATCGCTATTTTTCCATATTTCGAATGCTTCTTCTCGTTTTGGATTTCTAGGTCTAGCCACATCACATCACCGTCCACCTCCGCAGTATTTGTGTTGTTTTGGAGCAAAAGAAAAAGCATCCAGGAAGGATGCTTGTTTTTAAAACCCTAATTTTTTCTTCATGTATAAGGTTCCAGCTTCTTCTTTCATTTCTTCCCAACTTAAAAAACTAGTAACCTCTTTAACATATTTGTTTAATTCAATTTCATCCAAATTTTCAAAGTCCTCTTGGGTCTCTATTTTAAAAGGGCTTTTATTGAAGAACTCTTCGATGTCATTTAACTTAGTGTAAGTTCTCATAAAATCATCATTAAACAATTCAGGAAAACTTACTTCACCACTTGCCTCGTTAGCTTTTTTCTGTAAATCATTTAAAAACTTATCAAATTCATCCAAACCACTTATTTTTACTCCCATTAAATTCACCCCCTTTATCTACTCATTTCGACAAAGGGAGATAAAAAACCTTCGTAAAAAATTTCTTATAGAGTAATAAAATTACTCCTACTCAACAATACCAACTTCGTACGTCTTTTCGTACGTCATGACATTCTTTCTTTGACTTTCTTTCTAGCGCGTTCAATGTATTGCTGAACTGTTCGTTTCTTCAACCCTAATTCTTCTGCAATTTCAGCCATGCTCAATCCTTGTGCAGTATACAAAATATAACATTGTCTTTCCCTTAACGAAAATGAGGAAAAAATGTTTAACAATATTCTCTTTTGTGAATCTGATAAATACAACGGTTTTCGTTCTTCGTTCAATTGTTCCGAAATATCGGGTATCAAATCCATATTTTCTAAGTATTTGATTTGGTAGGTGCTTCTCTTATCTACACCTCTTCGCATACCTGGTTGCCTTCCAGTTTCCAACCACTCAATCACAAAATCCATATCTCCAATCATACTGTTAATTTGCTTCATATCCTCACGATTTTTTGGGTCCTCATAATTCAACCGGTTCTTTAGATTTTTTAATCCTCTTTTACCCTCTTGATATTCTAAAATCATTTCATCTGCCCAATTCATTATGAATCCCTCCTATCGTTGTTTAAATGCTCCGCCTTTTTTTCTCGAGTACGTTGGTCGATATAACCCCATGAGATACTTAATATCTGATTCTGATAAGCTCTCGAAATTGCCCTGTTTCTGCTCAAAATCTCGTTTCTTTTTCTTCTTGCTGTGCTCCTTAATCTCGCGGGCTTGTTGTTTCCATTCTTTTACTTGTTCTTTTATAGTTGGTGGTTTCTTAGGTGTTAATTCTGGATGCTGTTTCAACCATTCTCTTAATTGATCATTTAATGATTGATTCATATTCTCAGCTCCTTTGTGCAAATAAAAAAGGACACCACGCTCTAAAGCAGCTGTAAAGCTACTCTAAAGAATGATGTCCGTCGGTTCTTCCGTAAGGACTTTTTATTAAGTTTTAGATTCGGAATGTGTATTAATCACCCCTTAAAATCCCTCGAACTTTACCATCTTTACATTTGATTAAAGTTCCGCCAACTGCTTCAACATGTTCCTTCCAATTCTCATATCTATCCATTTCTTTTTGTGCTTTTTCTATTCCTCGTTTTCTTGGTTTTTTCATTTTTGCAACTCTCCTCTTACTTCATATTTGGTTCATTAATGAACAGTTTTTCGCTATCTTTTAAATGTAGCTTGAATTTCCAAACCCGCTAAATAACCTTTAGCTTGGGTTCTGCGCTTTTGATGAAATGGATTTGGTAACTCTCTTTGTAGATGTAAACTGTAATGATGTGGACATAAATCATGGTCCTTTGATATTTCGAATCCACAATCTTTACACATTGGTAAATCACAAGTTTCATATTGTTCTCCTCTGCGATTTACCTTGCTGAATGTTTTAAAATCCCTTACAAATATTAAATTATTGGTATATTCAGTGATGTAATCGCAGAACTGTGTTGCGGGATTCTTATTGCATACAGCACATAAACCTAGATTAAAATTGAGTTCTACTACCTCGGTCAATTCATCACTTCCCCATACTTCTCAAGAATCGTATTGAATTGCTTGACTGGAACAGCCACTGTATTATTATCAAGATCATTACTAACAATTGTAGCTGCTTCTTTAACCTCAAATTTCCCAGCTACGCCAGGGATTTTTGTATAACCAAATCTATTTTGATTCCAAAAATGAACTTCACCAGTACCTAATGTTTGTTCCAAATCTATTAGAATATATTTATCGTCTTCCATTTAAACTCTCACCCTTTCACTTCTTACCCAATCTAAAACATCACCATTTTTCCAAACGATTTTATCTTCACCATGCTGGATAGCTGGGACTTTTGTTACTTTTCCATCCTTTACGATATACAAAGAGTTTTCAGTCAAATCAATTTCAGCTGTCATTTTTTCTACGTCTGTTTTCATCAGGAACACTCCCATGCTATAATGGAATTGTCGGTATATTATGGCCGGGAGTGATCCTGGCTTTTTTATGAAATTTCTAACGCTCCATATTGCTCTATATAATCTTTCTCGAACATAAACACATACGGTTCATTTTTGTAAGGATATTTATTCTTACTCCGGTCTAAAATTGCTTGATAGCTATAATTACATTTTCGTCCAGCTTCCCTTGCAGAACGAAACTCGTCTATAATCTCCAACGTTTTCGAATCCACCATAACAACCGGCATACTTCCAGCTTTATATCCTGTCACTTTTCCAAGCTTTTTTCCTGTTAAACCAATCAATTCTTTATAAGTAGTAGGGGTAGATAAATTCGTTCTTGGATCATAGAGAAACACGATTGCAATAACTCCTTTCTTCTACACTTTTTTCAAAATGGCATTACTTTTTTAAAACTGATGTGTATAGTAGCTTGTACTCAATTTCAACAACAAATTCTGTATCACAAACATGGCAAGTTATTTCGTGTTCCTCAGATTCATACATGTCATCACTAGAACATTCCGAAGCACACGCTGGACAGATAATTTTATCTTCACGAAAACAATCCCATTCATTATGACCATTTTCTTTTGCTAATCGTAAAGCTTCTTGTTTACGTTCCTCATGCTCTTTTGTACGACAAGGTTTGCATTGAAAACCGTCTGGATGTCCCCAAGGAATATCAGTAAGGTCTTTCCTATGAGTTCCACAAGTAATGCAACGATCATGTTCTTCGCATACGATATAAGACCACTTTTCGCCATTTTCTAAGCACTTACTACATCCGCACACCCAATACCAACCATCTTCAAAGCGTTCTGCATATAAGCCACGTTGTGGTGGAGCTAGTTCAACTTTTGGTAATCCGGTATTGTAAAAATCATCATTCCAAATATTTGTGTGTCCAGATCGTGTTCTCTTTGTCCACTCCTTTGGTATTTCAGGAATGAATATTTTCATATCTTTCAATGTCATATTTATTTTCCTCCCTTACTTTGCAGTTGGTTCGTATTGCGTAATAATCATCTCAAAGATTCGACAAAGCTTTTTGAGTAGCCACATATATCAATCAAAGCTTTTTCGGCTTCCTCTCTTGTATCAAATTGTGCTAACAAACGTTCACAACTAATCATTTTGTCGCCCCTATGATGCCTTGGGGACTTAATAGGACAAACATTGAACTTACCATCAACAGTTTCATATACCTTTGCCAGATGACCTGATTCTAAAAATGAATATTTCTTCAAGTTTTCGATTTCCCTTTTAGTTAGCATTAATATCCTCCTTTTAATTTAAGGCATTGCTAAATCAAAATCCTTTTTTTACTTCGCAATATCTTTCTACTTCGCAAACTTATCTAAAAAATACAACCGTACTTTATCCGCCGTTTTTTCGCCTATACCAGGAACCTTCTCCAATTTCTCTAGCACCTTCGCCAGCTGCTTAACATCCGCCTCTCGTTGAGCACTTGCTCCCTCGTCGTATCCTTTTTTATAAACTGTCTCACCAAATTCAAACGGATCGATATTGTTTTTCCGATTCATTTGACGCTTTAGTTTTCTTAACGAGGATCCCATCAAAATTCACTTCCCCACTTTTGCGATTTTATCTCCGCCTAATCTTTTACATTCGAAGCCATGTCGTGATGAACATTTTCGGTATAGAGGACAGCGTGAAAAACACGCCATCTCTCTATCTTCTTTTTGCATCCAAGCAGGACGATCATCAACAATCACGACATTCATGCACTGTTCACATCCCTCGACAGTTTGAGAAAGGCAAACTCTCTAAGTGGTTTTACTTCGGTTTTCAGTGCGCTTACTTCTTCGTTTAAACGAAGAATTTCTTTTCTGGCATTGCTTAACTGATTTTCTAAAAATACCGTTTCATTTATTGCGTGTTCTTTATCAATAAGAGCAGCATTAAAGTTTTCTTCCATCAGGTCAAATCGCTCTTGCCAACCAGCCAGCTGCTTATGTGCATCTATAACTTCTCGTTTGAGGTTATTTACTTCCGGTTCTAATGCAGCAACCTTTTCCTCTGCCTCTTTGGCTTCATACACTAGCTTTTCATGACTTGCAGATAACTCTTCAAATCTTTGCTTATAATCAATATTTAAATATCTCGTTTCGTACTTTGTATTTGATGTATCAATTTCGATTGTTTTGGGCTCATTTTCGCTTGTTAATGCTTTTTTAATATTAGTAGTCTCGTTGGATACATTTTTCTCAAAATGGGCGATTTTTGCTTTTGATTTATCCACTTGCTCACGCTCCTTCAATATTTCATCCACTGGTTTGCCGTTACGTAGCTGCTCTAATTCATCTGATGTGAGTTTCGTTGTTTTCACCGACGGATCCCAACTATCTTTGTAAGGTTTTTTCCCGAACCGTGGTGGACCACTACGGTATTTTGATACGTTTTCCAATTCGAACACCCCAAAAATTGATTTAATCAGGGGCGAAGCACGCCCCTCACTCAATTAAGCAATTATTAAGCTATTACGATTACTTTTCCTTCTACTATTTCTTGCTCTAATGCAGCGTTTAGGTAATCCTTGATGTTTCTCATTGCCTGCAATTTCCAAGCTCCTCCATCTGCTTCGAATAATGCAGCTCGCGGTCCGTTTTGCATCCGGAAAATAAAGTCACTCTCAGGTTGATCTACTTCGACAAATGTTCTATATGGTTTTAAAATAACTGGGTTAGGTACCTGGACTGTAGCGACAGTGGCAACCCCTACTTTTGCTTGGACAGCTTGCGATACGCCATCATCACCGACTGTTTTTACGTTTTCTTCTCTGATATTTCCGACTACTTTTAACATAATGTCACGATCTTCATTTTTAACAAATGCGGATTGGAGTTTGATATTAAAGTCTTCCGCATCGTAGAATCTATCGAAAGAGAATGACGGTAACAATGCCGTTGCTCGAATATACTCATTTCGATTTTTATTTAAATTTAAGGTACTAAATGCAACTACTTCGGTAGGTGAGCTAACATGGACCATTAACTGACTTTCTGTATCAAATTCAGATGTAAGATATTCAACCAAACCGGATAAACTTCTCACTTCAATTGGATTCGTTGTTGGTTCTTTCAATAAATGCAACGGCTGAGTTGAATAGCTTTGACCATTTTCATAGTGAACTTCTAAATTTCCTAATCCAACAATGTACTGTAACGCTTCTTTTATCATTTTTTTATCCCCCAATTAAATTAGTTGTTTTTAAAATTAATAATCTTGTTTTCAACTGCTACCTGATTTCCTGTATCGTCTAAAATTTCTCCCGTATCCACGTCTATGAACGTTTGGCCTTTAATACCTGATTTTAATTCTGCTCCTGTAACCTTTCCTCGTGAGTCTAAATCCATAATAAGTTTGGCTTGAATATCTTTAGCTGGAGCCAATTTTGATTTTGCAACAACGCTTGTAAGAACAACGTCTCTCTTATCATCTGCAGCTAAATTAATAGTGATGGTGAGCGTTCTCTTTTTCTTTGGATCTGTATTAGGATCCGCGATGTTTTCTAAAATCTTTTGAAGCTCAACATTGGCTCTTTCAGCCAGTGCACCTTCTGCGAATGTGTTTAAATCAATAATTTTATTCACTTTTAGTTCCCCCTTAGATTTCTTGAATTTCTATTTCAATTCGTGGGTTCTCGCTGTACCACTTGCTTATATGTAATTCCACGACTTGACTATCATCTTTCCAAATGACTGATTTTAAAGCGTCCTTAATTCCTTTTACATAGTTGTCTACATCTGGCTTGGTTGTTGGTCTTAATTCGCCTTGTTCAGCTGCCAATATCTTCTTTTTGCTGAAGCTTTTTAAACTAGGTTTATAGATATCTACCTTCATAGATATCGGGCCTTTCAAAACTTCTTTAGGCTTATGTTGGGAGGCTACTAACTTCACATATTTTTTGAAATCACTCGATTTCTTTGGATCATACATCCTCACTTGACCATTTACGGTTGTAGCCCTCGGTCTGCCTTGAGCAACGGCTTCCCCATAGACAGTGAACTTAATCATCCGATTACCTCCAAATCACTGTCCTTCACTTTGTACAATCCCCTAAGATCGCAAGCGACCAGAAAGACTGTTTCGAAATTCATATCTGATACAAAGAAGTATTCAAGAGAATTTCCCTCCATATCGTGACTTTCTTCAAGGACACGGTCGATTCCAACCCTTCTTTTCCCAACAACAATCCCTGATTTATACTCTTCAAATTCCTGCTCAACTAATTTTTTGATTCTTAACTGACACGTATCCTCTAGTTCCTTTTCCTGTTCTGGAGTAAGGTAATTAAAAGACGCACCCTCATGACCTTTGACCAGACATTTTCTGAATCTTACTAGCTGACCTAATTTCATAACTCCACCTTCCTCAGTTTCGCTATCCAAGTGCTATTAAACGTATTTTCTACAAAGATTTTGCGGTTGTATCTATCAGTGTTAAAATATTTCCCTTGGTAATTTTGTTCCGTCAACGGAAAAACCACTTCATATCCACGCTTTTCTAGTTCCAGAATCGCTTGTTCTGCTTCAAATTTTCTTGATCTGCGTATGATTACCGATTTCAATAGCAGCACCTTCTTCTTTGATTTGTTCAGCGATTGCAACCGCAACTGCCGATAAATGTATCAATTCCGTGTATAAATCACTTGCATCGGTTGGTTTACCCCAACCCTTTGCCTTTTGCATTGCTTGAGCAACTTCCCCAAATTCCTCTGCCAAAATCATTAACCAGGTACCTTGATCATGCCGTTGTATGCCCCATTTTCGATTTTGTCTTAACCTTTCGAGATGAACATCAGTTAATACTTCATGTTGTAATTGGTCGTAATTCACTACTTCACGCCCTTTCCGTAACACTTGGTGCATTGAATTTTTATTCCTGTTTCAGTCCAAACCCCAATCTTATCGAATACGAAGCCTCTGCCATTGCACTGCTTACATTTTTTCATGGGTTATCTCTCCCTCCGAATTCTTTCCATGACCAACATGTGTTTCAATGTGCGATAATCCAAATCATGTAAGCTAATTGCTCCGTCGCCAGTAATTCCTAAACCTACCAATTCATCGATAACCGCTTGCGTTTTCATATCTCGCTTCATGTTGCGAGCCGTGTATACTCCCCTCATAACCATTTGCCCCTTCCATCCATCCGTTTCGGATAAAATATTGTTCCATTTCCAAATACCTTTTCTGACGTTTCTTTCGTTCCATTGCCAGTAATTCTTCGGATGCTGGACCGCAAATAGGACAAGTAAAAAAGCCAAAGGTGAAATTATCCTGTGTATGTACTACGTGCGTTCCGTTACACAATTCACACATTCTATGCACCTGCCAATCTATGATTCAATTGTTTTCTATCGCCTTTAATTACCACCGTGAAATCCGAACACATTTCGTAAATTCGGGTACCTAAGGCCTCATCGATTTCTGCTAGTTCGTCTACAGTAAGTTCAGACGAAATCATGATAGGCTTATGATTCAAATATCGATGATTTACAACTGCGTATGTTTGCTCCACTTGCCATTCTGTTGCCCTTGGCTTTCCTTTCACCGGTTTGAATAAATCGTCGATAAATAATACATCTATGTTTTTCATCCGTTCCAATTTCTCTTCCAGTTTGTCGAAATCGTCCTTCAAATCGTTAAACCCTTCGACGTAAGGAAAATAAAGAACTGGAATCGATTTTTTTCGCATGAGATTATTTGCAATTGCCGTAAGCAAATGTGTTTTCCCTGATCCTGGCTGACCTAATAAAGCGATACTATTTTTCCGATTAAGTCTAATATTCTCGAACTTTTGCAAATACTCGATCGCGCATTCATATGCATCCTTTATTACTTGCTGCTTTCCATCGAGCAAAAAGTTCTGGAATCCAAGCTTTTTAAATTCTTCTGTTATTTCACTTGCCTTCATGATTTTTTGAATTCTTTTCCACTCGATACATTCACATCGAACCCAAACTTCATTTGGCCAAGTCCCCTTTAAATACCCAAGCTCGTCTTTACATTTCGGGCAATCATACTCCTTTTCTTCGGAGTCTGCCAACTTGTCCTCCTGTGATGGAGTTATCAGTTGTGATTTCTTTCGCAGTTCCGCTAGCACGTCTGCGATCGTTTTTGCCATCTTCTGGTAACCTCCTTTTCGCTAGCTTCTTGGCTTCCTCTTTCGCTAGTTCTGCTTGATAATGGTCGGTAATATAGTCGACGCAATAACTAAAGGACTTAATTTTGCCTTTAGGATTTCTAACTTCAAAAACCTTAAAACACTGTTCAAGCAATTCGATAGTTCGGGATGGCGGCACTCCCTGGGCGACTATCTGGGCGATTGCTTCGAAATCTTGTGGTTTAGGATACGTTGGCTTACCTTCTTGTATTGTTCGCAAATCAGTATATCGGTCTGCAATCAAATCAATTGGATCTGATTTCTTAGTAGCAGTAGTAGTATTATTATTTATCTTTGTTATATCTTTATTAGAGTGGACATTTTTGTCGTGGAGACCAGACATTTCTGTCGTGTCCAGACTCGACATATTTGTCGTATCTCTTGGAGAGTGGACATTTTTGTCATCTCTCTCTTTATTGAATTTCTTAGAATTTTTTACGGTTAAAATAAGTCCATAAGGTGCTCTTGTAATTTTGATATATTGATATTTTTCTAAATCGTTTAACCATCGTTGAATGGTTCTTTCGCTTACTTCAAATATTTTTGCAAACTCCTCTAGTTTCATAGGCTTATTCCCTAATACAATGCCCCAGTTTATTCCGTCCTTCTCAATCTCTTTAGTAGTGGAACTTATGCACCAGAGAAAAAGCCATAATGCAGAACCTATATTTTTGTAGTGTTTGGGCTCAAGTATTCCAGAATACATGTAAAACGGGTAACTTCCGGGCATCGTATCACCTACTTCCTATAACAAATCGCAAATTTTCCTTTTACACTTTTTATGGAATAATGCGGATATCGCTGCATATACTGAAGTACAAGCTTTTTAAAATGGTTACTATCTTTAGCCTCCTCCCAGATCCAACCCGGGAGAAGGACTTTATAAGGAACGTCACTGAGCTTCATCGAATGAAACCTCTGTTTGTTCTGGTTCAGTTACAAGTTCTGCCTCAGCTTCAATTACATCAACATCAGCAACCTCGGAAGCTTCATCTGTAATATCCTTTAATTCATGATCTGCTTCATCCTCGGAAATGGCTTTTTGCATTTCAATGGATAAAATTCCCCATTTACCTAACATGTTCCGAAGAACTGTTTTCATAGCCATTGCATCATAATCCGATTTCCAAACATTGTTTAAAGCTGTTTTATCCTTCATTTTGTTGTGTTTTATACGGTGAGTCTCGACTTGATCACGAGTCCAATAAACAGCTTTTTCAAATCCGTTTACTAGTTTGAAGTAACCACAATAGCCAATGACTTTATCGCTTTTTGTTGCTGATAAATCTAGGTCAATTTCCTCTGTCAATCGATTCCAACTCTTTAATTCGCCTTCGTATACTTCAATCACGTTTATGGCTTTATATTGACCTGTACGGAGTGCTAATTGGATGTATCCTTTATATCCCAGTTGGAATTGTGCTGCTTTATACCCCTTCTTGCTGTCATAAAATGGAACAATCCACGCATATCCTAAATTTTTATCAATCGGTAAATCTAATGAAGCTGCTACCATGGCACTCGAGACAATACTCATTGGTTCTGCTTCTCTTAGTCCAGGATCTCCACTGTAAAGATTAAGTAGTGATGCCATGAATTGAGGTGCTTTCTTGTCCAAAACCTCATCAAATTTCTTTTTCATCGTTGGTGTACTTAGCAATGCTTTAAGACCTAACGATTGAGCAGATACTTTTGTTGGTGCTCCTTCTTGTTTGTTAGATAACTGATTTTTCAATGCTGCATTAGTTGCCATTATTTAGCCTCCTTAACTGCGAATTTCCGAAATGATGTTTCTTTTAAGACTTGCTGATAAATATCAGGAAACTTTTCTTTCAATGCCTTGGTATCTACACGATTTTGGAACTGATTTTTCCAAGTAACGATATACGAATCGATAATCCCTGTTTCGGCATCTTTTAGCTCTGCTTTGATTTTGTTTTCGATTTCTGTCTTTGCCGTTTTGATAAGACTTTCATCCTGTTTTACCTTTTCGTATTGAAGCAGCAAATCTTTATACTCACTTGGCAATACAACTTCTTTATTTGCCTCGGCTAGTTCGTATTTTTCTTTCAAATACTTTTCAGCAGCACTTGATCCATCTAACGCTGGAGCAATGTTTTGTTCCACATGATAATTCCAAAAGTGTTTTTCTGCTTCGAAAATCATATGGATTAATTCATCATCGCGTTCAATCTCTTTCCATATAAATCGATTTCCACCGATTAAGACTGCGATATATGCTTTTTCTTTGCCAGTGACACCAAGATAATGCTGAACCTGTACTAAATAAGTTGCTGGTATTTCTTCGCCTGCCCATTCCTTGTATAAATGAGCACTCGCTGTTTTACATTCTAGAATCGCTGATTCACCGACAATCACACGATCCACATTTGCCTTAATAAAGGAATATTCCGGATGGTTATACATATAATTGGTTCTTCTAACTTTCTTACCAGTTCTTCTTTCAAACTCTTTTGCAACTACATTTTCCATCTGGTTTCCCCAATAAATCGCTTCATTATCGATTTCCTGTGGTTCCACTTGTCCTGTTTTTTCCAACCATAATTCAAAAGCTGTACGATACTTATTCAATCCAAGAATAATTCCTGCGTCACTACCGCCAATGCCTTTTGTTCTTTCTTGCAACCATTCAAATCGACTCATATTAAGCGTGTGAATGGCATTTTGATTCATTGCCATATTTCCCATTCCTCCTTTGCAGAATCGTTACCGTTATGCTACAATTACGGTAAATGTTAATTTTGTTTAAGACTCCTATACCTTGCCTGGTGGGAGTCTTTTATTGTGCAATCGTAGTTGTTGCGCCTGCTAATTCTAAAACTTTCACTGTTTCAGATAAAAGCTCGTCCTTTAAGAAAAACTCATCATCTAAAACCATGATTTCGTCTCCGATTAGTACCTCTTGACCAAAATAATCCACACCATAATGACTAGTTTGTATTTCTTCATTGATCATTGGATAAAATGGCATCTTATTTTCTCCTTTCTTTTTTCTAATGGTTTAAAACCATCAACATTGACAGAAAGCAACGGGAGGGGGTTATATATGGGGATCATCCCTTTCTGCCAATGTTGACGGGCTTAACGCCCATCAGGTATAATAAAAGTAAGTTTATTTTGATTGTGATTTGCGGTAGCTAGGGTGGCTACTGCTTTTCTTTTTTTACTAGGGATTTAATGCAAACATTTAAGACTATGACAGACATAAGTACTGTATATAATTCACTCATTTGGTTAGCCTCGCTCTCCTACACTTACGTAATGCACATCTACCCCAAGATCACTTAATTCCTCGAATAAAACATCGATATCGCTTTTCCGTTGCAACCTATTGTTTTTTAAGATAGCAAGTTCTTGTAGTGAACGATCAATATCTTCTATGTGAAGTCTTGCAGCATTGAATTGTCCTTTTTGGATACGCATCGTCATTAGTTGCAGGCAATCTGCGATACACACTAACTCTTTTAAAGCAGCTTCTTGGTCCTCTATTAAAAAATTTGCTCCGAGCATTATTAAATCCATCCTTTCGCTTTCCAATATGGTTTTCGTAGGTCATACCGTTTTTTTAAACTGATTTTATATTCCTTAGCGAGAATGGCTTTTAAGTTGTTGATTGCTGCTTCTGCATCGATTAATTCATCAATTACCCTTCCCACTCTCTCCCTCTCATCCGAGGTGGTCTCGCCGGGAGGTTTGATAAAGCTAACCTCTTCCAAAATCCGAATAGCTTCCTTCGATTCTCGGATTGCAAATTCTTCTAGAGCTAACCGATGACGTTCAATTGCTTTTCCGTTAAACAAAGGGGAAGTGTAACCTCCACTAAATTCATAAATAAGTTCAATTGCTACTTCTGGTACGTCGTAGGTAGATAATGCTGCTTTTGCTATATCCTTTTGCATTTTCCTTCTACCTGTTTCCATGTGCGATACCATTTGCTTACTCACGTTGAGGTCAAATGCTAGTTGTTCTTGAGTAAGCTCCTCTTCTCCTCGCAAATGTCGAAGAGCCTCTCCAATCATGTAAATTCCATCTCCCTTTTTGTATTTAAAATTGTCTTTTTATATACAACGTTTACTTGTAGACTTGGATCAACAAAGAGCTTGTCTGTCCAAAAAGGCAGCCGAAATCGGCTACGAAATTTTCTTGCTAAGCAGTTTGTCACCGTTGAAGTATGGCTCCAATGCTTTTTTGAACGCCTCTTCAATTGGCATATCTCCGTAGGTTTCTTTACCTACATAAAGCGGTGATTTCTTTTTCTCTTTTTTTGCCATACAGATCACCTCAATATATTGCTATGCTATTGGGAAGGCAGTACAACCCTCTCATCTTAGATAACAGCCTTCTGTCCCAGCTCTTTTTTGAGGCGGTTAATAATATACATTTGTCCTTTTGGAGTGACTCTCATTGTTAACCAAGTAAAGGACCCTTTTTCACTTTCTTTGATACCTTGGGAAATCTCGAAATAGCCTCTCTCTATGTACTCTTGATAGGGTTCGTTCTTGCCCGAAAAGATTAACTTCCATTCCCTCAACTTTTGGAAGAGTCTCTTTTCCCCTATCAAGATGCCTTGTTTCGAAATGAGTTTGGCCACTTCTCGAATCAACAAACTTTTATCGGATGCCATACATGATTCGGCAAAACTTACGAGCGGTTTTTGTTGCTCAATCAGATGCTCAGCTGCCAATCGTTTTTGCTGTTCCTCTTTAAGATTGGTAGCTAGTTTGATTAGAGTATCTGGGTTAAGAAGAACTTCCTCAATCTTTTCAGGTGTCATATACGCGCCGTGTTTTCTGATAGAAGGAATAACTTCATGCGTAATCCATCTTTTAAATTGTTTGGCTTCCGATTTTCGACTTGTAAGTATCAAAGAATATAGACCTGGTTCATTTACGATTGATAACTGTTGCGCACCTCCAAGGGTATTCACAGTATGAAGACCCTTTTCATCTTCATCCAAACGATCAAGAGTGCGACTAACATTAACGATTTCCAAAACTTCACATACATCCTTTGCAACAAACCATGGTTCACCATTCTGCAAAATGGTACGGACTTGATTATGATTGAAGTTAAATACTTGTAATTTATTCATTAGTTCAACTCCTTTGTTCAATATTCAATTTTTTCTGGAATGCTACCATCGATAGCTCTGACTGCTTCTACTAAAGTTTCGATGCTTCTTCCTTTGTGCAATCGTTATTGATGAGTACTGCCGATTCTAAAATTTTGTATTTTATTTCAGCTAGGAGTGCAACTGTTTCTAAATCCATTTAAATCGCCTCCTTGGATGAATTTACATCACCCAATATTTCGTTGGGTTTTACTTTAAAAAAAATTTCATTTGGATCTGCATTAAATAACTCTGTAATTGCCAAAGCGACACTCAAACTAGGAGTCCGTACACCTTGTTCAATCATGCCATAGTAACTCTCAGTTATTTCGATATCATGTTGTTCTTTAAGAAGTTCAACAACGTATTTTTGAGTATAGTGATGACTCTTTCTAAGTGAAATAAGCTTAGTTCTTCGCTGAACCATTTCGCACCTCCCAACGTTTTGTTGTTTTAATTTTACCCAACAAAAAGTTGTAAGTCAATATCAAAATACAATTTTTTGTTGTATTTAATTAGAAATATTTTTTAACCCAACTACAAGTTGTATAATTAGTAAAAACCCAAGAAAACAAAGGAAGATTAACATGTCAATATTATCTGAAAGATTACGAATGCTACGAAAAAGAAATAAATTAACTCAAAAAAATGTCGCTGATTATTTAGGGATGACCGAAAGTGGTTACGGCTATTACGAGCAAGGAAGAAATCAACCATCTGTTGAAAATTTAAAAAAATTAGCAGAGAAATTTGGGGTTACGGTTTCCTATCTTACCGGTGACGATGAAGAGAAACAAATTTCGGTTGGAGGGAAAGAAATAAAGTTAACTGAAGATGAGTATAAAGTATTTGAGGAACTAAAAAAACACAAAGTCATTTTCCACGACTTAGCCTCTGATCCGGAAAAAAAGGTTAAAGAACTGATTACATTGTATAAAATGAAGAAGATTTTATTAGAAGATGACGATGAAGAAGATCCAGAAGGATTTGGAGAATTTGAGGATTAATGGAGATGTAAGTTATGCAGCAACAGATAATCAGACCAACACAAGATTATTGGGAAGAACGTGCAAACTATGTATTGTCCCATTTTAACTATCGCTATCCAGATGAAATAGATTTGTATGAAATATGTTGGAAGTATGGCATTAAGATAATGCCATTGCATCCTGATTTTACAGAAACTTATGTAGATTACGAATCTATTAATAAACTAAAATCGTTTTCAGTTCTTAAGTCCAGCGGCCGTAGAGGAACCATCTTCATTGCCGAAGGGTTAAACGCAATAGAGAAAAAACTGTTATTGGCAGAGGAATTTTGCCACTGCTATTCTCATGATTCCTCTCAGTTACATTTAGACAAGCATTTAATAAATAAGCAAGAGAACCAGGCAAAAAGAATGGCAGCGTATCTTCTTATGCCATTCAAATTTCTGAAACAAATTTATCAAGCTGCAGTTACTGAGACGGTGCTTATTTCTGATATTGCGGATTACTTTGTTGTTACAGAAGAATTCGCACGGTATCGATTAGAACTAACATATCATCATAGAGTGGACGGTTTTGCGACATTAAAGAATAAATTAGGTAGTTTAGAATGGATTTAATTTCATAACAGAGGGGGAAATTTTTTGGAAACACCATTCTATAAGAAATTATGGTTTTTGATTACTGTAAGTGCAATTATATTCTTTTTAATTGGCTTAGGAATAGGTCAGTCAGTAGCAAAAGTAAAAATTGATAATAAGAAAATGAGTTATGACCAAATTACCACAGAGATTAAAACAAAAAATACTGAATTAGAGGATTTAGAGAATAAAATTAATGAGACAAGGACGGAGTTAGTCAGTGTGACTGATGAAAAAAATAAAGTTTTAAACGAAATTAACCAAAACAAGAAAATAATTGATGAAGCCAATGAAATTATTAATAACCGCGATTCATTAACCAATGAAATAAACGATAAAGGTACTGAATTGGCCGTTCTTGATACAGATATCAAAAAGAAAAAAGAAGAATTAGATGCATTAACCGTTCAAATTAAAAAGACTGGGGAAGACCCTTATAAACTTGGTGCAGGATACTATTATTTTGGCTCTGATATCCCTACTGGGAGATATGAACTCCGTGCCCAAGATGGCTATAGAGGAAATATTTTTGTTCGCGGAACAAACGGAATAAGCAAAGTAGCTGAAACTTTTGGGGAAGGTAGCGAATATTCAATAGAAAGCTTTGTTTTTGATGGTTTAGACGGTGAGGAAATCGAAGCAACGATTCCGATAATATTGGTACCGGTTGAATAAAACCGTAGTTTTTCAAGAGAGTATGTTTATGCAAGAAGAAAAACGAGGGAGAATTGGAAGGTGTATTTAAAACGATAGCAGACACCAATAGATTGCCAGTATTGTTCGGATGGATATTGGATTGAACTTACCACCTCAGCTACACTTATACCAGTGAATTAAAAATCTAAATTTATATTTTTCAGTAGTGGAACTTACCCACTCCTTTTAATGATAATTAAAAATAAATCTTAGGAACGATTTTATTATTTATTGGAGGCAGTTATGTTAAAAAATATAAACATTAAAAAATTCCGTAAGTTTAATGAACTTTTTCTTGAAATTCCATCACGTTTAACATTAATATCTGGCACAAATGGTATTGGTAAATCAACATTGTTAGGTATTATAGCAAACGGATCTGGAACAAAATCTTTTAAAACCTTAAGTAATAAGGATTTTCATCCAGAATTTAAAGATTATTTCATTTTAAGTAAAGATGAACATAGAGATGCAAGGAAGTTTGATGATTATTATGAGGTAACTTTAAAGTATAACTATAAAAATATGGATATTTTTAAAAGAGTAAGAACTTCACATCCTAATGAACCGTATTTAAAATTAGTCCCAAGAACTGTGAGTTTTGATGGGGTACAGAATGAAGTAGTTACTAATGATGTATATAGTAAAACAGGAATTACAGAATCAGGGAGAATTCCTCTTCCTACTTTTTTCGTCAGTACTAGTAGACTATTCCCTTTTGGAGAATCAAAATCTACAGATGAAAATCTAACAAAAGTAACAAATAGAAAAAACATTAACAATCAGGAACATATCACTAAAAATTATATTGAAATGTACAATAAAGTACTTCCTAGATCGATTGATCCTAAAAAAGATGAATTGTATGAGACAATAAAACCGAAAATCAAATATTCTGGATTTTATGTCAAACCAGATTCATCGAGTATACTAACTCAGTCCATCGGTCAAGATAGCATTAGTGGCATCCTTAATGCCTTACTTTCCTTTGAAAATATCTCAAACGAGCCAAATTACAATGGTGGAATTCTTTGTATTGACGAGCTTGATGCCTCTTTACACCCAGATGCACAGATTAGATTATTACGTCTTTTAAGGGAACAAGCTGAGAAACTAAATCTACAAATTATTTTTACTAGTCATTCTTTAACAATCATCAAAGAAATGCTAAAACTGCAGAATAAAGATAAAACTAAATTCGCTGTACTTTATTTTAGAAATAATTTAAGGCCATACTATAGAGGAACAGATACCTACACTTCAATAAAGGCCGATCTTTTTTCACAAATACAATACTCAATGCCGAAGGTAAAAATTTACCTAGAGGATGAAGAAGCTAGATTCGCATTAGAGCAGATACTTAAAATATATGAGGAAGAATCTGAGACGAAGAATTTATTAAACCAATGTGAATTAATTTCTTCACAAATAAGTTGTTCTACCTTATTAAACCTTCCTGAGAAGGATAGTTATTTTAAAGATACCATTATTATTCTTGATGGAGATGCAAAATATAATAAACAGCCAAATGTATACAATTATTTAGAAAATGAACCAATCGGTTATAACAAAATTAATAATATCCCTAGTAATGTCTTATTTTTACCTGATGACTTTAGTCCTGAGGCAACTCTATTTAGAGCGTTATATAATATAGCTAAAGAAGAAGAAAATCATCTCTCATTTTGGAATTCAGTGGAGAATAATATAAATTTAGGAAATTATCACCCACAGAATATATTAATTGAATTGGATGAGATGATAATTAATAAAAAATTAAATAGGGATGATTTTAAAAAATGGTTTAGATCACATTTATCTTTCTTTGAACAATCCGGTATATATAAATATTATTATAACGAAATAAAAAAACAGAATGATATTTTTGATTTCTCTAAAAATTTCACAAAATTAGTTGATATTAAGCTATCACAATTAAAGAGCAAGGGATTTTAACTGGCCAATTATGAATAACTATAATATAATATAAATTGGTCAGGAGTGTGAGAAAAATGGCAAACCCTTCACCTTTAAGATATCCAGGGGGGAAATACAAGATACATAGATACATTAAAGCCTTAATAGAACAAAATAAAAGTTCCACTTACATCGAACCATTTGCTGGGGGTGCTGGAGTAGCTATCGCTCTTCTTTTAAATAATGATGTAAATAAAGTCGTTATTAATGATTACGATAGATCAATATATTCCTTCTGGTATTCTGTAATAAACCATACTGATGAACTAGTAGATAAAATAAGTAGTTGCAATATTAGCATTGATGAATGGTATAAACAAAAAGAAATTCAAACGGGTAAAGAAACCATGGATCTATTATCGCTTGGTTTTTCGACCCTATATCTAAATCGAACAAACCGGTCTGGAATTATCAAAGGGGGGGTAATGGGGGGAAAAAACCAGAACGGCATGTACAAACTAGACTGTCGTTTTAATAAAGGAGATCTTATAAATAAAATAAAACTTATAGCCAGTAAAAAGGATCATATTAGAGTTACCAATATGGATGCAGTGGAATTTATTGAGAAGGTCATAAAAAAAACAAGAAATTCTTTTACTTTTTTTGATCCCCCATATTTTAAACAAGGACCTGCTCTATATACAAATTTTTATACAGATGATGACCATCTTTTACTATCAAATAAAATACAAAACGAATTAATTAATAGAAAATGGATTGTAACCTATGACCACGAAATAGAAGTAAAAAAAATGTATGATAAATTACCTTATATTGAATATTATCTAAGCTATTCTGCACAAAATAAAACTAAAGGTATAGAATACATGTTTTTTTCAAAAAAACTCAATCAACTAAATCCAAAAGATTATTTACAATTAATATAGGGCTAACCAAAAGGTATAGCCCTATTTTTTTTGCAATTGCTATGTATCTCAAATGCCATGCAAAAGCTTGGAGTAAAGGGGCGTTCACAAGCTGTTGTTGAACTTCTCCGCATGGGGGAGTTAAAGCTTTAGAAGAAAACCGGCTATCATGAAAGATGGCCGGTTTAATATTGTTTTATTTTCTATATAAATGAATAGACATTTGTGTTATAATCGGTTCGTTTTCTACGCTTCTTTCCCTTTCCCATGTAAAAATTTCGCTCGCATAGCCTCATTCCACGGTACTGCTTTTCCCGTGTTTTTGTTCACTTGAACCATTGCTCCTCTACCAGTTAAGCAAATCGTACCATCCTTTTTTCTAACGAAATAATGAAGATCGACAGAGGAATTCCCTAGCTTGCCTACCTTTACATAGATCATTAGTTCATCATCAAAGTACATTTGGTTAATAAAATCACATTGTAAGTCAGCCGCAACCGGAATGGTTTCATTCTCTTGCTTTACCCAATCCTGCATAAATCCTAGCCATTTAAAAAATTCAATCCGAGCAAATTCAAAATAAGTAAAAGCAATCGTATTATTAACATGGCCAAACATATCTGTTTCCATAAACCGGACTTTCAATGGTCGAAAAAAAGTAAATCCAGCCATCCATTCATCTATATTCTCAATATAAGAAATTTGCTTCATCTGTTTCCCTCCTAATAATGAATGAATATTCATTCGTTTTTAGTTTAAAATTTAGGTTGATTTATCTTTTAACAAACCAACCTAAATTTTAAAAATATTATTCTATTATACTAATATTAATTATAGTCACTACCAAAGAAATTACGGAACATTTGCATTGTTGCTTCGCGATTTAGTGCAGCAATGGAAGTTGTTAACGGAATGCCTTTCGGACATGCTTGCACACAGTTTTGTGAATTACCGCAGTTTGCTAATCCACCATCACCCATAATTGCTTCTAACCGTTCTGCTCTATTCATTTCACCTGTTGGATGTGCATTGAATAAACGAACTTGTGATAGTGGTGCTGGTCCGATGAAATCAGAATCTGAATTCACATTTGGACAAGCTTCTAAACATACCCCACAAGTCATACATTTGGATAATTCATATGCCCATTGTCGTTTATTTTCTGGCATACGTGGCCCAGGACCTAAATCATAGGTACCATCGATTGGAATCCAAGCCTTTACCTTTTTCAAGGAATCGAACATTCTGCTACGGTCAACCATTAAGTCACGAACGACTGGGAAAGTAGTCATTGGTGCTAATCGAATTGGTTGCTCTAATTGATCAACGATTGCAGAGCAGGATTGTCTTGGTTTTCCATTAATCACCATCGAGCAAGCGCCACATACCTCTTCTAAACAGCTCATTTCCCAAGTTACCGGTGTTGTCTTTTTGCCATCAGCCGTTACTGGGTTTCTGCGAATTTCCATTAATGCAGAAATTACATTTAAATTTGGACGGTAAGGAATCTCAAATGTTTCCTCATATGGAGGAGAATCCGGACTATCTTGTCTTGTAATGATAAATGTTACTGTTTTTTGTTGCTCAGCCATGAATTAATCTCTCCCCTTTTTAATGTTTTTTTGTATAATCCCGTTTCCGTGGTTTAATTAATGACACGTCTACATCTTCATAATGGAATGCTGGCGCTTCATTAGGACTAACAAATTTCGCCATTGTCGTTTTTAACCATTCTTCATCATTTCTTTCAGGGAAATCTGGTTTATAATGAGCACCCCTTGACTCATTACGATTTAATGCACCAATGGTAATCACTCGCGATAATTGCAGCATGTTTTCCAATTGTCTTGTAAACATTGCACCTTGGTTACTCCATCTTCCAGTGTCATTAATATTAATGTTTTTATATCTTTCCAATAATTCCTGAATTTTTTCATCCGTTTTTTGCAATCTATCATTGTAACGAACTACTGTTACATTATCCGTCATTATTTCCCCAAGTTCTTTGTGAAGAACATATGCATTTTCGGTTCCATCCATTGCCAATATGTTTTCCCATTTATCTTCTTCTTGTTTTTGATAGCGATCAAACAATGTAGAAGAAATAGCATCCGAGCTCTTTTCTAATCCATCGATATATCGAACTGCATTCGGTCCTGCAACCATTCCACCATAAATAGCAGAAAGAAGGGAATTCGCTCCTAATCGGTTCGCACCATGTTGAGAATAATCACATTCCCCTGCAGCAAATAATCCTGGAATATTGGTCATTTGATCATAATCTACCCAAAGTCCACCCATTGAGTAATGAACCGCCGGGAAAATTTTCATAGGAACTTTATGAGGATCTTCACCCATGAATTTTTCATAAATTTCAATAATCCCACCAAGTTTTACATCTAATTCATGCGAATCCTTATGGGATAAATCAAGATAAACCATGTTTTCCCCATTAATTCCTAGCTTCATATCGACACAAACTTTGAATATTTCACGTGTTGCTATATCGCGTGGAACAAGATTTCCATACAATGGATATTTTTCTTCTAAGAAATACCAAGGCTTACCATCTTTATATGTCCAAATTCGGCCACCTTCTCCACGAGCAGATTCACTCATTAGACGAAGCTTATCATCTCCTGGAATTGCAGTAGGATGTATTTGAATAAATTCGCCATTTGCATAATAGGCACCTTGTTGATACACGATAGAGGCAGCAGATCCAGTATTAATAATGGAATTCGTTGATTTACCAAATATAATACCTGGTCCACCAGATGCTAAAATAACCGCATCTGCTGCAAAGGATTTAATTTCCATTGATTTCAGATTTTGCGCAACAATTCCTCGGCAAATTCCTTCATCATCAAGGATTACTCCTAAAAATTCCCAGCCTTCATATTTCGTAACTAATCCAGCAACCTCATGACGACGCACTTGTTCGTCTAATGCGTACAGCAATTGTTGCCCAGTGGTTGCACCTGCATATGCTGTACGGTGAAATAATGTTCCACCAAAACGTCTAAAGTCTAGAAGCCCTTCTGAAGTACGGTTAAACATAACCCCCATACGGTCAAACAAGTGAATAATTCCTGGTGCTGCTTCACACATTGCTTTAACAGGTGGTTGGTTAGCTAAAAAGTCTCCTCCGTATACGGTATCATCAAAGTGATTCCAAGGAGAATCTCCCTCCCCTTTTGTATTTACCGCTCCGTTAATTCCGCCTTGAGCACAAACAGAGTGAGAACGCTTAACTGGAACTAATGAGAATAGTTCAACGGGTACTCCTGCTTCGGCTGATTTGATTGTTGCCATTAATCCGGCTAATCCACCGCCAACAACAATAATTTTTCCTTTACTCATTTCTTAGGCTCACTCCTCTTAATCATTTAATCTATTGATGCAATATGACAGTTGAATTCCTTAAGTAGTCTTCTATTTTCATAAAAATATAATATTCGGTTTATTTTTCTTACAATTAGATGAATGCTAGCAACGCTCGTACTCCAATTACCGATAGAATGACAAAAATTACTAGTGTCACATATGTTGTTACAACTTGAGATCTTGGCGAAATAGTGATACCCCAGCTCACACAGAATGACCATAATCCATTAGCAAAGTGGAATGTTGCAGAAAGAACCCCAATGATATAAAAAGCTAGCATAAATGGATTGTCTAATATATTCGCCATCATATCGAAGTTAACTTCTGAACCGAACGCTTTTGCAAGTCGTGTTTCCCAAACATGCCAAGCTATAAAAATAATTAGGAAAACACCAGTAAAACGTTGAAGTACAAACATCCAATTACGAAATGTACTGAATCTACCCAAATTATTTTTTGCAGTAAAGGCAATATATACTCCATATATTGCATGATACAAAATTGGTATGTAGATTATAAAAATTTCGAGAAACAGTAGGAAAGGGAGACTTTCCATAAATTTTGATGCAGAATTAAATGCTTCGACGCCTTTCGTTGCAGAATAGTTCACAACTAAATGCAAAGTTAAAAATACCCCTACCGGAATTACTCCTAATAACGAGTGCAGTCTCCGATTCAAAAACTCGCGGTTTTTAGCCATCCTAAGATGTACCCCCCTTATTCTAAGAAAATATTAAACAATAAATTGTAAAAACTATGGCAAATATTTGACATGTTTATTTTACTCTTTATATGTATGAGCGTCAAGAAAACGGATACACATTTAATAATATTCAAAAAGTATTTTATTATAATGTTTATTAAAAATTAATTAACATTCTTATTTGGAATATTT
The DNA here is from genome assembly GCF_025660475.1 of Perspicuibacillus lycopersici. Taxonomy (GTDB): domain Bacteria; phylum Bacillota; class Bacilli; order Bacillales; family Caldibacillaceae; genus Perspicuibacillus; species Perspicuibacillus lycopersici. The sequence goes on from NZ_JAOUSF010000003.1 coordinate 616,313, forward strand.
TACATTGAATATATTAATATAATTTTTCCCAGTGAAAAAAAACATAAATAATCAATGGAAAATTGTATATAATAGATTTAGAGAAAAGGGGGAGCATCGGTGAAGCGAAAGATAATGGATGAAACGTTGAATTTGTCAGAAATTTCAATTCCTGCTTTTGGATATGAATTGATCCGTGAAGAGCTTATAAATGAATTGCTAGGAAAAGATGGTCCAAGCCTTCTGTATTGGGCAGGGAAAAGGCTGGCTAGGAAATACCCACTATTTACATTTGATGAAATTAAGGAATTTTTTATAAAAGCAGGTTGGGGTTCACTACAACTAGAAGAGCAAAAGAAAAATGAAATGGAATTAACACTAACTAGTGACCTTATCCAATATCGGCTCCATGCCAACACAAACCCTACCTTTCAATTAGAAGCAGGATTTTTAGCTGAACAAATTCAACAACAAAAAAAATTGTACACAGAAGCATATGAGCATCCCAAAAAACGTGATGGTATAGTTAGCTTTACCATTAAATGGGACAATATTCCTCTAGATTTGTAATCGAAAAAACTTCATCAATTTATGATGAAGTTTTTCATTTTTCCTCTCATTATTTACCCACACTAACTGTTTCTAAAACCTCATCCAAATGAAATGCTGTATGTAAAATTTGAGCAGCTTTTATCATTTCCGACTCATCTACAACTGCAGAAACTTTAATTTCTGAGGTACTTACCATTTTAATCATTATTCCTTGACTTGCGAGACTGTCAAACATTAGAGCTGCCACACCTGGATTTGAAATCATTCCAGAACCGACGATAGAAACTTTTGCAAGCTTATCCTCCCAATCGATATGATCGTATTGAATCATTTCCTTTTGTTCCTCTAATACATTAAGCACTGCTTGCTTATCTTCACTTTTTACGGAAAACGATACATTGTTTTCTTTATTATCGGTATAGCTTTGAATAATGATATCCACATTAATATGATTTTTTGCTAACGGAGTAAAAATCGTGGATAAACTCGATAGTCCATTTTTCATACCAAATACCGTCATTTTCGTAGTATCTTTTTCAAAAGCTACACCTCTAACCACTAAGTTTTGTTCCATTATTGCTTCCTCCAATACGTATGTTCCATCTTTTCGTTCCATACTAGAACGAACGACAAGTGGAATTTGATAATTTTTTGCATATTCCACTGCTCTTGGATGCAGTACACCTGCACCTAAGTTAGCAAGCTCAAGCATTTCATCATAAGAAATAGCTGGTAATTGGCGTGCCCCTTTCACAAATCGTGGATCTGCTGTATATACTCCGGTCACATCTGTATAAATATCACATCGTTCAGCCTGGAGAGCGGACGCAATTGCTACAGCAGTTGTATCCGACCCTCCGCGACCTAGTGTCGTAATTTGATTATCTACCGTAGCACCTTGGAACCCAGCAACGATAACGATCCTTCCTTCCGCTAATTCATTGCTTATCCGCTTCGTGTCAATATGTAAAATTCTAGCATTCCCATGTACCGATTCGGTTTGAATGCCAGCTTGCCAACCAGTTAAAGATACAGCAGGCAATCCTCTTTCAATTAATGCCATCGTTAGCAGTGAAATAGTCACCTGTTCACCTGTTGCAAGCAGCATATCAAGCTCTCTTTTCGCAGGAGTGGCACTGATTTGTTTAGCTAATCCGACTAATTCATCGGTTGATTTTCCCATCGCGGATACAACCGTAACCACTTGATTTCCTTTACTCATTTCCTCCACTATTCGATCCGTTACATTTCTAATTCTTTCGATTGAACCAACCGAAGTACCACCAAATTTTTGGACAATAATCCCCAACTTGTTTCCCTCATTTCTTCGTTGCAAATAAATTTTAAAAAAGAAAAGGCAATGAGAATTTATCCCATTGCCTGCGTTACGCAAAATTAATAAAAATAGCGTTTCACAGTGAGATAGCCCTCCAAGAACAATCTTGACAGTTCTGCATTTATTCAATGGCAAAACCAAGAAAAAATATAGATCGGGATATTTTTTCTTTCGGCGAGACTACCCTTTCCATGTTTTTCTTCAGAGCCCATTCTCTTCCAAACATGTACTTTTGAAGCTCGCACCTCTACCTTCACTTAGTATGAAGTAATATTAAATTTTTCATCATTATAGCATAGCAATTTTTTTACTACAATAATATTATTGTATTTAGGAAAAGTCTAAAAATTAATTTTTATCCGACTCTTTTAACGCACTAATAATTTCATCTGCAACATTTTTTGGAATTCCGATTTCTATATACTCCTCGATTGCTGCCTCTTTCATTTTCTTCACTGATCCAAAATGCTTCATAAGTAACTTCTTTCTCTTTTCGCCGATACCTGGAATATCATCGAGTATGGATTGAAACATCGATTTTCCACGTAATTGTCGATGAAAGGTAATTGCAAATCGATGGACCTCATCTTGAATTCGTTGCAATAAATAAAATTCCTGACTGCTTCTATCTAATGGGACGACTTCCAGCGGGTCCCCGAATAGAAGATTGGCAGTATTATGTTTATCATCTTTCGCAAGACCAGCAACCGGGATTTCTAAATTTAATTCATTAATTAAAATATCCTTTGCTGCTTCAATCTGCCCCTTCCCACCATCAATTAAAATTAAATCTGGTAATGGTAAATTATCTTTCAATACTCTTGTATATCGTCTACGAATAACCTCACGCATTGACTCATAATCATCCGGACCTTCTACCGTTCGAATCTTATATTTACGATATTGTTTTTTGTCTGGTTTTCCATTCGTAAATACTACCATAGCAGAAACGGGATTTGTCCCTTGAATATTCGAATTATCAAATGTTTCAATACGATATGGTGTGTAAATTCCAAGAATTTCCCCAAGGTGATCCACCGCTTTAATGGTTCGCGCCTCATCTCGTTCAATTAATGAAAATTTTTCCTTCAAAGCGACAGCTGCATTTTTGCTAGCCAATTGGACGATGTCCTTCTTTTGCCCACGTTTTGGCTGAAGAATCTTTACATCTAACAGCTCTTTTACGATTTCTGCATCTACCTCTTCTTGTAGTAAAATTTCCTTTGGCTTAAAGTGATTCGGTTGTTGATAAAATTGTCCCAAAAACGTAAGCATTTCTTCTTCTGGCTCATCATAAATTGGAAACATAGATACATCTCGCTGAATCATTTTTCCTTGCCGAATGAAGAATACTTGAACACACATCCAGCCTTTATCGACTGCATATCCGAACACGTCACGATCAACAAAATCGGTTGCTGTCATCTTTTGTTTTTCCATTGTTGTCTCAATATCTGAAATTTTATCACGAAATTCTTTTGCCTTTTCAAACTCTAAATTTTCTGCTGCTGCCATCATTTTTTCAGATAGTTGCTTTTTAATTTCTTTATATCCACCATTTAAAAACTTCGTAATTTCATCGGTCATTTCCTTATAGGTTGCTTCCGGTATTTCATTGATACAAGGTGCCATACATTGTCCGATATGATAGTACAAGCAGACGCGATTTGGTAAAGTACTACATTTCCGCAGTGGATACAATCTATCCAGCAATTTTTTTGTTTCGTTTGCTGCATGGACATTTGGATAAGGGCCGAAATATTTTCCTTTATCCTTCTTTACTTTTCGTGTGATGATTAGTCTTGGATGTCGTTCAGCTGTCAGTTTGATAAAGGGATAGCTTTTATCATCCTTTAACATTACATTATATTTTGGATTGTATTGCTTAATTAAATTCATTTCTAGTATTAATGCTTCAATATTGGATGAGGTTATGATGTATTCAAAGTCAACGATTTCATTGACTAGTGCTTGAGTTTTTCCATCATGGGAACCAGTGAAATAAGATCGGACACGGTTTTTTAAAATTTTCGCCTTCCCTACATATATGATCGTACCTTGACGGTCTTTCATTAAATAACAACCAGGCTGATCAGGGAGTAATGCTAGTTTTTCTTGAATTACGTTGTTTTTTTCCATTTTTGTCACTCCGTCAGTAAATATAAGCAAACACTCTATATACATTTAAAATTCTTATGGTAATGGTCCGCAGACACTAAAAATAACAGTATTTATTTATGGATATTATACTATACATTGCGCGGAAAAAACGCTTTTAGGTTCGTAAAAATTGAATGGGCTTTCGCAATTGAGGATATTCATATGAAAAGAAAAGCAGCCACGAGGGCTGCTTAGTGTTGTTTATTATAGGTGATTGTTGATTACTTCTTCTAAAGCTTCTTTTGGACGGTAGCCAACTACTTTATCAACGATTTCTCCATCTTTAAATAAAATTAACGTTGGGATACTCATAACACCGTATTTAGCTGCTGTTTCTTGGTTATCATCAACATCTAATTTAACGATTTTTACTTTTTCTCCCATTTCTGAATCAATTTCTTCAAGAACTGGAGCAATCATTTTACAAGGTCCACACCATGTTGCCCAGAAATCAGCTAATACAAGACCACTACTAGTTTCTTGTGAGAAACTTTTGTCAGATGCATGTGTAATTGCCATATTAAAATCCTCCTAAAAATATTCTAAAATCTTATCGACAGTATATCACCGTTCGCTTGTTTTTGCGAATAATTAGATTCAAAAAACATTTTACCCCATTTATTCAAAAATAACCAATAATTGAACCGAGTATGAAAAAAGCAGCTGAAGAAAAATCCTCGCTGCTTGTTGCTTCCCATCATGGGACCACATTTTATTAGCTGTTTTTTACTATGCTTTTACCTTTAGGCTTTTCATTTCTTCGATAAGAATAGGGAGTACTTCAAAAAGATCCCCAACGATACCGTAATCTGCAATATTAAATATATTTGCTTCCGGATCTTTATTAATAGCGACAATTACTTTTGAATTGGACATTCCAGCTAAATGTTGAATAGCTCCTGATATTCCTACGGCAATATATAAATCAGGTGTTACAACCTTACCTGTTTGCCCTATTTGCAAGGAATAATCGCAATACCCTGCATCACAGGCTCCGCGCGAGGCACCAACTGCTCCTCCTAATACATCTGCTAATTCTTGTAAAGGCTTAAAGCCGTCCGCACTTTTTAATCCCCGGCCACCAGCAATAACAACTTTTGCCTCGGTTAAGTCCACACCTTCACTTGTTTTCCGAACTACTTCTTTGATAATAGTACGTAAATCTTTAATATCCACTGCAATCGTGGTTACTTCACCTGTATGTGCTTCATCCTTTACTAATGGTGTAATATTGTTTGGACGAATCGTAGCAAAAATAATACCGCTTGTGACTATTTTTTTCTCAAAAGCTTTTCCGGAATAAATCGGTCGTGTAAATACAATATTTCCCCCGACTGCTTCTACAGAAATCGCATCTGATATTAACCCAGCATCAAGCTTGCTTGCTAATTTTGGCGATAAATCTTTTCCTAATGAAGTATGTCCAAACACGATTCCTTCTGGCTTTTCTTCATTCACTACTGCTAAAAGTGCTTGTGAATATCCATCAGAAGTATAGTGATTTAATTTTTCATGCTCTACAACAACTACACGATCTGCTCCATAGTGAAAAAAATGATCCGCTAGCTGTGCAACGGCATCTCCCACTAATACTCCAACTACTTCTCCGCCTTCTGCAATCGTCTTTCCTGCAGCAATTGCTTCAAAAGAAACATTTCGAAGGCTTCCTTCTTTTACTTCCCCAAAGACCAATACTTTCCTTGCCATTTAATTAACCTCCCATTCGTCGGATGATTTTAAATTACTTTTGCTTCCGTGTGAAGTAAGGAAACTAGCTCCTTCACCTGTTCTTCTATTTCTCCTGTTAATAGTTTCCCAGCTTGTTTTTGTTGTGGTAAATATATTTCAATTGTTTTTGTTTTTGCTTCTACATCTTCTTCCTCTAAATCTAGATCATCTAATTCTAATGTTGCTAAAGGTTTCTTTTTCGCTTTCATTATTCCTGGAAGCGATGGATATCTAGGATCATTCAAGCCTTGCTGTGCTGTTACAAGCAATGGCAAGGTAGTTTCGATTTTTTCTTCATCTCCCTCCACATCCCGGACAACGCTTACATTTTTTCCATCAATCGTTAAATTAGTTATAGTCGTGATATATGGGATATCCAGTAAGTCCGCAACACGTGGACCGACTTGGCCAGATGCATTATCAATCGCAACATTTCCTGCAATTATTAAATCTACTTCCTTATCTTTTAAGTATTCTGCAATTATTTTTGCGGTAGTGTATTGATCACTATATTCCACATCATCTTCAATATTGATAAGTACTGCTTTATCTGCTCCCATCGCCAATGCCGTTCGCAGCTGTTTCTCGGCATCCTCGTTACCGACCGTAAGAACTGTTACTTCTCCTCCATGATCATCACGAATTTGAATTGCTTCTTCAACGGCATATTCATCATATGGATTAATTATGAATTCGGCCCCATCTTCATTAATCACACCATTTGCAATGGATATCTTCTCTTCCGTGTCAAACGTTCTCTTTAATAGTACAAATATATTCATTGTGGACTACCTCCTATGAAATTATTAAATGTAATACTATTATTATTGCCCGGTAAAATTAGGCTCTCTTTTTTCGATAAATGCTTGGATTCCTTCTTTCGCATCATTAGTATCGAAAACTTCACCAAACATTGTTGCTTCATTCTCAACCCCTTGATAAAATTGGGCTGATTTACTATAGTTTAGTAATTTAATAACCGCTTTTAATGACACTGGACTCTTCTTCTCTATTTTCTTTGCTAGTTTCATCGTTTGTTCCATTAGCACCTCTTCAGGAAATGCCCTTGTCGCTAATCCCCATTGAACCGCTTCCAATCCAGAAATAGGCTCACTAGTAAACATCATTTCTGCTGCCTTAGCTGTACCAACATATTTTGGTAGTCTTTGCGTACCAGCAAATCCAGGAATTATTCCTAATTGTAACTCTGGCAATCCTAGCTTCGCCGTTTCACTTACTAATCGAATATGACAGCTCATCGCAAGCTCTAATGCACCTCCTAATGCTGCGCCATGGATGGATGCAATAATTGGTTTTGGGAACCGTTCCATTTTTTCAAAAAGCTGCTGTCCATCACGTGCAAGCTTCGAAAATTGCTCTCCAGATTGGACAACAGTAAATTCTTTAATATCAGCTCCAGCAGAGAAAAATCTTCCTTCCCCATGCAATACAATGACACGAACATCCGTATTATTTTCTAGCTCGGATAATAATCCATCCAATTCATGTAGCAATGAATTAGACAATGCATTTGCTGGTGGACGATTAATCGTTATTATTGCAGTTTTGCTCTCTAGTCTCCATTTTAAAAATTCCATTCAACCCATCTCCCTTCACTATATTGAAAAATTAGTAGTTTTATACCCCTTTGTACGATATATTAGTGATGAGACCCGCACCCGTGGATTAGCATATCCTTCACCTTTGGTGCAAGTCGGACTAAATCATATTTTTGTTCATTCATAACCCAAGTAGTAACGGTTTCATCAATCGTACCAAATACCATTTGGCGCGCTAATCTTGTATCTAATTCCTTTGAGAATTCCCCAGTTTCTATTCCTTGAATTAAAATCTGATCTACTAATTGTAAATATCCTTTAAGAATTTCATTAATTTGTGCACGTAATTCCTTGTTTGTTTGACGCAATTCTAATTGTGTAACAATTGCTAAATTACTATCCTCTGATAATATCCGAAAATGATTTTCAATCAGTAATCGTAATTTTTCAGATGCACTGTTTTCTCCTTGAATTACTTCCTCTAGCTTCTCGACGAACTGACCCATTTTTTCCTGGAAAACGGAAATTAATATATCTTCTTTATTTTTAAAGTAAAGATAAATGGTTCCATCTGCTACTTTTGCGTTTTTCGCTATTTTAGAAACTTGTGATTGGTGATAGCCATTTTCAGCAAAAGTTACAACTGCTGCATCAATGATTTGTTTATATTTTGGTTTTTGTGTTTTCATTATGTTCACCTTTATCCTTTTACGTAAATACTAGCTGAGAAAAATAAAATATGAATGAATCATCATTCATATTTTATGATAAAGGGTTATCATATTTTTGTCAATGAAAATGTCTATATAGTTGTCCAAACTTAACGAAAAAGCATGCCCAAAGTTTCGGGCAAATACTTCATGAACGGTAATAGCCTTTAATCTATTTTATTTAATCGTTCAAGCTTCTGTCTTTCTTCTGCTACTAATTGTCGTCTTAAAATTTTTCCAACCGTTGTTTTCGGCAATTCTTTCCGAAATTCATATACACGAGGAACTTTAAATGCTGCTAAATGCTTTCGCGTAAAAGTATTTAATTCATCCTCTGTCACATTCGCCCCATCTTTTAATACGATATATGCTTTCACCGTTTCCCCACGATATGGATCTGGAACGCCAACAACAACTGTTTCTTTAATTGCAGAATGCTCGTATAATACCTCTTCAATCTCTCTTGGATAAATATTAAATCCTCCAGCGATAATAACATCCTTCTTCCGATCCACAATATAAAAATAACCTTCCTCATCCATATAACCAATATCTCCAGTATATAACCACCCGTCACGCAATGTTTGCTCTGTATCCTCTGGGCGCTTCCAATACCCTTTCATAACCTGAGGACCTTTGACAACTAGTTCTCCCATTTCCCCTGGCGGGAGTGCTTCATCCGTCTCAAGTGAACGAATTTCTGCTAAAGTATCTGGCCAAGGTAGGCCAATACTACCTTTTACCCGTTCACCATCCCAGAGCAAATTTGCATGGGTAACTGGTGACGATTCGGTTAATCCATAGCCTTCCACTAATTTTCCACCGGTTATTTTTTCAAATTGATCTTGAACTTCTACAGGTAATGGTGCAGATCCACTAATACAGCTATCGATAGAGGAAAGATCGTATTTCGTCAGCTCCGGATGATTTAATAAACCGATATACATTGTTGGTGCACCTGGAAAAAGCGTCACCTGCTGCTCGGATATCGCCTTCAACATCGTTTTTGTCTCTGGCTTTGGAATTAATACCATTTTTTGCCCTCTGGCAACAGATAATAGTAATACAGTAGTCATTCCATATACATGAAATAGTGGAAGTGCACCTAACACTACTTCGCCTGCTTCTTTACACCTATACATCCAAGCCTCACACATTTTAGCATTGGATGCAAGATTTTCATGAGTAAGCATAACTCCTTTTGGAAATCCCGTCGTTCCACCAGTATATTGCAATATTGCAATATCCTCATGATAATTCACCGTTTGCACGGTTTCCTCTGGTACTCCTTGCTTAATACATTCCGATAATACATGGTGATTTCCTAAATGGGCAACTTTAACAGAAAAACCATACTGTTTCTTTTGAATAAATGGATACACTAGATTTTTCGGAAATGGTAAAAAATCCTTAATTGCAGTAACAATAATATGTTTTACATTCGTTTCCTTTTCCACCTTTTTTATTCTTGGAAATAAAATATCTAAGGCAATAATTACTTTTGCACCCGAATCTTGCATTTGAAAGGCCAATTCACGTTCGGTATACATAGGATTCGTTTGTACTACAATACCACCGGCAAATAAGATTCCATAAAAACTAATCACTGCTTGCGGAGTATTCGGAAGCATAATCGCTACCCTGTCACCTTTTTCAATCCCAATTTTTTGTAAATAATTAGCAAAGCATAATACAGATTCGTATAATTCTTTATACGTTAATTCCTTACCCATAAAATGAATTGCACAATGATCGGGGTATTTTTCCGCAGTCCTTTTTAAGCTATACTGAAGCGGTTCATTTTGGTATTCCAATTCATGAGGAATTTCTTCTGGATAATGCTTTAACCATGGCCTATTTGTCATATTCTCCCTCCCTTTTATTATCCGATAAATAAGAACTTTTTTAATTGTTCTTAAAACTAATCATATATAAAAATGGTAGCGTTTACAAGAGAGAATAGTAGTACAACAAATAATTTTTATGACATCTCCATTAGGGGATATACCCTACATTTACAACCGTTAAACAAAGTAAAAACTCCTACAAATTCATGTAGGAGTAACAAATCACTCGTTAAGCAAAAAAGAATAAATAAATGATACCAATGACAAAAAATAAGCCACAGAAAATGAATAAAATTTTCCCAAGTCTTTCCAGAACTTTCTCCTCCCAAACATCTTTCTCTGTCGTTTGATGAATTATTTATATGTGATACCTGCACCAATTACATATGATAAACCGATGGAAATAATCATAGAAATTAGCCCAACTGCTCGATTATCATTTGCAATCTCATCATCGATTTTAAATTTCGGTGTGAAAAATTCAAAAATATAATAGGCGGTAATTAGCAAGAAGAAACCAAAAAATCCCCAACCAATCATCACTAATAATGTGTCATTATGCATAATGGAATGACGGAAAATATTTGCAATACCAAATATTTTCCCGCCTGTTGCCATTGCAACGGAAATATTTCCTTTTTTGATTTCATCCCAATTATTATATTTTGTTACAAGTTCAAATATCGCCATAAAGAGAAGTGTGCAAAGAACTGCTACACTAAAATTCGCCGCATGAATGACCAAACTATGTTCCCAAAAACCTTCCATCACTATCCCTCATTTATCCTTAATGTTCATATATGTTTTTCATAATAGCTAAATTGAATTTAAAAGGTGCTTATTTAAATTCTACAACCGTAACTCCAATTCCGCCCTCATTCGCATTTCCGAAGCGAATATTTTTCACGGCACGATGATTTTTCAAATAATTTTGGACACCTGAGCGAAGCGCACCAGTTCCTTTTCCGTGAATTATCGACACCCTTGGATAGCCGGCAAGCAATGCATCATCGATATATTTTTCTACTTTGATTAGTGCATCCTCAAAGCGTTCACCACGTAAGTCTAGCTCTAGCCCAACATGGTACTCTTTCCCTTTTATTGTCGTAATTGATTTCGCCTCAACAGTAGGTTTACTTTTTACTAATTCTAAATCATGTTCCTGCACCTTCATTTTTAAAATACCAATTTGGACTTGCCATTCATCATTGGCAACTTTTTCGATCAGATGCCCCTTTTGATCAAAGCTAATAACCTTCACTTCATCACCAGGCTGGAAGCTTTGCTTTTGTTTTTTTATCTTTTGTTTCCCGTCCATGGCAATAACAGGAACGGCATCTTGTAGCCTTTTCTTAGCTTCAATTAATTCATGCTCTTTTATTTCTGCTGCTTTTTCAAATTGCATTTGCCGCAAGCTTGTGATAACTTCTTCTGCTTCTCTTTCAGCCTCTTGAATAATTGCCTTCGCCTTCAATTTTGCTTTCTCTATCAACTGATCTTTCTTCTGATAGTAATCCATCATTTCTTTTTGTAAATCTTCATGTAGTTTTTCCGCTGATTTCAATAAATCGCGGGCATCTTTCTCTTCTCTTTCCGCTTGTCGAGTACTTTCCTCTAATGAAGCAATCATATTATCAATTTTATTTGTCTCTGCATGGATATGCGTTTTTGCTCTTTCAATAATTTCAGTAGATAATCCTAATCGTTTCGATATTTCAAAAGCATTACTTCTTCCCGGAACACCGATTAATAAACGATAGGTAGGACTGAGTGTCTCTACATTAAATTCCACGCTTGCATTAATAACACCTTCACGATTATAGCCATATGCTTTTAGTTCTGGATAATGGGTAGTCGCAATGACTCTTGCACCACATCGATGTACTTCATCCAGTAGTGCCATTGCTAATGCTGCACCTTCTTGTGGATCTGTACCTGCACCTAGTTCATCAAACAATACAAGACTTTCATGATTGACATGCTTTAAAATTTCCACAATATTAACCATATGTGAGGAAAAGGTACTCAAGCTTTGTTCAATCGATTGTTCATCGCCGATATCTGCAAAAATCGATTGGAACACCGCAACCTCTGAACCATCTTGCGCTGGAATTTGTAAGCCCGCTTGTGCCATTAACGTAATCAAGCCCACTGTTTTTAATGTAACAGTTTTACCACCGGTATTTGGTCCAGTAATGACAATTGTTGTAAAGTCCTTTCCAAGCTCTATATCATTTGCAACTACTTCATCCCGTGGAATAAACGGGTGACGTGCTTTAAAAAGACGGATTTTACCTTCATTATTTATTTCCGGCTTGGTTGCCTTCATTTCTGCGCCAAGCTTTGCTTTCATAAACATAAAATCTATTTCTCTTAAAATGGCCACAAGAATTCGTAGTTCTTCACTATGAGCCCCTACTTCATTTGACAATTCGGTTAATATCCGTTCAACTTCTATTTGCTCTTTCATTCGCGCATTGTGTAGCTCATTGTTTAATGATACAACCGATTGTGGTTCAATAAATAACGTTTGCCCGGAGGAGGATTGATCGTGAACCATTCCACCAAAATGGGTACGATATTCTTGTTTTACAGGAATAACAAATCGGTCGTTTCGTATTGTAATAATGGCATCTGAAAGCATCTTTTGGGCACTTGACGAACGGATAATACTTTCTAATTTTTCTCGTACTCTACCTTCGTAGCTGCGAATTTGTACCCGAACGGTGCGTAGCTTATCACTTGCACTATCTAAAACTTCACCGTTTTCACTAATCGCATTACTAATTGTACGTTCCAATGATACCGGAGGATTCATATCTTCATAATATTGTTGTAAGATTTCTAGTTTTGCTTCCTCAAATAACGGTTCAAAGAATTTTTTTATTTGTCTACTTGCACGAATAGTACTAGCAATCTCTACAAGTTCGCCAATATGGAGCATACCGCCGATTTCTGCACGTTTGACTGCTGGAATAATATTAAATATTCCTCCAAGTGGTACATGTCCTTTTAAGCGTAGGACATTTGCAGCTTCATCTGTTTCTTTTTGCAATCGGACAATTTCTTCAAAATCAGTTGATGGTATTAGGCGCTCTGCTAGTTCTTTTCCGAGGGCAGATGCGGCATGTTTTATTAATTGTGTTTTTACTTTATTAAATTCTAATGTGTGTAATGCTTTTTCGTTCACGGAGAAATCCTCCTCTTTTATCACTCATGCTTTTTACATGAAAGTTTTCTTTATATCTATTGCTGATACTATTTCATTGGAATAGTATTCGTAACTCGTTACTATATAGTTATTACATGTACTACCCTCTATAAGTATTATGAAAGGGCAGTCTTTTTATTTAATATTTGTAATAGTTCTTCCTTCGAACATGCATTTACTATCGTCTCTTTTTTTAGCCATGCTTTTCTTGCATGAGCTACTCCTAATTCCATGTTTCGTAAAGAGTCTTTATGGTGGGAGTCGGTGTTTATTATAATTTTTACTCCTGCCTCTTGGGCTTTTATTAAATATTCCACTGCTAAGTCTAGTCGTTTTGGACTTGCGTTTAATTCCAATATCGTGTTTGTTTCTTTAGCTAATTCGATCAGTTTATCCATGTTCACTGAATATCCATCACGTTTTCCGATTACTCTACCCGTTGGATGGGCGATGATATTAACATATGGATTGGTTAGGGCTGTTTTTAATCGGTTCATGATTGCCGCTTCTGTTTGGCCAAAGGCAGAGTGAATCGATGCTATTACAATATCCATTTCTTTTAACACATCTTCTTCAAAGTCTAATGTTCCATCTGGTAAAATATCCATTTCAATTCCAGAGAGAATGGTAATATCATCGTATTTTTCATTCAGCTCATGAATAATTTCCCGTTGCTTCCGTAATCTTTCTTTATCCAAGCCATTCGCAACTTTGAGGAACTGTGAATGGTCGGTAATTGCCATGTATTGATATCCACGTGACCTACAGCTTTCAATCATTTCCTCTATTGAATGCGCCCCATCACTCCAGGTAGAATGCATGTGAAGGTCTCCTTGAATATCTTGTAATGATATTAAATCCGCTACTATATTTAGTTTATCCAGTTCACTACCATCTTCACGCAGCTCAGGGGATAGATAAGGAAGATTAAAATGCTGATAAAATTCTGTTTCTGTTTGAAACGTCAATATTTTTCCCGTCTCTAATTGCTCTACCCCATATTCACTAATTTTTTCTTTTCGTTCTTTTGCAAGCTGTCGCATCCGTACATTATGTTCCTTTGAGCCAGTAAAATGATGCAATGTTGTTGCAAATTCCTCTGGCTTTACTAATCGAAAGTCTGCCGAAACATCGAGCTCGAAGGAATAAATACAAGAAACTTTTGTATCCCCTTGATTGGTTACTTCTTTAATATTTGGCATTTTCATTAGTTCTTCTTTTACAGTCTTCGGATCATTTGTTGCAATAATAAAATCTAAATCTTTAATTGTTTCCTTCATTCGTCGAATACTTCCAGCACGGGAAAATTGTTCGATCGCTTTACATTGCCTCAACTGTTCTTCAATCCAATTAGCAAGTGGCAGCATAAACGCAAGTGGTAAACGGTCTGGGCGATTTCCTATTGTTTCAATTGCCGCTAAAATTTTCTCTTCCTTTTTCACACCAAATCCTTTTAAACCGCGAATGCTTCCTTCTAGGCAAGCAGCTTTTAAATCCTCGACATTTTCAATGCCTAATTCCTTATATAGCTTTGCAATTGTTTTTCCACCAAGGCCAGGAATTTGCAATAATAATATTAATCCTTTCGGTACCTCATCCTGCAGTTTCTTCAATGCTTCAGATTTACCCGTTTGGATAAATTCCTCTATCACACTAGCGGTTCCTTTTCCAATCCCCGGTAATGTCATAAAATCCTCTATTTCTTGTAATGTCCGTTCTTCATGTTCGATTATTAATGCGGCTTTTCGAAAAGCTTGTATTTTAAACGGATTTTCTCCTTTAAGCTCCATATATATAGCAATCGTTTCCAATAAACGAATAATGTCTTTTTTATTGTCTATCAAAACCCTCACCTATTCTTTCGCTCCACCATTCATTTTTCGATGTAAGCTTAAAATTTTATACCATCCATACACCAATTACAGATGGAATAACAATCATTTCTATCATTTATAACACAAACTTTACTATGTTTACTTTACCATTTTTCATCATAGAAACAAAAAATAAACGCCATCCATACAAAGAATTGGAAGCAGCTATATCCTGAAAATATCAAAAGAAAAACTTCTCTTAGAAAGAGAAGTTATCTTTAATTAAACCACATTTCCTGTAATTGCTGAGAGAAAAGTGGCGTATTCTTAATAATACCCTTTGCCAATGCTGATTGATCAATCGTTGTTTGGACTTGTTCAATAGGAAGTAGGGAAGCTAAGTATAATAGAATGAAGATCATTAAGTAGATTTCTAGAAAGCCTAAAATTCCTCCTGCCCAAACATTTAATTGTTTAATAATAGGAATGCTTGCAACAAAATCCAGCATGGATCCAATAATTTGCAGAATAATTTTCACTGCGAAGAAAATTACAAAGAAAGCAATCCCATTATAATAAGCCTCCTCTGCATTTACTACATTTAATAAGCTTTGAATCGTATCCTGGTCTCCAAACGTTGGATATGGTATCCACAAGGTAAGTCGAAGTGCCAATTCCTTATAAAAGGATGCAGCTAAAATAAATGCGATAAAATAACTTGTTAAGTGAATTAATTGTAAAATAAATCCTCTTCTTAAACCAACAATAAAACCGATGATTAAAAGGATAATCAATATAATCGTAAGCATGCTAGTCAACCTTCCGATCCTGTATTTCTTTTTCCAATTGCTCTACTTTATCTTTCATTTTTATATATTCATGAACAGCATTTACTGCAGTAAGAACAGCTAATTTACTTGTATCTAAAGAAGGATTCCTTTTGCCAATACCGCGCATTTTTTCATCTACCATTGCAGCAACCATACGGATATGCTCCGAACTTTCCGGTCCTACAATAATATATGGTTGACCATAAATTTCTACTGTAATTCTATTTTTCTCATTTTCGGACAAGTTTATTGCCTCCATTCAAAAGAATCCTAGTTTATATGATAACATGAAAAAAATTAAATTGTGAAGGGAATTTGTAAAAATTGTCTTTTAGTCAATCATTTATCAGGTTTGGACTTTCTCTAGTTTCTTATAAACAAAAAAGGCGGCAACTCCGAAACGAGTTGTACGCCTTTTTTAACCGCTATTCATTATTGTCTTAACTCTGCTCTTGCTCTATCCTTTAGGGCAGTTAAAATTTTCTCATGTGCTTTCCCTACTTCTTCATCTGTCAAGGTACGGCTTGGGTCAAAATAAGTTAACGTGAAGGCAACAGATTTTTTACCCGCCTCTACTTTATCTCCTTCATACACATCAAATACTTTCGCTTCTTTTAATAACTTACCACCAGCAGTTCGAATAATTTCCTCTAATTCTCCTGCTGTTGTACCATTCTCAACGATTAACGCAATATCACGTGTCATCGATGGGAATCTTGGAATCATTGTATATGCTAAAGGTGGAACATTTGTATGAAGAAGCTCATCTAACATTAGTTCAAACACATAAACGTTTTTCACATCATATTGTTTTTCAACGGATGGATGGATTTTTCCAACATATCCAACTACTTGATCGTTCAATAGAATATTTGCTGTTTGGCCAGGATGCATTCCTTCATATTCGGCTTTCTCATAGCGAATCATTGTATCTAGCTGTAATTTCTTAAATAGCTGTTCTAATATTCCTTTAACTGTATAGAAATCAACTACAACCTTTTGTGCTTGCCATGGATGGTTTATATATAAGCCAGTAAGTGCCCCTGCTAAATGCTCGCTTTCCTTTGGTAATACACCTGCTCCATTTGAAAGGAAGACAGATCCAATTTCAAATAAGGATACATTTTCATTTTTTCTTGCGCGGTTATAGGAAACTGCATCTAAAAGATGTGGTATTAAGCTTAGTCGTAAAACACCATGCTCCTCGCTCATTGGCATTGCAAGCTCTACAGGCTCTGCCTTCGTTAACGCGAACTGGCTAACTTTTTCTTTACTAGTTAACGAATAGGTAATCGCTTGGTTAACACCAGCACCTTCCAATACTTCTCTTACAATCCGACGTTTCTTCTGATATGCAGTTAAGCCACCTGCTGTTTGTTCACCTTTCGGTAATGTAGTTGGTAAATTATCATATCCATATATTCGGGCAATTTCCTCATACATATCTTCAGCAATTTGTAAATCCCATCTCCGTGTAGGAATTGAAACTGAGATTTTTTCTCCATCCAATTGATAAGGGAATTGGAGGCGTTGCAATATGCTTGCTACATCATCCAACGATAATTCCGTTCCTAGAAATTGATTTACTTTACTCAATTCAATTGCAATCGAAATTGGTTCAGTTACTAATTGATCGAATTCTACTAAACCATCTAGCACTTCACCGCCTGCAAGCTCGGCAATTAATGCTGCTGCGCGCTCTGCTGCTAGATGAATGCGTTTTGGATCAATACCTTTTTCATAACGACTACTTGCTTCACTACGTAGGCCATGGTCCTTTGATGCTTTACGAACGACTGCACCTGTAAAGTAGGCAGATTCTAAAAGAATCGTTGTCGTATCATTTTGTACTTCCGAATTTGCGCCACCCATTACACCTGCTAATGCTACTGGCTCACTTCCATTTGTAATAACAAGATGATCACTGGACAATTCCCGCTCGACATCATCTAAAGTAGTTAGCTTTTCTCCTACTTTTGCACGACGAACGACAATTTCTTTTGAACCGAAACGATCATAGTCAAATGCGTGTAATGGTTGCCCATACTCCAATAAAATGAAATTGGTGATATCTACTACATTGTTATGTGGGCGAATCCCTGCATTCATTAATCTTGTTTGTAACCATAGTGGCGATGGACCAATTTTAACATTTTTTATCACTTTTGCAGTGTACAAAGGATTATCAGCTGTTGCTTCTACTGTTACTGAAATATAATCACTTGTTTTTTCATTCGAAGATGTATAATTTGATTTCGGAATCTGAACGGATTTACCTAGTATCGCAGCTGTTTCATATGCTACTCCGTACATACTCATACAATCTGCACGGTTTGGTGTCAGGCCAAGCTCAAGAATCGCATCATTTAAATTTAACAATTCTAATGCATCACTACCAGCTATAGCATCACTTGGTAATACATAAATTCCTTCTGCATAGTCCTTTGGTACAACTTTCCCTTCGAAACCAAGCTCTTGTAAGGAACAAATCATTCCGTTTGATTCTTCCCCACGAATTTTTGATTTTTTTATTTTTATATTGCCTGGAAGTCTTGCACCTGGTTTTGCAACCACTACCTTTTGTCCAGCAGCGACATTTGGAGCTCCGCATATGATTTGAACTGGTTCCCCTTCTCCGAGATCTACTAAGCATTTATTTAATTTATCTGCATTTGGATGTGTTTCTTTTTCCAACACATGACCAACTACTATGTTTTTCATTGTTGTGCTCTTTTGTTCTATTCCTTCTACTTCAATTCCTGATTTTGTAATTTTTTCCGCTAATTCTTCAGGAGTAATATTTCCTAAATCAACGAATGATTGTAACCATTTATATGAAACAAGCATGATTTAACCTCCATATCTTTCCTTTTCAATAATCACGGCCTTGGCCATTAACCAATCTATTTTCTAAACAAGTATTCACTGTTGGTGCCATTACTTCTCGGTTGAAGAATCGACAGGTGAAAATTGTTTCAAGAAACGAACATCGTTTGTATAGAAATGACGAATATCATCTACCCCATACTTCAACATTGCAATACGCTCTGGACCCATTCCGAATGCAAATCCACTATATTTCTCTGGATCAAAACCACTCATGCGCAGTACATTCGGATGAACCATACCAGCACCTAAAATTTCAATCCAACCAGTTCCTTTACATACACTACAGCCATCTCCTCCACAAATTTTGCAGGAAACATCCATTTCAACAGAAGGCTCTGTAAAAGGGAAAAAGCTTGGACGTAACCGGATTTTTCGGTCGGCACCAAAGATTTTTTTCGCAAATACTTCTAGTGTTCCTTTTAAATCACTCATGCGAATATTTTCATCAACAACTAAACCTTCAATTTGCATGAACTGATGGGAGTGTGTCGCATCATCATTATCCCGGCGATATACTTTTCCTGGACAAATAATTTTAATTGGTCCTTTTCCTTTATGTTTTTCCATTGTTCTTGCTTGAACTGGAGAAGTTTGCGTTCGCATTAATGTTTCTTCTGTAATATAGAAGGAGTCCTGCATATCACGTGCTGGGTGATCCTTAGGCAAATTCAATGCCTCAAAGTTGTAATAATCGGTTTCAACTTCCGGACCTTCCTCCACTGTATAGCCAAGGCCAATAAATAGGTCCTCAATTTCTTGTACAATTCGTGTTAATGGATGATCATTCCCTTGTGGTACTGGTCTTCCTGGCAATGTTACATCAATGGATTCCTCTGCTAATTTCTTCTGAACCGCTTCTGCTTCAAGTAATACTTGTTTTTCCTGCAAACGTTCTGCAATTTTTCCGCGTACTTCATTTGCTAATGCGCCAACTAATGGACGTTCTTCTTCAGAAAGCTTCCCCATACCACGTAATACTTCTGTTATTGGTCCTTTTTTCCCTAAATAAGCAACACGGACATCCTGTAATTCTTTCAAGCTGCTTGCTGCTTCAATTTGTAATAATGCCTCTTCTTGCAATTGATTTAAACGATCTTGCACGTTTAATTACCTCCTTTTATACGTAAAAATGAATGATGTTTGTAACACAACGGAATGCATATCCATTTGGTTATTTCAAAAAATGAACACAAAAAATCCTCGTCCAAAAAGGGACGAGGATTGAATCGCGGTACCACCCTTATTGATACATTAATCCACTATTCCTCTAGTACGAGGATTTGGATAAGTGTATCCACTTCATTTGATAACGGAATTTCCGCTCAGTCTTTACACTTCTTTCACCAAAAATACGTACAAAGTACGCAGTATTCGGTTAATGGAAGTGGTCCCGAAGAGAGCTCATGAGGTGAATTTTCATTTGGGTGCTACTGAAATGCTTTCAATCTAGGCATTTTCTCCCTGCAAGTAGCATGATGGCGTTCGCTTCGACATACTTTCCGAGCAAATATATTTGCCAAATTACTTGCCTCAATCATCGCTTTCCTTATTTAACTTAATATTATTGTTATTATATCGGTGTTTTCCAGTAATTTCAATGGCTAATACCCATCTATATAAAAATTTGCCCCATTTTTCCTGATAAAATATAATTTTTATTTATTTCCTCGTAAATAATAAAGTAGCACACCAGTTGCGACAGCTACATTTAATGATTCACTTTTTCCGTAAATCGGAATATATAAATTTTTGGTTGTTTTCGCTAATAAGGACGGATCGACTCCTTGTCCTTCGTTTCCTACAATAATTGCAAAGCTTGCTCCGGACTGCACTTCATACATCGGTTCTCCATTTTGTAATGCTGTTCCGTAAACTGGGATCGATTGTTGCTGTAATTTATCTATCCATTCGTGAAGATTGCCCCGTATAATTGGTAAATGAAAATTACTTCCTTGTGCAGAGCGTAATACTTTCGCATTATAAACGTCTACACTACCTTCACCGACGATTACTGCATCGGCTCCAACAGCATCGGCTGTCCGAATCATCGTACCTAAATTACCTGGGTCCTGTACCGCATCGATAAGTAAATATTTACTACCAGCCACTTTCGAATGGTTGAATTGTTTACAAACAGCAAAAATCCCCTGCGGTGTTTCGGTCTCAGAGATTAGTTTACTAATATCGTTTGCAATCACAAATACGTCATGACCAGAGAATTTTACCTTTGCAAGCTTTGGCTGATAGCTTTCTGTAACAATTACCTCTTGGATGAGTCCTGCCTGTAATGCTTCTTCTACTAAATGCTCTCCTTCGACGAGAAATAAGCCCGATTTATCTCGTTCTTTTTTTGTTGTTAATTTTTTCCACTGTTTCACTTTCTCGTTTTTACTTGATTGAATGTATTTCACTTGGATTCTCCTATATTCAAAAATTTTACAAAAGGGAATTTATTTTTACTCCCTTATTTCTCACATTTTACAGTATACCTAATTATTTATACATATTACACATTGAAAAGTAACACAATATCACTGATATAAAAATTTGGAGGATGATTTGCAATGAATTTCAATTTAAGAAATGCGATTATTCAAAATGTCTCAGGTAATACACAGGATCAATTGAAAGACACAATTGTCGACGCCATCCAAGTTGGGGAAGAAAAAATGCTTCCAGGTCTTGGCGTATTATTTGAAGTTATATGGAATAACGCATCACAAGAAGAGCAAAAAATGATGTTAGAAACGTTAGAAGAAGGCTTAAAGTAATTCCATTGTTTTCTTGGGGCTATTCCATAGAATTGCCCCCTTTTACTTTTTCACTGCCTTTGATCAATTTATGGCTAGTTCTTATCAAGTTACGTAACATTATTCCTTTAGAAAATAGACTGTTTATTAAAGCATACAGAAACGTGGTGAAGCTATGGACATGAACCAGCAAGAACATGAAAAC
The DNA here is from genome assembly GCF_025660475.1 of Perspicuibacillus lycopersici. Taxonomy (GTDB): domain Bacteria; phylum Bacillota; class Bacilli; order Bacillales; family Caldibacillaceae; genus Perspicuibacillus; species Perspicuibacillus lycopersici. The sequence continues at coordinate 637,883 of NZ_JAOUSF010000003.1, forward strand.
CATACAATGAGTCGAAAATTTATCCCAATGACATCTCTTACTAGTGGTTTATTCCAAGAAGTGGCAGACGGTGTTTTTTGCTATGCCGTTCAAATCGTCAATATTGCCTTTATCGAAACAAACACTGGCTTTGTAATGGTGGATGCGGGTATGCCAGGTTCTAGTAAAACAATTATTTCCTTCATTCATGAGCAGTTTGGTCGCGATGCAAAACCAGAAGCAATCATTTTAACTCATGGCCATTTTGACCATATTGGTGCATTGGAACATTTAATTCAAGAATGGAATATTCCAATATATGCCCACAAGCTCGAGCTACCCTACTTAACAGGACAAAAAAATTATCCCGAACCAGATGGAACGGTAGAAGGTGGAATAATAGCAAAAGTATCCCCACTATTTCCAAATGAAGGGATTGATTTAAAAAATCATATTCAGGCACTACCAAGCGACGGAACATTGCCCCATTTGCCTGACTGGAATTGGATACATACTCCCGGTCATTCTGATGGGCATATTTCCTTATTTCGTAAAAATGATCGTACCTTAATAGTTGGCGATGCATTTGTAACGGTTAAACAAGATTCCTTATACAATGTACTCGTACAAAAACAGGAAATCCACGGCCCACCGAGATATTTAACAACCGATTGGAAAGCTGCAAAACAATCCGTAATAAAACTAGCCAAACTAGACCCAAACGCAGCCATCACCGGTCACGGTTTGCCACTAACAGGGGAAGAACTTCACAAAGGTTTAAAAACCTTAGTAAAAAATTTCGACCAATCAGAAATCCCAGATCATGGGAAATACATTTAAAATACAAATTGTTTGTTAGTGAAGAAATTCTCTCATCGTGCGCAGCCAGACTATGTCTATGCTGTAAACCTACAAACGTCCACTTATAATATTGCCTTTTATGCACTCATACTGTTTAATACAATAGAGTGCTTTTTTGCTTTTTTCTACTTTTTTCTAAAGCTTATTGTGCTTAAGAGGAAAATACACGGAGGGACACAGTTTACAGGCTATTACACTCTTTACGAAAACACCCTTTATGAAATTCATCAATTGTAAATTAAAAAAAATACATATTTTATACACATTTTAAAATTAATTATAATTATTTAAATAATTTTCCTTTATAATGATTATAAAGATATTAAATATGACAAAATTAAGGATCAAATAATATAGGAAACTTCGAAACCAATAAACTTTAAAATACTTATTATATGCAATGTTGAGCAATAAAAATCAGGGAAGCTGTAAACGAGTATATTTTTTTACGTGGGGGGATTAGATGAAAATTGCAATATTTACGGACACTTTTGCACCAGATGTCAATGGGGTAGCCGTAACACTAAAACATTATACTCAATACTTAGATTCTAAAGGAATTGAATATATCGTTTTTGCACCAGATAATAAAAAAGAAAATAATTTTGACAGTCAAATTCGTCGTTTTGCTAGTTTACCATTTTATTTATATCCTGAATGTCGATTAGCACTGCCAAATATGTTTAAAGTAAAGGCTGAGCTACAACGATTTAAACCTGATATCATCCATATTGTTACACCGTTTAACATCGGATACTGTGGATTGCGTTATGCGAAGAAACATAATATTCCGCTTGTCGGATCCTATCATACAAATTTTGATAAATACTTAGAATACTATAATTTACAATTTTTAAAGCCATTCGTATGGAAATATATGAAATGGTTTCATAAATCCTTCCGGAAAATATTTGTTCCTTCCAATGATACAATTGCTCAATTAAAGAAAAAAGGATTTATGAATTTACAAATATGGCCCGGCGGGGTAGATTGCGAATTATTCCATCCAAATTATGATCCAGAACAATTAAGAAAGAAATATTCTATTAAAGAAAAATTTATTTTATCCTTTGTCGGCAGACTAGCTCCAGAAAAAGATATTGATACGTTAATGAAAATTTCCAGCCAATTACCGGATAAAATCAAATCACAGGTTCATTGGTTAATCGTTGGTGATGGTCCATCAAAGGAAGAAATGATGAAAAATGCACCTGCCAATATGACCTTCACTGGTTTTTTAAATGGTGCGGAATTAGCACAAGTGTATTCTGGATCAGATATCTTTGTCTTCCCTTCTCCAACCGAAACATTTGGGAATGTCGTTATCGAATCATTAGCTTCGGGAACTCCTGTCATTGGAGCAAATTCAGGTGGAGTAAAAAATTTAATTAAGCAAAGCATTACCGGGACACTTTGTGAGCCAAAAGCTGTGCAGCAATTTATTGATGCCATTATTTTATTAATAGAAAATCATTCATTACGTAATCAATGGAGTTTAAACGCACGGGAATTTGCACTATCACAAAGCTGGGATGCCATTTTCGACCAATTATTACTCGATTATCAAGAAGCACTTGATCAGATAGAACAATTAAAAAATTGGGCTTCCTAATAAGGAGCCCAATTTTCTTTTAATCAAATTTAATATTATTCACTGTTTCTTTATCTAAACGTTTCACAACTTCGGTAATTAATTTCACTGCATTTTCATAATCATCACGATGAAGAATTCCTGCATTGGAATGGATATATCTAGTTGGAATCGTAATTGCTAATGATGGAATTCCTGCTTTTGTTAAATGGATAGACCCAGCATCCGTTCCGCCACCAGGAATCGACTCAAATTGATAAGGAATTTGTAATTCATCAGCTACATTCGTAACGAAATCTCGTAAACCTTTATGAGAAATCATTGATGCATCATAAACAATTATTTGTGGACCATTACCTAACTTAGATAAAGCTTCTTTTTCAGAAATCCCTGGAGTATCCCCCGCAATACCAACATCCACTGCAAAACCAATGTCTGGCTCCACTTTGAAAGCTGCTGTTTTCGCTCCACGCAGTCCTACTTCCTCTTGGACAGCACCAACGCCGTAAACGACATTTGGGTGTTTTTCCTTTTTCAAATTTTTTAACACATCGATTGCAATTGCTAAACCGATTCGGTTATCCCATGCTTTCGCCAATAAATGCTTTTCATTTTTCATTACTGTAAATTCGAAATAAGGAACTATCATATCTCCTGGACGAACGCCCCAAGAAGTTGCTTCCTCTTTACTAGTTGCGCCAATGTCTACAAACATATCCTTAATGTCAAACGGTTTTTTCCGAGCTTCAGCCGGTAAAATATGTGGTGGTTTGGAACCGATTATACCTGTAATTGATTCTCCTGTAGATGTTACAATGGTCACCCGTTGGGAAAGCATCACTTGATTCCACCAGCCACCAACTGTTTGAAAACGAATAAAGCCTTTTTCATCAATATTCGTCACCATAAAACCAACTTCATCTAAGTGCCCAGTTATCATTACAGAAGGTCCGTCTTCTTGACCTACTTTTTTTGCAATTAAACTACCAATCCCATCCTGTGATAGTTCATCCGAAAAAGGTGCTATGTACTTCTTAAATACTTCTCGTGGTTCTTTTTCATTCCCTGGGATTCCTCGTGCATCTGTTAAATCTTTAAGCATTGTTAATGTTTCATCTAATGATCCCAATTCCATTCCTCCATTTCTTACAAGAATATTCTTATTATACTAGATGATAATTTAATGGACAAATATGAATTTTCTTAAGCTATTTAAAGAAAGTAATGATACCTCTATTATTATCTTGACTTTTCCTATGACACGAATTAATATTTAAACAGTTTAAATATTAATTTGATTAAATAAAAAAGGAGGCTCGCTTTTGGATCAACCAATCGAACGATTACAAATCGCCATTGAGACATTAAAAAGAAATATTGATTCGGACATCGAGAAACTAGGTGGTTCCACGATTACAAAGTCACAGCTTTTCCTTTTATACGCAATTAACAAAGCAGGAAAAATACGGTTGACGAAATTAGCGGAGTTATTAGATGTAAAGCCTAGTGCGATTACCGTAATGATTGATCGATTAGAAAAACCAGGCTTTGTAAAGCGAATTAACGATCCAAGCGATCGAAGATCCATTTTGGTGGAGTTAACACCATTAGGAAAAAAAGAGCTAACTACTGTACTGGAAAACAGACATAAAATTTTCCATGCATACATCTCTAAATTATCGAAACAGGAAGTAATCATTTTAACGAAACTCATTGAAAAAATGGTGAATCTTCCAAAAGATGAACCATTAGACCAATAAAAAAATGAGGTGACATTATGAAGAAAATCTTACCGTTTTTAAAACCATTTCGAATCGCAATTGCGATTAGTTTAGTACTCACCTTGTTACAAACAATATCCGAGGTTTATTTACCACGTTTAATGTCCAATATTATTGACCATGGAGTTGTTAATGGAGATATTGACTATATATGGTCCATTGGTGGAGTAATGCTGCTCGTTGCAGCAGGCGGGATGATTTGTTCCATCTTTGCTAGTTTTTTTTCGGCAAAGATTGCTACCGGATTTGGCCGGGGACTACGTGATAAAGTATTTAAACATGTCGTAAGCTTTTCACAGGATGAATTTGATAAGCTTGGTACTGCTTCATTAATTACAAGAACGACAAACGATATTAACCAAGTACAACAGGTACTTATATTAACCTTACGGGTGATGGTCATGGCACCTATTATGGCAATTGGTGGTATTTTCATGGCACTAACAACAGATGCCAAACTATCACTTGTCTTTCTAATTTCAGTGCCTATTCTAGCACTTACTATTTTTTTAATTGCACGAAAAGGTATCCCATTATTTAAAGTTATTCAAAAGAAATTAGATAACTTAAATCGCGTTTTACGTGAAAAATTAATTGGTGTTCGTGTCATTCGTTCCTTTAATCGTGTAAAATACGAGGAAAACCGCTTCAATGATGCCAATTTAGATTTAACAAGTACTGCAATTAAAGTAAATAAAATTATGGCGTTCATGATGCCGCTCATGATGTTAATCATTAACTTCTCCACTATTGCGATTGTCTGGTTTGGTAGTATTCGTATTAGCAATGGAGACATGCAAGTAGGTGATTTAATGGCATTTATTCAATATGCCATGCAAATTATGTTCGCCTTTATGATGGCTTCGATGATGTTTGTCCTATTTCCACGTGCACAAGTTTCCGCTACACGGATTAATGAAATTTTAGATACGACATCATCAATCAAAAATTCTAATAACCCAAAAAGTACAAGCAGCATCAAGGGATCAATTGAATTTCAAAATGTAACCTTCCATTATCCCGGGGCAGAAATTCCAGCAATCGCCAACATCTCTTTCCGAGCCAATCCTGGTGAAGTAACTGCTATTATCGGTGGTACTGGTGCTGGTAAATCAACATTAGTAAATCTAATTCCAAGATTTTATGATGTAACAGAAGGAACTGTACTTGTCGATGGAATCGATGTACGGAAATGGAATTTAGATTATTTGCGGGAAAAAATCGGCTTTGTTCCACAAAAGGCAGTGTTGTTCACTGGAACAATTACCGAAAATATAAAATACGGAAAACAAGACGCAAGCGATACGGAAGTAGAAAGGGCATTAGAAATTGCACAGGCTAGCAGCTTTATTCGGGAGATGAAGGATGGTTTACAAACACAAATTTCCCAAGGTGGTACTAATGTTTCAGGTGGTCAAAAACAAAGATTATCCATTGCTCGTGCCCTTATTAAAAAGCCGGAAATCTATATTTTTGATGATAGCTTCTCTGCACTCGATTTCAAAACAGATGCAAAATTACGTGCTGCATTAAAAAACGAAATAAATAATGCCACCGTTTTAATGATTGCGCAAAGAGTGAGTACGGTAATGGATGCAGATCAAATTATTGTATTAGATGAGGGAAAAATTGCTGGAATTGGCACGCACCAAGAACTTTTACAATCAAGTTCTGTTTATCATGAAATTGTGTACTCCCAGCTTTCAGAGGAGGAGTTAGCATGAGTGGAAATGAAAAACAAAACAAATCCAATCATCCCCACGCAAGAGGCGGTGGTCCCCACGGAATGGCGATGATGAAGGGGCAAAAGCCAAAAAATTTTAAAAGAACATTAAAACGACTCAGCCACTATTTAATGCCAAGTCGTTATCGTTTACTAATCGTTTTGTTAGCAGCTATTTTAAGTACCATTTTCACGATTTTAAGTCCAAAACTACTCGGAAATGCTACTACGAAAATTTTTGAAGGAATGATGGCTAAGTTCCAAGGCATACCAGGTGCTTCTATTGATTATTCGTATATTGGGCAAATTTTACTTCTATTAGCTGGGCTATATATTTTAAGTTCATTCTTTAGTTACATTCAGCAATACGTAATGGCTAGTGTGGCACAACGAACGGTGTACCAGCTACGGAAAGAAGTGGATGAGAAGTTTTCCCGTTTGCCATTAAAATATTTTGATTCCCATACACACGGAGAAGTATTAAGTCGGGTAATCAATGATGTCGATAATATTAGTAATACATTACAGCAAAGTCTTACCCAATTAATAACCTCCATTGTCACCATAATTGGTGTAATCGTGATGATGCTAACGATTAGTCCGCTAATGACACTTATTGTTTTGCTTACATTACCGTTAAGCTTTGTCATTACAGCACTAATTGCAAAAAAATCGCAAGGCTATTTTAAAGGACAACAAGTAGCCCTTGGAAAACTAAATGGACATGTAGAAGAAATGTTCACTGGCCATCAAATCGTCAAAGCATTCGGTCAAGAGAAAAAAGCGATTGGTGAATTTGAAGCAATAAATGAAACATTATACAATGCTGGCTGGAAGGCACAATTCATATCCGGAATTATAATGCCTTTAATGGGATTTGTTAATAATATTGGATATGTTCTAGTTGCAATCTTTGGTGGAGTATTTGTAACGAAGCGTGCGATAGAGGTTGGTGATATTCAAGCATTTATTCAATATGCAAGACAATTTTCCCAACCGATTACACAGGCTGCCAATATCGCCAATATTATCCAGTCGACAATTGCTTCTGCTGAACGAGTATTTGAGGTTTTAGATGAAGAAGAAGAAATTCCAGAAAAAGAAAACCCACAACAATTAAGTAATCCAAAAGGAAATGTACGATTTGAGCATGTCGCATTTCGCTACAAGCAGGATGAACCACTTATTGAGGATATGAATATTGACATTAAACAAGGACAAATGGTTGCTATTGTCGGCCCAACTGGAGCTGGAAAAACAACGTTAATGAATCTATTAATGCGCTTCTATGAAATATCCAATGGATCCATTACGATTGATGGCGTAAATATTCGAGACATGAAGTACAGTCATTTACGAAGCTTATTTGGAATGGTTTTACAGGATACTTGGTTATTTAATGGTACGATTAAAGAGAATATTGGTTACGGAAAAACGAATGCTTCGGAATTCGAGATTATCCAAGCAGCCAAAGCAGCATATGCTGATCATTTTATTCGCACGTTACCAGATGGTTATGAAACGGTAATTAATGAGGAAGCATCCAATATCTCACAAGGTCAAAAGCAGCTTCTGACAATTGCCCGGGCGATTTTAGCAGATCCAACCATTCTCATTTTGGATGAAGCAACAAGTAGTGTAGATACTCGGACAGAGGTAGCAATTCAACAAGCAATGAATGAATTAATGAAGAATCGAACAAGCTTTGTCATCGCCCATCGACTTTCAACAATTCGTAATGCGGATCTAATACTCGTGATGAACCACGGAAATGTCATTGAGAAAGGTACACATGATGAATTACTTGCTGCCAATGGATTTTATACAGATCTTTATCAAAGTCAATTTTCAGGAAGTAAGCAAAATGGAAGCAGCTAAGCAGTTACTATTTACTATTAGTAAAACCTCAAGATAAAGGTTATCGCCTTTTCTTGAGGTTTTTTTGTCCTTTTACTCTACAGGTTGTCCACTGCTAACAAACGCAATTATTTTTTTACAATATTATTTCCCTGACGATCCAAATCCACCTTTATCTCGTACGGTATCGGATAACACCTCTACTTGCTTCAATTTCACTTGTAAAACTGGTGCGATAACCATTTGTGCTATTCTCATATGCCTCTCTACCTTAAAGTCTTCCTTACCATGGTTTATTAATATCACTTTAATTTCTCCTCGATATCCCTCATCTATCGTTCCAGGACTATTTAAGACGGTAATTGAATGCTTGAGTGCCAAACCACTTCTCGGTCTAACCTGTGCCTCTGTACCTCTAGGTAATTCCATTTGAATTCCAGTCCTAATTAATTCTGCTTCACCTGGCTTAATTATTTTCTCTTCTATAGAAAATAAGTCCAAACCAGCATCCCCTTCGTTAGCTCGATATGGTAATTTTGCATCATGATGTATCAATTTAACCTTCAATTTATAATCCATCAATATCCCTCTTCTTCATTCATTTTTAGCGTACTACATTTTTTTGTATCCTATTTATTTCATTCTTTATAAAAAAATTATAACAAAATGAATAAATCGTGAAACCTTTTTCCTTAATCATACGTATAATCGGTAATAATACAAGTTATTTTTAGTAAGTTAGCTACTAAATCAGGTTTGGACAATTTTTCCTTCGGGTACGATATACTAAGAGGATTTCCGCGTGGAGGGTTTCAAAATGGCAATTATATTACGTTTTGTTCTACTTGTGTTAATTGTGCTTTTCATTTATAGTGGCATTCGATATTTACTTCATCCAAAACGAAAATTGGAGCTCGCACACGAACAAAAACGGTTTTATTTTTTAGATGATGTAAACAATGTACGAAAAAATTTTGTCTTAACTTATAAAGGAGTATTATTTGAAGGAGAAAAATATCTTGGAACAACACGCGATTCATTTGAAGTAGTTTCGATTTTTATTTTCCCTCGAACCGTTTCATCATTAAAAGGATTAACAAAAAATGATTTCAAAGCTATTGAACAGCAAGTGTTAGTCCATTATCCAAAGGCTAAAATTGATTGGAAGAGCCCTATCAAGGAATTTTTAAACAACAAAGCAAACCTACCAGATCATTCCTGGTAGGCGCAAACTATCGATAAAAGCCATCAAGAGAACTTCTTCTTGATGGCTTTTGTCATTTCCCTTTAAAATATGAAAGCTCCCTGTCAACTAGTTTGATCATCTCATTTTTCCATTTAAATAGTCGCTTTAAAAAAGTCCTTCCATTTGATGACCACTACTTTTTCCCGCAACACTACAATTAAAACCGACAAAGCAATTAATACAATAATCGCCATGGATGGAGAAAACTGTTTAAAGAACTGACCGAATACTGTATAAAAGATGACAACCGGAATATTAGTCATAAAGGATGCAAACGCATATTCACTAAAGCTTTTTTGACGTTCCATTAAACAAAAACATAGTAATTGATAATGCATAAATGGTATTAATTTTAATACAGCTACTTGCCCAGATGTAAAATTCGAATATGGTCCAAACCACTTCCTCTTAATTTCAAACAGTTTTTTATGAACCCGAGGGAACATTTTTAAAATAAAATAAAACATAAGACTAGAAAACGTGAGTCCTACTAAAGAAAATATAGAACCAAAAACGGTGCCAAATAATAATCCCCCGGCTAAACAGACTACCACTACTGGAACAAAGAGAAATTGTCTAAACGTATGAAATGCAATAAATGCAATCGGCGCAAATATCCCGCTCACTTCCAAAAACGATATGACAAAAGAAGCCTTATCATCCATTTATCTATCCTCCTCTGGTCTACAGCTGTAATACTTGTTGCAATGAAACATGAATAAGAGGAATAAAGCCATAAAAATATGATTCTATTAATACCTATACAATTTGTTTCTATTTTATTCGAGGAATCTAATGATTTTTTTGGAATAATGATTTTACCAGAAGAACATAATCGCTGTATTCATCTTTTCGCTTATAAAAGGACTAACGAAAATGATTATATAGGTAGTAAACAATCACTACTTGAATGATGGCAAGGAATGGGAATCCTAGCTTGAAGCTCGTATGCTTTGTTTTATGATGAAACAAATACATACCTATAGTCGTTCCGACACCTCCACCAATAAATGCGAAAAGCCATAGCGTACTTTCTTTGATCCGCCATTGATGTTTTCTCGCTCTCTTTTTATCAATCCCCATTAAAAGAAAGCCAATCAAATTTATGAATAGTAAAGTAATGCTAATTATTTTCATATTTGTATCTCCTTATCCTTACCCTTTCTCAATCGGAAGAAAGGAACTTAAGTCCAGAGTAAACAAAAAAGCCACCCTCGTCTAGAGGATGACTTATTATGAAAGAAAAATTATTTGTTTAATTGAGCTTTAGCAGTATTCGCTAATTCAGCAAATGCAGCTGCATCAGTGATTGCTAATTCAGCAAGCATTTTACGGTTTACTTCGATACCTGCAAGTTTCAAACCATGCATTAAGCGGCTGTAAGAAAGTCCGTTCATACGAGCTGCTGCATTGATACGAGTGATCCAAAGTTTACGGAATTCACTCTTCCGTTTACGACGGTCACGATATGCATACATTAATGATTTCATTACTTGTTGGTTTGCTACTTTATATAAACGGTGTTTCGAACCGAAATAACCTTTTGCTAATTTAAGTACTTTTTTACGACGTTTGCGCGTAACAGTACCACCTTTTACACGTGCCATTATAGTCCCTCCTAAAATTCCTTCAAAAGTTTATAAATATTAGATCATGTGTTGGATGCGTTTGTAATCCCCAGAAGATACAACTGCACCTTTACGAAGTTTACGTTTTTGTTTTTGAGATTTGTTAGCGAACATATGACTTCTATATGCATGAGAACGTTTCAATTTGCCAGTTCCTGTTTTCTTGAAACGTTTTGCAGAGCCACGGTGAGTTTTCATTTTAGGCATAGGTATTCCTCCTTAAAAATCTACTTTTCAATTTTTGGTGCTAATACTAAGAACATACTGCGACCATCCATTTTCGGTTTTGATTCAACCGTAGCTAAATCTTCACATTCAGCAGATAAGCGATCAAGTACTTTTTGACCGATTTCTTTATGTGTGATTGCACGACCTTTAAAACGAATGGATGCTTTTACTTTATCGCCTTTTTCTAAAAATTTACGAGCATTACGCAATTTAGTATTGAAATCATGCTCATCAATTGTTGGGCTAAATCGAACTTCTTTCACGTTAATCACTTTTTGATTTTTACGTGCTTCTTTATCTTTCTTTTGTTGTTCAAAACGATATTTCCCGTAGTCCATTACTCTGGCTACTGGTGGTTTTGCATTTGGAGCAACAAGCACAAGATCCAAGTTTCTACGGGCAGCAATTTCCAAAGCTTCTTGCTTTGTTTTAATGCCCAATTGTTCGCCGTTAGCATCAATTATACGAACTTCCCGAGCGCGAATGCCCTCGTTTACAAACATATCTTTGCTAATATTAAGACACCTCCAAGGTATATTCTTGAATACATCGTTTGGACGAAAAGATATTTTACTGTCGATTTTTAGGCAATAAAAAAGTGCAGGTCATTCACCCGCACAGCTCATTTTCATGTATACAATACATAATTTCATGATGAGATTCTAAAACCTGTTAACAGCTATTAGCGTCTTTCAGGTGAGAAGCGGGTGCCTCTTCTTTTCTCAAACTGTATTCAATTCACTCTTCTTAATATAGCACAATGAAGACATGATGTCAATTCTTGTTCAATAATAAAATCAACATGTATTAATATATCAAAAAATATACAAAAATACAACCATCTTTTTTCATCGATTAGGAAAGTTTTTGCAGACTGCTGAAAATAGGAATCGCCATATACTGCTATCCTTGCTTTGCACGATATTTAATTGGTTTTTTAACAGAAAACATCGTCCCTCGCAAAAGGACGATGTTCACACATAACAATGGAATTAATTAATAATTTTCGCTTCCGTTAAGAGATTATTTAAGAACGTTTCAAAATCAATCGTTTCAGATTTTTGTTCACCATATTTTCGAACATTTACTGCTTTATCTGCTACTTCTTTATCACCTACGACAAGCATGTAAGGAATTTTCAGCATTTGTGCTTCTCTAATTTTATAGCCAATTTTCTCATCACGGGCATCAAGCTCGACACGAATTCCTACTTTCTTCAAGCTTTCTTTCACAGATTTCGCATAATCGAAATGCACCTCTGGTGATACTGGAATTACTTGTACTTGCACAGGTGCTAACCATGTTGGGAAAGCTCCTTTATATTCTTCAATTAAATAAGCAACAAAGCGTTCCATTGTTGAGACAACCCCACGGTGGATGACAACTGGACGATGTTGTTTTCCATCTTCGCCAACATAGGTTAAGTCAAAGCGTTCTGGAAGTAAGAAATCAAGCTGCACGGTTGACAATGTTTCATCTTTTCCAAGTGCTGTTCGTACTTGGACATCCAATTTCGGACCATAAAATGCTGCTTCTCCTTCCGCTTCATAGTAATTTAACTGTAAATCATCCATTGCTTCTTTAAGCATCGTTTGTGCTTTATTCCACATTTCATCATCATCAAAATATTTTTCCGTATCCTCTGGATCACGATAAGATAGACGGAAGGAATAATCGGTAATATTAAAATCTTTATAGACTTCCATAATAAGCTCTACCACACGCTTAAATTCATCTTTAATTTGATCTGGACGAACAAAAACATGGGCATCATTTAGTGTCATTCCGCGAACCCGTTGCAGCCCTGATAATGCTCCACTCATTTCATAGCGATGCATCGTTCCTAATTCTGCAATACGAATTGGTAATTCTCGGTAACTATGAATCGCATTTTTATAAACCATCATATGATGTGGGCAGTTCATTGGGCGAAGTACCAATTGTTCATTATCCATTTCCATTACAGGGAACATATCTTCATGGTAATGATCCCAGTGTCCGCTTGTTTTATATAAATCAACACTACCAAGTACTGGCGTATAAACATGATCATAGCCAAGACTTACTTCTTTATCAACAATATAACGCTCGATTGTCCGGCGAATAGTAGCACCTTTTGGTAGCCATAGTGGAAGACCTTGTCCAACTAATTGGTTATTTGTGAACAAGCTTAATTCTTTCCCGAGCTTACGGTGATCCCGTTCTTTTGCTTCTTCTAATAAGCGTAAATATTCATCAAGATCTGCTTTTTTAAAGAAGGCAGTACCATAAATACGTTGAAGCATTTTATTATCGCTATTTCCTCGCCAGTAAGCACCAGCAATACTTAATAGTTTAATTTCCTTAATTTTACCAGTGGATGGTACATGTACGCCACGACAAAGGTCAAAGAATTCCCCTTGCTCATAAATAGTTACCGTTTCGTTTTCAGGGATTGCTTCTATAAGCTCTAATTTATATTCATCCCCAATTTCCTTATAAATACGAATGGCTTCGTCTCTTGAAACCTCTTTACGTGTAATCTCTAGGTTTTCATTAATGATTTTTTTCATTTCTTTTTCGATTACTGGTAGATCCTCAGGCGTAATGGATTGTTCCATATCAATATCATAATAAAAACCATTTTCAATTACTGGACCAACACCAAGCTTTACGTTTTTATAAAGACGTTTAATTGCTTGAGCCATTAAATGTGCAGAGCTGTGGCGCATTATTTCAAGGCTTTCTTCATCTTTATCTGTAAAAATTTGAATTTCTCCATCTTCTTGAATTGGTGTCCGTAGGTCAATTGGATTACCATTGAGTTTTCCTGCGTACGCTTTTTTCTTTAAACCTGGGCTAATGGAAGCAGCAATATCTTCGATTGATGTTCCTTTAGAAAATTCTTTTACAGCACCGTCTGGGAATGTAATTTTAATAACTTCAGACATTTTTCTTCCTCCTATTTTTTCTGGATTTATTTGTTTTATAAAGGTTGTTTTCTTATAGATTGTTGTTACTCTAAGCTCATTTAATAAACCTATATTATGGAATAAAAACAATCCTTTAGAAAAGAGACAAAATAAAAAAACTCGTCCCTAGTCAATAGGGACGAGTGTTAGCTACCCGTGGTTCCACCCTGATTCTCGAATAAAATACTATTTCAACTCTATTCGACTCAGTTTCAATAACGGTTGTTGCCGTCAGCTATTACTAAAAAGGTTTCACAGCTGAAGTTTGAAGGTGGTAAGCATTTTATTCGCAGTAGGAAGTTTCCAGCCTAGGCTTCCCTCTCTGTAAAGGCGGTATAAAAACTCATATCCTTCGCATTACTTATGTAGTATGAAATTATTTCTATTACGACTGTAATAAATGTATTATGAACGTATTATAATAATTTTAATCCAATAATGCAAGAAAATCTATATAAATTCGACAATCAATAAAATGTTCTTGATTGCTAAATAAAGGAGTTTCATCATTAGTCTGCCATGCATCTATACGATAATCTTAACATAAAAAAATCCCATCTTCATTGGATGGGAAAATTCGTGGAATATGATGAGAAATTAGATAACGGTTCGATTTCAAGCTTTTCTTCAAATACTTGTTTTATTGTTTGAATAATTCCTTGTTCAGGTTCATTCGTATAGAGATAAATTTTATTCGGAGCAATCGATAATAGTGGTGCAATCGTAGTTGAATCGACATAAATTGGATGATGTGTTAATAATTTTCGGTCAATCCGTTTATTCAGCTCAGAACGCTTTATTTCTTGTTTATTTTCATCAAAAAAAATAAAGCCTTCATTGTTTACAAGATAAACACAATCCATTTGCGCCTTTCGATCTTTAATAAAATCACGTAAATAATGAATAAACATTTGATAATCCTGTTCCAGCTTATATTCATCAATCGCAAGCTCTATGTACGTAACAAGCTTTTCCATATAAAATCGTAAGCGAAACGTAATGAAAGCCTCTAAAGAAAACGATTGACTTGTTTGCAATAAATCGCTTATCGCTTCATCAATTTGCCGTTCATCCGCAGCATGATCAATTTCTACCGTTAAATCATTACGCTTTCCTGCAATAATTGAATGAACCATATCAAGAATATGCAATTGCTCGTCCAAATCCGTATAAAAAAATTCCTCTTCTAAAATACTTATCCACCAATCATTTCTCTTTTTCTCTAATATTAGCTTCTTGAGCGCTACATGCAAAACAGAATATCCGTATTCCATATTACTATCGTCAATATCGACGGTTAATTGTAGCGAACCTTTTGTTAGCTGTATACCATCTGATTGATGTTTCTTCAAAAGCATATATAAATAGTCAACTTCTTCTTGATTTTGAAAATGAATAACAACCAAACTCTTTCCCCCCTATGAGGAATTCCTGTTTTCATATATATGGGGGGCTTGGTTATTTTAGAAGTGGATTTTCATTTTATTTTCAATATCAATACTTGAGATGAGATCTATTGCTCTTCGCTTTCAAAGCGTTTATTTTTTCCATCGATCTTTATTGGATCTGCTAAATACTGGATTCTTTCAATAATTCTCCCAGCTTTAAGCTTTTCTTCTTCTCCCCGCTGGGAATAGGTTAGATGATGTAATAATGCTTGTAAATCAAAATTTGATGTGAAAAATGTCGGCAATTTCTCCAGCATGCGATATTGTAAAATGGGAGATAGCACTTCATCTCTCACCCAGCTTGATACCGCTTCTGCACCGATATCATCGAACATAAGAATAGGTGCGTTTTTTAACATTTGTAGCTTGTCATTTAACGTATGATCATTGATGGATTGTTTCATCTCACGAATAAGCTCTGGAACATACACGATTAAGGACGGTATTTTTCTCCTTGCTAGCTCATTTGCAATGGCGCCAAGTAAATAGGTTTTTCCCGTTCCAAATGGTCCATAGAAATAAAAACCTCTTTGAAAATTGTCTTTATTATATTTCTCAATGAATTGTTCTGCCCTTTGAACAGCCTTTAAACGGCTGGGAGAATCAATTAATACATCACTCATCGACGCTTGTAAAATTTCCTTCGGCATATGCAAACATTGAATTAGCCTTTCTGCCTTCTTTTTTTCATCTTCCATTACTTTAAATTTACAAGGAACGTAGTGGACATCAATTACATTACGATTGATCACAAGCTCTGGCTCAAAGCCCGGAATAATATTTTTACACTCGCCAAGACAGGTACAGTTTGCACAATTTTTGCTTTGCGAAATAAATTCGTACAATTTCACTAAACTATTATCAATCATCGTCCGTGTTACTTCGCCACGGTTTTCTTCAATAAATCGGCGAACTTCGGGATTATCTAAAATTTCTTTTCTCATCTTTTCGTAACGGTCTAGGAAACTACTTCGTTCCCCTAGTTTTTTTAATGTATCTCCGATTTTCTCCACCATTACCACCTCCTACTTTTTATATTTCTTTAATTTTTCTTCCATTTTTCGTTTTTCTTCTTCAAAATTATCTATTTCTTCCTCTGTTTCTTTCTTTTGGACACGATTTTCAAACCAATCAGGAACCATTTCCGTTCGAATCGGTTTTCTTTGTATTGGCTTCTTCTCTTTTTTTCCTTGCTGCCATTCCAAATATTGGCGATTTTCACTTTTTGCTAATTCCATTGCTTCGGGAACGGTTTTTACTTTTTTCCGAGCCCAATGGGAAGCAATTTTTTCTACGAATCCTTTTGTTAGCTTCATATCCGTACGTAATAGGCAATATTGGATTAACACATTAATAACACCAGGCGTTAGTTTTTGTTTAAACATAACATCTTCCACAAGGTGTAAATCTGCCGCGACAGGTTCCGATCCTTCAGATAAATCTTCTAATAATTGTCGTGGGCTAACCGTTTCCAAATAGTGGATTAATTGTTCTTCTTTCGTTTTTGGAGCCTCCACAACCGTGTGATAAATAGGCGATTGAATTCGATCTACTAGTTTCGGAAAGGAACTGTAATGCTCAATTGTATACCAATCTCTAGCACCTTTTCTTAACATTTCCAAATCAATCGTATTTTGCTCATTAATGGCACCTAAAACGATATTTTTCATTTGAATGGGGTCAATTCCATATAGGAAGGAAAGTTTTAAAATAACATCCTTTACTTCCGAAGTGATTGCCTCTTTCGGAACAACTGCTTCATTCAGCCCGGCCATCAGTAATTCGAAATCGAAGCTTTCCGGTGAAACGGTGACAGGGACTGCCTCTCCTTTAGCGGAGATTTTCCATTCTCCATCTTTCATCGAGTCATTCGAATAAAATGCATAGGAGCTAGAGGAAGAAAAAACTTGCTGAAATTCCTTTGTAATATTTTCAAAATCATGTAATGGTAAATGTTGGTCTGCGAAGAATCGTTTGAGACGATTGTAATAATCTTGACCAATCTTTTGATACAAATATATATTTAATAAACCATCTGAAAAAAATTGACTTGGAGATAATGGCGGCTTTAACAAATACACAAAAAATCGACTATCCTCTTGCTTTTTTACATAGGTTTCTAATAATCCAATGGCTTCCAGTTTCTGTCTTGCTGCATAGATTTCCTGTAAGTTAGTATCCATTAAATTCATAATATAATAATGGGAAACGACCTCTGACGAAAGTCGATTCTCTTCAATTTGATTTCTTAATGTCCAATATAAACTTACACATATCGGACCAATTAAAGGCTGATATAAAAATGAAAGAACTTTTTGATCTCCTTCATTTAAAGGTCCGTCAATCGAAACAACATATTGATCACCTGGAATAACTTCCTTCCAATGTGGTTCCATAAAAATCAACCTCGTATTTTTTACAAATTTTCACTTACCATGTAGTATGAACAAAATCGTTCACACTACATGCTGATTATCCTTTTTCTTTTTTCAACAATTCCTTAAGTTCATCGATAAACACATTGATATCTTTAAACTGACGATACACCGATGCGAAGCGAACATATGCCACTTCGTCTACAGTTGCTAGCTTGTCCATTACCATTTCGCCAATAGACTCACTGTCTACCTCTGATATACCGATATTTCGTAGTTCATGCTCGATTTCCATCGTAATATTTTCTAATACACTTAACGGAACAGGACGCTTTTCACATGCCTTCAGTAAGCCTCGTAAAATTTTCTCACGGTCAAATTCTTCACGAGTCCCTCCTTTTTTCACCACAATTAAAGGAGTTTGTTCGACTTTTTCAAATGTAGTAAAACGAAAGCTACATGCTTCACATTCACGTCTTCTCCGTATCGACCGACCTTCATCAATCGGCCTAGAATCTATGACTCTTGTGCCATTGTATTGACAAGATGGACATTTCATTCGTTGCACCTCCGTTTCCAACCATTGAAGTATGAAAAATCTTGTGTTTTTGCAGTTCCACATCAATTAATGATTATTTTTTCGTACCTACAAACGGAAGACTTTTATCCAACTCTGCATATAATTGTAATACTACTTTTTTAAGTGAAGGATATAATCCAGTAATGGATAAGTTGTCTGATGATACCATAAAATCAACAGCAGTTTCAAAAGGTCGAACTTGAATAACAGTCGCAACAATAAATGCCTTCGGACCGTTGGACATTTTTATTGCAATTTCTCCTCTATCCTTTGCTGTCGATGTAATGGTCATATTCGTATTTTTTCTAATCGTATCTTCTACACCTTGAAAAACTTTATCAAACGATGTTTTATAATAATGACTTTTTAATTCTGGATCAAAATGATCGTCTCTCGTTTCACATTGCTTCTGCCAGCGTTGAAAAAATGATCGTTTTTTACTCATTGTGTTCAATCCCTCCGGATACTTTTTCATTTAGTTCTATCTTACTACATTTTTTACGTATTAAAAATGATGATGTTCTAATAGATGTCAATATCACGAGATTTTTTTGTATTTCTATCATTTGTAGGTGTCAGTATCATCTGGTTTTAAGAGATTCGGTCGTTACATGTGTTTACTTCTAGTCGGCAAGATACCGCTTCATTAGGAAAAAGGAGTTTTATAATGTCGTATCGAAAATATACATATTCACAAAGACAGAAACTTATGGAGAAAAATATATGCTGCAAATTAGAAAAATGCATTTAGAAGAGCTGGAAATCATTAGTCATTTTATCTCTGAATTAAATAAGCTAGAAGAATCACATATTGGCTATTGTGGGATAAATCCCGAGGAGATTACGAAATACTTACTAGAAGAATTGGAGATTCCTTATCAAGAAAGCTTTCTAGTTGCATTTTACCATTCGACATTAATAGGTGTATTAGGTTTTGATGCGGACTTGAAAAATCAAACGGCTGAAATATGGGGACCTTTTATTAAAGGTGGAGGTAGGCATGCAAATGCACCACTGGAATTATGGAAGGAAATCGAGCAGCTTCTCCCTATTGAAATAAAAACCATCTATATGTTTCCTAACAACAAAAATACACAGGCACTTCAGCTAGCAAATGCGGTTGGTTTTATAAAAAAAAGTGAAGAATCTATCTTAGCGTTTCCTAAAGAAAATCAATCATTAGTAAAAAAAACGGCCATTGCCGAACTATCGCCAGACTATGTCGCGGATATGCAACAACTACATGATGAGATTTTTCCTAACACATATTATAGTGGCAAGCAAATAATTGAGCGACTAAACGATTATCGAAAAATCTTTATTGCAACAAATTTACAAAGTTTAGCGGGATATATTTATGTAGAAGTGGATCCGCTCGTAGGTGAGGCAAGCATCGAATTTTTCGCAGTAAAAGAAGTTTCAAGAGGCAATGGGATTGGTGGTCAGTTGCTAGCTGGGGCAATCGCTTGGATCTTTACTTTTGAACATATTCATGCGATCACACTATGTGTCAACAGAAAAAAAGAAGCTGCCATTAGATTATATAAAAAAGCAGGCTTCCTAGCCATTCACAATTTAAGTTTTCTCTCTAAAGAGATTCTTCGTTAAAAATGGTTTGTTCTTAAAAAAATTTTCATGCTGATAAGCGGCTCATACATCCATGTAAAACCTGCACCACCAATTACCCTATCCGAACGGAGAATCAGTGGTGGAGGTTCATTTATTACATCATAGAAACCTCTACTTTTTTCTCCATTTCATAGGCTACATATCCTACGAGATCTACTACTCGACAGGAATATCCCCATTCATTATCATACCATGCAAGAACTTTTACTTTTTTTCCTTCCATAACCATTGTTGATAATCCGTCTACAATCGCGGATTTTGAGTTAGTATTAAAATCACTGGATACAAGTGGCTCAAAGGTAATATCTAAAAGATTTTTCATACATGTTTCGCTTGCTTTGACGAAAGCTCTATTAATTTCCTCAGCAGATACTTCCTTTTTTAAATCTACTACTAAATCTACTAATGAAACATTTGGAGTAGGTACTCGTAATGCCATTCCATGTAATTTTCCTTTAAGCTGTGGGAGAACTTTCGCAATTGCCTTCGCCGCTCCTGTTGTCGTCGGAATAATGGATTGCCCACACGCACGAGCTCGACGTAAATCTTTATGTGGATTATCGATATTTTTTTGATCATTCGTATAAGAATGCACCGTAGTCATGAATCCGTTTACAATACCGAATTCCTCATCTAACACTTTAACGACTGGCGCTAAACAATTCGTTGTACAGGAAGCATTTGATATAATTTGATGTGTTGCAATATTTAAATCCTCTTCATTTACCCCCATCACAATTGTTACATCTTCATTTTTCCCCGGAGCTGTTAATATTACTTTTTTCGCACCAGCATGTAAGTGTAATGCCGCCTTTTCACGTGCATTAAATTTTCCAGTTGCTTCAATGACAATATCAATCTTTAATTGTTCCCAAGGTAATTCCTGTGGATTTCGATTGTTTAATAAGTATACTTTTCTACCGTTTACGATCAAACAGTCTTCTCCAGCTTTCACTTCCGCAGAAAACTTGCCATGAATGGTATCATATTTGATTAAATGGGCAAGCGTTTCAGCCGGGTAGCTAGCATTAATGGCAACAATAGTAAACGCATCATCTAATATTGCCTTTCGAAATACCATTCGTCCAATTCTCCCAAATCCGTTAATTGCAACTCTCTTCCCCATGACGAGCCCCCTTGTTACATTATGATATACAAAAAGGTTTATTTTCATAATTAGTATAACATAATTATCTTTTCATTAGTAATTATTTTTCTTAAATCAGTAAAAATGTTTAACTAATTTTGATTAATCTCCGGAAATAATCCATAATTATTCTTCACTTTATTTATATGATGATTTCTGTATACACATTAAAAAAAAGATCAATTTTCCATCAAATGAAAGAAATTGATCTTTTTTTATGCTGTTAATGAAAGCAAGATGTATTTCATTACCGACCTTTTCACTCTTATTATTGTATATTCCATTTCTCAAAGATTGCTAATAATTGATGCTTTGTATCTTCAATAGAGCCTCGATTATCGATGATGGCATCGCCTAATTTTACTTTTTCTTCAATAGAAATCTGTGATTGAATTCTAGACAGTGCATCTTCCTTTGACAATCCATTTCGATTCATTAATCGACTTAATTGCGTTTGTTCGTCCACATATACAACAATAATCTTCTCCACCATGGCTGTTAGCTTACTTTCAAACAATAATGGAATATCTAGAAAGATGACTTGCTCCCCACGCTCAAAAGCCGCCTGTTTTTCATCGTTCATTTTTTTCCGGACTTCTGGATGAACAATTGAATTCAGTAATTGCCGTTTTTCCTCATCATGAAAAACGATACTACCTAATTTTTGCCGATTAATTTGTCCATTTTCGAGTAGTAAATCTATCCCAAAGTTTTCAATAATTTGCTGATGTGCTACTTCCCCAGGCTCAACAACCTGTCTTGCAGCAATATCAGCGTCGATTACAGTAAACCCTTGTTCCTTAATCAGTGCCGAAACCGTACTTTTTCCAGTAGCTATCCCCCCTGTAACACCTATAACCAATGCCATCCATGTTACCTCCCGTTTGTGTTAATACCTCTATTTTAGCATGTCAAATTGGACAAGCCAATGATTAGCAGCCAATAGAGGTACGCTTTACGGAACAGGAGCATAGCTTTTTAGCGGAAAGTATAATCAATGCCTATACTTTCCTTTTATATTCTTTCAAAAACAGCTATGACACGTTAACGTCCTTTATCTCTCTCACTATTTATATTTTCCATAGTCCAATACAAATGAGTAAAATACCTGGAATAAACGAAAATTGCTTAATCCATTTAATACTCGATAAGGATGCACCAATTCTTATTCCAGCCGCAGCAAAAAACGCGCTCATGACCCCGACCGTGATTGCTAAAATAAGCGGAGAAAACCCTAGCATGGAAGAACCAATTCCCGCACCTAAAGCATCTAACGATAATGCCATCCCTAATAAAACTGCTTCAAAGCCAGTAATTTTACCAGAGTGATCTAAATCAGCCGTCAATGGCTTCTTCAAAATATGGATGACAATTCCAGCAGATTTCCATTCAAGCTTAAGTAAAACTTTTTCTACCTTTTCTGTAGAAACATCCACTGCCTGGTTATCCTTTGAAGTTTTAAAAAATTGCACTAGTGCCCATATACCTAACAGAATCAAAATGATTCCACCAACAGTTGAGCTTATACTTGGTGACAAAAAGGTCCCCATATAGACTCCAAGAATAGACGCAAAATACAGAGCCAAGCCTGAACAACAAGCAATAATAATTATTGCGTGAAAAGGAATTTGTACTTTTCTTAATCCGTAAGTAAAACCGACATTAAAGCTATCAATACTTACGGCAAAGGCAAGAAGTAATACTGGGAAAAACTGCATAACGATAAATAGCTCCTTTCCATACATAACTATTTACATCGTATGAAAGGAGCTATTTAAATGTTCGCTAGCTAATTTTGTCGAATGGGATACTTGGAGCAATTGATTTCTATTGGTTCTTTTGGCATTTTGGGCAAATATGGGTTCCTCTGCCACTAACCTTAGTTTTTTCAATCAATGTTCCACATCGTTTACATGGCTTTCCTTCTTGACCATAAACATTTAGCTCCAATTGAAACATACCAATTTGTCCTTGAGAATTTACGTAGGAACGGACAGTGCTCCCGCCTTTTTCGACAGCCTCTTGGAGTGTGGCAATGATTTCTGTCCTTAGTCGCTTAATATCAGCTTGCGAAAGCGTATTTGCTAATCGCTCTGGATGAATTTTTGCCCGGAACAGTGATTCGTCCACATAAATATTTCCTAGGCCAGTAACAACTGTTTGATCCAGTAATACTGCCTTAATATTTCTCGTTGTTTTGGATAATGCATTCCCAAAATAACGTAGTGTAAAATCTTTATCAAAAGGCTCTGGTCCAAGCTGTTTTAATGGCAACTGGGAAAATTCTTCGCCAATTGGAAACACATGCATTGTACCAAATTTCCTTACATCACGATATCTTAATTGAGTTCCATCCGTGAAGAAAAAAATCACATGTGTATGTTTATCGAAAGCTTCTTCCTTTGCATGCACCCCATATTTTCCTTCCATTCGCAAATGGGAAATAAGCGCATCCTCATCTAAATAGAAAATTAAAAACTTTCCCCTCCGACCAATTCGCCGAATCGTTTGACCCTTTATTTGCTGGATAAATTCCTGAACATCGTCTGGCTGTTTAATAATTTTTGGCCAAAACACTTGGATTTCCTCGATTGTTTTTCCAATTACTAGCGCTTCTAATGTTTTTCTTACCGTTTCCACTTCTGGTAGTTCTGGCATTGATAAATCCTATCCTTCTTTCCGTTAATTATTTTGCATCAAACCATGTTGGACCATAGGCATAATCGACCTTCAATGGTACCTTTAATTGTACCGCATGCTCCATCACATCTGGCACAATCACCTTAAGCTTCTCAATTTCCTCTTTTGGTGCTTCAAAAATTAATTCATCATGTACTTGTAGCAATAGCTTTGCTTGTAATTGTTCTTTTTCTAATCGCTTCGCCATATCAATCATCGCTTTTTTAATAATATCTGCTGCACTACCTTGGATTGGCGTATTCATTGCTGTCCGTTCCGCAAAGCTTCGAACATTGAAATTCCTACTTGTAATTTCTGGAATATATCTTCTGCGCTTAAGCAATGTCGATACATAGCCCTTCTGTTTAGCATCTTGGACAATATCTGTCATAAATTGTTTTACCCCTGGATAAGAGGCAAAATAGCGATCAATAAACTTGCCTGCCTCTTTTCTAGTGATTCCTAAATTTTGTGATAATCCATAGTCACTTATCCCATAGACAATCCCAAAGTTTACTGCCTTCGCTTGACGTCTCATATTACTGGTCACTTCATCTTTTTCCACATGGAAAACATCCATTGCTGTTTTCGTATGAATATCCATATCATGCATAAACGCATCGATAAGCTTTTCATCCTCACAAATATGGGCAAGAACGCGTAATTCAATTTGGGAATAATCGGCTGCAAATATTACCCAATCGCGCTCGGAAGGTACAAATGCTTGTCTAATCTTCCTGCCCTCTTCTAAACGGATAGGGATATTTTGAAGATTTGGATCCGTTGAACTTAATCTTCCTGTTTGGGTCAATGCTTGATTAAAACGGGTATATACTTTATTTGTTTCTTTATTTACGACCTTAAGCAATCCTTCAATATAAGTAGATTGAAGCTTTCCAAGCTGACGATACGTAAGAATTAGATCAACAATTTCATGGTCATGCTGCAGCTTTTCTAACACATCCGCAGAGGTAGAATAGCCTGTCTTCGTTTTTTTGAATACTGGTAAACCTAATTTTTCAAAAAGAATTACTCCTAATTGCTTAGGTGAATTAATATTAAATGTTTCTCCTGCTAAACGGTAAATTTCTTCTTCAATCGTTTCGAGTTTACCTTTAATTTCTTCTCCCATTGCATGTAAACGTCCAATATCTAGCTGTACACCTGTACTCTCCATTTCCGCTAAAATAATTGAAAGTGGCATTTCTAAATCGGTGAATAGCTCATATTGCTCATTTTTCTGTAATTCTTCCACTAATGTTTCCTTTAATTGATAGATACAAATACCTTTACGAACGACATGCTCTGCACGTTCCTCATCCGTACGTTCGCTACGTTTTGCACCTTTACCATACACCGCTTCATCAGATGAAATATTAGTATACCCATGAACCTTTGCCACATCACTGAAGTCTTGTATATTTTCAGAAGGATTCAAAATGTAAGAAGCAATTAATAAATCAAATGCTATCCCGCGAAGTTCTACCCCATGCTTTCTTAAGGAAACTATGGAGCGTTTCGCATCATAAACAAATTTTTTCATAGTTTCATCTTCCAGCCATGCTTTAAAAGAATCAGACCCCATTGCCGTTTTTAAAGGTATATAATAATTGTCATTATCATTAATAACTGTAATACCTAAAATCGGTGCATTCTGATAATTATCTTCAATTATTTCTATATAAAGTGCACTATCTGGTTGGAGCATTTCGGTTGAAATATTTTTTACAAAAGTATATGCTACCGATTCTAGCTGTTCTGCTTCTACTGCTTCTGAACTCCCACCAATTTTATCTAATAATGATTGAAAGCCTAGCTCTTTAAAAAACGGAATTATTTTCTCATTATTTATACCGTCGTATTGAAGCTGATCGAGTGTTATTTCTATCGGCGCTTCCCGGAATATTGTAGCTAATTCCTTACTCATGACAGCTTGATCTTTATAGGTTGTTAAATTTTCTTTTACCTTTTTTCCACTTACTTGATCAATCGATTCCAATAAATTTTCTACAGTAGAAAATTCCTTTAATAATTTGATTGCCGTTTTTTCACCAATACCAGGTACCCCAGGTATATTATCACTACTATCTCCCATTAACCCTTTCATATCGACGATTTGTTGGACGCTTAATCCATATTTTTCGGCAATATGTGCAGGAGTGTATTTCTCGATATCGGTTACTCCTTTTCTAGTAACACAAACGGTAGTTTTGTCCGAAGCAAGCTGTGTTAAATCCTTATCCCCAGAAACAATGGTTACTTCAAACCCTTCGTTTTCTGCTTGCTTTGATAATGTTCCAATAATATCATCCGCTTCAAAATTTTCTAGCTCATAATGGACAATGCCATATGCCTTTAATAGCTCACGGATATATGGAAATTGCTCCGATAATTCCGGCGGTGTTTTTTGTCTTCCACCTTTATATTCCTTATACGTGGAATGGCGAAATGTTGTCTTCCCCGCATCAAACGCTACTAATACATGACTTGGTTTTTCTTCCTCCAAAATCTTCATTAACATCATCGTAAATCCATAAATGGCATTTGTATGTATCCCTTTATCATTATTTAGTAATGGTAATGCAAAAAAGGCACGGTAGGCGATACTATTTCCATCAATTAATACAACTTTATTAGCCACTGATTTTACCTCCTAGTTCATTTTTTCATTTTATGTAAACGACCTGTAAGCTTCTATCACACATCAAATCAATTTCTTTCATGATAAAAAATAATAGTAAAAAGCCGTCATTTCCTTCCCTTATTCTATCATGGAATAATGGGAAAATGGAAACAACGGCTATCATGACAAAAATATCTAATACATCTTTTGAAATATCGTTTTTTTAATGAATTTTGTTATTTAACAATATTTAATAAGGGAGTTATTCACCTAAGTAACCTTGTAATAATCTCGCATATGGAGAATCAGAAGGCAAGATAATAACAGTTTTATCATTAATTGTCTTTTTATACGACTCTAGCGTACGATATAAGCTATAAAAATCAGGATCTTTTGAGAATGCTTCATTATAAATTTTTGCAGCTTCCCCTTCACCCTCTGCACGAATTTCCTCTGCATCTGCATTTGCTTTTGCTAGCTTTTCCCGTACTTCTCGGTCTGTTTCTGCAATGACAATGTTTTTCTTAGCATCCCCTTGTGATAAGTAATCTTGGGCTGTTGATTCACGTTCGGAGATCATTCTTGTATAAACGGAATTTTCGTTTTCCTCTGGTAGATCTGTTCGTTTAATCCGCACATCAATTAATTCAATACCATACTTATCTGCTGTTAGCAATTCATTAACTTGATCGGTTATTCGGTCATTTAAACTACCACGAGACGATTCCTTCTCATTAATAATCTCATCATAATTCAATTGTCCAAGCTCTGTACGAACAATGGAATAAATAAATTCATCCATCCTTGCTTCCGCACCATCTACTGTTCTAGCATTTGTAATCATTTCTTGCGGGTTGGTAATCCGCCAAACGGCATAATTATCAATGATCATCCGCTTTTTATCTTTCGTATTAATTTCTGATTCCTTTACATCATAAGACAGTTGATGTTTTGGTAATGTTGTAACATCTTGTATAAAAGGAATTTTAAAATATAATCCGGGCTCATTTTCTACCCGAACAATTTCCCCAAATTGACGGACGACTTTATATTCTCCTTCCTTCGCAATGAATACATTCGTGAAGAGAATGATTAGAGCCAAAATAATTACAAGGAAAAAGAAGCCTGTTCGTATCCATTTTCTGATTGGGAAGTCATTTCGTTTTGGCTCCATATCGACAACATTACTCATTTGTGTCACTTCCTTCCTCTGTTGTTGTTTTAGGTGCAGTACTATCTAATGGACGGAGTGGAAAATATTTCAATGTATCGCCGTCATCATTCATAATATAAATTTCTGCATTTGGTAGCACTTGTTCTAATGTTTCAATAACTAAACGTTCTCTCGTTACTTCAGGGCTACTACTATATTGTTCATACAGCTCATTAAATACAGCAACATCCCCTCTTGCCTGTTCAAGACGAGCGGTTTTCTCTCCTTCTGCACGAGAAATAATAGCTTCTTCTTCCCCAATTGCTTCATTTAATTTTTGATTTTTATACTTTTCTGCTTCATTAATTTTCGTGTTCATCGTTTCTCTAGCATCCGTTACATTTGTAAATGCGGCACGTACTTCATCATTTGGCAGTTCTACATCCTGTAATTTTACTGCCGATATTGAAACACCAATATCGTATTGGTTGACTAATTCTGTTAAAAGCTCGCGTACATTTCCTTCGATTGCTGCTCTTCCATCTGTTAATGCCTCGTCTATAGTAGAGCTTCCAATAATGCTCCGTAATGATGCACTTGTTGCATTATATAAGATTTCCTCTGGACTATCGGCATTAAACAAATATTTTTCTGGGTCTGTTATTTTCCACTGGACAACTAAATCTGCTAAAACTATATTTTCATCTCCAGTGATCATTTTTGTATCTTCTTCACTTTCCGAAACTATTTCCCCGTCTTTTTCTACATACCCAAATTGTAGACTGAATGTTTCTTTTGATAATTTTTCTACTGACTGAATTGGCCATGGAAATTTAAATTTCAATCCAGGCTCAGAAATTGGTGGACCAGCCTCCCCAAAGGTTAATACGATGGCTTGCTCCGATTCATCAACGGTATACCAAGAGGTTAAGCCTACAATTCCTAATATAATGATTCCAATGACAAAACCAGTAGTAACATATATTCGTTTTATACTTGTCATCTAATCTTCCTTTCTATTAAAACATTTTCGTAATAAACAGTAGTACGTATGAAGGATCATTTAGGTTTCAATTATTTCATCGTCATTAATTTTTCATTACTTTCTGCAATAGAGACACTGGAACTACAAAGCAGACTCCCTTTAAAATACACAAAGAAAAAGACAGAGCGGGGTAGCTCTGTCTTTTTCCATCCAGTTTATGGATGATGGGGTTTTCATATATATGGTAACAACCCCATGTTAATATTACATAAAGCTAGTGTAAATCGTTTGTAAATTTCATCCGTTTCACTCTTGTTTTTCTCTTAGCTTGACGATAAAGGTGGAACCCTTCCCTAATTCACTTTCCACATCTATTTCTCCATGATGTGCCTCTACTAAATGCTTTACAATGGCTAGACCGAGGCCAGTTCCACCAGAGTTCCTGCTTCGGTCCTTGTCCACCCGATAAAACCGCTCAAATATTCTTGGGATTTCTTCTCTTGCAATCCCAATACCAGTATCGGTAATGGAAACATGGATAAAATCATTTGCTTTTTGAAATTGAATCGTTACTTTTCCATTTTGTGGTGTATAGGAAATAGCATTAGATAGTAAATTGATAAAAATTTGCTTAATCCGAAGGCTATCACCTTCTATTATATATTCTTCCTGATCATGGATAAGCTCTAACTCAATCGATTTTCGGTCTGCCTTATTTCGTAACATTTCCATAATTTGCGCGATTACTTCGTAAATATTTACTAACTCAAGCTTCAGCTGGAATCCATGCTGTTCAATCCGGGAAAGCTCCAACAAATCAGAAATAATCGATTGGAGGCGATCGGATTCCTTTAATATGATATTTAAAAAGGAATGTAGCGCTTGTTCATCTAAATAGGCACCATCAATTAATGTTTCTGCAAATCCTTTAATCGATGTAATCGGCGTTTTTAATTCATGCGAAACATTTGCGACAAAATCTTTTCTAATTTGTTCCAGCCTTTTTAATTCGGTAATATCATGTAAAACAATGACAATACCTTTCCATTCATTATGATAACTGAAAATAGGTGCCCCATAAATTTCAAAATTCTTCATATGAATACCAATTGGAATTGTAATTTGCTTTCTTATTTTTTGCTCGGTCATAAACACAACATCAATAATATTACAAATATCCTTATATTTAATGACTTCATTATATGAATGGCCAACAACCTCATGATCTTTAATACCGAATATTTCTTTATATGTACGATTAGTTAAGTTAATGCAGCCACGATCATCAATCAACAATAGACCGGTCCCCATATTTTCGATTAATGTCGTTAGACGGTCCTGCTGCATTTCCTGCTCCTTTGTGATTTGCTGCAAATTTCTTGCCAATATATTAATCGATTTACTTAAAATCCCAAATTCATTATTGTCATCTTCATATGTCCTTGCCCGATAATTTCCTTTTGCTAGCTCAATCGCAGCATTTGCGGCAGATTCAACAGGCTTTGTAAACCGTGACATAATTTTTGACCCGATAATTAAAATAATGACCAATGCTAATGCAAAGCTTATGGATAATAATAACCAAATTTGTTTATAAGCGGTATTTAATTCTTTAATCGTGCTACTTAATATTAATAATCCATTTTCTTCCCCATTTATGTTTATCCGTTCCCAATAGTAGGAAATATCAAAACCTCGTCCTACCTGATATAGGCCGGAATCTTTAGAAGCGGATTCGTCAATAATAGCTTCGATTACTTCAGAATGATTGTAGTATTTAACCGAATCTCCACTATCATATGTGACCGTACCATCCGGTTGTAAAATAGTAATTCTCGCTTGTAATATATCGTGGCTTTTTTGTAAATCCTCTAAATCAAGATCTGATATGCCACCAGCTTTTTCAATAATTTGCGTTAAGATGGCACCTTCTTTTTCAAATTGATTATGAAAAGAGTTAATATAATAATTTTTAAATAATTGTCCAATGAGTAAGCCTAAACAAACTAAAACAATGATTATTAAAACAACTAGTGCTAACACTAATTTGTAATGCAGCTTTCTCATACACGGGGTTCCTCAAACTTATATCCAAGTCCACGGATTGTTTTTATATAAATTGGTTTTTTAGAATTTTTTTCGATTTTTTCTCGTAAATGACTTATATGCACATCAACGATTCTTGTATCACCAACAAAATCGTAATTCCAGACGGCGTTCAATAGCTGATCACGAGTTAATACTCGTCCTTTATTTTTCGTTAAATACAATAATAATTCAAATTCCTTTGGTGTAAACTCTAATAATTCTCCATTTAAATAAACTTCATATTGCTCAGATAGGATGGTAAGCTCACCGATGTTCATTTGTTCATGATTTTGGTGGTTAAAACTAGCCGTCTCTGATAGATTGTTGTTGGCTCTTCGTAAAATTGCTTTCACTCTTGCCACAACTTCTCTTGGACTAAATGGTTTTGTCATATAATCATCAGCACCAAGTTCAAGACCTAGCACTTTATCGAATTCATCATCTTTTGCTGTTAACATTAAAATTGGAATATCGATTTTCTGTTGGCGGAGAAGCTTACAAACTTCAATACCATCCATTTTCGGTAGCATTAAATCTAACACTATCATCTCTGGTTGCTCTTGAATTGCGAGATTCAGTCCTTCTTCCCCATCTAAAGCTGTAATTACTTCATATCCTGCTTGACTCAAATTATATTGTAATAACGTTACAATGGATTGCTCATCATCAATTACCAAAACCTTTTTGCCCATATTCTATTGTTCCCCCAATATAGTTTGATTTTAACCCCAAACATCCATCTAACTATATCTTTATTATAACGATAAGAGAAAAAGAAACCAACGAAAAATATGGGCTGTAAAAATCGGGGATGGAATGTTTAGAGTTTCATCATTCTATGTTTATAATGAGTAGTATGGAGGTGTATAAAATAATATCATAAAAAATAATTTCTGCATCTGTCTCTGGTTCTATGTTTACTATTATGTTAGGTCTAATCATACCAAATCCATTTGGTGAAACTATTTCATCATTACCAAATTATTTATTTGCTGTTGCATTAAGTACACCTGTTTATTTGATGTATAGTTTCCCAGCAATTTTATTTTATGGAGTATTAACCTCAATCATTAGTGATAAAGTCAATCAATTCACTTCAACAAAAATGAAAAAAGAAAAATCTGAAATAATTATCTCTGACATTTTACACGCTGTTTTTGGTCTTATATTACTATTGTATAGTTTAGGGGCTTCATTGTTATTCTTTATTACAGATAGAGTTCTACAAAAGAAAAATAAAGTTTATAAACCGAGACAAGCCATTAAAAGTTTTGCAATTCCATTAGCAGTCTGGCTAATTTTTATGGGAATTGTATATTTAGAGCATATATTAAATGACGTTTAAAGGCATTGGGAAACCTTTATTAAAAGTTTCCCGAATTTTATCTCATTATTTCTACATTAAAGTTTAACCGCAAAAAATAAAAGCCGATGATATTTTACAAAAGTAAAATATCATCGGCTTTTCGTTTAGAGATAAGTTTTGTATCAGCCTCGTAGGAAAAACAATAGAGAATTAATATTTATCTCAAATGTTTATTATTCAATTACATATTATCAATTAATTGTGTTCCGAATTCAGAACATTTTACTTCTCTTGCACCATCCATTAAGCGCGCAAAATCGTAAGTAACTACTTTCGATGCAATTGTTTTTTCCATCGAATTTGTAATTAAGTTTGCTGCTTCATTCCACCCTAAATGTTCAAGCATTAAAACACCAGATAAAATAACGGAAGAAGGGTTCACCTTATCTAGACCCGCATATTTCGGTGCAGTTCCGTGTGTTGCTTCGAAAATTGCATGTCCGGTTTCATAATTGATATTAGCACCAGGGGCAATTCCGATTCCACCAACTTGTGCTGCTAGTGCATCGGAAATATAATCACCATTTAAATTCATTGTAGCAACTACATCAAATTCACGAGGACGTGTAAGAATTTGTTGTAAAAAAATATCTGCGATAGAATCTTTAATGATAATTTTTCCTGCTGCTTCTGCATCTGCTTGTGCTTTATTCGCTGCATCTGTTCCGTCTGCTTCTTTAATGCGATCATATTGCGCCCAAGTAAAGACTTTATCTCCAAATTCGCGTTCTGCTAATTCATAACCCCAGTTTTTGAAGGCACCTTCTGTAAACTTCATAATATTACCTTTATGTACTAACGTTACCGATTTGCGCCCTTCTTTAATTGCATAATTAATAGCTGAACGTACTAATCGTTCCGTCCCTTCCTTAGAAACTGGTTTAATTCCAATTCCAGAGGTTTCAGGGAAGCGAATTTTTTTCACACCTAGCTCTGTTTGTAAAAATTTAATGACTTTTTTCACTTCATCAGAGCCTTCTTTATATTCAATACCTGCATAAATATCCTCTGTATTTTCACGGAAAATAACCATGTCAGTATCTTGCGGACGTTTTACTGGTGAAGGAACCCCTTCAAACCAACGAACAGGTCGCAAGCAAACGAATAAATCAAGTTCCTGACGTAGTGCAACATTCAAGGAACGAATTCCCCCACCAATTGGTGTTGTAAGTGGACCTTTAATAGCAATAATATTTTCACGAATAACATCTAATGTTTCGGTTGGTAGCCATTCGCCTGTTTGATTAAAAGCTTTTTCCCCTGCTAAAACTTCTTTCCAAACAATTTTTCTTTTACCATTGTATGCTTTTTCTACAGCTGCATCTAAAACTCTTGATGCAGATGCCCAAATATCTGGACCCGTGCCGTCTCCTTCGATAAATGGAATAATTGGGTTGTTTGGAACATTTAATACGCCATTTGTTACAGTAATTTTTTCACCTTGTGTCATAATACTTCCTCCCATGTTCGCTAATTTCATGTTAAAGGCTAGGAGTAAACTATTCTCCTAACCTACTATCCTTATTATAAAACAATCTTTTAAAATAATAAAAAGATTATTAATTATTATCTATCTTCCAATTTAATATATTGCTGTTTATTTGGTCCAACATAGTCGGCACGTGGACGAATTAAACGATTGTTAGCATATTGTTCGAGAATATGAGCTAACCAACCAGATACACGACTAACCGCAAATATTGGGGTAAACAAATCATGATCAATTCCTAAGCTGTGGTAAACAGATGCAGAATAAAAATCTACATTTGGTGGAATATTCTTTTGACTTGTTACAAGTGCTTCAATTTTCACCGACATATCGTATAGCTTAGATTCACCAGTTAATTTTGTTAATTTCTCAGACATTTCTCTTAAATGTTTCGCACGCGGATCACCTAGACGGTATACCCGATGCCCGAAGCCCATAATCTTTTCTTTATTGGCGATTTTATTATTAATATAGCTTTCTACATTTTCAACAGAACCAATTTCGGTTAGCATCTTCATTACTTGTTCATTAGCACCACCATGTAATGGTCCTTTTAATGCACCAATTGCGGCAGTAACCCCAGAATATACATCTGAAAGGGTTGCCACACATACGCGTGCAGTAAATGTTGATGCATTCAATTCATGGTCTGCATGTAATACAAGCGCTTTATTAAATGCTTCTACCGCAATGGAATCTGGTTCACTTCCGGTAAGCATGTATAAAAAGTTTTCAGCAAAGCCAAAATCCTTACGTGGTGCTACTGGTTCTAGTCCTTTACGGATTCTAGAAAACGCTGTCACCAAAGTTGGAATTTTTGCTTGAATACGGATTGCTTTACGGAAGTTTGCTTCTTCGCTTTGATCATCTGCTTCCTCATCAAATAATCCTAAAAATGAAATTGCTGACCGAAGAGCCGCCATTGGATGAACTTGTTTGATTGGATAGGACTTAATATGATCAACTACTGCAGCTGGAATAGAAGCATTTGCTGCTAGCTGAATCTTTAAATCTTCTAACTCAATTGCATTTGGTAATCGACGATACCAAAGTAAGTAAACTACCTCTTCAAAACTTGCATTTTCCGCTAAATCGTCAATATCATACCCTACATACGTTAATGTGTCATCAATAATCGAACTGATAGATGTTGATGCTGCTACAACGCCTTCTAACCCTTTAGTTGCACTCATAAAATTCTCCCTTTCCTTTAAAATTTTTTATTATTCTATCATACTTAAATAATCAAAAACTTATTAATAAAAAAATTAAAGTATCCCCATTTGTTGTTCTTTGTTCGTAATAATCTTGCAAGTATTTTTGAGAATGAAATTTAGTAAATACCATCCCCCTCAAATCCAAGAATAAATTGTATTAAGTCCATCCATACGATACTTAACTACGATTGGTAATAATCTTATTCTATTATAAAAAAGCAAAAAGGAAAAAGAAAATGCTTACAAAATATTTTTCCATAAAAACCACTATTCACATCTATTAGATTGTTCACAGATTTATTATAACTAATTTTTTTACTTTTGTGAATGGTTAGTGACGAAAATGTGAAGAAATTATTATTTTTCCAAAAAAATTTACTTACACAATTTTTTCCATTTGGTGGAATAGGAATAATTTTTCTGCTTCAGCACCAAAAAATGCTGGCTGATGCATAATCGTGTGGAGCGGGGGAAGTGTTTCTTAATATGGAAATCAAGACTTGTTTGCTTTCTCCATTTATGATTTTAATCAAGTAAAAGCATGGATTTCTAGTCAGATAGATTGCTTAGCAGGCGGATTACACAGGGCAAAATAATTCCGATAATGCTTCAAATGTATTCCGTCTGCTCACTAATAACAAATATCTAACCGAAAACAACTCACGGATTCAAAATACCAAATAATTTCATCGCATACCATGCGATTCCTGCGCCGATGAGTGGTCCGACGGCAACACCTTTAAATAAAGTAACCGCTAATATAGTTCCTAATACAAGTGCTGTCGTAATATGGGGCTCCTTTGCTAAAAGAACAACACCATTTTTGGCTAATAATGCTACTGCAATTCCAGAAATAATAGCAACCCATGCAATTGGTGATTTTAGTGACTCATATAAATCTTTAAAACCTATTTGCCCGGTAGCAATTGGAGCTAATACCGCAATCGTAATGACAGTTACCCCCCAATTAATTCCTTTGGATTGAATAAGAGTCAAAATTTTATCCTGTTGAAAAATTAACTTTATCACTAATAAAATGGCAATCGAGATAATTAATGATTGATTTTTCGCTAATACGCCAATAATGAATAGTAAACCTAAAAATAAATATGCTTGCATCTTGATGTCCTTTCCTTTTTAGACTCTTTATACTGTATACATCCTTATTCCTAAATAATAACAAAACACGGATCGAAATAAAATAATGACAATTTCAACTAGCAATAGCCCATTTTCGCTATTCTTTTACATATTTTTTATTAATTTTTTCCTTGAAAAGTCATAAAACAAATAATTTATTCGAATAGAGTCGAAGGAATTCAGAGAATAATCTGTCTTTTATTCTTTCCATTCCATAGGCAAATCGATAAAATAAATATAATACATGGTCAAGTTATTATGCATTGGGAGGATTTTCCTTGAACTCAATTTATTTTCAGCGATTTTTCCGCTCTATTATAGTTGTCGGCGGTACGTTTTTTTTATTAGTTGCCGTCTATTATATATCTTCTGTAGTTTATCCCTTTATTTTTGCATGGATAATTGCGTTTTTAATGAACCCACTAGTTAATTTTCTCCAATTTAAAGGAAAGCTACCAAGACCACTTGCTGTATTATTAATCCTTATTATTATTTTCGCATTAATTGCTAGTCTATTAACATTATTAATTTTTGAAATCATATCCGGCGCAGAATATTTGGCGAAAAATTCACCAGATCAAATTCAAGCATTAGTGGATTCCATTCAAAATTGGATTACCGGAACTGTCAATCCATTTATTAACCAATTGACAAATATATTTTTCAATCTTGGCGAAGAACAGCAACAAACGATTATAACCAATATTCAAGAAATTGGTTCCCATCTTGCCACCACGGTTGCGGGTTTTATGCAAACACTATTAACAAAGCTTCCTGGTTTTATTTCTTGGTTTCCAAATGCTGCCACTGTACTAATTTTTACGATATTAGCAACCTTCTTTATAAGTAATGATTGGTATCGTTTGAAACATTTTGCCGGGAAATTTCTTCCCAATAAAGTAAAACAAAGCAGTATGAATGTTTATATTGATTTACGCAAGGCATTTTTCGGCTTTATCGTGGCACAATTAACATTAATTTCAATTACTTTTGTCATTGTGTTTATCGGTCTTTTAATTATTCGTGTAGACTATGCTCTAGCCCTTTCCTTTATTATTGCGATTATTGATTTATTACCATATTTAGGAACTGGTTTAATTTTTGTTCCATGGATTATTTATCAGTTTTTAGTAGGGAATTTCCCAGTAGCCGTCGGTCTTTCGGTTTTATATATTGTCGTAATTGTTCAAAGGCAATTAATGGAGCCTAAAGTTGTATCCACTAATATTGGCATTACCCCATTAACATCACTCATTTCAATTTTTGTGGGACTACAAATATTTGGTTTCTCTGGTTTAATTATCG
Source organism: Perspicuibacillus lycopersici (assembly GCF_025660475.1). Lineage (GTDB taxonomy): Bacteria > Bacillota > Bacilli > Bacillales > Caldibacillaceae > Perspicuibacillus > Perspicuibacillus lycopersici. The sequence goes on from NZ_JAOUSF010000003.1 coordinate 674,952, forward strand.
GTCCAATCATTGCTGTTGTCATTGTTACGCTGTTTCGAACAGGTGTATTCACTGATTTATGGCATTTTATTAAAGGAAAAGATGCTATCGAATAATGTGTTGTTTCAAACAAAATAAAAAACGAATCACAGCAACAGGTTATTTTCCTGTTTGTGATCCGTTTTTTTATTTTCATATTAACGAATGATAGTAATTGTCCGATGATCGATCAAATGCTTAAACCATTTTTTAATTAGTGGCTTTACGATTTTTCTTGTAAACGGTAATAATAAGAGAAATCCGATACAATCGGTAATAAATCCAGGAGCAAGTAATAGAACGCCACCTACTAAAATACATAGTCCGTCCAATATTGCTTCACCTGGTGGGATGCCATATTGCAATTGCTGTTGGACCGATCGTATTGTTTCGAGCCCTTGCTTTTTTGCTAAATACGCTCCTACTACACCAGTAAAGATTATTAATAAAATCGTGGTGCCAATTCCGAGATGATGCCCTGAATATAATAACAAACCTATTTCTAATGCGGGCAAAATAATTAACACTGGAATCAAATACCGCATTTGGACCACCGCCTATAATTTACGACTTCCGAATTTTATTCCATTATACCAAATTAGCAGTATTAAAGTACACTTGCATGCCCTTCATATATAGTACCACTTCCAGCATCAACTGTAATTTCTTGGCCATCTTTGAAAATTTCCAATGCATTTTCCACACCAACAATTACAGGAATACCTACATTTAAACCTACTACTGCTGCATGGGAAGTTAATCCACCTTCTACAGTAATTAATGCACTACATTTTTCAATTGCAGGCATCATGTCACGGTCAGATGAATATGTTACTAAAATAGAACTCTCAGTTACCTTTTCTTGCGCTTCTTTACCATTATTTGCTACAACAACTTTACCGAACGTAGATTTACGTCCAATACCTTGTCCTTTTGCTAAAACATTTCCTACTACATGGACTTTCATAATATTTGTTGTACCTGATCCTCCGATTGGAACACCAGCAGTGATAACCACTTTATTTCCATGTTTTACGATACCACTACGTAGGCTTTCATTTACAGATTGTTCTAGCATTTCATCTGTAGTTGTTGCTGCTTCACTTACACGTGGATATACTCCCCATACAAGTGCTAATTGTTTTGCAACTTTTGGATGGCTTGTAACTGCAATGATTGGGGCTTTCGGACGATATTTAGAAACCATGCGCGCTGTATGTCCACTTTCTGTTGGGGTAATGACAGCATCAATATCTAAATTTATAACGGTATGGGCAACAGATTGACAAATTGCATCTGTAAAATTATGTTCTGTTTCTTTACTACGTAACGCAAGAATTTCTTTATGATCTAATGCTGTTTCTGCACGTGAAGCAATATTGTGCATTGTTTGAACTGCTTCCACTGGGTATGTACCAGCAGCTGTTTCACCAGAAAGCATGATAGCATCTGTACCATCAAAGATAGCATTTGCTACGTCACTTGCTTCCGCTCTTGTTGGACGAGGATTTCTTTGCATAGAATCTAACATTTGTGTAGCAGTGATTACTGGTTTTGCTAATTTATTACATTTTTTAATTAGCATTTTTTGTACAAGTGGAACTTCTTCTGCTGGGATTTCCACACCTAAGTCCCCACGAGCAACCATTAAACCATCACTTACTTCTAATATTTCATCAATATTATCGACGCCTTCTTGGTTTTCAATTTTAGGAATGATTTTAATATGTGGTGCATTATGTGCTTCTAATAAAGCACGGATATCTAACACATCAGATACTCTACGAACGAAAGAAGCAGCAATGAAGTCGATATCTTGCTCAATACCGAAAACAATATCATTCGCATCCTTTTCTGTAATTCCTGGTAAATTAACAGAAACACCTGGTACATTTACACCTTTTTTATTTTTCAATGTACCATTATTTAAAATTTCTACTTTAATTTCTTTTGCATCCTTATCAATGCCAATGACATTTAGTCCAATTAAACCATCATCTAACAATATTTTCGAACCAACTTGAACATCATCAATTAAACCACTGTATGTAACGGAAAATTTATCTTCTGTTCCTAATACTTCATCCATTGCAATCGTTACTGTATTTCCTGTTTTTAATTCAATTGCACCGTTTACCATGTTGTGTGTACGGATTTCTGGTCCCTTCGTATCAAGCAAAATGGCGACACTTTTTCCGGTAATTTTTTCTGCTTCACGAATATTTTTAATACGTGCTCCATGTTCTTCATAATCCCCATGGGAAAAGTTAAGTCTTGCTACATTCATTCCTGCTTCAATAAGTTGGACTAATTTTTCAACGCTTTCACTTGCAGGACCGATCGTACAAACAATTTTCGTTTTTCTCATTTTAAAAATCCTCCCTGATTAAATAGATAGCTCTTTAGATAAATTGAACATTTTTGAATCGATACTGTGTGGTTGATCCACGATATCTGCAATTGCATGATCGACAATTTGGTTTTTCTGGATACCAACAGCACGTCCACCTTTTCCTTCTAGTAATAGCTCTACAGCATGTGCTGCAAGTCGACTTGCTAATACACGATCGGTTACAGTAGGTGATCCACCACGTTGCATATGTCCAAGTACGGAAACGCGTACACTAATATCTAATCGTTTTTGAATTTCTTCGGCAAATTTAACTCCACTTGTAACACCTTCAGCAACAATAATGATACTGTGCTTCTTGCCACGCTCTTTACCACGAGTAAGGCGGTCAACAATTTCATCCATTGATTGATTTTCTTCTGGAATTAAGATTGTTTCTGCACCACCAGCAAGACCACTCCATAGTGCAATGTCACCAGCATTACGTCCCATTACTTCAATCACAAAGGTTCTTTCATGAGAAGAAGCAGTATCACGAATTTTATCTACCGCATCGATTACAGTATTTATTGCTGTATCAAATCCAATAGTAAAATCTGTTCCAGCAATATCATTATCAATTGTTCCTGGAATGCCAATACAAGGGAATCCTAGTTTCGTAAGCGCATTCGCACCACGATAAGAACCATCTCCACCAATGACTACTAAGCCATCTAGGCCAAATTCCTTTAATTTCGCAAAACCTTTTTTCTGCACTTCTAAATTAGCAAACTCCGGTAGACGTGCAGAACGTAAAATTGTTCCTCCTCGATGGATAATATCGCCTACAGATCCTAATTCTAATTTTTCAATATTACCATTTATTAACCCTTGGTATCCATTATAAATACCATATACTTCTAAATCGTGGTACATACCCTTCCGAACAACTGCGCGAATTGCAGCATTCATTCCAGGTGAATCCCCACCACTAGTTAACACACCAATTTTTTTCATAATTACCACCCTCGATATGTAGAAATAGATTAATGCTAAATAATAAAAATAAAACTTTGTTAAGGAATATACAATTAACATACCATGATGAAACCATTAACTCAATATGTTAATATCTAATTGTAAAATAACAGAATAGTCCTTTAAATAAAATGATTTCGTGTTTTTATATGAAATGTTAGAGCTACACAGAAAAGAACGTGCTTATTAATAAGTAAGCACGTTCATAGTTTATCCATTTGTATTATTAAAAAACGAAAAATTTCCAATTTGTTCGTATTTTTCATAACGGTGATTAATTAATTCTTCCTTTGAAAGGCGTTGTAGCTGCTGTAAAGATTCGCTTAACATAGCGTCAATAAGCTCTGCTTGCTTCGTCACATCTTTATGGGCTCCACCTTTTACTTCTGGAATAATTCCGTCGATAACTTCTAATTCTTTCAAATCCTTAGCAGTGATTTTCATCGATTCTGCAGCCTGCTTCGCATAGGCAGCATCTCGCCAAAGAATAGAAGCAGCACCTTCTGGAGATATTACCGAATACCAAGAATTCTCTAACATATATACATGGTTACCAACACCAATTGCTAGAGCTCCTCCGCTTGCACCTTCTCCGATAATTACACAAATAATTGGTACCGTCAGTCCTGCCATTTCAAATAAATTGCGGGCAATTGCTTCACTTTGCCCTCTTTCTTCTGCGGCTTTTCCTGGGTAAGCACCTTTTGTATCAATAAAGCAAATAACTGGTCGATTAAATTTCTCGGCTTGCTTCATTAACCGTAATGCTTTCCGATACCCTTCTGGATGTGGCATTCCGAAATTGCGGCGAATATTTTCCTTTGTATCTTTTCCTCTTTGATGGCCAATAACAGTAATTGGTGTACCTTTATATTTAGCAATCCCACCGATAATTGCCTCATCATCACCAAATAAACGGTCACCATGGCATTCAAAGAAATCCTCAAATAAGAGATTGATATAATCGAGACTTGTTGGTCTGTCCGCATGTCTGGCAATTTGCACACGATCCCATGGTTTTAAGTTAATATATATTTCATTTTCTAGATTCATCAGCCGTGTTTCTAATTTCTCAATTTCCTGTGATAAATCTACATCGGCATTTTTCGTTAACTCTCTTAATTCCTCGATTTTTTTTCGTAAATCGATAATCGGTTTTTCAAACTCAAGCTCTATTGCCATTTTGTTCACCACCTGACTTATGCAGTTCTAAAATAAGAGAAAGCTTCTCTCTTAAATCTTTCCGATGAATAACCGCATCTAATTGTCCATGTTTTAATAGAAATTCAGAGGTTTGAAAATCCTCTGGTAGCTCTTCACGAATCGTTTGCTCGATTATTCTTCGCCCAGCAAATCCGATGAGTGCCCCTGGCTCAGCCAAATTGTAATCGCCTAAGGATGCAAAGCTAGCACTAACGCCTCCTGTTGTTGGGTGGGTCATAACAGAAATTGTAAGTCCACCATTCGTACTAAACCGCTTAAGGGCAACACTTGTTTTTGCCATTTGCATTAGGCTTAATATACCTTCCTGCATTCTAGCACCACCAGAAGCAGTAAAAATTATAAATGGAAGCTTTAACTCATCTGCCTTGTCAATTGCTCGTTTAATTTTTTCACCTACAGCTGATCCCATACTTCCCATCCGGAAATTAGAGTCCATCACTGCGACAACTGTTTTATTTCCTTCAATTGTACCTAAGCCCGTTACAATTGCTTCATTAATATTCGCTTTTTTACGATCCTTTTCAAGCTTTTCCATATAACCAGGAAACTGCAAAGGGTTTTCAGAAATAATATCCTCGTCCATTTCTTCAAAAGAACCATCATCTAACAAGCTAGTTAAACGTTCATGTGCACCCATTTGAAAATGGTAGGCACAATGCAAACATATTTTTAAATTTTTCTCTAGCTCTTTTGTAAACATTATTTTTTTACAGTTAGGACATTTGGTCATAATTCCTTCTGGAACTTCATTTTTTGTAGAATTTGCTGGTATTGTCGCATATTTTTTCTTATTTTTTGCAAAGATATCTTTTAGCAAGGTACAACCTCCCCTGTTGATTTCCATGTAGTTATACATGCTTGTCTACTACTTTACGAAAAATAAACCAAAAAGTTTGTCATAATTCGTCATGTGAAATCGACATTTTTTCGTATTTCTTCTTCATAAAATTTTAATGCTATTTTCACATTGCCAATGTTAATATCCTTTAATAATTGCAGATAATGTTCTTTAGCTACTTCGATTTTTGGCAAATTTAACGAATGCTCGAAATTAGATATTATTCTCCAGATTTTCGCTAATAAATAATTATCTGTCTCTCCCATTAGCATCGCAAAGAATTTCCCATCGTCGATTGATTCCTTTGCCTCCCAAAAACTTGTATCTATCTTTTTCGATTGATTCATCAATGTATAAATACATATTTCCTCAAGCAACTGTCTTGTTTTTACTACATCCTTTTTTGCTTTTTCATTTTGCAATATGAAACCACTTAAAATTTCAACCAATCTATGATTACGAAAATCTGAAATAAATGTTCCTTCGCCTCTTCTTGTTTCGATAAGGCCTAAAAGCTCAAGAGCACGTAATGCTTCTCGAACAGAAGAACGACCAGCATCTAATATATCCGTTAATTCTCTTTCGGAAGGTAGCTTATCTCCTGGTGCCATTTGATTTTCATCGATAATTTCTTTTATCCGTCCAACAACTTCCAAATATACTTTCGATTGATTGTCCGATTGTTTATTTTTTTCACTCGCCATTATTTTCTGGATGCCAACCTTTCAGTCCTAGCTTTTACATCATTTGGATTTACATGTACCCTCGCAACACCAGATTCCATTGCTGCTTGTGCAACAGCTGCCGCAACTTTTGGTGCCACTTTCGGATCAAATGGATTTGGAATCACATATTCACTTGATAACTCATCTTCATGAATTAATCCCGCTATCGCTTCTACTGCTGCTTGTTTCATTTTTTCATTAATATCCGACGCTTGAACATCAAGCGCACCTCTAAACATCCCTGGAAAAGCAAGGACATTATTTATTTGATTTGGAAAGTCTGAACGACCCGTTCCAATGACGGCTGCCCCAGCCTTCCTAGCTTCATCTGGCAGGATTTCCGGTTCTGGATTAGCCATAGCAAAAATAATAGGCTCTGCATTCATCGTTGCAATCATTTCCTTCGTAAGTACATCCGCAACCGAAACGCCGATGAAAACATCCGCTCCTTTAATTACCTCTTCCAAACTACCAGTTAATTTTCGGAGATTAGTAAACTTTGCTACTTCCTGTTTGATTGGATTCATCCCAAATGCTCGTCCTTCATAGACAGCTCCTTTGGAATCACACATGATCATATTTTGAACCCCATAATTAGCAAGCAGCTTAATAATCGCAATCCCTGCAGCGCCAGCTCCGTTCACAATAACTTTACAGTCAGATATCCTTCGCCCAGTAAGTTTTACTGCATTTACTAAACCAGCGACTGTAACAATTGCGGTTCCATGTTGGTCATCATGAAAAACAGGAATATTGAGTTCCTTTTTTAGTCTTTCTTCAATTTCAAAACAGTTTGGTGCTGCAATATCCTCTAAATTTACTCCACCAAATGTTGGTTCCAAGAGCTTTACCGTTTCGATAATTTTTTCTACATCTGTTGTCTGAAGACATATCGGAAATGCATCAACACCCGCAAAGCTTTTCAATAATACTGCCTTACCTTCCATAACAGGTAATGCTGCTGTAGGACCAATATTACCTAATCCAAGTACAGCAGTGCCATCCGTTACTATAGCAACAGTATTACCCTTCAATGTATAATCATACACTGCTTCCGGACGATCATAGATTACTTTACATGGCTCAGCTACCCCTGGTGAATAAGCTAAGCTTAAGTCCGTTTCGGTTTTTAATGGGACTTTGACAGTTGTCTCTAATTTTCCTTTATGTAATTGATGATAGTATAATGCCTCGTCTTTACTAGACAATCGGTTTCGCTCCTTTTTTCAAAGGGTAATCATTTAGGTTGGAATTTGCAATGGATCATTAAGTGGTCTGACCACGTAAATCCATATTATTCATATTAACATAAAAGAATTAGTTGTAAAGAAATTTAATCTTCATTTAATTACAACATTTTCTTCTCCTAATAAATGCTTTATCTTTGAAATACATTCGCTATCCATCTCTACCCAAAAATCCTTCGCCAATTGGACGGTACGATTTTGATTTTCGTAATAAAGAATTACTGGAGTGTTACCTGAATATTTTTTAATAATGGTTTTTAACTGTACAAGTAATGAATTGGTTTGATGATTATCGTCAATTCGTAAGTATATTCGCACATCACCTGCTTGTTCCTTTAAAACCGAAAGAGACTGTACATCTTGAATAACAAACTGTTCTTTTCCGTTCCTTGATTCCATATGACCAGTAAGAAATACTATTTCTCCTTTTTTCAAAATTCCACTATATTTTTTATAAACATTAGGAAACACAACCGCTGAAGCATCTGCGGATTCATCAGAGATTTGTAGAAAAGCCATTGCTTCCCCGTTTTTCGTTCGAATTTTTCTTTCCTCTGCAAGATACACTCCCGTCTTACTCCCTCTTACATTCGGTGCTATATCCTCGAGAAGTAATCCTCCATGTAAGGAGAAAAGCTCTCGATATAAAGCTACAGGATGGGTAGACACAAACATGCCTAATGCTTGCTTCTCCAGCTGGAGCTTACTATCAATTGGTATCGGCTCAACCATCATATATTTTGGTTTAATATCTAAGCCGTCCTCTAGAAGGAAATCCATTTGCGCATCATCAGGCTTCATTAACTGCGCATGATCAATTGCTACGTCTAATGTCGCAAGCAGGACTGCTCGATCGTAGCCAAATTCATCAAAGCTGCCAGCATGGATTAAATTTTCCATCGTCTTTCGATTCACGACTTTTAAAGAAACACGTAAGCAAAAATCAAATAAATCTGCAAAAGGACGTTCTTTTCTTGCTCGCATAATTTCCTTCAACGCTTGGATTCCAACACCTTTTATTGCTGCTAAGCTAAAACGAACTCCATCATTCCTTACCTCATATCGATAGCTACTGTCATTAATGGACGGGCCATAAATGAAATACCCGAGTTGCTTTAATTCCTTAATGTATTCCTTTGTTTTATCCTCATTCCCGATTACCGAGGTTAGCAGCGCAGCCATAAAATGTAATGGATAATGGCTCTTTAAATAGGCTAATTGATAAGAAATGATACTGTAGGCAACAGCATGACTTCGGTTAAATCCATAATCAGCAAAACGAACAATTAAATCATAAATTGTATTGGCAATCTCTTGCGAATACCCACTACGAATGGCTCCTTGTACAAAATGTTCTCTTTCTTCATCTAAAACTTCTCGCTTTTTCTTCGATACTGCTCGGCGAAGAAGATCTGCCTCTCCTAATGTAAAGCCTGCTAGTTTAGCAGCAATTTGCATAATTTGTTCTTGGTAGACGATAACCCCATACGTTTTCTTTAAAATGCTTTCAAGGTCAGGATGTGGATAAACAATAGGTTCCTGTCCATGCTTACGATTAATGTAAATTGGAATATTTGCCATTGGACCTGGTCGATAGAGCGCATTGACTGCTACAATGTCTTCAAACTCCGTAGGTTTTAAGCGTAATAATACATTTCTCATACCTTCTGATTCTAACTGAAACACTCCCGTTGTATTTCCAGCCTGTAGTAATTCGAATGTCTTCTCGTCGTTTATTGGAATATCCTTTAAGCGAATTCTTTTCTTTGTTTGATATTGGATGCCTTGTAATATCGACTCTATAAGCGATAGGTTTCGTAAACCTAAAAAGTCCATTTTTAATAGACCAATTTCTTCTAAAATCCCCATTGGATATTGGGTTAATAAAACGTCCCCACTTCCTTGCTGGATTGGAACAATATCGACTAATGGTTGCCCACTAATAATTACACCTGCTGCATGTGTCGATGTATGTCTTGGCAATCCTTCAATTTTTTTAGCTGTTTGAAAAATCAGTTGGTATTTTTCCATTTCCACTAATTTCTTAAGTGTCGCAGATTCATTAAGTGCCGATGTCAAGGTTATCCCTAGCCTACTCGGAATTGCTTTCGATAATTGCTCTAATTCCTTACTTGTTAAACCATAAACTCTTGCGACATCACGTATAGCAGCTTTTGCAGCAAACGTTCCAAAGGTAATAATTTGTGCAACATGATTTGTCCCATATTTTTTTGCAACATATTCAATAACTTCGTCTCTCCGATGATCTGGAAAGTCAATATCAATATCGGGCATCGTTACACGTTGAGGATTCAAAAAACGTTCGAATAAAAGGTCATACCGGATTGGATCGACATCAGTAATGCCTAATACATAGGCTACTAATGATCCCGCCGCTGAACCCCGTCCTGGACCAATCGTAATTCCATTTGTTCGAGCAAAATGTGTGAAATCCCAAACGATTAAAAAATAATCACTGAATTTCATTTTTTGAATGATCTGTAATTCATAGGCAAGCCGCTCATAATATTCACTTGTTGGAGAAGTGATGCGTTCCTTTAAGCCTTTTTCACATAGCTCAGTTAAAAAATCATCTGCATTTTTATCTGCTAATGGATATTTCGGTAATAACTGCTGGTGAAAATCAAAAGAAATATTCGTTTGTGCTGCGATATCCTCGGTGTTTTTTATTGCCTGTGGAAAATCTTTAAAAAGCGCTTCGAATTCCTGTACAGATTTTAAATAATTTTCCTCTTCCAATCGATTGGTCGCAACTGAATCTATATTGATATTTTCTTTAATTGCTTTTAAACAATTCCAGGCAACATAATCCGCTTTATCTAAAAAGTAAACTGGATTCGTCGCAACAATAGGAAGATTGCACGCCTCCGAAAGCCGGATTATTTTTTCAACAAGTTGTTGCTCTTGTTTTGTATGGTAATTTTGAATCGATAGGAAAAAAGAATTGGAGTCAAATAACTTTTGATAGAATAGGATTCTTTCTTTGGCTTCCTCCATTTGGTCGTTTACCATCAGTTGCTCAATTTCTCCTTCTGTTCCCGGAGTAATAGCAAACAAATGACGACTATAATATTTTAGCCATTTTAGTGGTATTCCGTTTGCAGATTTTGTTTGAATGGCACTAGAAATCTTCACTAAATTTTGATATCCAGCTTTATTTTTTGCAATCAGCACAAGGGGGAAAGAACGAGGGCTTTCACTTTCCTCCATTAAAATATCTGCTGTTATTCCAATGATAGGTTTTATCCCATGTTTCATACATGCTTTATAAAACGGAATGACTCCATATAATACATTCCGATCGGTTAAGGTAATTGCATCATACCCCCTTTTCTTCGCCTCTAGTACGAGCGCATCAGGGGTAATAGTGCTCGATAATAAAGAATAGGCACTATAGGTTTGTAGGTGAACGATAGACATGCTTTTCCCACCATTTCTTCCAATAATATTTATACAGTTCGTTTTTCACTATTATATTATATTTACACAGCTTTTACATTTATTTTGAAAAGCGGAGGCGACTGATTAGCGACGTACAAACTGGAGCCAAGTTGCAGGAGATAAAGGAAACAAGCTGAGCAAAGCGAAGCGATGTTGACTTATCGTACGGAGGATTGGCGAAGTTTGCTAGTCGCTAGGAGCCGCAGCTAGACAGAAAAGCGGAGGCGACTGGTTAGCGACGTACAATTTGTCTGTTTAAGTAACTGTCCAAAAGAATCACATATTAATTCCATATGAGAAAAAAATAGAGTCCTAATCATATTCAAGCGAATTGTTCAATACATTATTGTAAAGGACAGGCATTTTTAGTGTGGTGAGACTAATTAGGGGTTGATAACGTGAACGAAGCATTTGTTCCTACATTTTTTCATAGTTATTTTATTGCATTAGGCGTGCTTCTCGGTGGTTCCTTAATTGGGGGATTAGCTGCCTTTTTAACAGGGAATCCTCCATTAACAGAAATTTATCGTTTATCGAATAGTTTACGAATCTGGGCAATTGTTGCTGCAATTGGTGGAACTTTTGATACGGTATATAATTTTGAGCGTGGATTAATGCAAGGAGAAACCGATACAATGGTTAAGCAAATATTTTTAATTTTATCTGCTCTTGGTGGTGCTCAAACTGGATCACTTATTATTACTTGGTTAACACAGGAGCATTTATCATGAGAGTTCCACCATATTATCGTTCTCCAAATTGGCAGCGTGTGTTTTTCGGAGTCGTCATTGGCGCTATCATTAGTTGGTGTGTGTTTTTATTTATGTTTGGAAAGATGCAAGAAAAACAAGCACAAACGATTCATAAGCAAGAAGAATTAATAGCCGAATTAGAAAAGGAAAAAAATATTTGGCAAGAGGACTATAAAAAGCTAAATGACAAAAATTTAGAATTATTAACCGTACAAGAAATTGTTGTGAAGCTAACAAATGCTAATAAATATCACATTGATTCACTTAGTGAATTTCAGGTTACCGAGGACATTAAAGAGGATATAAATATGGTGTTAGCAAAAGATTTAAATTTAGTATTTAATAGCAGGGAATTGTTAAAAAAAGCAATAGAAAACCGACCCGTTCGTATTAATAACAAGCGCTATAAATTAATAATACGAGAAATGGTCATTTATACGACATTGATTATTCGAATAGAATTAGAAATAGCAGAGTAGTTCATCGCCATTGATTCCATAGACCCACACTTTTTTTGTGTGAGTCTTTTTGATTACCAGTAGCCGTTTGAATTACTTTTTACTTAAAAATTGTTTGCAAGCTTGCTTAATATCATCCATTACTTGATCTACTTTATCCCATGAATATATCGATGCACCTGCCGCAAGTGGATGTCCACCGCCATTATATTTTTTAGCGACTACATTAATAACCGGACCTTTTGAACGTAAGCGGACCCGAATTTGATCTGCTTCTTCAATAAAGAATGCCCATGCTATGAGACCTTGGATATTTCCTAATGTACTAATCAATAAGGATGCTTCTGACGGTCTTACTTGATACTGTTCCAGTAGCTCCTTCGGGATAATGACCTTAGCTACCCCACCTTCACCAATTTCCACGTTTTGATAAATAAACCCATTTAATTTTATTAGATTTTCCGGTGTTTCATACATTTGATCATATAGCTCTGTTCTTGAAAATGGATATTGAATTAATTCACTTGCATAGGAAAACGTCTTTTCCGTCGTACTTGGGTATAAAAACCTTCCAGTATCGCCAACAATGCCTGCATACAAGAGCCGAGCACCCTCGGTTGGTAACGTCAATCCATTGTTTTTATATGTTAAATAAAATTCATAGATCATTTCACTGGTCGAGCTTGCATTTGTATCGACCCAAAGTAAGTCACCGTATGGATCTTCATTTGGATGATGATCAATTTTTATCAAATATTTCCCTGTCGAATAGCGAGAATCACTTACTCGTTCTTGATTGGCTGTATCACATACAATGACCAGTGCATCATGATATTCTTTTTCATCAATCACATCCATTTTATTTAAATAGAGAAGTGTTGCTTCATCATCGCCAACAACATATACTTTTTTGCTTGGAAAGGAGGCTTGAATTATTTTAGCTAATCCGCCTTGTGATCCATAAGCATCCGGATCTGGACGAACATGGCGATGAATGATAATTGTCTCAAATTCCTTTATTCTTTCTAATATTTTATCCATCATACTTGGAAAACTCCCTTAATAATCTTAATAGTAGCATTTTTTACAAGGAATCGGTAAAATGAAAACAGAAATGTCAGCGGAGGAATGCTCATGCCAATTCTTGTTTGTATTATTTTAGTATCCCTTTCATTTTATATCTATTATAAGATGAAACAAGTTCGTTCACAAAGACCAATAGAGAAAAAATGGCTTGCTGCTAAATCTTCAATGGCACTTGGATTGTTTGTAGGTTTATTTGGAATAAACCGCTTATTTATTACTCAAACTCCAATTGCAATCATTATCGGTAGCTTATTTATTATTGTTGGTATTATTAGTATTTGGACAGGCTATAAGGCGTATAAGTATTACTATCCATATGTAGTAAAAGAATATGAAGAAGCAAACCAAGTAGGAAAGTAGAGCCCAATAAAAGCTCTACTTTTTCTTTTTGTTGTAAATTACCGATCAATAAATTGAAACATCATCATTGCCTTACCAGCAATAGAACCCTCGTTAAACACTTCAATATCTACCTTACCGAATTTTCTACCGATTTCTAAAATCTTCGGAATAATACTGATCGTATGATCAATTTGAACTGGCTTAAAGAAGTAAATTGTAATATTTTCCACAATTAATTCGCCTTTTTTAACCGAACGAAACGCTCGATTGGCGGATTCAATAATGAGGGAAGTAAATACACCATAGGACAATGTTCCATGATGATTTGTCATTTGTGGTGTGACATCAAAAGTGTATAATTTATTTTCTACTTGTTTTTCTTCATCCACATGAATATTATTAGAAATAATATTATCAATCGTTTCCCCAACATGTGGCTGCCTTTGATTCGTTTGTAATGCTTTCAAAACATCCTGTCTACTAATGATTCCCATTAACCGATACTGTTCATCTACTACCGGTAATAATTCAATACCTTCCCAAATCATCATATGTGAAGCAGAGGCAACACTTGTCGTGCTGGTTACCGATATAATATTTTTCGTCATAATTTTTTCAATTGGTCGATTGTCTTCTTGGTTTAATACATCCTTTGACGTAACAATTCCTTCGAGTTTAAAATTTTGATCGATTACAGGAAAGCGAGAATGACCAGATTGTTTATTTAATTCAAACCAGCTTTCCACTTTATCATTTGTCGTTAAATAGTAGGTTTCATTTCTTGGAATTAATATATCTTCCACAAGGAGAATCTCTTTTTTTATCAGTTGATCAAATATTGCCCGGTTAATAAGCGTAGCTACCGTAAACGTATCGTAACTTGTGGAAATTATCGGTAATTCTAATTTATCGGCTAACCGTTTGACATCATCTTCGGTATCAAAGCCACCAGTAATTAATACAGCTGCACCAGTATTCAATGCATGCTTTTGTGCATTTATGCGGTTACCAATAATTAATAAATTTCCTGCTTCTGTGTACCGCATCATTGCATCTAATTCCATCGCACCGATGACAAATTTATTCAAGGTTTTATGTAACCCATTTTTTCCACCAAGTACTTGTCCGTCGACAATATTTACGACTTCGGCATATGTCAGCTTTTCAATATTTTCTTTACGCTTCAATTCAATTCGGATAGTTCCGACACGTTCAATCGTGCTGACATATCCTTTATTTTCTGCATCTTTAATCGCTCGATAAGCGGTCCCTTCACTGACACCTAAAGCTTTCGCAATTTGTCTAACAGAAATTTTACTCCCAATCGGAAGTTCTCCAATGTAATTCAATATTTGCTCATGTTTAGTAGCCACGTCTTTCACCTTTCATCAAACAAATTCTGTACTAATATATCTCACAAGAGCATTATAACAGTTTTTACATACATATATTAGTAATTCATAAAAAATTCAAAGATGAAAGGAAGGACTGCACTACCGATTAGTCACAGGCTGTGTTAATTTTGGTAGGATCTAATTTTTGTTTTAGCACCAATGCTTTTCACGTTTTGTTTTTGTCTTTTTGGAACATAAAGAACGGCCGCTAAATTTCCTGCAACAGCAAGGAGCAAAAACAATAGCCATCCCCAAGAAAAGTACATGTCAAGACCTGATCCACGTAAGGTTAAATTTGGCAGAGCGTAATATAGCATTACTCCACAAATTAGCAATGATAAAAGACAGCGATTTTTCATATTTCTTCCCCTTTTCCTTTTTAGTAAGCTTGTTTCAAATATATGCTACGGGAAGAAAATGATTCAATGAAACGCGAATTATTAGGCTATTTTATACAGGAATGTTGTATTTCATTGCAATAGAGCTACCGAACGAACTAATGAGCAGACTGAATACACACTCGCTCGCCGAAGAAGCTTGCATTCAGTCTGGATACTGTTTACAAATGCATCAAACTATAATTCTAGCCCTTCACCAGGCTGCAGTATGACTCCATTCACATTATCTAATAACCGAATAAAATCTTCTGGGTTCTGCTGAATAACAGGGAATGTGTTGTAATGCACTGGTACAACCATTTTCGGCTGTAGTAATTTAGCTGCATAGGCTGCATCCTCTGGTCCCATTGTAAAATTATCACCTATTGGTAAAAATGCAAGATCGATTGGATGTCTTTCACCAATTAGCTTCATATCAGAAAATAAACCAGTATCTCCTGCATGATAGATTGTTTTTCCTTCAATCATTAATAAAACTCCCGCAGGCATTCCTAAGTATACAAAATCCTCTTGCTCTGTTTCTAAACCTGTACTATGAAAGGCTTGCGTAAATTTAACTTTTCCAAAGTCGAAGGAATAAGCTCCACCGATGTTCATTCCATGTGTATTTAAACCTTTCCATCGTAAGTAAACAGCTAATTCATTCATTGTAATTACTAGCGCATTACTTTTCTTTGCAAGTGTGTAAGTGTCACCAACATGATCTCCATGTCCATGGGTTAAAATGATGACATCTGGATTTTCTTCTTCTACCTTCAAGTCTGTGAGTCCATTTCCTGTAATAAAGGGATCAATTAAGATCACTTTTCCACCTGTTTGAATTTTTACAATTGAGTGGCCATGATAGGTTACTTTCATTTGTATTTCCCCTTCCATTCGTTTATTTAATTTCATTGTTTCGCTACTTGAAGGAAAAATTCCTGCATCTGATTCAAATGTTTACATTTTTCCTTAGAAGTGCTACTCTTTCTATATTATTTTAATTAATATTCTTTCCTAATAGCAATTATTTGGTACATACTGGCTTACCAATATATTATTTTTTATACTATCGGTTGACTAAAAAAATTATTAGAAATTTGTTTACGTATTTCGTGGGTTATCATAGCCTGCAGAAGGAATACCCTCCGCTTTCTCTTGGGAATGTTTGTGTATTCCTTCTACTAAGTAGCTATAATTTGATACTACCCTCTTATTTCTAAAAAAATTATTATTGTATTTAATAAAAATGAGGTGATTGTATGTTAAAAAGAGTTCATGCACTAGGGGAGTGGCTAAAGCAGGAAGATATTGATGTAGCCGTTGTAACTTCTACTGATAATGTATTTTATTTTAGCGGATTTTATAGTGATCCCCATGAAAGATTACTAGCTACCGTATTATTCCCAGAGCAAGAGCCATTTTTAATTTGTCCACAAATGGAGGTTCCTTCTGCGAGACAAGCGGGATTTGAACATACTGTATTTGGATACAGTGATACCGAAGACCCATGGGAAATTGTGAAAACCGAAATTGCAAAACGTACAAAAAGTGTAAAGAAAATTGCTGTAGAAAAAACACATTTAAATGTCGAACGTTATGAAATCATCCAAGCAGCATTTCCAGAGGCAACATTTATCCATGCTGAAGAAAAATTAAACCAATTGCGCCTTGTAAAAGACGAGGTGGAACTACAGAAATTAAAAAAAGCATGTGAATTAGCTGATTATGCTATTACTGTAGGTGTAAATGAAATAAAAGCTGGTGTGACTGAGCTTGAGCTTGTTGCAGCGATTGAATATGAGCTTAAGAAAAAAGGCGTTGAAAAAATGTCATTTGCGACCACTGTTTTAGCTGGTGCAAATGCTGCTTCTCCACACGGTAGTCCTGGTTCTACTAAAGTACAAAAGGGAGACTTTGTACTATTTGATTTAGGAGTTGTATATGAAGGATACTGCTCTGATATTACTCGAACTGTAGCTTATCAAGATGTGACAGATGAACAGATACGTGTATATGAAGCAGTTTTAAAAGGACAAGAGGCTGCGATTGCTGCAAGTCTTCCTGGTGTTACTTGTGCCCATATTGACACTGTCGCAAGAGACATTATTAAACATGCTGGCTATGGTGACTATTTTACCCATCGACTTGGCCACGGTTTAGGTATTAGTATTCATGAATATCCTTCTGTAACAGAAACGAATCCTTTAGTTTTACAAAAAGGAATGGTTTATACTATTGAACCTGGAGTTTACATTCCTGGAAATATCGGCGTACGCATCGAGGACGATGTTCACATCACAGAGCAAGGTGCAGAAGTGTTAACAAAATATCCAAAACAACTACAAATCGTAAAATAAAATCACAACAGCCTAGCTGTCTTTTAAAAGACAACTAGGCTGTTTTTATTGATTATTATTCATTGATTAACAATGACTTTGCATCGTAAAATGGTAATTCATGCGCCTCGGCAACACCTTTATGGGTGACACAGCCATTGATTGTATTTATCCCTTTTAACAACGGTTCGCTATCGATACACGCTTGTTTATATCCTTTACATGCAATTTGAACGGCATATGGGATTGTTACATTTGTTAATGCTAGTGTAGAAGTTTGTGGTACGGCTCCAGGCATATTCGCAACGGCATAATGCACAACACCATGTTTCGTATAGGTCGGATTGTCATGGGTTGTCACACGATCTGTCGTTTCAAAAATACCACCTTGATCAATAGCAATATCTACGATTACCGAACCATTTTTCATTTCTTTTACCATTTCTTCTGTAACTAATTTAGGAGCTTTTGCACCTGGTATTAGGACAGCACCAATGACTAAATCTGCATTTTTTACTGCTGCCGCAATATTAAAGGAATTAGACATTAACGTGGTAATTTCTTTATGGAACAAATCATCAAGCTGCCGTAATCGCTCGATATTGATATCTAGTATCGTCACATTTGCTCCAAAGCCTATCGCCATTTTCGCGGCATTTGTACCTGCCACGCCACCGCCAATAATGGTAATATTCGCTCGTTGAACACCAGGAACACCTGAAAGTAATATTCCTTTTCCACCATATACCTTTTCTAAAAACTGGGCACCAACTTGTACTGACATTCTTCCGGCAACCTCACTCATTGGTGTAAGCAGTGGTAATGAATTATTTGCAAGCTGTACCGTTTCATAGGCTATGGCAATTACCTTTTTATCAATTAATTGCTTCGTTAGTTCCGGCTCATTCGCTAAATGGAAATACGTAAAAATAATAAGTCCTTCTCGAAAATATTGATATTCACTAAAATGTGGTTCCTTTACCTTTAAAACCATTTCTGTATCCCATGCCTCTTTAGCAGTGGCGACGATTTTTGCACCAGCCAATTTGTAATCTTCATCTGTAAAACCCGAGCCAATTCCTGCTCCCGTTTCGATGAATACCTCCTGCTCATTATTAACTAATTGAGTAACACCAGCTGGACTAATGGCAACACGATTTTCATTATTTTTTACCTCTTTTGGTATACCAATCTTCATTCGGACATCCACCTAACTTGTATTAATTTTTCCTGCTAATCTAACATTACAAATCTTTTATTTATTCGTCAAATTAAAAATCATTGTTTTCTATTTTAATATAATAAAAAACATATATAAATGCAAGCGTTTTCAATAGTTCTTTATTCTGTAAAATTTCAACTCTTACCTTGTGCAATGAAAGGAGTATACTAAACGTATAAGGAGGGGATATCAATGACAAATAAGTATAAAAATATCATTGTTGCCATCGACGGTTCCAAAGAAGCAGAGTGGGCATTTAAAGAAGCTGTAAATATTGCAAAACGAAACGATAGTAATTTATTTCTTACACATATTATTGATAGAAGACCATTCGCAACACTACCAGCGTATGACCAAACGGTATTAATACGTGAAGAGGAAAATGTACAGAAGATGTTAACAGCATACAAAACCGATGCACTAGCTGCTGGAATTCGTGAACCGCAAATCATCATTGAGTATGGCCCCCCAAAGGTGAAAATTGCAAAGGATCTTGCCCAAAAATTGAAATCAGACCTCATCATATGTGGTGCAACTGGTTTAAATGCTATGGAACGATTTCTCATTGGCAGTGTTTCTGAATACATTGTCCGTCACGCAACGTGTGATGTTTTAGTCATTCGTTCGAATAAAGAAATTTAATTTCCATTCATATAAATAAACATGCTCCCGATAAAAAAGCTTGGATTTATATAATAAGTAGTTCCGTTTTGTGGGGAAACACTGTAAATAGCATATGAATTCACATCCATTTTAGCATAGCAATTAGCAGACCATTTTTGTTGATATATCAATGTTTTGTAAGAAAACACATCCATAAAGGCATAAAAAAATAGCACCCCAAATAGCATCTTGACAATATATAATGTCATCGTGTGAATAGGGGTGCTATTTCACTTGTTATTTGGTATATCATTTTTATCCTGTTCGAAAATCTTCAAGGATTCTATAAGACCGTATGGTAAAATATAGTTAAAAATTACAAAGATTCAGTTCTTGAACTATGAGCAGTAGAGTTGAATAAAGGTAATCATAAACCAATTAGATAATCTTCTCTAAATGGTTTTTGTTTGATTTTTTTGTACATTCGTACTAAAATAAATACATGAATAAAAAAAATAAATCAACTAAACAAAAAGAAATGTCATTCATAGAAAAAGCCCGTAGAGCTCAAATTGTGAAGTGTGCGATTGAAACAATCGCAGAAGTAGGTTATGCTCAAGCCTCTTTAGGACAAATTGCCAAACGTGCAAATATTAGTAAGGGGGTTATTTCTTATCACTTTGCAAATAAAGAGGAATTATTAGAGCAAATTCCTATCGAATACTATTTGGCTTGGCAAGCCTATATTACTCCAAGAATAGAAGCTCAAAAGTCTCCTAAAGAAAAGCTCCAGGTGTATATTGAAGCCAACCTTGCATTTATAGATGAAAATCGTCAGCATGTTTTCGCTGTAATAGAAACGGTTTCTAATAAGAGAACGGATGATGGTAAACTTCAGTTTGCAGCAGACCATGATGAAGCTATTTTACTTCCAATTGAAAGTATTCTGACCCAAGGGATACAAGAAGGAGTTTTCAGGGAATTCACCAAATCATCAGCAAGGGTGATGGCTTTAACAATAAGAAGTGCCATTGACGGATTCACCCTTGAATTAACTAGAAATCCTCATTTAGATGTTCAGGAGTATACTAGAGAATTAGTTACAATCTTCGATAAATCAACTAAAAAGTAAAGAGTCATTTTGGAGGACGATATGTTTTACTATGAGGTAACCTGTTTTAGTTGTAGAAAAGTATTTAGAGTATACGAAGGTTCACTAAACTATAAACTATTTAAGGAAAAGAAGACTAAGTTTTTTTGTTGCGAAGATTGTAGTCATAAGATACGCATTGATGCAATCAAAAATTTCTTTAGATACTTAAACTAAAGGGGGGCTTTAGTGTAATTAGTGCATTAAATTAAAGAAAAAAGAGCTTGCGGGTTGTAAAAATTCCCTCAAGCTTTTTGTATGTTATTTGCCTTGTTATTTCTATTACGAAAACGTATGTTATTTAAATGGCGATTTTAGATTTTCTCCACGTTACTGAACTATTTATTTATATATATCCAAGCTTTTTTCTTTATTCCTCATCCTTTGCTTTTTCTAATAGATTTCGGTATTGATAAAAGCGTTTCGATAATTGCGTTATATTTTTTGTCATCGAATAATTGAAACTAGCTCCTATTGCCATACTGGCGAATGGAATATTTTGCTGCTTTCTCTTTTTACACAACAGAATGGTCCAAATTTTTAAGATTTGAAGAAGCGGTTGGTTTAACCAAGCAACATCTGAAATTTGTTCATTTCCTTCATAAAAGAAGCTTTCTTCCCCATTATTCACTTCTTCTAATAGGCTATCCCATGCTTGCTTTTGGAATCGTTTCGGAAGCGTTGCACAATGGAAAAGCTTCAGTGATATCATCATTTCAAATGGATTTTTCGTGTCATATCCATAAGTTGTTGCAATTAATTGAATGGCACGTAAGTTAATCACGAGTACAGATGGAATATCTAGACCTAAAAAGAGTGTACCTCCGGCTCCAGAAACTCCCCCTTGTATTAGCGAAAATAGCTTATGCATGGAGATTTGGCGATCTGCGTAATAATTTAGCCGGTTAATTGGTAGGTATTTTAAATCGGTTATGTATTGAATAGATTCATTGGTTAATCTTGCTTCGTTTAATATATGCTCTACCCGTTCATCAAACGATTTCGACTGCTGGATAGCAGCATGAATATAAAATAACCAGGAATCTAGTTCATGGAAAAATTTAATTTGAGCTTTCTCAGGTAGTTTTGTGAAGGCATCTTCTATCCATGTATCATACGTTCGTAAAAAATCATTTGGAATAATTTGTAGCTGTTCGTTTTCCCATTCCTTCATTTGCGTTAATATTATTTTTTCTGAGTTTGTTAGCATCCGCACGCCCCCCTATCGTCAATACACCTATTTTCTTAAGTTCATTTCAAATTTTAGTGTTCTCTATTTTTTAGTATATCATAGCAACTTGCAATCAAAAAATGAGGAATCTTTATGAAAAAAACTGACCGTTAATGCTGGCGACGTTAAATAGAAAAAGCAACCTTTTCTACTTCCATCATTTTGAGAAAAGGTTGCTTTGAACATTCCGATATATAACTAAGAAAGGAATTTATACACCTTAAACATTCGCAAGTCTTACAACGTCACGTGCAATCATTACTTCTTCGTTTGTTGGTATAACGAGTACTTTAACTGGAGAGAATGGATAGCTAATGAAGCGATCTTCGCCACGAGCTTGATTTGCTTCATGATCCCAGTAGATTCCCATGAATTCAAGGCCTTTTAATACTCTTGAACGTACAGGGGCACTGTTTTCACCAATACCTGCTGTGAAGATTATTGCGTCTACACCATTCATTCGTGCTGCATAGGATCCAATATATTTATGGATTCTATTTGCAAATACAGATAATGCAAGCTCTGCACGTTCATTTCCTGCTTCCGCCGCTTCAATAATATCGCGTAAATCACTAGAGAATCCAGAAAGTGCTAACAAACCACTCTCTTTATTCAATACATTGATTACTTCCTCTGCTGATTTTCCTGTTTTTTCCATAATATATGGAATTAAAGCGGGGTCAATATTACCAGAGCGTGTTCCCATTGTAACTCCTGCAAGTGGAGTGAATCCCATCGATGTATCAATGGATTTACCACCTTCAATTGCAGCAATACTTGCACCATTTCCTAAATGACAAGAAATTAAGCGCAATTGTTCAATTGGACGTTCTAGTAATTCTGCTGCACGTTGTGATACATATTTGTGAGAAGTTCCATGGAAACCATATTTACGAATTCCATATTTTTCGTAGTATTCATATGGAAGACTATATAAATAGGAGCTTTCAGGCATTGTTTGGTGGAATGCTGTATCAAAAACAGCTACCTCTGGAACATTCGGTAGAACTTCTTGGAAAGCTTTAATCCCGATAACATGTGCAGGATTATGTAATGGAGCTAATTCTGACAAATCAGCGATTTTTTGTAAAACATCTTCAGTAATAATGACAGAGTCATCAAAAGTTTCTCCACCATGTACTACACGGTGACCAATTCCGTTTATTTCATCAAATGATTTAATAATTCCAGTTGTAATTAATTGATCTAATAATAATTTAACGGCTACCCCATGATTTGGAATATCTTGAATGATTTCCTTCTTCTCGCCATTAACCGTAATACTGAATATACCATCATTTAATCCAATTCGTTCAACAAGTCCTTTTGTAATTACCTTCTCTTCAGGCATTTCAAATAATTGAAACTTTAATGATGAACTACCAGCATTAATCGATAAAATCTTTGACATCTGTTTCGCTCCTCAATAAATATTTTACTTTTTGCTTATTATGACCTAAGCGTGAAATTATATGAAATAGGTTTTATGTGAAAAATTATGCAAATAACCCTCTCAATGTTTCATTAAAACACTGGTTGCACTAATTTTCAATTGTTTTCATGAATTGTTAACGTTATCACAAACAAAGTAAATATATTCTAACTATTTAAACAAAAAGGACTCCTTAATAAAAATGGCTGTTTGCTAAAATATTGTTGTTATGTAATGAAATTGGGAATAATTGTATATTCCGCTACAACAGACTGAATACAAAAACAACAATATGTATAGAACGGTCAAATTAATTAAGGAGTTCATTTTCTAAAAAAATATCATTTAAATAGGCTAGCTACGATTATTTATTTTCCTTTATCCACAAATCAATTTTGGAAATAATGGATTGCATTGCTTGTTTATTGCTTAGCGATGGTAAATTAGCCAATAATACTTCTTTAGGTGGCTTTACCCCATCCTTTTTCTTTTGCAACACAAAAATGCTTTTCGACGCATTTTTATTTTTAAACATCGATTCTGGTAATTGAATTAAGGCTTGAATATCAAGATTGTCTTTAATAAAGCTATGAAGCTTCGGTGCCTCTGGACTTTCAAATAATCCATTAGGAATAATAAAGAATAAATAGCCACCATCTTTCGTATGCCGATAGCTTTGCTCAATGAATAAATGATGGGCATAGGAATGACCGGTTTCTGCTTTTAGTTCATAATCATTTGCTCGCACATCATTTGGATAATAGCCAACAGGCAAATCACAAATAACGACATCGACTGGATCAACGAGAAGATGTTCAAGGCTATCTTGGTTAAATAGATGCAGCGAGTGCTCCTGTAAATTGGCACTTACATAACAAAGCTTTAACAACAAATCATCAACATCCACACCAAACGTTTCAATGGCGGAATGTTCCAGATGATTGAGCACCGTTGTAACTAAATTCCCCGTTCCAATTGCTGGATCTAAAAGTGTAAAGGCAGAAGTATTTTCCATAAATTTGCCGATCAAATAACTTAGAAATATTCCAATCGTATCTGGGGTCATTTGATGGTTCGGCTGAACATTTTCTCGCATTCCTTTCAAGCAAGCAAGTTGAAATGCTTTTCGCATATCCTCTCGGGAAAATGCCATTTTATTTATTTCATAATAAAGCTTATTTAATTTTTTCTTAGCTAACTCACTTACGTGTACTGCTTCCACTACCTCGTCTTGAAAAATATTTTCTCCACTATCAGCCAAAGCTTCTAAATAGGATATGTCCAATTCTTGTTTTAAAATAGTAGCACTCTCATCTATTGCTTTAAATAATAATTCAACTGGTGTTGCATTCATTGTAATCCTCCTAACGCTAATCCCTAATAGATAATTGTAGTATGTTTTATCTATCTGTACAAGTAACTTTCCTTTTTTCTCTAGTAAAGTGAAAAAACCTCGAGAAATTTCGAGGTTTTTAAGCATTTAAGCTTTCACCTTTAAGAAAGGCGGATTATTTCGCTTGCTTAGCAGCTTCAATTGCTGCTTCGTAATTCGGATGAGTAGCGACTTCGCTAACAATTTCTTTATATGTAATTGTATTAGATGAATCAATTACAAATATAGAACGAGCTAGTAGACGTAATTCTTTCATGTGTACACCATATGCTTCTCCAAATGATAAATCACGATGATCGGATAACACTTGAAGATTATCAATTCCTGCAGCTGCACACCAACGTGCTTGTGCAAATGGTAAATCACAGCTTATCGTTAATACTTTCACACCAGGGAGCTTAGAAGCCTCTTCATTAAACCGACGAGTTTGTGCATCACATACACCTGTATCAATCGAAGGTACTACACTAATTAACCGTACAGAACCATTTGAATCCTCTAGTGAAACTTCTGTTAAGTCATTTGCTAATACGGTAAAACTTGGTGCTTTATCTCCTACATTTACTTCTGATCCTACTAATGTTACTGGGTTGCCTTTAAAAGTAACTGCTGTCATATGATTTCCCTCCTAAATTAATTAACACTTTTACTATGTATATCATTATCATACGAATTCTTATCGCAATTTGCAAAAATATCAGCTTTACTATTGCAATTTTTACGTAATAAAAACCATTTAGTCTTTCCATAGTAGGTAACTGTATATGTCTATACATAGGAAAACCGATGCTAAACATGCATCGGAAAATGGAACATTTATAGAAATCATGAGAAGTTCGATTAAATATTAAATTCTTCCTTTGGTCCAGAATTGGCATTGGAACCGTTTTGTGTCTGGTTTCCACCACTCTGATTATCTTGATTAGATGAATTGTTTCCTTTATTTTTTGAAAGCATTTGTTGAATTTTATCCATTGCAGTTGGAGCAGCATCTAGTATTTTTTCATACAAATGGATATTTTCGTCTAAGTGTAGCATACGAACACCTTGACTGTTTACAATTAAGAAGGCAATTGGTGTAATCGAAACACCGCCACCACTACCGCCACCAAAAGGAAGCTTGCTATTTTCACCAGAATGAGATCCTTCGACACTAAACTCGGATCCCCCTGCAGCAAATCCAAAGCCTACTTTAGACACAGTTAGTATTACACTACCGTCTGGTGTTTCTACTGGATCGCCAATAATCGTATTGACATCAATCATTTCTTTTAAATTTTCCATCGCAGTTGTCATTAGTCCTTGTATCGGATGATCAGACATATGAATCCCTCCTGTTTACACTGATTGATCTTCCTTCGGCAAATCTTTTACCTTTGCATGATTGTTTGCCTTGGATTTACGCATTTTCGTAAACCAATATTTAAAAAGCTTTATTCCTGCGACAATAGCATGCCCTATTCTGAGCTGAAACATGCATGTTAAATATGTTTCAGAAATTTTTTGTTGAAAATTTGGCGTAATATTGATAATTGGATTCGTCCGGAATGTCATATAGTTACTAATAATTCCTAGGGAGCTTCCTTTAATTGCCCAACCAAGTCCAGCAACTACTCCAGTATTGGCTGCGTCACCTGTACCAATGGTAGACATCCATTCAAAATGTTTAATTTGTACCTTTTTTAATAATTTCTTTATGATTCGATAAAGTTTCGGAATATGTTCGATAATCCCATTTACACCCATTATCGATTTTAATGATTCATCCTCTGTAATGTCATTATTATCCGAAATAGTAGTATATTTGTGGGAAGATTCCTTCTCCTCTCCATTATTTCCATTTTCCGCTTGCTTATCGGATGGTAACTTCTTTTGGATTCGAACCAGCCCAAACAATGCTTTCATTTTGATTTCTAAATGATTTTCTTTAGATTTAAAGGTATAGACTATTTCCACTTTTACTTTTGATAAGACGATAAGTAGGAGTAATAAAATGAGTACTGAAATGATCCAATATATTATCAAGTTTCCCACAACCTTTCAGCCATCTAGTATCGTCACAGAAAAAGAATAATAAACCTGATTGGGTACAGAAATGATAACGTATAACTTCTTTAATAGTGATGGGAAATGAATGCATGAAAAAAAACGCCTCACTACCGTTAATGTTCTACTAACAGCAGTGAGACAGCTTCGTATTGATTATAGCTATGTATGTTTGCAGACTGAATACCTCTGTTTTCTTGTTTGGCCAGTTGCTGAGCATAGGGACTAATCTGACGCTTCTGTTTTCGTGGAGTCTCCGTGTCTTCTGTCTGCTCTGCAGTTCATTCAATATTTTTAATCACTGAATAACGGCAATCCTTTAGAAAATTCCCTTTAAATAACAGCCTTCTTTATATATTGTTCATGTATAACAGTTGTATCTGCAAATATATCATGTAATCCTTGTTTTTTTGGTAAAAATGCTACAAGAATATATAAAATAAATATCGATACGGAAAGATAGCGCCCAATCCATTCGCGAAAAATGACCGTTGCCCAAGATAATTTTTCTTCTTTTAATGGGATTACTTTTAATCCGAAAATCATTTTCCCAAGTGTTTGCTGGAAGCCTTTTGTCATGAAAACAAAATAGCTATAAAACACCATCGCATTCGCAATATTATATAGTGAAAATATCCCAGCTGATGTTGGCCAATTGAGAATTGTTGCGATTGGTTTTACAATAATTGCAGATAATCCTGCGATAATCATTAAATCGATGATATATGCCCAAATACGCATCCAAAAGCCTGCATACACCGTTATATCAAGGTTAGATGCCGTAGCGGTCTTGTCTGGATACTTCATCGTCATGGAATCAGTAAGGACCTCATTAGCCAGTGGCACATTCGGGGTGGTGGGATTACTTGATTCATTATTTTTGTTATTATCCATACTTCCCCTCCTATTCCGAATACAAGTACATTAATTTTGGAGAATTCCGTTGCGTCATTAATGCTTCAACTAGTGCACTATTTGCATCTTTTCCGGTAATATTTTTTGCTGCGAAGGATAATAATGACCCTAAACCAAGAGTACTATCTTGATATTTAACTACCATCGCATTATTTAGTTTTTCTTCCTTTTTCATTGCAGCTATCGCATCTTCTAAATATCCGAATTCATCGATTAACCCAATTTCTAATGCTTGTCTACCGTCATAAATTCTTCCATCTGCAATTTGTCGAACCGCTTCCTCTGTCATTTCCCTGCCGTCTGCTATTACTTTTACAAATCCATTGTAGGCATTATCAATCATTTCTTGTAAAATTGCCCGTTCTTCAGCAGTCATCTCTCTTGAACCGCTCATAATATCCTTATATGGACCACTTTTAATCGTAACTGTATCAATTCCTAATTTCTCCGCAAGCTCTGCATAATTATAGCTTTCCATAATTACACCAAGTGAACCTGTGATAGTGTCTGGACTAGCAAATATTTTCGTTGCTGGTGCTGAAATATAATAGCCACCTGAAGCAGCCATAGAGCCCATTGAAATATAGACCGGCTTTTGCTTTTCTTCAATAATTTCTACTAATTTATCATGAATTTCGGCACTTTCTACGACTCCACCACCTGGTGAGTTTACTTTTAAAATTAACCCTCGTACCGTACGATCGTCTTTTATCGCATTTAACTTTTCCATAAATAGCTGATGATTATAGCCACCAGCGCTAAAAAGGGCATCTGAATCTCCTGTATCTTGTATCGTCCCATTTAATTCAAGGACTACGATCTTTCTTTGCAAATCACCATCCTCTACTATTTCCTCGGAAAATGGCAAATCAGAATCCATTAATGCAGTTAAAGAGTTTTTTCCATTTCCTAAGAAAAAAGAGCTAAAAGCTGAAACTACTACAGATACTAATAGTACAGCTGCAGCTATTCCGAGTGCAGCCCAACGTTTTCCATTCATAATTGACCCCCAAAGCCTAGTTTATTTTGATTGATATACAATTTTTCCAGCGATAACTGTCATTTGTACATTCGCTGTTAACAATTCGCTAGCTGAAATCGTAAAAATATCTTTATCTAAAATCGTAAAGTCCGCATAATAGCCACTCTTTATTAATCCTTGCTGCTGTTCATTTAATACCGCATAGGCACTGCCTGTCGTAAATAATGATACTGCCTCATACATGGATAATCTTTCCTCTGGACCGTAAATTGTAGCACTAGAATCTTCTGGAATCGTTCTAGTAACTGCCGCATGAATACCTAACAGTGGGTTAGCATCTTCAATAGGGGCATCAGACCCACCGGCACAATGAATGCCCGCATCAATTAATGTCTTCCATGCATAAAAATAATCTATGTTTCCTTCACCTACTCGATCCATTACCCAAGGAAAATCAGATGCTAAAAACCGTGGTTGAATATCTAACACAACTGGCAACTGCTTCATCCGTTCAATCATATCTTTTTGTAATGCTTGCGCATGAATTAAACGGTCACGACCATTTATTGTTAACGGATGCTTTTCAATAGCATCTAATACCCACCGGAACGATAAATCTCCAATCGCATGTACCGCAACTGGCATTTTATATTCTCTAGCCTTTTTCACTAATTGCTGTAATTGCTCATATGTATGAATTGCGACCCCATTAGTAGATGGATCATCAGCATATGGAAAACTTAATAGTGCTGTTCTCCCACCGAACGAGCCATCAGAAAAAATTTTCATTGGTCCAAATTGGACAAAGCTACTCCCACTTAAATATGTATGTCCGCTTTCTTTCCATTCATCTATTACCCCATGATGAATTAATAAATGTGAGCGAAATAATACTTCATTCTCCTCTATTACTTCTTTAAATGCGGAATATGTATTTTGAAAACTACCGTAATAGTTAAGATCCTCTGTATGTGCTCCTGTTAATCCTAATTGATAGCAATGCTCGATCCCGGTTTTCAACAATTTTTTCAAATAGTTTATCGTGTATGCAGGCATTACTTTTAAAACAAGATCCTGTGCTGCATCTTTTAGAAACCCCGTCACATTCCCTGAGGCATCCTTTACGATTATTCCTCCTGACGGATTTGTAGTTTCATTATGTATATTAGCTAGTTTTAAAGCTTTGGAATTACCTACCAATGCGTGGCGACAAACCCGTTTTAATACAACTGGATGATTACCGGATACGGCATCAAGCTCCTCCTTTGTAATAATCGTCTTATCTTCCCAAAGATTTTCATTCCAGCCTTCTCCAACTAACCATTCGTCCTCCTCTAGAGTACTAACTTTATTTGCTACCGCTGCTAAAATGTCCTTCTTCGATGTCATTTTTGATAAATCTAAGCGTAACAGTGATTCCCCATAGCCAATTAAATGCATATGACTATCCACAAATCCTGGAAGCATTGTGGCTCCTTTTAAATCCATATATTGGTCGATTGTTGCACCAAATTGCTGCTCAAGCGATTGTTTATTTCCTGTAGCGACAATAAAACCATCCTTTGTAACAATTGCCTCTACCCTTTCCCCTGGTTTTACCATCGTATAAATATTCCCGTTGAACCATAACTGTGCCATGTCTCCACCTCTTTTTAGAAAATTACCAACTAAATAAAATTTTAACAGTTATCCATTAAGAGAACAATGAACAAAGCTACTTTAAAACAGGATGAAAATTTTTGTTTTTATTAGATGTAGATGGAAAATAGAGGAGAATAATTGTTGCGGTTTTTTGTAAAAATTAAAATGGACGGGGAAAAACCCCCGTCCGATAATCCATCATATATTTTAATTAGAATTTACCACTTAAAGATTGTTGAGCCATTGATACTAGACGCTTTGTAATTTCTCCTCCAACAGAACCGTTAGCACGAGAAGTTGTTTCAGCACCTAGGTTTACACCAAATTCAGATGCGATTTCATATTTCATTTGTTCTAGAGCTTGTTCTGCTCCTGGTACAAGTAATTGATTACTGTTGTTGCTGTTTGCCATGTTGTATCACCTCCTTGTGATATTAGAATGTGCAAATCCACAAGAATCATTCACAACATAGCTAGGAAAATGTTAGCAACAACGGCAAAGAAAAACAATTCCTATCTTTTTCATAGGGAATCCGTACAAAATGGCGATTTTTTTCCTCCAGTTTCAGGACTGATTTAAAATAAATCGCTGAATTCTGATTGCTCTAAGCTATCACCTGCATTTACAATAATTGTTTCAACGCCTTCTACTGCCTTTTTAATTAAAGCTTCAAAATCCATATAGCCTTCATACTTATGGGCATTTTCTCTTTTTGGTTTTGTTTTTGGTTGTGCTGGTGTGAAAACGGTACAACAATCTTCATACGGGCGATTGGATATTTCCAATGTATCAATTTCCCGTGCAACATCGATAATGTCATTCTTATCCATTGTTACTAACGGTCGAATAATTGGCGTATTTGTTACCTCATTAATGGTAAACATGCTCTCTAATGTTTGACTCGCCACTTGCCCTAAACTTTCTCCTGTTACAATTGCAAGCGCCTCTTGTCTATGTCTAATTTCTTCTGTAATTCGAAGCATCATTCTTCTTGTGATTGTCATCGTATAATTTTCTGGCACATGTTCTTGAATTAATTGTTGGATTTCGGTGAATGGAACAATATGAATAATAAATTGCCCACTAACTTGAGCTAATTTCTTCCCAAGATCTAATACCTTTTGTTTGGAACGTTCGCTAGTAAATGGTGGACTATAAAAATGTACTGCCTCTAATTTCAATCCACGTTTCATCGATAAATATCCAGCAACAGGGCTATCTATACCACCAGACAGCATGAGCATTGCCTTTCCGCTAGAACCAACTGGCATACCACCAGCACCTTTAATAACCTCACAGGTTAAATAAATGGCATCTTTGCGGACTTCGACCTTTAATTCTAAATCAGGATGATGCACATCTACTGTTAATGAATCAATATTTTGTAGTAAATGGCTACCGAGTAAATAATTTAACTCATTTGTATCATATGGATACTCTTTATCTGATCGTTTCGTGGATACTTTAAATGTTTTTCCTGATGCTTGTAGTTTTTGAAAGATGATCAATGCTTGCTCTTTCACCTGTTCAATATCTTTACTAACTTTTACTACTGGGCTAAAGGATTGAATACCAAATACCTTTTGCAATTTACCTGCAATATTTTCCCACTCTTCTCCATTTAGCTGAATATACATACGATCACGATCTGCACGGATCTTAATATTTTTATATTCATTTAAAACATACTTTAAATTTCTTCTTAATTTATCCACAAAGAACGTACGATTTTTCCCTTTCGTGGAAATTTCGCCATAACGTATTAATATTTGATCATATATCATGTTTATCTCCTCATTGCTAATTTCAGCTTTTCTATACTCGTTTTTATTGCTTCTACAGCTTCCTTTGCTTCCTGCATCGTATTATCAAACGATAGGCTAATCCGAATGGAAGAAGATGCATGCTCTTCATCTACACCCATTGCAAGCAATGTTTTACATGGTTCATTTCGTTTAGACGAGCAAGCACTTGTCGTAGATACATAAACCTCATGATTGGCAATAGCGTGAACAAGTACTTCTGCCTTATAACCTAGAACAGAAAAATTTAGTATATGTGGTGCAGTATATTCGATTGGCGTATGAATCTCAACATCATCTATTAATGCCAATTCATTCCGTAAATAAGCAATTATTTTTTGCATGTTCGCTACTTTTTCGTCCAGCTTTTCCATTGATATACGTAGAGCCTTTGCCATTGCCACGATACCGGCAACATTTTCTGTACCACTGCGAATATTTCTTTCCTGATTTCCTCCAGCTAATAATGGGTCAAGCTTTACTCCGTCTCGGATATATATTGCACCAGTACCTTTTAAACCATGAAATTTATGACTTGATAATGTTGCAAAATCGATAGGAATATCATGGAAAGCTAGTGGTATTTTTCCTGCTCCTTGAACATGGTCAACATGAAAAAGGATTCTCGGATAATTCGCTAATAATTTTCCAATTTCTTCAATTGGTTGAATCGTACCAACTTCATTGTTAATATGCATGACCGAAACTAATATTGTATCAGGACGGATTGCCTTCTTTACATCTTCTACATGGATTCGTCCATTTTTATCTACCGGTAAATAGGTAATTTCAAAACCATCTCGTTTTAATTGCTCACATGCATTCGAAACCGAAGGATGCTCGATAGCAGATGTGATGATATGTTTTCCTCTTCCTTGAAATTGGCTAGCTACACCTTTCAGAACCATATTGTTTCCTTCTGTTCCTCCAGAAGTAAAGATAATTTCATGGTCTTTCACACCTAATAATGTGGCGATTTGCTTTCTTGACTGCATTAAAAGCTTTTCTGCTTGCAAACCGATACTATGAATGGAGGATGGATTTCCATAATATTCTGTTGCAACCTTTGTAAATGTGTCTACTACTTCTTTTTTTGGCTTCGTAGTTGCACTGTTATCAAAATAAATCATGTGTTTCCCTCCCCGTAACATTGTTATACTATCATTTCCTTAGCGGAATTTTCTCTCGTAATTTTTTTCCATTGGAACATTATACAGAAAAATTGCAAATAACTCCATAATAAAACTTAGTATCAATGGATGGAATCCGTTATGTTGAAATATAACTGCATTGTTCAATGAACTTTACGCAAAGAAAAATGGGATATCCCTAAGTGGTGATTATCCCATTTTCTATTCATTCATTTAAACTGTTTGCTTCATTTCCTCATTTAAAATGGATTCAATACGCTTTAATGCACCTGGCTCAACAGACTCTACTGCTGCTGCCGCTTCTTCCAGTGCAAGATGATAATCAAACCGGCGAAACGCCTCTTCCGCATTGCTTAATCTTTCGTCGATATGCTGGTAATCTCTTCGATAACGATTACCGTATTGAATAATTCTCTCCACAAAGTAAACATTTTCTATCATTTCTTCTACTTGTTTATAAAGCTTCTCGACATTAGTCTCTGCTTTATTTAACGCCTCTCTAACTGCAGGCATGGATAGCGGCTTTTCGTCTAAATACCGGTAGCATTCTTGCACTGCTTCACCTGTTTCTAAAAACAGGATTTCAACATTATTGGGGATCCCCGGGACATTGCTCCGGTTAACTAAGCGAGTTGTCTCTTGAACCTTCATTTTCAACTCTAATATTTTCCCGCGTGCATCAATTTCATCCTTCCGAAGATCATTTAACATTTCCATATATCGTTGTTGTTCTTTATCCAGTTCCGTTATTTCTGCAATCATTACTTCTAATTTTTCTTTTATCACTGAATATGCATTTAATGCTTTATCCTCATTTTGAAGAAAAATAATCGCTAATGAATTTTTTAATGACTCAACTTGCTTATTCATTTCTTCTAAAATTTCTTCATCTGCATGGGATAAATGGTAGCTCATTTTTACCATATTTACTTCATTTTGCAAGTGCTCATGAGTAGTGAGTAATTTAGTCACAGAATTTTGTACTTCCTGGCTATTTTCTGTAACAAATTTTTTTGCATCGACTTCTTTTTCTAATAAGTCATACATGATATCGAGACTATCTTTCATATCGTCTATGCCTTCGACAACCTCATGAATTTCTGTCTTTGCAATTAATTCGCGATAAGAAACAAGCTGCTTCTCTAACCGTTCCATTTCTTTTTCGATACCTAGATGGTCTAATTGGTACCCGGATTCGGTCATTTCCTTAATACCATCTTTAATTTCCCTTAAGCTTGTTGGAATAATATTTTGCGTTTCATTTAATAGGAACGGTATTTTTTCTAATCGTTCATGGATAATCGTTAATTCTTCACGAAGCTGTAGAACAATTTCTCTTGCTATTAAATAATTTCCTGCATTTGTTGATTCTTCAAATCCGGCAAATAAATTATTAGTGTTCAACAGCTTTTCTTCTAACGGTCCTGCTGCCTTCCCATATGCATGACGATGAGCTAACAGATTTTTCTTCATCGTTTTAAAGAGCTCCTGCAATTCTAAAATATCTTCACGGTTTTTCTCTTCACTACCGATTAGCTCATTTAGTTTTACTACCATTTCATCTATTTTTGCTTCCGCCTGCTTTAACGTTGTTTCAATTTGTAAAAAAACTTCCTTCGCTTTATTAAAACGGAATTTATCAACATATTCCTCTGCATCAAATAACCATTCTTCTACATTTGGAAGCTCAACCGTTACCACAGAATCCCAAGTCTTTCGCCACCGTTCGAAAAATTCCTCTGCCTGACCCGACATATTGAGTTGTTTTATTTTACCTACTTCATCCAGAACAGGGCGATTCATTACTTCAATTTTCCACGATTCTAGCCGATCAATCACCGAATAATATTTCTTTTTTACAAAAAATCCGATGATAATTAATGCAATAATAAAAAGGATAATACCTATTACGTATTCCATAAACTGCCCCCTGTTCCATAACCTGACACTATATCTACTACCACTTTTGGTATGTAAAATCTTATTAATGCTTATATGATACCATGAGAACGACAATTTTTGACTATAATTTTCATTTTTTTACTAGTTTTTCTTAAAATCTTGGATTCCCATGTCGAAAAATTTCTCCAATAGAAAAAGAATTGGTTTCCCAATTCTCTACCTTTTAAATATCGAATGACATTTTTTGTATAACGGTAGCCAGCAATTTCAAAATAACAAACGTACTTATACTAAAAGACTTTCTATCCAATCATTAATTTGTTTTTTATAATTTTCAAAGTAATATCGTTCTTGAAAGTAGACGCTCCAGACCTCTGCCATATAAATACTATTTAAGAAAGGCATGGTCATCATTCCTTTTAGTTGAATAATGAACAATCGTGAAGAAATTTTTTTAAATTCACCTGATTGGACACCAGCTTCCATTATCTTTTGGAAATAATGGCGTTCTCTCATAAAATAAGTTGACATCAGTTCACGGACAATTTGTTTATCAATTGATAACTCTCTCCAAATAAAGCGAGTTAAGGTAAAATGTTTATACTGATATTCCATTAGCTTATTCACCGTATTTTTTAGGCAAACATATGCCCCATCTACCTCTAATTGCTCTAAACCTTTTTCTAGCAATTGAGTGTATGGCTCAAAAAAGGTGACAAAGCTATATTCTAATAATCCTTGTTTATTATGAAAATAATAGGAGATTGTTGAAACATTTGCCTTAGCACTAGCCGCAATATCACGTATCGATGTATCCGCATATCCTTTTGAATTGAATAAGGAAATAGCTGCTTCAAAAATTTTGTCCTTTACAATCGTTGGTTTCGTCACGTAAGCTTCCCCTTTCTCTCCTTTTTGATGAATTCATAAGAGCATTTACTTATACATTTACGAAAGTTCCTATATAATAGAAATAATTCGGTACGCATTTTTTCTATCCTTTAAAAAAATATCGACAGTTTCTACCGTTTTTTGCTAAAATGGGATGAAAAATAGAAGATTAGGGGGAATTCACGTGTTTGCAGTCGAAAACTATTCCGGAAAAAGAGAAGAAAATTATCAATTAGTATTAAAACAACTACAAGCATTAATTGAAGATGAAAAAAATATGATTGCTAATTTAAGTAATGCCTCCGCACTTTTAAATCAATTTTTGGATCGTGTGAATTGGGTTGGATTTTACTTAACCGATGAGCAAGATGAACTTGTGCTCGGACCATTCCAGGGTTTACCAGCATGTGTACGTATCAAATTTGGAAAAGGTGTTTGTGGCACAGCTGCACAAACGAGAGAAACAGTTGTCGTTGCAGATGTCAATCAATTTCCTGGTCATATCGCTTGCGATGCGGCAAGTCAGTCTGAAATTGTTGTACCGCTTGTTAAAAACGATAAAGTGATTGGTGTACTAGATATCGATAGTCCGGAAAAAAATCGTTTTGATGAAATCGATAAAGCGTATTTAGAAAAATTTGTTGGAATTTTAATCAATTATATAAATAACTAAATCAGACAAAAAGCGAGCAGTGGTCTATTCCACATGCCCGCTTTTTTAATATTAATCATTCTGATTTATCGATTAGCTACCGCTTGATTTTTCCCACCTGTTTTTGCTTCATAAAGTGCTTCATCTGCACGTTTAAAAATATTTAATGCTGTATCAGCACATTCCTTATCCCAATAGGACACACCACACGATATCGTGACAATTGGATTCGTAAAATTCGTTGTTAAATCAACCAGTTGCTTAGCGAACATATACCCTTCATCTAGCGATCGATTAGCTAAATAAATGGCAATTTCTTCTCCGCCCCATCGTGCCGCTATGTCTCCCTCCTGCAAATTATCCTTAATCACTTTTGCAATTTGGATTAACACATCGTCCCCAACATGATGACCATAAGTATCATTAATAATTTTAAAATTATCAATGTCCAATAACAGGAATGTTCCCATTTCATCTGTTTCTAAAGATTTTTTAATATTTACGTCTAAATATTCCCTACTATACAGCTTTGTTAAGTAATCCGTAATTACAAGCTCCTCTAGCTCTTCCCGTAGAAGAGAATTCGTAAAGGCTAAGGAACAGTGATGTGTCAATGATTGAAATAGTTTAAATGTATTAAAAGAAAAATAATAAGGTTGTTCATGCACTACCATTGCAAAGCCAATCACAGCCCCATCCTTTTTCAGCGGTTCTGCCATAATAGAGGAGTATTTTCTTGTATCATTATTTTCCTGTAAATGAAAATTACCTATAAACACGGATTCTTGAAGCGTATCAAAATGGTTTTTTATAAATTGTAATATCCCTTTACACTCTGGCTGATTAAAGTATGTAGTGCTTTCAGGGAATACATTCATTTTATTATTTTTTAATAGAACAAACGCAACCTCATTTGCTTTAAACGATTCGCGCATAACTTCGACAATATAACGGACAATTTCGGACAAGCGCAAATTAGAATTAAGCTCTTTTGAAACTTTTGAAATTAATCGTAAGTCTACGACTAGTTGTTCCGATTGCTGATACAAATGGGCATTTTCAATAGCATTACTTGCTGTTTGGGCTAGGATTGAAATAAAATCGATATCAGTATCTGCTATCATAATCGAATCCTTTGCAGTTAATTTAAGGACACCGTAAATTCCCTGTCTTCCTTTTAGCGGGAAATATAATAGCGTTTGCTTTTTCTCCATATCATCTTCTATTCGAATGGTACCTGTTAAAAATGCCTCCATAGCTGCAGTATCATTTTTCGTATAATCTAACGGTTGAATTGGTAAGTTTCTTTCCGATACGTGATCATTTGCTAGTAAAAATAAATATTCGAAGGATGGATAAATTTCGTTTAATGATCGGTTCATTTCCGAAAGTACTGCATTTATATCCATTGAAGAATGAAATAAATTAGTGAATTGCTGTAATTGCTTATACTTTTTTTTCTCATATTCCATGAACATGATCTGCAGTAGTTTTTTTAAATATTGATATATGGATTGGGCTAGAATATCCCAAAATTGCGCAGAATATGTTAATTGCTCTTGTGGACATTGTAGTAGTAGGACACCTTTTATAATTCCTTTACTATTTTTTAAGAGTAATTTTTTATTAAACTTTGCATGATGACTAATTAGATATTGATCTTCAATATCATCGCGGACCGTAAAAAACTTTTCCATCTGCCATTCATCAAAAAACGATAATGCGTTTAATGCATTCGACATTAAAAGCTGTTGATTTTCTTTTAATGTTTTTCGATTCACTAAGATTTGAACGTTTTCCACATGAAAATATTGTTCTATTAGCTTGATTAAACTTTGAACATTTTTTTCTAGCAAAATACCTTCATTATATATGTCTAACTTTTCGAATATTTCACTTTTAAATTGTAGTAATAAATATGATTCGAATTGATCCATTTTTGCATCACCTATATTCGTTTAGTACGGCCAGTAATAAAAATATACACGCGATTTATTCTATGTAAAACGTTTTCCATATATAGAGAGGAAAAATTAGTAGATATGCAAACATAAATAACATACTTTAAGTAAATCTTCAAAAAGACCTCTATATTATACCATAATAAAATGAAGATTTCCCGTATTTGTTTGATTATTGGATATATTTTTCCTTGCTATTTTTTAAAAGGCGATTAATATTTTTGTAGTGAGTTGACTTTATTGCAATAATTTCATATAATATTCTTTGTGTAAAATATTGCAGCCTATGTATACAGTTTATTTGTACATTTTGTTTACTTGAATGAAGACGTGGCTACCGTTTGTCACGTAACAGTTTCCTTAAGGAGTTATTCCTTCCTTTATTCAATGTTGTATCGTGTAACCCTCTGCTGCTAGGGCGATGGTACAGGAAAACAAAATGGCAGTAAATAATGTTTACATCTGTTTTTATTTTACCAAAATAAAAACATTAAAGGAGGAGCTATTCATGGCTCGTTATACAGGTCCAAGCTGGAAAATTTCCCGCCGTCTTGGTATTTCACTAAGCGGAACTGGTAAAGAATTAGAAAAACGTCCATATGCCCCAGGGCAACATGGTCCAAACCAACGGAAAAAACTTTCTGAATATGGTTTGCAATTACAAGAAAAACAAAAACTTCGTCATATGTTCGGTTTAAACGAACGTCAATTCCATAACACTTTCGTTAAAGCAGGTAAAATGAAAGGTGTTCACGGTGAAAACTTCATGGTTCTTCTAGAATCTCGTTTAGATAACCTAGTTTACCGTTTAGGATTGGCTCGTACACGCCGTCAAGCACGTCAACTTGTTAACCATGGTCATATCCTTGTAGATGGTAGTCGCGTAGATATTCCATCTTACTCTGTAAAACCAGGTCAAACAATTTCTGTACGTGAAAAATCTGCAAACCTACAAATCATTAAAGAATCTGTTGAAGTAAATAACTTCGTACCTGATTTCTTAACATTTGATGCAGATAAATTAGAAGGTACTTTCACTCGTTTACCAGAACGTTCTGAATTACCAGCTGAAATTAACGAATCTCTAATCGTTGAGTTCTACTCTCGTTAATATTAAACCGTTAATTTTAGCCATTTTAAAAACCCTAGAAAATTCTAGGGTTTTTATTTTATTCTACTTATACCAGCCTTTTTCCTTAAATTTTGTGATTGCTTCGATTCGATTGCTTACTTGAAGTTTATCTAGTATAACGGATACATAATTTCGGACAGTCCCTGTCGTAATATATAATTCTTTCGCTATATCCTTCGTTGTCTTTCCATCCGCAATAAGCTTAATTACTTGCTCTTCTCGTTCGGTTAACGGATTTTCCTCTTCGTAGGCAAGATCGATTAGTTCAGGAGAGTATATTTTTCTTCCATCCATTATAATCCGAATCGAATTTGCCAGTTCCTCACTTGGGCTATCCTTTAGTAAATAACCGCTCACCTTTGCATTCCTAGCCCGTTCAAAATATCCGGATCTAGCAAACGTTGTTAAAATGATCACTTTACATTTATCATCTTTTAACTGTTCTGCTGCATCCAGTCCGCTCATGACAGGCATTTCAATATCCATAATACATACATCAGGCTTCTCTTCCTTCACGAGCCGGATGACTTCTTCTCCGTTCTTAGCCATTCCTACAACTTCCATATCATCTTCCAAGTCTAGCAGGGAGCCTAAAGCTCCAAGCAGCATACGCTGATCTTCAGCAATAACGATTCGTATCATATTTTACGCTCCCTTCCTACACACGAGGAACTTTTATCGTGACTGCAGTTCCATTCGACGAATCAATTTCTAGACTGCCATTAACAAATTCCAGTCTCTCTTTAATTCCAGAAATGCCATTCCCTATAAAAGAATCCGTTGTTTCCGGAATCCCAATTCCATTATCCATAACATTAATGATGATTTCGCTAGGAGACTGCATAAATTGTACTTCGCAAAAAGTTGCTTTGCTATGCTTTACTACATTTGTCACAGCCTCCTTTAAGCACATCGAAAGCACGTGTTCAACAAATAATGGAATTGAATCGATATTTGGTTTCCCCTCAATTTTCAAAGTCATTTCTGCTGCTTCTATCATTTGCCTAACCCGTATGATTTCATCCTTTAATTTCGTACTTTTCATTGTCGAAACCATTTCTCGTACCTCTTTTAGTGCCGTTCGAGCTGTTTGTTGAATATCCCTCACTTCTTTTTTCGCTCTGGCAGGTTGTTTTTCTATCAGCTTTCCGGCTAAATCACTTTTTAGACCGATAAGAGAAAGCTTTTGACCTAGTGTATCATGAAGATCACGTGCGATACGCTCGCGCTCCTCAATCACCATAAGCTGAGAAATCCGCTTGTTTGCATCCTCCAACTGCTTTTCCAGTTTTTCACGTTTGTTCCGATTATACATACTGAAAGGCAATAAAATGACGCCAATAAAGCTAATAATAATAAATGGTAGCTGCGACAAAAAGATTTGCTCATGAGTGAAAAAACCTAAAATAATAGAAACAACTATAGTCACAAGATGAACAACATATAATGTAATAAATCCTGATTTCTGCTGTACATTCCCGATAAAAAAGGCTAAAAAGAGAGAAAAATACACATAGCCAAAATAAAGAGTCATTCCTATCGATATGATCATTTCAATTACGATGGATACATAAACTGTCCATCCCTTTTTAACAAACGCTAATCGATAGGTCAAAAAGAACAATGCAATCAAAGCGATTCCAATGATAATTTCTGTCGATGATGAAGTTCGAATAACAAAGTAAAAAGGGAGAAAGCAAAAAATAACCCAAGCATAAATCGTTAGCCCTGTACTTTTTGTAAATAAATAATACCAATTTTGCACAATATTCCCCCAATTCCATTCATTCTTTTTCTAAGTATAGCAAAAAACCCCTCCCTATTTACATTGAAGGGGTTTTCATAACCATATTATTTTTCCTGCAGATTTGGACGGTTTGTGTGAATACTGACAGATTTATTCTTCCGCTCAAGTTCCTGAAATTCTTTAAAGCTAATAAACATCTTATTTGCCTCATCATACAAACGGAAACGAATGGATTTCAAACTTGATGACAACGTAATGGTTGTTGCTTTTTGCAAAGGTGGTGTAGATTCATGTGCTTTTTCCAAATGATAGTTAGGGATCCTTGGAGCTAAGTGATGAACATGATGGTAACCAATGCTTCCGGTTATCCATTCTAACACCTTTGGAAGCTTGTAATAAGAGCTTCCCTCTACAGCTGCTTTTACATAATCCCATTCTTCTTCATTTTCAAAATATGAATCCTCAAATGTATGCTGTATATAAAATAGCCAAACTCCGAGTGAACCAGCCACAAGCATAATAGGAAGCTGAACAATTAAAAACGCCTGCCAGCCAATTGTCATGATTAATAACGTATAGATCCCCGCAATCGAGACGTTTATTAAATATGTGTTTAATCTTTCTTTTAATTTAGCCCCTCTACGATTAAACCGATTTTGTAATAAAAACAAATATAGCGGACCAAATCCAAACATTACAATCGGATTCCGATAGAAGCGGTATCCTAATCGAAGCATTGGTGATGCAGAAATATATTCTTCAACTGTCATTACCCAAACATCTCCAGTTCCCCGTTTATCGAGGTTACTGCTGGTAGCATGATGAATGGTATGATCCCGTTTCCATTTTTCAAAAGCAAAGTGAGTGATGATACCAGTGATTGTGCCTACAATCTTATTTGCCTTCTTGTTTTTGAAAAACGACATGTGGGTGCAATCATGGAAAATGATGAATATCCTTACTACAAAGCCAGCAGCTATGACAGATAGCACTAAGCTAAGCCAAATTGAGATGGACAGGCTTTGGTATGAAAGAAACCAAAGAAGAAAAAATGGGACGACGGAGTTTATCATTTGGATAATACCTGCTTTTGTTTCAGATTTGGCAAAAGGGGCAACACTTTTTCTTAACAACGCTGTTTTTTCTTTATCTTTTTTCATATTTTCCTCCTAAAAAACATTACTATATTTTCTATTTTAGGCAGATTTTTTTAGGATTATAAGTCATAAACGTCAAGGAGATTATATGACAATTGTCATATAGTTTATAATTTTTTAAACGCTAATGAAGTAAAAATAAGCATGATAAAAAAAATCTGCCAAAGTAGTTGGTTCACCTTGACAGATTTTTCCTATTAATAAACAGATTTAATTAAGAAATATTTTTTCTTTCCTCTTCGGATAATTGAATATTTATTTTCAATTTTATCATTTTCTGATAGTACATGCTGCAAGTCTGTTATGCGTTCTCCGTTAATGTAAATTGCACCGTTTTGAATATCTTCTCTTGCTTGACGTTTTGATGGAGAGATTTTTGCTTGGACAAGCAATTCTACTAAGTTCACGGTTTCTTCTTCATTTGTATAGGCAGGTACGTCTTTAAACCCTTGCTCAATTTCAGCAGCCGTTAACTCTTTAATATTTCCACTAAACAAAGCTTCTGAAATTCGGATAGCTTGCTGTAATGCTTCTTCCCCATGAACTAGCTTTGTTAAATCCTCTGCTAGCGCCTTTTGTGCTTGTCGTTGTTCAGGTGCTTCCTGTGTAGCTTTTTCCAATGTGTTAATTTCCTCTTCGGATAGGAACGTAAAGTATTTTAAGTATTTAATTACATCGCGGTCATCGGTATTGATCCAAAATTGGTAAAATTCATATGGAGATGTTTTTTCTGCATCTAACCAAATTGCTCCACCTTCTGTTTTCCCGAATTTAGTACCATCAGATTTCGTAACTAATGGAATTGTCATCCCGAAAGCTTTTGCATCCTCATTTGTTTTTCTAATCAGTTCAAGACCTGCTGTAATATTTCCCCATTGATCACTTCCA
Source organism: Perspicuibacillus lycopersici (assembly GCF_025660475.1). Taxonomy (GTDB): domain Bacteria; phylum Bacillota; class Bacilli; order Bacillales; family Caldibacillaceae; genus Perspicuibacillus; species Perspicuibacillus lycopersici. The sequence goes on from NZ_JAOUSF010000003.1 coordinate 718,480, forward strand.
CCAATTTGCAAACGACAATTTTGCTTTTCATATAGATTTAAGAAATCCAATGATTGCAAAATCATGTAACTAAATTCGGTAAAGGATATACCTGACTCGATTCTCGATTGTACCGAATCCTTCGCAAGCATGTAATTTACGCCAAAATTCTTTCCAATATCGCGTAAAAAGGTAATTAAATCCATGCTGCCAATCCAGTCATAATTGTTTGCTATCATTGCAGGGTTTTCACTATTATCAAAATCTAGGAAACGTGATAATTGTTCTTTAATTCGTTCACTCCAATGGACGACAATGTCCTTCGAATTTAACGTCCGCTCCGCCTTTTTACCACTTGGGTCTCCAATCAAACCAGTTGCTCCACCCACAAGTGCGATAGGATGATGTCCTGCCATTTGAAAACGACGGAGAGTAAGAATTGGTAATAAGCTACCAATATGTAAGCTATCTGCAGTAGGGTCAAATCCACAATATAGCTTTACCTTCTCCTCATTCAACAGCTTATCTAAGCCTTCTGCATCTGTCATTTGATTAATTAAGCCGCGAAATTCTAAATCCTTTAATAAATTCATGTTTGTTATACTCCTTACTATTCCTTAATTTTTTTCGCGAAACAAAAAAGTTTCGAAAATACAAAAAGTCCCCTCGAACAATGTTCGAAGGGACGATTAAATCGCGGTACCACCCAACTTGAGGAATTACTTCCTCCACTTAATTCGTTAACGGTTTTCCGTTCACTGCTACTAATGGTCTGGAAAAAAATCCAAGTATATACCCAATGTTCCCAGTGAAAGCTCCAGGAGGTAATTCGTCTTATCTATTTGTACTGGCTTGCACCAACCACCAGCTCTCTGAAACAGGGATAGAAAAACTACTGATTCCTTTCATAGCTAAAATGTTATGAAATTGTTAATCATATTTTTAACACATAACAATAGACATGTCAAATATCAATATACGTATGGAATCTATCCTATCGATTTTCTTCTTCTAGTTCTCCATTCATAAGTATTGTCGGATGAAAAAAGTAGAGGAATCAAAAACATTGTATGCTATAATAATATGTGATTCTGGGAGGTATGTGAATGAAGAATAACTGGGAAAATTTCTCTGAAAAAGTCAAACCAATCTTTAAAAAAATCAAACCTATTAAAGATGCAATCCTAAATCAAAAAACAGCAAAAGCTTTCCGCATAACATATTCAGTAATTTGGAATCTTATATTAATTTTTTCGATATTATTTGTTTTAGGTTTGTCACTAGGTGCCGGGGTTGGTGCAGGCTATTTCGCGTCTCTTGTGAAGGACGAGGAGCCGCGGACATATGATGAATTAAAAAAAGATATATATAACTATGAAGCACCATCGGAGCTATATTTCGCAAATGATGTAGAGCTAGGAACGCTCCGATCCGATATTATACGTGAAGAAGTATCGATAGAGGATGTTTCTGATTATGTAATTAAAGCAATTATTGCCACAGAGGATGAAAATTTTCGAGAACATAATGGTGTTGTTCCAAAGGCTGTATTTCGTGCACTATTTCAAGAATTTACGAATTCAGCAGTCCAATCTGGAGGTAGTACTTTAACACAGCAATTAGTCAAAAACCAAATCTTAACGAATGAAGTTTCCTTTCAACGGAAAGCAAATGAGATTTTAATTGCGCTACGATTAGAAAAGTTTTTTGACAAGGATGAGATTCTTGAAGCATATTTAAACGTTTCCAGTTTTGGTAGAAACTCTTCCGGACAATATATTGCTGGTGTGCAAGCTGCTGCGAAAGGAATCTTTGGGGTAGAAGCAAAGGATTTAAATTTACCACAAGCGGCTTATATTGCTGGACTTCCACAAAGCCCAAATGGATACACTCCTTTTACAAGGGATGCTACCGTTAAGGAAGCGGAATATTTACAACCTGGATTAGATAGACAAAAGGTAGTATTATCGAGAATGTACGAGCATGGGGATATTACAAAGCAAGAATACGAAGATGCATTAGCATATGATATTGTCCAAGATTTTATCCCCCCACAAAAAACGATTTTGGATAAATATCCATACCTAACTATGGAAAGTGAACGAAGAGCAATTGAAATACTAATGCAAATAGCTTATGAAAAAGATGGCTACAGCAAAGAAGATATTGCAGGTAGCGCGCTATTGAAGGAACGGTATTCTTCAATAGCATATAAAAATTTACGACAAAACGGCTATAAAATTTATACAACAATTGATAAAGACGTTTATGAGAAGCATTTAGAAATTGTCGAGAAATTTAAAAATTATGGACCAGATAAGCCGCAAGAGATGACTGATGAGGAAACCGGTAAAGTAACAGTCATGCAACAGCAAATGGAAGTTGGTGCGATGCTAATTGAAAATAACACCGGAAAAATTATCAGTTTTGTTGGTGGACGTGATTTTGAGAAACAAAACCAAAATCATGCGACTCAAGGTGGCCGTCCAAATGGATCAACGATGAAACCTTTGCTTGTATACGGACCTGCAATTGATATGGGACTTGCATCACCTGGAAAGGTTATCGCCGATGTCGACCTTGGCTTAAAAGGAGATAGCGGAGACCCTTGGCCAAACAATTTTAGTAATCGATATTATGGTCTAGTAACGGCAAGGGAGGCAATCACTAATTCCTATAACGTCTCAGCTGTAAATTTATTGCAACAGACGATCGACCGTGATCCGTTCGAGTACTTAGATAAAATGGGGATAACTTCCTTACAAGGGCAAGATTATAAATATTTATCTGCTGCACTTGGTGCACCTAATGTGACAGTGGAAGAAAATACGAATGCATATGCAACCTTTGCAAATGGCGGTAAATTTGTCGATTCTTACATGATTGAAAAGATTGTCGACGGTGATGGCAATGTTGTGTACCAGCATGAGAGCGAGCCAGTAGAAGTGTTCTCCGAGCAAGCAGCATATTTGACGATTGATATGATGCGAGATGTTATCTCGAGTGGAACAGCAAAAACGATTCCAGGTTTATTGAAGTTTTCCAGTGATTTTGCTGGTAAAACCGGTACATCGCAAAATACTCAGGATATTTCCTTTGTAGGCTTTAATCCAAACGTGACAATGGGAATATGGATGGGATACGACACACCAAAAGAAATTACGAGTGATACGAGGGCACATTTACAATTATGGGCACAGCTAATGAATGCAGCCTATGACGTTAATCCTGATTTGATTAATGCAAGTGAACGATTTAATATGCCTGGTGGGATTGTTCAAAGAACCTATTGTTCTGTTTCAGGTATGCTAGCTTCTGATACATGTGAAAAAGCAGGGCTGACTGCTACTGATTATTTCATATCTGAATTTGCACCAAAGGAAAAGGATAATAGCTTAGTGGAAGGCAAATATGTCACGATTAATAAAAAACGCTATTTAGCATTAGATTCTACACCAGACGAATTTGCCAAAACTGGCTTTATATTAAATCCAGATTTTATTAAACAAATAGCACCGAATCTAAAGGATTACAGTCAATTAATCCATGATGGTAGTAAATGGTCGAAAATTATTGTGCCAGACGCCAAAATAGAGGACAATGGAAAGTCCCCAGCAGCGATAACCATATCACTAGCTAACGGCTCCATTAAATGGAATAAACATTCCGAAACAGACGTCATTGGATATTATGTATACCGAATCAATAATGGACAAAAGAGTGAAAGAATCGGAAGTATTCCCATCGATTCCTCTCTTTCCTATCAACTACCAGGAAATGGCCAATATGCGGTTACAGCAGTTGATATCGCTGGAAAAGAATCGGCACTTTCCAACATTGTCAACGATGGTATAACGATTGATCCACCACCTAAAGATGGTGGCGATAGGGGCATCATTATTCCTGTATTACCACCTGGCGATGAAAAGAACGAATAATAAAGCAAACAAATCGCAAAAAAACCGAGTTACTCGATTATGAGAACTCGGTTCTTTTATGCTTTTTTACATTTAATTAGCTATTACTCATTTATAATATATTTAACAAAATGGAAATCATAAAGACTACCATATTATTCAATGTATCAGTCTTCCATTGTCGATAAATCACCTGTTGGTAAATTTAATTCCCACGATTTCAATACTCTACGCATAATTTTCCCACTGCGCGTCTTTGGCAGTTTATCACGGAATTCGATTTCTCTAGGTGCCGCATGTGCTGCTAAACCTAGTTTGACAAATTGACGAATTTCTTCTTTTAATTCATCTGATGGTGTATACCCTGCTCGTAAAGCAATAAATGCTTTAATAATTTCTCCCCGAACTGGATCTGGTTTACCAATGACACCTGCCTCTGCAACAGCAGGATGCTCGACTAATTTACTCTCTACTTCAAAAGGACCGACACGCTCACCAGAAGTCATAATAACATCATCAACTCTTCCTTGGAACCAAAAATAACCGTCTTCATCCATATAAGCAGAATCACCTGAAATATACCAGCCATTCGGCATAAAATAGGAATCATATTTTGCTTGGTTATTCCAAATTTGTCGCATCATCGATGGCCAGCCTTTTTTAATCGCGAGATTTCCCATTCGGTTTGGTGGCAGCTCATTTCCTTGATCATCAACGATTGCAGCAACAACACCAGGAATTGGTTTCCCCATAGATCCTGGACGAATTTCCATACATGGATAATTGCAAATTAACTGTGCTCCAGTTTCTGTCATCCACCATGTATCGTGAATTCGATGACCGTACACCTTTGCACCCCAACGAATAACCTCTGGATTTAACGGTTCTCCGACACTTAGTACATGACGTAAGGAGGTTAAATCAAATTCATTGACAACCTCATCACCTGCACCCATCAGCATCCGGAAAGCAGTTGGCGCACTATACCATACGGTAACCCCAAATTCTTCAATCGTTTTATACCATTCCTCTGGGCTAAATCGACCACCAACGATCACATTCGTTGCTCCATTTAACCAAGGAGCAAACACTCCGTACGAGGTTCCAGTAACCCATCCTGGATCTGCAGTACACCAATAAATATCTTCTTCCTGTAAATCAAGCACCCAATTCCCCGTTGCATAATGTTGAATCATAGCGTTATGAACATGTAATACACCTTTTGGTTTGCCTGTGGATCCAGAAGTATAATGGAGAATTAATCCATCCTCACGATCTACCCATGTTGGTGTTAAATACTTACTAGCATCATGCAGCTTTTTCTTGAAATCTACATAATGATCATTTTTTTCTATATTATCACCGACAACAAAAATAGTCTCTAAATCTGGTAAATCCTGCTCCGGTACTCTGCTCAGTAATTCTGAAGTAGTGACAAGATACTTCGCTTGGCTATCCCTTAGACGATCGCGTACCGCTCCTTCCATGAACGCCTCAAATAATGGCCCGACAATTGCACCTAATTTTACTGCGCCAAGTAAAGCAAAATAGAGCTCTGGTGAACGGGGCATAAATATAAACACACGGTCCCCTTTTTCCACCCCGTAATCTTGAAATACGTTTCCTGCTCGGTTCGACCATTCCTTCATTTCCTTAAACGTGTACTTTTCATCCCGCTTGGAGTCCCGATAATAAAGTGCAACCTTATTTTTCCGAACCCCCTCGGCATGACGATCAATTGCCTCATACCCCATATTTACTTTACCTGTTTGATGCCAAGAAAAGTTTTTCTCCATTTCCTCCCATTGAAAGGAATGATAGGCTTTTTCATAATCCGTTAAGTTAAATTCCCCACCTTTAACTGGTAACGCCTCCAATTTCACAAGATATCCCCCTTTGCTTATGAATATAGTAAATTATACTATGTTTTTTATTTATTCTCAATTTTTATTCACATTTACGTTTCACCCTAAGTTTATTAATAAATTTTAAAAATATTCATATCCTATCAAGCTATGAAATTCGTTATAATATTCCTATCAAGGAAAAATGAAAAAGAGGTGATGACTTGGAGCATAAGAAAACTTACTACAAGCGAGAATGGTTCACGAAAAATGCGACCGTTATCATTGAAGGGCCAATTAGTTCCGAAGAATTGGCTAGTTATCAATTCCATGATGGTTTAAGCGCATTTCGTCCGCCACAGGAACAACGAGAGGCTTTAATTGGGATAGCTGATTTAGATGAAGGCAGAATCATTATTGCAAGGGTAGAAAATATTATGATCGGTTATGTTACCTTCCTATATCCTGACCCACTTGAACGCTGGTCTGAAAGTAACATGGAGAATTTGCTAGAATTAGGTGCAATTGAAGTGGCTGCACCATTCCGTGGCTTATCGATTGGAAAACAGCTGCTTCAAGTGTCTATGCTCGATGATGCAATGGAAGATTATATCATTATTACGACAGAATATTATTGGCATTGGGATTTAAAAGGGACTGGCTTAAATGTATGGGAATATCGCAAAATCATGGAAAAAATGATGGGCGCTGGTGGACTTGTCTGGTATGCAACAGATGACCCAGAAATATGCTCCCATCCTGCCAATTGCTTAATGGCAAGAATTGGTAATCGAGTAGACCGGGATTCCATTGAAAAATTTGACCGAATTCGCTTTATCAATCGGTTTATGTATTAACACAAGGTGAAGAAACGTTAAACATTTAAAGGATGGTACAAACAAGGGGGGATTTGGTTGCTAGTAAAGCAAATGATGGTGACCAAAGATTTTAATATTCTAAAAATTAGATGCTTTATTACAAGGGGAAGAGCTTATACTAGCTTTCATTTAATGGGAGCAGTTTCATGAAGGATAATGCAGTATTTATTTATTCAGATGAACTATTACACTATAAATTTGCGGATAACCATCCTTTTAATCAAAAACGATTGCTGTTAACAGTAGATTTACTCCACTCACTCGATTTCCTTGCTAAAGAAAATATTGTAGCACCACGCTATGCAACGGAAGAGGAATTATTACTTATCCATGACGGCCGCTATATTGAAGCTGTAAAAAAAGCAGGGGAAGGATTGTTAAAGCAAAGCGATTGGGAGAAGTTCGGCTTAGGCACAGAGGATACACCGATTTTCTCTAAAATGCATGAAGCAAGCTCACTCATCGTAGGTGGAACATTAACAGCCGTTGATGCGGTTATGAGTGGCAATAGCCTCCATGCGCTTCATTTAGGCGGTGGTCTCCATCATAGTTTACCTGGAAAAGCATCAGGGTTTTGCATTTATAATGATTGTGCAGTTGCAATTCAATACCTTCGAAAAAAGTATAACGCAAAGGTACTTTATATTGATACCGATGCCCATCACGGGGATGGTGTGCAATGGTCTTTTTATGATGATCCGAATGTATGTGTTGTTTCCATTCATGAAACAGGAAGGTATTTGTTCCCAGGGACAGGTGCGATTTATGAGCGCGGGCACGGGCATGGCTATGGGTATACTTTTAATGTACCATTAGATGCATTTACAGAGGATGATTCTTGGTTAGAAGCATATTCTGCTGTTCTAACAGCGGTTGCCGACTACTTTAAACCAGATATTTTACTTACCCAAAATGGAGTCGATGCCCACTATTATGATCCGCTGACACATTTATCCACTACAATTGCCATTTATCGTGAAATCCCAAAATTTGCCCATGAAATTGCTCATCGTTATTGTGAAGGGCGCTGGGTGGCTGTTGGAGGTGGTGGCTATGATATATGGAGAGTTGTTCCAAGAGCATGGTCTTATCTCTGGTTTGAAATGAACGATCAACGGAATATAACTGGTGAAATTCCAGCAGATTGGCTCCATCGTTGGCAACCGGAAGCACCTGTTGCACTCCCTACCAATTGGGAGGATCCAACACCACTATATCCAGCAATTCCAAGAAAAAACGAAATCGAGCAAAAAAACAAAAAAACGGTAGAAACAGTATTACAAATTATCCATAATCATTCATCTTAAACACAAAAAGCATTCGTTCATTTGAGCAGCCCGTAACTATTAAAGACTAATAGTTAATGGTATTTCAGTAGACGAATGCTTCTTTACTATTTTTTATTTTTCCTTAGTAGAATTTCTAAATTCCATTCGGTGTGGAAGAATAACCACATTTTCAGTTACTTCTTCTTTATTCATATATTTTGTAAGTAATCGCATGGCAACAGCACCGATATCATATAACGGTTGGACAACAGATGTTAATTGTGGGCGAACCATTACTGAAAGGCGAGTATTATCGGCAGAAATCACTTCAAAATCATCAGGAATCAAATAGCCTTTGTCTTGAAGACCATGAACTACTCCTACTGCCATTTCATCTGTACTTACTAAAATTGCACTAGGCTTTTCATCTAATTCTAATAATTTTTCTGCGGCTTCAATACCGGAATCATACGTATAATCACCTTCGACAACGTAATCCTCATTAAATGGAATATTTGCTGTTTCTAATGCCTTCTTATAACCGGAAAGCTTTTTCACCGCGTTTATTGGTTCATGTAACGGTCCGATAACATAGGCAATATTTTTATGTCCCCTATCAATAAACGTTTGAATTGCTTCAAAAGAAGCCTTTTCGTAATCAATATTGACCGAAGGAATTTTACCCGTTTGCTCAATAGATCCAGCTAATACAATCGGCACAGGAGATTTTTCGAATTCTTCTACATGCTCTTCTGTTACATTCCCACTCATAAATACAATACCATCCACTTGTTTTCCTAGCATTGTATTTAATAAATGAAGCTCTTTGTCTTTATTTTGGTCTGAGTTACTTAAAATAATATTATAGTTATACATTGTTGCAACATCTTCAATTCCACGTGCTAATTCGGCAAAAAAGGAACTGGAAATATCCGGAATAACAACACCTACTGTTGTAGTCTTTTTACTTGCTAAGCCACGTGCAACCGCATTCGGACGGTATCCTAAACGATCAATTACTTCAAGAACCTTTTTTCGTGTCGCTGGCTTCACATTTGGGTTTCCGTTGACAACCCGTGATACGGTAGCCATCGAGACATTTGCCTCTCTAGCGACATCATAAATTGTTATATTCACTTTTTACATCTCCTTCTATAGCCTTTAAATATATAATTTACTGTATTCATGGAAAGGATTCTTTTTTCTCTTCTTTAACCTATGTACCTTGTCCATTCGTTTTATTTTGCTAATATTTTTTTAAAAATCCCTTCTGCTCAAACATGAACAAAAGGGATAATAATGTTTAATTATAGCATAAGTTTGAATAACTAAGTATAATATTTTCATTTTTTGCCGTATATTTGCACGAAAAACCTCTATTTTGTCGAAAATAGGTAAAAATGATCTTGTCTTTTTCAAAGTTCCTAATAAAACTCTATTATTGAAAAAAACACTTCTTACATTCGCCATAGTTATTGGTGAATGTAAGAAGTTTGGCTATTACTAACCTATTTTCTCTACTGTTCATTTTCTCCTGCTAATCGTTTTAATGGCTTTTCTGCTGGCCCTTCCATAACGTCCCCTTGAATATCAAAGCGCGAACCATGGCAAGGACAATCCCAAGTTCTTTCTCCACTATTCCATTTTACTTCACAGCCCATATGCGTACAGGTAGTATCCACGACAAATACTTTTCCGTTTGGGTCCTTGTATGCGCCAGCTCGTTTTCCATTAAATTGAATGACAGAGCCTTCATCATTTTTCAAATCTTGCACTGTCTTCGTTGGTCGTTCAATTTTACCTTGAATTAATTGCTTAGCAACATCCGCATTGGTCTTAAGAAATTTCTTTACGGATGGGTCTGATTCAAATCGCGATGGAGTATAAAGGTCTAAGTACTTATTCTCTTTATCCATTATGATATCGCGAAACATTAATGCAGCTATTGCACTATGTGCCATTCCCCATTTTCGATATCCGGTAGCAACTAAAATTTTTTTATTCGTATTTGTAATGTAGCCAATATATGGGACTTTATCTAAAGTTGATAGGTCTTGTGCTGACCAGCGATAGACAAATTCACTGACACCAAAAGTATTTTCTGCAAATGTTTGTAGATTTTCATAATGCTTATGTGTAGGGACTCCATGTCCTGTTTTATGATGATCTCCACTAAAGAGGAGTAGCTTTTTTCCATTGTATGGTGTATATCGAATCGATCTAGTTGGTTGTTCCGCATTAATGAACATCCCCTCTGCTACATCCTTTTCCGTTAAAGCTGCCACTACATAGGATCGCTCCTGATACATTCTGGCAAAATAAAATCCTTCATCATGGAATGGAAAATGAGTACAACTTATCACATATTGACAAGTAATGGAATGCCCATTTCGTAAGATTACTTTCGGTTTTTCCTCCAGTTCAACCTTGGATGCAGTTGTTTGCTCATAAATATAGCCACCCATCTTCTCTAGCTCCTGAACGAGCACCTGTAAATATTTTAACGGGTGAAACTGTGCCTGCTTATTCATAATAATGGCAGATAGTACATCAAAAGGTAAAGGTGTTTTTTCTACCACCTTCCCTGCGATTCCAAGCTTTTCATATGCCTTCATTTCCTTCTCTATCTTTTGAATGCTGCTTTCATCCTGTGCATATACATAGGCATCCTCTAGCGATAAATCACATTCAATGTTATGTTTATCGATTATTGTTTTAACTAGCTCCATACCTTCCTGATTTGCTTCATAATACAATCTCGCTTTTTCTTCACCGAAATGTTGAATCAATTCATCGTAAATTAAACCATGCTGTGCAGTTAACTTTGCTGTTGTATGACCAGTCGTTCCATTTAATAACGTATCTGCCTCCACTAAGGCAACCTTTAAGCCCTCCTGTAATAATAAATAAGCAGTCGTAATACCTGATATTCCCCCTCCAATTACAGCTACATCTACTTCTAAATCCTCGGTTAATGATGGAAATGATGGAACTTTAACGGAATCTAACCAATATGCCTGTGGAAATTGTGGAAGTTGCTTCATTCAGACGTTCTCCTTTTTTTGTCATATTTTACAGTAGATTCCCCGAAAAAATAATGAAATATTCCACAGAAAAAGAGCTGATATCAATTGTTATCAGCTCTTTCTTTATTCCTTGCTATTATTTTTTACTCTACCACTTCTTCTAGCTTTTCTTTCGTTATCTTTTGATGGGATGTATGCCATTTTACTTGCCCATCAACAATATAAAAAATTTGTGGTGATTCATGTTTAACGGCAAAATACTCTGCGATGTAGTTGGATAGTGGTCTGCTTTCTTGAACTGCAAGATAATAGGCAGGTACATTCGGATGATCCGCTAAATATGCTTGGTATGCCTCATATGCACCAGCACTAATTGGACAAGTTAAGCTATGTTTAAAAAATAAAAAAGCTCCTTCATTTGCTAAAATGGATTGAAACTCGTTTTCTTCAGAAACTTTTTTTAGTGACATACAAATCCCCCTATTTTTTCAGACAATGATACCTCAGTTATTTTAAATTGTCAGAAGCCTTTAGCTCTTCTAGCTTTTTGTCAATTTCATCTGCCAGCTCTGAAATCGCAAGTTGTGCTTCCTCTAATGTTTCTTCCACATCTTCTTCGGTATTTTTTGTAAAGGCTTGGACTTTTTCTACTAAATCCTTCGTCTGTTCCTGTACAACATTCGAAAGCTTAACTCTTGTATTATTTGTAAAGTTACGAAGTTCATTCCCCTTTTGAAGCACGGAGTCCTTTACATATTCCGATTTTTCTAGTACTAAAGAAACTTGTTCATTTAAATCATTGCGTAATTCTTTTCCAGATTTTGGAGCGAATAATAATGCTGTAATCGTACCAACAACACTGCCAATTACGACTCCAGTTAAAAAGTTTTTCATACTAGTTGATTCATTTTGCGTTTGATTTCTTTCGTCCATATTCGGTCCTCCTAATTAGATTGTTGTTTAATAATCATTGCTTCTTTTTCGCGTTTTTTACGGGAGCGAACCTCGTCCCATTTGTCCTTTAATTCAACAAAAATATTTCCTAATTGAACTATTTGTGAAACCTTCTCTTGGTTTTTTTCCACTTGATGAACAATTGAATCAGATATCCCAACTAACGAGCGATTAAATTGTTGAATAGTATTACCGACATCTTGAACAGAATCCACTACGCTATTAAGTTTTTCTGATTTTTGCTTTAAATCATCAGCTAAAGCATTTGTTTTTTGAAGCAATTGCTCCGTTTCTCGAGTAACCCCTTTTAATTGATTGTCGACACTCGTGATGGTGACAGACATAGTATGTAAGGTTTTTGATAAGGTTTTTAATGTTACAATTAAATATCCGACTAAAAAACAGAAAGCAATAGCAATTATGCCTACACTTATATACAAAATAACTTCCATAAAGCTATTCTCCTTTCAAGCTGCCAAATTTCTGTTACTGATAATTCTATTACCATTAAACCATTTTTTTAGACAAGAATCGAGCAATCCTCCTTGTTTTTTCAATTTTTTCTTATTAAGATAAGGAAATACTTTTTAATGCCATATATCCTTGTAACGCTAGAGTACAGTGTTTTCTTAAAAGAGGTTATACCATTACTCCACATACCAGCTTAACAAAGAATTGATAAAATTTTTGAAAATGTTGACAAATAGAAATGATTATAGATAGAATAAAGGATGTAAATACTATTTGCCCTTTTAAGGAGACTGTTTTATGAGTGTGAATGTTCTTAACTAACCGTTAATTTTATACGGCCTTGAATTTTGTTAAAAAAGTGGGATTATACCCGTTTATTTAGCATGCGCATTTCAAGGAAGGTTAAGAATAAGCCTCATAGCAAGCAATAGAAGATATAAGCTATGGCATATTTGTCATAGCTTTTTTATTTTATTGCAAAGGATTTCCTATTGCCGCATAAAAGCGGAAAAGGTTTGCCTCGAAAAAGCTAGTGTGAGCGTTTGTTCACGCTAGCTTTTTCTATTTTATAGAAACAGGAGATGTATACAATGAATCAACAGACATTTGAAGTATTAGGATTTTATAAGATTTTAACAGAAATCGAATGCTATGCAAAAACTAATTTGGCGAAAAAAACAATCCAAAGACTACGACCAATGCAGGAAAAAAGAAGAATTGAGCAATCAATAAAAGAAATTGAAGAAGCAATGAAAATATTAAAAATATCCAGTAGTATACCCATCCATACATTAGACGAAATGACCCTTTTCCTAAACCAAGCGAAAAAAGGGATTTATATTCGAGCAGATCAATTTTCGTATGTCATTTCCTTTTTAGAGCATTGTACAAAACTTAAACAGTTTATGCGTGATAAGGAATATGCTGCTCCTAATGTCGCGCTCTATGTCCAATCGGTCCCAGACGTTAAGGAGCTTACAGATGAAATAGCGAGGTGTATTCGACATAGTAATGTTGATGACTATGCTTCCAGTGAGCTAGCCTATTTAAGAAGGCAGCTATCCATCCTTACAGATAAAGTAAAAGAAAAAGCGAACCAATTGATGAAATCCAAAAAGTATGCAGATTATCTTCAAGATAAAATTGTATCAGAGCGTAGTGGTCATTTAACGCTCTCTGTAAAAAGAGAATACCGAACGAAAATCCAAGGAAATGTACTAGATACCTCTGCTTCTGGAGCAACTGTATTTATTGAACCAATCGAGCTTGCTGATATGCAAGAAGAAATACAAACAATGAAGGTAGCAGAGGAAGAAGAGGTGGAACGAATTTTATTTGAATTAACAGAGAAGCTGTTAGCAAATGAAGAGGCGATAAATCTGGCAATCGAGACGATGCATTACTATGATGTTCTATTTGCGAAAGCAAAATATAGTAGAAGTATTGATGCAAAGCCTCCAATATTAACAGAGGATTATACTATTCATTTAAAAGAGGCACGACACCCGATGCTTAAGGAAAACGCAGTTCCTTTGACCCTTTTATTTGGAGAAGAACATCGTGCATTAGTAATTACCGGCCCAAATACAGGCGGAAAAACAGTAACATTGAAGACAATTGGTTTATTAACGATGATGGCACAAGCAGGCTTGCCGATCCCTGCCGAAGCAGGTAGCAAAATAGCGATCTATCAGCATATATTTGTAGATATTGGGGATGGTCAAAGCATCGAACAAAATTTAAGTACATTTAGCTCACGGTTAGTAAACATTATTGATATATTACGAGCTACTAATGATCGCTCCCTTGTATTGCTTGATGAGCTTGGATCTGGTACCGATCCCGGAGAAGGAATGGCACTTGCCATTGTCATTTTAGAACAGCTTTATCAAAAGGGAGCTACATTATTTGCAACTACCCATTATAGTGAGATGAAGGAATTCGCTGATCAAACAGAAGGCTTTTTAAATGGAACAATGGAATTTGATATAAATACATTACGGCCGACATATAAGCTTTTATTAGGGCAAAGCGGAAGGAGCCAAGCGTTTGAAATTGCAAGCAAACTTGGACTACACCCGAAGCTAATTGAAAAAGCTCATGAAATCACATATAAAACCTGTCGAAATTTCCACCATGATCAAAAGGTAACTGATGCTTATTTTCAGCAACAAATTGCGGTTAATAAATATGCTAGAAAATCATTAGCAAAAAAAACGGTGGATCTTCCTCCGGTTCATGACTCCATTTTTGAGCAAGGAGATAATGTAATTCTAACAGAGACAAATGAAACAGGAATTATTTATCAAGGACCTGATGCATATGGAAAATATGTTGTACAGGTTCGTCAAGAAAAAAGAACCATTAGTCACAAACGATTAAAACTATTCATAAAAGGAACCGAGCTTTATCCTGAAGATTATGATTTTGATATTATTTTTAAATCAAAAGAATATCGGAAAATTAGCAAGCAACTAAAAAGAAAATATGTGGAAGATGTTTGGTTAGAGGAGGAATAGGAATCCATTTCGACTGATTTCCCTCAAGTAAGGAGATGGACGTGGGGCATCCATCTCTTACTCAATTTCACAATGAATACCCATACTTTGTAATTTTGAAACTGTACTTATCAAAATAATATTGCAAGTAATAATATTTCGCGTTATGGTTGTTTATAGTAGTGGTTTCTCGTAATTGGGAACACTTATAGTTATTAATACATAATTGGAGGGATATTATGAAAGATCCACGAATAGAAAAACTCGCAAAAAATTTAATTAATTACTCCATCGGTTTACAAAAAGGGGAAAAAATATTAATTGAGAACTTTGGTTTACAAAAAGAGCTAGTAACTGCACTTGTTAAAGAATCATACGCAGCAGGTGGCTATCCATTTGTATCCCTAAAGGACCACGAAGTAAATCGTAGCCTTTTACTAGGTGCACAAGAGGAACAATATGAGTTGATGGCTGCATTTGAAGCGAATGTAATGTCCGAAATGGATGCTTACATCGGACTACGTGCAGGTAACAATATTAATGAATTAGCAGATGTTCCTGATGAAAAAATGAAGATCGAAGGAAATACTATTGGCAAAAAAGTACATCGAGAAATTCGTGTACCAAAAACAAGATGGACCGTGTTACGTTATCCAACTTCCAATATGGCACAGCTTGCAAAAATGAGCACAGAGGCATTTGAAGATTTTTACTTTAATGTATGTAATCTTGATTATGCAAAAATGAGTAAAGCTATGGACAGTTTAGTGGATTTAATGAATAAAACGGACAAAGTTCGCCTTATATCACCTGGAACAGATTTAACGTTTTCCATTAAAAATATACCTGCAATTAAATGTGCTGGCGAGGCAAATATTCCAGACGGCGAAGTGTATACCGCTCCTGTACGTAACTCGGTTAATGGTACAATAAGCTATAACACGCCATCCCCTTATCAAGGCTTTACCTTTGAAAATGTAAAACTAACCTTTAAAGACGGAAAAATTGTCGAAGCTACTGCAAATGATACAGAACGGATTAACAAAATTTTCGATACAGATGAAGGCGCACGTTTTGTTGGGGAATTTGCCATCGGGGTAAATCCATATATTTTAACGCCAATGCAGGATATTTTATTTGATGAGAAAATTGCTGGAAGTATTCATTTCACGCCTGGAGAATGTTACGAAAATGCCTATAACGGAAACCATTCCAATATTCACTGGGATATGGTATTAATTCAACGTCCAGAATATGGTGGTGGAGAAATTTATTTCGATGATATTCTCATTCGTAAAGACGGATTATTCGTAATCCCTGAATTAGAAGGATTAAATCCTGAAAATCTAAAATAACATTCTTGTATTCTAAAAAAGACTTAGCATCCATAATAAATGGCATTGCTAAGTCCTTTTTTGTTTATATATCTATTTTTTCTTTTTCTACGTATTGTTCGTACGCTTCTTGGAATTTTTGTATATCCCCTGCTCCCATAAATAGCAATACACTGTCTTTATATGCTACAAGTGGGGATGGATCTGTCTCATCCAATATTTGTGCACCTTCAATTTTTTCTTGTAAATCTTTAATAGATAATTTCCCGTGATTTTCTCTAGCAGAACCAAAAATTTCGCATAAAAATACTTGATCCGCATTTCTTAAGCTTTCCGCAAATTCATTCAAGAAAGTTTGCGTACGTGTGAACGTATGTGGTTGGAAAACTGCAACCACTTTTTTATTTGGATATTTTTGTTTCGCTGAATCAATTGTAGCCTTCACTTCTGTTGGATGATGTGCATAATCGTCCACTAAAATTTGTGAACCAAATTGCTTTTCTGTAAAGCGTCTTTTCACGCCATGGAACGTTTTTAATTGTTCACGGATGATGGCAACATCAATATTTTCATAATGACAGATGGTGATAACTGCTAAAGCATTTAATACATTATGATTTCCAAATGTCGGGATAAAGAAGGAGGAGTAGAATGTATTTCTTACAAAAACATCAAAGGTTGTTCCTTCCGGAGTAACCTCCACATTTCTTGCTTGGAAATCATTTTCCTCACCAAATCCATAAAATAATACCGGTACTTTTGCTTGAATCTTTTGCAGATGTTCATCATCACCATAAGCAATGATTCCCTTCTTCACTTGCCAGGCAATTTCTTGGAAAGCTGAAAAGACATCCTCTACATTTGCATAATAGTCAGGGTGATCGAAATCGATATTGGTCATAATGCAATAATCAGGATAGTACGATAAGAAGTGTCTACGATATTCGCATGCTTCAAAAACGAAATAATCTGCATCCTTTTCCCCACTTCCAGTACCATCACCAATTAAATAAGAGGTTGGTTTTGCAGCTTCCATTACATGGGATAACAATCCTGTTGTCGATGTTTTCCCATGTGCGCCTGTCACAGCAATACTTGTGAATCTTTGAAGAAGGTCTCCTAAGAAACGATGATAACGAATCACTGGAAGTCCTAATTCTAATGCTTTTTGAATTTCCTCATGAGTATCTGGAAAAGCATTTCCCGCAATAATGGTCATTCCTGGTTTTATATTGTCTTCTGAAAAGGGAAATATCGGTATCCCTGCTTTTTCTAATGCTACTTGTGTAAATATATGTTTTTCTATATCGGATCCTTGGACTGTATATCCCATACCATGAAGAATTTGTGCTAAAGGACTCATACCAGAACCCTTTATCCCAACAAAATGATAAATCGTCATATGTTAAAACCTCCAACAAAGTCACTATATAACCTTATAAATGTATTATATGAATCATGTGCCCAAATGCCTTATGACATTTTCATAAATTCATGTAAATTTAGTTCTTTTTCTACATATTTTCCAGTTCACATTTAAACATTATAGCATTTTCTGTAAAAAAAAACTATGCAAATTCCCTTACTATATATAGTCACCTATATGACAAATATGTTGCAAACTTCTGTTAAATAGCTAAAAAACTACCCGATATTTCTAGAAAAATCGCTGCTTTCTACATTAATTCTTGAAGCTCTTCTAAGTCTTGTTCAGTTAGTAATACATCACGTGGTTTACTACCTTTTGATTCGGTAATCATTCCTTTGTCTTCCATTAATTCAATTAACCGTGCGGCACGATTATACCCAATTCGGAAGTGTCTTTGTAAACTAGAAGTGGAAATATTCCCTTGTTGAAAGGCGAATTCGCAAGCCTCTAATAACAGCTCATCAGTTTCAGAAAAATCACTTTTCTTAATTAATTCTTCCTGCTCAAATAAATATTGTGGTTTACCCTGTCCGCGAACATGTTCCACTACTTTTTCAATTTCCTCATCGGAAATGAATGGTCCTTGTAAGCGTGTCGGTTTCGAAGTTCCGTTATCTAAAAACAGCATATCGCCTTTCCCAAGTAATCGCTCCGCTCCGCTAATATCAATTATTGTACGTGAATCAATTTGCGAAGAAACCGAAAACGCAATTCGTGTCGGTACGTTTGCTTTAATCAAGCCAGTAATAACATCAACAGAAGGTCTTTGGGTAGCAATTAATAAGTGAATCCCACAAGCTCGAGCCTTTTGGGCAATTCGGCAAATGGCTTCTTCAACATCTGCAGGAGCAACCATCATTAAATCAGCTAATTCATCAATGATTATTACAATATATGGAAGCTGATGCTTTCCTTCTACATCTTTTTCGTTATATTTCCCAATTTCCCGAACTCCAGCTGCTGCAAACAATTCGTATCGTCTTTCCATCTCTTCAACAGCCCATTTTAACGAAGCAGTTGCTGCTTTTACATCGGTAATTACAGGACTGATTAAGTGTGGAATATCATTGTATGGGGCTAACTCCACCATCTTTGGATCAATTAATAATAATTTCACTTCATCTGGTCTTGCTTTATATAATAAGCTAACGATAAAGGTGTTAATACAAACACTTTTACCAGAACCTGTTGCACCAGCAATCAATCCATGTGGCATTTTCTTCAAATCAGTAATGACTGGTTTTCCGGCAATATCTAATCCTAAGGCGACCGTTAATGGAGATTCTGCTTTCGTAAATATATCTTGATCAATTATTTCCCGTAAATAAACTGGTCTACTCACTTTATTCGGTACTTCTATGCCAATCGTATGCTTACCAGGAATTGGTGCCTCCATACGAATATCTTTAGCAGCTAGACTTAATTTTAGGTCATCGGTTAAATTAGTAATTTTATTTACTTTTACACCTAAATCTGGCGAGACCTCGAAACGTGTAACAGTTGGTCCCTCAGATACACTTACCACATTTGCACCAACGTTAAAACTGTGTAGTGTATTATTTAAAATTTCAGCCTGACTGTTTAACCAACCTTCATTTGAAGTTCGCTCTATCGGCTGCTCTAATAAAGTATGTTCTGCAAATTGATAATTTCGTTGTGCATTTACAAGCAGTGTCTTTTCTTGAGCAGCTATAGTATTTGCTTCAACGGGCATAGCATTATCCAAAGGAGGTATTATTTGTTCATTTCCAAATATGCTCAGATCCTTTGCATTCATTTCTTTCAGATGCTTGTTTATGGAATCATCCTCACGATTCTCACGAGACTCTACCCGATTTATAATATCCTGTGGCTTCTCCTCCACTGTAGCCGCTAGTTCTGACAGTGTTCGATTGTTCTTATGTTTTATAGGCACATTATTTTCCTGAGTCTTACGTTGTAAGCTTTCTCTGTCTTTTTTTAGCATGAGCACATTAAACGGAACATGTTTTCTTTCTCGACGAGGATGAGGTGCTTCTTCTTTGAAATTACTTTCTTCTACTATTGGTAATGAATCAACTTGCTCCTCCTGCTTTTGTTCGATTTGTTCAGCAACCGCAGGAAGTTCCTCTACTTTTGAATCCAAAGCAACGGAAGGTAAGTTTGTTTGACGATTTTCCCCATCATCTTGTGGAAGCATTATACTTTCGGGAGATTCCTCAGCTATTGGATTATCGTTTATGTACTCTATTTTTGTTACAGCTTCTGTTTCATGTTCTTTTGTATTGGAAAGCATCGAGCTTTGCGTCGTTTCTACTGGTATCTCAAAATCGATAGGAGGAGCAGTTTCTTCTAGAACACTTGTCCTATTTTCTGTATCGTCCAGGAACGATTCAGTAGATAGCTTTCGCCCCATAATCTCTTGTTCTTTTTTATTTATATTACGAAACGCAATATTTTCATAAGCGCTCTCCGGAACAAATACTGTGTTAGGAACTTCTCGCGATTCTTCTCTTTTTGCTTCTGGGGTAAAAGTTGTCAATTCATATTCGACGATTTCTTTTCTCTGCCGTTTTCGAGGCTTAAATCCATAAATAGGTGACGGAATTTCTGTTGGGCGAAATGGACGTTTCGGTCCTTGCTGCTTTACAATTTCTTTATTCTTTTCTAGTGAAATAGGAAGTGGTTCTTCCGTTTGCTTGTCTATTTCTTCCACTAGCGGATGGGATAAAGGTTGATCTAGTCTTTTTTCTCTTCTCTTTTCTAATAATTTATTTATCTCTTGTGCTTCCCCTCGCATATTGTTGTTGCCCCGATGATAGCTCGCATTTGTTCGACTATTCATCACTCGTTTTTTTCGTTCTTCTATATCTGTATCCATGGAAATAGAATATTTTCCTTTCGGGTACTGATAGGCAATCCTTGTTTCCATTTCTTTATGACTCGTATTTTTTGTATTCTCATGTTCTTCTCTTTTCTCATCTTCATTGTGAAAAGAGAACCACTTTTTCCAATCCATATAATTACCACTCTTTCTATCCTCAAAAAACATGTATCATTATTTTACTATAAATACATGTAAAGAAAAATAAGCAAAAAAGAACCTCGCATAAAAGCGAGGCTGTTATACATTTTGTATGATATTAAGCAAAACAAATTGGTTCATATAGGCTAAAATTGAAAGGGCTGACCTATCGGAGCATCGTCTGCTAGTACTAAAATACCTTTAACTTGTGGAGCATTTGGTAATTCTAATTCTCGAGCAGAGCAAAGCATTCCGCTAGATGCCACCCCTCTTAACTCTGCAGGTTTAATTACTAATCCACTTGGCATAACAGCACCAATTTTAGCTACGACAACCTTTTGCCCTGCCTCCACATTTGGAGCGCCGCAAACGATTTGCAATGTTTCGGCACCGATATCGACTTTACATACACTTAATTTATCCGCATTTGGATGCTTTTCTTTTTCCTTTACAAGTCCAACAACAAATTTAGGTGATAAATCTGCCACTAATTTTTCTGTAAAATCATTGGCTTGTAAAACGGTATTAATTTGCTCTACTAGTTCTTCACTTAATTCAACTTGGCCATTAACATTCCCTAATTCCACATACTTGCTTGCTTGAAACAGATTATAACCTACCGTTTCCTTTGTTTGCTCATGGAATATCCGGACAACATCCCCGTGTTTTTCATGTGAAATGCTTTCTTGATCAGCAGAAGCTATGTTGATTAGCAATGTATCGCCAACGCCTTCTTTATTGTAAAATATATTCATTTGTTTACTCCTTCCTGGAAGGTCTATTTTTTGCCAATATAAAAATCGGCTCTAATTTGCCATTTTCGTAATAAAATGATAGAGAAGTAATCGGAACATGTCCGTTTGTAAAAAAGCTCATACTCATTTGTGCTAATATATCATATCCCGTTTGGTTTTTTACATCTGCAAAAATTAATACATCCTGATGTGGGATTGAAATTGCTAATGTACCTTCTACTTTCTCTTTCATTTCATTTAAAAATGACTCATTTAAAATACGACTTGCGTCATAACCGTCATTCGTATTCAAGAAATAAAAATCATTTTCACTTACTGTATCTTTTTTTAACGGGCAAGGTAGGGAGCGAACATTAAACCTAGCCATCTCCCGTATTTCTTGTGCATCCCATTTTTCCTTTTCTAGCATTTTTTCATCAATTAATCGAAAGGTGTTTCCTAAATCTACTGCATAATAAATTCTAGTTTCTGCCGTATGTTCATCGATTAATAATTTTCCTCCAGCTTCTGTTTTTTTCGGAAAGGAGGTCGAACGAATGACAGGAAAAATTTTATTTTCCTTACCAGCTAGTGTTTGCGTTCCATTCATTGCTTTCAATGCTTCTTCTACGTAATAAATTACTTCTTCAATGGCAGCATCCTTTTGATTTTCCCATTTGGCGATAACTGGTGGTAAGGAAACTGTTAGTCCTTTTTTCGATTGCTTATCTTCAATTCGTAAGCTCTCTTTTTCCCGGTCAAATACAAGATTTCGATCATCCTGCTCGAGTCGTTCCTCCAGAAGCTTTCTTAACTTTGTAACTGTCATTTTCACTAGAATTCACCACTTTTTTCTCTGACATACTGAAGCTTATTGAATTTCTAAATCGTTCAAGAAGCTTTCGATTTCTTCTTGTGTCTTACGGTCTTTGCTAACAAACCGGCCAACTTCTTTTCCATTTTGGAATGCAACAAAGCTAGGGATTCCGAAAATAGATAAATCCGCACATAAATCGATGAATTGATCTCGGTCCACTTTAATAAAATTCATTTGGTTAAATTTCGCTTCTACTTCTGGCATAAATGGTTCCATAAAGCGACAATCGGAGCACCAGTTTGCACTAAATACAAACACAGTGATTCCTTCATTTTTTAATGTTTCAAATTGTTCCATTGATGTTAGTTGTTCCACAATAAATCCCTCCAAAATATATTATTTGAATAATAGTCAGTACTTTCGTTTCGTCTATTTCATATAGGCTGTTATTTAATACAAGACAAAAGGGAGTTCAAATAAGCTTCCCTTTACTGATACTATACTGATAGTAACAAACGTTTCCTTGAGTTTCCACAGAAACGAATTAATATATTAAAGATAGAGTTTTCCTATAGTTTTAACCTGACGCAATATTAGAAATTCTCTCGAACTTAGTTTTTATCTCCAAAAGAAAGGGATGTGTCCTAGGTAATTACTACTAAGAGACATCCCTTTCCTAATGATAATTTATTGTTTAAGTCGAATACATTGCATTAGCTAGATTACTCTGCCTTGTCAAATTCAATCGAAGAAACGATTTCCATCATTAGCTTTGCTTCATGTGCAATGTTTGCGGCATCTGTTTCGGTTGTTAATTTCGTTCCACCGATTCCGACCGTTAACTCGTATAAATCTTCACTTACATCATTAATAATAATGAATCCAAATCTATTATCCTTTTCAAAGGTTTCTTTGAGACGGATATTTTCGGTACTGTTTAAGGTGGTTTCATAAATTACCTTACTAGATTCATTTTCGTTCGGATTAATAAATAATAAGTAAAGCTTGGATCCATTGCTTAATACAATATTGTTCGGATCCGATTCGTCAACATCCATACCTGATGGCAGGTATACTGAAAAATTTTCGATAGAATTATTTGGATTGATATTATTCGCTTCAAACGCTTCTACTGCATTTTCCTTTGCTTTATCTTGTTCCTCTGAAATAGTGGCAGAACAAGCGGTCAATATTAGTAATAGTAATAGTACAAGTAAATAAATAGTATTTTTTGTTTTAAACATAACATCTACCCTCTCTTTCTCCACCTTAGAGGATAAGCACCATTTCCATAATACATTCTATTAAGCAATAGTAGCAAGTAAAAATTAAATTTTCTTAACATCATTTTACTATTATTTTTGCATAACAAACCAACATTCGAAAATGATATCCCGTAGGTCTTGGTGCTTTCGTTTCGCACGCTTATTCATTATTATTAGCTATTTGTTATTTGATATTCGAATTGTCCCTTTAAAGATTGTACTACTTGGGTAAACATCAATATTCGGTTAATTTGTCCATTCGTAAATATACCGATTGCCCCATCATGGAAACGAATATTTTCTTTTTGACAAAAATCATCCATCACTGGTCCTAGTTCTTCTCCATTACGTAAACGGGTACTAATTTCTTCAGGCAAAATAATTCTTGCCCCGCCAGCAATAATCGGAGCTTTTGAATTATCTGCTTGAACGAGTGCACCCCAATTACAAAGCATTAACCCAAAAGAGGTTTCCGTAACACCACCCTCTAAGCCAATACCGATATCCCCTCCAACCTCAAGCAACGCATTATTGGCACGATTGATTGCACCAGTAATCGTTTCCTCGTCGGAAAATGGTTGCTCACTGACATTGGATGCAACCTTACATTCGAAAATGGAATCTGTTAATGAAAAGACATTTTGAATCGCTTGCAGTTTTGCTTCATTTGTTGTACCAACAGCAATTTTCATATTACTTCCTCTTTCATTCTTTTATCTTTCTACAATCCGTGGATAACATTATATGGTGCATATAATCTCTCATAACAAAAGCAATCAGATACACCGATTGCCTCTGCATATGTCTATATATTTTTATTAACCATTTTGTTTTATGGAATCTACGGTTGTTTGATCACATGATTTTACTAATTTCACTAATAATTCTTTCGCTGCTGCGTAATCATCCACATGAACAATCGATGCAGCTGTATGAATATAGCGAGAGCAAATACCGATTACTGCACTAGGTACACCTTCATTTGCTAGGTGAACTTGACCTGCATCTGTACCACCTTGTGAAATGAAGTATTGATAGTTAATATTGTTGGTTTCGGCAGTATCTAGAATAAATTCACGCATACCTCTGTGAGTAATCATGGAACGATCATAAATTCTTAGTAGCGCACCTTTACCAAGATGACCAAATTCATTTTTATTTCCAGTCGTATCATTTGCAGGACTTGCATCTAATGCAAAGAAAATATCTGGTTTAATCATGTAAGCAGAAGTTCTTGCCCCACGTAAGCCAACCTCTTCTTGAACAGTAGCTCCAGAATATAATGTATTTGGAAGTGTTTCACCTTGTAATTCTTTTAGTAACTCGATGGAAAGACCACAGCCATAACGGTTATCCCAAGACTTCGCCATAATTTTTTTCGGGTTGGCAAGAGGGGTAAATGGACAAACAGGTACAACTTGTTGCCCTGGTTTGATACCGATTTTTTGTGCATCTGCTTTATCATCTGCTCCAATATCAATTAACATATTTTTAATGTCCATCGGCCGTTTTCTTGTCTCTTCATCCAATAAATGTGGCGGAATGGATGAAATGACTCCATAAATTGGTCCGTTATCTGTAATAATTTGTACTCTTTGTGCTAAAAGAACTTGATTCCACCAGCCACCTAATGGTTGAAAACGAAGTAAACCTGCTTCGGTAATGGAGGTTACCATAAATCCAACTTCATCCATATGTCCTGCAACCATTACAGTCGGACCATTTTCAGATCCACGTTTTACTCCAAAAACACTACCTAATCCATCTTGTATGACTTCATCTGCATATTTACTAAGCTGTTCTTTCATAAACTTACGAACTAAATGCTCATTACCAGAAGCTCCAGGTAATTCCGTTAGCGTCTTAAACAACTCTAAAGTTTCTTGATTCACGCGATTCCCTCTTTTCCTTTAGATATCCGAAATAGTATGTACATTTTTTATTTTACAGAACTTTTGTCAACTTCGCTAGATAAAATCGTATGAACTTACGCATCAATCCATATATACCTGCCAGGAAATTTGATTAACTAATCATTGTATTTTAAAACTGTAATGAATTTGCTATACTCGAACGAGGAGGGATTTTTATGAAGTTTAAAGGTCTTATTATCGGTGTTGCAGCAGGTGTTGCAGCTAGCTTATTAACAAAGTCTATAGTTGCAAGGAACCATCTATTTTCATCCGAAGAAGTTTTACAAAATATGAAAAATATGTTAAAAGATAATGGAAAAATTATTGGATCTTGGATTATGACTAAACCAGAAACACTCGAAAAAAATGCTTCCGCTTATCAAGTTTACCGAGGCGGTATTACACGAGAAGATGAAAACAGACAAACCGATTATGAGTTTGTAATAGATGCAAAATCAGGCAGTATTCTAGAGCTCTCAGAAGTTTAAACAATTTTGACGACAATTATCCAATCAGCATAAAACTCCCCTAAAATGCTACTGTATTTTCCCTATTCATAGCTGTACTTAAGGGGAGTATTGTAAAGGATAACATGATTATTTTCGTATCGCTATTGATTCGGTAATTCTCCCAGCTTGATCCCATTTTAACGCTCGATATACTGCATCATGATAAAATGTTATCCAAGCATTTTTATTAACGGCAAACGGAATCCACTTTTGTTTTTCCGCAATAGATTTCATTGGATAGTCATCATATGCCATGACCCATAATGGATTTTGATGTGCATGGGTTGGTAGTAAATCGGCTAAATGAACAGCCATTTCTCCTTCTGATTCGATAATAACAATAGCATGTCCATCACTATGTCCACCGGTGTGAACCATTCGGATGCCAGGATAAATGTCGATTTCCTCCTCAAATGGAATGACGTGTTCTTCGATTCCTTGCCAATTTCTTACCCAATAAGTACTTTTTGATCGAATATTTGGATTTCGCATTTCATCCCATTCAATTTTGGAGCAATAGATTTTTGCATTAGGGAATGTTGCAACATATGTATCATCCTGCGGAGTCGTTAAACCACTGACATGATCAAAATGTAAATGTGTCATTATGATTCCATCAATATCTTCCACAGTTAAATTTAATTCACGAAGCGATTCATGAATTTTTGATTCAGCTGTTACGCCATAATTGCGTTTTTCCTTTTCCAATAACTTTCCATTCCCAATTCCTGCTTCAATAAGAAACCGTTTACCATTTACTTCGATTAAAATCGGATCTGTTCGAAGCTCAATCTGGTTTCTATCATTTACTTCATATTTTTTTGTCCATAATGGTTTCGGTACTACACCAAACATTGCACCACCATCTAAATGTGTGACCCCACCATTTAACCACGTCAATTTAATTTTCCCTATTTGTAAAGATTCCAAGTGCTCTTCCCCTCCATTGTAGTAAAATAATATATCTAAAGGATTCATTCCTTTACTAAAAATATTGTGCATCGTTTATTTTCTTCTCTTTACATAAAAATTCCTGCAATATATGCAAATTTATAAAGTTAATTGAATACCTCCTACTCTAATAGCTATATCTAGTAGCAAATACATAAAGAAAGAATACCTCTACTAAAAGGTATTCTTCTGTATGTGTTCGTATTAGTGAATATTTTTTTTCTTGAATTGCCCGCCTTTAACGTCACTAACATCTGAGGTAGCAAGGAAGGCACCGGGATCAAAGTGATGGACGATAGCTCGTAATTTCGCTTCTTCTAGCCGAGTGATAACGCAATAAATGACCTTTTTCTTTTCGCCACTATATGCACCCTCTCCAGCCAAATAAGTAACCGTTCGACCCAATCTACTTAATAGCGCATCGCCAATGCTTTGATAATGATCGCTAATAATTAAAACAGCCTTCGACTCATTTAAACCAACGATTACGATATCAATCATTTTAAATGCAATAAAATATGCAATAAGTGAATAAAATGTACTGTTAATATTAAATACAAATGCTGCACTTCCGAGAATGAACAAATTGAAGAACATTACGATTTGTCCAACCGAAAAAGAGCTTTTACTACTAATTAAAGTTGCTAATATTTCGGTACCGTCTAATGCACCATTATTTCTTAAAACAATCCCTACCCCAACACCGAGTACGACTCCTCCGAACACTGCTGCAAGTAGTGGATCTTCTGTAATCGGATGCACATGATGGAGTAATTCAGTAAAAATAGCGGCTAAAACAATGCCGTACAAACTTTGAAATGCAAAAGACTTTCCGATTTGTTTATAACCGATAAATAAAAACGGTAAATTTAATAACACAAGAAAAATACTAAAAGAGAGCTTTGTAATTTCTTGTAATATTAGGGAAATACCAACAACGCCACCATCGATGACTTGATTAGGGACTAGAAAAGCTTCTAAACCATAAGCAAATATCAATGCTCCAACAGTAATAAAAAAATAATTACGGAAGATTTCAATAGGTTTACTTTTTCCATCAAAGTTTTCTACCATATAAATTCCTACTTTCTAAAAAAATACTTTCTATTTACTATTAAATACTAAATTTCTTGATAAGGAAAGCAGAGTGCTCATTTCTAAACATTATTCTGGAATTGTTTATCTTTTCCAACCGTTGTCTTTTTTTTTCACAAAAAAAAACAACGGTCAGCTTCTACCGTTGTTTTTCTCATTCAACTACTATTTTTTCGGAAACTGAACTTCACAGCGATAAATTCGATGACCCATGGATGAAAACTTTTCTTCATATTCGGTCATTATATTCCCCTCAAAATCACTATTATGCAAATCCAAGCTTATATAATTCAACTTCATTCCATAGTGTGAAAAGCTTACGAGTGAGAATTCAAAAAGTGCTTGATTATCGGTTTTAAAATGAATTTCTCCTTGAGGCACGAGCACATTTTCATACATTTTTAAGAAGCTCTTGTAGGTTAATCTTCTCTTTGCATGTTTATTTTTTGGCCATGGATCGGAGAAATTTAAATAAATACGTGAAATTTCCCCAGATGCAAAGTAATCCTCTAGTTTATTCGCATTCAAATTTAATAATTTCAAATTGGGAAGATCTGCTTCAATTAGACGGTCTAACGCAGAGATAATGACACTATCATAAGCTTCTATTCCAATATAATTAATATGCGGATTAGCTTTTGCCATTTCTGTAAGAAATTTGCCTTTTCCCGTACCTATTTCCACATGAATTTCATGGTCATTACCAAATAATTCTTGCCATTTCCCTTTTCTTTCTTGCACATTATAAATGACATATTGGGGATAACTCATTAATCTTTCTTTTGCCCCTGGTTTATATCGTAAACGCATCTTTCCACCTCATTAATTATTTTGCACAACAATGCTACTGTTATAATAACTATATTTACACAATAAATTGGTTGATTTAGTTAAAGCTTCACACGATAGCATGTTTTTCTTCTTGATTATAAGTATAAAATATCATTCATTCCACAATATAGAATTGTAACAAAAATAAGAGGTGATGACTATGCCTATAAATCATACGGACCAATTGAATTTATTGAAAGATATTTTACAGAATCATCAAGAAGATTGCTGTGGCTCTGTTTCCGAATGTGAACAGATCGAACGTCTTGTGAAATCATTAATGGTAAACGAAAATGTAAGCACCGAAGCTAAATCAATCTTAAATCAAGTCTATTCCTACGGACAAAGTGGAAAGTATACACAAGATTTAAATACACATATTGAATCGCACCAGGATCAGCTTTCCGATTGGGTAGATACCATCGGACAATATTCATAAAAAATAGCCCACGCACGTGGGCATTTTTTTATAAATATCATTACTTTTTATAAGTGCTGTAAACAATTTTATAGTAATGTTTCCAAATATTGAATCCAAAAGAGACTTTCCTCAAGCTTCCCTTTATCATTATAGAGCTGAATTGAGCAAAGCGTTTGGTATAAAACATACCACTTTAGCCTAGTTTGTAACTGGTCATTCAGTGTAATCCCATAATTGTGAAGCCAGCCTTCCCACTCATCTTCTGGAATGTACCAATACAATAATGGAGCAATATCTATTGCTGGATCGCCAATTATTGCACCTTCCCAATCAATCAAATAAAGCTGTCCTTCATCGGTAAGCATCCAATTATTATGATTTACATCCCCATGGCACACAGTCAATGTATTTCGCTGAACAGTTGGTAACAGTTTATTTAAATATCGGATAGTTCTCGCAATGGTATCGTTTAATTGAAGCGCTTGATCCATTTGGTTTTCTAATTCGATTAAAAGCATATCAGGATGAACCGGTGTTTTTCCTAGTCGTCGAAGCATAGATAATAGGGGTTGGGATTGATGGATTTTTTTCAACAGCTTTGCAACTTTTTCACCATTCATATCGTTTGGCTCAAGTTTCCTACCTGTAATCCATTGTTGTGCAGTAATTACATCTCCACTTTCTAAACGTTTTGTCCAAACTAATTTTGGCACAATACCCTCTGCAGAAAGCACCGCTAAAAATGGGGATGAATTCCTTTTTAAAAATAATTTTTGATTGTCATGAAAAGCATAAAATGCTTCTCCTGTTACACCGCCAGCAGGATAAATTTCCCAACCATTGTCCAGCATATGCTTCACCGTTTTCACCTTCAATTAGCTTACATGTTGTTAATAGCTTTTATTGTTCCACAATCCATTGCATCTGTAAAAAAAACTTAATGGAAAAATTGCCAACTAATACCATTATAATACAGGATGACAACTTCATAGATAGTAAACATCGAATTATTTTCATTTCAAAAAAATAAATAGTGACTTTTTGATTGTATAATTTTAAAAACCGTTACGTCAAGGTAAAAATACGTTTCTTCTAGTTATCTATTATTTATGAGAATTTAAAACGTTAAAACAGAAGAATCATTCATTTACTAGAATCGATACTGCCTCCGAATGAATGCTAATGGCAATAGTCGATTTACCAATTTCCTCACCATCTGCATGGACTGGAAAGGAAGCTTCATTAAGAATTGTTACCTTTTTTCCTTTTAAAATAGAGACTTCTTTCATTTTCGTGTGCCCACCCCAAAAAACGGTAAGAAATACACTTAATACTTTCATTCGTGAAATATTATGAACGACAATGACTTCGAATTGACCATCATCCGGTTTCGAAGCTGGCGATATTTTCATTCCTCCACCAAAGAATGGATGATTACAAACCGTTGCAAACCACGCCTTGTCAAAGGCTGTAGTATTGCCATCCACTTGAATTGTTAATTTAGAAGGTTGGAATGTTAATAGCTCCTTTATCAAATAAAAAACATATACAAGCTTTCCTAAAAAAATACGATTTAATCGTTGCTTTAGCTTCGATTGATTCGCATGAATCGCAATTTGCGCATCGAAACCACAGCCTAAATTATTGATAAATATCCCTTTTTTCTGGTCAATTGTGAATTGTCCAATATCATATTTCTTCTCTGAATGATTTTTTATAGAAAGTAATAACCGCTGAAATGCTTGTTTTGGATGATTTGGCAAGGAAAAGCCTCGGCTAAAATCATTACCTGATCCTGCCGGAATAAACCCTAGAATACCGTGATTGAACGGATGAATCCCATCTACTACTTCGTTTACTGTCCCATCTCCACCAACAGGAACAATAGTGACTGGATTATTGGTATTTTCCAGAATGCTTCTTGCAATTGTTTTTCCATCCCCGCGTTGCTTTGTAAAATATACCTCGAAGGGAATTTGATTGGATTTTACGCTCTGTTCGATTTTTTTCCATATTTTCATCGACTGCCCATTTTTTGCAGCTGGATTTACTATAAAATATAGATTCATATAATCAACTCAACTTCTTCTATAAAATAAATTACATGGCCACCGCTACCTTACTATTTATCGCCATTTCACTATCCAGCTATTTATCCCAATCATTTCTCGAAACTGCAACTGATTTACAAAAATCGAGAAGCGATTTCGTTGCTTTTAATTGAATATGCTTTAAAGGGGATCGTAATGATCGCATCGATTCAAACCATTTCTGATAGTTTCGTTTATCTACAATTTGTACACCATAAGGAGTAGATGGATAATCGATATAACCATTTCTAGAAATAAGCACCTTTTGTAACGGAAAATCGATATCATGCAAGCGAAATATTTGCTGAATAATGGTTTCCGTTCGATTTAATCCGATGAGCGGATTTAAAAAACGAGATGTATGATCCTTGTTTCGTCTCTCCCAAAAACGATCATCTGACCCTAAAAAGGAGGTACTATCAACCTCTTCTAAAAAACGAATACAAATAGCTCCTGTAGGGGTTAAGAGAATGGTCTCACATTCTACTGGAGCTTTTTTTAACATAAAAATTGGCTTATAAAGAAATAAAAAAGTATCTGGAAATCGTTGAGCAAAATATTTTAAATTCCGATCTCGATAAAAGGAGGAATCAATATAGGATTGATAGGTTAGTGTTGAGCTCGCCCACAGCATTTGCACAGAGAAAATCTCATTTAAATAAACATGCTTTAGCTCATCTAATGTGCTTGGCTTTTGTTTAAGCCCTCTGCCAATAGTGGAAAAGTCATCCACTGTCTCAGGAAGTAGACTATCCTTCATCTCCTCTATTGATTCTATTTCCCTTTTGGAAAGTAATTGTTTTACCTTACCTAATAATCTCCACTTATGTGGGGGATGCTCCTCTTCTATTTCCTGTAAAATAATTTGTTCATCTCCTATTACTCCCTGCCAGTTCCCAGATTGCCAAGCTTCCAGAAGATTATCCCATTGTCTACGTTTCAATTGAATAAAACGAGATGGGTACTTATATATATCCATTTCATATCTAGATATATATTCATATAATTTTACCAGTTGTCCCATTCCATGATTACCATCCTTACAGTTTGAATTTCCATTTTCTATTTGCTCTTTATTTTGTTTTCAAGATTTTAAAGGGAAGATTGCAAACTCTTTATATTTTGGGATTTCATTTATATGCGTTTCGTACAATACAATTTCCTTAATTGGAAAGCGGAATAGAATTGCATCTGTTGAAGATAATTTTTTTAATGAATTTGCATCAAACACTTCATTGCCCATCCACTTTCTTGCTAATGTAATATGTGGTCGGAACGGTTTTTTGTCTAGCGAAAATCCCGTATCTATACAAAGATTATACACTTTTTTTTGCATTTGGAATAATCTTTCCGAGTGGATGACGTCTGCCCAAAATATTCTCGGACTGTCCTTTGCACCAAAGGTTCCTATTTTATTGAATTCTAAAAAAAAGGAGGATTCCTCTGTTGCGATATTCTTTACTCCTTCAATCGCTTTTTGTAATAAATCATCTCGTGCAAATCCTAAAAATGCTAATGTAATATGGTAATCAGATGGATGTACCCATCGCTGAAAGGGGTAGGTGTTCCTATTATTTTCTACCCATTTATCTAAAAATTCCTTTGCCGTATCTGGCAGTTTTGCCGCAAAAAAATAATGGTGTTGTTCCATTTCGAATACTCCTTAAACTAAAGATTACTTGCTGAAAGATTGTTTTCTATGATTTGTTGGAAATTATAAATAATCTACAGACTGCATACACTCTGCTTTCCGTCTAGATCCTCCATGTATCCCTGTCTGCTCTGTAGTACATTCCATTTTCTAAAGAAATAACAACAGTCTTTCTGCTAATCGTTTCCATAAAAGAGAAGAAGATGCCCATATTTTGCATCTTCTTGATTGAAACAATACATCTTATACTAATAATCCACATTCCGCTTCGATACTTAGTGTAAATAATTTTTGAAGTTCCTTTGTTATTGCGCCAGGCTTTCCATTGCCAATCTTTTTCCCATCGATTATCGTGATTGGAACAATTTCTAATGTTGTGCTCGTTAAAAAAACCTCATCTGCATGTAGTAACTCTGTTACAGTAAAGCTTTTTTCTGTATATGGCATATCATGTTGGGTGGCAATCATAATCAATTGTTGTCTAGTAATACCATTTAATATTAAATTATTAGCTGGGTGGGTGATTAATTCTCCATCCTGAACTATCCATATATTTGTAGAGCTTCCTTCTGTAACGATTTGATCACGGTGAAGGATTGCTTCCGTACAGCCTGCTTCGACTGCTTTACTTTTCGCTAAAATATTCCCAAGTAGACTAATCGATTTAATATCACAATGGAGCCAGCGAGTGTCCGCTGCTATTATTGCAGATACACCATTTTCCATTAAGGCAACTGGCCGTTCTCCATCCAATAAATAACCTACTAACGTACCGTTAATATTTTTTGGTATTACATGGTTACGGACGGAAATCCCTCTGGAATATTGAAGATATAGAGATGCTGTTGATTTTCCTTCCTTATCTAATAAAGCATAAATCAACGATTCTATTTTTTCTTTACTATAAGAAATGTCCATCTGAATTTTTGCCGCACTTTCAAAGAAACGTTCGATATGAGCTGTTAATGCAAAAGGATGCCCATTGTAAATGCGGACGACTTCATAAATTCCGTCCCCGAATTGATAGCCTCTATCTTCTATATCTACTTTAGCATTTTGTCTATCTGTAATATCCCCATTGAAAATAATAAATGACATAATCGTTTCCCCTCTCCACTTTGTTCGATTAGTCTTACACGTTTAGATGAAACATGTTCAATTTAGAACTTATCTACATTACCTTGCACCACTGCCATTGCTATACAATTGTTGAAGGATTTTAAATTTCTAGAGATAAAGGTGTAAGTGCTGCTAAATGTACATACCAATTTTTATTTCCCTAATTCATAAATGGCCTGCGCATAAATGGCAGTTGCTTTTAATAAATCAGCTATTTCAATATATTCATCCTTTTGGTGGGCTACATCTGGTTTTCCTGGGAATAATGGCCCGAAAGCAACACCAGAAGTTAAGGAACGAGCATATGTACCTCCACCAATCGATAGCAATTCGGCTTTTTCCCCTGTTTGTTCTTCATATACCTTCTGTAAAGTTTTAATAAGCGGGTTATTTTTATCTACATGATGTGGCTTCGAATCGCTAAAGCTTCCAATTGTAAAGCCCTTTGTCTGAACTAGCTTTTCAATTGTTTCTTTTCCTTTTTCCATATTAAATGTTACTGGATAGCGGAAATTTATCCCGATTTTTCCGCCTTCCTTGGAATGGTAAGAAAAAATCGCGGCATTTACAGTTAACTCCCCGGAAATATCGTCCGCATATGCAACCTGTAAATTTTTCCCTCGTGTATCTCCGAAAAATGTCTCGTTAATAAACGTAAAATATCCTTTAGATGCTTTATCGAGCTTTTGATTGGAAAGAAATGCTGCTAAATAAATACCGGCATTTTTTCCATTATCAGGCTCCATCGCATGTGCAGATATTCCTTCTACTGCGAGTTGGATTTTCCCATTAACTTCTTCTATTCGTCCCTGCAATTGATGGCTTTGTATATACTGCTGAAATTGCTCCTTTAGCCCATTGATTTCTGCCAAATTGGTCGCAAGTACTGCATCTGCATAATCTGGCACCATATTGTAACGTCTACCTGCTGTAAAGGATTCTACTATGTATGCAGCCTCAGCTATTGAATTATTTTCTTTCTTATATAACAGGTCCATGCTACTTATTCCTTTTTCTGCATTAATAATTGGAAAATCAGCATCTGGTGCAAATCCAGAACTAGGCATTTCTTCATGCTCAAAATAATGTTTTACACAACGCCAATTACTCTCTTCATCTGTTCCAATAATAATCCGTACTCGTTTTGATAACGATAAACCTAACTCCTTCAAAATTTTTACAGCATAGAAGGCAGCCATAGTTGGTCCCTTATCATCTAATGCCCCTCGGGCAAAAATCTTTCCATCCTTTATTTCACCACTATATGGATCAGTTGACCAACCGTCGCCTTCTGGAACAACATCAACATGGCAAAGTACGCCAATTAGTTCCTCACCGCTACCAAATTCAATATGTCCAGCTAAATTATCTAAATTTTTCGTTGTAAATCCGGATTTATCCCCTTTCGATAGCATATACAATAAGGCATCACGAACTCCTATTCCAAGGGGAGCATCTTCAGTCGCATGTTCTTCATCTAACACACTTTTAATTTTTAATAAACCTATGGTATCTGCAAGTAACTGCTCTTTTCTCTTCTGAACTTCTTCCATCCAATTAATTTCAGCCACTGTTTTCACTCCTACATTATATTGAGATGGTTATATTCATTCGCTTAATAAAGTATTCCTTTCCTTATAAAGCGTATAACCGAATGTATCTTTCTCTCTATTTTACTGCTTAATCACATAACAAATCTATAGATTTATCCAATTCTAGATTTTCTTGTGCCAATGAATTTATACAGATTTCATTAATAACTTTTTGTAAAAAAGCATTAAATCGATGAAATGTATCATAAATTCTATGTATTTTCATATAATTTCAAAAAAGGAGGTGACTTAATCTTATATTAATGTAGCAAAACAACAAATTATTTCCGACAAAATACTACATAATTCCACACTATTTTGTAAATTTTTTTATAATACTAGCTATTTTTGTTATAATTAGTTATAATATTAACAATACTTTTCTAAATTGTTGTTTTTGGGATGATCAAAAGTTACCCTTAACATTTTACATTAGGATACTTAGATGTACCCAGTTGTCATTTGCAGTATAGCCAATTTAATAAAAATTTAGGGGTGTGGTTTTTTGAAAAATTCAACAGACCGGATGCTGACTCGCATAAAAGCAGTCTACATGTTTATTCATGATAATGGGACTGTGTCCACCCAGGAACTTGTAGAAGAGTTTGGCATTACTCCACGGACAGTTCAAAGAGATTTAAATGTTTTGGCATATAATGGTTTAGTCGAAAGCCCAAGTCGTGGCAAATGGACAACAACAGATAAAAAAGTGAAAATTTCATCTTAAGATAGAGTGCTATAGAAAAATCGCCAAAATTAGGCGATTTCTTTTTCTCTACCAAAGCAATATTTATATTAGCTTCTATAACCCACAATGGCCGCTTTACTCTTTTTTAACACGATATTCTTTAAGTGCTTGCAATTCCTCCGCAGTTAATTCGCGATATTCTCCTTCTTCAAGATCTTCATCCAATGCTAACGGACCCATACTTAATCTTTTTAAATACACAACTTTCTTTCCAACCGCTTCAAACATACGCTTCACTTGATGAAACTTACCTTCTGTAATCGTAAGCTCGACTTCAGAGCGAATTTCGCCACTTTTTAATATAACAAGCTCTGCAGGTTTTGTTACATATCCATCATCTAATTCAACCCCTTCATGGAATTTCTGTTGATCCTCCACGGTAACATATCCATCAATCATTGCATAATAGGTTTTTGGAACATGCTTCTTCGGTGAGAGTAATTGATGTGCCAGCTGACCATCATTTGTTAAAAGCAATAGCCCAACCGTATCTTTATCTAGTCTTCCTACAGGAAAAGGTTCAAATTGCGAATCTTCTATGTATAACAAATCAAGAACAGTTTTTTCTCGTAAATCTTCTGTCGCAGATATAACCCCTGCAGGTTTATTCATCATAATATAAATAAACTCTCGATAATGAATCTCTTCTCCATGAATGACAATTTTATCAGATTCAGGATTTATATGTGTTTTAGCATCCGTAATTGTAATACCATTTACTAAAATTCCCTGGTCCTTCAATAATTTTTTTACCTCTTTGCGACTACCATAGCCCATATTCGCAAGTAATTTATCAATTCTCACAAAATCATCCTCCTATAAAATCCATTCTTTTATATTTCCCTAATATTTGATTCATTTTTAAAATCGAACGGTTTTCATTAAACATTACATTCTTTCACATTGTAAGCACCTTATTTAAATAGCTAAAAGAAACAGTAAGAATAGGCATTTTACCCATTCCCATTATGACAAATACACATAAAATATTCCATCACATCAATGAGGAGGTTATTCAATACAATGATGGATTACTATCGACAGCAACAAATTCCGAGTGGCTTCGGTGGACCTGGTGGCCCTGGCGGATTCGGTGGTTCTGGTGGTTTTGGTGGCCCTAGTGGTCCCGGTGGTGGTTTTGGAGGGCAAGGCGGATTGGACTTAAGCTCCCTTATTCCAGGATTTTCAGGAATGAATACCCGTATTACACGACTAGAAAGACAAGTGAATCGCTTAGAAAACCAAATCGATCAGTTAGACCGTCGTCTCACAAGAATAGAAAGACAATTAGGACGTTAAATATCGAGAAAAAAGAGGATTTCTATTTGGGAAATCCTCTTTTACATTCTAAATAAAAATACTAGATGACACAGATAGCTTTTGAATACAAGTTTATTTAACTTAATCGTCGTTTCAAGCTGCTCATCTGTTCAGGGAATAGAAAGTATATTAGTCGTGATTTCACACTTAAATAAAAATAAACAGCCATTCCAAAAATAGCACATATCGCAATAATTATTAGCGATTGTATCGAGTATTCTGGTGATAAAAATAGTAATAGAATTTTGTAAACGAAAAATACCGTTATCACCATAATCATATTAAAGATGATAATTAAAATTCCCCGGCGGAATACTAAACGATAATGGTAATTAGCGTAATAACGAATGACAAAAAGGTTAATAATAATTGCCGTTAAATAGCCAATAATTGTTGCATAAATAGCACCCTTTGTTTCATATGCTTCAATCAATGGAATATTTATAATCAATTTAATCAATAATCCTAATAATAAGCTAAACACAGTAAAACGTTGCTCATTGATTCCTTGTAAAATCGCAGCCGTTACAGAAAACAATGCAAACAGTATGGCAACTGGTGCATAGGTTGCCAAAATTTCAGCACCAAATGTATCAGCTTCATAAAAAACAGTATACAATGGACCAGCTAATAGAGAAATTCCTAGCGCTGCAGGAAGTGTTAAATATAATAAAACTTGAAACGTTTGGTTAAGTTGTAGTTTCAAATCTTTTATATTTTGATTTACATAAGATTTCGTAATCATCGGAACAAGCGTAAGTGAAAAAGCAGTCGCTAATGATACAGGAATAATTACCAATTTATGTGAATTATAATTTAATGTTGCAAAAGCATCATTTGCTTCATTTAATCCCATGCCTAACGACACCATTGTTTTATTAAAGGTTAATGTATCTACCATTTGGAACATTGGATTAGCAATACCGACAATAATAAACGGAATAGCAGATATAAAAATTTCTTTATAAATTTCCTTCAAGGAGATTTGAACGGTCCCTTTATCTTTCGAAAGCAGCTCGTTTAAATATGGCCTTCTCTTTATCCAATACCAGAATAAGACAAGCAATCCACCAATCGCCCCAACGAAGGCAGCAAATGTAGCAACTTTAACTGCTTCTACAATATCCCCATGAATTATTTTCATTACAACAAATGCACCGATTAATAAAAATGCAATACGTACAATTTGCTCAACCACCTGTGAAACGGCGGAAGGCCCCATCGATTGATGTCCCTGAAAGAAGCCACGAATTAAGCTCATGAACGGAACGACAATTAATGCGAAGCTTACCGCCCGTATAACTGCAACAACATCGCCAACAGCAACCGATTCTGTAGCATTTTTTACCTCATCTGCATCTGGAATAATGAAATCTGCTAAAAGCGGTGACAAAAAATACAAAATTAAAAAGGCAGCAAAACCTGTAATCAGCATGATCACCATACCAGACTTGAATAACTTGCGACCGACGGCATATTCCTCTAGCGTATTATATTTCGAAATAAATTTGGATACAGCTAAAGGAATACCTGCAGTAGCAATACTAATAAAGATCGTATATGGTACATACCCATATTGGTAAAGTGCTACACCTTGCTTACCGACTAACGCAAAAAATGGTATAACATAAAACAATCCAAGAAATTTTGAAATATATGTTCCGAGGGTTAAAATAAACGTTCCCCTCATCAATTTTGAAGACATATAATCCCTTCCCAACAAATTTTCTCTATAATTTTTTTAATTACACATTGCTCTAACCTCATACGTTTCTCTATTCATTATTTTTATCGAAAGCTATAGAGCATTCGTCCATATTTAAAACATCAACTTAAGCGCTACGAACAAAATCAATGGTTAACGTTATAAGGTAGTATTACTAGGTTGCCCCAAAATAATGATAGGCAAAAATTACACTATATGTAGTTTACATGTTTTTCGGTAGATTTGACAATTTTCTTTTGCACATTTTGTCGAACTTTCCTTTTCTCTTTTGTTTTACTATAATAAAATGAAACTCTAATAATAATATATTCCACCCTCTTGAGGCGTTAAGGAAATCGACATAACTTGATTTTTCCCGAGAAAATATAATGCATTTTAAATGAAAGTGAGATAAAAAAATGAACGTAGATGTTTTAGTTATCGGAGGTGGCCCGAGCGGACTAATGGCAGCTATTGCCGCTGGCGAATCCAATGCAAAAGTAATGCTAGTTGATAAAGGAAATAAATTAGGGAGGAAACTGGCGATTTCTGGTGGTGGTCGCTGCAATGTCACCAATCGTCTCCCACTAGATGAAATTGTGAAGCATATTCCTGGAAATGGTAGGTTTTTATATAGTGCCTTTTCCGTATTTAATAACGAGGACATTATTCGCTTTTTTGAAAAGCTTGGTGTCTATTTAAAAGAGGAAGATCACGGGCGAATGTTCCCTGTAAGCAATGATGCAAAATCCGTAGTCAATGCCTTACTAAATCGACTAGAAGAATTACATGTAGATATTCGAACAAACTGTCCTGTTGCCGATATTCATTATAAGGATGGTCATGTTTCAGAAGTCGTTTTACAAAATGGGGAGAAAATCACTGCTAGTTCAGTTGTAGTTGCTGTTGGTGGGAAATCAGTCCCTCATACTGGTTCTACAGGAGATGGCTATCCGTGGGCAGAAAAGGCTGGACATACGATAACCGATTTATATCCAACAGAGGTACCGTTGCTATCTGATGAACCATTTGTAAAAGAACGAACACTTCAAGGACTATCGTTACGCAACGTTGCATTATCTGTACTAAATCCAAAAGATAAGCCGATTATTACCCATCAAATGGATATGATTTTTACCCATTTCGGCGTATCTGGTCCTGCAGTATTACGCTGCAGTCAATTTGTCGTCAAAGCGATGAAAAAATTTCATACGGCACACGTGACGATGAAGCTTGATGCCCTTGTAGATAAGTCAGAAGAAGAAGTAGTTCAAGCAATCCAGTCAAAAGTGAAAGAAGAACCAAAAAAAGCGGTAAAAAATGCGATAAAAGGATTGTTGCCAGAACGTTACTTACTATTTCTACTTGAGAAAGATGGAATTGATCCTGACGCACAAATGTCTTCATTATCTAAAGAAAAAATCCGCACATTCGCTGGTAGCTGTAAAAACTTCCGATTCACCGTTAATGGTACACAACCGATTGAAAAAGCGTTTGTTACCGGTGGTGGAGTTTCGATTAAAGAAGTGGAACCAAAAACACTTGCATCGAAAAAAATGGCTGGCCTTTATTTCTGTGGAGAAATATTGGACATCCATGGCTACACTGGTGGTTATAATATTACTTCTGCTCTGGTAACCGGAAGACTTGCTGGCAAAAATGCCGCACAATTTGCATTAACGAATCCCATTCAATAAATATATTTGTAATATAAAGAAGCTGATCAAAAGGATTAAAAAAATCTTTCTCGACCAGCTTCTATTATTTAGGCTATTTTATTAAACTGTTATTTTAAAATTTTCGTACACGATTACAATGTTAATTTCTATACACTACCATTGCGCTAAAGCAATAAATTTGTTCTTCTTCCTCTTCCTCCATCATTGCTGCAACATGGTATTTAATATCAATTAACTTACTTTCGTCGATTTTTGCTAGAAAATTATTCATTTCATGTTCCAAATCTTTTTCATGCTCGAAATCAAAAACCTTTACTCTGACCATTTTTCTCCCCACTATTCCTTTTATCATTATCGTGGTCAAATTTGGTTATTTTTATAACTGAATTCTAAATAATTTTATTATTTAGTGTTTTCATCATTCCATTCGAGATCGCCTTCCCAAGCTAGCATTCCACCTACCATATTCACTACTTGATAGCCTTGGTCTTCTAGGTAGTGACAAACATTACCGCTTCTTCCGCCAGAACGACAAATAAAAATATATTCTTTTTTCTTATCCAGCTCATTTAATCGATTCGGGATCTCCCCCATTGGAATATGCTTCGCTCCTGGTATCATTCCTTCTTCAACTTCATCTGATTCCCTAACATCAATGATTTCTAGTTGTTCTTCATTTTCGATTTTTTCTTGTAGCTCATTTGGGGTAATAGTTTTCATTTATTAATCATCCTTTCAATTTACATAATTACTATTTTAACTAAAAAAATAGAGGCTGGGACAAAAGTATTTTTATGTAAGAGAATCCGAACAAAGTTAAGTAGGTAAATTCGCTCCGGAAATATACTTCGCTTTCCGCGGGCATGGCCATAGCCTCCTCCTTTCGCTACGCTTCGTGCGGGGTCTTCAGCTCATGCTTTTCCCGCAGGAGTCTACGTATATTTCCTCCGCTATCCGAAGTATTGTTCGTCTTACATTTAAACATCCATTGTTATGTCCCAGCCTCATAT
The DNA here is from genome assembly GCF_025660475.1 of Perspicuibacillus lycopersici. Classification (GTDB taxonomy): domain Bacteria; phylum Bacillota; class Bacilli; order Bacillales; family Caldibacillaceae; genus Perspicuibacillus; species Perspicuibacillus lycopersici. The sequence goes on from NZ_JAOUSF010000003.1 coordinate 760,532, forward strand.
CTTGTTGTTCGTTTAAATCAATTATCGGTCGCTTTTAGTTTGCGACGATATTGACTAGTTTTCCTGGTACAGCAATGATTTTTCGAATAGTAGCTCCTTCTAATAGTGATTTCACGGTTTCATCAGCTAACGCTACTTTTTCTAGATCCTCTTTACTTATATTTGCCGCTACCATTTTCTTTGCTTTTACTTTTCCGTTAATTTGGATAACGATTTCGACTTCATTGTCTACTAGCTTATCCTCATCAAAGGTTGGCCAAGTTGCATAGGTGATTGACTCCTGATGGCCAAGTTTTTCCCATAGCTCTTCTGCAATATGTGGACAAATTGGAGAAAGTAACTTAACAAATCCTTCCACATAAGCTTTTGGAAGCTCCTCTGCTTTGTATGCTTCATTAATGAACACCATCATTTGAGAAATTGCTGTGTTAAAATGAAGTGCCTCGTAATCTTCGGTTACCTTTTTCACTGTCCGATGGTACACTTTTTCCAATGATCCACCGACTTTATCAACAATTTTCGGAGAAACTCCACCATCTTCTTCAATAAATAGGCGCCAAACACGGTCTAGGAAACGACGGGAACCATCAAGGCCATTCGTCGACCATGCAACAGATGCATCTAGTGGGCCCATAAACATTACATATAGTCTTAGTGTATCCGCACCATGGCTTTCGACAATATCATCAGGGTTTACAACATTCCCTTTTGATTTACTCATTTTTTCATTACCTTCTCCAAGAATCATTCCTTGGTTGAATAATTTTTGGAAAGGCTCTTTCGTTGGTACAACGCCTACATCATATAGTACTTTATGCCAGAAACGTGCGTACAGAAGATGTAGTACCGCATGCTCTGCACCACCAATATAAATATCAACAGGTAGCCATTCTTTTAGCTTTTGTGGATCTGCAATAAATTGATCATTGTGCGGATCGATATAGCGAATATAGTACCAGCAGCTGCCTGCCCATTGTGGCATTGTATTTGTTTCCCGACGACCCTTTTTACCTGTTACTGGGTCCACTACTTCTAACCAATCGGTTGCATTTGCTAGCGGTGACTCGCCAGTACCTGAAGGTTTAATTTCTTTCATTACTGGAAGACGTAATGGTAATTCTTCTTCTGGAACGGTTGACATTGTACCATCTTCCCAATGAATCACTGGAATTGGTTCACCCCAATACCGTTGACGGCTAAATAGCCAGTCCCGAAGTTTATAGGTTACTTTTTTCGTACCAATACCTTTTTCTTCCAACCATCCAATCATTTTTCTGATAGCATCTTGCTTATTTAAACCGTTTAGGAAGCCGGAATTTACATGCTCGCCATCACCAGTATAAGCTTCTTTTTGAACATCACCACCAGCAACGACTTCAACTATCGGAAGGTCAAACTTGCTAGCAAATTCATAGTCCCGTTCATCATGTGCTGGTACTGCCATAATGGCACCTGATCCGTAACTAATCAGCACATAATCTGCAACCCAAATTGGCATTTTTTCATCATTCACCGGATTTACAGCATAAGCCCCTGTAAATACCCCTGTTTTTTCTTTTGCTAGATCGGTACGTTCTAGATCAGATTTCTTTTGCACTTCTTCTATATACGCATCAACTGCCGCTTTTTGTTCAGCTGTTGTAATCTTGTTTACTAGCGGATGCTCTGGCGCAATAACAGCATATGTTGCTCCAAATAATGTGTCTGGACGAGTAGTGAAAACAGTAATCGTTTCGTCATGTCCGGCAATATCAAATGTAATTTCTGCCCCTTCCGAACGACCAATCCAGTTTCTTTGCATTTCCTTTAAGCTCTCTGGCCAATCTAGCTCTTCCAGATCTTCAAGGAGACGATCCGCATATTCTGTAATTTTTAGTACCCATTGTTTCATTGGTTTTCTAATAACGGGATGACCGCCGCGTTCACTTTTTCCATCAATAACTTCTTCATTCGCTAAAACAGTTCCAAGAGCTGGGCACCAGTTTACAGCTACTTCATCCACATATGCTAGCCCTTTGTTGTAAAGCTGGATAAAAATCCATTGTGTCCATTTATAGTAATCTGGATCTGTAGTATTTACTTCACGATCCCAATCATAAGAAAATCCTAATGCATTTAATTGGTTCTTAAATGTTTGGATATTATGTTTTGTAAACTCCGCAGGTTCATTACCAGTATCAATAGCATATTGTTCTGCTGGTAGACCAAATGCATCCCAGCCCATTGGATGAAGGACATTGTAGCCTTGCATTCTTTTTAACCGTGCTTGAATATCGACAGCAGTATAGCTTTTCGGATGTCCGACATGTAGCCCTGCTCCTGATGGATATGGGAACATTCCCATCGCAAAAAATTTCGGTTTCCCTTCATCTTCTGTTGTTTTATACGTATTATTTTCTTGCCAATATTTTTGCCATTTCTTTTCAATCGAATGATGTTGAAAACTCATGAAACTTCCTCCTTATACTTACTCATTCAGTGTGTTCCGTAAGATGCTCTTTTATAAGCGCAATTTCTTTTAAAAACTTTTGATAAATTAGGAAAACAATCTTGACAATAAAAAATTACAAAATAAAAAATCCCCCCATCCCAAATGATAAATTTGGGACGAGAGGATTGTTAGCTCCCGCGGTACCACCCATATTAATGCATAACCTAATGGATATACATTCGCTTCATTTTCCCGTAACGTGGGTCAACCATCCGGCAAATACTACTTCTCTTTCATATTTGCAACTCAAAGGCGAGTTCATGATGCGCCTGACTGACTTGCACCTACCGTCAGCTCTCTAAATCAGGATTGCAGTCATTACTACTCCTTTTCACCGTTTTTCTATTATTAATTATGCAATATTATAGAAAACATTTCTATAAAAAGCAAGTAATTCTTCGTAAATTATACATTTTTAATTCTATTTTGTCGAATTTTCGGTTTTTATTGATGGATGAAATTATGTTTACTCAAAAAGCTTAATTTCTTACAGATTGTGTAGCCATTTTATCATGCAGAAATGCCCATATTCCGATACAGAACACGACAATTGATCCAATCCAAAAAGAAGAACTAAAAACTCCTAGAAATAGCGATTGATAAAATAGAGCACCATATATTCCACCGATGATTGGACCAAGAACTGGAATCCATGAATATCCCCATTCTGATGAGCCTTTTTTATTAATCGGTAATAAGTAATGGGCAATTCTTGCTCCTAGGTCTCGGGCAGGATTGATGGCAAAACCGGTAGTTCCCCCGATAGACATACCGATTGCCATGACAATTAATCCAATAATAATGGGGTGAAGACCATCGCTAAAGCTATTCGTTCGGATTGTTAATATTCCTAAAACGAATAGAAAGGTACCTACTAATTCACTTAATAAGTTTGCCGGCGTGTTCCTTAGTGCTGGAGATGTCACGAATACATTTAACTTTCGACTCCCTTCTGGGGTAACTTTCCAATGTGGCAAATAAAATAAATAAACAACAACTGCTCCAAATATTGCACCTAGTAATTGTCCACTTATATAAACAAATACTTCACTCCAAGAAAATTGACCGATAATCGCAAGACCTAATGTAAGAGCAGGATTTAAATGTGCACCACTATAGGCAAATACTGTGTACGTACCGACCATATAAGCGAGACCCCAGCCTATTGAAATCGTTAGCCAGCCACTTCCATTCGCTTTTGTTCCACGTAAAATTACGCCTCCTGCAACACCAATTCCAATTAATACAACAATAAACGTACCAATAAGCTCAGCTAAAAAATCTGTCAAAAGATAACTCCCCCTTCCTCTATTGATGACATTTCCATTGATATAGAGAGTCTGCTTTTTACAAGCATTTGATAAACGAACAGAACTAATATAATGATAGCTTTGCGAAAAAAACAATTCCTTCGTCCAATGTATATTACAAAAATGCTTTCCTCATGAATGGAAATTTGTTTGTAATATTTTTTATAAGAAAGTAAAGAATAGTGTAGAAAATAAACGTCAATGAATCGCTATGTTTACTTTGCGCATGTTTCCAAAAAATGCCTCGCATAAAAAAATGGGTAACCATCCATTTGGTTACCCATTTTTTACAATTATTTAAAATGACATTGTATTTGGTTGTTCTTCTTTTTTTAGCCCTCTGTCATAAAGGATGGTTGTTACAGCTGCAATTCCAAATAAGAATAGGAGACAGATGAATAAGACGTTCATCCCGTATAAGTCGACAAGAATCCCCCCGAATAGTGGACCTACCATTCTGCCTACGGTTGCTGCACTATTCACGATTCCTTGGAACATTCCTGCTTTCCCTTTTGGAGCAAGTGAATCAGCAACCGTTGGAATTGCTGGCCAAACTAACATTTCTCCGAAAGTCATAATAATCATAGCAGCCAAAAAGCCAATAAACGCTGTGGAAACAGAAGCGGCACTAAATGCAAGGAAAAAGATAGCTAGACCAATTAAGATTTGTAATTTCACTGTTTTAGCAAATCGCTTAATAAATTTCGCCAATAACGGCTGGGCAAGCACAATTAATGCCCCATTCACTGTCCATAGTAAGCTATATTGCTCAAGTGAAATATTAATTTCTTGTGTGTACGTCGCAATGGTAGATTGCCACTGAACATAAGCAATCCAACAAAGGGCATAGCCTGTGGAGAGAATTAGCAATGCGGTCATGCCTCGTTTATTTTCCTTTGTTAGCAATTTATTTTCTGCTTTAGAAACAGCTACACTTGCCACTGTATCCTCTGATATATTTTTAAAGAAAAAGAAAGCCGTCGCAAAGAAAATGAAATAAAGCATCATATTAGATACAAAGATTAATTCAAAGGATATAGATGCTATAAAGCCCCCCATAGCAGTACCAACCGCAACTCCAAGATTTGCTGCAACATACATTGCGTTAAACGGTTTTCGTCCTCCCTCTTTCCAGGCAGCTCCCGCTAATGCATACATCGCAGGATTAACGACACCTGATCCAAACCCAATAATAATTAAAAATACGGTGTACATCATAAATTCATGCCAAAAGGTAATCCCTATAAGCGCAGCTAACGTGATTCCCGATCCAAATACAATCGATTTATAACCACCTAGCTTATCAAAGAAATATCCACCAGCGAGGTTTCCAATAACACTTGCGGCAGCATTTAGCATTAACACGAATCCGGCAACTGACATTGACTTGCCTAAATGTTCATGAAGATAAATAGTATTCAATGGCCATAAAAAAGAGCCACCTGTAACATTCACTACCATTCCTATAATAATTATCCATAAAGCACGTGGCATAAAAGCGCTCCTTAAAATTTATTTAATATATATTGCTATATGAAAGCATGGTTATGTTCATGAGTTCTACGTTAATTTCGTATAACAAAATAATTTTAGAGCTTTTCATATATTAGTGCAATGGAATAATATTGCTAAAAAAATAATTATTTATTTTGTTTATTACGTATATTCGTTAAAAATCGACTTGAATAAAATGACAGGTTATCTTAATAAACGAAAATGACTGAATACACATAGATTCCAGTTAGAAATCATGGTGTATTCAGTCAATTTGTTTGAGATTCAGGAAATTTTTCAACTCTCTAATTAGCTTTAAACAAAAATGTAGAAATCATCAATGATGATTTAATAACGTCATTTCATTTTGTAATTGCTGTAATTGGAGGCGCATTCGGTTTAGTCGTTCCTTTTGTTCTCCACTTGCACTATGATACATAGCCATTAATTCATTGTAGCGTTCCTCCAATTGGGCCTGTGCTTCACTATATTCTACGTCATGAAAATGGCCTTGTCTTGAACCATCAATATATTGGTCACGTGCAAGCTGTAGTGTATCCTCACATTTTGAAATAAAACTGTTCATCGCATCACGAGTTGTCATGAACGATTCCTCCCTAGGTGAACGTTACAAACTATTATGAAGGAATATTTTTTCCTTCTGTTTTATTGTCCCACGCTTGCTCCTTTATTTAACAGCAAATTGCTGGTAAAAGCTTGAGATTTATGGGATTTATTATCCAACGAACGATGAACAATTTCTAACAAGATCGCTATACCGATTGCTTGCCTAAAGAAATACTGATAAAATTTTCCTTACGTACAAACGTTATGCTATTTTAGCCTAGAGAGGAGCTTACATTATATATGCATCCTTTTTCCTATGCATTTGATAATAAACGATATCATACATGGAATTACCATCTTCGCAATCATTTCGGTGAGAAAATTTTTAAAGTTGCATTAGATGGCGGTTTTGATTGCCCTAATCGGGATGGTACAGTAGCCCATGGTGGCTGTACCTTCTGTAGTGTAGCTGGTTCTGGAGATTTTGCAGGGAACCGTGTCGAGCCTTTAGAAATTCAATTCGAAACAATTAAACAACAAATGCATCATAAATGGAAGGATGGTAAATATATCGCTTATTTCCAAGCCTTCACAAATACCCATGCTCCTGTAGAGGTTTTGCGTGAAAAATATGAGACGGTACTTAAACAGGAAGGTGTTGTTGGACTTTCAATTGCTACTCGACCAGATTGTCTTCCAGATGATGTCGTTGAATATTTAGCAGAATTGAATGAGCGTACTTATTTATGGGTGGAATTAGGATTACAAACCGTTCACGAAAGGACAGCAAAATTAATTAATCGTGCACATGATTACCAATGTTATGTAGATGGCGTAGCAAAACTAAGAAAGCACGGCATTCGGATTTGTAGTCATATTATTAACGGACTTCCAATGGAAACACCTGAAATGATGATGGAAACCGCAAAGCAAGTAGCTGCATTGGATGTACAAGGTATTAAAATCCACCTGCTCCATTTATTAAAAGGAACACCAATGGTCAAGCAATACGAAAAAGGGTTAGTCAAATTTCTTTCCTTTGATGACTATGTTCAGTTAGTATGTGATCAATTAGAAATTTTACCACCGGAAATGATTATTCATCGAATTACTGGAGATGGACCAATTGATTTAATGATTGGTCCAATGTGGAGTGTTAATAAATGGCAAGTACTAAATGCCATTGATGCAGAATTACAACAAAGAGATAGCTGGCAAGGTAAATTTTTTAAACAAGCTTCAAAGGAGAAGATTTACAGATGAGGTTAGAAAAGGTCCTTCCATATTCCCATAAGCTTTTAAGCAATGCAATTAAAGCTGGGGATATTGTGGTTGATGCGACAATTGGCAATGGTAATGACACCCTCTTTCTTGCGCAGCTTGTTGGTGAAGAAGGTATAGTATACGGTTTTGATGTGCAAAAGCAGGCAATTAAGCGTACAAATGAGCGACTGCAACAACACGGCGTCTCTAAACAGGTTATTCTCTTCCATGCAGGACATGAACAGCTAAAAGAAAAAATACCAATCGAACAGCAAAAAAAAATTTCAGCAGCAATCTTTAACCTCGGATATTTACCGAGCGGTGACCATTCGATTGTAACACTACCAGTGACAACGATTTCTGCTATTGAACAATTACTTGAAAATATCGCCCCAGGAGGTATCATTGTTCTCGTAATTTATCATGGTCATCCAGAAGGAAAAGTGGAAAAGGATGCCATCCTAGAATACGTAAAAACAATTGATCAAGCACAGGCAAATGTTTTATTGTACCAGTTTATCAATCAAAAAAATAATCCACCTTTCATTATTGCAATTGAAAAAAGATGAAGATATAAAACGAGAAGCTCCGAAATTGTACGGAGCTTCTTTAATGCAAGAAATTACTCAAGCCATTATGTCTGCAATTAATTCGAAGGAATGTACTTTTTCTTGAAAATCAAAGGCATTCGTAACAAGCATTATTTCATCTGTTTCATAGCTATCACTTATTTTATTTAATTGTTCTTTTATCATTTCGGGTGTACCAACAATCATTCGCTTCCGATTTTCTTTCACATGTGCTAATTCAAAGGAGCTATAGCTGTAGGCTCGTGCCTTTTCCGGGCTTGGAGTTCCGTGCGACTCCATTCCGTTTAGATGCATAATCATCGCTAAATCATTACTTGCAGCAATCCGCTCCGCATCTTCCACTGTTGGAGCACATATAGCATGAACAGTGACGATATTTTTCGGGTTTGGATAATGCTTGGAGGGGGTAAAATCCTTTATATACGATTTCATGAAATGATTTCCTTCTTCCCCGTTGATAAATAAAGCAAAATTATAAGGCAGCCCCATTTTTGCCGCTAAACTCGCACTATTCCGGCTGGACCCTAACATCCATAGCTCTGGTGCAGTTTGTATTATAGGAGATGCCTTTAGTCCATAAAGTGGATTGTCCTTTGGTAATTCATCGTACAAATAATGTAACAAATCCATTACTTTTTCAGGATAATGATCTACATCTCGCATTTTTCCATTATTTAACGCAATGGATGCTCTTGGCATACCACCTGGTGCTCGCCCAATCCCAATATCTATCCTCCCTGGAGCAAGTCCTGCAATTACTCGGAAATTTTCCGCCACCTTATAAGGACTATAGTGTGATAGCATTACCCCACCAGACCCTAATCGAAGGTTATTTGTAGATGCTGCCAAATAAGCAATTAACACTTCTGGTGATGAGCCAGCTAAACTATACGTATCATGATGCTCAGAAACCCAGAAACGATGATAACCGAATGTTTCTGCAGCCTGTGCTAGTGTAACTGTATTCTGAAGTGCCTCCTCCGCACGCTCTCCTTCTGAAATTGGCGATTGATCTAAAATACTTAATGTAATTTTTCCCATTTTAGCATCATCCTATCTATTTTTTCGCTATTACCGAAAAACCGCTTGTAATTTACGATAGGCTTTACAGTTTATGTAAAAGAAATAGCTTGCCGATCCACCATATTTAATTAATTTTTTTGCGATTTTCCTTACGTTGTGCTGACTATTTAATTTACTATCTGATAAATATATTCCAAGTAAGCCACGATTAATCAATTGATGAAACTTTTCATTTGGAAGCTGTTCAGTATGGCGATCAGCCTCTCGAAGAAACATCTGCAGTCGATTAAATAATGTCTCATTATTTTCATAGTAGGAACAAAAATTCAAATCCCCACCATCCAAATCTTCCTCCTGATCAATGAAGTAATCTAATAATATATGTAAGCCTTGAATATATGGAAAATAGCCATTAATAATAGCTTGTCCGTGTTTCTCCGTAAAATCCTCTCGCATCGCATAAGAAACTAGACAAAAAATACCGAGCGTTGAGCCTGTACAGGCGGAAAATTCATACCATTCCATATCCGGAAGGTTCTGTTCATTTTGTGCAAACCAATTCTGTAATCGTGGAACTCTTTCATCAACAATAACATGTTTATGTACTTGCAAATCACAATAATAATGACATAATGTCCATAAGTTTTCCTTAATTAATGGATAATGAGTAATTTCTTTGAGAACCGTTTGGCAGGTAGCAACCAATTCTGTAAGATAACCACCATCCTCAAAGTCATCACGATAGCGGTAATAGTCTTTGGTCTTTGCGCCAGGAGTTAATGCATGTATCATTGCTTCATGTAATGCAGCAAAATCATCTGGATTCTGTGATGTGCTTCTATCACATAAATTATCTAAATAATCGCTAATCGTCTGATATGCTACAATAAAGGGAATTACCTTATCATAATAGTCTTCTGCAAGTAAAGCTAAAATCGCTCCTCCCTCACAATGAAATAGCTTTCGATCAATGCTAGCAAGTGCTTGTTTCCTAAGTTCCTTATTGGGAATTTCATTTGCTTGTTTTTTCCAATAGTCGATTTCCTTATGAACAATTGGGAATATCTTTTTATACGAATGAACTACTAATGAAATCGGACTTTGTGGTACTGACACGAAAATTCACCTCGCTCCATTAATTTTGCCTAATATGCAATCCTGTTTTTTATTTATTCTCTAATATCCGTTTCCTTCTATAATTGTATTGTTTTCCATGGTCTTCTTATTATAACAAGATGAAAATTAAAAATCTTTCGATTGGATATCTATACACATCTAAATTTAATGTAAAATAATGAAGTATAGGAAAATTTTTAGCACAATTCAAGAATAGGGGGGAATTTTAATATGTATAAGCTTTATCCATATAAAGAATATTATCCTAACATTCATGAAACAGTGTTTTTAGCTGACTTTGTTACCATTACTGGAAATGTAGAAATCGACGAATTTTCTAGCATTTGGTTTAACACTGTTATTCGCGGGGATGTTGCACCGACAAAAATTGGAAAAAATACGAATATCCAAGATTTATGTGTACTTCATCAAAGTCCAAATAATCCTCTAATAATTGAGGATGAAGTAACCATCGGACATCAAGTAACATTACATAGCTGTACGATCCGAAAAAATGCTTTAATCGGAATGGGATCAATCATTTTAGATGGTGCAGAAATTGGAGAAGGTGCTTTTATCGGTGCAGGCAGCCTAGTTCCTCAAGGGAAAACCATTCCGCCAAATAGTTTAGCTTTTGGTAGACCGGCAAAGGTGATTCGTGAATTAACAGAAGCCGACATACAAGATATGAACCGGATCGTTCGTGAATACCGTGAAAAGGGACAGTTTTATAAATCCATCCAGCATACCGATGATTAATATTTATTTCATCATTTCTACATTCATGAAAGAATAAATAGCTACTCGAATTGCGAGTAGCTATTTTTTAACTCATTTTCTAACGTGATATTAGACATAAAATTATACGAAAGCTTTTTCTTTAATTAATGATGCTTCAAAGTCATATTTTTCTTCCACATATACCGCATGCCAAATCATAAATACTAAGACAGTCCAAATTTTCCTACTATAATCACCTTTATTATTTCGGTGATCCTCTAATAAATCAAGAACGACTTGTTTATTTAAGACATGATCTGTTTCACTTGATTTAATAATATTTACAGCCCAATCATACATTTCATTCTTTAACCAATGACGAATTGGTACTGGGAATCCTAATTTTTTTCGGTTTAATACATGGTCTGGAATAATACCCTCTGATGCCTTTCGTAAAATATATTTCGTTGTACCATTAGCCGTTTTTATTGAATCTGGAATTTTCGATGCTACATCAAAAACTTCCTTATCTAAAAATGGTACACGTAATTCCAAGGAATGAGCCATTGTCATTTTGTCTGCTTTTAATAAAATATCGCCTCGAAGCCATGTATGAATATCAATATATTGCATCCGCTCCACTGGATTATAATTTGTTGTCTCTTTATAAAATGGATTGGTAATGTCTAAATAGTTGATGGACTTATTGTATTTTGCCATTAATTTCATTTTTTCTTCTTCTAAAAACATTTTTGCATTGCCAATATATCTTTCTTCCATCGGTGTTGTTCCTCGTTCAAGAAAGCTTTTTCCTTTCACACCTTCTGGTAATATACGTGCAATGTAACGAAGAATGGATTTCATTGCATTTGGTATTTTGTTAAATACACTTAAAGATTGTGGTTCACGATAAATATTGTATCCACCAAATAATTCATCTGAGCCTTCACCAGATAATACTACTGTTACATGCTTACGTGCTTCCCTCGATACAAAATACAATGGAACACAGGCTGGATCTGCTAGTGGATCATCGAGATGCCAAATAATTTCCGGTAATTCCTTCATATATTCTTCAGGAGAAATTATATAGCTAATATTTTCAAGCCCAAGCTTATCCGCTGTTTCCTTGGCCACATCAATTTCACTAAAGCCATCATGATCGAAGCCAACAGAAAATGTTTTAATGCTAGGATGGAATTCCTTCGCAATTGAGGCAATAATCGTTGAATCGATACCGCCTGATAAGAAGGATCCTACAGGAACATCACTTCGCATATGCATTTTTACAGAATCATATAATACATCACGAATTTCTTTTACCCATTGTTCCTCTGATTTTTGAATCGGTTGGAAGCTTGCTTTCCAATATTGTTCTACTTGCATTGGTTGACCAATTTTTTTCATAAAATAATGGCCAGGTAATAGTTTTTCTATATTGGAAGTTAAAGAATATGGTTCTGGTACATATTGATAAGTTAAATAATATTGAAGTGATTTCTCATCTAAGTGCTGATCCTTCATTGCCAGTAAAATACTTTTCTTTTCAGAGGCAAAAAAGGTTTGATTATTTTCTTCATCGTGATAATAAAACATAGGTTTTATACCAAATGGGTCACGAGCACCGAATAATGTTTTTTCTTCTTTATCCCAAATTAGAAATGCAAACATTCCTCTTAATTTTTCCACTGCTTTTTCTTTTAGTTGGCTATACAACGCAATGATGACTTCAGTATCAGAATGTGTCGCAAAAGATAAGCCTTGCTCCACTAATTCTTCTCTAATTTCAAGATAGTTATATATTTCACCATTAAAGATAATCCAATATCGCTCATTTTCATAGGATAATGGTTGCTTACCTGCCTCAATATCAATAATGCTTAATCTTCGAAAACCAAACTGAACATGCTCATCGTAAAAGAATCCTTCATCATCTGGTCCCCGATGGGCAATAACATTGTTCATTTGTTTAAATAAATGCAATTCTTCTTCTGTATATTGTTTTGGTTCATTATGAATACATCCAATAAATCCACACATTTATATATAAGCACCTACTCTATCTATCAATTATTATTTGTTTTAGTATAGTAATTTAAAGCTACATGTATTTTATCATTAAAGACGAAAAAGACCATATAATTGTTTCAGCTTATTTCTTTAAAAAACAACTAATTTTTATTTTATCACTTACAAAAAAAGATTTCCTCCTAAAATTATCATTTCTTTCCCAAAATTTATTGGAAAATTTTTCAATCCTATATTTCTTAACAGTAAAGTAGTTAGCTTCACTGTCAAGGAAAGTGTAGTTTTAGTTTTTTACGGTGACCACATGTGTATACTCTGCTAGCATTCCAATAAAATAAGTCTATAGAAAGCAGCCTTTCCTACTATAGAAAAGTGAATATATTTTTTCGTAAAATAAAAAAGCCTCCCTTTTGGAGAGGCTGTTAATGGTTTAATTTGTTATTTCGTTAATGCTTGATCTTTCAATGTTTCTGCTTTATCTGTTTTTTCCCACGGTAAATTGACATCTGTTCTGCCAAAATGTCCATAAGCTGCCGTTTGCTTATAGATTGGGCGGCGTAAATCTAACATTTTAATTATGCCTGCAGGACGTAAATCAAAGTTATTCCGAACAACATCCACTAAGACGCTTTCGCTTACCTTCCCTGTCCCGAAAGTATCAACGGAGATGGAAACAGGCTGTGCTACTCCTATTGCATAGGCTAATTGAACCTCACATTTATCTGCAAGTCCTGCCGCAACGATATTTTTCGCTACATAACGAGCTGCATATGCTGCGGAACGGTCCACTTTTGTCGGATCCTTTCCAGAAAATGCGCCACCACCATGACGTGCATAGCCACCATATGTATCAACAATAATTTTCCGACCAGTTAATCCAGCATCTCCTTGTGGGCCACCAATAACAAATCTTCCAGTTGGATTTATGAAATATTTTGTATTTCCATCGATAAGTTCACTTGGAACTACAGGATCAATAACATATTCCTTAATATTTTTTTGAATTTGGTCTAGTGAAATTTCTGGATGATGCTGAGTAGAGATAACAATGGTATCAATCCGTACAGGTTTTCCATTTTCATCATATTCTACTGTTACTTGTGTTTTTCCATCAGGACGCAAATAAGGTAATATTTCTTCTTTACGAACTTCTGCTAAGCGTCGCGATAATTTATGTGCCAATGAAATTGGAAGTGGCATCAATTCCTTTGTCTCATTACAAGCAAAGCCGAACATTAATCCTTGGTCACCCGCACCAATTGCTTCGATTTCCTCATCGGACATCGTACCTTCACGTGCTTCTAATGCTTGGTTTACTCCCATTGCGATATCCGCTGATTGTTCATCTATAGAAGTTAAAACACCGCATGTTTCTGCATCGAAGCCATATTTTGCACGAGTATATCCAATTTCTCTTACAGTATCACGAACAATTTTTGAGATATCTACATATGATGTTGTCGTAATTTCACCTGCCACCAATACAAGCCCAGTTGTAATAGAAGTTTCAGCCGCAACACGTGCATTTGGGTCTTTACTAAGGATTGCATCTAGAATTGCGTCGGAAATTTGGTCACAAATTTTATCCGGATGGCCTTCTGTAACGGATTCAGAAGTAAATAAACGTCGATTTGTCATTTTAGACCTCCTTAATTTTCTACAATGTACGGATACTTATCTCTTTCCCATTCAAAGCTATATTATGAAATCCTAATGAAATAAGTCACAATCCTAATTTGGAAAGTTTGGACATAAATTAGTATGTAAAATTATTCCCCTAATTATAAACATTAATTGCTTTTCTATTATTTTAGGATTGCAGGAACATAATTAGTATTTTCAATTTTTAAGTTGGCATATTTTATTAATAGGTTGTTACTAATGATCGCATTCGCATCAATAAATCAATCGAGATACGAATCATATAACAACAAACTACTATAAATAGCAATTAAAAAACCTTCCCATTATGAGGAAAGGTTATGTTCGCTTGATACCTTTCACTCTTATCGCTCAAGGATTTTCCTTGCATCAGGTTAGCACCTTTCTCAAGGATGAGTAGGTTGCTGGGTTTCATTGGGCCTGTCCCTCCACCATCTCGGGATAAGAGTATCCGTTCAAAATTAAATCATACATGAAAAAATCAAGTGATGTCAATTACTTTTGCTTTAAATAGTCAAATTATATAAAATTATTTACCCATAATCGGAATATATTTTTTAATACCATTCTTCATTGAAAAATATTCAAATTATTTCAATAAATAGTATAGACTATTATGTTTAATGTGTTATACTCTTTTCATAGAAATATATAGTAAAATCCTAAAAGGGAGTGTTATGGTGGAGACGATAAGTTTGTTCAATTATTTAAAACACTTAATGGATGAAGGAAATATTTCTTTGCAACTATCTGTTCCTCAGTTAATGGAAAAAGTATTGGAGAGAAAAGAAGGAATACTCACCGATTCTGGAGCTATTAGTGTAGCAACTGGAAAATATACAGGAAGATCTCCGAAAGACAAATATATTGTGAAAGAAAAATCAGTGGTGGATAAAATTGATTGGGGAACTGTAAATCAACCAATATCTACCGATGTCTTTAATCGTTTGTATGAAAAAGTAATGAATTATTTAAATACAAAAGATGAAATTTTTGTATTTAAAGGTTTTGCAGGTGCAGATAAAAAATATCGTCTACCCATCCAAGTGATTAACGAATTTGCCTGGCATAACCTTTTTGCACATCAATTATTTATTCGTCCTAGTAAAGAAGAGCTAAAAACACATGATCCACAATTTTCGATTGTATTTGCACCTACCTTTAAGGCAAATCCTATCGAGGATGGAGTTCAATCCGAAACATTTATCATTATTTCCTTTGAGCATGGAATTGTATTAATTGGTGGTACAGAATATGCTGGGGAAATGAAGAAATCAATTTTTACTGTAATGAATTATTTATTACCTGAAAACGATATTTTTTCCATGCATTGCTCTGCAAATGTCGGGCATGATGGCGATGTTGCATTATTTTTCGGACTGTCTGGTACAGGAAAGACAACATTATCCACTGATCCAAATCGGCAATTAATTGGAGATGACGAGCATGGTTGGTCAGAAAATGGTGTATTCAATATTGAAGGTGGCTGTTATGCAAAATGTATCAATTTATCTGCTGAAAAAGAACCCCAAATCTATTCAGCAATTTCATTTGGCGCTGTTTTAGAAAATGTTGTGGTAGATAATGAAACAAGAATACCAAATTATGATGATTCAACATTAACAGAAAATACACGGGCTGCATATCCACTACAAGCTATCGAAAATATTATCGAGCCAAGTATAGCTGGTCACCCAAATACCATCATATTTTTAACTGCTGATGCATTTGGGGTGTTACCACCAATATCAAAGCTAACGAAGGAACAAGCAATGTATCATTTCTTAAGCGGCTATACGAGTAAACTTGCAGGAACTGAGCGTGGAGTAACTTCTCCAGAGGCAACTTTTTCTACTTGTTATGGAGCTCCATTCTTACCTTTACCTGCAAAACGGTATGCAGAAATGCTTGGGGAAAAAATAGATCAACATAAAGTACAAGTTTTCTTAGTTAATACAGGCTGGACTGGTGGAAAATATGGCATTGGTTCGCGTATAAAGCTAAACTATACGCGGAAAATGGTGCAAGCAGCTATCGAAGGCATATTGACTAAAACAGAAACACGAACAGATCCATTTTTTGGACTCCAAATTCCTGCACAAGTTCCAGGTGTACCTGATGATGTATTAGTTCCAGCAGCAACATGGAATAATGAAGACGAGTATCAAAAGACGGCAAAAGAACTAGCAAATCAATTTCGTGAAAACTTCAAAAAATTCCGGAGCGATGCTGAAGAAATTGAAACACTTGGTGGTCCAATTAAATAATCCTATATAGCAAAGTACACAGGATGACATCCTGTGTACTTTTATTTATAAGATAATAATGTAGAAATATTCGATAGTGCAAAAAAATGCAATAACAAATTGACCACATAAAGAGTGCTCCATAAAAGGAGCACTCTTATACTTCTTACTTAATTATTCTTCTACGAATGCTTTTTCAGCAGTAACTGCTACATCTTCCCAACCAAGTTCAGAACCTGCTTCAATTGAGTAGTTCTTCACGCGGTTGTTTACTGCCATTAAGTAGTAACGGTAAAGAGTTGGAATTACTGGAGCTTCGTCTACCATTAATTGTTGCCATTGATCATAAATATCTTTACGGAATTCTTGATCAAATGCATCTTCAGAGTGACCAGCTGCTAATAACTCTTCATTTTTATCATTTACAAAACGAGGATAGTTATATGGTGCTAGTTTAGACCATAGTCCATAAGGATCAGGATCCGTACCAGTCCCCCATGCACCTTGATAAATATCAACTGCTTCATCGTCTCCTTCAACTCTGTCATAGAAGGAATTCATTTCATGTAAACGACCTTCAAGAAGTTGGACATGAATACCTACATCTTTCCAGTTTTGTATATAGAAGTTTGCTAACGGTTCAGCAGTTTCACCGCCACTCATAGATGCGAAATTAAATACCATTTCATTTCCTTCTAAATCTTCACGGTAACCATCACCGTCTACATCTTTGTATCCTGCTTCATCCAATAATTGGTTTGCTTTCTCAGTATTGTAGCTATAACCTTCAATATCTGGGTTATGGAAATCAGCAAAGAATGGAATCATTAATGTTGTTGCAGGAACACGTAATCCTTGATAGAAACGTTCAGCAACTGATTTATTATCCATTGCATAACCAATAGCTTGACGTAATTTAACATCTTGAAGTGGGGTATCCTTATCTTGAACAGCTACTCCAGCTTCAGCATCCCAATGTCCTAATTTAAAGCCAATATAAGTATAAGCCGCATCCATATCTGCTAGATATTGGAAATTAGTTGGAACATAATCTTTATCATATTGATCTGTTGGGAATGACGCTATATCTACATCACCTTTTTTAATTGCTTCCCCAATAGTAGTAGGACTCACCACTTTTAATACTACAGAATCAAGTTTTGGAGCTCCACCATAATAGTTTTCGTATGCTTCATATTCAACGGATTCACCAGGAACGATATTTGTTACCTTAAATGGTCCGAAACCAAGTAAATCTGTATGAATTTTATCAGAAGAAGCTAAGTCACCGATTTCAATTCCTTCAAAATGATGTTTTGGCTCAGCATAAGACCAAATACCTGATAATAAAGAAGGATTTGCTTCTTCCCAAGTAATTGTTAATTGTTTATCATTTAAGATTTTAATACCAGAAATTGTATCAGCTTTTCCATTATGATAATCTTCCATCCCTACAATACCAGAGATTAAAGCATCACCATAACGTACTCCTGTATAATCAGGGTGTCCAATGATTTCGAATGAAAATGCATAATCCTCAGCTTTTAAAGGTTCACCATCATGCCATGTTACTCCATCTTGGATAGTAACAGTCATTGTTTTTCCATCTTCTGACATCTCAAATTTTGCAGCTGACTCTCCATCATTTGTAATTTGATAGTTAGCATCGTAAGCGAAAATTGGTTCTGCAAAAAAGCTTATTACTTCTGCATCTGGAGACGATTCATAGAACGCATAGTCTAAAATACCTTCAAAAGCGGTATCTGAAACTAATGCATAAGTTAAAGAACCTCCATCAATCTCTGTCTCTTCGTTTACAACAGTTTTAGGGAAGGAAGATGGATCTACTAATTCAGGTTCACTACCTTGCCCTTCTTGTCCCTCACTCTTTTTACCGCTAGTACCACTACTACACGCAGAAAGTAGTAATCCTAGGACGATAAGAAGGCTTAAAAACTTCCATTTGCCTTTTTTCATCTGTTTTTCCCCCTTTTAACCTAGTCTTTGTCTTGCATCGGCTGCACGTTTTAACGCTTGACCGATAAAATTTATACACAGCATCATTACTAAAATCAGTAATGCTGCAGGTAACCAAACCCACCATTTATTTTCCATAACATCGGGATTACTGGAATAGCTGATTAATGTCCCAAGACTTGGTGTACTTTCTGGTAAACCAAATCCTAAGTAGGTTAAACCAGTTTCGATTCCAATATTTCCTGCAAGATTCAATGTCATGTTAACAATGATAATGGAACTTAAATTCGGAAGCACTTGGAATAGCATAATTTTCCAGTTTGGAGTTCCAAGTGTTTTCGAAGCAGAGACATAATCTAGCTCACGTTCTGCTAATGTTTTTGACCGGATAAGTCTTGCCTTACCAGTCCAATAAAAGATACTCATAATAAATATGAAATTAGCAACATTAAACTCTGGCACAATTACCACAAATACGATAATGATCATTGTTGTTGGTAATACCAAGATGAAATCAACCGTACGCATGATTACATTATCTACCCAACCACCAAAATATCCTGCAAGTAAGCCAAGAACTAAACCAATGATTGCTGTTAAAACTGTGATAACAATACCTATTGTCAAAGAGTTTCTGGCCCCAATAATCAGCTGACCAAATACATCTCTACCACCATAATCTGTACCAAGCCAATAAACAGAACTTGGTTCTGCAAAGATATTAAATAAATCAACCCTTGTAATTGCTTCCTGGTCCAACATAAAGCTATATATATATACATATAGAACAATACCTAAAAAGAGAACTAATGAAAATAATGCGAGTTTATCCTTAGCAAACTCTCTCACAATAACACTAAAACCTGATGGGGTTTTCTGTTGTTGTAAGGAAATATTATTTTTTTCAACAATTGGTGTACTCATTTTTACCCCCCCTAATTTGTCCAATTATTAATCAATTCGAATCCGCGGATCAACGATGCTTAGGATGATGTCTGATATTAACGTTCCTAAAATTGATAGGAAGCCAAACAACATAACTAATATATTTACAACACTGAAATCCCGTTGATTTATGGAACTGATAAATAATTGTCCTAATCCAGGGTAACTAAATATTTGTTCGATAAAGACCGAACCACCAATAATAAATACAATGTCATAGCCTAAAAATGCTGCAACTGGCAATAAGGAATTTCGAAAAATATGTCTTGAGTATACTTTCTTTTCTGGTGTACCTTTAGCTCTTGCAGTTTTAACAAAATCTTTTAATTTTGTATCAATAATTTCATTTCGCAAATATTGAATCGTACCAACAGTAGATAATAATGCAGCCGTTATGGCTGGTAATAACAGATGATGAATTCTGCTAAGGAAATAAGCAAACGTTCCTTTCTCAACTGTTACATCTACACTTCCTCCTATTGGGAACCAATGTAAGCCAAAGCCAAAGATAAACAACATAATTAATGCAAAAACAAAGAGTGGGATTGCAAAGCTTACATAGTTATAACCAACGATCAATTTATCAGCCCATGATTCATTCCATCGTCCGGCAACCACACCTAGTGGAACTGCAATTAAATAAGTAAATATTAATGTAACCAATCCTAGCCAAAAGGTATTTGCCATTCTATCCCCTAGTAAATCAGCAATGTCCACTTTATGAATATAGGACATTCCTAATTCTCCTTGGAATAAATTTCCTATCCAACGTCCATATTGTTCATACCATGGATCATTTAATCCTAATTTTTCACGTAATTCTTCAAATACTTTTGGATCCAAGTTAGGGTTAGCCTGCATCGATCCTGTTAAAGCATCTCCAGGCATTGCCTTTGCTAATAAAAATATTAAAATACTCAATAGTGCTAACTGAGGAATCATTACTAAGAATCTTCTGATAATAAACTTTAACATGATATACGCTCCTTCCTACGGTAGTGCAACTGAGTGTGTTTCTGACAATGGTCTTAAATCTACGATTTTTCCCTCAGTGTCAAAATATTGATTAAAGCTATTGTTAAATTCTGCATCAACCTGTTTTCGGAACGCCATATGTTTGTCTCGATTATCAGGATTTATATCTGGAATTGCAGATAATAATCGTTTCGTATAAATATGTTGAGGATTTTCATAAATATCTTCTGTCGTGCCTTGTTCTACTATGCGACCTTTATACATGATCCCAATGCGGTCACACATATGTCGGATTATCCCTAAATCATGACTAATGAATAAGTACGTTAAATTAAATTCTTTTTGAATATCTTTCATAAAGTTCAAAACCTGGGCTTGAACCGATACATCCAAGGCAGAGACAGGTTCATCTGCTACAATCAATCTCGGGTTTAACGTAAGTGCCCGGGCAATGCCAATCCGTTGTCTTTGTCCACCAGAAAATTCATGTGGATACTTATAAATGGACTCCGGACTTAAGCCAACTTTTTCTAAAACTTCCTGAACCTTTCGTTTTACTTCCTTTGAGGAAAGTTTTTCAAAATTACGAATCGGCTCAGCAATAATATCAATTACACGCTTTCTAGGGTTTAAAGAAGAATATGGATCTTGGAATATCATTTGAATATCTTTTCGATATTGGCTATACTCTCTTCTATTTAGACTAAGTAAATCCACATCATTGAAAATTATTTTTCCTGATGTAGCTTTATTTAGGCCAAGTAATGTACGACCAGTGGTTGATTTTCCACAACCAGATTCACCAACTAATCCGTATGTTTCTCCTTCTTTTAATTCCAATGTAATATCATCTACTGCCTTAACATTATCTACTACTCGCTTAAAAAATCCACCGCGTACCGGATAGTAAACTTTTAAATTCTCCAATTTAAGAAATGTCATATTTTAAGTCCTCCGCATCTTTTGGAAAATGAAAATGCTGGTAGCAAGAGCAGCGAACAAAATGATCTTTTTCCACTTCATGTAGTGCTGGATGCTCCTCATGTGTAGCACTATCTATCCATGGGATCCGCTCTGAGAACCGGCAACCAGTTCTTGGTAAATTTTTTAAGGAAGGTACAATCCCTTGAATTACATGTAATCGATCCTGTCCGTGTGCTGCAGAAGGAATGGAGTTAAATAATGATCTTGTATATGGGTGTAAAGGATTATTGTATAATGTAGAAACATCTGCAAACTCAACGATTTCACCAGCATACATTACGGCTACTTTATCAGCCATTTCTGCAACTACCCCTAAATCATGTGTAATTAAGATAATTCCAGTTTTCATCTGCGACTGTAAATCACGCATTAAGTCTAATATTTGTGCTTGAATCGTAACATCAAGTGCGGTTGTTGGCTCATCCGCTATTAAAAATTTTGGCTCACATGCGATGGCAATTGCGATAACTACCCGTTGTCTCATCCCACCAGACAACTCGTGCGGGTATTGCATATAGGTCCGCTCAGGGTTAGGAATTCCTACCTTATTTAATAATTCTAAGGAACGTTTTTTCATTTCCGCATCCGATAGCTGCAAATGATTTTTCATACTTTCTTCAATTTGTTGCCCTACACGCATTAACGGATTTAGAGCGGTTAATGGATCTTGGAAAATCATCCCCATATCTTTTCCGCGTACCTTGTTCATTTCAGAGACAGATAATGATAGAAGGTTTTTACCATTAAATAAAACTTCACCCGCCATTTTCGTCCGCTCTTGTGGATGTAATTGCATGATGGAAAGTGCCAATGCACTCTTTCCACAACCTGATTCACCAACGATTGCAACTACTTCATTTTCATTAACCGTTAATGAAACATCATCAACCGCCGCGTAATAGTCATCACCTATTCGGAACGAAGTTGATAAGTTGTTAATTTTTAAAAGCGGTTGTTTCGACAATATCCTTACCTCCTAGCATTTTCTTTTTGCAAGAGTAATTGTTTGATAATTTTATAAATTTAATTATTTACTTGAATAAAATGTTATTACATTTTTATTTCATTTGCAATACTTTTTTGTTTCTTCTAACAAAATATTTTTTTATGATAGTAATTTATTTTCTGATAAAATATTCTATACCATTCCAACTAATAATTTTATATAAATATGTCTGCAAAACTTTATCCAACTATTTTAGAAAAATAATATTAGAACTATATAGTGATTAACTAATCAATCTATCACGGAATGTTCCGAAAAATTTTATATTTATTAGATTAAGATAGATTAATTGAAAATGCAAGAAAAAAATGTCGAAAAATATTAAATTTTATTTTTAATATACAATAATCTGTAAATAAAGTGTTGCTTTCAATCGATTTTTATAATTAATTATAAATTTTTGATATAAAAAATAGATGGTTTATTAACCATCTTATGCAATACACTCATATGTATTTCCTTATGTATCAGCTTTTTCTTTCATTCGGGCATTAATTTGTACTCTTTAACGATGTTAGCTTGTAGATGATCGTCGTTTTCTCATCTGTTAGCACTAATTTACTAATACTTCCTTCCCCTATTACCTCCTCGTTAATAGCTCTTTGTACAGCGAGAGGAGTATTTAAAGGATACAAATGATAGCCATCAAACTGAATTTGGAAATTATTATCCTCTAATCGTTTTTCTTTTCCTTCTGTTATGATTAGTGTGTTTAATTGAATGGGCATACTCATATTTCACACTACCTTCCTTCATCATCTATAGCTAAAATGTACCAAATTTTTCATTATATTTCTATTGTTATTCATTAAATCCAAAAAAAATGTAACCGTAATTAAGTTTGCTTTTTCATCCATGCAGATAGCTCTCTTACTACATTACGATTGACTTGCGGAGGGAAATAATGAGTAAATTCCTCGAAGTACCAAGTTTCTACTTTTTTTCCATGAGTGATTGCCAGTTTTTCAAGAAGAATCGCGTGTTCAATGGAAACATTACGATCTTTTTTTCCATGAATAATAAGTAATGGAGCATTTAATTTTTCTAGATGATAAAGCGGGGTTCTATTTTGATAGCCTTCAGGATTTTTCCAAGGTGTTCCGCCAATCACCCGTTTCATCATTCTTCTTAATTCCTCCCGCTCTTCATAGGTTAAAATAACATCGGAAACGCCACCCCATGTAACGATGGACGTTGCATTTGAATATTGTAGCGCTGTCCATATAGCCATAATACCGCCTCTAGAAAACCCAAATATATGAACTCTTTTTTCTTTCACTCGTGGGTGGTTTACTAATAATTCGAACCCACTAAATGCATCATAACGATCGTCTCCTCCAAAATCCTCATCGCCTTCTCCACCTTGATTGCCTCTGTAAAAAGGGGCAAATACGATAAAACCTTCGGAAGCAAATTGAGTAATTCGACTAGGACGAACCTTTCCAACATTTTTAATCCCACCTCGTAAATAAAGGAAACCATCATACGTATCACCAGCTTTCGGTTCTGCCAGTAGCCCTTTTACACGTAGTCCGTCGGAAAGGTATGTAACATAATAAAGTGCAATTTTCGGGTGTGGAGATGGGAACGGATAGCAATCAGTTATTTGTCCATTCATTTTGTTACCCCCTTTTGCCAATGATTTTTTTCTAGGCATTCACACATTTTTTCGTTATTCATACGATATCCTATCACAACAGATTCATGCAAAGGAAGAATCTTCGATGCAGGGGGAAATAACATGAGAAAATGGCTAAAAATGAGTGTGCTTATTCTATTGTCTTTCGTTTTCATCATTGGATTAACAGCTTGTAATAGCTCGAAAGAATCGTTACAAAAAGTGCAAATAGGTGAGGTTACCCGCTCCATTTTTTATGCACCACAATATGTTGCACTGGAAAAGGGATTTTTTGAAGAAGAAGGTCTTGACGTGGAATTAAGTACGATTCCAGGTGGAGATAAAACGATGACCGCACTAATTTCTGATGGCATTGACATTGCACTTGTAGGTTCCGAAACAAGTATTTATGTTAATGCCCAAGGAACGGATGATCCAATCATTAATTTTGCACAGCTTACCCAAACGGATGGAACCTTTTTAGTTTCACGCGAAAAAATCGATAATTTCACTTGGGATATGCTAGAGGACACCACTTTTCTTGGTCAACGTAAAGGTGGCATGCCACAAATGGTTGGTGAATTTGTATTAAAAAAACATGGAATTGATCCACACAATGATTTAGAGCTAATTCAAAACATTGACTTTGCGAACATTTCAACATCATTTGCTTCCGGTACTGGTGATTTTGTTCAGTTATTTGAACCACAAGCAAGCGTGTTCGAGAAAGAAGGAATTGGGTATATAGTAGCCTCCTTTGGAACAGAAAGCGGTCATGTCCCATACACTGTATTTATGGCTAAGGAAAGCTTTCTAAATGAGCAAAAGGAAGTTGCAGAAAAATTTACACGCGCAATTTACAAAGCACAGCAATGGGTATATGAACAGTCTGCTGAGGAAGTAGCAAAGGCCATTCAACCATTTTTTGAGGATACAGAGTTAGACATAATTACCTCCTCTGTAGAACGTTATAAAAGTCAAAATTCCTTCGCTGAAAATCCAATTTTAGATAATGATGAATGGGATAACTTGCAAAACATCATGGATGAAGCTGGCGAACTTCCAGAAAGATTGAACTATGAGGATTTTGTGAATACAGAATTTGCAGAAATGGTAACTGAATAAACCAAATATAGGAATAGTCAATATCTCAATAAATGATAGGTATTCATCCATTTTGTACACATTGTTAAAAAGCTAACATGGCTTGTAAGCAATAGGTAGTTTAGTAGATCAATTGATACCTATTTTTACTTTTTATTCGTAAGGAGGTTGTATATGAATTTTCTAACGATTCAGGATGTATCTCATGTTTACTTTTCCAAACAAACAAGTACAACCGCGCTTCATGATATAAGCCTCACCGTCAATGAGGGTGAATTTATTTCCATTATCGGTCCAAGTGGATGTGGAAAAACAACCTTACTCTCCATCATTGCCGGCTTAATTAAACCAACCGTTGGAACTGTTATATTGGATAATGAACCGATTCATATGAAAAATAAAAAAACTGGCTATATGCTGCAACAGGATTATTTGTTCCCATGGAAAACGATTGAGGAGAATATTTTTCTCGGACTTAAATTAACGAATCAATTAACAAATAAAACAAAAATAAAAACATTGTCGTTATTAAAGAAAATTGGCTTATCGAATGTGAAGGACCAATATCCATCTCAGCTATCTGGAGGAATGCGTCAAAGAGTAGCATTAGTACGTACATTAGCAACAGATCCAAAGCTCCTCTTACTTGATGAACCATTTTCTGCACTAGATTATCAAACAAAATTAACATTAGAAGAACTTGTATACCTTACGTTAAAGCAATTTCATAAAACTGCAGTACTTGTGACTCACGATATTGGTGAAGCCATCGCCATGAGTGATCGAATTTATTTACTTTCAAAGGGTCCAGGAAAAGTCGCTCAAGTATTTACCGTTCCAAAGGAGCTTAGACAATTATCCCCGTTAGAAATCCGAAATTCTGAACAATACAATGAACTATTTACCATCATTTGGAAGGAGTTGGAAAGCCTTGAAGGAAAAAATTAATGTCCCGCTCCTCCATCAGCAATACCGAAATCAATTACGTAAGGAGAAGCGCTGGGTACTATTCTTCCAAATTCTAATCTTTTTGGCTTTCTTCCTTTTTTGGCAAGTGGCTAGTCACTTTAAATGGATTGATCCTTTAATCTTCAGTTCACCAATAACTATTTGGAATTTATTTCTCGATAAAGTAAGCGATGGCTCTCTTTTCCCTCACATATGGACGACAGTTTTTGAAACCTTTCTTGGTTTTATCATTGGAACATTAGGAGGTACCATTTTTGCCGCCATTCTTTGGTGGTCCAATACACTATCAAAAATATTCGGACCCTATTTAGTTATCTTAAATGCTATGCCAAAGGTGGCACTTGGTCCGATTCTAATTGTTGCGCTTGGTCCGAATATGACATCCATCGTTGCAATGGGAGTATTGGTAACAATCATTATTACAACGATTGTCATTTATTCATCTTTTCGTGAGGTCGATCCAAATTATGTAAAGGTGCTTCAATCCTTTGGAGCTACGAAATTTCAATGCTTTAAAGAAGCAATTCTTCCTTCCTCGTTCCCAACCATTATTTCTACGTTAAAAGTAAATGTTGGGTTGTCATGGGTTGGGGTAATTGTAGGGGAATACCTTGTTTCCAAGCAAGGATTAGGTTATTTAATTATATATGGATTCCAGGTGTTTAATTTCACACTAGTTCTCTTATCATTATTAGTAATTGCCGTCTTTGCAACCATCATGTATAAGCTCGTCGAGGTAATCGAACAAAAACTATTAAAGAATGGATAATCCTTGGGTAATGTATTTTGCCCGAGGTGTATTTTTTAAAATTTTCCGTTCTTGTAACTACAGACTTTACGAAATTAGCTATTAATAATGTAAGGGGATACTTTTGCAGAAAAGTATAATAATTTAAACAAAACTATCAGGTGCCCTTGACTTACTAACTATTTGTATATAAAATTATTTTCAAAACTTTATTACTAAAGGAAGAGATTGCATAATGAAGCAAGTCAGCGAGATCGAGTTTATTAAGGCACCCCAGTTAAAACAAAAACCGAATCCAAAAGAATTAGGATTTGGTAAATATTTTACCGACTACATGTTTACTATGGACTATGATTTGATAAACGGTTGGCATGCAGCAAAAATCACGCCATTTGCGCCATTGGAATTGTCACCTTCCGCTTTTATATTTCATTATGGACAGGCTGTCTTTGAAGGATTGAAGGCTTATAAAACAAATGATGGCAGAACCTTATTGTTTCGTGCCAATAAGCATGTGGCACGATTAAATCATTCATGCGAAAGAATTTGTATACCAACAATTGATCCTACCATTGCGATGGACGCTCTTTTAGCTTTACTAGAAGTTGAAAAAGATTGGGTACCGACATTAAATGGTACTTCCTTATATATAAGACCATTTGTTATTGCTACAGAGCCATATTTAGGCGTTCGACCAGCACATGAATACAAGTTTATTATCATTTTATCTCCTGTAGGTGCTTATTACTCGGGGAAACAATTAATGCCAGTAAAAATCTATGTTGAAGATGAATATGTTCGTGCAATACCTGGTGGAGTCGGACATACGAAAACACCTGGAAATTACGCAGCAAGTATGTCTGCACAGCAAAAAGCCAACAGTTTAGGATATGACCAAGTACTATGGCTAGATGGAAAAGAGAAAAAATATATTGAAGAAGTAGGAAGTATGAATATTTTCTTCAAAATAAACGGAGAAGTTTATACTCCAAAATTAAATGGAAGTATATTAGCCGGTGTCACACGTGATACTGTTTTAGAATTAATAAAATCATGGGGAATCCCTGTTCATGAGGAAACCTTATCAATAGAAGATATTTATAAGGCCTATCAAGATGGCCACTTAGAAGAAGTATTTGGAACAGGGACTGCAGCAGTAATTTCTCCAGTTGGGGAACTGAAGTGGGAAGATCATGTGATGACAATCAATAACTTTGAAACTGGTGAATTTACGGCAAAATTATATGAAACCATTACGAATATTCAATTTGGGAAAATGGAAGATAGCTTTGCTTGGACTATCGAAATTTAATAGCGCATCTTTCTTGAGGGAATCACCGGTAACGAGATTTCCTCTAGAAAGGATTTCAGTATCATTCATTGAGTAGATTTTTTCGGATATATGCTAAACATTTTTGTAATACTAAATCCTTCATAATAAAGCTGTATTCTTCATTTAATTCATCAGCTGTTAAATTACCACTTACTAATACTGGACCATCGGTTTCAAAATATTGCTCGTTTTTATTGATCGCATGGATGTTAGCGAAATAAATATTTTTCAGAAATTCATTCTCTTTTTCTATTACTTTATATTGACCAATATAATGTAATTCCGTCACGATTCCACCCGTTTCTTCAAATACCTCCCTAATTGCCGCTTCTTCTAATGTTTCATTACATTCTAATTTACCTCCAGGAAATTCTAACCCACGAACTTTATGCTTTGTTAATAACCATTGCCCATTATAGAAGCAAATAACCCATACATGCTTTGCTTTTATTTCAAAAGCATCCCTTTCAAAAGCAAGATGAATTGTGTTCCCATTGATATCATGAAATGTTTCCATTACAATCCCCTCTCCAATCTATCAATCTCTATAATCCTAGCATACATAGAGAAGTACACCAAATAAATAGGAAACAAGATCCATCACTTCAGCCGATTATAATAGGTCTAAAGATTCAATTACTTAAAGATAATGATTTTATTGAATCTTTTATTGCCAGCCCATCGTACACTAGGTGTTGGGGTAGAAAAGAATAAGGAGTGTATTGGATGAAAAAATTAATTGCAACTACAGTATTTGGTTTGGTTATGTTCATGGTAACAGCATGTAATCAAACGGCAGAGCCAACAAATAACGAAAAAAATGCTGGCAATAAACAGGAGCAGGAATTAACATTACAAGAAGTGTTTGACAAAACATTAAATGCTTCGAATACGCTTGATAGCTTTACATTAAATATGGTAATGGATCAAGATATGAGTATTAGTTCAGCACCTGATGAAACAGTTTCGACAAGCATTCAAGCGGATATGGATATAATTAATGAACCGATGAGCCTTTATCAAGATATGAGCATAGATATGAATATGGGGGATTTTAGACAAAACGTTGCAATGGAATCCTATTTTACCGAAGATGGCTTTTTCGTATATGACTCAACAACCAATCAATGGGCAAAAATGCCGGAAGAAATGTTCAATGAAGTGATGCAGCTATCAGAGGAACAAACAGATCCAAGTGTACAGCTAAACCAATTTAAAGAATTTGTTGATGATTTTTCTTTCCAACAAAATAGTACAGAATATATTTTAACATTAAAGACTTCTGGAGAAAAATTACTCGATATTGTAAAAGAACTCTCTGGAGATATGCTGGATGAGGAATTAATAGGCGAGGAAATACTCAACAATATGAATATTGAACAACTCGATTATATCATGCATATTGATAAAGAAACATTCCTGCCTAACAAAGTAGATATGAAGTTAACTATGAAAATGGCAATGGAAGGTGACGAAATAACGATTCAACAATCAACGAGTGCAACTTATACAAATATTAATGGCTTAGAAAAGATTACAGTCCCTCAAGAAGTACTTGATAATTCCGTTGATGCCCAATATTAAATAAAAACGAAGGAGGTACACAGATTCCTTTTCCTGTGTACCTTCTGTTTAATTTGAAAAGGAGGTATCTCTCATAAATGGTCATTGCCACCAAATAAAATTCCCATTTCTCTAATTTGTTGTTTTGTTTCTTGATTTCCTAGCTGATAAATCATTTTATAAACCTGAATAATTCCCGAGTCATAGATATCATTTTCGGGATCGACATGATATTCCAAAAACGGAATATGCGATCTGACAAAACTCTGTAAATTCGCGGAATCCATCGTTCGAAACAATTCCCGTAAGTGTTTTATTTCTTCTGCAGTCGCCTCAATTTCAAAATGCCAGCTACTCGCCGTCTTATTACGACTTATTTCACCACTAGCAACATTAATATAATACTTCTCCTTATCCATCCTATCACCAATTTCTCCTAATGATATCATTCGATAAATTTATTTATGTTATCCCACAAATTCTATCTTTTATGCTTAAAAATGAAAATTACTGTAGATTCTCCAATATAGAAAAAAATCATCATGCAATGTTTAAGAGCATAAAGAATTGGGTAAAAGAAGAGAGATTAATAAGACGCAGAATATTTCCTATATATTAGCACCTGTCATATAAATGGAGGGGTAGTACAATGAAATTTATAGACGAATTATTTGAATACTATAAGAATAAACTTACTGCTGATGATGAGGATATTGATTTATTAGTCGCTTCCTTGCTACAAGATTTTTCTCGGGAAGATATGCTATTAATTCTCGCCGAGCTAAATAAAGAAGAGCTTTATCACATTACCGGAAACTATTTAGTTACAGAGTTACGTAAGAAAATGATTAACACACAAAATGGAGAAGAAACATTGTCGGATAAATCAACCTTTCTCCATTAACTGTATAGAAATGAAGCGAACCGCCACTATGTGAAATATAGTGGCGGTTCTTTCACTTATTTGATCTTTTACTTTTCAAGAAACGCACGTAACATCCAGGAGTGCTTTTCTAATTTTTTACTAATCCCTAATAGTAAATCTACCGTTCCTTCGTCCCCTTCAGCGCTTGCTTCTTTTATCCCTTGTAGCAATTGCTTATCGATTGTTTGAAAATCTTGAAGTACTTCTTCTACCATTTCTAAATCTTTGCCTATTCCAATTGCTTCTTTAATCGTTGCAAGCGATAAACATTCCTTTAATGTTGAAATTGGCTTTTCCTGCAAGGTTAATATACGCTCTGCAATATCATCTACATGCTCTGTTACTTCATTATAAAGCTCCTCAAATTTTTCATGTAGATTAAAGAAATGCGGACCTTTAACAAACCAATGGAAATGATGAAGTTTTGTATACATTACTTGAAAATTAGCAATGAGGGAATTCATTGTTTGATGTAAAGGTGAATTCATTTTATCCGTACCTCCAAATAAGAAATTAGTATTTACAAACTCGTTATTATCTAATTTTTTCTTAACATGATACAATTATGTATAGAAAAAAGATATAAATGAATTTTCTTTGGAAAAAATAGACAATACAAAGATCTTTTAAAGGATGTCGCCTATACATGATCAAAAAATTAGTACTAAAATTTATTCGTTTTTATCAAAAGGGAATATCTCCACTAAAACCACCTAGCTGTCGCTTTCACCCAACCTGTTCAAATTATGGAATAGAAGCTATTGAAAGGTTTGGCGTTTTAAAAGGTGGTTGGTTGACAATTGTTCGGATATTGAAATGCCATCCATTTCATCCTGGTGGGTTCGATCCGGTTCCATTGGAGTGGAACTTTCCGCAAAAAAATACAAAATAACATAAAAATTAATGTGGTAAATATCGGTGCTTTTGGAAATTTCCTTTCATTTTTAACCAATTAAAAGAGGAAAACCAAGCATATACTATGATTGATGAAAAGCTTCTAATGGAAGCTTTTTATTTTTTCCTTGCCAAGTGAAAAATATTCATGTATTATACAAAGGGATTTATAAATCGGAATGAATACGATTTGTTCTATTTAGGGAGGACTACATAGATGGTTAAATATAAACTGTTTTTTACCATTTTTCTTATTGCAATTGTTACCTTTTTATCTGCATGTGGCAATGATAATGATTCACTTAAAAATAAAGCCGATGGAAAATTAAAAATTTATACTACTGTATATCCATTAAAGGATTTTGCAGAAAAAATTGGCGGAGAATATGTCGATGTGGAGACTATTTATCCACCTGGTATGGATGAGCATACATTTGAACCATCCCAAAAAGACATAATTAATATGGCTGGAGGGGATATCTTCTTTTATATTGGTTATGGATTAGAAGGGTTTGTCGAAAAAACAAAACCAATCCTGCAAGATGAAGGAGTTAACGTTGTTGCGACTGGGGAATTTGTACAGCTACCAGAAGTAACACATGAAGAGGAACAGGATGAAGAAGAAGGACATGATGAGCATAATCACGGGACAGTAAACCCTCATATTTGGCTAGATCCTGTATATGCTAAACAGCTTGCTGAAGTCATTAAGGACACTTTAATTGAAGCCATTCCAGAACAAAAGCAATATTTTGAGGATAATTACGCGACCGTTGCTAAACAATTAGATATGTTAAATGATGAATTTGTGGAAGTTACGAAAAATATGAAAACTAACCATATTATTGTAACTCATGCTGCTTATGGCTATTGGGAACTACGATATGGCATTGAACAATTAAGTATATCCGGAATGTCTAGTACAGATGAGCCATCCCAAAAACAACTACAGCATATTATCGAAGAAGTACAAGAACAAAACCTAAATTATATTTTAGTGGAGCAAAACATTAATAATAAATTAATTGATGTTGTAAAAAAAGAAGCAAATGTTACACCACTTCCTATCCATAATCTGTCTGTATTAACGGAAAAAGATATCGAGAACAATGCAGATTATTTTTCCATAATGGAGCAAAACTTAAATACATTAAAGCAGGCATTAAATAACTAATATTTACTAGCATTATCGAATTAGGTAAAGAGGAAACTAATTATGAATCCTTACCTAGGAGTGATAGTTGATGGCTAAAGATGTTCTATGTGAAGTTAATAACTGTGTCTTTTGGGAAACAGGAAATAAATGTAGTGCCGATCAAATTTATGTAGTTAGTCATTTTGGTAAAACTGCCGAGCATAGCAGACAAACTGACTGTAAAACATTTAAACCAGTAGATGATTTATAAAGTATTGAAAAAGTGGTCCAATTAATTTTGGACCACTTTTTTCTATGAAAGGAATTTGCTTAAGCTTTTCCTCATTACTTTATTCGAAGCGGTTTTTGGCAATTCATTTATTTGTATCCATTTTTTCGGTACTTTATATTTCGCTAAATGTGGCTGACAAAATTGTGCTAACTGCTCCCCACTAATCTCAGCATTGTTCGCAACGACATAAAAAGCACAAGGAACTTGTCCCCATGTTTCGTCATCCATTCCGATTACTGCTGCTTCCTTTATTGCAGGATGGGAAAGAATTATATTTTCTATTTCTGCAGGATAAATATTTTCACCACCAGAAATAATTAAATCAGACCTTCTATCAATAACAAACAAAAATCCATCTTCATCCATGTAACCTACATCACCTGTATAAAACCATCCATCGTTAGTGAAGCTCCTTTTATTCGCATCCTCCCGATTATAGTAGCCGTAAGTGACATTTGGACCTTTTACAACAATTTCACCTATTTCATTCGGCATTGCTGCAACTCCATCTTTATCAATTCGGACTTGACAAAAAAATAATGGTTTTCCGGCAGAACCGAGCTTGGCTAAACTATCCTCTGGCGTTAATGTAACAATTTGAGATGCGGTTTCTGTCATCCCATACGTTTGAAACACAGGAATATTCTTATTTTTACATACTTGCAATAGTGATAATGGTACCGGCCCTCCACCAATTAACATACAACGGAAGCTAGGCGAATACGTCTTCTCCCCTAAATCACGAATCATATTTTGAAGCATGGAGGTTACAACAGAAATAATTGTAGCCTTTCCTTCCATTAATGCAAGATTTATCTGCTGCTCATCAAACTTTTCAAATAAAATGACCGGAATTCCATAGACCATACTACGAACTAATATCGAAAAACCACTAGCATGGAAAAGAGGTACTGCTGCTAGCCATGCATCCTGGTCATGCAATCCTAAATTAAGTGCAGAGCCAATGGCACTCCACCAGTGATTTCCAAAGCTTTGAATAACTCCTTTTGGAAAACCAGTCGTTCCAGATGTATACATAATGGTACAGACATCCTGTAAATTAAATTCAGTAACAATTTCAAAATCAACTTCATTTGCCGCTATCAATTGTTCCTTGTAAATTGTATGAATGCCAGTTTGACCATTTAATTTAACGGCAATGCTCTCAAACTCCATTTGTGTAATTAAATGTACAGCTTCACTGTCATCTATTTGAAAGGCCAATTCTCTATTGGTCAATCGAACATTCAATAATACTACAGGACAGCCGATTAACTGTAGCG
Source organism: Perspicuibacillus lycopersici (assembly GCF_025660475.1). Lineage (GTDB taxonomy): Bacteria > Bacillota > Bacilli > Bacillales > Caldibacillaceae > Perspicuibacillus > Perspicuibacillus lycopersici. The sequence goes on from NZ_JAOUSF010000003.1 coordinate 794,793, forward strand.
CATAAAGGACGAGAACGAAATCCATATGGTTATTCAATAAAACTGCTGTTCGATCACCGCGCTTTATCCCACAGGCTGTAAGTTTCCGTGCCATACTTAAGGAATAATCACAAAGCTCTTTAAACGTTAACTCCTTATCTTTAAAAACCAATGCTTTTCGATTCGGGGTTAAATATGCACGATTTAATAGCCAATTAGGCATCTTCTCTAAGGAAGACATTATTACCACTCCCTTACTAGTACTATAGGAAAACAGCTTAATAATTAATTAAGCTGTTTTTTTATTCCCTATGTTATTAAGGGAAACGTGGAAACTGATCAAAATCCGGTTTACGTTTTTCTTTAAATGCGTCGCGACCTTCTTTTGCTTCTTCCGTAGTATAGTAAAGTAATGTTGCGTCTCCAGCCAATTGTTGTATACCTGCTATTCCATCGGAATCCGCATTGAATGCGGCTTTTAGGAAACGTAATGCAGTAGGGCTCTTTTCAAGTATTTCTTCACACCATTTTACTGTTTCATCTTCTAACTGCTCCAATGGTACAACTGTATTTACTAATCCCATATCTAATGCTTCTTGTGCATTGTATTGACGGCACAAGAACCAAATTTCACGAGCTTTTTTATGACCAACTATTCTCGCTAAATAACCTGCACCATATCCTCCATCAAAGCTTCCAACTTTCGGACCTGTTTGTCCAAAAATTGCATTATCTGCTGCAATCGTTAAATCACAAACAATATGTAAAACATGACCTCCACCAATTGCATAGCCAGCAACCATTGCAATTACTGGTTTTGGAATCACACGAATTAATCGTTGTAAATCCAATACGTTTAAACGTGGGATTTGATCTTCGCCAACATATCCACCATGTCCGCGTACCTTTTGATCTCCACCAGAACAGAATGCTTTATCTCCTGCACCTGTTAAAACAATAACTCCTATTTTGGAATCATCACGTGCATAACTAAATGCATCAATTAGCTCCATCACTGTTTTTGGACGAAACGCATTTCTAACCTCAGGACGATTAATGGTTATTTTAGCTATCCCATTATATGTTTCATATAAGATATCTTCATATTTACGTTCATTAATCCATTCTCTTACCATGAGAGTCCCTCCTTTTCTTATTTAAAAAGCCCAATACTATTTTACCAAACTTTTTAGCTTGTTCCACATGAATTGCATTACTTATGGTAGGATTTTTATTTCATGTTGAAAGAATAATTACCTTCCATATTATTTCCTATACAAAGATAATTTTAATTCATACGTCCCTATACTATTTTTACAGGAATACGTCACTTTTGCAAACTTTCCAATGATAAAAGGATTGCTATGCAATTGTTGATAGATATTAATGCAATGAAAGCTTTTATCATTTGGAATAAATATTATATATTTTTCTATAAAAAACAAATAGTATTTCAAAAATTTATTTCCCGGGGAACAAAATGCTTCAAAATTTGACGCTATTCGGTATTTTATTCCTATATTCTTTATGTTTTCGTTGATATAAAAGAATAGATGGAGTAACAATCTGACAAAATAGTATTTATTAAAGGAAATCTACTGGATAGAAATAAGAAATATTACTACCATTACTCTCAAAATTTACTATACTAATAAAGCCTATCATTCCATTGACACTACGGCATATATTGCATAAACTGAAGATAGAAATTCATTATTATTGTAAATTTAAAAGGTAGGGAGAGAGTTTCATGCAAACTGAGATTCAATCCAATCCAACTGGTCTAAACAAAAGGGGCTGGAAAGTATGGTGGCGATTAACCCGTCCACATACATTAACAGCTGCTTTTATACCTGTTACGTTAGGTACAGCAATGGCATTGGAAATAACGGATATTCATTTCGGATTATTTTTTGCTATGCTGATTGCTAGTCTTCTTATTCAAGCAGCAACCAATATGTTTAATGAGTATTATGATCATAAAAGAGGATTAGATAACGAGGAATCAGTTGGTATTGGAGGCACCATTGTACGAGACGGTGTTCAGCCAAAAGTTATTATGAACATTGCTTGGGCACTTTGCGGAATATCCGTTTTATTAGGAATATATATATGTATGCATAGTAGCTGGTGGATTGGATTAATTGGTACTGTATCCATTTTAGTCGGTTATTTATATACTGGAGGTCCACTGCCAATATCACATACACCATTCGGCGAATTAATGTCCGGGTTATTTATGGGAATTAATATTATTTTAATTTCTTTCTTCATTCAAACGGGAACTATTACAAATCTAAGTATTCTTGTATCTATTCCAATCACGATTTTAATAGGATCAATTAACTTATCTAATAATATTCGTGATTTAGATGGTGATAAAGAATTCGGCAGAAAAACATTACCAATATTAGTTGGTAGAAAAAACGCAATAAATATTCTTATGATTTCCTTTATTATTTCTTATGTTTGGATTTTATCGCTTATATTATTTTATCATGTAACTCCATGGTTATTGATTGTACTATTAAGCATTCCAAAAGCATATGAAGCAGTGAAAAAGTTCGTTGGAAAAACAATGGCAATCGAGATGATGCCAGCAATGAAAGCTACAGCTCAAACAAATACTATATTCGGTTTATTACTTTCGATTGGATTCATTTTTTCATACTTTTTCAAAGGATAAATAACAATACACCAAGAACAATCTTGGTGTATTTATTTTGCCTATATAGCTACTATTGTTCTTTCTAATCTTAAACCACCTAACATAAGACTAAACAACTATTAATCAGCACAATGGAGTAAATAATGATAAATAATGAGTATTTAATAACTGTTTGTTTCGTTATATATGCAATCACCGAAAAGGTAATCACAAAACTTTTATATTTCTAGTAAACTAAAAAAAATCACGCTTTTCAGAAAGCGTGATTTTCCTTAATGACCCGTACGGGATTCGAACCCGTGTTACCGCCGTGAAAGGGCGGTGTCTTAACCGCTTGACCAACGGGCCAAAATTACAATGGAGAAGGCGGGATTCGAACCCGCGCACCGGTAACCCGATCTAACGGTTTAGCAAACCGTCCTCTTCAGCCACTTGAGTACTTCTCCTTGGCTCCGCAGGTAGGACTCGAACCTACGACCGATCGGTTAACAGCCGATAGCTCTACCACTGAGCTACTGCGGAATAATATTAAATTTTTAATGGGCCTGAATGGACTCGAACCATCGACCTCACGCTTATCAGGCGTGCGCTCTAACCAGCTGAGCTACAGGCCCATAAATGGAGCGGGTGATGGGAATCGAACCCACGACAACAGCTTGGAAGGCTGTGGTTTTACCACTAAACTACACCCGCATCTTAATGGGGCGACTAGTGGGAATCGAACCCACGAGTGTCGGAGCCACAATCCGATGCGTTAACCACTTCGCCATAGCCGCCATTTATTGGCTTTTGAGTGGTGGCTTGGGACGGAATCGAACCGCCGACACAAGGATTTTCAGTCCTTTGCTCTACCGACTGAGCTACCAAGCCATAATATTTACTCATATTTTATTAATAATGGCGGTCCGGACGGGACTCGAACCCGCGACCTCCTGCGTGACAGGCAGGCATTCTAACCAACTGAACTACCGGACCATATATTGCGGGGATAGGATTTGAACCTATGACCTTCGGGTTATGAGCCCGACGAGCTACCAGACTGCTCCACCCCGCGACGATAATATGTTTAAAATTGTACTGAAAGGAAATTTAAATGGTGGAGGAAGAGGGATTCGAACCCCCGCGCGGTTTAACCCGCCTGTCGGTTTTCAAGACCGATCCCTTCAGCCGGACTTGGGTATTCCTCCAAATAATATATGTTAATGGTGGACCTTGTAGGACTCGAACCTACGACCGGACGGTTATGAGCCGTCTGCTCTAACCAGCTGAGCTAAAGGTCCTTTTATAAATAGCGGCGGAGGGGATCGAACCCCCGACCTCACGGGTATGAACCGTACGCTCTAGCCAGCTGAGCTACACCGCCAAAATTTTAAAAATGGTGGAGCCTAGCGGGATCGAACCGCTGACCTCCTGCGTGCAAAGCAGGCGCTCTCCCAGCTGAGCTAAGGCCCCATTTAACTAATATTCATATCGGGAAGACAGGATTCGAACCTGCGACCCCATGGTCCCAAACCATGTGCTCTACCAAGCTGAGCTACTTCCCGTTAGCTGGTTTTAATGGCGCGCCCGATAGGAGTCGAACCCATAACCTTCTGATCCGTAGTCAGACGCTCTATCCAATTGAGCTACGGGCGCAATATATGGTGCCGAGGACCGGAATCGAACCGGTACGGTAGTCACCTACCGCAGGATTTTAAGTCCTGTGCGTCTGCCAGTTCCGCCACCCCGGCACATATTTATTGGAGCGGAAGACGGGATTCGAACCCGCGACCCCCACCTTGGCAAGGTGGTGTTCTACCACTGAACTACTTCCGCAGTATAAATACATGTCTATTCAATATTATAAATGGTGCGGGTGAAGGGAGTCGAACCCCCACGCCTTGCGGCGCTAGATCCTAAGTCTAGTGCGTCTGCCAATTCCGCCACACCCGCAAATGGTGAGTCATGCAGGATTCGAACCTGCGACCCTCTGATTAAAAGTCAGATGCTCTACCGACTGAGCTAATGACTCAGACATTCTATCAATTATTATAGTTTGTCTAAATAAGTGGTGCCGGCCAGAGGACTTGAACCCCCAACCTACTGATTACAAGTCAGTTGCTCTACCAATTGAGCTAGGCCGGCATAAATGGTGGAGGTTGACGGGATCGAACCGCCGACCCCTTGCTTGTAAGGCAAGTGCTCTCCCAGCTGAGCTAAACCTCCATTTGCCTGGCAACGTCCTACTCTCACAGGGGGAAACCCCCAACTACCATCGGCGCTGAGAAGCTTAACTTCCGTGTTCGGGATGGGAACGGGTGTGACCTTCTCGCCATAGTTACCAGACAATTTTTTTAAGGACAAATATTATTATACATGATTTCCTCACTTTTGCAAGAGGAAATTTCATTTTTTTTATTCCTTGAAAACTAGATAATGTAAGGTAAAAAAACTAAAGTAATCAGTGCTGTCTAGCTTCGGCTCCTAGCGACTAGCGTACTTCACACTTCTCCACTCCGATAAGTCAACATCGATTCGCATACTGCTCATCGTGCTTCCTTTATCTCATTGCGAAGTGCTCCAGTCCGTACCTCGCTGAGCAGTCGCCTCAGCATTTCATTTGGTTAAGTCCTCGAACGATTAGTATCCGTCAGCTCCATATGTCACCATACTTCCACCTCGGACCTATCAACCTTGTCATCTTCAAGGGTTCTTACTTAGC
>NZ_JAOUSF010000004.1 GCF_025660475.1 Perspicuibacillus lycopersici
ATTGTCTGGTAACTATGGCGAGAAGGTCACACCCGTTCCCATCCCGAACACGGAAGTTAAGCTTCTCAGCGCCGATGGTAGTTGGGGGTTTCCCCCTGTGAGAGTAGGACGTTGCCAGGCAAAGAAAAGAGCAGTTGTAAAAACTGTTCTTTTTTTTGTATATATCATTAATACAAAGCTGGTTATTTCTAACTATTGTCATTGTTTCCTCAAAAATCTATTATTACATCTATCGTGTGCAAACGAACGAGATTCCCCTTTAATTTCCATGTATTTTCTACTACTATATAATTAGATGCTATTTCTTTTAAAGAATTGGAGAAAATTAAATAATAGTGCTGCTTTTTTGTGCCTATTACATTTGTTAAAGAGGTGGAAAAGTTTTTGAAACAAAAGAAAAGGAAAATGCGATTTGAGCTTGGAGATAATGAAAGTATTGATCAATGCTTAGAACGGATGAAAAAAGAAGGCTATGAACCTATTGGTAAGATTGAAAAACCAGTCTTTCAAGAAGTATTTGATACCGAGGGCAATTCAAGCGTTAAACCCGTTAAGCAACAAATCATATTTGAAGGTCGACTAATAGAGTAGTAAAGAGCTATACCAAGAATCATATCGTATTGGAGGAGCAATAATGCTAGAACGTTATACAAGACCAGAGATGGGTTCCATATGGAAAGAAGATAATAAGTTAAAAGCATGGCTAGAGGTTGAAATTTTAGCATGTGAAGCTTGGGCAGAGTTAGGGGAAATACCGAAAGAGGATGTTCAAAAAATTCGTCAAAATGCAACCTTTTCGGTGGAAAGAGTAAAGGAAATTGAACAAGAGACGAGGCATGATGTTGTTGCCTTTACAAGGGCCGTCTCTGAAAGCTTAGGGGAAGAAAGGAAATGGGTTCATTATGGACTAACATCCACTGATGTAGTAGATACTGCACTCTCATACTTGCTTAAGCAAGCAAATAGGATATTAATGAACGATATTGAAAATTTTATACATATATTAAAAGTAAAGGCAATAGAACATAAATATACGGTAATGATGGGACGGACGCACGGTGTTCATGCGGAGCCGACTACTTTTGGTTTAAAACTTGCATTATGGTATGAAGAAATGAGACGAAATTTGGAGCGTTTTAAGGAAGCCGCCTATGGAGTGGAGTTTGGAAAAATTTCTGGTGCCGTTGGAACGTATGCCAATATTAATCCATTTGTCGAAAGCTATGTTTGTGAAAAGCTTGGATTAACTCCAGCACCAATATCTACCCAAACATTGCAACGTGATCGTCATGCACACTATATGGCAACCATCGCTTTAATAGCAACATCTATTGAAAAATTTGCAACTGAAATTCGCGGGCTACAAAAGAGTGAGACACGTGAGGTTGAAGAATTTTTTGCAAAAGGGCAAAAAGGATCTTCTGCCATGCCACATAAACGAAATCCTATCGGTTCGGAAAATATGGCGGGGATGGCAAGAGTGATTCGCGGATATATGGTAACTGCCTATGAAAATGTTGCATTATGGCATGAGCGGGATATTTCCCATTCCTCCGCAGAACGGATTATTTTGCCAGATGCAACGATTGCTCTTAACTATATGTTGAATCGATTTGGGAACATTGTAAAAAACCTTACTGTTTTTCCAGAAAATATGAAGCGAAATATGGATCGTACTTTTGGATTGATCTATTCCCAAAGAGTATTATTATCACTTATCGATCGTGGATTAGCGAGAGAAGCAGCATATGATATTATCCAACCTTTAGCAATGAGGGCTTGGGAAGAACAACAATCATTCCGAGGATTACTAGAAGAAAATGAAAAAATATCTAGTTTACTTACAGAAGAAGATTTAGATGACTGTTTTGATTATCAATATCATTTAAAACAGGTGGATACTATTTTTCAACGATTAGGGTTAAATGAATAAAAATAACAGTGGTCCAGAATGAGTTGTTCATTCTGGACCACATTGTTTTATTGAAGTGATTCACTTGGAGTGAAATCTTTATTTTTTTGTGAGTCATCGGTAGAAGCATAATTTTGCGAAGGGCTCTTTGAAGCATTAGACGAATCCTGATCTAACGAATCATTCGCTTGCTTGCTGACAAACGTATCAATTAATTGTTTTAATTGTGGTTTGTTTTCTTTATTCTCATGGTTTTGTGTGTAATTTTGAACTGCCTCGGTTACTGGACAATAACGCACAATTCCTTCGGCAACTTTCATAGCCCCCATTGCAGCGAGAAAAATATAAGAACTTCGCCAAGGTTTTTTCACCAATTTTGCAGTACACCAGGACAATAGTGTTAATCCTGCGGTAATACGAATTAATGCATTTACAATACCAATATTCGGTTTTACATTCATTGAAGAACCCCCTAGAAAATTTATTAGAAAATTCGATAATTCTTTACTGTTTTAAATCAAAAAATATGCTATTATTAAAATAATAATTTTTTACGCTTAAAAAAATTTGACAAATACAGGTGAATGCCATGATTGGATCGAAATATAGGTGGAGAAGTCGGCAATTACGGGAACATGTAGAGGTTCTTGATGGGAAAAGATCCCCTAGTATGCTTTTATACAACGCAACCTATTTACATGGTACGGTAAAACAATGGATACAAGGAAATATATGGGTTTATCAAGATCGTATTGTTTACGTTGGTGATAAATGGCCAGAACTGATTGATGAAAACTGTGAACAGGTTGATTGTCATAATTCTTTACTTGTGCCTGGGTATATGGAGCCACATGTACATCCATTTCAATTGTATAATCCCCTTTCTTTTGCAAAATATGCTTTTAATTTTGGGACAACAATAACTGTTAATGATAATCTGGCGCTAGTTTTAAAGTACAAAAAAAGGGAAGCGTTTTCATTTTTAGAGAAACTAAACACAATACCTGCAACTATGTATTGGTGGAGCAGATTTGATAGTCAAACGGAAATAACCGATGAGGAAACAGTTTTTTCCCATGCGAATATTAAATCTTGGATTGAACATCCACAGGTTATTCAAGGTGGAGAATTAACAGGTTGGCCAAAATTACTTAACGGTGATGATTTAATGCTTCATTGGATGCAAGAGACGAAAAGCATGAATAAAAAAATCGAAGGGCATTTTCCTGGAGCATCGGAAAAGACTTTGGCAAAACTAAAATTATTAGGGGCTGATTCCGATCATGAAGCAATGACAGGGGAAGAAGTGAAACGGAGATTATTACAAGGATACATGGTGCCTTTACGCTATTCCTCAATTCGTCCTGATTTACCAAATATATTAGATGACCTGAACAAATTAGGAATTAATAATTATGAGAATTTCATGTTAACAACAGATGGTTCCCCTCCGTCCTTTTATGAAAATGGGATCATTGATTTACTTATTAAAATCTGTATAGAAAAAGGTGTTCCACCGATTGATGCCTATTTGATGGCAACGCTAAATCCTGCGAAATATTATCATTTGGATCATTTGCATGGGTTAATTGCTACTGGTCGAGTGGCAAATATTAATTTTATTTCAGATGAAAAACTCCCCCGTCCGGTTTCGGTGTTGGCGAAGGGGCAATGGGTAAGAAAGGATAACCATAATATTGAAAATACCGTGGATATCCAATGGGAAGATTTCGGATTTTCTCCATTAACGATTGATTGGGAATTAACTACCGATGATTTACAATTTTCCATGCCTTTTGGGATAAAATTGGAGAATGCAGTTATTACGAAGCCATATTCCATTAATATTGATTTATCTGTCGAAGAAATTGATCCAAATGCTGATGAATGCTTCTTGACGTTCATCAATCGAAATGGCAGATGGAGAATTAATACCGTATTAAAGGGATTTGCGAAAAATTTAGGTGGTTTTGTTTCATCTTTCACGAATACAGGAGATATTTTACTGATTGGAAAAAGGAAGTCGGATTTGTTGCTGGCCTTTCAACGGATGAAAGAAATCGGTGGCGGGCTTGTGATTGTTGATAAAGGTAGCATAATATTTGAATTGCCATTACCACTTGGAGGAGTGGTGAGCGATTTAGCGATTGAGGAATTAATTGTAAAGGAAAAACAGCTACGAAACATTTTACATGAACGAGGATATTTATTTGAGGATCCAATTTATACGTTGCTCTTTTTCTCATCCACTCACCTACCGTATATTCGGATGACACCAAGAGGATTATTTGACGTAATGAAAAAAAGAGTTTTGTTCCCTACTATAATGCGTTAAAATAGTACAGAGTTAGAGAAAAGCGGCGAATATAGATTGGAGTGTGAGATGTGACATTATCAAAAAGATTATTCGTTATACTCATTGGATTAATGCTATTGATGGTAGGCTGTAGCAAAAATCAAGAGGAGAAACAAGATGTTGAAGACAATGAGGGTAGAGATATTGAGGTAGTAGAAAAGGAAACACCGTCCCCATATACTTACCCATTAACGGGTATAGCAACCGATGAAGAATCGACTGATCGTGCCATTAGCGTAATGATTAATAATCATCCGGCTGCAAGACCACAGTCGGGATTGTATAAGGCTGATGTTATATATGAAATACTTGCAGAGGGCGGAGTTACCCGATTTTTAGCGGTATTTCAAAGTGAAAAGCCAGAAATAGTAGGTCCTGTTCGGAGTTCCCGTGACTACTATATACAATTAGCAAAAGGGTTAGATTCCTTTTATGTTTTTCACGGATGGAGTCCAGAAGCAAAGGTGTTAATCAATGAGGGCTTTATCGATTCATTAAATGGATTAACCTATGATGGTATTTTATTCAAACGTGCCTCCTTCCGGAAAGCACCGCATAATTCCTATATAACTTACGAGAATATCGTGAAGGGTGCAGAAGAAAATGGAATCTCATTAAGTGGAGCGCCAACGGCTTATACCTTTCTGAAGGAAGAGGATGAAGTTCCAGGAACAGAAGTTTCCTCGGTGTCAATTGATTATTCTACCGATGATTTCTTCGTGGAATATAAATATGATTCCTCAGCAGAAAATTATATGCGCTACTCAGCAGATCAGCAAACGGTGGATTATGACACGGGTGAACCAGTGTTAGTAAATAATATTTTTATCGTAGAAATGGAACATGCAGTTGTGGATGAAAAAGGTCGAAGAGATATAGATATCACATCTGGCGGAAAAGCATTATTGCTACAAAAAGGGAAAATGCAGGAAGTAGAATGGAGAAATATTGATGGACGAATTGTTCCATATGCAAATGGTGCGGAGGTTTCCCTAGTACCAGGTAAAACATGGATTAACGTTGTCCCAAGTTTAAATCAAGTTTCATACTAAAAGTTTTCATTAGATATTGTTAGGGGGATTTTTCGTGCAAATAGATAAATTACGAGGGAAAGAATTGGATCAACTTTTTGAATCCATTTTATCTCTTAAGAATGTGGAAGAGTGTTATCGTTTTTTCGACGATTTATGTACAATTAATGAAATTCAATCACTTGCCCAACGATTAGAAGTGGCTCGTTTGTTGCAAAACGGTAGCAAGTACCATGAAATTGAAAAGGAAACAGGTGCTAGCACCGCAACTATTTCTAGAGTTAAACGCTGTTTGAACTATGGAAACGACGCATACGAGATGGTATTAAAGAGGCTTGAAAATAAAAATGAAAATGAATAAATGTTGAAGGAAAGGAGCGGATGATCACGCTCTTTTTCTTTTTGTTTATAAAGGAATTAATAGTAGTGCAATAAACATTTAAATATTGTAATAAAATAGCAGAGAATTTTTTAACTTGCAATACAATCCCTTAGTTTTTTCATAAGAGAATGAATGGTATAATGGTGAAATGGAATGAATAATGGAGGAGTATGTCATGTACGATTTTCGCGAATGGAAGCATATTTTTAAATTGGATCCAAATAAAGAAATAAAGGACGAAGCGTTAGAGCAAATTTGCGAGTCTGGTACTGACGCGATAATGATTGGCGGCACAGATGGGGTAACTTTAGAAAAAGTTATCAACTTAATGGCAAGAGTACGTCGTTACCCATTACCTTGTGTTTTAGAAATCTCGACGATTGATTCCATTACACCAGGCTTTGACCTGTATTTTATTCCGTCAGTGCTCAATAGTTCTAGCCGTGATTGGATCTTAGGTCAACATCATTTGGCTGTAAAAGAATTTGGGCATTGGATAAATTGGCAAGAAATGATTGTTGAAGGATATTGTATTTTAAATGAAAATAGTAAAGTGGCACAATTAACAAATGCAATGACCAAATTAGATGCGGAGGATGTTGCAGCGTATGCCCAAATGGCAGAAAAAATGTTCCATCTTCCTATTCTTTATATAGAGTATAGCGGGACATATGGAAATCCCGAAATCGTAAAAAGCGCGAAAAATCATTTGGAAAATACGATTCTCTTTTACGGTGGGGGAATTGATTCGGTTGCAAAGGCTTGTGAAATGGCAAACTATGCGGATGTAGTAGTCGTTGGCAATGTAATATATGAAAATATTTCAGAGGCGCTAAAAACCGTACAAGCAGTAAAAGCGACCGTTGGAAATGATTGATTTACATGGTAAAATAGAAGAAAAGCAAACGAATGTTCGTTAGAAAAGGGTGAGATATTTGCAATATTTATCAGATCGCCTATTAAAAGGCTTAAATAAAGAACAGCAACAGGCGGTAAAAACGACAGAAGGGCCACTTTTAATAATGGCAGGAGCAGGAAGTGGTAAAACTAGAGTTTTAACTCATCGAATTGCCTATTTGATGATTGAAAAGGGGGTTAACCCTTACAACATATTAGCGATAACCTTTACGAACAAGGCTGCCCGAGAAATGAGAGACCGGATCGGAGCAATTCTTGGTGGAGCGTCAGAGGAAATATGGATTTCTACCTTCCACTCAATGTGTGTACGAATTTTAAGAAGAGATGTCGATCGAATTGGTATAAACCGTAATTTTTCTATTTTAGATTCTGCTGACCAATTATCGGTTATTAAAGGGATATTAAAGGATAAAAATATGGATCCGAAAAAATTCGATCCAAGGGCGATGCTAGGATCCATAAGCAACGCAAAAAATGAATTGTTAGATGCAAAGGAATTTGGCAATTTAACCGGAAATTATTTCGAAAAAATGACGAGTGAAGTATACGAAGAATATGAAAAAAGATTGCGAAAAAACCATTCCCTCGATTTTGATGACCTCATCATGATGACGATTCAATTGTTTAAAAGAGTACCGGAAGTATTAGAATACTATCAACGTAAATTTCAGTATATCCACGTGGACGAGTATCAAGATACCAATAAGGCACAGTATCAGCTAGTAAATATGCTTGCTTCCAAGTTCAAAAATCTTTGTGTAGTAGGAGACTCAGATCAATCGATTTATCGTTGGCGGGGTGCAGATATTGCGAACATCCTCTCTTTTGAAAAAGATTATAAAAATGCACAAGTGATTCTACTAGAACAAAACTATCGTTCCACAAAAAATATATTAGAAGCTGCAAATAATGTGATTTCCAATAACATGAATCGGAAAGCAAAAAATTTATGGACGGAAAATAGTAAAGGAAATCCGATTAAATACTATCGTGCAGATTCCGAGCGAGGAGAAGCATTATTTGTCACTGGAAAGATCAATGGATTTGTAGAAAGCGGAGAGCGAAACTATCAAGATATTGCAATTCTTTATCGTACCAACGCACAGTCTCGTGCAATGGAGGAAATGCTAGTTAAAGCGAACATTCCGTATACAATTGTTGGGGGTACAAAGTTCTACGATCGAAAAGAAATCAAAGACTTGCTCGCTTATTTACGATTAGTTTCCAATCCAGACGATGATATTAGCTTGACGCGAATTATCAATGTTCCAAAGCGTGGGATTGGAGCTACCTCATTAGAAAAGATTGCGCAATATGCTGCAAGTAATGATATCTCCATGTTTGCTGCACTTGATTCTGTCGAATTACTCGGAATCTCAGCGAAAGCAACGAAGGCATGCAGAGAGTTTCATCAATTAATTAGTGGTCTCAATCAAATGCAAGAGTATTTATCCGTAATGGAGTTAACTGAGGAAGTTATTAAACGATCTGAATATATGGAAATGTTAAAGGCAGAAAAAACTTTAGAAGCGGAAAGTCGATTAGAAAATATTGAAGAATTCCTTTCTGTTACGAAGAAGTTTGAAGAAGATAGTGAGGATAAAACATTAGTCGCTTTCTTAACAGACTTAGCATTAATTGCGGATATTGATCAAATGGATAAGAGTGAAAACAGTGAAAAGGATGCGGTCGTATTAATGACGCTCCATTCTGCAAAAGGACTCGAATTTCCAGTTGTCTTTTTAATCGGACTGGAAGAAGGCGTCTTCCCGCATAGCAGAAGTTTAATGGAAGAGGCAGAAATGGAGGAAGAACGAAGACTCGCATATGTTGGGATTACCCGTGCAGAAGAGGAATTATTTATAACGAATGCACAGATGCGTACTTTATTCGGACGCACGAATGTGAATCCACCATCACGGTTTATTACCGAAATTCCAAGTGAGCTTTTAGAAGAATTAAATGTTCAAAGAAATGTTCCATTCGCATCTTCCAACCAAGGTTCCATGAACCAGCCAATGCAAAGAACAATGCAAAGGTCGGGGCAAATGCCTATCAATAAATCGCTGGTAAAACCAGTTAGTCGTCCGGTTCCTAAAGAAACAGGAAGTGAAGGCTTAGGCTGGCGACCAGGTGATAAAGCTGTTCATAAAAAATGGGGTATTGGTACCGTTGTTAGTGTTAAAGGTGAAGGTGAGAACATGGAGCTTGATATCGCCTTTCCAAATCCAGTAGGAATCAAACGACTGTTAGCAAAATTTGCACCAGTAGAAAAGCAATAAATCTTTGAAAAATAGAGCAATCGACTACTGGATTGCTCTTACTGATAAAAAAATACGAGTGAATGTTTTTGAAAGTGAGGGCTTTAAATGGATGTCCTTGAAGCAGAGAAACGTGTAAAGGAATTACACAAGTTATTAAACCAGTATAATTATGAATATCATATTTTAGATAAGCCAAGTGTTCCGGATGCCGAATATGATAGATTATTACATGAATTGATTGCACTTGAAACGGAATATCCAAATTTGAAAACCTCCAGTTCCCCAACGCAAAGAGTCGGGGGACAAGTATTGGAAGGATTTACAAAGGTAGAGCATGCGATTCCAATGCTTAGTCTTGGAAATGCCTTTAATGAAGAGGATTTGCGAGATTTTGATCGGAGAGTCCGTCAAGCAGTAGGAGATACATTATCCTATGTTTGCGAGCTGAAAATTGATGGATTAGCAGTCTCCTTACGTTACGAAGATGGTGTATTCATTCAAGGGGCAACTCGTGGGGATGGAACCGTTGGAGAAGATATTACGGTAAATTTACGAACAATCCGATCGATACCACTTCAATTACATCAACCGATTACGATTGAGGTACGCGGGGAAGTATTTATGCCGAAGAAATCATTTGAGGCATTGAATAAACGAAGAGAAGAAAATGGTGAAGAATTATTTGCCAATCCACGTAATGCAGCAGCAGGTTCGTTACGACAGCTTGATCCAAAGATTGCAGCATCCCGAAACTTAGATGTTTTTCTTTATGCAATCGGTGAAAATAATTTAACCGAAATAGAAAAGCATAGTGAAGGATTAAACCTCCTCGATACGCTCGGCTTAAAAACGAATAAAGAACGACGTGTATGTCAAACGATTGAGGAAGTTCTACAATATATTGAAGAGTGGCAGGAAAAGCGGCCAAGTCTTCCATATGAAATTGATGGGATTGTTATTAAAGTAGATCAATATAGTCATCAACAAGCATTAGGTACTACTGCAAAAAGTCCGCGCTGGGCTATTGCCTATAAGTTCCCAGCAGAAGAAGTAGTAACGAAATTATTGGATATTGAGCTAAGCATTGGAAGAACAGGTGTATTAACACCAACGGCTATTTTAGAACCTGTCCGTGTAGCAGGGACAACGGTTCAAAGGGCATCCTTACATAATGAAGATTTAATTCGCGAGAAGGACATTCGTATCGGCGATTATGTAGTGGTGAAAAAGGCAGGAGACATTATCCCTGAAGTAGTAAGAGCAATTATCGAAAGAAGAACCGGAGAAGAAGTACTATTTTCTATGCCAAGTCATTGCCCGGAATGTGGAAGTGATTTAGTTCGTTTAGAAAATGAAGTTGCTCTTCGTTGTATTAATCCGAAATGTCCAGCGCAAATAAGAGAAGGATTGATCCATTTTGTTTCTCGAAATGCAATGAATATTGATGGACTTGGGGAACGAGTAATAACTCAATTATTTAAAGAAAACTTAATTCACGATGTTGCAGATATATATAAACTGAAAGAAGACCAATTACTGGAATTAGAAAGAATGGGTAAAAAATCTGTAACCAATTTACTACTAGCAATCGAAGCATCGAAAGCAAATTCGTTAGAGCGGTTATTGTTTGGATTAGGAATTAGACATGTTGGAAGTAAAGCGGCAAAAATCTTAGCACAATCCTATGGGCATATCGATAATCTTACCCGTGCAACAGAGGAAGAATTACAGGCAATTAATGAAATTGGGGAAAAAATGGCGAATTCTATCGTAACCTATTTCCGATTACCTGAAGTAGCTGATTTAATCGAAGAGCTAAGAAATGCTGGGGTCAATTTAGAATATCGCGGACCAAAGCTTGATGAAGCAATAACAGCAGATTCACCTCTAGCAGGGAAAACAGTCGTATTAACAGGGAAATTAGAACAATTAACGAGAAATGAAGCGAAAGAAAAATTAGAACTACTCGGTGCGAAAGTTACGGGAAGTGTAAGTAAAAATACAGATATTGTAGTTGCAGGGCCGGAAGCAGGTTCCAAATTAACGAAAGCACAAGAATTAGGGATAGAAATTTGGGATGAAAATATGCTTCTCGAACAATTGAGTAAATAAAGAGGTGTAAGTCCATGAACATGAGAAAGCTCATGATTTCTGCTTTTCTTGTCGTTTTTCTATTATCGGGTTGTTTACCGAGCTTAGATCAGCAAGATGAGGTAGTACAAGAAAATAATGAAAATACGAAAGAAAAAGCAATTGTACCGAAGTATCAAATATCAGACTCCTATTATCGTACCTTGACACCTTTTGAACCATCGGGTTCGCGAGGAACGGTAGTATCAAATTTAAATACAAGATTTGACAGTGATGAAATGGAAGAAGGGTTACTTCGTCTTTCGCAAAATTCCTTCTCTACTGAGACATATATTTTTCAAGAAGGGCAGTATTTAGATAAAGAAACAGTAACTGAATGGTTAAAAAGGAAAACCGATGATGCTGATAGTCTTGGATTAAATCCAAAGCTAGAGGCAGATACACAGGAAGGGCATGAGCAGAACCCAATTTATTTGGCAAGTATATTAGAACATAATTACTTAGTAAAATCGGATGATAATACGGTAAAGCTAGGTGGAATTTCGATTGGTTTAGCGTTAAATTCAGTTTACAGCTATAGTATTTATGACGAAAAAGGTAATCGGACAAATTATGAATATAAAATCTCTGATAAGAAGCTTCTCGAGCAAGGTAAAAAAATAGCGGAGCAGGTCATCAGTAGATTGCGTAATATCGAAGGGCTTGAGGAGATTCCAATCACGATTGGATTATTTAAAGGAAAAGCGGAAACATCTGTGTTACCGGGAAACTATGTAGCATATTCAACAGCAACAAAAGGGACGTCATTAGAGTGGAACGATGTTAAAGAGAAATATGTTCTATTCCCGTCTAGTGAAGCTAGTAAGAATTATATCGATGATTGGAATAAGTTTGATCTATTTCAAAATGATGTGAGTGACTACTTCCCGAATTATAATGGGATAGTTGGAACTGCGTTTTATGTAAATGATGAACTAAATAAATTATCGGTGGAAATAAATATGCAATTTTATGGGAAATCAGAGGTCATCGGATTTTCTCAATATATTGCAGGATTGATCGTGAATTATTTTGAAGAACATTGGGTTGTAGAAGTGAAAGTTATGTCGGCTAATGGTCAAGAAGCATTGATCTTGAAAGAGCCAGATATGGATGAACCGTTTGTTCATATATATTAATCGAATAAAAGGCGTATGGAAAAATCCATACGCCTTTTTGCCTGCCTTAATGTAGAGAATTGAGATAGAAATGATCGAATAAAACCCATTTTTAGGAGTATACATGGGCTATTGCACGGTGGCCGATGTCTTTACGGTAAAAGGTTTGATCAGAGTGCATTTTCTCTAGCTCCTGGTAAACCTTTGCTTGGGCTTCTTTAAGAGTAGGCTCCATTGCTGCTACAAGTAATACACGGCCACCGTTTGTAATAAACTTGCCTTCTGCATTCTTTGTAGTTCCAGCATGAAAAATTTGAACTTCTTCCGATAAATTTTCTAATCCGGTAAGAATCGCTCCCTTTTGGTAGGTTTCCGGATATCCTTTGGCAGCAACTACGACCCCAAGAGCAGTATTTTGATTCCATTCGATTTGTGGAGTATTCCCGTCAAGAAGCTCCAATATAATATTCACTAAATCGGATTTCATTCTTGGTAAAATGACTTGTGTTTCTGGGTCACCAAAGCGGGCATTGAATTCGATAACCTTTGGACCCTGGTCTGTTTGTATCAATCCAGCATAAAGAACACCTGTAAAGGAACGCCCCTCTTGTACAAGCGCTTGTGCAATCGGCTGGATGATGGTTTCCATTGCCGTATCTACTGTTTGTTTATCTATGAAGGGAACGGGAGAGTATGCACCCATGCCACCTGTATTAGGACCTTTATCGCCATCAAAAGCACGTTTATGATCTTGCACAATTTCTAGTGTGACTACATTTTCGCCATTCACTAATGCCATTAAAGAAAATTCCTCGCCAGCGAGAAACTCTTCAATAACTACTTTGGAGGAAGCCGTTCCGAATTTTTCATGTACTAGCATTTCTTCTAGTGCATTAATTGCTTCTTCGGTTGTAGTTGCGACGATAACACCTTTCCCAGCTGCTAAACCATCTGCTTTAATTACAATCGGTGCCCCTTTTTCGAGAATATATTGCTTCGCCTCATCGAAATTAGAAAATAAATCAAAGGCGGCGGTAGGTACGTTATACTTTTTCATTAAATATTTGGCAAACGATTTACTACCTTCAATTTCTGCTGCTGTTTGAGTTGGACCAAATACCTTCAATCCAGCTTCAAGAAAACGATCGGAAAGTCCTAAAAGTAGTGGAGCCTCCGGACCGATAATCGTTAATCCGATTTTTTCTGCTTTGGCAAATTGAATTAATTGTTCGTGGTTGTTTTCGTCAATCGCTACAATGGTTGCACAATCTTCCATACCAGCATTTCCTGGTGCGACAAATACGTTATCTACCAGTGGACTTTCTTTTACTTTCTGACAAAGTGCATGTTCACGACCACCTCTACCAATGATAAGGACGTTCATTCGACTACCTCCACAATCTTTATCGATTAATGTTTAAAATGACGGATGCCAGTGAAGACCATTGCAATTCCATACTCGTCTGCCTTTTTAATAGAATCCGCATCACGAATGGATCCACCAGGTTGAATAATAGCTGTGATCCCTGCTTTAGCTGCTACTTCGACTGTGTCTTCCATTGGGAAGAATGCATCCGAAGCAAGGGCGGCACCGTTTGCTTTTTCGCCAGCTTGTTCAAGTGCAATTTTTGCAGCACCAACACGATTCATTTGACCCGCACCAACGCCTAATGTGGATTCTTTACTTGTGATTACAATCGCATTTGATTTTACATGCTTTACGACTTTCCAGCCAAGCTTTAATGCTTCCCATTCAGCTTCTGAAGGTTCACGTTTCGTTGGAATGGATATGATTGCTTCATCTATTCCATTTCGGTCAAAATCCTGTACGAGAAGGCCACCTTCAATGGAAGTTAAGCGCATTTCTTTTGTATGTGCTTCGTTAAAAGGAAGCGTTAATAGACGTAAATTTTTCTTGCTTGTTAAAATACGTAATGCTTCGTCACTATAGGAAGGGGCAATGATAATTTCTAGGAAAATTTCATGTAATTTTTGTGCAGTTGCTTCGTCGACCTCGCGATTCAATGCAATGATACCACCGAAAATAGAAACGGGGTCAGCTGAAAATGCTTTTTCAAATGCGGTAAAAATATTTTCCCCAATACCTATACCACATGGGTTCATATGCTTCACTGCAACAGCGGCAGGCTCGTTAAACTCTTTCACAATTTGCAGTGCAGCATCTGCATCATTGATATTATTATAGGAAAGCTCCTTCCCATGAAGCTGCTTGGCATTTGCAATCGAAAAGGCAGAACCAAGTGGCTTACGATAAAATGCAGCTTTTTGATGTGGGTTTTCTCCGTAACGTAATGATTGCTTCAATTCATACGTAACGGTAAGCTTTTCTGGAGTAGTATCCTCCGTAAGATTGGTCATGTACTCTGCAATCAATGCATCGTATGCAGCAGTATGACGGAAAACTTTAGCAGCTAAACGTCTTCTCGTTGTATATTCGGTTTTTCCGTTTGTTTTCCATTCTGTTAATACTGTTTCATAGTCTGCTGGATCGACAACAACTGTAACATATTCATGGTTTTTTGCTGCTGCACGAAGCATGGAAGGGCCGCCGATATCAATGTTTTCAATTGCATCCTCAAAGCTAACATCTGATTTTGCAATCGTTTGTTGAAATGGATATAGATTTACGCAAACAAGATCGATTGGCGTAATATGATGCTCCGCTAATTGATTTTTATGGTTTTCATCGCCAACCTTTGCGAGTAATCCACCATGTATGTATGGGTTTAATGTTTTTACTCGGCCCTCTAAAATTTCAGGAAATCCAGTAACCTCACTGACACTAATAACAGGTAGACCAGCTTCTGCAATGGCATTTTTCGTGCCACCTGTGGAAATGATTTCGAAATCTAGTGCAATTAATTCCTTTGCAAATGCTACAATTCCGGTTTTATCTGATACTGAGATTAATGCGCGTTTTTTTGTCATTGTTTTGCCTCCAAATCATAATGTGTAATACAAAGCTGTTATGGTTCTTCATGTGTTCACAATCTTCTTAAGTAATCTTTTTAAGACACTTGGATAGAGCTGATGTTCAATTTCCTGCACTTTTTTTTGTAAGGATTCTTTCGTGTCATCTGGTGATATAGAAACTGCATGCTGATCAATGATAGTTCCTGTGTCCATTCCTTCATCTACATAGTGGATAGTAACCCCGGTGACCTTTACTCCAGCCTGAAGGGCTTGCCCAATCGCATCTTTTCCTGGAAACGCAGGAAGAAGAGAAGGGTGGATGTTGACAATTTTTTCCTCATATTTTGATAGAATGGTTTCTCCAATCAATCGCATATAGCCTGCTAGAACGATATAATCAATGGATAGCTTTTGTAGATTTGCAAGAATAATGGTCTCATACGCCGTCTTGTTTGGATAATCTTTAGGATTAAATAGGAAGTAAGGGATTCCTTCTTTTTCCGCACGTTGGAGGACAAAAGCATTTGGTTTATCGCAAACGAGTAAAACGACTTTTGCATCGAGCTGTCCTTGCTTTATTGCATCTACAATCGCTTGAAAATTACTGCCACTACCAGAAGCAAAAACGGCTAGATTATTCATTTTTCTCCTCCAAGAAACTGGACATCATTTGCAAATGCATCTGTCACAGAACCAATAATAAACGCTTCTTCTCCGATGGAATGGAGGTAGTCTATCATATTATTTGCATCTGTTGACGGAACCGCTAAAACCATGCCGATTCCCATATTAAAGATATTAAACATTTCCATATAATGTAGATTTCCGACTTTTTCAAGCAAGGAGAAAATAGGTGGTACTTGCCAACTACCTATTGTAATTTTTGCTCCAAGTGATTTTGGTAGCATTCGCGGAATATTTTCCACAAATCCACCACCCGTGATATGTGCCATTCCTTTAATTTCGAAATGCTCCAATGCTGATAGAATAGATTTTACATAAATTTTCGTAGGACGTAGCAGTTCTTCGCCAAGCGTATTATTTAGCTCATGGATAAAAGTATCAAGCGGAATGTTTGCCTCTTCTAAGAACACTTTGCGTACTAAGGAATAACCATTACTATGTATGCCACTAGAAGCTAAACCGATGAGTATATCTCCGTTGGTTATTTCTTTTCCTGTTACCAGTTTAGATTTTTCCACTGCACCTACAGCAAAGCCTGCAAGGTCATATTCCTCTTCATTGTACATTCCTGGCATTTCGGCTGTTTCGCCACCTATTAGTGCACAGCCTGCTTGTTCACAACCATCGGCAATGCCTTTAACAATTGCTTCAATACGCTCTGGTATGGCCTTCCCACAGGCAATATAATCAAGAAAATAAATTGGCTCGGCTCCTTGTACAACGATGTCATTGACACACATAGCGACGGCATCGATTCCAATTGTGTCATGTTTATCCATTAGAAAACTGAGCATTAATTTCGTGCCAACGCCATCCGTTCCAGAAACGAGTACGGGTTCCTTCAATGCTAGCTGTGATAGATCAAACATTCCACCGAATCCACCGAGCCCACCAATTACACCAGCTCTTGCAGTACGTTGTACATGTTTGTTCATTCTTTTGACAGATTCATAGCCAGCTTCGATATTTACACCCGCCTCTTTATAAGCATTTGCCATTATTATACCTCCAAACAAGTCTATTTTTCTTGTATATGAGTATTATCATTAACATTTCTTCGTTAACTTCATGCTTTCTGCGTAAATTTCGGTTGGATATTTCCCAGTAAAGCAAGCAAGACATTGGCCTCTTGTTTCACCTGGCTCCTGTCTGCCAATTGCTTTAAGTAAGCCTTCGACACTTAAAAATGTTAATGAATCTGCGCCGATTATTTGTCTTATTTCCTCCACCGAGCGATCGGCAGCGATTAATTCTTCATAGGATGAAGTATCAATGCCATAGAAGCAAGGATTTTTTATTGGTGGGGAGCTGATGACTACATGTACCTCTGTTGCTCCTGCATCTTTTAGCATCGTAACAATTCGTTTACTTGTTGTTCCACGTACAATCGAATCATCCACCATAATGACTCGTTTTCCTTCGACGACTCCACGGACAGGGGAGAGCTTCATTTTCACGCCTTGCTCCCGAAGTGACTGGGATGGCTGAATAAAGGTCCGACCAACATAGCGATTTTTAATTAATCCAAGCTCATACGGAATCCCTGATTCTTCTGCATAGCCGATTGCTGCAGAGATACTGGAATCTGGAACACCTGTGACAACATCTGCCTCAATTGGAGCCTCAATAGCCAATTGCTTTCCTAGATTTTTCCGAGCTGTATGGACATTAATTCCATGAATATCACTGTCTGGTCGAGAGAAGTATACATATTCCATCGTACAAATAGCAGGATTTGGATTAAGCGAAAAAATTTCAGATTGAATTCCATTATCGTTAATTACCAGTAATTCACCAGGCAGTATATCACGAACAAATTCTGCACCGACAATATCAAAAGCACAGGTTTCTGATGCTACGACATAGGAATCCCCTAATAAGCCTAGCGATAATGGTCTCAGTCCATGCGGATCGAGTGCAATGATCATTTCCGTTTCCGTCATAATTAAAAAGGCGTATGCTCCTTTTATAACAGTTAAAGCATTTTTTACACGATTGCTTAATTTACTAAAACCACTACGTTTTATTAAATGGGCTAAAACCTCTGTATCTGAGCTAGTTTGGAAAATACTGCCTTGCATTTCTAATTGGTATTTCAAGCTTGTCGCATTTACCAAATTCCCATTATGGGCAAGCGCCAGCCCACCACTTTGCGAATTGAAGAGAAATGGTTGGACATTTTCATAGCCACCACCACCAGCTGTTGAATAGCGAACATGGCCAATTGCGCTATCACCTTGTAATTCTTCAATATCCTTTTTTGAAAATACCTCTGTAACAAGACCTTCGCCTTTTTTACTTTTCAGCTGTTTTCCATCTGTCACTACAATACCGGTTCCTTCCTGCCCGCGGTGTTGTAAGCTCTGCAACCCATAATAGGTGATTTGTGCCGCATTTTCATGACGCCATATACCGAATAACCCGCACTCCTCATTTAATCCTTTTAATTCAGCAAGCATGGGATAGCTCCTTTCCAGGCCGAAATTAGTTGGTTATTTGTAAGTGATACATGCTCGTTATTAACCGTAATCCGAAGTTCAGGAGTATTGGTAACTTTACCAATACAAACAGCACTTGTTATTGCTTCAAATTCCATCTGGTGCTCTTGTTTAACCGATAAAATAAATCGGGATTGGGATTCGCTAAAGAGGGCAGTAATGGCATCACCAAAAAGTGTGACGTCTGCACCTAAGCCGTTAGCGCACATTACGCTTTCGGCTAACGCCACCGCGACACCACCTTCCGCGACATCATGCGCAGAAGCAACAAGCCCATTGCGGATAGCTTTCAGTACTTCAGATTGATTTTTCGTTTCAGTTAATAAATCAATCGCGGGAGCTTTACCGAAAATTTTTCCGTACTGTAATTTTTGTAATTCACTTCCACCAAACTCTTGTTTTGTTTCTCCTAAAAGATAAATCAAATCACCAGCTGCTTTAAATGCTTGCGTCGTTGTATGTGAAATATGCTCGACTAAACCAACCATTCCAATAACTGGTGTTGGATAAATAGCAGTTCCATTTGTTTCGTTGTATAAGGAAACATTGCCGCTTATGACTGGAGTTTGTAATTGGCGACACGCTTCACTCATGCCATCAGCTGCTTTTTCAAGCTGCCAAAAGATTTCCGGCTTTTCTGGATTACCAAAGTTTAAGCAATCTGTAATGGCGAGTGGCTCTCCACCGGAACAAATAATATTTCGCGCTGCTTCTGCAACAGCAATTTTCCCACCTGTTTCCGGATCTAAATAAATATATCTTGCGTTGCAGTCAGTAGTCATAGCCAATGCTTTTTCGGTTCCGCGAATGCGGACGACAGCAGCATCTGATCCTGGTGCAACAACAGTGCTCGTTCGAACCATATAATCGTATTGGTCGTATACCCATTCTTTACTTCCAATGGTTGGTTGATTTAAAAGTTTTAGTAATGTTTCTCCGAGATCCTCTACTTGTGGAATATCGTTTTCCATTGCTTGAAATTCACGGTAATAGGCCGGCTCGCGAGAAGGCTTGTAATAGACTGGTGCATCCTCTGCTAATGCATCTGCTGGCACATTTGCAACGATTTCTCCTTTATGGATCAGTCTTAGCATTTTGTCATCGGTAACAACGCCAATCGCAACGGCATCCAATCCATAACGATCAAATAGATTAATAATCTCTTGTTCACGACCTTTTTTCACTACTAATAGCATCCGTTCCTGAGATTCCGATAGCATCATTTCATATGCTGTCATTCCAGTTTCTCGTTGTGGAATTAGGTCTAAGTCCATTTCAATGCCAGAACCAGCTTTACTTGCCATCTCTGCACTAGAGCTCACAAGCCCAGCAGCTCCCATATCTTGGATTCCAACAAGAGCATCTGATTTAATTACTTCTAAGCAAGCTTCTAATAGTAATTTTTCCATGAACGGATCACCGACTTGAACTGCTGGCCGTTTTTCCTCTGATTGCTCGGTAAGCTCTTCGGATGCGAAAGTAGCACCATGAATTCCATCGCGCCCTGTTTTTGCACCGACATACATTACCGTATTCCCTACGCCATGTGCTTGCCCTTTTTTAATATCATCGTGATGGATAATTCCAACACACATAGCATTCACTAACGGATTTCCCTCATAGCAAGGGTCAAATTGGATTTCTCCGCCAACCGTTGGAATTCCGATACAATTTCCGTAGCCTGCAATTCCTGCAATAACTTCTTCGAATAAATACTTACCACGAGCAGATTGTAATTCACCAAAGCGTAAGGAGTTTAGTAATGCAATTGGTCTTGCTCCCATCGAGAAAACATCGCGAATAATGCCACCAACACCAGTTGCCGCCCCTTGGTACGGTTCAATTGCCGATGGGTGATTATGGCTTTCGATTTTAAATACAACCGCTTGATTGTCCCCAATATCGACGATTCCAGCCCCTTCTCCAGGTCCTTGTAACACTCTTTCTCCAGTTACTGGAAACTTTTTCAATATAGGCTTGGAATTTTTATAGCTGCAATGCTCGGACCACATCACAGAAAAAAGTCCAATTTCAGTATAGTTAGGCAGTCTTCCAAGAATTTCTTCGATACGAGTGAATTCCTCGTCCGTAACACCCATTTGCTGATAAATTTTTTCCAGCTTAATTTGCTCTGGACTTGGTTCAAGTGTTAACTGCATAAGATTCCCTCCATTGTTTGACCATTGACTTGAAAAGCTTCAGACCATCTGCACTGCCAAGAAGTGGATCTACCGCACGTTCAGGGTGTGGCATCATTCCAAGAATATTTCCTCTGGCATTAACGATTCCGGCAATATTTTCAATGCTGCCATTTGGATTGGTAGAATAATAGGTAAACACGATTTGGTTATTTGCTTTTAATGTAGCAAGTGTTTGCTCATCACAATAATAATTTCCTTCCCCGTGTGCGATAGGGATGTGAATGACCTCATCTTTTTTATAAGCAGAACTAAACATTGTCTCGTTATTTTTCACTTGAAGCTCTACGGGACGACAAATGAATTTAAGACTTTCATTGCGGCGCATCGCTCCTGGTAGAAGACCCGCTTCTAAAAGCACTTGAAATCCATTACAAACTCCGAGAATCGGCTTTCCAATCTCAGCTGCTTTGACGACTTCATTCATAATGGGACTAAAGCGAGCAATTGCACCAGTTCGTAAATAGTCCCCAAAGGAGAATCCACCAGGAAGAAGGACTGCATCATATTCTTCAAGACTAGTAGCATCAGACATTACGTATTCGGCTTCTTCGCCAAGCTCATCCTTTACGGCATGGTACATGTCGATATCACAGTTGGAGCCTGGGAAAACGATGACGGCAAATTTCACTGGACGACAACCTCCTCAATTTCATAGCGATAGTCTTCAATAACAGGATTCGCCAGTAATTTGTCACACATTTCTTTTACAAGGGTATCTAGATTTGCTGCATCGTCTGCAAAGGTTAATTCCATATATTTTCCGATCCGAACATCCTCTACGGAATGGTGACCCATCATTTGTAATGATTTTTTTACGGCAGTACCCTGTGGATCGAGAACACTTTCCCGTAATGTGACATATACCTTGACTTTAAGCATGCTGTTTTCCTCCCAGTCTTTCTAAAATAGTTTCATAGGCAGTAGTTAAATTTCCTAAATCATGACGGAAGACATCTTTATCCAGCTTTTCATTTGTCTTCAAATCCCAAAGGCGGCAAGTGTCTGGTGAGATTTCATCCGCTAGTAAAATTTCGCCTGAGAAGTCCTTCCCGAATTCAAGCTTGAAATCGACAAGACGAATACCTAGTTCTCGAAAGAAATCAGATAACACACGGTTAACCGCTAATGCTTTCCTTTTTAAATGTTGTATTTCTTCTAAACTAGCAATGTGTAATACATCAATTTGGTCTTCGGTAATTGTTGGATCACCAAGTGTATCGTTTTTTAAGCAAAATTCGACGATTGGACGGTCGAATAGTTTTCCTTCTTCTACACCAAATCGTTTGGAGAAACTACCTGCTGCATAATTGCGGACGATGACCTCGAGTGGAATGATTTCTACTCGTTGCACGATTTGTTCGGTTGTGGAAATTTTTTTCAAAAAATGACTCTGGATGCCATTTTCTTGTAGCATCTTAAACAGTAAGCTTGTAATCTCGTTGTTTAGTTTCCCTTTGCCGGCGATTTCTGCTTTTTTTTCCCCATTAAATGCGGTGGCAGAATCTTTGTATTCAATCCATACAATGTCCTCATTATCTGTTACATACACGCGTTTTGCTTTTCCTTCATACAGTAGATCTCGCTTATTCAAACGAACGCCTCCAGTTTAGAAAAGATGTACTTTTAATTAGAAGTCTGTTTTTCGTATAATGGCAGTTTTGTAGATAATCTCGCAGAATGAATACTTGGGAGCGAGAGTTCAGCCTCCTTGTCGCTCTCCTCACCTGTCTCGCCTTCCTGCGGGAGTCTTCGTGTATTCATTTTGCTCAGGAATTCATATGAGATTTTACTTACCCTAGTCTTAGAAAAATTATGCTTGAAAAATTTAAAGTCCAAGTTTGGCAAAGATTGTATCGACGTGTTTTAGATGGTAGTTATAGTCAAAGCAATCATCGAGTTCCTTTGTTGTGAGCAGATTCGTGATTTTGTTATCTGATTCAAGTAGGGAGCGGAAGGGGACTTGTTTTTCCCATGCTTCCATTGCTCGTGGTTGAACGGTGTCATATGCCTCCTCTCGGGATAACCCTTTTTCAATGAGAGCTAGCAGTACACGTTGCGAATAAATTAGTCCGAGTGTTCGGTCCATATTTCGCTTCATATTTTCAGGAAATACGGTTAAATTTTTTACGATATTGGCAAAGCGGTTTAGCATGTAGTTAAGTGCAATGGTAGCATCTGGTAAAATTATTCGCTCTGCAGAGGAATGGGATATATCACGCTCATGCCAAAGGGCGACATTTTCATATGCAGTAAGCATGTATCCACGAATAACGCGAGCGATTCCTGTCATATTTTCTGAACCGATAGGATTGCGTTTATGTGGCATGGCAGAAGAGCCTTTCTGTCCTTTTGCAAAAAATTCTTCGACCTCCCGTGTCTCACTCTTTTGCAGCCCACGAATTTCAGTGGCAAATTTTTCGATGGATGTTGCGATTAATGCAATAATCGAAAGATAATGGGCATGACGGTCGCGTTGCAGTGTTTGGGTAGAAATAGCTGCAGGTTGCAGACCTAGCTTCTTGCATACATAGCTTTCAACAAAAGGATCAATATTGGCATACGTTCCTACTGCACCAGAGATTTTTCCAAATTCTACTCCAGCTGCAGCTTGCTTCAAGCGTTCGAAGTTTCGTTGCATTTCTTCATGCCAAAGGGCAAGCTTCAATCCGAAGGTTGTTGGCTCGGCATGTACCCCATGGGTTCGCCCCATCATGACGGTGTATTTATGCTCACTAGCTTTTTTCTTTAAAATTGCAAGGAAGTTTTCCATATCTTTAATTAAAATTTGATTTGCTTGTTTTAGTAGATAGGAAAGTGCAGTGTCTACTACATCGGTGGAGGTTAAGCCATAATGAACCCATTTTTTCTCCTCACCAAGTGTTTCGGAAACTGCCCTTGTGAAGGCAACGACATCATGTCTTGTTTCTTCCTCAATTTCGAGAATACGTTGAATATTAAAAGACGCATGCTTTCGAAGCTGCTCCACATCTTCCTTTGGTATTACCCCGAGAGTTGACCACGCTTCACAGGCAAGGATTTCTACTTCTAACCATGCTTGATATTTATTTTCATCAGTCCAAATCGCTCCCATTTCAGGTCGTGTATATCTATCGATCATTGTGTTGATCCTCCGATCGTTGCTTTTTCTGATTTCCAAATTTTGCTTTCTTCAATTTCCTTGAGTGCTTCTTCGATTGACTCTCGCAATAAAGTAACATGCCCCATTTTACGGTTATGTTTTGCTTCTTTTTTTCCATAAAGATGGATTTTCCAATCGTTTAGCACATGTATTTTCTCTAGTAAAGCTGACTGATGCTGTCCGAGAATATTCACCATGACCACTGATTTTAACAGTGATGTACTACCAAGCGGCCAATTGGTAACCGCGCGGACATGCTGTTCAAACTGGGAGGTTTCACACGCCTCGATGGAAAAATGCCCGGAATTATGTGGCCTTGGTGCTAATTCATTAATATAAATTTCATCATTTGCTGTTAAAAACATTTCAACAGCAAGTGTACCAACCAATTGAAGCGTGGCTGCAATGCTTTTCGCTGCATCGATTGCTTTTCCTTCTATTCGTTTTGAAATCCGAGCAGGTACTATGGTTTGATGAAGAATATTATTTTTATGGATATTTTCTGCTACCGGAAAGACTGCAACCTCACCTTTTGGATTTCTAGCTATAATAACGGAAATTTCTTTTTCAAAAGGTATCCACTTTTCGAGGACACATGGTCCAACATCGAGTAATTTTGCCGCCGTATTCAAATCCTCTGTATTTTTTATGACGATTTGTCCTTTCCCGTCATATCCACCACGAGCTGTTTTTAATACAGCTGGTAACTGGATTGCTTGAATAGAACGCATCAGATCCTCGTGATTATGAATGACTGCATATGGTGCTACTTCAACCCGAGAGGACTGCAATGCAGCTTTTTCACTAATACGGTTTTGGGTAATTCGTAAAATTTTTGTACCTTGAGGGACATATGTATGATTATTTGCCAGCCATTCAAGTGCAGCAGCATCAATATTTTCAAATTCATAAGTAATAACATCTGATTTTGCAGCTAGCTGAGCAATCGCATCAAGATCACTATAGGCTCCGATAATTTGCTCGTCGGCAACTTGACCACATGGACAATCATGTACAGGATCAAGAACAATGACACGAAACCCCATCGCCTTGGCAGATAGGGTCATCATTTTGCCGAGCTGTCCGCCACCAATAATACCGATTGTTTGTCCGGGTAAAATGACATTAGTCAAGATTATCACTGCTTTCTAATACGGCATTTTTTGTCGCTTCTCTTAATCTATTTAAGCGTTGGGCAATATGAATATCATTAGTTGATAAAATTTGTGCTGCTAATAATCCAGCGTTTTTCGCACCAGCTACTCCTATCGCTACAGTTGCAACAGGAACACCGCCAGGCATTTGGACGATGGAAAGAAGGGAATCAAGTCCGTTTAAAGCCTTTGTTTGGATAGGTACACCAATTACCGGTAAGGTAGTTTTGGCAGCAACCATTCCAGGGAGATGTGCGGCCCCGCCAGCACCAGCAATAATTACTTTTATTCCATTTGCTATTGCGTTTTCCGCGAATTCAAACATTAATTCTGGTGTCCGATGTGCAGAAACTACTTTTTTCGTATAAGGAATTTCTAATTGATCGAGCATGTCACAGCTATACTTCATTGTTGACCAGTCCGATTGACTACCCATAATGACACTGACGAGAGGGTTCACTTATGTTTCATCCTTCCTTTAGTAAATGTAGGTAAGTAGAATTACATAGTTGTCTTTTCATATTTGAAAAATGAGAAAGCTACCTTTTCGTAGATTGATGGAATGTTAGAAAAATAAAAACCCGGATCAACGAACTTTCTCAAGCAAAGAGAAAGCAGTCTATCCGGGTTTGTAATAAAGATCCCATACCTAAAAAAAGGTGATTGGTCCTTTATTGTCCGCAATAACCACTTTCCCTCATAGTCCAATAATTTACGGTTACTGGGTAGAAACTTATGGGCCATATCCCCATTATTATACGAGGGAAAAACGAATCACTTTTTCTACTTTCATACTAACAATCCGTATCTCCTTTTGTCAACAAATTGTCGAACATTATATTAAAATAATCTTTTATTGTTCGTGTATTGACTGGGTATACTCTCGAAAACATTACTTAATGGTACATTTCTAAAATATTTTCCAAATCAGCAAGCATTACTTTAAGCTCATTCGCGTTTATTGGGAGTAGCAATTGATCGTAGAAAGAAATCACTTGTCCCTCGTTGCTATGCACCTGTCTTTTTAAATAGGAATATAAACTGGAAGCTTGTTTTTCACTTAATGAAGTTTCTGTTGGTATATTTTTAATACTTTTTAAAATAAAAGCATTCATCATTTGATCAAATTCTCCAGATAGTAAATTACCCTCGATAATACTCAAAAGATACCAATCCCATCTAATTATTATTGACTACGTAATTAGCATGCGGATAGATGCCGTACTTTATTCTAAAAATAAAGTACAGAAAATTAATAATTAATAATATATTCATTTTGGAAATTCGCTTTATCCTTTATAATTGGTATATAGAGTAGTGATAAAATAACTTATTACAAGGTAGATCTACCTGTAGAGGCTTATGTCTTCCGTACATTTGGAATGAAGAGGTAGGGAGTGATAGTAATAGTGATAGTTTTATAAATACAGAAATGCACTATTATTTAATGGATATATTTTTTAATGAAAATTAAAGATTTTTATTAGCAGCATCGCTTATCAAGCACCTTTGATGGTTTATAGGTAAAAATTGATTAGGAAACAAGGCATACCTTTATTTTTCCTGCATAGTAATAACCTAGTTAAACAGTTATCGAAGAAGGTTGGTAATCATGATGGAGCTACAAAGAAGGAAAAAAACAATCAATTTATCGTTACGTATGAATCTATTGTTTTTTGGTGTCTTTTTGCTATTTTCGATTTTGATTCTTCGCCTCGGAATGGTACAAATTATTCATGGAGAAGTGTATAAACAGCAGGTAGAAGAGACGGGGAATGATATTGTCAATTACCCGGTACCACGAGGAGAAATTTATGATCGCAATTACAATAAAATAGTAACGAATATGCCGGAAATGGCAATTATTTACACACCTCCAAAAAATCCGCAGCCGCAAGACCTATTAAAAACCGCAAAAAAATTAGCCCAATACATACAAATGACAGAAGAGGATATCGAAGCCGTAACGGTTCGTGATAAAAAGGATATTTGGTTACTAGAAAATAAGAATGGAGAAGAAAAAATTACAGAAGATGAGGAACAACAATACGAGAATGATACGCTCTCAGATAGTGATCTTTACAAATTAAAGCTTGAGCGGATAACAGAAGAAGAATTAGAATCGATTAATGGAAATGTCGCAAGCATTTATCGAAAATTATTTTCAGCGGTAGCCTTAAATCCAACAATCGTTAAAAACAAAGGGGTAACGAATGAAGAATTTGCACAAGTAAGTGAAAACCTTAGCGAAATGCCTGGTGTTGATGTATCTACCGATTGGCAACGGGGCTATCCATACGATACAGTGATGAGCAGTGTATTAGGAACCGTGAAGCAAGGGCTCCCGGTGGAAAGGCTCCAATATTATACATCGAAAGGCTATTATTTAAATGATCGCTATGGCAGTAGTTATATCGAAGAATTATATGAAGATATTTTGCGAGGAACAAAGGCAAAGGAAAAAATTATAACCAATAAACAAGGGGATATTGTAGAAACGGTAGCCGTTTCGGAAGGACAGGGCGGACATGATTTAGTGCTTACAATCGACATGGAGCTGCAGGCAGAAGTAGAAAAGATTATTCAGGAGGAGCTTTTACAAATGATTGCCTATCCAAGAACCGAAACATTGGATAGTGCATTTGTTGTCGTGAT
The DNA here is from genome assembly GCF_025660475.1 of Perspicuibacillus lycopersici. GTDB lineage: Bacteria > Bacillota > Bacilli > Bacillales > Caldibacillaceae > Perspicuibacillus > Perspicuibacillus lycopersici. The sequence goes on from NZ_JAOUSF010000004.1 coordinate 27,377, forward strand.
GAATCCGAAGACAGGTGAATTGTTAACATTAGCGGGAAAACAATATGATCGTGACAGTAAATCGTTTAATGAATATTCGCATGGTACCTTTACGCAAGCATTTGAGCCAGGATCTGCAGTGAAAGGGGCAACCGTGTTGACAGGCTATCAAACAGGGGTACTTAAGCCAGGGGATGTGAAGGTCGATGCACCATTAAATATTGCTGATACACCAGAGAAATCTTCCTATCGTCCGTTAGGTAGACTGAATGATTTAGACGCACTAAGGCTCTCCTCCAATGTGTATATGTGGTTAACGGTTATCGATATTATGGATGGGCATTATGTTCCCGGTGGAAAGCTCCCATTAAATGAAGAGAAAATCGAAACGATTCGTTATTACTTTAGTCAATTTGGATTAGGCGTAAAGACAGGGATTGGCTTTGAAAAGGAAGTGGAAGGTTTAGAGGGGGCGCCAAATATTGATATTGCCATTGGGCAGCTAGATACCTATACACCGATACAGCTAGCTCAATATGTATCAACGATAGCAAATGATGGCTACCGAATGAAACCAATAATTGTGAAAGAAATTCTTACGAAGGAAAAGGATGGCGATAGCAACGGGCAAATCGTCGAAGAAATGCAACCAACCGTTCTCAATCGAGTCGATATGAAGGATGAATGGATTAAGCGTGTGCAGGAGGGATTCTGGTTAGTAACCCATGGTTCAGGAGGTACAGCTAGTAGCTATTTTGCAAATGAACCATATGATGCAGCCGGGAAAACCGGAACAGCACAATCCTATAAAAATGGGATTGAAACGTGGAATTCTTCCTTTGTTGGCTACGCACCATATGATGATCCAGAGGTAGCAATTTCGGTTATCGTCCCGAATGCTTATTATGATGATCAACCCACACCTTATACGATATCAAGCCGAATTGCACAGCGGGTATTTCGTGCATATTATGATTTGAAAAATTGAGATAATTTAATAGAATATTAGGAAAAAAACGTCATGATTGAACAGTATATTAAAAACATGTAGAATAATAATAGGTTTCAAAATTCGCAGAATAATAGGAGGGAATTCCATGGTCCTACCATATAAGCACGAACCATTAACAGATTTTTCCAAAAAAGAATATCAAGCATCCTTTCTTGCTGGATTGAAAACAGTGGAAGGGTATTTAGGCAAAAACTATGAATTAGTAATTGGTGGAAAACGTATATCCACAGAAGATAAAATAGTGTCGAGAAATCCAGCAAATAAAGCAGAAGTAATTGGATATGTGTCAAAAGCAAATAAAGAGCTAGCAGAAAAAGCAATGCAAGTAGCCTATGAAACATTCCAAACATGGAGAAAAGTAAAACCAGAGGTACGTGCCGATATTTTATTTAAAGCAGCAGCTATTGTTCGTCGTCGCAAGGATGAATTTAGTGCATTGCTTGTAAAAGAAGCAGGGAAACCTTGGGTAGAAGCAGATGCTGACGTTGCTGAAGGTATTGACTTCATGGAGTATTACGGTCGACAAATGTTAAATCTGAAAAATGGTGTCGAAGTGAATAGTCGTCCCGGAGAATTTAATCGCTACGAATACATACCACTTGGTGTAGGTGTTGTTATTTCTCCTTGGAATTTCGCGTTTGCGATTATGGCAGGGACAACAGTAGCAGCACTTGTTTCTGGAAACACTGTTCTATTAAAACCAGCGTCGACAACTCCTGTCGTAGCAGCAAAATTTGTTGAGGTTTTAGAAGAAGCAGGTTTACCAGCAGGCGTATTAAACTATGTTCCGGGTAGTGGCGCGGAAGTAGGAGATTACTTAGTAGATCATCCAAAAACACGTTTTATTAGCTTTACTGGCTCCCGTGATGTTGGTGTACGTATATACGAAAGAGCAGCAAAAGTAAATCCTGGCCAAATTTGGTTAAAACGTGTTATTGCTGAAATGGGTGGAAAAGATACAATTGTAGTAGATAAAGAGGCAGATTTAGAATTGGCTGCGAAATCTATCGTAGCTTCTGCATTTGGTTTTGCAGGACAAAAATGCTCTGCATGCTCCCGTGCAGTTGTAGTTGAAGACGTGTACGATACAGTGTTAAATCGGGTAGTAGAATTAACGAAGGAATTAGTCGTAGGTGACCCAGCAAATCAAGAAACATTTGTTGGTCCGGTAATTGACGAAGCAGCTTACAACAAAATTCTGCAGTATGTGGAAATTGGTAAAGAAGAAGGTAAAGTTTTAGTTGGTGGAAAAGGAGATAATTCCAAAGGGTATTTCGTTAATCCAACCGTTATTGCCGATTTAGATCCAAAAGCACGTGTAATGCAGGAGGAAATTTTTGGACCGGTTGTCGGTTTTACGAAAGCGAAAGACTTTGATGACGCGCTTGCGATTGCGAATAATACCGAATACGGCTTAACTGGTGCGGTAATTTCCAATAATCGTGCACATATTGAAAAAGCGCGTGAAGATTTCCATGTAGGAAACTTGTATATCAACCGTGGCTGTACTGGCGCGATTGTTGGCTACCAACCATTCGGTGGCTTCAATATGTCAGGAACAGATTCGAAAGCGGGCGGACCAGATTACTTATTATTACATCTACAAGGTAAATCAACTGCCGAATCATTCTAATTATAATGTGTGGGGGTTTCTCTTTTTCGGAGAAGCCCTTTTTTTATTTATTAGCGGAAACATTTTCTCGCGCATAACGTATATGTATAAGGAAGTTTCACATGATGAATAGGTGGAGGTTTCTTTTTTCGAGATTATAGGTAAACTATAATGTGAAGAGAATCACTTATTTAGGAATAACCAAACACGATATGTAAACGAAAAATGCTATGAGGTGAGGATTGTCATGGGTAATGGACCGAATCTGGATGATTATATAACGCAAGGAGTGTATGGTGCAAAGGAATTGAAGCCAGATGAACGGCGCCGATTTTTAGGAACGCTTCGCGAACGAATTGTTGTTGTTTTAACAGAGGTACAGGTATATGAGGCAGCGGTATATAAAGAAATAGAAGAAGAAATGAAGCGGCACCCACAAACAAGAATGTATTTAAATGGAGAAATCCCCTACAAAATATTAAGTAAATATGTTCAAATCGCGAATAAAAGGAATATTCCCTTCACGATAGTCGAAAACAAAGGATATGATACAGATATCGGCCTCGTTCTCGCCTATGAAAGTAAGGCGATTGATAAGGAAGAAATATTTATTACAATGAATACTGTGCAAAATGAGTCAGCGACTGTGGAAAATGGAAATAAGAAAAGCACAAGCAAGGGAATAAAGGGATTCTTTAAAAAATTTCTTTCATGATTGTTAAAATAAATTGTTTTCGTATAGTTGTTGGTTTTCGTAACTCGTCTGCTCAGGAGTGTATTTCGAGTTAATTATCCGAGTACCTTTTGAAAACTATTAAATAAACAATCAGTTTCCGAAGGGATGGGAATTACCATCCTTTTTATTATATTTGAAATACAATAAGTAAACTAAATAGCAGTAGGAAACTATATTTCCACGCTTGCGACATTTTTTTCGGAAATGTTTCGGAAAGCATGCAAAACATGGTAAAATAGAGATTGGTTTTTCCATTGTTATTGCACGTAAATGTCTATATTTGCTATTATCATACATATTGTGCCGAAAAATAATTGGAGGTGACAGTTATGTCAAGAATTTCAAAGGATCAAGTAAAACACGTTGCACATTTAGCGCGTTTAGCATTTTCAGAGGAAGAAACAGAAAAGTTCACGACTAATTTAGATGCCATTATCGGCTTCGCAGAACAATTAAATGAATTGGACACTGAAAATGTTCCACCAACTTCCCACGTACTAGATATGAAAAATATTATGCGCGAAGACGTTCCTACTAAAGGATTACCAAGAGAAGAAGTATTGAAAAATGCACCGGACCACCAAGACGGAATGGTTCGCGTACCATCAATTTTAGAGTAAGGAGGGAAAATTATGTCTTTGTTTGATCATAAGCTAAAAGATTTACATGAATTACTACATAAAAAAGAAGTTTCCGTATCAGATCTTGTTAATGAATCCTACAAACGGATTGAGGAAGTAGAAGGGAAAGTACAAGCCTTTATTACCCTAGATGAAGAACATGCACGGGCAAAAGCAAAACAATTAGATGAAAAATTAGGTTCATCGGAAGAAAAAGGCTTACTGTTCGGTATGCCAATTGGAATTAAAGATAACATCGTAACAAAAAACTTACGGACGACTTGTGCAAGTAAGATTTTGGAAAACTTCGATCCTATCTATGATGCTACAGTAATGAATAAATTAAATGATGCAGAAACGATTACAATCGGAAAATTAAACATGGATGAGTTCGCAATGGGTGGTTCCACAGAAACATCGTATTTCCATAAAACCTATAATCCATGGAATTTAGAAACCGTTCCTGGCGGTTCTTCCGGTGGTTCTGCAGCAGCAGTTGCAGCAGGTGAAGTTCCATTTTCCCTAGGCTCTGACACAGGTGGTTCGATCCGGCAACCAGCGGCTTATTGCGGTGTAGTTGGTCTAAAACCAACCTATGGTCGTGTTTCTCGGTTTGGGTTGGTTGCATTTGCATCCTCCCTTGATCAAATTGGACCGATTACTCGAAATGTCGAGGACAATGCTTATTTACTTCAAGCTATTTCAGGATTGGATCCACACGATTCCACTTCTGCAAATATTGCCGTTCCTAATTTTGCACAAAGCTTAACAGGCGATGTGAAAGGATTAAAAATTGCCGTTCCGAAAGAATATCTTGGAGAGGGCGTTAAGGAATCTGTTCGAAATTCCGTATTAGAAGCATTAAAGGTATTAGAAAAGCTTGGTGCTACATGGGAAGAAGTATCATTACCACATTCCAAATATGGGGTAGCAGCATACTATTTACTTGCATCATCTGAAGCATCCTCTAACTTAGCTCGTTTTGATGGTATTCGTTACGGTTATCGTGCAAAAGATGCAGACAATTTAATTGATTTATATAAAAAGACACGTTCCGAAGGCTTCGGTGATGAAGTAAAACGCCGGATTATGCTTGGAACTTTTGCTTTAAGCTCAGGCTATTATGATGCTTATTATAAAAAAGCACAACAAACACGAACATTAATCAAAAAAGATTTTGAAGACGTGTTTGAAAAATATGATGTAATTATCGGGCCAACAGCACCAACACCGGCATTTAAAATTGGTGAATTAATTGATGATCCGTTAACAATGTATGCCAATGACATCCTAACCATTCCAGTCAACTTAGCTGGATTACCAGGAATCTCGGTTCCATGTGGTTTTGATAATGGGTTACCACTTGGCTTACAAATAATCGGTAAGCATTTTGATGAAGCAACGATTTATCGAGTGGCACATACATTTGAACAAGCAACAGACTTTCATAAACAAAAACCACAATTGTAAGGGGTGAAAGAAAAATGAATTTTGAAGCGGTTATTGGATTAGAAGTGCACGTTGAATTAAAAACAGAATCGAAAATCTTCTCACCAGCTCCAGCACATTTCGGAGCGGAACCAAATACAAATACTAATGTCATTGACCTTGGATATCCAGGTGTTTTACCAGTGTTAAATAAACAAGCGGTAGACTATGCAATGAAGGCAGCAATGGCATTAAATTGTGAAATTGCAACAGATACAAAATTTGACCGGAAAAATTATTTTTATCCAGATAATCCGAAAGCATACCAAATTTCTCAATACGATAAACCAATTGGGGAGCATGGCTGGATTGAAATTGAAGTAGGCGGCAAAAAGAAACGGATCGGGATTACCCGTCTTCATTTAGAGGAAGATGCCGGTAAATTAAACCATAGCGGTGATGGCTATTCCTTAGTAGACTATAACCGTCAAGGAACACCATTAATTGAAATTGTTTCTGAGCCAGATATTCGTACTCCAGAAGAAGCATATGCGTATTTAGAAAAACTAAAATCGATCATTCAATATACAGGCGTTTCTGATGTTCGAATGGAAGAGGGATCCTTGCGCTGTGATGCAAATATTTCCTTACGTCCAATCGGCCAAGAAAAGTTTGGAACAAAAACAGAATTGAAAAACTTGAATTCTTTTAATTATGTTCGTAAAGGATTAGAGTTTGAAATTGTAAGACAAGAAAAAGTTCTACTATCTGGTGGCGTTATCCAACAAGAAACACGTCGTTTTGATGAATCAACAGGTCAAACGTTGCTAATGCGGGTGAAGGAAGGATCTGAGGATTACCGTTACTTCCCAGAACCAGATCTTGTGGATTTATATATTGATGATGAATGGAAGGAACGTGTTCGTGCAAGCATTCCAGAGCTTCCAGATGCACGGAAAAAACGTTATGTCGAACAATTAGGCTTACCAGCGTATGATGCGATGGTGCTTACGTTAACAAAGGAAATGTCTGATTTCTTTGAAGCAACAATTGCTGAGGGAGCAGATGCGAAGCTTGCTTCCAACTGGTTAATGGTAGAGGTTTCTGCATACTTAAACTCTGTACAAAAGGAACTATCGGAAATTCCATTAACACCAGTAAGTTTAGCCAAAATGATCAAGCTTATTGAAAATGGTACACTTTCTTCTAAATTGGCGAAAAAAGTATTCAAAGAGTTAGCAGAAAATGGTGGAGATCCAGAAACGATTGTGAAGGAAAAAGGCCTTGTGCAAATATCCGACGAAGCAACACTTACGAAAATTGTTACGGAAATTCTTGATGCGAACCAACAATCCATTGAAGATTATAAAAATGGGAAAGACCGAGCAATTGGCTTCCTTGTCGGTCAAATTATGAAGGCAACAAAAGGACAAGCGAATCCTCCAATGGTTAATAAATTATTACTACAAGAAATTCAAAAACGATAATACAGTGTAGATATCATAAATCCCTTCTCGATCGGTGCATCGGGGAGGGATTTTTAATATGGGACTTAGTTTGGTTGAGCAGGTTCAAGTTTTGGATATATTTAATAGCAAGTCTGGACTTATGGACTTTGCTGAACATGCAAATTAAAAATATAAATTGGATAGCGACATTTGTTGGCTATTATTACCTGACTTTCCTTTTGATACCATTCTATCAATGGGATTATGATTGGATTTTTTACTGACCTTCCTGCGGATAGTTACAATCAAAAGGATTACAATACCTTTTTTAGCCCAAATTCCGTTTGATACATCTTATCAAAGGGATTACAATGCTATTTTTAGCACAATTTCCGTTAGATAAGACCTATCAAGGGGATTTCAAAGCATTAATTGCCGCACTTTCCTATTGATACGATCAATCAAAGGGAATTGGCCGCATTAATTGACTGACTTTCCGTTAGATACGACCAATCAAGGGGATTTCAAAGCATTTATAGAGTCACATTCCGTTAGATACGACTCATCAAGAGGAAATCCCCGCATTTAGTAATTCAATTTCCGTTAGAAACGACCAATCAAAAGGAAATCGCCGTATTTATCGTCGCACTTTCCTATTGATACGACCCATCAAAAGGAAATCCTCGCATTTAATGATTCACATTCCGTTAGATCCGACCCATCAAGAGGAAATCCCCGCATTTAATGATTCACATTCCGTTAGATCCGACCCATCAAAAGGAAATCCTCGCATTTAATGATTCACATTCCGTTAGATCCGACCCATCAAAAGGAAATCCTCGCATTTAATGATTCACATTCCGTTAGATCCGACCCATCAAGAGGAAATCCCCGCATTTAATGATTCACATTCCGTTAGATTCGACCCATCAAGAGGAAATCCCCGCATTTATCGTCGCACTTTCCTATTGATCCGACCCATCAAAAGGAAATCCTCGCATTTAATGATTCACATTCCGTTAGATACGACTCATCAAGAGGAAATCCCCGCATTTAATGATTCACATTCCGTTAGATTCGACCCATCAAAAGGAAATCCTCGCATTTAATGATTCACATTCCGTTAGATCCGACCCATCAAGAGGAAATCCCCGCATTTAATGATTCACATTCCGTTAGATCCGACCCATCAAGAGGAAATCCCCGCATTTTTCACCCCACTTTCCCTTTGATACATCGTTCAAATGGATTTTAGCCAGATTACTAAGCCTTTTCCCCAATTCCCCGCTCTTTCTACCTAAATGATTTCATCCCACAGATGGCTAGTTTGTGAATAAGGTTGGCCATAATGAAACATCCAGATTTTTTTAAGGATAGACAAATAGCACTTCTAGGGTAAGCAATAGAGGCTTGAATCAATATGAAAGCAGGATCCTTAAAAATAGGATTATGATCTAAGTGCAAGATACTATTAGCAAGGGGCAATCATTGTTGTTTCGTGATCAAATGGAGATAGTTCATTTCCGTTATGCTTTATCAAACCGAGAAAAACTTATTCACTACGCTTATCCTAAAATAGTGACTACGGACCTATTACGTAACAGTACTTTTACAAAAAATTAAAACAGTCCAAGCTGGTTGGCATAAAGAAAATCGAAAACAACACGCGCATTCTAATGGAATAATTTCTAATTGTTTATGAAAATTTTCTTCAAGAAAAAAAAATCATCTTCATTTTCATCATCAAAAATATTAGTCTCCTCGAATAGCGAAATATTCCTTAAAAATATGTAACAAATTTACTTTCGATGTCATTGGTTTATTACATTAATTAGGTAAAGAGGCTTGTATTATAAAGGGTATATTTTTAAAAATATATTATTTTTGAACTATTGTGCAAATTATCGGTTGGAAATATACTAAATATCGCTAGTCACTATTGTGTTACATAAGGGAGGAGAAAGTTTATGAGGAATGTGAAAAAATGGAGTGCAGTTTTATTAAGTTTCCTTCTTGTATTTTCAGTTTTTGGCACAAGTACATTTGCACAAACGAAGCCATTAGGCGAGCAGTATGTACAGGAAACGTTCCGCGTGTTGATTCAGGCAACCGATTCAGTGAAGGCAAAGGTACAAAATGATTTACAATTAAGCGTGCACCGTGATTTTAACAAGGAAGGCTTTACTGCGGAAGTTAATCAAAAGCAATATGAAGCACTATTAAAAAATAAAAATATTAAAGTGGAAAAGGTAGCAAAGGTGTCTGTTGCTGTTTCGGAAGTGGCTGCAAAACCAAATGCTGTTCCTAGTACACAAGTACCATGGGGAATTAAAGCAATCTATAATAATAGTAGTTTAACATCTACATCTGGCGGTAACGGTATTAAGGTTGCGATTCTTGATACAGGTGTATATACAAACCATATTGATTTACGAGATAATGTGGAGCAATGTAAGGACTTTACGTCTTCAAGCAGCTATGTAAATGGCTCTTGTAGTGATCGAAATGGTCACGGAACACATGTAGCCGGTACAGCGTTAGCAAATGGCGGATATGATGGGCTAGGTGTATATGGTGTAGCACCTGAGGCAGAGCTTTGGGCGTATAAAGTATTAGGAAATAATGGCTCTGGCTATTCTGATGATATTGCAGCAGCTATTCGTCATGCTGCAGATGAGGCGGTACGTACAGGATCCAAAGTGGTAATTAGTATGTCATTAGGATCTAGCTCGAAAGATTCCTTGATTGCAAGTGCAGTAGATTATGCCTATAGTAAAGGTTTGCTAGTCGTTGCAGCAGCCGGAAATGATGGCTATGGTAGCAATACGATTGGTTATCCTGGCGCATTACCAAATGCAGTAGCAGTCGCTGCCTTGGAAAACGTGCAGCAAAATGGAACATATCGGGTGGCAAACTATTCATCCCGTGGTAATCCATCAACAGATGGTGACTATGTCATTCAGGAACGAGACGTGGAAGTTTCCGCACCAGGATCAAATATTGAATCTACTTGGTCAAATGGTGGTTATAACACAATTAGCGGAACATCAATGGCTACCCCACATGTCGCTGGTTTAGCTGCGAAAATCTGGTCTAGTAACAAGAGCTTAACAAATGTACAATTACGTGCAGAATTACAACGTCGTGCAAAGCTTTATGATATAAAAGGTGGATATGGTGCAGCAACAGGCGATGATTATGCATCCGGTTTTGGCTTCGCACGCGTGCAATAATTAATAAATAACGAAAAACTAGATGCCGATAGGGAATCTAGTTTTTCGTTATTGTTTTTAAAGGCTGTTTGCGTATAGATTGTGGCTTTCTTTATCATCATGTTAGTGAAATTTCAATAATAAAAAGCAACCTTCCAAGAAGGTTTCCTATGTATTTCCACCAACAGCGCCTCTTTGAAAAGTATAATAAATAGTTTCAAAGTTCTAGAGAGACTCTTTATTAGAATGTTTTAATCATATTAGAAGCGCAGAATATAATTTTACAATCGTCTATTGATAGATATAATTCGGAGATAATGTCAAAAGGGTTTTAAAAAACTTGTAAAATAAAGTTCATTAGTCATTTTTAAGTAACGGGTAGCAATAGTTAAACAAGGTGATCCAAGTGGGTTGTCTTTTTTATTGGTAAAATTTCGATTTTATTTTTAGAATATTATGCTAGTATTTAAGTAGAAAAGTAATTATGCTTACGGAGCAGTAGAGTTTAATAAGAGACGAGGAGAAGAATATTATGTCTAAGAATATTTCCAAAATTTCTATTAATGCACCTGCAAACAAGGTGTGGGATTCATTGGTAAAACCAGAATTAGTTAAACAATGGCAGTACGGTAGCAATCTTCTTACAGATTGGAAAGTAGGTAGTGACATTCGTTTTCAAAGTGAATGGGAGGATCAAGTTTACGAACAATGGGGCAAAGTCTTGGCTTTCTCTCCCCATGCTTTGATTCAATACACACTCTCTTCTGACCACGTCCTGGACTAAAATTAAGGACATATAATGAAACAGTGATTTAATAAAGAAGTGGTATAAAATGACTGAAAATAATGATACAGAAATAAAACGCTCTTCAAAAGCAGAAACCATTCTATCTCAGATCAATAGTAAAACTAAGCTAGGTAACTTACGAAAAATCGCGAAGGACATTAAAAAAAAGGATCACGAACTAGCTATAGAACTTTGGACAATCGAAGAGTTTTTGCCCAGACTATTAGCAATTTTAATTATGGATAAAAAACTTCTTTCACAAGATGTGCTAAATAAGCTTGATAAGGATATGCAGACTCATACTTTTGATGAGGGAATTAACTTAATGGCTAATCAGCTTACCAAAGACAAGAAGACAATTGCATTGATGGAGTCGTGGGAAAATAGCCCTTCTGCCCTGCAAAGGCGAGCTTTCTGGTATTATCAAGCGCGATTGAGATGGACTGGACAAACACCGCCGGATAACACCGCAGACTTACTATCTGCAATAGAAGCTACTATTACGCAGGAGGAACCGGAAGTTCAAGGGGCAATGAATTTCACCGCAGGCTGGATAGGCGTATACGATGAAAGGAATCGTGCGCGTTGTATGAAACTTGGTGAGAAAACGGGTCTATACAAAGATGGAATAGTAGCGAAAGGATGTACTCCTAGCTATTTACCGGAGTTCATTACGATTGAAGTTAATAAACGTAAAATAAACTAAAACTAGTGAAACTTGATATTAAGCAATAGCTTAGTAAACAAGGAGTATAATAAGCAGTCCTAATATAAGTGCTGGAGAGGGGGATTTATTTGAAACCAATTTTATTAGATGTTCCGTTACAATTAGAAACAGACAGACTATTTCTTCGAGCACCACTTCAAGCTGGTGACGGGGATGTAGTATACGAAGCTATAAGGGATTCAATTAATGAGTTAAAGCAATGGTTAAGTTTATTCCAAACTATTCCTACTGTTGAAGAAACAGAGATTATCCTGAGAAATGCCCACATCGATTTTTTGAAGAGAGAAAGCTTTCGTTATCTTATCTTTCATAAGGATACTAACGAATTTATTGGAACTGCTAGCCTACACGCAATTAATTGGAAGGTCTCTAAATGTGAAATTGGATACTGGATTAACACGCAATTTAGTGGAAAAGGATATATGACAGAGGCGGTAAGAGAGTTAATTAACCTTGGCTTTCAACAACTTAGATTTAGAAGGATTGGAATAAGATGTGAATCAACAAACCTTAGTAGTCGTTCGATCGCAGAAAAACTAGGTTTTAAATTAGAAGGAACCTTAAGAAATGATGACTTATCCGCAGATGGCAGCAAGCTAACTGACATTTGTATTTATTCAATAATAATGTAACATTGTGAGCAATTACACTTAAACAAATGGGGAGCATTGATCTTAGAAAGATTTAATGCATGTTTTGTTGAGGTTATTTAACTAAAGGGGCAGGTTAGTTTAATATAAATCGGTTACCCTTAAGATGGATTGTGTATATACCAATCTAAAATTTCCCCTTTATTTATGATGGGTGCATAAGGAAATTCGTAACTTTATTTTCTCGAGGAAGTTAATAAAAAGGTATTAGTAATCAATAATCAATTAATTAAAGTTTAATGCAAAAGGGAAATTTTTCAGATTTTATCTAACTATTAACAAAGGAGGAATTAAATGAGTGATAGTAACATAGTTTATCATTTCAAAAGTGAACTTCAAAATTATTCATTAGGCCAATTACGATATATCTCGGAAGAAGGGGTTTGGTCTATTGGGCAGATGTATGACCATTTAATCCTGGTTGCTCACGAGTATCTTGATAATTTGGAAATATGTGCAACATCAACTGAAAAACAACCCCTTGGGAAAACTAAGTTCGGCGAGGAATTATTTAAGAACGGAGGGTTTCCACCTATTAAAATAAAATTACCAGATGAACTAAATACTCCCCCTAATAATTCGGATAGTAAGGAAGAACTTATTAACAGGATGAATGAATTAATTCAAAGAATAAATCAATGGGAACCGAGAGTAGATAATATAAACCCAAGTATTAAAGTAGAACATGGGGGATTAGGTTGGCTGAATGCAAAGGAGTGGTATGATTTGGTCGGAATGCATTTCCGTCATCATTTGCGTCAGAAAGATGAGTTGGAAAAGAGGATGCAGTAATTTTATTTACAAATAATAAAGGGGATGAAATCATGACAATTGGTTTTTATAAAATTCAGGACGTTCTTGAAAATTACAAGTGTGCTGTTTACGAGAAAGATGTTGAGAGATTCTTATCCACATATGATGTTGAAGTACATATTTATGACTGCTGGGGGAATTGGGAAAGTAAGGGTATTTCTACATGGAGGGAAAGCGTGTCAGCGTGGTTTAAAAGTTTGAGGGAAGATGGTGTTTCTCTTAAAGTAGATTTTAATGATTTAGTTGTTGAAGAAAATTTGAATCTCGCTTTTGTTCATTGTGCAGTTACATTTTCAGCTCACGAAGAAGTGTCCGGGGATAAACTTCGTCAAATTACTAACCGTATTACCTTTGGTTTAAGAAAAGTGAATGAGTCTTGGAGCATATTTCATGAGCTTTCATCAATACCTATTAACACAGAAACTGGCAGTGGTATTTTTAACTTAAGGTAGAAGTTACAAAAATTCAAGAACTTCAAGATGAATTATTCAGTTCGAAGATGGGTAACTATTAGAATTAAAGTTGGTTGAAGATAGTAATAAAGTTTGTGCAGGAATGGACTTAAAGTAAAGAGGGCATTAGTTCGATAAGATGATCGAGGTTATTGTACTAACGAAGCAGGTTAGCTGAACAAGAATAAGTTTGTTGTTAAAAATAAAAACAGACGACAGTTTACATCTAACGAGTTCTGTTATTGGGGAGAAAACAGTGCAAAGGACAAGCATACATAGTGAGATATGCAGATAATTTTGTTTGTTGTTTTCAATCTAAAAAGTGAAGCTGAACAATTCTTTGAATCCTTAAAATTGAGATTAAAGGAATTTAACTTGGAAATAGCTGAGGATAAACCTAAAATTATTTCCTTCGGAAGGTTTGCGGAGAAAGATGCAAAACAAAAGGCCATTTTTACTTTGCTTAAACCATTGCAAATTAATAGAATACTCTTAACTTGGTGCTAGTAAGATACCATTGTAAGAATAACACTGACTTCGTCCAAATTATTGGATAAAATCAGTGTTTTTTTTGTGTGTAATCAATTCATCCTTTTTTCAGGAGAATTTCATATAGATATCATATATTGGGGAAAAATGCCCTTTACAAAGTCAACCAGCTGTTGTACACAATTAATCGGGCCACTGTAAGAAAAGGACTGCAGACTTTGGTTGATGAAGAAATCATATACAAAAGACGTGGAATTGGGATGTTTGTGATGGAAGGGGCCAAAACAAAATTGTTAAACGAAAGGAAAAAACAGTATCGAAATGAATATATTTTGCCGCTGCTAGAAGAAGCAAAGCGATTGGGATTGAGTATGGAGACCGTATTGAAATTAATAAAAGAGGAGGAGCAAAAATGATACGAGTGGAGAAGATAGTTTAAAACGAGGAATCAAGTGTACTGTGACGAATTAAAGACTTTGTAAGACTTAAATTAAAAATCCCAATAGAGGAGGAATTAATTTGGGGCAAGCAAAGCTAATGATGCATGAATGGTTGCAACATCGGAAAATGTTAGAGGAAATACTTGAACCCATCTATGATGAACATATTGATTTAAAACCCTGGGAAGGGGCTATGACGTTTGGTGAACTGGCGTTACACGTTGCTGGTTAGAAAGATGTGTTCGTTTCAATGGTCAAGACTGAAAATTTTGCTCCACCAGACATACCTGAATGTAAGACGATGAGTGACGTGCGAAAAACTGTAAAGGACTTTACGGAAAAAACAAAAGCTACCTACGAATCATTGACTGATGCAGATTTGGAGGCTGAGAATAGCTCATCTCATCGGAAGCTTCAAGGTCCGAAAAAAAGATATCTTACTGCAATGTATGATCATGAAATTCACCATAAGGGCCAACTTTTTGTCTATGCATGTATGGTAGGTGTGAAAGAAGTATCGTTATTTCGCTAATTATTGTTCTTCTGTAATCGGGCGCTTTTCTTTAATAAGATAGCGTCTTTTGGCATGGACAACACATTTGTTGGTTTGTGAAATTTCTATTTACAGCAAGTATAAAAGTTGCCACGGATACACCACTTGGAGTAAAACGTATCTCTGGATCTTTCGTTAAGCGACCTACCAAAACCGTTCTATTCATTAGATAATTCCCATTTCTTTTAGTGATTTGTGTTTTCTCTGCCCAATAATCACATGATCAAGAATTTCTATTCCTACCAACATACCTACTCCACGAAATCTTTTAGTAATCATTATATCTTCACGAGAAGGAGAAGGGGCTCCACTAGGATGATTATGGGCTATAATAATGCTAGCAGCTGAAAGTTTCATAGCTTCACGAAATACTTCTCTTGGATGAACAGTAGAAGAATCAAGAGAACCCTTGAAAATATTCTTTCTTCCAATCACGAAATTTTTCGTATTAAGGAAAATATAATCAAAGTATCCTACAAGTACCTCCCAATGGTTTACTATTTTATTTCATTATAAGGGAAAATTATGGAAATGATAAATCAAAATAAAAAACAATAATCTTTTAGATAAGAGCCTTTTTTAAAGATATATTTATTAAAAAATGGACGAGAATATAATAGTCATTTTGCTGTCATATATTTTATCAGCAGGCTAGTTTTTATATGAATAGGAAATAGGATAGAAACTTTTTTTTAGGATCAACGTAAATATACTAATCGAAAGGGGATGTTAAGATGAGAAGTGGAAATCCAAGTTTACGTGAAAATACATTTGATGATTATCGTGGGTGGTCACAAGGAAACACGATGACCATTCAAGGAACGGTGAACAAAACCTTTATTTTATTACTTTTAGTAGTGCTCTCTGCCGTCTATACATGGTACCAATACTTTTCTGGTGTAGATGTTACGGCTTACCTACTCATTGGTGCAATAGGAGGCTTTATAGTTTCGCTTATTGCAACCTTTTGGAAGCAATCGACACCAATAACCGCACCTGTTTATGCATTGCTGGAAGGACTATTCGTAGGGGGAATATCGGCACTTTATGAGGCACAATTTCAAGGGATAACGACTTTGGCAGTTACCTTAACATTTGCCGTGCTATTTTCGTTATTAATCATTTACAAGCTACGAATTATTAAGGTTACACAAAACTTCCGATTAGGTTTATTTGCTGCAACTTTTGGCATTCTCCTAACGTACTTAATTAATATCATCTTAAGCTTTTTTGGCGTTAGTGTCCCATTTTTGCATGATTCGGGCCCAATTGGAATTCTTATCAGTTTATTTATTGTCGTTATCGCTGCATTAAATTTAGTGCTCGACTTTGATTTTATTGAAAAAGGGGCACAAATGAACTGTCCCAAATATTTAGAGTGGTATGGGGCATTCGGATTAATGGTGACACTTGTATGGCTGTATTTAGAAATTCTTCGCCTATTATCAAAGGTCATGAGTCGGAAATAATCTAGCAGCTGGAAGTCAAATTGCATGCAAATAATAGTGTGAGAATGGTAAAATCGACACAAATAAAAAACATGGGGGTATATTATGACGCTAAATGAATGGTTTGAAAAAGGCATGACATTTTCACAATATATCGAGCAAATGACTCGTAACAAAGAGTCGATGCTATCGGTTTATGAAAAATTACAATTAAGTAATGAACAGGTACAGCAGCTAGAAGGGGTAAAAGAACGTCAGCTTCGTGCGATTGCCCTTACCGAGGATTGGTGTGGCGATGCGATGGTAAATAATCCAGTGCTAATGCGAATTGCAGAGGCAGCCAATATTGATGTTCGTTTTCTGCTCCGCGATCAAAACTTGGAGCTAATGGATCAATATTTAACCAATGGAAAATCACGTTCCATTCCAATTTATGTATTTTTGGACCAAGAAGGTCAGGAATATGCTGTCTGGGGACCACGTGCAGCAGAAGTTCAAGCATTTGTTGATGAAGAACGGGCAAAATTACCTGCACAAGATGCACCTGATTTTCTTGAAAAACAAAAAGAGATGCATAAGAAGATGGTGAAGCGGTATATGGAGGACGAAACCGTTTGGCAGCAGGTAACGAATAGTATTATTAGTAGATTGCAAAAATAATCGTGGAAAGCAAACAAAAAAGGGATGTCTCATATTAGGAAACTATGGGACATCCCTTTTTGTTCTATATATTAAATTCTAATGGAAACATATTTTGTTTCTAAAAACTCTTCAATTCCGTGATGACCGCCTTCGCGACCGAGACCACTTTCCTTATAGCCACCAAAAGGAGCCTGTGCCACGGATGGTAGTGCATCGTTAATACCAACAATTCCATATTCCAATTGTTCGTAAACAGTGATCGCTGTTTTTAAATTTTCGGTAAATGCATATGCAGCCAATCCAAACGGAGAATTATTTGCCCGACGAATAACCTCTTCTACATCGGAAAAAGAAAGAACGGGTGCCACCGGTCCAAATGTTTCCTCCTGCATAATTTTCATATCATCTGTAACACCACTAATAATTGTTGGCTCTACGAAATAGCCATCTTCATAAGCGGATACACGTTTTCCGCCACATTCAATTTGTCCACCGCGCGTAATGGCATCTTCAATATGACTTTCCACTTTCCGATAAGCAGCTTCATCAATTAGTGGACCGATTGTTGTTGCCGGATCAAGACCATCGCCAACCGTTAGTTTTTTCGTTTCCTCGCGAAGCTTTGCGACAAATTTCTCGATAATAGGTGCTTGAACATAAACACGATTCGCGCAAACACAGGTCTGCCCGCTATTTCTAAACTTCGATTGAATCACACCTTCGACAGCTTTATCTATATCTGCATCGGCGAAAACAATAAATGGCGCATGGCCGCCAAGCTCTAAAGAAACCTTTTTCACGGTATTTGCTGCTCCTCGCATTAATAGCTTTCCTACTTCAGTTGAGCCAGTAAAGGTAATTTTCCGGACGCGGGAATCGCCAAGCCATACTTCACCGATTTCCTCTGGGTTACCGGTTACGATATTAATAACCCCTTTTGGAATTCCTGCTCTTTCTGCGGCTTCCGCAAGCTTCAGTGCGGTAAGCGGTGTTTGTTCTGCAGGTTTAACAACCGCTGTGCAGCCAGCTGCTAACGCAGGAGCAAGCTTCCGTGTAATCATTGCCGCAGGGAAATTCCAAGGCGTAATTGCTGCAACAACACCAACAGGCTGTTTCACGACAAAAATTCGTTTATCAGGAGCGGAAGCAGGGATAGTTTCCCCGTACACTCGTTTTGCCTCCTCCGAATACCAAAGTAGAAAGCTTGCCGCATAAGTAATCTCCCCAAGCGCTTCTTTCAATGGTTTTCCTTGCTCAAGAACAAGGGTTTCGGCAATTTCATTTTTATTGTCTAAAATACACTCGTACCATTTCCGTAATAAATGACTTCGCTCCTCCGCAGTTTTCGCTGCCCATTGAGGAAAGGCGTCCGCTGCAGCATCAACGGCTAGTTTTGCCTCCTCACTTCCTCCGTTAGGAACTGCTCCAATTTGCTGTCCATTGGCAGGATTGGTCACTGGAAAGGAATCGCCAGAAAGTGCTTTTACCCACTCTCCATTAATATACATTCGATTTAATAACACTGTTCGTACAGACATAGACATACACATACACACACCTCCATATTCAATTTCTACTCTCAGTATACTAAAAAAAATTGGGAAAATAGAACGAAAGGTCTTGGAAAATTAACTTGTAATTATACTATTTTTTTCCAAAAATAATACATTTGCTATTTGTCGTTTATTTAGAAAAAATCATCAAGATATATGTTTATTTTTAAAAGAAATCTTCACGCTGAACAGGTATAATAGAGTTATATTTTGTATAAAAATTTGTAAAAATCATTTTTTTATATTTCGTGCAGCAAAGAGGGAGGAAGATCATTTGTATTGTACAAAATGTGGAACGAAATTTGCGGACGATGCAAAATTTTGTTCATCCTGTGGATCGCCACGACCGGTGATAAAAAGGGAAGAATTAATAATCGGACAAAAGCCGCAGGTTTATGAAAATAAACAAGAAATTGCATCAAATATAACGAAGCAAGTAGTGGAGGGACATCTCGAAGAAACACGTCAGGAACCGGAATCTACGGGAAAACAAACGGAGGTACGAGAACTGGATGGGCAGGTTCATAATGGGAATGTAGTGCCATCTAATCAGCAACAGAAGGATGTCGAGAAATCACTACCAATCATTGAAAATGATATTGCATTACTCGAAGAAGCTCCAATGAAAAAAGAATCACCAGCTGTATCAGAGCTAGCTGCAGCTGCTTTCTATGGAAACACGCCAGCTGCTGCACAAGATCCATTTGCTGCGGAAAAGGAACCTGTAGATGAACGAACAGAAGCATTAAAGGTTTTTATCGGGAAAAATGTCGATTATTATTTTCAAAAGTGGAATGTGTCGTCGGATGTAGTAAACAAATCAAGCTGGAACTGGGCCGCATTCTTTTTAAACTTATTCTGGGCTGGATACCGAAAGATGTATGGGTTAATTGGAATTTTTATTCTCGTATGGTTGGTGCTCGATGGAATTATTTATAGCTTAGGAATTAATAGCCCTGCAATTGACTCAGCAATCGGCATCGCAACAGCAGTTATTTTTGGTTTCTGTGGCAATTATTATTACTATTTACATGCCAATCGAAAACTGATGAAATACAAGGATCCAAACGGTACATACTATAATCAATTCCTTCAAATAAAAGGTGGAACAAGTGGATTAGGCGTTGTTATTTCCATCGTTGGGGTAGTTGCCTATAGTTTCATTTCCATTTCGATTTTGTATTCAGCACTTGTCACTGAAACAGTTGCCTTTGGATATGGAGAAAATGCAGGCTACTTAACGGAACAGGCAGATGAATTTTCTGTAGATGATGAAATTTATTACTCCTTTTATTTTCCCGACAATCGTGGAGGGGAGTTTAAAGTAATGATCGAAAAGGTGGAAAACGGGGTAACCGTTTATGATTCCTGGTACGATGAAATTCCACCAGATTGGCCGGGTCTAATTAGTAGTATGTATGCTCCCCAGGAGGAAGGCGAATACGTCATGAAAATCATTCGTGATAATGATATTGTAGCTGAAGGGACGTTTTATATTACTGGCCAAATTGGTAATGTTGATAGTTACGAGTTTTAATAATGATTTATACTTGTGGACCGCATTAGATTAGCAGCACCGCTTCTGTGCGGTTTGTTTTTTTTACCCTGTTTTCGTAAAGATTGTTGTTTTTAATATAGGAATTCTTAATTTATTGCTCAATTAACTATATTGAGATTAGTATTTTAAGCTGAAAATTTATCAAGTATAATTAAGAAGAAGGTAAAAATAAGTAGATTAGGGGGAGCAATATGGGATTTTTGTTTGGTTGTTTGGTATTAATAATCGGTTCTATTTTAGTTTTCAGAAATCTTGAGATAATAAACCCTTTTTCAAAGGGGACTGGAATTGCAATCGCACTATCTATTTTTGGAGCAGTTAGTCTGGGGCAAAACTACACACAAAGTTTAATCTCTGAAGCAAACGATGGAATAGGGATTTCCAATAAATTAGCTTTTTGGATAATTGGTGAAGATGGATGGTCTCAAGAAATGTTTAGAAATATGTTCGAACTTTCTCTATATGTTTCTTTGATTTTGATTGTAGCTTATCCAATTGTTTTGGTAATTGAAACAAAATTGGCGAGAAACCAGCATAAATAATGGCTGTTTTCGTATAGATTGTTGCTTTAGATAAAAAGCGGTAATTTATATCCATTTTATGTTCGATTAGATTGAGGTAGCTTATTGAACAAAAGGGGCAGGTTACTTTAAGAAGGAGTTATTCACTTTTTGGAGAAATACTATTTATTTGAAACATAATTTTTAAGGAGGAAGATGTTAATGAATCGAACTAACTTGCTACTAAGGATGCTTGATACTACTTTCGACAAGGAAAGTTGGTATGCACCGTTCAAACTTGCAATAGAAGGACTCACCGCAGAACAGGCAAGTTGGAGACCCGTAGGAGTGGCAACCAAAACAATTTGGGAAAATGTTAATCATCTCATTTACTATAAAGAAAGACTTGTAGCAAATTTGGAAGGACGTGAATGGACACATAATCTCGATGGTGATGAAACTTTCTACCTTACTGAACAATTAAAAAACGACGAGGAATGGTTAGCAGTAGTTAAACGTGCAGAAATGGTTCAAAGTAGTTTAAGACAAGTTCTAAGTAAAACAACCATTGAAGTGCTTGAACAAAATTCTCTTGAAGAAAAGCTTTTAGATATAATGCTTCACGATGCATACCATACGGGTCAAATTATTCAATTAAGGAAGATGCAAGGTTCTTGGGCATCGCATCGCTAATTGGTTGAAAAAGAAATTTTGTGAAATAATGTACTTAAAGTAACAGGGGCTTTAGTCCAATAACAAGTCGGTCGCCTTCTTATGAATGTGGCTGTTTTTTTATACTTCTCGTAAAAATTTAACCGTGATTAAATTCGTTTTCTGACACGCACTTAAAAGCATTTGATTTACTCGTTCCTTAGTCGCCATCTTTTTACTCTGTTGAAGAAAATTGAACCAATATAGATAGTTGTCCAGGTACTTTGTGGCCACTCCTTGGAACCGTCGCATCCAGTCTTTCAACCGCTTGTGATAATTGTTGACGTGCTGAAGATGGAATATTCCCTTTTTGACATATCCTTCTTTACTCAGATTAATCGTCTCGTGTTTAAGATCCTTAATAATAGCGAACTTCTTGTAGTTAGTAGCTGTATCAGTGCATAACAAAGAAGATGGGGCGATATAATCCCCAATAACGGCAGCAATTTCTTCTGCTCTTACACGGCCTGCACCAGCTTTTTGAGCAATAGCCTGTCCATTTCGATCCTGGGCAATAACAACTGCAATTTTGAGGTTACTGATCCCACGTTTTTCATCTCTACCTCCACGCTTCTTAGCCTTTCTATCAATTACTTCTCTCCCTTTGAAAGACTCTTTAAAAAAGGTCTCATCACTTTCGATAATTCCTTTTAAAGTTTGAAATCCCAATGAACGAAGAGCAAAAAGCACCTTATGTCGCCAGTAAAATGCGGTAGACAAATGGATTTTTAGTCTTTTGGCAATCTTCGGCAAGGTGTAACCCTCAACCATTAAGTGAAAGAAAGTAGACCACCTTCCAAGATAACGAGCCAGATATAGGAGTGTTAGTTAGGTCGTTGAAAGACTTGCCGCAGGTCACGGCAAAGATACCTCTGCCTGTTTCTGTATTTGCCGTTTCTTTTCACCTTTACACTTCCACAATTAACACAGGCTAATCCTTCATTAAATCGTGTTTCTCTAAATGCAGTAAAGGCATCTTTCATTTCTTCCTCTTCATCTGAGAAGAATTCTTCTTTTATAAGGTTAAACAGCTTCTGTTGTTCGTTTTTGCAAATCAGTAAAATCGGCATAAACGTCTTTCCACATTCTAAAACCCTCCTGTGGCAGTATTTTAGCACCTACAAAGAGTTTGGTCAAAATAGCAACAATCTATGCGAAAACAGCCTTTTTTTATTGGGGAGAATTAGAAATATTACTTTTCGTGGTCTATTTATTTAATATTATTTGGAGAACGAAAAGAGAGTACACCTATTTTATTGAACGATAAGATTTGCCTTGTTTCTTTCGTTACGCTATCATGATAACTAGTGAATGGTAAATTTAGAAAAGATGGATGAGGTTATATGAAAAGAGCGCGTATTATTTATAATCCGACTTCAGGAAGAGAAATTTTCAAAAAAAATCTCCCAGAGGTATTAGAGAGATTAGAAAAAGCGGGATATGAAACATCTTGTCATGCCACTACTGGTGCAGGAGATGCTACAAATGCTGCTAAAATTGCTGTGGAAAGAAAATATGATTTAGTAATCGCAGCTGGTGGAGATGGAACATTAAGTGAAGTTGTTAATGGACTAGCAGAACAGCCATATCGTCCAAGCTTAGGTGTCATTCCAGTAGGGACAACGAATGATTTTGCTCGTGCCCTCCATATTCCAAGGGATATTCTTGCGGCAACGGATATCATTGTAAAAGGTGAAACCATTCCGGTAGATATTGGTCGAATGAACGAGAAATATTTCATCAATATTGCTGGTGGCGGTCGATTAACTGAATTAACGTATGAAGTGCCAAGTAAATTAAAAACCGTACTTGGTCAGCTAGCCTATTACTTAAAAGGAATTGAAATGCTGCCTTCCATTAAGCCTTCAGAAATTCGTTTGGAATATGATGGAAAGCTTTTTGAAGGAGAAGCGATGCTATTTTTAATTGGCCTTACCAATTCAGTCGGTGGTTTCGAAAAACTAGCACCAGATGCATCCATCAATGATGGATATTTTACTTTATTAATATTGAAAAAGACGAATTTGGCAGAGTTCATTCGCGTAGCCAGCTTGGCATTACGTGGAGAGCATGTTAATGATCCGAATGTCATTTATACAAAAGCAAGCTATATAAAAGTTACTTCTGCAGAAGAAGTACTGATTAATTTAGATGGTGAATTAGGTGGAGCAACCCCAGTAGAATTCACCAATTTATATCGCCATTTGAATGTATTTGCTCCAAT
This sequence comes from Perspicuibacillus lycopersici, assembly GCF_025660475.1. Taxonomy (GTDB): domain Bacteria; phylum Bacillota; class Bacilli; order Bacillales; family Caldibacillaceae; genus Perspicuibacillus; species Perspicuibacillus lycopersici. The sequence goes on from NZ_JAOUSF010000004.1 coordinate 50,971, forward strand.
TGATAAGCTTCGCCCAGAGGACCGGGTCGATGAAATTGAAGCTTAACGGCATAATATTAAAAGCTGTAGCAGGAAATTATTGAACTGCTACAGCTTTTTTTGTGATCATATTTCCTATTCCCCATCGAGATACTGACTAACAATTTGCCAATTGGTTGCTTCCCCATTTTCAATCGAGTAGTGTAGGATTAAATATCCCATCATATGTCCATCGGAAAATTCGGCATACACATATTCATGGGAGATAACAAAAATTCGGTTTTCATCAAACTGCATCGTCCCACCCAATACTCCATCATATGGAATTAGCTCCGGATGATTAATGACTTCCTCCTTAATATCTTCACTCGTTCCAGAATACCCAAGGTCTTGTAATAAAGAATTAGTACTTGGATAAAGTGGTGTAGTAGATTGACTACTTTCCGTGTTTTGTTTATCTCGAATGGCCTCCTGTAAGGATGCATTTTCCTTTTCTAGCTCGTTTACTTTTTTCTGAAGATCATTTGCTGCCACAGAATTAGCTGACACTATTTCCTCTTGTTTTTCATAGGATGTTGCCTCGGAGCTTTTCTGTTCAACCGTACTTTCGGCACTATATTGATTCTTTGTTAAATAATCGATAAACAATATCGAACCAACAAGTAAAAATGCAATAAATCCTAAGATTGGTGTGATGCGGGTGAGATAAAAACTTCGCCTCTTTTTTTGTGGTCGTTCAATATTTCGAAGAAGCTCTCGCTGCTTTGCTTCCGAAAAAATGGGCTCCGAACCAATGAGCGCATTTAGACTGTCTTTCACTTTTTTCCGCATTATTCTCCCTCCATTTCTAGCTCGGGTATAATTTTGCTAAGTTTTTTTCGCGCACGAAACAGTCTTGTTTTTACCGTACTTGCGGAAATATTTAATACTTCGGCAATCGTTTCGATACTCATATCCTGATAATAAAAGAGGATGATTACCTCACGAAATTTGATTGGTAAACGTAACAATGCCTGCCCTAATTGTTGGTTTTCCTGTTTTTTGATTAGTTTTAGCTCTGGTGTTTGGTCTGTACTAGTTCGTTCCAGCTCTAAGCCTTGATTGGAAACGTAAATTTTTCGAAAGGCCCAGCTTCGTAATTCATCATGGCAACGATTAACGGTAATTCGATACAACCATGTTTGGATACTCGAATCCCCGCGAAATTCATGTAGTTTATGGAAAACCTTGATAAATACATCTTGCACAATATCCTCTGCCCTACCTCGATCCTTCACATATGTAAAAGCTAAGCGAGCAAGAGGTTCCCCATATTCCTTCATCAGCTGTTCAAAGATAATTTCCTTTTCCTTTATCTGTAAATCACTTTTAAGCAAGCTGCCCACCCCCTTTTACCAATATATCCATTCATTTTGTACTATACTAATTAGACGCATATGTCGACGTGAAGTTCCCGAAAGCATTAATTTTTTCTCAATTTATGAGGGAAGTTGGAAAACAAAATTATAATTGCGGTATAATGATGTACAGTTCTTTATTTACTAAAAAACATAGGAGTTTCCCATAGTGGAGATTTTTACAATACATATAATGGTTGTGAATGCAAAGGAGAATAAAATGAAGAATGAAATTCCAGTGAAGAAAAATGATTATCTCGAGGTAAGCTTCGAGGACTTAACCCATGATGGCCACGGTGTAGCGAAAGTAGACGGGTATCCAATTTTTGTTGCAAAAGGATTACCAGGAGAAACAGCAAAAATTAAGGTGATTAAAGTAAATAAAAATTATGGTGTCGGCAAGCTAATCGATATAGTCACGACTAGTCCATACCGAGTTGATATTGACCGAGGTGAGGCACATAAATATGGTGGCTGCCAGCTTGAGCATATTAGCTATGAAGGACAATTGCAATTTAAACAAAATCAGGTGAAACAGGTGCTTACACGACTCGGAAAGCTTGCAGACGTACCTGTTCACCCAATTTTAGGAATGGAAAATCCTTGGCATTATCGAAACAAAGCGCAAGTACCAGTAGGAGAGCGTGATGGAAAATTAATATCCGGATTTTACAAGCCGAGATCCCATGAAATTGTCGATACGGATGAAAGTGTATTGCATATCAAAGAAATCAATGAGGCAATTCGAATCGTAAAGGAAATTGCTAATGAGCTTAACATTCCTGCATACAATGAGGAAGCCCATAAAGGCGTGCTCCGCCATATTATGGCGAGATTCGGCAGACAAACTGGGGAATTAATGGTAGTAATTATCACAAATACGCCAGAGCTGCCACAGCAAAAGAAATTAGTAGAGCAAATTGTTGCAAGAGTTCCACACGTAAAATCGATTGTCCACAATATTAACTCGAAACGGACGAATGTAATTTTTGGGGACAAAACAAAGCTCCTATGGGGTGCAGATGTAATTTATGATTATATTGGTGATGTTAAGTTTGCGATTTCTGCACGCTCCTTTTATCAAGTAAACCCAGTACAAACGAAAGTATTGTACGATAAGGCATTGGAGTATGCGGACTTGACTGGTGAAGAAACGGTAATTGATGCATATTGCGGCATTGGTACGATTTCCTTATTTTTAGCACAAAAGGCGAAAAAGGTATATGGAGTAGAAATTGTTCCAGAGGCTATTGAGGATGCACGTAGTAATGCTGAGTTAAATGGATTTACGAATGTTGAATTTGCAGTAGGTGGAGCGGAGGATGTTATTCCAAAATGGGCAGAGAATGGAATAACTGCTGATGTCCTTGTAGTTGATCCACCACGAAAAGGCTGCGACGAAAAACTACTAAACACTATTTTGGAAATGAAACCGAAAAAAGTTGTCTACGTTAGCTGCAATCCAGCAACTTTAGCCCGCGATTTACGCATTCTCGAAGATGGCGGGTACCGTACAATGGAAGTGCAGCCGGTAGATATGTTTCCGCAGACGACGCACGTTGAGTGCTGTGTGTTACTCGTAAAAAAATAGAAGATATATAAGGGTCCGAGAATCGGTAATGGATTCTCGGACACTTATCTTCTGTTATTTCGATTCGTTCTATTAGTTTGTGAAGCATTTCTTCGTCAAGAACAGGGTGTTTCACAAATTCCTCTATTTGATTGATTAGTTTTGTAAAATCAATCGTTTGTTTATGGTGAAGTAATCCTTTTTCTAATTTAGTCTTTTCTTCATTCAACTTTGAAATTCGGTTGCCATTATCCTCAATGAGCAATCTATATTCATCGTCTTGGATTTCGCCACGTATTTTCATACGAAGTGCAACTGTTTTATCCTTCTTTATGTTTTCAATCTCCTTGAGAATGTATTCCAGTCTTTTTTGGTCACGCTGAAAGTATGATGTTATTTTTTTCTCAATATCTCTTTGAACGGATTTTGTGGAAAGTGCCGAAAACATTTCCTTTACATCATTTGAAATTGCTTTAATCAGTTCGTTTTCACGTATAAGATGGTCTGAACATTTTGTATGGCCGTGCTTGTTAAATGCCCCGCAAATATAACCTCTACGGTTTGCTTTAAAGTGCATACTCTTTCCGCAATCCGCACAAAAAGCTATATTTGTAAATAGATGTTTTTTCGCATAAGGCCGTTTACGTTTTCTTTCGGCAATAAGCTGTTGGACAACATGAAAATCTTTTTTTGAGATAATTGGTTCATGAGTGTTTTCAATGACCACAAAATGAGATGGATCGTTCTTTTTTCGTTTTTCAGTTGTAACATTAATGGATGTTTCTCTTTGCTGGACTAAATTCCCAATGTAATGAGGGTTCTCAAGAATTATCCGAACAGCGGATCCGTGCCAAACGGAACTGGCATTTCTTTTACCAGCAATCTCCGATGGAGTAGGTACACCATCCTCTAAAAGCTCCCTTGCAATTGTGTCAAAGCCTTTTCCCATAAGGTAAGAGTTGAATATTCGACGTACCACATTTGGAGTAAAATCATCTCGGATCTTCAGCCTTCCATTTTCAACATAGTACCCGTAAGGCGGAATAGATCCTTTAAATTTGCCTCCCTTTGCTCTTACTTTCAGAGCAGTCTTCACACGGTCACTTGTTCTTTGTGATTCCTGTTCATACATCCAAGCATACAAGCCGAACATCTGCGTGTTTCCAGAGAGTGTGTCAATAGCACCATCCAATGTTAGAATGTGAATTCCACGATTTTCTGCAAGATTTTTAATTTCATAGGAAAGTTGTCCATTTCTTGCTAATCGTGACAATTCCTTTGCCAAAATGATGTCAAACTTTTTCATTTTTGCGTCCTCTATCATCCGTTTCAATTCGGGACGTTTTTTTGTTTTGGTTCCAGACTGAATATCCAAATAGATGTCGTATAAATCCCATCCTTTTTCGGATATGAGATTCATGAACAGTTCTTTTTGGTTTTCTAAGGATTGTTTTTGCTCTTCTTTGCCAGTCGACACTCGAATGTAAACTGCAGATTTCATGCCACTTCCTCTCCTTTCTCTTTAGGGGAGTCAGTGGAAGTTTCTATATCATTATTATCATAAAATTCTTTAATTAGATCGTCAATTTTTTCGTTCAAAATGGAAGTGAAAATGTCCTCGAGGGTAATTGGGGATTCATTATTGAAGATTCTTTCAATTTTCATAGCTTTTTCCTCCTGGTAGTTGTTTTGGGGTAAATCCCGTTTAATTGGGATGATGGGAGAGACCAAATGATTGGGTTTGTGGGGCGATTTGTTCCTAAATTTTGAGCTCCGTTTAAGTAAATATCTCATTTTTTCTGCTTTGGAAAGTAACCATTGTGGATTATTGTTGATTGGCTTTCTTCAAAGTGTAGGGGGTAGATTGAAGTTGTGAATTGAATCGGGAATTTAATGAAATTGGTCAAATTGCAGGATTAACGAATAAAGGTGATTTAGGGTCATTTTGAAAGGGAGACTTCTGGAAGAGAAAGGCGAAGGATTGGGATTGATGTAGTTGTTTATTGTTGATAACAAGAATAGCATATCATGAAAAATTGCTCTTGAATTGACATTTTGTCAAGACTTTGTAGGGATTAATAGAACAAATAATCCTGTTGACGGACTAGAACAGAGTAAGACATAGAAATGTTATATGGAAGCGATTGCTCAAGCTATGATACTCATATAAGCAACAACCCAACAAAAGCCAAAGTGCTATCTTTCACTAAAGAAAGATGGGTAAGAAGAAATAAATATAATCGGATTGGGAACAAAAAAGTAACGCCAAACCCTTGATATAATTGGCTTCTGTGCTTCCCAAGATTGCCCCGAGGAGGACAAAAGATGATTCACACATTTAAGTTTTACATTCCACTTCATTACCAAGAAGTGCAAGACCTGCAGAAGAGATTTAACATCAAATATACGGAACTAAACAGGTATTTTGCAGGGAAGTTTCCAAGCGTTACTATGGCTATTTCCAATTCAGGTAATGGTCAATGGAAACTATATATGGTAGTTGATGCAATAAAACTTATAGGAAAGCCGAACATTACAGAAGCGGACTATGAATCAATAGAGAAGGAATTGAAGTATATCCTTTGGCATGTAGTTGGTTATTCAAGCCATTTCAAGGAACATATACTTCTTAGAATTGATTTCAGGTTTGACGTACCCATCAAGGACAAAAGCATTCGAATGTTACTGATGACTCTTTACAAGAAGCAAACAAAGTCTTATGGATTTCAAAAAAAATACTTGGGTAAATTAACAAATGGAGTTTTCGTACCATATAAGACAACGGTCTATCATTCTTTCTAATTCAGAAACTAATAACTCTTGGAAAATAGTTTTTACATTCAGTGCATTTTCTTGTGATACGTAGTAGCGGATAACTTTCATAAGTATCTCTCCTTGTTCTCGTGATGAATATGTCTGAAAAATGGATGTAACTAAAGCTCAATACTCTATCTTTTATGTAAGTGTTTAATTATTGGTTGAAGTACTTCCAAATTTCTTGCTTTAAATTTTTCACACGGATTATATTCTTTAAAATTATTCAAAACCAAGTATTTAAAGGAAAAAAATCAGTTTTTATAAAAACAGGACTAAAGAACTATATTGTTCAATATGAAGTTTCTATTGTATTTCCATTGTTGTATAATTTAAGTATATATTTGGGCAAAATTCTCTATTTTTATCAGGTGTTATGATGATTACAGGTGAATTGAAAAATAAAGTGGATCGAGTCTAGCAGCCTTTCTGGACAGGTGGAACTTACAAATCCGTTAACAGTAATTGAGCGGTTTACTTTTCTTCTATATATAAAAACCCTAGATGATAATGAAAAGAAAAAAGAGATGGATGCTTAGTTAGTTGGTTTGGGTTTTGAAGTGGATTTGGGGAAGATAAAAAGTACTTTTAATAGCTGACTATTTAAGAAATATTTATAGTGGGAACGAAAAAGTAATTGAGGGGAAATTATCATAACGTACAAACAGAGCGAATTTTAAATGTAATTAAATCTACCAACCCAAACAGAATTTTAAAAAAACTTTGAAATAAGGGATTTAGTAATGAGATTAATTAAAACAAGCATTAACAATTTTAGATCAATTCATAATTGTACTGTACAAAATGGTAAAATTTCAGCTTTAGTAGGTGAGAATAACTCAGGAAAGTCAGCCATTTTAAGAGCGTTAAATGCATTCTTTAATTATGAAGAAGAAGAAATAAATTTTATAAATGGACTACATCAATATTCGAATCAAAGTTTAGTTAGAATTGAACTCACTTTTGAAGATATACCTGAAAAAGACTATTACACAGATATCATTAATAATAATGAATTAATAATAAGGATGACTTACTCGTTTAAAACGAAGAAAAGAACCTTACATTATAAAAAAAATGGTCAATATGTTCTACTAAATGAAGATTTTATTTCGCAGTTAAAAGAAGATATAACCTATGTGTTAATTCCTCCGAACCGAGATCAAAAAGCTGTAATTTGGGGAGAAAATGCCCTGATTAGTATTGTTCTTCAGGAATTTTTAAAAAAAAGCACGTCACGTAGAGACACTCTGACACCAAGAGTAAAAGAAGTTGCAAAAAACTTAGAACGAGTTGGTCTTTCTAAGGTAGAAGCAGCAGTAGAAAGATTTTATTCACTAAACAAAAATTTTAAATTCAGATTAAATTTTGATAAACAAATAGATTATTCCTTACTTTTGAACGACATTACTTTAGAAATTGAAGAAAAAGGATTAAGATACAATATAACTGAAAGTGGTAGTGGTATTCAAAGTTTGACTATTATCTCATTGTATAGATTTTTAGCGGAAATAAGACATAATAATATTATATTAGGAATAGAAGAGCCAGAAATTAATTTACATCCGCAAGCCCAAAGGGAGTTTATTAAGTCTATTAAAGATAATCATTCCGGCAGTTCTATTGAAGTGCAAATTATCTTTACAACTCATTCTGCTGTAATAGTAGATCAACTTGAGCATAATGAAATTATTTTATTTAGAAAGACTGAGGATAGTCAAAGGGGTTTTAAAACTGTTGGATATCAAATACCCTTCGATTTTTGGGAGAGGCATAATCTCGAAGAGTTTAAGTACTACCAATTTTACCGGTATCGGAACAGTGAGTTCTTTTTTGCAAAATTTATTGTTGTTGTAGAAAGTAAAAATGATGCAGAAGTGGTAAAACTGCTTTTAAAACAAAAAGATATTGACACCGATTTATATGGGGTCAGTATTTTGAACTTAGAAGGCATAAAAAATCTATCTTACCCTTTTTATTTATTAAAATATCTAAATATCCCTAAATTGATTATTGTTGATAAAGACTTCTTTCTACCCTACCTAAATGATAAGCTATCAAAAAGTAGAAATGAAAATGGATTTCCTAAGTATAGATATGAGTACAAGGATTCGCAATTAATTATGGATCTAATTCCAAAGGAAACTGATCGTGACAAGTTGTTAAGGCTGTTTAGAAGTAATCATAGTAAGGCGATGGATTTGTTAGAGAAGTTTAATATTATATCGATGAATTATTGTTTAGAAATGGATTTAGTCGCATCTAAAACTGCAACTAATGCTTACTATCAGATAATTACTGTTCCTGCGGCTGAGCAAGAGGCGGCAACACAAAAGTATTTGCTGACAGAAAGGTATAAAGAAATTAAGAAAATTGAGAATATAATAAGAGTTTTACAAAGACTTCAGCATAAGAATTTACCAAATTCATTTAAGCGAATTAAAAATGTTCTAACAACTAAAATAAAAGAAGCTAACCTATAAATAAAGCTAGTATACTCTTATTAATTTTGTGAGCCGTATATAATTTAAAGCAGGAACTATTTAATGGCTCCTGTTTTTTTATAACAAAATTTGATTAAATTTAATGTTTTACATCGAAATACTATTATGTACTTTTAGAGATATTAAATTCACTTCAGAAGGCTGTTACTAGTGAATCGTAATGTATTCGTTCAGAAACTATTTCGGCAAATACAAGGGACTCCGCTATGGCTCCATCTTTTTCTAGATAAAACTTTCATATTAACATTTAAATTACAAAGAAAAAATGAGTTTGAGAAATATAAATAGAAAGGAAATCTTATGAGTAGACTTCAAACAATTGAAAATAGACTGATGGAAATCAATGAAACAGTTTTCCAAGAGTTATGCGATAGCTATTTAATTTTACGTAATTCAAATTATGCATCTTTTGCTAGAACAGGAAGTCAATCAGGAAAACAAAAGACTACTAAGGGGACCCCAGATTCATTTTTTTTATTACCAGATGGTAAATATATTTTTGTTGAATATTCTACAAATATTTCAGCAGGGGTAAAAAAATTAAAAGAGGATATTGAAAAGTGTCTTGATCAAGAGAAAACTGGTATTGCCATAGAAAGTATTAAAGAAATTGTATTGTGTATGAATTTTAACTTAAAAAGTGATAGCGTAAATCAATTAAATTCTTTAATAGAAGACAAAGAGATAACATTAACATTGATTACTCTGGATTTACTTGCTCTGGAATTACACTTACAACATCGTGATTTAGTCCATCAATATTTAGATCTAGCATTCGATACTGGCCAGATTGTTTCCCTTGAATCATTTATTAAAGAATATAATAAAGCTTCAAATGGTATAGCGACACCGTTAGATAATTCTTTTTTACATAGAGAAAAAGAAAAGAATGAGATGAAAGATGCAATAAATACATCTGATTTTGTGATATTAAACGGTGCCGCAGGCGTGGGGAAAACTAAATTAGCCATAGAAACAATAAGAGAATTACTAATAGAGCATACAAACTACGAAGCCTACTGTATTTCTTATAAAAATTTCGATTTATTACAAGACTTATATGATTATTTTAATCCTAATAAAGATTATATTTTATTTGTTGATGATGCTAATAGGATAGATGCTTTTAATCAAATATTAGGCTTTTATAAGACTGATAGAAAAGGTAAATTAAAAATATTTATTACCGTAAGAGATTATGCTTTGAATGAGATAAAAAATTTATGCAGTAACTTATCGAAAACGGTATTGGATATTGAAAAACTTAAGGATGAACATATAGTAGATATCATAAAAGCTGAACCATTTAAAATTTTTAATGAAGGATATCAGAATGAAATAATAGCAATAGCAGATGGTAATCCTAGATTAGCTATAATGTCGGCATTATTAGCAATTGAAAAACAGGATTTGTCTGTACTGCATAATGTTTCTGAGCTTTTTGAGAAATACTTTACAACTTTTATTAACGATAAAATAAATATAGAGGATAAATTTACTATCCAGTGTTTAGGGGTAATTTCGTTTTTTCATACGCTCCCTTATAAAAATAGACAATTACTTGAGCCAATAATAAAAGTATTTGACATTAATTATGATGAATTAGTAGAAACGATAGAAAAACTAGAAAAGTGGGAATTGGTAGAAATAAAGTATGACTATGTGAAGGTACCTGAACAAAATATATCAAATTACTTTTTTTACTTGGCTTTTATTGATAAGGATTATTTATCTTTTAAACTCTTGCTTGAAAAATTTTATGGAACAAATGCAGAACGATTTAAAGATTGTGTAATTGCTGCGAACAATTCGTTTGGAGCAGAAAAAGTAATGGAGAAAGTAAGGCCATCACTTATAAATTATTTAAATAGTAAAGTAAGCCCTGAGCAAAGTTTAGAATTCTTAAAGGTTTTTTGGTTTTATTTACAAAATGAAGCATTAGAATATTTATTTGAAAAAATAATGGCATTGCCCGATGTAAATGTTCAAGAATACAATACATCTTATGATCAAAATCAATTTGCTTATAATAAAAATGAAGTAATTGAGTCAATAGGGAATTATTTTAAATTTATCCCAATGGAATTAAAAAGTAGCATTGAACTAAGTTTAGAATTCGTTAGAAGACAACCTCATCATTTACCGGAGTTAATACAAAAATTTCGTGAAACCTTTTCATTTGAAATGGAAGACGAACGTTATGGTTATTATAGACAGCTAACATTGTTCGAGTTATTAATAAATGGAGTAAAAAAAGGAGATACTTTATATTCTATAGCATTTTATGAATTAGCTAAAACTTTTCTAAAATTCACTTTTGAAGTTGTTAAAGCTACAAGAGGGGATAAAATCACATTTTATAAATATGAATTATCTAATATAGAAAAATTGCAATCGTTTAGAAAACATATATGGGATACTGTAATTAGTCATTTCGATAAAAATAATATAATGAGTTTAGATTTATTATTATCTTATTGTGAAGAGTATACGGAGAATAAAGATATTGTTTCTTTTGATAAAGGATATATCCTAATCTTAATTGAGAAGCATTTAGATCCAGGAGTTTTTGAACATTGTTTATTTGTACAAAAGTATTTAAGGTTCTTAAACAGGAATTCAATAACAGATTCTAAGATGGATACACTTAAAGCTAAATATAGAAATGAACTTTATGAGATGTATTTAAGGATAGATTGGGATAGAATTCGTGATAAAGATATGTATGATTTTGATGATTTTAAAAAGTACGAGGATTTAAAGGAACAAGAAATACGGAAATCGTTCTTGTTGCAATCTACAGAAGAAGTATCGAATTTCTTTGAAGATTATCTGTACCTAATTGGTTTTATAAAGAATACTTGGAATCAGAATAAGGTGTTGGATATTGTTGTTGATGAAAACTTCAATCACAATTGTCAAATTGGACACACACTGCTCGAGTTAATAATTGAAAAAAATAGTGATTTAAATTATGTTCCTTTCTTAGTGTTTAAAAATCACTTAAATAAATCGAATCTAGTAAAAGAATTTCTTAATCTACTAGAAAAAAGGTCATTCACTTGCAGATTAAGATGGGTGCTTGCCTTTTATGAAAACATAGACCCGGCATATCTGGAAACAAAACTAGTTAATCGATTTATTGAATTAATAAAGAATATAGATGAAACTGTATATATTTATTTAGGAAATTTATCACATCTACAAAATATAAAAGAAAATTTTTATAAAGATCTATTAGAGACAATAACTATAGAGAATAGAGAAAGACTTAATAAAGTACGAATTGAATGTAGAGACGATTCTCTGCTCTCATATCTGGACTCTATTAATAATATTGAAACTATAATGGAAATGTATATCCAACAATTTTTATTGGACTCCTATTTTGATTATAAGGGTAAAATATTGAAGCATATCTTGAGTATAGACCCAGACTATTTACTTGAACTTACTGATAAACTTTATTCCGAAGAGGATAGGAAATTCAAAAAACGAAATGGATTAGGATTTATTTGGGATATAGAAAATATAGAGAATCCCTTAGAAAAGGTTTTTGATTTCACTTTAGATAAAGAACTTTACTTTGGTATTGCTGAGCATTTTTGTAATATATTCTTTGTTAATATAGATAGTCAAAACTTTGAACGGGCTAGAGAATTTATTTTGGAGTATGTAAAGAAGAATCATCAAAACATTAAAAAGATGAATGTGATTTTGGATATAATTCATAATACTAGAAATGAATGGTTCAATGATGTAGTGAAAATCTTTATTAATTTTAATCAAGACTTGAAAGTATTCTCTAAGATATGGTGGCTAAAAAGAAGTAGAAGCTTTAATGCAGATCAGTTATTTAGCGATTTAGAGGCTTCGGATTGGAGAAAAATCTTAGATATCATAAATGAAGTCGATTTAGGAATTAAATTAATATCTATAAAAAAATACCTAGTAACCAAAATAGAACTATTAAGACAAAGTGCAGAAGAGGAAAAGAAACAAGCATTTTTGAGAGTGAAAAATTAAGAAACTTGTATGTTTAACTCTAACTCTCTAGACCTCCTATTTATTTACTCAGAAGACTCCTACCTAATCAGGCTGGAGTCTTTTTGGTGTGAAAATTTTAAATATAATACGGAATTTTTATTTCATTAAATTTAGCTTGAGATAAAACTATGATAAATAATTTAAATATCTTAAATCCTTTTATTGGTAATGTTATAATGGGTAATAATAGAATATTTTGTCTAAATATAGGAGAAGAAAATATATTGATCTTTGAACATTTTTAGTAATTCCTGCTGTTAGCAATTATATTATTCTGGTAAATCTCTGGATTTTTCCTATTGAATATTTTTTATAAGATTAATATCCTAGCTGTTTAGTAAGTGCAATATAAATAATATTGAAAGGTTTTATAGGGGTGTCTAATTGTCTAAAATAAATTTATACAGAATCGATGAAGGAAATCATAGAGCATTTTTAAATTATTTAGAAGAAAAACTAGTTTATATTGAAAATAAAGAATTAGAAGATGAGGAAGAAGAAAAATATTCATTTTCATTATTTAAAATAAATGAGGAAGTAGATAAAGAAATTAGTTGGAATTGGATTTTAAATGAGTTCGGCCAACCGTTGTTGTCAGTCAAAACACAACCAAAAGCAGTACTAGTAATTGAGTATGATGATGAAATGTATGCGGTGACATTTGGTAGTGCATTTTTCTTAGTAGATAAATATTGTGATCGAAATTTTGCATTTGAATTTGCTAGAAGAATGAAATACTTAGAGATTAAAACGACTACTTTATTATCACCTAATATGCAAAGGAATAAGAATATTAGTACATATATAAATTACGAAAGCTTAGAGTTTGATAGTGGTGAGTCATTTGCAAAATTAAAGGCAAAGTTAAATTTAGACGAGTACAATAATGCATTAATTGGGGAAACTGTCGAATTTGGAAACTCTATAAAATTCGATTTAAAAGTTTCAAATTTAGAAAATGTAAGCCGACTAATAACATTTATAAAATTAATATTAAATCAAGATGAAATATATAAAATTCCCGTATTTAATAATGTGACAGACAAAGATCTCTTAGAACAACTAGAGACTAACTTATTTTCAAAGATTGAGGAAAATATTAATGATATAACTATATCTGAGTTAGATATTATTGGAGTTTCAGAGATATTTAATAATCAAGATACATTTTTTGAGCTTTGGCACGGTCATAAAAGGAAAGAAATAGAAAGTCTTAATTTAGCTGAGGTGGAAAAGTTCGCTGAAGAAAAAGAAATAGAATTATCTAAAGAGATTCTCAATATTAAGGTGAAAAGTTTTAATAACGGTAAATCCATTAGAACAGACAAAATAAAAAATTTAATTGATTATGTAGACGATGATAAGAGGTGTGTTTTAAATAAAGGAATATGGTATCACTATAATGATGATTATCAGAAGTACCTGGAGGATTCTATTTCAGAAATAGAAGTGATTTATAGCCAAGAGTATGATTTTAGTGATTCAATTCATCAGGATTTTATTGATGAAAAATTTAACGAAGAAAAAGAAGATCCTGAATTCGAGGGATTGACTGATTCGAAAGTAAAAGAAAAATTAAAGAATAAATACTATGCAGAAAGAGCTTTTAATCTTTTAAGAGTAAGAGATGGTTTTGAAAATTACGATAGAGTTACAAATAGTTATGCAGGTGCACAGATAGAGTTAATGGATTTATACAAGGGTGAAACTATGTACGCAGTAAAAATAGGTAGTGCCTCTTCAACATTATGTTATGCCGTAGATCAATCTATAAGTTCTTTGAAAATGTATAAACATAATACTTTGGAGGGAATGCCTGCTGTAAAGAATGTAGCAGTGTGGTTGGTTTTAAAGAGACAACCGCTTTCTCTAAATCAAAGTGGACAACCGAATTTAAATACTCTAAATATGATTATGCTAAAAAATAAATTAGATTCGTGGAAAAAAGAAGTTAGATTGCAGGGGCTTAACCCGATTGTATATATAAACTATAAACAATAGTAGCAGGTTTATTTAATCGATAGGTAAAAACTTAGTTCATTAACCAAAGAAAAGTTTATTAAGAATAATATATTATGTGGTGAGCAAATGACTAATATTAATAATAATTCAAAGTCTAGTAGAAACGAATACCTTTCTCATTTTGATAGCAAAAGAAACAAAGGAAAAGCAAATCAAAATACTGATGAATATAAAACAAGTTTTCAGAAGCGTGAAGCGGCACTACAATTAGCTTTAGATATACGAAAATTTGAAATTGAATTATATTGGAAGAGAGCTACATATTTTTGGGGCTTTTTAATAGTTATATTTGGGGGTTATTTTGCGGTCCTAACCGTGAAGAATGATGAGATTCCCTATAAAGATGAATCGTTATTGCTAATCAGTTGTCTTGGGACGATAGTTTCTTGGAGTTGGTACCTGGTAAATAGGGGGAGCAAGTTTTGGCAAAACAATTGGGAAAGACACGTTGATTTACTTGAGGATGATTTTACAGGTCCTCTGTATAAGTTAGTTTTTGATAAGAAAAAAGAAAGTATAAAAGAATATCTCTTTAATTTTTTAAAGCCAAAAACATATTTGAAAGCCGGTAAATATTCAGTTTCTAAAATAAACCAAGCCTTAAGTCTATATATTTTCTGTATTTTTTTTGGAATGGCCTTATCTAATTTTATTAGACTGTTACCGGGAAATCTTTTGATTGGGAATTTTGATATAAAGTACGAACATAGTGTTTATTTTTTTGCTGGATTAACACTGATTTTTTGTATTGTTATATTACCTTTATGTAAAAGTGATCTTGAAGGAAAAATATTAGCAGAAGTGAAAATAACAAAGAGGCATTTTGATTAATTAATAATTCTATAGTTCAATTGTGTTTGTAAATTAAAGGTTAGAAAGGAATATAAATTTAAACTACTATGATATTTACATTCTAATCAAGGAATTGTAAAAATGGAAAAGGAAGCATATGAGAGGAAGCTACCCTTTCAGGCAGTTAGTTAAAGAAGGATGATTGCTTCTCTAGTAGAATATTTAATGTGGTAAACAATACATATAGGGAGACCGAAGAATGACACATAAACTGACATTAAGTCCAAGCTTGTATCACCAATTTGAAAAATTAGTTTTAGAAATTAACTTAATAAGGCAGCTTACAACTCATCCAGGTGAAAAGGGGCACGAGTTTGAAGGGATATTAAAAAACTTTTTAAAAGATGTTGTCCCCAAAAGGTATAAATTATCGACAGGCTTTATCGTTAATGAAAGCGGCATAAGCGGACAAACAGATATAATGATATACAATCAGAATGAAATTCCGGCCTTATATTCCGGATATGAGTTAGAAATAATTCCGGTTCATTCCCTTGCAGCGTCAATAGAAGTAAAAATGACATTAACTCCTGCAATGGTTACCAAGTGTCAAACTGATGCTTATAAAATTAAAAGACTATTTAGAGGCTCAGTCAAAGCTCAAATAGATGGGATGAATGAAGATGAAAGAGAAAAATACCCGGAACCTTTATGTGTGCTTTTTGCTTATAATACTGATTCTTCAACTATCAAAAGCTTCATAGATAAGCTAAATGAACCAGACGAGAAAGGAATTGATTTAATACTACTGATGGATAAAGGGTATATTTCTTGGGATCCAATAAATAAAATTTATAAATACAGTGATGGGTCAGGCTACAAGTATTTAGGGGCTTCTAGTTTTAATCTAAATATAACTAAATCCCATAGATTCTTTTTGGAGTTTTATATGGAATTTATTAATCATTTATACAATTATAATAGTGTAATTCCGAATATCACTTCTTGGGCTCAGCTAGATATTGTTTATTTCGATGAATAATAAATCTTCTAAAATGAGTTAAAACAATAAATAATACACTAGATTAGCGGTGATTTTAATGAACATTTCAAATGAGACTGTTAAGTGTTTAGTTGGCATAATTAATGAGTCTGTTTATAGGAAAGGGTATGAATTAGTGGAGTTTTTCAACCAATTTGGTTTTCAACACACATATCCAGACTCTGTTAATGTATCGGGAAGTAGGGCAAATTATACTCGTGATGTTATTTTAGATTTGAATGGAAGCACAAAGCTCGATCAAGTAATCCAAACTGCTATTCATCCTCGTAATTATCTTGGAACTCAAGTAAATGTAACTGATGTTGTCGAATCACTAAACGAGTACCTAAATTATGATGGGTATGAAATTATTCGAGATGGTGCTATATATTCGATTAAATATAAAAATGAAAATCAAGGCAGGATTATTAAAAACCTTATATTTGCAGCAGATGGACCAAAACCAGAAATCGTTCTTGTAGATACTTTGCAATATGAAATAGATGTGGTTTCAAACAGCGAATACGTATTAATCTTTGATGGAACTATTAGCGGTGATGGACTTTCGTGGAATCAGATGGTCAACTGGTGGTCAACTAAATATGAAGTTACATCTAACAAACATGTTCTTTTTTATCAAAGATTGTATCGGTCACTTGGCTCAAATGCTGAACGTCTTTTTTTCCAGACGTATTATGAGTTTTTTAATCACAATCTTTTCGCAGATGTACCAATACTTATACCACAAGTATACCTACATTACGACCCTTATACATTAAGCTAATTAAATGGGGTGGGGCGAATACCCCGTCAAAGGATGGATTTCTTACTATTACTTCCAGAACACCAACGAATAGTTCTAGAAATAGATGGAAGGCAACATTATACTGATGATTTCACGCAACAACCCTCCCCTAGTAAATATGCTGAAATGGTAGCTGAAGATAGAAGGTTAAGACTTACCGGCTATGAGGTTTACCGTTTTGGAGGTTATGAGCTGATGGGAAATAACCAGGAGCAATTACTTCAAACAAAAACTGCTATAAAAACCTTTATTGAAAAATTGTTTGAAAAACATAATCTTGTTTTAACCCATCTAACCTAAAGTATAAGAAATGATATAGGAAATTAAAAAAAGCAATTAACTAAATGGTATCCAGGAAATAATACTGATAGAAATTGCCAATAAAGAAAAGGCGTGGTAAACTTTCCGGAGGTTTTTAGTAACAAGACTTTTTCTGGTAAAAGAAAGAGACCGTTAGATATTGATAAACCCACCAACATCCATTGTGTTGTCAAATACAGTCCACACATGTGGAGTGTGTTGTCTTGATGTCAAGGGTGGAGAAATAGGACTGCTCAAAATACTGATAAATAAATTCCCGCCATTGCCTTTTTCCCTCGGCAACTTTGCCTAGGTCGCTAATGTTGGGAAACTCTTATTTTCATTCATTGAGGAAACATATTAACTGCCCTGAAGGCAATAGGGTTGAGTTGATAGATTAGATTTTTTTCTGGGGTTGAGGAGACAGAATAGATGTATTATTTAGTCCCCTCGTACAGCATCTATAAACAAGCTGTGGTGGTCGATGAACATTCCCGTGAAAAGCTAATGGCTTTATTGCAGGATATAAACTAATTTGGAGAATCCAAACTATGTACAACAAATGAAAGACTGGCTTGCCGATAATGGGCTGAAACAGATACCATAGGTAAAAAGGCAGTTGCGAGATGTTAAAGATGTCTCCTGAACCACTAGGCACTTTTTTGGAACTTCGTCAGCAACTTGCAAAATCATCGGTGAAAAAATACACAGCAATGGAGAATAGATGTATTCCAAAATGGCGGTGATATCTACTGTGCAAGTGCCTCTCAGATGTTTAATGTACCTGTTGAAAAGCATGGTGTGAATGGCCATCTTCGTCAGAAAGGGAAAATAACCGAACTTGCTCTCGGTTATGGCGGATCTGTTGGAGCATTAAAATTAATAGGTGCTTTGGAGGTGGGAATTGAAGAAGAGGATCTTCAGCCCCTTGTAACGGCTTGGAGACAATCCACTCCCAATATCACAAAGCTTTGGTGGGATGTTGATTGTGCAGTAAAAAATTGTGTTAAGCAAAAAACTCCCACATCGACACAGGGCATTAAATTTATTTATCAAAGTGGGATGCTCTTTATAGTTCTTCCTTCTGGCAGACGGCTTGCCTACCTGTTACTTAACGCTGATGGCTATGAGTGCCAGTTTTATCAAAAAGATTAAATTAATTGGTATTCGGATTATCGTGTGGAAAAAAGGTTAATAGATCTTGAACTTTTAAATAATGAAAACAGGATAGCACTTATTTTATGATTTAGTACGTGCTATCTTGTTTGTTCCACAATTGCGTCCTATTCTGGAATATCTAAAATATAATCATCAATATCAATTAGTAGAAACATATGTTACTCACTAAAATCTAAATTACTTGGTTGTTTTGGTAGATGTTCAAAGTCAAGCATATTAGTTGTAGGTACTTTATCCGTTACTTCTTCAAAACGGAATCCATCTGACCAAACCTTTCCTTTTCCAATCAGTAAAACACCAAAGTGGATAGAAGAGCTATCTTCTGGAACATCTAACACTATTGAATAGTGGTTCCAATCTGTGGTTCCTTGAATGGATCGATTATCCATATTATCAAATTGAATTGTATCTCCAGTAGCATTATCAATACGAAGCCAAGCACCGCATTTAAATACATTCTCCGTTTTTAAAAAGCATGAAAGCTTTAATCGTTTTCCCTTATAGTCATGTGCTTGGAAACCTTGCATCATTGTAGCGAAATGTTGCTCGTTTGCTTCACTTTTTGCATAGAGTAATCCTGATTTTGTTCCTGTATGAAAAACGTTGGAGTCTATCGTTAATTCATACAGTTCAGGGTTAGATCCACTTAAACGCCAGCCTTTAATTTGTTTACTTTCATTCATTTCTTTTTCCTCCTCTATCATTCGTACGGCTTTCATAAGCTTTCGATATTTTCCTGGTGGCAAGGCATACACTTCTTTAAACGCTCTTGTAAACGCCTCTTGGGATTGAAAGTGAAATAAGAAAGCAATCGTTAGTATAGAATCATCGGTATGCAATAAAAGCGTTGAAGCCATCGCTAATCGACGTTGACGTATGTATTCACCAATTGACTTACCCGTTTCTTGCTTAAAAATACGTAGTAAATGATACTTTGAGTAACCAATAATAGATGGAAAAGTATCCAATTGAATTTCTTCCGTCAAATTGCTTTCAATATATGAAATTACTCTTTGTGTTACTTCACTGTAATACAATTTGCTCACCTCAAAATCATCATACCGAATGTCGAGAATCTTTTTTTGATAATTCTTGCTAAAGATATTTACTTAAATTTCTTTAAATAGTTGTTCCAGATTAATGGCCAGTTTGTTAAAGTAAAAAACTGCTGAATCAATCTTTATATCCATCTTAACATGCACAAATTCCACTCGATATCCGAATGCAAAATAAATTTTTTCAAAATCCTCAACTTTCATTATCTCCTGTGGCTATTAGGTATAGGGGTTTCCTCTCTGACTATATTGCAGGAGGTAATTTGTATGGACGAATTAGTAAAAAACAATGATAAAAATCAACGACCAACCGTACTCGGTCGTGATTTATATGAAGCCTTGGAAGTAAAGACCGCTTATAAAGACTGGTTTCCAAGAATGTGTGAGTACGGATTGGAGGAAGGGTAATACTTTAGGTCATCTTTGAGCGAAAGTACTCGAGGCAGACCAAGCATAGACCATCAGTTAACAATTGACATGGCAAAAGAGCTAGGCAAGATACAGCGTACATGGTTCGCACCTATTTATTATTTATGAGATCTTTTCATTTAGTGCGGATTTTTATAACTTCACATATTAATATCTACTGATTACAAGTACTTCTGTAATATTGTTGTTAATTTATTTGGTAAAGTGTAGAGTATTTAATCTGTTTTAGTTCAAAAAAATCGCAAATAGCCTCGAATGGAGTTATGAATCAGTAGCCTCATGATTTGTATCGGGAGACTTCTCTTTATTCCTTTTTCCAAATGATAATAAAAGTATCGAAACTACTAACACAACAGCACCTAATGTATTCTGTATTGTAATCTCTATAGGAAAAAATGGAAATGATAGAATAGCCAACAGTAATGGACTAAATGCCCTGGTTACATTAGCGATAGAGAAACGTAAATGCTCCAATGCTTTATATAAAAGGAGTGTTCCAAGAAATCCAGTGAAAAGTGAAGATAAAACAATAAATCCTACTCCTGTAAATGAATAATTTCGATTAAAAAGATCACCTGTAACAGTAGCGTACAGTAAAACAAATATTAGAGTAATACAGCTGTTTGTGAATAAAATAGAGTTTGAGTCTCTTTCTTTCGTCATAGTCTTTTTAATAAATATATTAGTTAATGCGAAAAAGAACGTATATATCATTGCAAAGAAACTACCTAACAAATTAGAATGGAAGGTACCACCCTTATTAACAAATAAGAATGCTCCTAAAATAGCTAAGCTAATAAAAATTACTTCGCTTTTACTTAATTTTTCTTTCAAGATAAAAACAGATAATATTACTGCAAACACAGTATAAAATCTTCCAATAAACCCTATTTCAACAGGTGAGAGTAAACTGGTGCTTAGAAATAAAAAGATAACCCCTACTGCATTAAATAATGCTAACAATAGTATTTCTTTTTCAAAATAAAACCGCACCTTGCTTCGGTGTATTAAGCCAAATAAATAACTTGCCAGAATAACTGTAATAATGTTAATGACAGATGCTTTAGCAGGGGAAATCTCTAATAATCCAAACTTTGATAATAATGGCCCCACTGCCATCATTAAAACAGAAAGTAAATTGAATATATGTCCTTTATGTGATTCATTCATCTACTCTCAATCTCCTTAAACCCTAACTTTTTTATTCTGCATTTCCAAAGGATAAATTTTACTAAGTCCATACATTTAATTATAGTTAATAAAAGGAGAACAAAAAGTGAAAATTAGAGACTGATGTTTCACCTTTTATATGGAGGGATATGTACAAATATGAAACTAATAGAATACTATCTTTATCTTTTTGCTAAATTTTCAAAGTGTATAGCCTTCCAAAAGGTTATATTAACAAGAAGTAAGATCAGCAATGAATTGCAATGCACAGAAAGAACGGTAACTAATATATTGAATAAGATGGTGGATAAAAAATGGATCATAAGAAACAAGGGGGAAGGTAGAGGGAATTCAACCACAATAATTTTTTTAAAAACAATCGAAGAAATGCTGGATTATTTTGAAAGTGAATCTCCTACATACGATGATATGATGCGGATAATATCACTATTTGAAATTAATAGTTTATCTTATGAGAAAGAGCAGGTTTATTCTAGTTTAATTTCCAAACTTTTTGGGATAGAAGGGCATAACATATCAATGGAAAATGATGAAGAAAATGACTATGCACATTTAAAGATTCCTTATTTCCGCCCTTTTAATTCATTAGATCCTTCTGCTGTTGAAAGGCAGTCGGAAAGACACATGGTAGAGCAAATTTTTAATACTTTAGTATCTTATAATCAGGAAAATGAGAAAGTAGTGCCGTGTATATCATACTATTGGGAGCAAGCGAATGAAGGAAAGGAATGGATTTTTTATTTAAGGAAGGGGATTTACTTTCACAATAATCATATCCTTACTTCCAACGATGTAAAATTTAGTTTTGAAAGACTTTGGAATACTGATTCAAGATGGATAGTTAAGCATTTAAAGAATATTGATTGTGTTGGAAAACATGTTATACGATTTGAATTTTCTCAGCCGATGTATTGTTGGGATTTAATTTTAACATCACCAAAATGTTCTATCGTTCCTGAAAATTATGGTGGTAAGTCAAAGAAGGAGTTTACGAAATCTCCTATAGGAACTGGTCCTTATATGGTAAAAAACCATGATAATAACGTATTAAATCTAATGGTGCATCTTTCTTATTTTAAAGGTAGAGCATACATTGATGAAATTTCTTTTTTTGTATTACCAACTATTGAAAAATATTTTCATGCGAAAAAAATGGAACTAGAGCCTTTGCTTTATATTCCTTTTTCCGTAATAGACGATGGAGATAGTGATTATCATTATATTCAACGTAATAATCTATCAGTCAAATATCTTATGTGGAATATGAATAAAGCTAATATTAGATCAAACATTTCATTAAGAAATAGGGTAGCGGCAATCATCCATAAGGAAAAGATGGTAAAGGAATTAGGGTATCCAAGGTTTCAAAAGGCAAGCTCCTTTAGTGGAGAGGAATACGTTTATGAGTCTCCTTCTTTAAATAGTCAAGGTCAGACATCATTTAATGAAACAATGACTTTAATGACGTACGAATTAACTCCTAATGAAGATGATATAAAATGGTTACAGGCTGAGTTTGCAAAGCATAGTATAGAACTTCATATTATACAAGTGCCTTATTCAAGCTTTATAGAACAGTCGAAGCAAGCTGATCTAGTTCTATCCGAGTTTGTTTCAGAAAACTCCTTAGAGCTTTCCTTATATAATTTATTTCTCTCTGAAAGTAGTGTGTTTACTAATCTGTGTAATTTAGAAGAAGTCTACCAATTGGTAGATAGAGCAAAGCGGGAGAAAAGGGAAGGAAAACGGATTGAATGGTTAAAAAAGTTAGAAGGGGATTTAATGAATCAAAACATTATTGTTCCGTTATATTCTACGTTTCAAAAAGCTTTATTTCATAAAGATCTAATGGGGATATCTTTGAGTACAATTGGTTTGGTACCATTTGAAAGATTATTCTTCCGCTAACTTTTTTTCCAGCTCCGAACCGTTATTTTAAAAATATTCCAGCAAACTACTCCTTATTTTTTAAGTTTAACACTAAGGTTGGGATTTTGAACTAATTAAAAAAATAAAAAATACGCATTCTCCATTTTCCTTTTATACTTGAAATGCCTAAAAACAAGCAAACAGATGAGATGCAAATGAATTAAACTGTTGATAAAAATGATATAATACATTTTAAAGATACCATTATCGAATCAATCTATTTATTCTTTCTCCTTTTCAAAAGGAAAAAATGTTAATGTCCTTACCACATAACTTTGCCGAGACCATAAAATGGCGAGTTCCTTGCTTGAACAAGCAAGCTATTTTGTCACCTTTTACACTTCCGCTGAATTATATAACCAAGCATCGTCATGGATGATGTTTTATAAAATTTTCAAGAATATTGATCCTAAAGGAGTTTAATATGTGCCAACAAGTTCACCCGAAGTCTATCCCGTTGTGGACGGTTGAAACCTTATTCGAATGTCTTTGGAGGTCAGTGATTGCCTTTTTATTGTACTGGTTTCTTCGTGAATATCGTATTTCCGATTTATTCCTTTTTTACTTAACATATAAGGCTATATATTTTCTGTTTTGGGCGATTATAGGTCATAGGTTGCAATATCAAACAACGGAATACAGGTTTACAGCATCCGATCTAATCATTAAAGACGGAGGGTTTTCTGTTTTAGAAACAACGATTCCGTTTAGAAATATTCAGCATGTGGCGATAATGCAAACCTTTTTTTCTCGGCTGTTTGGCTTATATAGCGTGACGATACATACAGGAGGAAACTATTTTGTCATTCATTACTTGTCATTAGAAAAAGCGAATGAGCTTACAGAGGTGATAAGGAAGGTTATGCCATGAGAGAACATCCAATTCAATATTTTTATCATGTAACGCAAACTATAAAAGATCGTCTGTATTCCTTTATCGCACTAATTGTTCTCCTGATCGGCACGAGCTCGAAATATGAGCACTATGTGGAACGAGGTGCATTTGTTATTGGTGTGCTTGTTCTTGTCTATTCCTTTTTTAAATGGAAAAACAAAACGCTAACCTTCGATGGAAAACAGCTAATATACAAAGAAGGGGTATTTAGTCGAAAGACATCAATCATCCCTTTAGTAAATTTACTTAATATTTCTAGTGAAGATCCACTACTATTACAGATTTTAGGGATAAAAAAAGCAACATTACATATTGTCGGAAATGATGACATCACCTTTTCACTCGGAAAAAAGAACTTGATTGCATTGGAGAAGGCAATTAATATTCGACAGCAAAGCATAAATAAAGAGAAAACGACCTTTTTAAAGGGAAAACGCTTATTAGCAGCCGCACTTGACCCAATTAAGCTTTTTTCATCTGCTAGTATTTTATTCACGCTCATTACTTTCTTGCAGAATTTAAATAATTATGAGGATTCGGGAGTGATAGAAGTATTTAAAAGTATAACGATGGAAGATCTCCCACAAATAATAGTAGGTTTCATCCTTCTGTATCTCATTGTTTTGGTGATCAGTTACCCATTGTCTATCCTACTGGTGATGATTCAATATGCTGGTTATCAAATCAAACTGGAAGGAGACGCCATTCGAATCTTATACGGTATTATGAAGAGGATAGATAGGAAAGTTCCTATACAGCAGATTAATGGAATTCTTTATGAGCAGAGGTTTGGACAAAGATTTCTTGGTTACGGACAGCTATGGCTTATGACAATGGAAGGAAAAATCCTCCTTGATGTTTCTGTACAAGAAAAAAACGTAAACAGTGTACTGGAAAAACTTCTTCCTGAATTAAAGATAGAGAGATTTGCTCCACCACCGAAACGCTCCCTTTTACTGTTTGAGCAAATGCCTATTCTTTTGTCACTCATTTTAGTATTTCTTTACTACTACTTTTTTGGGTATTCCTTTTTTTTGTATTTCTTGTTTATTCCTGTTTTCTTCGGATGGCTAAAATGGAAACATGAATCCTATAGTGAGTTAAAAAATAATATCCAAATCAAAAAGTGGAGAGCAGGGTCATTAAAAATCTATTCTTTAAGAAAAACTACAATCCAGGATATGGCGATATCCACATCATGGCTGCAACGGAAAATGGGGGTGAAAACCATCCTTTTATCGCAACGTTCCGAAGAAGAAGTAGATCTTTATCAAGCGGAAAATGTCAAAATATGACCTGCTGGTAAAGTAACTACTAGTTTTCCTATATGGAAGAGTTTCCCCGCCACCTTCCCTTCATAAAGCTATTAGGGGAAGTGGAGGGATACATATGGATTTGTGGGGTTTTGGATTATTTTAACAAGGGCAATGCTTCATACAAAATAAGTGTGCTTCGTTTTCCATTTCTCTAATGATATAAATACCCAAAAGGAATAGATACCAAAGGTAATAATGCAAAGCAGCCACCATTTTATCCATAAACCAAATAGTCCTACCGCTGATCCATTGAACTTTAATCGTCTACCATTGATAACAGTATGTTCAATCTTCCAGCGGTAAATCATCGTATATGACCATGGTAGACAGATACCAAAAGTACACACTGTAACTAACGTACCTAAAATACGCAGTCCAATATATTGCAATAATCCTCCATCAAAATAAGATGTTTGTGAATTAGATCCATCATTATGTACATGGACCGATACTTCTGCCATTATTATTCCCTCCCTGTAAAATTTTTTATATAAAATAATGTACCCCAATTTTAACAAAAATTAAGAAACCGAGATTATATACATCAACTATTTAAGAATGCACCAACTATTTTTTACAAATTTAGGTAGGAATGTAGGAAAAAGTATGTAATATAGCACATCTATTGATAAAAGCATTTCTAACCATATATAATAGAAACTTGGATAATGCATGTAACCAATGTTTCGAATTATCTTTTCTACTTAATTAGTGAAATTAGTAACGTTTAATTTTGCTATCGTTTATAGTGGTAAAGGAGCATGTTTTAAATTTTGGGAGGAGAGTTTTTCTTAGTTTCCCATGAGAGGATATGAGTTTGACTATGACAGAAAATTTTTGGCGTGAATTGCCACGACCATTTTTTATACTTGCACCAATGGAAGATGTGACGGATGTTGTTTTTCGTCATGTCATCAGTAAAGCGGCAAGACCGGATGTATTTTTTACGGAGTTTACTAATACGGAGAGCTATTGCCACCCGGAAGGAAATCAAAGTGTACGTGGACGGTTGACATTTACTGAAGATGAGCAACCAATGGTGGCGCATATTTGGGGAGATAAGCCCGAATATTTTCGGCAAATGAGTATTGGTATGGCGAAGCTTGGCTTTAGTGGAGTTGATATCAATATGGGCTGCCCAGCACCAAATGTAGCACCTAAGGGGAAAGGAAGCGGGCTTATCCGTCGTCCAGATGTAGCTGCAGATATCATCCAAGCTGCAAAAGCAGGTGGATTGCCTGTAAGTGTGAAAACAAGACTTGGCTACACAGAAATCGACGAGTGGATGGATTGGCTAACCCATGTATTTGAGCAAGATATTGCGAACTTGTCTATTCATCTCCGGACGAAAAAGGAAATGAGTAAAGTAGATGCACACTGGGAGCTAATTCCGGAAATCAAAAAGCTTCGTGATCAGGTTGCACCAAATACATTGTTAACAATCAATGGGGATATTCCGGATCGTCAAACAGGATTGAAGCTCGTCGAACAATATGGTGTAGACGGGGTAATGATTGGTCGTGGAGTATTTAAAAATCCATTTGCTTTTGAAAAGGAACCGAAAGAGCATAGTAGTAAAGAGTTGCTTGACCTTTTAAGATATCAACTGGATCTCCATGATAAATATTCAATAGAATTAGAGCCACGTTCCTTTAAACCACTTCTTCGCTATTTCAAAATATATGTTAAAGGATTTCGTGGGGCAAGTGAGTTAAGAAATGAATTGATGAACACGAAATCAACAGATGAAGTGCGGGCAATGCTCGATGAATTTTTTGAAAAGAACCACGAGTGGATGGAGGAGCAGTAAACGTTCCTAAATCATATGAGAGGTAATCTTCAAACAAAGAAATTAAATGACGGGTATGATTCCGGTTTTTTACCGAAGTCATACCCGCTATTTTTGTTTTATATAGTAATTACGAAAAACGAGGAACCATGGTTAGTTTATCAAAAAAATCCAAAACCATTTTTCCCATTTTTCTTTATATAATACATCGCTTTATCCGCTTTATTGATTACAGATAAAACAGAATCGGACGCTTCAAAGGAGCTAATTCCAATGCTGGAGGATATCGAAATTTCGTGAGAATCAATGATATAAAGCTTAGATAAAGCCTCTACGATCACAGCTGCCAAGTTTTCCACCGCGTTTTTATCCTTGTCCGCTAATAACATAATAAATTCATCTCCAGCAAAGCGACATAAAAAATCACTAGTGGATATTTGTTCCTTTAATCTAGTAGACACTTGCTTCAATAATGTATCTCCTATGCCATGGCCAAAAGTATCGTTTACAGATTTAAATCCATCTAAATCAATAAATAGAAGATAAATAGGAGAATGCATTTCATTTTTGTATTGATTAATTTCACCTTGTATTTTTTCGAATAAGGAATGGCGATTAGGTAATGCTGTTAATTCATCATGATAAGCGAAAAATCTTAATTTATCGTTTGCTTCCTTCAGTTGGTTATTTTTATTTTTTATTTCCATATTCAATGCTTCATTATGATAAATGGTATGAAATAAGCGAATCATTAACAGCACTAATGCAATAAACACACCGATAAATAGTGGATCTTGTATATCGTAATAACGAATGTATACGATAAAAAGGAATATAATCAGAATGGTATATGGAATAAATAACTGAAAATATTTTTTCGAATACGGTTGTTTCGTTCTTTTCGTTTCTTTAAAATGGTTTAAACCGGAAAAGCCGATTAGCAAGATAGATAAAGACCATATCGGATCAATAAAATGACCAGATAGATAAGTAGGATTCGTGCTTTCATAAAAATAAATACTATTAGCTATTATATTTATAAGAAAACCAAAAATAATATAGAGCACGGTTCGGGATAATGGTGTGTACAGAAAAATAATAAAGCATGCAAATAATACGGATAAATCCGCTATAGGATAACCTAAATAAGTAATTAATGTTACTAAGGAATACGCATCAAATATTGGTAGTAATAACGGACGGATAATAAATACCCATGATAAGGTAGCGGTAATAACGGTAAATATTAATATGTCAAATATGTAAGTAGTGGTTTGGACAATTTTATGATTTTTAAAGTAATGCAATAATGCACAAATAAAAAATAGATAGCCTAATAGCATTAAATAATCATATAAACCCACATTAGGTGGGGTAACAAATACAAATTCATATAATCCCCAATAAATACTACCGATAGAATAAGAAATACAGCCTAATAGCAATAACAGGGTAAATGTTTTATTTTGATTGTTTTGGTTAGTGAATGCTCTGAAAAGAACAATTATAGAAATGAAGCTAGCAATAATAAGCAAAATATTACTAGTAGTGGAAAGGGAAACAGAATTACCCTCCAATAAAAATAAACAACTATAATACATGAAAATGTATAGAAACAAGAAAATAATATGTTTGAATACCAATGAGCTATCTCCTTTTGTTAAATAGTGCATAATGTTGATGTAATGGAACGTATCATTTATACATTGCATAAAAAAATGAACCTAAAAACTAGGTTCACTTTATGAGGCAGTTTCTTAGATGTCCCAGTTACCTTTGCTATTGATGTAAGATCCGCCGTTATACTTTTAGTAAGATGAAAATATTTATTTTGTTTACTTTTTTATAGTTTGATAATGATATTATACTAAATTATGTAAAAGTCTCAATTAAATTATGGAAAATGTGAAATATTACCATGATTGATTGTTTTAAGATGTAATGGATCGTGGGATAATACTTTAGAAATTACTTATTTTACGAAAAAGATGATTTTCTGATCGATTGCTGGATGGAAAAAAATATGAACTAACCCCCGATTAGGAACGGTATCCTAAAGTCTAGCCTTTTTAAATACTACCTTACCGGGGGTTCACTATTTATTATTTCGTTGCTACGCCAAGCTTATCAAGAATAAATGCATAGCATGCAGCAGCTTCTTTTAAATGATTAAAACGACCAGATGCACCGAAATGACCGGCTCCCATGTTCGTTTTGAGCACAAGCACATTGTTGTCGGTTTTTACCGCTCTTAAGCGTGCCACCCATTTTGCAGGCTCCCAATAAGCAACCCGTGGATCGTTCAGCCCAGTTGTGACATACATATGAGGATAGTCCTTTGCTTCTACATTGTCATATGGACTATAGGATTTCATATAGAAATAGTCTTCTCGATTTAGCGGATTACCCCATTCATCCCATTCCAGTGTAGTAAGGGGAATGGAAGCATCAAGCATGGTGGTGACGACATCGACAAATGGTACGGCTGGAACGATTACCTTGAAAAGCTCGCCAGCCATATTGGCTACTGCGCCAACAAGCAATCCTCCTGCACTAGCTCCACGTGCTGCCATTTTACTAGAAGTTGTATAACCTTTAGCGATAAGATATTGTGCAGCACAGATAAAATCAGTGAATGTGTTTCGCTTATGCTGCATTTTTCCGTCTTCATACCAATTTCTTCCCATCTCGGAACCACCACGAACTTGGGCAGTGACAAAAATAATTCCTTTTTCTAACAGTGGAAGACGATATGGATCAAAACGCGGGTCGCTATTTGCACCATATGAACCATACCCATACAAAATTAACGGAGCGGGTCCGTTGTTGAGTACACCTTCCTGATAAACGACGGTCATTGGGATACTAACTCCATCGGTAGCTTCAGCCCATAATTGCTCTTGGCGGAAGCGTGACGGGTCATATTCACCACTAACAGGAGCAACTTGCAAACATTGCTTCTCACCGGTTTGCAAATGTAATCCGAAAGTTGTTTTCGGTGTGAGCAATGATTCGTATTGGATGAGCACTTCTTCTGTCTCGTAGCTTTGACCAGATAGGACAGATACTGTGTAAAGTGGCTCATCCCATTCAATTTTCTCTAGTACATCATCTTGAAGTACCCAAATTTGCGTTAATCCGTTTTCCCGACCAGCGATCAGCAGCTTGTTTTGAAACGGGTATATCGCTTGCAGATAGCGCTCCTCCTTATATTCCACGACATTTGTCCGTGCATCAAGGTCATGAAGAGGACACTTGAGCAATTGGAAATTCGGAGCCCCTTCATTTGTTAAAATCAGCAATTCATCTCCCCAATGCTCAATATCATATTCGATACCTTCTCGACGCTCAGCGATTAGCTGTAATGGGGATAACGGAGAATCTGCATCAAGCAGGCGGATCTCGCTCGTCGTTTTGGAGCCGGAATACACTAAAATAAATTTTCCGCTTTGCGATTTAGACATATGTAAGGTAAAAGTGATATCTTTTTCTTCATAGATTAGTTCATCACTCCCTATTGCAGTTCCTAACTGATGACGCCACAATTGGTATGGACGTTGATTGTCATCAACAGAAATGTAAAAAATGTATTGACCACATCGACTCCATTCCATACTGCCATATAAAAATACATTTGGAATACGGTCTGATAAAAGAGCTCCAGTTTCTAAATCTTTAACATGGATAGTATAGCGATCAGTGCCATCCCGATTCTCTAAGTAGGCAAGGCGTTTATGATCAGTAGTTATCCGCTGAACCGTTACACTTAAATATTCGCCTTCAACGGCTAATTCATTGAAATCAAGTACTACTTCCTCTGCAACATTTGCGAGGGTTTCGCGACTTGCTGCCTGTTTTCGTGCATAAATTGGATATTGCTTGTCCTTATCTAGACGAGAATAATAGAAAAATGGTCCATGCTGCACAGGGACATGCACTTCCGAATCCGGAACACGATCGACCATACTTTGATAAATGTGCTCGGTATCTTCCTCTAATGGACGCATAATTTCTTCAAAATAGCGGTTTTCTTCCTCTAAATATTCGATAACCTCTGGATTGGTGCGATCCCTCAGCCAATAATAGTCGTCTTCACGCACATCACCATGCAATTCATGAGGATGGGGAACGCGTTTTGCTACAGGTGGTTTCATAATATCCTCCCCTTTCGTTAACGTATTATTTCGTGACTTGGTGCCAAAATTCCTCTTTTCATTCGACAAAAAATTCCCGTTTTTTTAATTTTGCAATATATGGCATTTTTCAAATGCGGAAAAATTCAACAAAGATTCCCATGTTCATTTAAAATTATTCGGTGTGATGAAAACAATCTTAGGGTAGGCTATTAAAGAGAAATATTGAAGAATCTAAACGTTACATCATAATGGTTCGTTTTTCATAGGAGAATTAAAGATGGATGTGTTTATTAAAAGAATTAAAATAAATATTTTCGTATTAGTTGCTTTAGTGATTGTCGACATATTAGTAGATCTCATTAGCTTTAATGAAAAATGGGAAAGCATTTTCACTATTGGCGTTTCAATTATTCAAATCCCAATGTTCCTATTTCTGCTATTCACGCTTAAAAGCATTGTGCGACAATCTATAAGTAAGGAAAAGCAGTATCGGAAATTACTCGACCTTTCACCAGAGGCTATTTTTGTACACCGAAATGGAATTGTTGTCTATTCGAATGAAGCTGGAGCCAAATTGTTTGGATATAATGACCAAGTAGAGGTAGTAAATCGCCGGTGGAAGGACATTTTTAATGCAAAATCCTATGCAAGCTTGAGAGCCTCTAGTGATAAATATGATTTGGATCAGCAGTTTAAAATACATCATTTTAAAATTTATGATGAACATGAAAATGTCCGTTATTATATTGAAGCAAAATCCACGTATATTTTCTTTGATGGAGAACCTGCAAGAGAAGTAATTGCAAGGGATGTCACTGCCCAGGTAAAACAAAACCAAAGACTAAGTGAATATTCTTATATTGACACGTTAACTAAGCTGCCAAACCGTAGAAGTATTTTGGAGCGACTGGATCAAGTGATAAAAATTTCGGAACGAAAAAAGAAGTGCTTTGGTTTAATGTTTATCGATTTAGATGGGTTTAAACAAATAAATGATCGGTATGGACATGATAAGGGAGACCTATTTTTAAAAGAAATTAGTAAATACCTTAAGCTTTGTGTAAGAGAGCAAGATGTAGTCGGAAGACTCGGTGGCGATGAATTTATTATTATTTTACCTGATGCTGACCGATCAGAATGCATTCGTATTGCAAATAAAATAAAGGATAATATCCCGTTATTTATCGCCGATAGTATTACTCAAGTGACCGTAAGCATCGGTATATCTCTCTATCCTCAAAACGGTAAGGATAGAGATTTATTAATTAACTGTGCAGATCAAGCGATGTATATTGCCAAAAGGAAGGGAAAAAATAATTTTTGTTTTTTTGAAAACAAGTAACTCTAGAAAGTTAGCAGAAAAAATGGTGGAGATTGGAATCAGTTTTTCGCCCTTTGTCAAAACGGCTTTAGATATGTTGATGTCATAAACAGTCTTCTATTTATAGGGACTGTTTTTTTGTAAGGGATTGTATAAATCTCTATAATATGTTCAAACTATCCATCTCAAATAGTTTATCGTTAGTCACTCGAATCTCTATAATCACCCATTATTTAGTAATATAACAATAAAACATATAAAGAGGGGATCGATGAAAAAATGACAGAAAATCAAGATGAAATTACGAAATCTATAGAATCTGCTAGTAAACATTATTCCGATGAAAAATTTTGGGAGAAATTAAAGAAATTTGCAAAAAAAGCAGGCTCCTCGGTCGTTTATGCGGTATTGATTTTATACTATACCCTACAAAAACCGGAAGTACCAGCATCATCAAAGGCAATTATTATCGGGGCACTAGGATATTTTATTTTACCATTTGATTTAATTCCGGATATTGCGGTTGGAGTTGGGTATACAGATGATTTAGGAGCACTAGGTTTGGCATTATTGAAAATTGCAATGTATGTCGATGATGAAGTCAAACATAAAGCTAAAGAAAAGCTAAAGGATTGGTTTGGCGATAATGTGGATACTTCTGATGTTGATGAAAAGCTTAAATAAGTATTATGAATTGCTTGTGTAGGTTTTACTAAAGCTGAAATAAGAGCATGCTAGGCACAGTATCTACCATAACAGAACAGACTTCTAAAGTTATATTATCAAGGAGATGTACTTCTCTGTATAGCTTATCTTATAATTAAAAAAAAAAAGAAAATCTTCCATTTAAACCCGGTTTTCGTGAAAATAACTTTTTCGATTTACCGGGTTTTCTTCATAACCCACCATTATATTCGTATACTTAACGACGCTGATGCAAGCAATAACTTAAACTAGCTACCTACCAACTAACTTCCATACAAGATTCACATGATGGATTTTTTAAATCTATTTAATATGTTACGATGGACGTAATAACAAATTAAATGGAATTTAGGTAATTATATATTTGATTTTATGTCTAGTTATGTCATAGTAAATTAAATTCTTTGTTTGAGATTTTACGATTATACCTCATTCAAAAGTAATTTCTACACTGATGGGAGGCAAAACATGATACGTGTAGCTATTGTAGAAGACGAAACTTATTATCAAAAACAGTTGATAGAATTTCTTCGAAGCTTTGAAAAGGATAGAGGCGAAACGATTGAAATCGAAACTTATTCTGATGGAGATGAATTCGTAGAGGATTATCATGCTCAATTTGACATTATTTTAATGGATGTCCAAATGCGTTTTATGGACGGAATGTCTGCCGCAGAAGAAATTAGAAAGAGGGATTCGGAAGTAGTCATCATTTTTATTACAAATTTAGCCCAGTATGCAATCAAAGGATATGCAGTCGATGCACTTGATTATGTATTAAAGCCGATATCATATTTTCAATTTTCACAGCGCTTACATCGAGCGGTTGATCGAATGAAAAAAAGAGATACACATTATATTACAATAAGAGTAAAGGGCGGGATTCAGCGCTTTAAGGTTTCTGATCTTTATTATGTCGAGAGTCAAGGGCATAATCTAATTTTCAATACAAAGGCAGGAGAGTTTATCGCATCAGGAACGATGAGAGATTTGGAAAAACAATTAACCAATTTTCATTTTTTCCGTGGCAATAAAGGCTATTTGCTCAATTTAGAACATGTCGAAGGAATGAATGATGTTTGTGCAATTGTGAAAGGACAAGAACTTCTTATTAGTAGAAATAAACGGAAAGCATTTATGGAAGCCTTATCAAACTATTGGGGGGAAGTAATAAAATGACCGATTATCTTCCAAATATCCCAAGGCTTTATACAGCATTAGCTGAATGGTCTGCTTGTATTATTTACATAACCTTGTTAAGAAAGAGTCTCATTCACTGGAAGTTAATCATTTTTTCTGTGGTAGCATTGATTGTACAATCTCTTTTTTTAGTTCTGACGAAGGATTTATCCATAGCCTTTTGGATTCCTTGTATGATTGTTGCAATCGGCATGATGTTTATCCTCATTTATAAAAGCTGTGATATTGATGCAAAGGAGGCAGGGTATTTTAGTATAAGAGCATTTGTAGCTGCTGAGTTTGTCGCATCATTAGAATGGCAAGTACATACCTTCTTTTTTAAAGGTGAACAAAATAGTTTTTTCCTTGAATTAATTACACTAATTGGAATATATGGGATCTTATTTATTATCATCTGGTTATTAGAAAAACGTCATATACCAAAGATAGGTAAATTGAATATAAGGCAGAGTGAATTATGGTCCACTGTTTTTATTGGGGCAGCTGTTTTTGGTATTAGTAATTTAAGTTTTGTCACTACAAAAACACCATTTAGTGGACAATATGCACAGGAAATCTTTAATATTCGTACATTAGTAGATTTAGGAGGTTATTCCATCCTATATGCTTACCATATCCAGCTAAACGAGCTAAGGGTACGACATGAGTTAAAAGCCGTTCAAAATATCTTGCAAAATCAATATGCACAATATCAGCAATCAAAGGAAAGTATTGATCTTATCAACTATAAGTATCATGATTTGAAAAATCAGATCATCGCACTCAAAGCAGAAGAGGATGACGAAAAACGAAACGCCTATTTGACCAAGATGGAAAATGAAATAAAATCATATGAAGCCCAAAATCGAACAGGAAATCAAGTGTTGGATACCGTACTTACCACCAAAAATATGTATTGTATTAAGAATGGGATAATCTTAACCTGTGTAGCGGATGGAACATTACTGAGTGGAATGGATGTCATTGATATCTGCACTATTTTTGGTAATGCTTTAGATAACGCAATAGAATATGAACAAAAAATAGAAGAAGGAAAACGATTAATTCATGTGTCCGTATTTGCACAAAAGGGATTTCTAATGATACGATTTGAAAACTATTATGAAGGTAAGCTTAAACTGGACGGAGATTTACCTGCCACTACAAAGAATGATCCACTTAATCATGGATATGGATTAAAGAGTATTCGTTATGCAGTGCAGAAATATGATGGGGTTGTTAATGTCGCTCAAAAGGATAATTGGTTTGAACTAAAGATTTTAATGCCATTATTAACGAACAAGGGAAATAATAAAATATCTTAAATTATCGGGTTCTGGATAGAGAAATATCCAAGCCCCTTTTTTTGATATAAAGGTAAATACATTTCATGCAAAAATTCCTACAGTTCATGCGAATTTTCTGTACGAAAAAAATAATATGCTATGATTTTGCTTGTAAACAGTAGGGGTTTTCAAAAATGAAAGAACTTATAATTCCTTTACTGTAGTTCACGCGCTTTTGTATTTATTTCTTTAACGCTTTTTCTTTACAGAACGCCCGAACAAACACCAGAATTAAAAAAAATAAATATGAATGCGCTTTACAAAAGGCGAAAGGAAGTGTTGAAAAGAGCCTTTAAGTAAGCTTTAACGGTTGGATACTACTTTATAGGGGGGAGCCAGATGGCTAAAAAGAAAATGAGTAAAAAGAAGTTTCGAATAGTATGGAATTCCATTTTGTCGGTACTACTTGTTATTGTATTGGCAGCTAACGTAGCACTTTATTATTTTTCGGATGTTATCACTTCGTATTTCTCTACAATCGATTTAGATAGTGCAGAAGCAGTGAAAGCACGCGAAAGTTCAGAGCTAGTTGCTGAACAGATTGCAGATGAAGGTATCGTACTCCTGCAAAATGATGAAAACGCTTTACCTTTAGATACATCGGAAGATAGCAAAACGAAAGTGAATGTTTTTGGTTGGAGTTTCACGAATCCGATTTATGGTGGTACGGGTTCTGGTTCATCTGATGCCTCAACAGCAGTTACACCAAAAGCTGGTTTGGAAGCAGCTGGATTTGAAGTTAATGAACAATTATACAATGCTTATGTTGATACAGGTATTAAAAGACCACTAGTAGGAATGGATGGGCAAGATTGGTCGATTCCGGAACCAAAACCATCGGATTTCTACACAGATGAACTAATGCAACAAGCGAAAGATTTCTCAGATGTTGCGATTATTTTCCTAGCGCGATCTGGTGGAGAGGGTGCAGACCTTCCGCGCACAATGGATGGCCCAGATACATTTGACCCAGATGGTGGTTCTTTCGGTGCAACTGGTCAAAAATTTGGTTATGAAGATGACCTAGATGCAAGTAAACATTACTTAGAACTTAGCAATAGAGAGCAAGGCATGATTGATGCAGTTACCCAAAACTTTAATAATGTCATTCTTGTAGTAAACAGTGCAAATACATTTGAACTTGGTTGGGTTGATCAATACGACCAAATTAAAAGTGTCTTAAATGTTGCTGGTCCTGGGCAAAATGGATTTAATTCATTAGGAAAAGTGCTTTCAGGTGAAGTTAATCCATCTGGTAGAACAGTCGATCTTTATCCCAAGGACCTACTTGATTCACCTGCCATTGCCAACTTTGGTGATTTCGATTACGTTATTGAAAATAATGACGGTACTTATTCACAAGCAGTTGATTCCAGTAATGTTCTTCTGAAATACGTGGATTATTCAGAAGGGATTTATGTTGGCTATCGTTTTTATGAAACTGCAGCAACGTTAGGCGCAATCAACTATGACGAAAAAGTTCAATATCCATTTGGTTACGGGTTAAGCTATACAAGCTTTGAACAAGAAGTTGTGCCAAATAGCCTAAATTGGACAGATACAGAGGTAACAGTGGATGTTAAAGTAACAAATACTGGTTCAGTCGAGGGTAAAGATGTAGTTCAATTATACTTCACCGCACCTTACACTGGAAAAATCGAAAAATCTTCTATCGATTTAGCGGCATTTGAAAAGACAAATAGTATTAAACCTGGAGAATCCGAAACTGTAACACTTACATTTAACGTAGAAGATATGGCTTCATATGATGCAAATAAACAATATAGTGATACTGGTTCATATGTTCTTGAAGCTGGCGAATATAAGCTTATGCTGATGAATAACTCACATGAAAAAATTGCCGATGTTGGATCGAAAAATTTAACAGAAATTGTTTATGATTCTACCGGACGTTCGACAGATAAACAGGTTGCTGTCAATCAGTTTGATGACGAAGTAACTGGTGAAGGTAGTATAACCACTTATTTATCAAGAGCTAATAATTTTGCGAACTTAACTGATATCAACAAAAATGAGATCTATACTGTAACGACATCAGAAGGATCAACCAAAGAAGTAAAAGGCAAATTAGTAGATTCTGAATTTGTAAGCTTCATTAATAGTTCTCGTTATGATGTACCAGCTGATACTAATGACAAAGCACCTATAACAGGAGCTGATAACGGTAAACAGCTAAAAGATTATACTGGACTTGATATTAATGATGAGTCTTGGGATCAATTACTTGACCAGCTTACTGTTGATGATTTAGTAAACTTAGCAACCTTAGGTGGTTATCGCACTTTGGAAATTGATTCTGTAGGTAAACCTGGAACATTAGATTATGATGGTCCAGCAGCAATCAACAACATGAATATGGCGGCTAATGGACAATCTGGTACAGCATTCCCTTCTGAAATAATGATTGCTTCCACTTGGAACCTTGAGCTTGCTGAAGCAATGGGAGAACATGTTGGAGCGGAAGCGAAAGCATATGGTGTAACTGGCTGGTATGCACCAGCGATGAACATTCACCGTACAGCATTTGCTGGAAGAAACTTCGAATATTATTCAGAAGATGGTCTTCTTTCCGGTAAGATGGCCGCAGCTGTTACAAAAGGATTCCAAAGCCAAGGTGGCTATGTATATATTAAGCACTTTGCATTAAATGATCAGGAAACAAATCGTACATTCGGTGTGCTGACTTGGAGCAATGAACAAGCAATCCGCGAAATTTACTTAAAACCTTTTGAAATTGCTGTTAAAGAAGGTGGAGCAAAGGCTGTTATGTCATCCTTTAATAGTATCGGTAATACATGGGCTGGTGCAGACAACGGTCTGCTAAAAGAAGTTCTTCGGAATGAATGGGGCTTTGCAGGACATGTGATTACAGATTTCTATATGAATGGCGGCGGACTTAACGCATACCCTTACATGAATGTCGAGCTTGCTCTTCGAAATGGTAATGACTTAATGCTTACTGGTGCAGCACCTATGGGTGTTCCGGAAGTAAATACAAGCAGTAATGATACATTATGGGCATTACGTGATGCGGCACATAATATTTTATACAACACAGCAAATAGTATCGCAATCGAAGGTGATTTAAGTTCAGAAATGCCGCAATGGGTTATTATTACGATTATTATTGATGCACTTCTAGTATTAGGTTTTGCTACTGCATTCTTCTTTGTCTTCCGTAATAGCAAGAAAAGGGAGGAAATAGTAGATAGCATTAAAGCTGTATAATATGGAACCAATTCGTGCAGCATAGAGGCACATCATTAAAAATAAGTGTTAGGCGGTACTTCAGTCGGGTACCGCCTAATGCAATAAAAATGAGGAATCGAACATGAAATACAATAATTTAATAGATAAAATGACATTGGAAGAAAAGGCATCCTTAATGTCAGGAAAAGATTTCTGGCAAACCATGGACATTGAACGCCTTGGAATCAAAAGTATGTTTCTTGCCGATGGACCTCATGGGATTAGAAAACAGGCAGAGGCAGCAGATCACCTTGGCCTTAATGCAAGTATTCCAGCCACCTGTTTTCCTACTGCTGCCACTTTAGCAAACAGTTGGAATGAAGTACTAGGAGAAAAAATCGGTAATTACCTAGGGAAGGAAGCCGTTGCACAGAAAGTAAACGTCCTTCTTGGACCTGGTATTAATATGAAAAGAAATCCTCTAGCTGGAAGAAATTTCGAGTATTT
Source organism: Perspicuibacillus lycopersici (assembly GCF_025660475.1). GTDB lineage: Bacteria > Bacillota > Bacilli > Bacillales > Caldibacillaceae > Perspicuibacillus > Perspicuibacillus lycopersici. Next base: position 90,430 of record NZ_JAOUSF010000004.1, read on the forward strand.
TAGTGAAGATCCATATTTAGCAGGAAAAATGGCTGCTGGTATGATTAGAGGGATACAGTCCCATGGAATATCTGCTTGTGTTAAACATTTTGCAGTAAATAATCAAGAAGAAAGAAGAATGTCGATTGATACAATTGTAGATGAACGGACACTTCGCGAAATTTATTTGACGGCCTTTGAAATTGCTATTAAAGAAGGTAAAACAAAAACAGTCATGTCCTCTTATAATATGCTAAATGGTGCATACACAAATGAAAACATTCACTTAATGCGGGGTATCCTTCGGAATGAATGGAATTTTGATGGTGTTGTGGTCACTGATTGGGGAGGAAGCAATGATCGTGTAGAAGGTTTAATAGCTGGTAATGAATTAGAAATGCCTACAACTGCTGGGGAGACAAATGAAGAAATTATTCAAGCAATAAAGGATGGTAGATTACAAGAAGAAGTATTAGACGAATGTGTTGACCGATTACTTGATTTAATTTTTACAACAGAGCAAGCCTTCAAACAACCTACAATAAGGATTAATCAAGAAGAGCATCATAAAGTGGCACAAATGGCTGCAGAAGAATCTATTGTTCTTCTGAAAAATGAAGATCATATCTTACCTTTAGAAAAAGGGAAAAAGGTGGCGGTAATTGGAGATTTTGCGCAAAATGCAAGATATCAAGGAGCGGGATCATCCATTGTAAATCCTACCATATTAAATCATACATTAGAGTGTCTAGAAGACTCAGGGATTACTAGCATTGGTTTTGAGGCTGGGTTTGAACGGTATGGAAAAAGAAGTCAGAAAAAAATAGATCGTGCATGTGCCTTAGCAAAAGATGCAGATGTCGTTCTTTTATATATTGGATTAGATGAAGCGACAGAGGCTGAAGGTTTAGATAGGCAAAGCATGAAGATTCCAGAAAATCAAATAGAGTTATTATATGCTTTGCATCAGGTGAACGAAAATATCGTAGCAGTTCTTTCTTGTGGATCTGTTGTCGAAATGCCTTGGATAAACAAAGTGAAGGGGCTTGTACATAGTTACTTGGCAGGGCAGGCAGGAGCAAGAGCGATTCTTAATATCCTTTCAGGAGAAGTGAATCCATCTGGAAAACTAGCAGAAACCTATCCATTACGTTATCAAGACACTCCTTCTTATCATAACTTTCCTGGTAAAGAAGTAAGTGTTGAATATCGAGAAGGAATATATATAGGTTATCGCTATTATGATACTGCAAAGGTAGAGGTTCTTTTCCCATTTGGGTATGGATTAAGCTATACAACTTTTGACTACTCAAACATTCAGGTAGAAAAGGATAGCGTGACATTCACTTTAACTAATAGTGGAACTCGCGATGGTATGGAAGTTGTACAGTTATACGTTGGAAGCAAATCTGATGTAATTTTTAGACCGGAAAAAGAACTAAAGGGATTTACAAAGGTTTATTTACTGGCAGGAGAATCGAAAACAGTGACTATCCCATTTGATGATAAAACATTTCGATATTTTAATGTGAAAACCAATAAGTGGGAAGTTGAAGAAGCAGAGTACGAGGTTATGATTGCAGCATCAAGTGCTGATATTCGATTATCAGCTAAGATTTTTGTTACAGGAACAGGAGCACCCTCCCCGTATAATAGAGTGGAGCTACCAAGTTATTTTTCAGGCAAAGTGAATAATGTTGGGGTAGATGAGTTTGAAAGACTACTTGGACATAAAGTCCCTACATCCAAATGGGATCGAAACAAACCACTTGGATATAATGATACAATTGCTCAATGTCAATATGCCAAGGGGAGAATTGCTAGGTTTGCATTTCATTCTATTAATTTTGCACATTGGTTCTTTCGAAAGATTGGAAAGCGAAGTACGGCAAATCTGATTATGATGTCGGTCTATCATATGCCGTTTCGAGGTATTGCGAGAATGACAGGTGGCATTATTAATATGCCAATGTTAGATGGAATCTTATTAATTGTAAATGGTCACTTCTTTAAGGGAATGAAAACAGTGCTTAAAGAAAGAAGTAAAAAGGTGAAGGTAGCAAAAATAGAAAAAAACATAGCGGGTTCTGCAAAGGAGTTGTAAAATAATATGAGTAACTTGAATATCAAGAATAATAAAATTGTTACAGGAACAGTAGGATATTGGAAAAATTATAAAGAGAAGCATCCGAATATTGCACAATTTCTAGTTTTTTTCATGCTGAGTAATGGGATAACTCTATTACAGCTTATATTAATGCCCGTTTTTAAAAGCATCTTTGCGAATACTTCTCTAGTAACTACTAGTTTCCAAGTTTTACAGTTTGGTCATAACTTTGATGGAACCCCCTATTATATTTTTGATTACGCGGCTGGATCACTTGCTTCAGGTGGTGGCGGAGGACTTGCTTATTTCCTTGCTGTTCAAATAACCATTGGTATTGCACAAGTGATTAACTTTTTTGCACAACGTAATATTACCTTTAAATCAAACAGTAATGTATGGACGGCTGCATTTTGGTATGTCGTAGCCTACATTATTATTACAATTGGTGCCGCTGCTGCACAAGGATTTTATAAAGCGCCAATCTATAATTTAATGATGAATACATGGGGAATGGGATCTGTAGGCGAAACAACGGCTGATGTCTTTACGATGATTATTAACAGTGCGATTTCGTTCTGGGTATTCTTCCCAATCTTTAAGATAATTTTTAAACAAGAGCCAGAAAAAAAGGCTTAGAAGAGGTAGAGTGCATATGAAATTATTATCAGTAGTAATTCCTTGCTATAATTCAGAAGAATATATGAGATATTGCATAGAATCCCTTTTGCCCGGCGGTGAAGGCGTCGAGCTGCTGATAGTAAATGATGGCTCCGTTGATAAAACAGGAGAAATTGCAGATGAATATGCAAATCGATATCCAACGATTGTCAAAGCGATCCATCAGGAAAATGGCGGCCATGGAGAAGCTGTTAATACAGGGATTCGAAATGCGACGGGTAGTTATTTTAAGGTTGTTGATAGTGATGATTGGGTAGATATTAGAGCGTATCTTAAAGTTTTACAATCAATACGAAGCTTTGTTATGGAACAAAAAAAAGTAGATATGATCATTAGTAATTTTGTGTACGAAAAAGAGGGTGCGAAATATAAGAAGGTAATGAAGTATGAAAATGTTCTCCCTATAGGAGAAATCTTTTCTTGGGATGACATCAAACCATTTCGTAAAGGTCAATACCTATTGATGCATTCGCTTATATATCGTACCCAATTAGTTAGAGAAAGTGGGCTTGTACTTCCGAAGCATACATTTTATGTGGATAATCTCTTCGTGTACGCTCCCCTTCAGTATGTAAAAACAATGTATTATATCAATGTGGATTTTTATAGATACTTTATTGGCAGAGAGGATCAATCTGTTCAAGAAAAAATAATGATTAAACGAATAGATCAACAGATAAAAGTAAATAAACTTATGATCGATCACGTACCTCTAAATTCGATAACCAATCCAAACCTACGCGAATATCTGTTACATCACCTGGAAATTGTCACAGTAGTTTCTGCCATTTTATTGATACGTTCAGGTACGCCTGAAAATTTACAAAAGAAAAAAGAGCTTTGGAAATATATTAAAGAAAAAGATGTAGAATTATACCATGATATTCGCTATGGCATTATGGGGCAATTAATGAATTTACCTGGCCGACCAGGCCGTAGCATTTCGGTAGGTGCTTATAAAATATCGCAGAAGCTTGTCGGTTTTAATTAAAATAACTTTGAAAATAGCTATCTAAGAGGAAAAAGATTAGATAGCTATTTTTACATGTTATCTAGGGGAAAATAACAAAAACAAATCAAACCTAGATAGTCCCTTGGAGGTAATTAGAATGAAATATGATTATTTAGTTGTTGGGTCGGGATTGTTTGGAAGTACATTTGCTTATGAGGCTGCTAAAAGGGGAAAAAGAGTAAAGGTTATTGAAAAGCGAAACCATATTGGTGGAAATATATATACGGAAGATGTTGATGGCATTCAAGTGCATAAATATGGTGCACATATTTTTCATACTAATGATGAGGAAATATGGGATTATGTTAATCAATTTGCAGCTTTTAATCGCTATACGAATAGCCCGATAGCGAACTACAAAGGGGAGATATATAATCTACCATTTAACATGAATACCTTTTATAAGCTATGGGGAGTTACTACACCAGAAGAAGCAAAGGAGGAAATTGAGAAACAAAGAAAAAAAGCGGGAATTGGAGAGCCTAAAAATCTAGAGGAACAGGCGATATCTTTAGTCGGTACGGATATTTATGAGCGGTTAATAAAAGGTTATACTGAGAAACAGTGGGGGAGAAAAGCGACAGATTTACCTTCCTTTATTATTAAACGGCTCCCAGTTCGATTTACATACGATAATAATTATTTTAATGATCGCTATCAAGGAATACCGATTGGTGGCTACACGCAAATAGTCGAGAAAATGCTTGCTAGCGATTTAATAGAAATAGAATTAAATAAAGATTTTTTTATGAACAAGGATGAGTACGTTCAGACGTACCCTAAAATTATATATACAGGGATGATTGATCAATTTTTTGATTATACGTATGGAGAATTGGAATATCGAAGTTTGCAGTTTGAATCGACCATACTAAACCAAGAAAATTATCAGGGAAACGCGGTTGTTAATTATACTGATGCAGAGACCCCATTTACACGTATCATTGAGCATAAACATTTTGAATTTGGTAATCAGCATAAAACTATTATTACGAAAGAGTACCCAAGAAAATGGAAAAGAGGGGATGAACCGTACTATCCAGTAAATGATGATAAAAATAATGAGAAATATCGTAAGTATCGTAAACTTGCAGAGGACCAACCGAATATTATTTTTGGTGGGCGGCTAGGAAGGTATCAGTACTATGATATGCATCAAGTAATTGCAGCAGCATTAGCTGTAGTGAAAAAAGAATTTCGATGATGCCTAAGCTTTAGATAGGAATAAGCAAAAAAGGAATCCGCCATGGATTCCTTTTTATTCAAATAGTTTATCTATTAATCTAATATCGTTACCTTTAATTGCTTCACTCCAAAATTAATAGCATCCGCTTTCGAAGGTACAAAGATGTCAATTTTATTTCCTTTAATACCACCGCCAGTATCTCCAGCAATTGCTTCACCGTAGCCTTCTACATAAACTTTACTACCTAGCGGAATGACGTCAGGGTCGACAGAAATTACTTTTGCATCTGGGTTTGCTTTCAAATCAATTCCGGTAGCAGTAACACCAGAGCATCCTTCACAGGAAGCAGTATAAGCAGTAGCCTCCACAATAATTTCCTTTTTATTTGCATCATCTTTTGTAGTTGTTTTTTCTTTTGCTGTATTTTCCGATGCAGTTGAAGGAGCAGTTACTTTTGCGGTACTTTCTTCAGCCGCATCATTTGTTGTAGCATTTCCCTTTTCTGCACTGCTGGATGCAACCTCATTGTTAGCGGAAGAAGATTTTTCATCTATACGAGTTTCCTTCTCAGATGAAGCTTTTCCTTCACTAGTAGTAGTCGTATTTGAATCGGCAAAGATTACTAGCTCTAATCCGGGATGAATAAGATCGGAATCTAATTGATTCCATCCCTTTATTTTCGAAACAGATGTATTAAATTTTTCTGCGATTTCCGATAAAGTATCTCCTTTTTCCACAGTGTATTCCTGTGCAATAGTAAGGACATCTCCTGGGTGAATGAGATCAGAATCGATTTGACTCCAATTTTTTATTTGTGCAACGGTTATATGATGATTGTTGGCAATGTCCCAAAGGGTATCGCCATTTTTAACAATATATTCACTAGGTCGAGTAACCGTAAGGATATCCCCTGGATGAATAAGGTCTGTTGATAGATGATTTATTGTTTGAATTTCTTCAACAGATGTTTTATTAGCAAGGGCTAAATCCGAAAGGGTATCCCCTTTTTGTACAGTAATAGTTGCAGCTTGAACATTCGCACTAACAGTTAAAGTAAGTGCAGCAACTGGTACAATAGATATGATTTTTTTAAGCATTTATTTTACCTCCATGTTCTTGTTGCATGTATAATGCTACCACAGAATCTCCAGAGAAAAAGAACAAGGACTTGTTAATTCGTTTACGGTAATGGCAATTATATTGCAATAACATTTCCAATATTAATAGGTAATCAAGATAGTAAAACCCCTTCCATTGCTTGTTTACAAAGTAAAGCTCCCCTTTTATTTCTAGGTCTCTTATATTTCTTACGTTACGAGGAGGTTGCTATAATGAAGTCTCTCGTGTATAAAGGATAAGAAAGAAACAATTTACACATATAGGAGATTTATTATGGATAATAACGATATATTAATTCGATTACGATATGCTTTGGAGTTAAAAAATAAAGAAATGGCGGAGATTTTCCAACTTGGTGGCGAAGAACTATCGGTGCCTGAGGTGATCAAAATACTTACTAAATCGGACGCTGAAGAAGAGCAAATTAGATGTGATAACAATATGTTAGATGCATTTTTAAATGGATTGATCATCTATAAACGAGGAAAACAGGATTCACAGCCAAATAAGCCGGATTCATCCATCCATTCGATGAAGAAACATTCGAATAATCTGCTATTAAAGAAGGTGAAAATCGCATTAGCCTTCACTACGGAAGAAATGCTAGAAATTTTTGAAAGTGCAGGTATAACAGTTTCCAAAGGTGAGCTTGGTGCCTTTTTAAGAAAAGAGGGGCATAAAAATTATAAAGAGTGCGGAGATAAATATGCTAGGAATTTCTTAAAAGGGTTGGCTATAAAATATAGGGGATAGTGTATGAAGGAGATCACATATAGCTATTTAGGAAAGACAGTCCGTGTTGCAATTAAGTATAAAAATCGATCCTCGATTGGAATTACAATTGATGGTTATCAGAATATAGAAGTACAGGCTCCGAAAGGGACATTAGATGATAGTATAGAGGAGCTTTTAGAGAAAAATTGGACGCCGATTCAGCAGAAATTAAACGAAATAAAAGAACGGCAGAATGGCCCAAAGAAAAAAAGCTATTCGAATGGGGAACGTTTTCTATATTTAGGAAATGCTTATCCGATAGAAATAATAGAAGATGAATGTATTCAAAAGGAACATGTAATCGTTCAAGGGAATAAATTATTACTGTATGTAAAAGCATATGACGAGGAAAAAATTCAACAAATAATGAAACGATTTTACTACAAGCAGTGTAAGGTATTAATAGAAAAAAGCATTTCCACCTATCAAAGTTATTTCAAAATGAAACCACGTGCGATTCGAATTACCGAAAGTAAAACGACATGGGGAACGAGTGATGCAAATCACCAGCTGACATTTAATAGGAAATTAGCGATGGCGCCACAGGAAGTAATCGATTATGTCGTGATTCATGAAATGTGCCATATGGTCCATCTGAATCATGATCGTTCGTTTTGGCGTCTCGTTGGAAAAATAATGCCTGATTATAAGGATAAGGAAAACTGGTTGACCTCTTCTGGCTGGAAAATGACGGTGTAACATAATTTAGCATAAATTTTTACAGAAAAAATGATGGAATCATACTTATTAAATGATTTCATTTATGCTATCGTTATATTATCGGAAAATTATAATTCATTGAGATACAATATTTCTAGGGGATAAGGGAGTATTGTTTGCCAGAAATTTTAGGGGGAAAACAGGTGAAACAAACATTATTAATTATTGATGCTCAGCAAGAGTTAATCGAAGGGAATCAAGAGGAACAACCAGTTTATCAAAAAGAGCAGCTAATTCGTATGATTAATAAAGTAATAGAAAAAGCGAATGATGCGGATGTACCAGTTGTATTTGTTAGAGATTTAGATGTTGCCGGAGGTCAGGGAGATGGGTTTCAGGTTCATCGGGATATTAATGTACCTGTCGGGTCAAAGATTTTTAACAAATATGCAACGAATTCCTTTCATGGAACGGGCCTACTTGAACACTTACAATCGCAACAAATTGAGCATTTAGTAATTATGGGCTGTCAAACACAACACTGTATCGATACTGCTGTTCGAACAGCAACTGTTAGTGGCTTTGATGTCACATTAGTTGGAGACGGACATTCCACGACCGATAGTGTAGTGTTAAAAGCAGAACAAATTATTAGGCACCATAATAAAACACTTCATGGCCATTACAATGTCGAACATTTTTCCATGGTTAGAAATAGTGAAGAAGACTTATTTCAGCCAACACATTACCAATATCGATAATAGAAATGCATTCAGTTCCGAGTGATTTTTCAAAGCAGACATAAAATCCCCTATTTCGTGAGAATGTGGGATTTTTTTTATGCTAGAATCCATTGTTAGGTAAATACTCCAGTAATTTTGATAAACTTGACAAAAGAACATACTAATATAAGGGAGAGACACGGATGCTGTAGTAGTAGGGTATCGCCTTTCTTATATTCCAGCAAAGGATAAAGGGCTGGTGGCAATTGGTGGAGCTTGCGATGGCTGACTTTGATATTAATCGTTTAATGGCACTACTAAAGCTATTACCGGAAATAAAGAATGCATTAATAAAGTAATTGTACATAAGGGGTCCTATTGATGAAAAATTTTATCCTTGGCGTATCCTGTTTCATGATGATTGCCCTTATTGTTGCGTTAGTTTTTTATGAGAAGCAAACGGACTCTACAAAGCAAGGGTTTGATCCGACAATGGAGGAGCAGCTGTTACAAAATATACCGCAAACACCACAAATCGAGAAATTACGGCCAATAAACAATGAAAGAATAAGCTATACGCTTCAAAAGGAACAGTTAAACATTACGTTCAATCAGGGAAAGGATTGGCAAACCGTTCCGATAGATAAGGAGCTATTATTTAACGGCGAGTACATTGGAAACGAGCAACAGTTGATAGATGGTAGCTATATCCTAACGGAAACGCGAGTTGCGTTTTTATACTCGGATGGTTCCAACTGGGAAAATCAAACTATCCACCTGCTTTATTCGCTAGATCAAGGTAAAACATGGGAAAATGCAACAGTGAGCGAACAATATCCTACCATAAGGTTTCGAAAGGTAGATTTTGTAACGGACACTTTTGGCTATGTCATTATTTCTGGTGACCGAACGATGTCTTCGGAACTATCCGATGTCTTTTTAACCTTTGATGGGGGAAAAAGCTGGAAGGAAACAACGAATTCCGGAGTAACAAGATTAATTTATGATGGTGGGTTTATTAATGAATCAATAGGTTTTCTATCCTATGGCACGATTAATCCAGAGGCACCAGATCTTTATGTGACAGAAGATGGCGGGAATTCTTGGCATTCTGCTGTGGTAAATATCCCAGAAAACTATGATAGAATTTTTGTGTCTGCAGAAGTACCAACAATCGAGGGGGATCATTTGGCAATGTTAGTTAATCAAGGGCCGAATGGAGATTATTTAGGTGGAAAAGTGAAAGGGAAATTTCTCTCCACTGATAACGGTAAAACATGGGAATTTTCTATGGAGGTAAATCCAGATGAAACAGAAGCGGAATAAATTAATGAAACTCGTGGGATGGATATTTTTCCTATTCGCGCTTGCTTTTTTCTGTTTGCAAATGGGTTATTTATTCGTCCATAGCCGATATCAAGTAGAGTATATTGATAACCGGCTGTTCTATATAATCAATATTTTTTGTGTGCTCTGTTTAATAGTAGCAATTTTTATTTTACTGACACTCACGAAAAAGATCCGAATCGCACTATCCAGTGTTGCCCTTCTATTTATTATTGTGAATACATGGTTACTCATCAAGAGTAACCAACAAATAAAAAATATTACTAGTATTTCTCCTGATTGGGTGCAAGTATTCTCTATTAAAGAAGATGTTGCAAGTGGAGAGGCGATGTATTATCGCTCCTATTATGGAATTTTAGGTCGTGCAAAAGAAAGATTATCCTTCTATCCGCAAGAGGAGGTAAAGCTAGAATGGCTAGCAAATGATATTGCTGCTGTTACCTATAAGGCAGAAGATCAAACACTACAGCAGTTTATCGCAACGTATGGAGATCGTGGTAGTGGTAGGTCCTATTATTATGTAGGAGCGGAAATGCATGGTAGCTGGCAAGCAGATGATTCGAAGGTAATTAGTGACACAGAAGGTATTTCGATTATAGAAAATGGCAAAACCGAATGGTTTCCATGGGATAATATCGTTCAGTTTGGCACATTAGCAGTAGTATTAATGAAAAATAGTGAAGCAGCCTGGACAATTGCATTAGATGAAAATTTTGAGGTTCATTCCGAAGCATTAGTGCCTACTACCGGAAATATTATTTTGTATAAAGCAACAATGGAACAAACAGATCCGATCGTTCTCCGCTGTGAAGACGAATATTAAACGAAGCATGCAATGGTATGGTAATTTGTTTAGTACCCCATGGTGGTGGATATTGTATGTAAAGTAAAGTGGATCGTCATTATCGGCGATCTTTTTTTAATGTTCTAATTTCTTATAGTGAAATAGTGATAAAATGGAGAAAAAAGGATGGTCTTGTATGGAACAGCTGAAACGAGTACTGGAAATAGTAAAACTTGGAGAAAAATTAAAGATGGAAATGCGCCATAGTTGGTTATCAAATGGCCGTCGAGAAAGCGTGGCAGAGCATACTTGGCGACTTAGCTTGCTTGCGATGGCAATAGAACCATATCTTACCGAAAAGGTGAACAGCGAAAAACTATTAAAAATGATTATTATCCATGATTTAGTAGAAGCATATGCGACAGATATCCCAGCATTTGATACATTACAAAATCCGGAATTAAAAGCAGAAAAACAAAAAAATGAAGTGGCAGCAATCGAGAAGATTCGTCAAACTTTAGGTGATGAAAATGGTCAAGTCTTTTATGACCTTTGGTTTGAGTTTGAGCATAAAGAAAGCTATGAAGCAAAAGTAGCAAATGCACTAGATAAACTGGAGGCACAAATCCAGCATAATGAGGCAAGCATTGATACATGGTTACCGATTGAACAGGAAATGATCTACCAGATTGGAAAACATACAGACTTCGATCCAGTTTTAACAAAGTTTAAAAACTTAATAGAAGCAGAAGGGGAAGAAAAATTACAACAGGCAGGAATCAATACGGAAAAACTAAACCAGGTAGCACAATAAGGGGAAACAATTATGAGCAAATTATTAAAGGAAGTTCCATTGGCGGCAAATGAGCTAAAAATCGTTCTAACCGCAGTAAAAAATGGAGAAAAAAACTGGAAAGACGAACAAAAGGATACCATTGTCCGGTCCATGCTGGAACATATTGGCTCAACAGACAGTGAGCTAAGAGATCTATTAATTTACCAAATGTTTTACGAACTAATCATCCATAATCAACTCGAGAATGAGCGATTGAGCAAAATACTAGAATACTGTCTCTCGGAACAGCTATTGTTTAAAGGAATTGGAGAAGTAGGAACCGATACAGTATTCACTAGGTCATTCACGACACTTGTTATTGCTCTTATCATTTATCGGGATAATGCGGATAATTTTTTATCTAAGGAAAAGCTAGAGGAGACGAGGAATAAATTGCTCCATTATATCGACTTAGAAAAAGATGTAAGGGGCTTTGTGCCAGAAAAAGGTTGGGCACATAGTATTGCTCATGCTGCGGATGCGTTTGATGAGCTTGTAAAAAACAGGAAAATCAAACCAATGTACTATTTTAATATTTTACATGCAATTTGGAATAAGATCGATTGTTCCACTAGTGTGTATATCCATGATGAAGATGAAAGAATGATAAATCCGATAATTGCCATGTTAACAAAGGGGTTGCCAGTAGAAGCGATCGAACAGTTGCTGCAGCAATTACCAGAGAAACTAAGCAATCATCAGAAGCAACTAGAGGAAGAAAACTATTGGTTTCTTGTAGCTAATTGGAAATCCTTTTTAAAAAGCTTTTATATGAAACTTATAGATTATCCACAGTGGGGTTCCTTGCAGCAGTTAATTATTAAACATCTATTAGATATGTAGTGATAAATTAGATATGTAGTGATAAATATACTATGACGTTCAAAAAAGTTTTCTTCCCTCCTATATTTCATGGTAACTATTAACAATGATTTAGTAAGGAAAATTGCTGTGAAGATAATCGAATAGATGATGAACAAATAGTCACACATAAAAAAGTAAAGATGACTAATGTAACACCTTTATATCGGGGGAAATAAACTAAAATTATTTGCTTTCTCCATTTGCTTATTGCAAATTCGCATATTTTAATTAATAATGATAAACTATTGACACAGATTATAGTAGGTGGAGGGACATTCGTTGTCTGAGGATAAGGATACAAAGAATTGGGAAAAGCATGAACAGACTATTGATATTTTTATACAAGCAATCGCGAAAAATATGAACCTGTATGGAATTAACCCTTCTGTTGGCAGATTATATGGGGCATTATATTTTGCGGACGAACCAATGACCTTGGATGATATGCGGGAAGCTCTTTCGATGAGTAAAACAAGCATGTCCACAGGGGTACGCTTGTTATCGGATATAAAGATGGTGGAATCCATTTATAAAAAAGGGATTCGCAAAGACTTATATCAATCGGAGGAAGATTGGTATAAATCATTTACTTCATTATTTGGCATTCGTTGGCGCCAACAGACAGAAACCAATATTGAAGAGGCAAATGAGGCAATCGAAAAGCTGGAAAAGCTTATTCAAGAAACCGAAGATGAATCATTAAAAGAAAAAATTAATCGGGATTTAGAAAAGCTACAATACGCAAAGAGCTATTATGATTGGCTGATGAAATTTATTAAAGTAGTGGAATCCGGAGAAATATTTCAATACATTCCGAAAAACTAACAGTAATATGGGATTGAGATTTTAACATGATTACGACATGATAAAATCTACAATCCCATTTTGTTTAATCTTGCTTCATTTTTTTAAACATACCCTCTAGTTCTTCATGGAACTCTAAAATTTCGTGCATTCCTAATTCAAGGTTTGCAAATTCCGTTAAGTTCCCTGCTCCATCCTTTTTCGCCTGCTCAATCATTTTACTTGTTTCCTCTAATGCTTCCTTTTGATGGTAGGTTGCATCGATCCATTTATTCAAATAAAAATTCATAAAAGCTTTGAATAGTTGGTTATTTGCAGCATATAGATCCTTTCGCACCCCTTTTTTCCAAACTTGGGTTACTAAATTTAAATCTAGAAGACTGCGGATATTGGTACTGATTGCCGTTTTGCTCTTACCTAACGCCTCGCCCATTTCATCTAATGTACGCGCCTCATTCGTTAAAAATAAGTAAGCATACAGCCTTGCCTCTAATGAGGTTAATCCAAACAACTGAATCGTCCTTGAGAATTCAATCATAATTTTATTGGTAATATTTTCACTGTAAGAAATATTTTTCATTCCTACCAACCCTCTCTAAACTAAGCGTACAACAAATGAATTCGTATGAAAAATGGGAGGTTGGGTAGGAATTGGGAGGATATTGGAGGAATTAAAAGGATAGTCTTTGTATTTTACGTACAGAATAAACTGTACGTAAAATACATACAAATATAACAATATATAAAGTTTGTACAAATCAATTGGAAGGTATATAGTAATAAAGTAGCAATTGACGGGGAGCTTTTTGAAAATACATAGCAAAATCGAATAAAAGCTGGCATTATGCCGATGATTTTTATTATTGAAGTTAGAAAGAAGAGGTGAAAGCTTTGCCAATCATAGAAGTAAATCAATTAACAAAAGTGTTTGGTAAAAATCCGAAGCAAGCAATAAGCATGCTTAATAAAGGATATGCAAAGGAAGCAATTTTAAAAGAAACGGGAAGTACCGTTGGAGTTAATCGGGCTTCTTTCTCCGTAGAGCCAGGAGAAATTTTTGTCATCATGGGCTTATCGGGGAGTGGGAAATCTACATTAGTTCGATTAATTAATAGATTAATAGAACCAACTGCTGGGTCTATTTTAATCGATGGTGAAGATTTATCGAAAATGGATAAAAAATCACTACTAAAAGTGAGAAGAGAAAAGCTTAGTATGGTCTTTCAAAAGTTTGGATTATTTCCACATCGCACGGTATTAGAAAATGCCGAATTTGGATTAGAAATTCAAAATGTATCGAAAGAGGAACGGAGAAAACAAGCAATTAAAGCATTAGAATTAGTAGGCTTAGGGGACTATGTACATCAAAAACCTGGGCAATTATCCGGTGGAATGCAGCAGCGTGTTGGACTCGCTCGTGCGTTAGCAAACGACCCGAAAATATTATTAATGGATGAGGCATTTTCCGCATTAGATCCACTAATTCGAAAAGAAATGCAAGATGAACTCCTCGATTTACAATCAACCATGCAAAAAACCATTCTTTTTATCACGCATGATTTAGATGAAGCACTACGCCTCGGGGACCGAATTGCCTTAATGAAGGATGGAGCAATTGTGCAAATTGGCACACCTGAGGAAATTTTAGTCAATCCAGCCAATGAATATGTAGAAAAATTTGTAGAAGATGTCGATCGTTCGAAGGTGTTAACTGCTCAGCAAATTATGAAACGGGCAGAAACGATAACACTTGAGAAGCATGGCCCTCGTGTCGCATTAGAGCGGATGCGAGAATCTGGAACATCGATTGTATTTGTAATCGATAACCACCGTAATTTAGTAGGCTATGTAACAGCAGACGATGCATCAGCGGCAAGAAAGAAAGAGAATACGAATTTACGGGATATTATTAAAACCGATGTGCCATCTGTAGAAAAGGATACAACATTAAATGAAATATTCTCCATTATTTATGACTCCCCAGTTCCGGTTGCGGTAATTGAAAACGGAAAATTAATGGGTGTCATTGTCCGCGGTGCGGTTATAGCGGCACTAGCCGGAGACAGGGAGGAGAATAAATAAGATGTTAACAAATTTATTGGACTTTATACCAGAACTTCCAATTGCGGATGCAGCGAAAACTTTTACGGAATGGATGACGGACGCATTTTCGTTCTTATTTGATCCGATTAATAAGCATTTCGGTGACTTTATGGAGTTTGTGGCAGATGATCTATTAATGTCGATACCTCCAGTCATTTTTATTTTACTTGTTGCATTATTAGCATTTTTTGTTTCTGGAAAAAAATTTGGTTTAGCAATATTTTCGATTATTGGTCTTTGGTTAATTGATAATCAAGGGCATTGGGAAGATTTAATGAGTACCGTCACACTTGTATTAATTGCCAGTCTGTTATCGGTCATTATTGGGGTGCCAATTGGGATTCTCATGTCGAAAAACAAGGTAGCGAATGCGGTAATCTCACCAATATTAGATTTCATGCAAACAATGCCAGCCTTTGTTTACCTAATTCCGGCCGTTGCATTTTTCGGAATCGGGATGGTTCCAGGGGTCTTTGCATCCTTAATTTTTGCTACACCACCGACCGTACGATTTACTAACTTAGGTATTCGACAAGTGTCGAAGGAATTAGTAGAAGCAGCAGATGCTTTCGGAAGTACAGGTAGGCAAAAATTATTTAAAGTTGAGCTACCGATGGCGAAAACGACGATTATGGCAGGAATTAATCAAACGGTTATGCTTGCCTTATCAATGGTAGTTATTGCATCGATGATCGGTGCACCAGGACTTGGTAGAGAAGTTCTGTCAGCACTACAACGGGCACAAGTAGGATCCGGATTTGTTGCAGGAATCGGCATTGTCATTTTAGCAATTATTATTGATCGGATCACGCAAACAATTAATAAGAAACATGATTAAAGTTGGCATCTTTTCGGTAGGAAAAGTTCCATATAAAAAATGAAGAAAAGGGGAGAGGAAACATTATGAAATTTAATTGGAAACGTCTAGGAGTTGCCGCAGGGCTTGCCTTATCATTATTTGCCGCAGGTTGTTCATCAGCAGGATCTTCGACAGATGGAAAAAGTGAAGCGAAAAAGATCGAATTAGCTTATGTTGAATGGGATACTGAAGTAGCATCTACACATGTTATTGGGAAAGTATTAGAAGACTTAGGCTATGATGTGACATTGACACCATTGGATAATGCAGTCATGTGGGAAGCTGTTGCAAGTGGGGAAGCAGATGCAATGGTTGCTGCTTGGTTACCTGGAACACATGCTGCACAGCTAGAGCAATATGGTGATAAAATGGTGGATCTAGGGGTAAACCTAGAGGGTGCGAAAATTGGTTTAGTTGTACCAGCATATATGGATGTTGACTCAATTGCAGATTTAACTGATGAAGCAGGAATGAAAATTACTGGCATTGAACCAGGTGCCGGTGTCGTAGCTGCAGCTGAACAAGCATTAGAAGACTATGACAATCTAGCAGACTGGGAAGTCCAAACTTCTTCCAGTGGTGCAATGGCTACTGCATTAGGGCAAGCAATTGAAAATGAAGAGGAAATTGTTGTTACCGGTTGGTCTCCACACTGGAAATTTGGAAAATATGATCTTAAGTATTTAGACGATCCAAAAGGAAGCTTTGGAGAGGCGGAAGAGATTAAAACAATGGCACGTGAAGGCTTAGAGGAAGACCTACCAGAAGCATACAAAGTATTAGATAACTTTTATTGGGAACCAGCTGATATGGAAGAAGTAATGTTGGCAATTCAAGATGGGGAAGATCCTGAGGATGCAGCAGCAGCGTGGGTAGAAGCACATCAAGATATTGTTGAACAATGGACTGAAGATGTCAAATAATCCCAGCTGGCCAAAAATTGTTCGAATAAGAGAAGAAACTTTACATTTTTTTAAAAGAATACTATGATAATAACTAATTAAATAATACTGCAACTACTAGGGGTGCCCAAGTGTTGGGCTGAGAGAAAAACATTGTTTTTTAACCCTTTGGACCTGATCCGGTTAATACCGGCGTAGGAAAGTAGTGAAAAGCCACGAGTAGAAGCTTTTTTTACTTTGGCTATATACCTTTACTATTTTGCTGATTAAAGCCAGGTCCTTTATGGATTCTGGCTTTTTTTATATTTAAAGGAGGAATTTCTAATGAAATTAAATGAGCAAATTGTTCTTGTAACTGGTGGTGCTCGTGGTTTAGGTAAGGAAATTGTTCAATCATTTGCAAAAGAAGGTGCAAAAGTTGTCATCAATTATTACAAAAGTAAAGATTCCGCAAATGCGCTAAAAGAGGAAATTGGCGACAATGCTATCGCAATCCAAGCTGACATAAGAGATGTGCAGCAAGTACAGGCAATGTTTCAGCAGGCGAAAGAATATTTCGGCAGTCCTGTTACAACTATTATTAATAATGCACTAGTAAACTTTCGCTTTGATCCTATTGGAAAAAAGGCGGCAGGTGAGATTACTTGGGATGATTTTCAATTTCAGTTAGAGGGTGCCATCCGTGGGGCATTGCATACTATTCAAGCAGGATTACTAGATATGAAGGAAAATAAATTCGGCAGAATTGTTAACATCGGTACCAATCTATTTCAAAATCCAGTAGTGGCATACCATGATTACACAACAAGTAAGGCAGCATTACTTGGGTTTACGAGAAATATGGCGAAGGAGCTAGGAGCATATGGAATCACGGTAAATATGGTTTCTGGAGGTTTGTTACAAACAACAGATGCCAGCTCTGCTACATCGGAGGAAGTTTTTGAAATCATAAAAGCTTCTACGCCCTTAGGTGTCGTTACTACCCCATTGGATGTAGCTTTAACTGTCCTTTTCTTCGCATCTCCATGGGGAAGTGGTGTAACAGGGCAAAATCTAGTGGTTGATGGCGGATTAGTAATGGATTAATCGCTTATGTGAGGAGGAGAAAAAATGGAGAAACATAAAGTAATAGAAATAGTGAATAGAGTAAGAGAAACAAAGCCACTTATACATAATATGACAAATATTGTAGTAGCGAATTTCACTGCTAATGGTTTATTAGCACTTGGAGCTTCACCTGTGATGGCATCCTATGAGGGAGAAGTAGCAGATATGGCAAAAATTGCAGGTGGACTCCTTTTGAATATTGGCACTATCCACCAACAGGAACTCGATGCGATGATCATTGCAGGAAAATCCGCAAATGTCCATCAAGTTCCTGTCGTATTTGATCCCGTTGGAATTGGTGCAACACCGTATCGAACGATTGCATCAGAAAAAATTCTTCAAGAAGTTAATGTATCTATTATAAGAGGGAATTTAGCAGAAATTTCACAGTTAATTGGTGAACAAGGAGAAATTAAAGGTGTAGATGGGGGAGAAGTATATGGAAATGCCATTGAAATAACAAGGCGGGCAGCAGAGCATTTGCGAGCAGTTGTTATTGCGACAGGGAAAGATGATATTATTTCTGACGGTACAAGAACATTTGTCGTTCACAATGGACATCCGATACTAACAAAGGTGACCGGAACGGGTTGTTTATTGTCCTCGGTTGTTGCTGCGTTTGCGGCTGTTGAAAGGGATTTTGTGCAGGCAGCGGTAGCGGCATTAATCTTTTATGGAGTTGTAGCAGAGGTAGCAGCAGAAAAAACAGTAGCCAACGGGACGGGAAGCTTCCAAATCGAATTTCTCAACCAGCTCTCCAACGTATCGGCAAAGGAAATTGAACAATACGGTTCGTTTGAACAATTATAAGGAGGGACAATTATGGGTTCGGTGTATAAAGCGTTAACTATTGCTGGTTCTGATAGTGGTGGTGGGGCAGGCATTCAAGCAGATTTAAAAACATTTCAGGAGCTACACGTATTTGGTATGAGTGCATTAACGGCAGTGACTGCTCAAAATACGCTCGGGGTTCAAGGGATTTATCCAATGACGCCAGAAGCAGTTGCTGCACAAATCGATTCCGTTGCAAATGATATGGGAACCGATGCACTGAAAACAGGGATGCTTTTTTCAGCTGAGATTATTCAAACGGTGGCAGAGAAAGTCAAGCATTACGGCTGGAAAAACCTTGTCGTCGATCCCGTCATGATTGCGAAAGGTGGTGCCTCATTATTAGTGCAGGAGGCAGTCTACGCATTAAAAACATATTTATTACCATATGCCTATGTAATAACGCCAAATATACCAGAAGCAGAGGTATTAACAGGTGTAAACATTAAAACTTTTAAAGATCGAAAAGAAGCTGCCAAAATCCTGTATGGCCTTGGTGCAAAATATGTAGTGATAAAGGGTGGCCATGATGAAAATCTGGAAAATGCCAGCGATCTTTTATTTGATGGAATCGAATGTTACTCGTTTTCAAATAAACGATTACTTACAAAAAATACCCATGGAACAGGATGCACATTTTCTGCAGCAATTACTGCAGAGCTAGCAAAAGGTGCAGCCGTATTTGAAGCGGTATCTATCGCAAAACAATTTATCACAGCAGCAATTGCACAGGATTTGGAAATCGGGAATGGACATGGACCAACTAATCATTGGGCATATAAACAAAAAGGAGCGGTATCGCAATGACTACAACATTCACGGATGCAAAATTACGGGAGGCATTAAAGGTTTACTTTATTATGGGGAGCATTAATTGTCTGAAATCTCCTGTCGAAGTATTAACGGAAGCAATTTGTGGAGGAATAACAATGTTCCAATTTCGAGAAAAAGGAACAAATGCATTAGTAGGAGAAGAAAAATATGCCCTTGCTGAGGAGCTTCAGTTTATTTGTAAGAAATATAAAATTCCCTTTATTGTAAACGATGATATTGCGTTAGCACAGACCTTAAAGGCTGATGGTGTGCATATCGGACAGGAGGATGATCCAATCCCAGTCGTTCGTGAGCAAATCGGGGATAAAATTCTCGGAGTTTCTGTACATAATGTGGAGGAGGCAAAGATAGCCCTACAAAAAGGTGCAGATTATTTTGGTGTTGGCCCAATATTTCCAACCACTACGAAAGCAGATGCAAAGCCTGCATCAGGTGTAGCAATTTTAACGGAATTACGGATGAAAGGGTATAGCCTTCCGATAGTAGGAATCGGGGGAATCACAGCCAAAAATGCCTCACAAGTAATAAAGGCTGGAGCAGATGGCGTTTCCGTCATTACTGCCATTAGCTTAGCAGATAATATTGTCCATGCGACAAAAGTATTAAATGAAGCAATAATTCAAAACGATAGGAAAAATTAATGGACTATTCAGTGGGTAGTCTTGCCTAAATGGAGCAGGTGTCAAACTCATCATTCTTATTTCCATAAAGGAGTGGAGGCTGACACCATTTCCTTTGATGTTTAGAACGGAAAATTACATACCTTTACTTTGATTATTAGAACGAAAATGATTTTGAACTTTATCAATAATTAAGGTAATAAGCGGAATAATTAGTCCCATAATTAAGGCGTATGGTGGCCAATAAGTGGAATCCCACTTTTGCATATATACGATATTTGGATAAACAATCGTGGAAAAGATACAGGCTAACACACCTAATGGAAAGACGAGTGGACGATACCATTTTACCTTTAAAATCTGCGCTAACCCAAGAACACACGTATAGAAATAAATGGTAGATTTAAAAAAGATGGAGATAACCCAGACACTGGCCATGATCGACTCAATTCTTTCAATAATTTCAAATAAACTAACTGACTTCGCTAGAACATAGCTAGGATAAAGCTGTTTTGCAGTTATAGAAGCGCCTAAAACTAAAATACAGAGTAAAGTAATAACAGTAACCGTAAAAGTACCGATAAAGGAACCAATTAAAATATTCCATTTCGCCTGGCGTGGTTGATTCAGGCTCTTAGGGTAAAACATTAAAAACAAAATTAACGGGAACCCTGCAAAAGAGACAAAGTTAAAAATAGCTTTCGTATGATCAGAGAAACTCGCTTCGAATACAGGCGTTAGTTTTTCTAGTTTGAGCTCAGGCAATAAAAAAATCACGAGCGCAAATAAAAGAAAGAAAAACCAGGTGATTAATAGTTCACCAGTTCTTGCGATGACTTCTAATCCTGCTCGAACAGCAAATATAATAAGCAGGACTAATAAAATATTTAATATTTCAATAGGAGTATCCGTTAAAATTTGTGTTGTAGTGAAGAAGCCAAAATAAGACAGTAGTGTACTAGTTCCAATGAATGCAAAAAAAACATAGAGCATTCCGATAATTTTCCCAACAATCCTACCATATACCTTTTCTAAATATTGGATATACGTTTTACTTCCCATTGCAATCCCACATTTATAAAGAAAGTAGGCATACCCTAAGCATAGAAACATACCGATGATAGAGGATAACCATGCATCCTGCTTTGTTTCAGCAGTCATTCCAGCAGGAGTAACAAGAATGGTGGTCCCTGTTGTAAATAGAATAATTAGTACTGTTAATTGAAAAGGGCTAATTCGAATTTTTATTTTTTCTTCCAACGGAATACCTCCTGCCCAATCGTTAGTTGGGTAAAAATAATCGGATCAATGGATCTAAGGCAAAGGCTACTATTTCTAATGGATTTGGTAGGAATAGATTATTAATCCTTAAAATGGTAATAATCGCAACGAAAAATAATAAAAAGCTAAATATCCATAGCTCACGAAACAGCTTTGTTTTTATTAATTGTGGAACTTGGAAGAAAGCAATGAGAAGGAAGATAAATAAGACCCCGATAGCTTTTAACATTATTTCTACTCCTTCGGTAAATCATTATGGAATGGATCTGTAATCGTTCCAGCACGGCGAATTTTAATATTTACGGTAGTATTTACCGGTAAATTTGGGAAAATATCAGTCCAATTAGCTTTTATTTTATCCCAATTCTTAGGGTCGGCTTTATGTAATTGCTCACCAAAGCCAAAAACATCGGCCTTTAAGTCGTGCTGTGCTTTATCAAGTGCTTGGGAAACTTTTCCTTTAATATCATCACTTGTTTTCTGTTCTAGCTCTAATAGTACTTGCTCATTCATAAAATCAAATTGTGAATTAGAGTCGGCAATATTAGCCTCTCCCGTAATTTTTACATCAATTGATGGTTCTCCGTTACGAAAATGTGGAATAATCTCCGTTTTTGCATCGACAAGCTCAATTCCAGCCATTTCCTTATTTACTTCTATTACAATGATTGTATTTTTTACTTTTCCTTTAATGTAATTTAATCCTTTGCTTTCAGCAGTGTTTAACCAGCCGGCTAGTTTATTATTACTAAAGGCTGCCATCCCGTCATAGCTAAGGCTCGCTTTTGGATCGGTCGTTAACACATTATCCGTATTTTTTCCAGCATCTGCATCCCCGACTATTTTTACCGCAGTTAAAATTGGCTGGGTTCCTTCGCTTATCAGATCATCGATAAGATCATTTAACTTTACTTTTCCGGTGGCTGCCCATGCTTCTGAGGAGGACTCTAGTGAATCAAATAATTTGTTGGCTGGTATTTTTTCATGACTGGTTAATACATTTAATATTTCTTTCGCAGAATTTCCTTTCGAAACGATAATGTAAAAGTCTGTTCGCATTTCAGGGTCTCTTGATAAAAAGTCGAGCGGTTTATAAATTCCTTCCTTTGCGACACTTTCGCCAATAACAATCATCCGAATATGAGCTAAATAGATTTTATTGGGCAATTGTTGGGTTAATTTACGTAATGCCTCAAAAATGATTCTTCCATTTCCAGTATAGGTGGTTACAGGTGTTTCATAGCCAACTCCCCCACCAGTTTGTGGCGAGGCAACCTCACCGGGACTTAAAATTTGTACAGATACACTATATGTTTCATCCTTGTTTTTATCGATTCCAAGTGCTACGGCAATAGCTAAATCATTTACCTCGCGTCTGTTCCAGCAGCCAGATAAGAGCAAAATTAGTAGAAAGAGCATGAAGAAATGGATACAATTTTTCATTAAACCTCACTACTTCCTTTTTGAGATGTAGGCTTTGGAGTAGGACTACTTTGCTCGCGAATCGTATTTTTCTGACTAATTAATCGTGGACGGGAAAACATTGCCCACATCGGTACACGGAAAAATACATCCTTCTGATCTTGTAATATAAATGGAGCAGCAGGTGTCGTATAAGGGATCCCGAACGATCGAAGGGTGCATAAATGAATACATAACAGAATAATGCCAAACATTATGCCGATTAGTCCAAATACTGCGGATAAACTCATCATGGCAAAACGAATTATCCGTACCGATGTTGCTAAATTAATGGCTGGAAAGCAAAAGTTAGCGATAGCTGTTATTGAAACAACAATAACCATCGCAGGAGATACGATCCCTGCCTGTACTGCTGCTTGACCAAGCACTAGCGCACCAACAATGCTCATTGCTTGGCCGACGGCTCTTGGCATTCGGACTCCAGCTTCTCGGAGTATTTCAAATGCTACCTCCATCATTAATGCTTCTAGGAATGCTGGAAATGGCACTCCCTCTCGTTGGGCAGCGAGACTAATTAATAGCTGAGTCGGTAGCATTTCCTGATGATAGGTTAATACGGCGATATAAAGTGATGGGGCCAATAATGCAATAAAAAAGCAAAAAAATCGTAGGCATCTTAATAACGTGGCAATGTCGGCACGTTGATAGTAGTCCTCGCTCGCTTGAAAAAACTCTACCATTAGGCTAAGCACAACCATAACAAATGGAGAGCCATCTACTAAAATTGCAACACGCCCCTCGATTAATTTACCAGCAACTGCATCTGGACGTTCTGTGCTAAAAATAGTAGGGAACGGTGAAAAGGTTTCATCTTGAATGAGTTCTTCAATATATCCAGTTTCCAAAATAGCATCAATATCAATTGCGTCTAAACGTTTATGTACCTCTTGAAGTACTTCTTCATTGACAATACCTTTTATGTAGGCAATCATAACCTTTGTTTTCGTAACTCTTCCAATCTCTTTTGACTCATACCAGAAATTTGCACTTCGTATTCTTCGGCGCAACAATGCGGTATTTGTTTCTAATGTTTCGGTAAAGCCATCACGCGGACCTTTAATTAATGTTGCGGACTGTGGTTCTTCAACGGAACGTCTTTCGTGTCCCGGAATGCTCACAGTTATCGCATATGGATGGTTTTCTACAATTAATGCAGCATGCCCGGAAAGAATATTTGTTATTAAAGTATCAAAATCTACTACTTCTTCCGCATTACCAACGGTTATTGCCTTTTGTCTAAGAGCGGAAACTAAATTTTTCTCCTTACCAGTAGGCTGTAAATCATTCGGATTCAATTTATTAATTAAGGAATCAATTAAATCCTGGAGCGAAGAAATATCTACTAAGCCTTCCGTAAAAACTACACATATATTAATATCGTTATCTGGTCCGATTTGAATGATCCGGTAAGAAAGGTCCGCACTATTTCCTAACGCACTTTTTATGTAGGATAGATTATCCTCAATTGATGGTTTTAATCTATCTTTTTCATTAGCCTTCCCTTTGCTGCTATTATCTTTATTGGATTTCGTTCGAAAAAAATTTTTAAAGGTGCGATAAAATAGATTATTTTTCAATGCTCATTCACCCCATTTTTTTATTTTGAACCAATTCTATAAATATATTCCTGCCAGTTTTGGAAAGGATGATTTTATAGTCACTGTGCCGTTGTTTACGATAAGTGATTCTTTTAAGGGCATTATTTTAATGTTTGGTGGAAGTTACCATACGAATTGTATTAAAATAAGAAAGCTTACTATAAATAAAATGAATTATATTTAGTATCTACAAGGCTAGTTAGCAGATTCGTTTTCAACATTCCCTAGAGGCATAAAAAATGATTGGGTGATAACATGCAAAATAGTATAAGATTAAAGTTAAAGGCAGCTAATGCGAAGAAATGGAAAAATGGCTATCCATTGATTAAAAAGGAAGATGTGCTTAACAGTCACGATTTGAAAAGAGAAGGTACGATTTTTGAATTAGTGGATGAGCATCAAAATTTTATAGGAAAAGGATACTATGGGATCCAAAATAAAGGGATTGGCTGGATATTGACAAGCCAACAAAAAGAACCAATTGACCAACCATTTTTTGAAAAAAAACTAAAGCTTGCTCTAAATAGTAGAAAGTCTTTTTTCGAAAATCAAGATACAACAGCCTTTCGGGTTTTTAACGGTGAGGGTGATGGAATTGGTGGATTAACAATCGATTATTTTGATGGATTTTATGTGATCAATTGGTATAGTGAAGGGATTTATCGATTTAAAGACGATATTTTACAGGCTTTATCTGTGGTAACAGACTTTAAAGGTGTTTATGAGAAAAAACGCTTTGCCGCACAAGGTAGCTATATAGAGGATGATGATTTTCTATTAGGGGATAAAGCACCAGCACCTCTCATTGTGAAAGAAAATGGCATTAAGTTTGCCATCTATTTAAACGAAAATGCAATGGTCGGTGTTTTCCTAGATCAACGTGAGGTTAGAAAGGCAATACGGGATAAGTATTCAAAGGATAAGCAAGTGTTAAATACCTTCTCCTATACTGGTGCATTCTCGGTTGCTGCAGCATTAGGCGGTGCAGCGAAAACGACGAGTGTTGACGTAGCAAACCGTAGCAAAAGTAAAACAATCGAGCATTTTCGTATTAATGGAATTGATTTTGAGGCACAGGATATCATTGTCGACGATGTCTTCCAATATTTCAAATATGCTGTAAGAAAAAATCTTCAATTTGATTTAGTCATTTTAGATCCACCAAGCTATGCTCGTTCGAAAAAAAATACGTTCCGTGCCGAGAAGGATTATTCAGACTTACTGGAAAAGGCGATAACGATAACGGCAAAAAATGGTGTGATTGTAGCATCCACCAATGCCAGCTCATTTGGTATGGATAAATTTAAAGGCTTTATTCAGAAAGCCTTCCAGCAAACAGGTGTTAAATATGAAGTATTAGAAGAATATCGACTTCCGAGTGATTTTAAGACGATAAAAGAGTATAAGGAAGGGAACTACTTAAAGGTCGTTTTCCTTAAAAAACTATCTTAAAAAATTCTACTGATTTGCTAGAAAAAATAGAGCGCACTAGAGGAGAATACAACATGGCATACAAAATGATTGTACTAGATTTAGATGATACATTGCTTCGAGAAGATCAAACGATATCAGAACGAACAAAACATGCATTAATGGAAGCACAAGAAATGGGCGTGAAGGTGGTGCTTGCATCCGGTCGTCCAACCTTTGGAATGGCGCCTATTGCAAAGGAGCTTTCATTAGCCGAATATGGTAGCTATATTCTTTCCTTTAATGGTGGGAAAATCATTAACTGTCAAACGGAGGAGGAAATATTTAGCAGCACGCTTTCTCTTGCGAACGTGCGCCAATTGTTTGCGGTAAGTCGTCGGGAGGATGTCTATATTCATACGTATGTGGGTGATGAAATACTTACAGATAAAGAAAATCCTTTCACTACGATTGAGTCAGCATTAACAGGATTACCTGTACGAATGGTGGATAACTTTGTTGACGGTGTTACGGTACCAGTTGTAAAAGTATTAATGGTTGCCCAACCAGAAAAATTAAGAAAAGTTGAACAGGTGTTACAGGAAGAACTTGCGGAGGATTACAGCATTATGCGCTCCAAGCCATTTTTTCTAGAATTTACGGAAAAAGGTATTACAAAAGGTGAAAGCTTGAATCAGCTAATAAAAGCATGTGGCATCAAGCGTGAAGAGGTTATTGCTATTGGTGATAGCTATAATGACTTATCGATGATTGAATTTGCCGGACTTGGTGTTGCAATGGGAAATGCACCAGGGGATATAAAAGAAAAGGCAGATTATGTGACTGATTCGAATGAGCATGATGGTGTTGCGAAAGTAGTGGAACAATTTGTCTTGCAAAATGTAGTCCATGTGTAATGGAATTAATGGAAGCTCTTCTCTTTCTCTGAGAAGGGCTTTTTTGAATGAAATTTTGAAAGTGTATGGCACAATATTATTTAAACTTAATATTGAGGTGGAGCAAGCTTTTCGGTATCGGTATCCCAACCCTCTAGCGTATTCAAAACAATACCACTCCTTTTTTCATGTATAAAATACCATAACTTGCACAACATAATTTTTACCTGTACTAGTTCTAAAAAAAAAGGAGAATCGAACATGAAAATGCAGCGATGGAAGAACTTACGTGGTATGATTATGGCTAGTTTGATTGTAGGGCTTTTATGGAATGGTACTGGCACAGCTCATGCGCAAGTACAAAATCTACCAACAGCAGGGGTATTTATCAATGGTAAAGTGGTAAATGGAATTAACCCAATTATGCTAGAAGGGGTTTACTATGTGCCTTTTGTACAGCTAGCAAAAATATTAGGCTACAACCATATTGTTTTTGAAGAAAAAACTTTGACTTATGAAGTAACAGATGGATCCACGTCCGTTCGCGCAACAATGGGTGGAACACAAGCGAAAAAAGGAAATGAGTACGTAAATATTAAACCACCACGTTGGATTAATAATACTGCCTATATTTCATTAGATGCGAGTGGCGCTTTATTTAATGTATACATGACATTTAAAAAGGACAATGGGTCGATTCAAATTCAAAAACCTGCACAACAATATGTGGTACATACAGGGGATAGCTTATGGCGAATTGCCCAGCTTCACCACGTAACAGTGGATGAACTGAAGACTACCAATAATTTAACATCAAATATTATTAAAGACGGACAAATATTAAAATTACCGTCCAGTAATTTAGCAAAGGAAATGGAGCCTGCTAAGGAGCAAGAGCCAATTCAAAATAATAGTAATTCTAGTGTTGATGCACAAAGACAAAAAGTTATCGATGTTGCCAAGCAATATATAGGAGCCGGCTATAAATATGGTGCAACTGCGGCGGATGCACCGAAACTATTTGACTGTTCCTCTTATACCCAATTAGTATTTCAACAGGTGGGTATTAGCCTTCCAAGGGTATCTCGTGACCAAGCAAGTAAAGGAACAACGGTTACAAGCTTAATGAAGGGTGATTTAATGTTTTTTACTAATAAGGATCAGTACACTGATGGTCGGGTGTCCCATGTTGGAATTTATATGGGTGATGGTAGCATGATACATGCTTCCACCTCGGCAGGAGTTACAATTACGAAAAATGTCCTAAGTAATTCATATTGGAAGCCTAATTATTTATTCTCCAAACGGATTATTAAATAAAGAATAAACAGTTGTAGAAAAGGAGGTGCAATATATGGCCTCCTTTTTCAATTGCTTTATCTTTTTTCATTTTGCGGTATTCTTCTTATGTGGGATAATTTTCTCAAATAAAGGAGTGGAGAAAATGTACAAAATTTTGATTATCGAGGATGATACGAAAATTGCCGATCACTTAAAGAACTATATAACAAAATACGGCTATGACGTGGCGATTGTTTCCGAGTTCGACCATGTAATGGACGATTTTCATCAGTATCGACCAAGTCTTGTATTGTTAGATATAAATTTACCAAGCTTTGATGGCTATTATTGGTGCCGACAAATTCGGAAGGAATCGATCTGTCCGGTTATTTTTATTTCAGCAAGAATTGGGGAAATGGATCAAGTAATGGCATTAGAAAATGGGGGCGACGATTTTATCATGAAGCCGTTTCATCCAGAAATCGTAATGGCGAAAATACGCAGTCAGCTGCGACGTGCTTATGGAGAATATGCGATCCAGGCGGAAGAGCGTGTATTAGAATTAGAAGGACTAAGGCTTTTTCCAGAGCGAATGGAGCTTAGCTTTGCGGAAAATACGATTACCTTGACGAAAAAGGAAGCAGATATTTTGGAAAGCTTACTGGAACGGTATCCTCGAGTTGCTGGTCGAGAGGATTTACTAGAAAAATTATGGGATGATTTAAGCTATGTGGATGAAAATACATTAAATGTAAATATTACGAGAGTTCGGAAAAAACTAGAGCTGTTCGGGATTCAAGGGGCTATTGAGACCGTAAGAGGAGTAGGCTATCGTATGCATGTTACATGGTCAAAGGATGAGCAGAAATGAAATTGTTTTTAAAGGAGCATACTCTATTAATAATAGTACAAATCATCCAATTTGTTATGATTCTATTAATATATTGGCTTGATGGCTACCATCAATTATTACCAGCACTTTATGCTATTTTTCTTAGTATCTTCTTTCTATGCTGTTATCTTTTATACCATTATTTTAGTCGTAAGAAATTATATCATCGTTTAAGTAAACCGTTAGAATCATTAGATGAATCCTTTCAAAAAACAGAGCAAGCACCCTTATCAGAAGCGCTGGACAATTTATTAAAAAATCAATACATGCTGTACCAGCAACAAATCAAAACATTAGAGGCAAGACAAGCGGAGCATTTAAAATTTATGGATCAATGGGTTCATCAAATGAAAACTCCATTATCGGTTATTGAGCTAATTGCAAAGGATTTAGATGAACCGGAATCCTCCAATATTCGGGAAGAAAATGAACGGATGAAAACAGGGTTAAATACAGTACTTTACATGGCGCGCTTACGAACGATAGAACAAGACTTCCATATCCGACCGGTTGAATTAGCGCAATTAGTAAATGAAGTAAATCAGGATAATAAACGATTATATATTCGGAATAACGTATATCCAAGCTTCTCGCAGGAGCGGAAGAGAATAACCGTTGAAACAGATGAAAAGTGGCTATTTTTCATGCTTTCACAGCTGATAAATAATGCAATTAAATATTCGAAAGGTAAAAGTAGTACGATCGATATTTCGATTTATGAAAAAAATGAGGAGGCAATACTTGAAGTGAAGGATTACGGTGTAGGAATTCCAGAAACCGACCAGAGACGCGTGTTTGATCCTTTTTATACTGGTGAAAATGGCCGCAAATTCAGAGAATCTACTGGAATGGGGCTCTATTTAACACGCGAGGTTGCGGAATATCTCGGGCATCGAATTGAACTGGAATCAAAGGCTGGAGAAGGAGCTACGTTTCGAATTATTTTTACTCCAACACAAAACCTTACAAGCATGTAAGAAAAGTGAAAGGAAAATCGATTTTTCAAATTGGGTTGTGCGGTTATACTAATCACATAATCAATAGAAATGCTACGTGCTTTTTGGCACATACATGCTAATGAAGGGAGTCTCATCATGCTGAACGTGAAGCAAGTGAGTAAAATTTATGAAGGTAAAATTGCCTATCGGGCGTTAACAGATATTGATTTAACGATAGAAGAAGGAGAATTTGTTGGAATTATGGGTCCATCCGGTAGTGGGAAAACGACACTACTGAATATGATTGCAACTATCGATCAACCAACAACAGGAGAAATTTTAATTGATGGAAAAAACCCACATCGCTTAAAAAAAGATGAACTAGCAAAGTTTCGTCGAAGAGAATTAGGGTTTGTATTTCAGGATTTTAATTTACTTCATACATTAACAGTAGAAGAAAATATTGTGTTGCCTTTAACTTTAGATGGAAAAAAAGTGAAGGACATGAAGGAGAAGGCAAATGAGATTGCGAAAAAATTAGGGATTACAGAGATTATGAATAAACGCATTTATGAAATATCTGGTGGACAAGCACAACGAGCAGCGGTAGCAAGAGCAATGATACATCATCCAAAGCTATTGCTTGCGGATGAACCTACTGGAAACTTGGATTCCAAATCATCAAAAGATGTTATGACGATGCTCCAAACGATTAATGAGACTGAACAAACGACTATGCTGCTAGTTACCCATGACCCAATGGCTGCGAGCTATTGCAATCGCGTTGTTTTCATTCGCGATGGAAAGCTTTATTCTGAAATTCATCGCGGAGATAATCGCCAAGCATTTTTCCAAAAGATAATTGATACACTTTCTTTGCTGGGAGGGGACGCAAATGACCTTTCGCAAATTCGCGTTTAATAATGTCCTCCGCAATAAACGATTATATGCTGCCTATTTCCTCAGTAGCCTATTTACGGTAATGGTCTTTTTTACCTTTTCTATTTTTGCCTTCCATCCAGACTTGAATGGTGAGGATATGAGTGCGAGTGCATCCAGAGGAATGAATATTGCTTCTGGGATAATTTATGTTTTTTCCTTTTTCTTTATCTTATATTCCATGAGCTCCTTTTTACAGTCACGAAAGAAGGAATTTGGGATATTGGTAATGCAAGGGATGTCCATGAAGCAAATACGTTTTATGGTGTTTTTAGAAAATATGCTGCTTGGTTTCTTTGCTACTCTTGGTGGTATTGGACTAGGCGTTATATTTGCAAAAGCGATATTATTGCTGGCGGAAAATGTACTAATTATTGATGGTAAGCTGGATTTTTATTTTCCACTGAAGGCTATTATCATTACTTTTATCGCGTTTATTGTATTGTTCTTATGTATTTCTCTATTTGTTTCGTATGTGCTACGAAGTAAAAAACTGGCGGTGCTGATTAAAGGGAATAAAGTATCAAGAGGTGAACCAAAAGCTAATCTCTTTTTAGTCATAGTCACTATTGTTTTATTGGCAATTGGATACGCTACGGCATTATTAGCTGAAGGAGTCGCGGTTGTAGTAGTCATGCTTCCTGTCGTCATAGTCGTCTGTATTGGTACGTACTTTTTATTTACGCAGTTAAGTGTATTTATTATCCGAAAGCTAAAGAAAAATGAACGTATTTTTTGGAACAAAACAAATATGCTGCTGCTATCAGATCTTGATTTTCGAATGAAGGATAATGCTCGGACTTTTTTTATGGTGGCTATCGTTTCCACTGTTGCATTTAGTGCGATCGGGGCATTATTTGGACTTCAATCATACCTTACGGCAAGCTCGAAGAATATGAACCCGAATACGTTCACTTTTAGTACAATGGAAGCAGGGGAAGAACAGAAAGTTGCACTTATTAACGATACTTTACAGGAATATCAAATTAAGTCTGAGATGGAGCACACTACACTTCGCTATTACGAAATCGGAGGAGATACTATATTAATTTCGAAGCAATCAGATTTTAATCGTTTCGCTCGATTAATCGGAGAGAATACGATAGAACTTCGAGATGGTCAAGTAGTCGTCGTGGAGTTTAAAGGAAGTGCATATGGGCAAACAGAAGAGCTTATGAAGCAAACAATTTCATTACATTCAGGTCGTAAACTGAAGCCTGAGGAAATCGTCTATTCACGAGCTTTGCCGGAGGTGGACTCCTATTATGTAGTATCGGATAATGATTTTCAACAGCTGCCGAATTCACTAAGAAGCACAAGCTTTTATGCATGGCAAGCAACCGATGGACAAGAAAATATTTTAGCTGCTTCGAAAAAACTATATGATTTAGTACCTAGAGAAGAAATTATTTCTGGGGAATATAATGAATATCGGACATTACAGAGCTATGGACCCGTTCTGTTTGTCGGCTTATTTATTGGTATTGTTTTCTTTGTATCTGCCGGTAGTTTTCTATATTTCCGTTTATATATGGATTTGGATGAGGATAAACAAAAATTTTCATCGATTGCGAAAATGGGGCTTACCGATAAAGAAT
Organism: Perspicuibacillus lycopersici; assembly: GCF_025660475.1. GTDB lineage: Bacteria > Bacillota > Bacilli > Bacillales > Caldibacillaceae > Perspicuibacillus > Perspicuibacillus lycopersici. The sequence continues at coordinate 122,872 of NZ_JAOUSF010000004.1, forward strand.
TAAAGCATGTTTTGACGAGACAAACCATGATTTTATTTTTTGTTCCAATAGTAGTGGCACTGATTCACGGTGCAGTTGCACTAACGGCCTTGTCTCGCTTGTTCTACTATAGTTTAGTGATTGAATCTATTGTGGTATTAGGTGTATTTTTGGCAATTCAAGTAGTTTACTTCTTGATTGTTCGACATTTTTATACGAAACAGATTCAGTCCGTCGTTTAAGAAAAAGCGAACAGTTTGCACTGTTCGCTTTTTGATGCAATTTTCGATTACAATTTCTCGAGCGCCTGTACCCATAGCTGATATGATGCATCACTAGGCATCCGCCAGTCACCTCTAGGGGATAAGTTAATGGAACCAACTTTTACCCCATCTGGCAGGCAGGAACGTTTAAATTGCTGGGTAAAAAATCGTTGATAAAATTTCCTTAACCATGCTTTAATTTCTTCTCTCGTATAAACATTCTGAAAAGCTTGTTCAGCTAGAAAGACTAATTTACCAGGTGTATAGCCAAAACGGAGCATATAATACAAGAAGAAATCATTTAAATCATAGGAGCCAACAATTTCTTCGGTTTTTTGTTGAATATTTCCTTGCTCATCTGGTGGCAATAGCTCAGGACTAACAGGTGTATGATAAACATCCATTAATGCAGTAGCAATTTTTTCGTTTTTTGTTGTTGTTGCATACCATTCAACTAAATAGCGGACCAATGTTTTTGGAACCCCACTGTTTACAGCATACATACTCATATGGTCGCCATTATAAGTCGCCCAGCCTAATGCTAATTCGGAAAGGTCGCCTGTTCCCACTACGAGTCCACCAACCTGATTAGAAACATCCATTAATATTTGTGTACGTTCTCTTGCCTGTGAATTTTCATAAACGACATCACGGTTGGAGGAGTCATAGCCAATATCTTTAAAATGCTGTTCGACGGATTTCGCGATTGGAATTTCACGAACGGTAATACCAAATTCCTTCATTAACGTGATAGCGTTTTGATACGTACGATCCGTTGTTCCAAATCCAGGCATTGTCACACCGATAATATTTTCCATTGGCAGCTTTAGACGCTGGAATGCTTCAACCATGACGAGAAGTGCTAATGTAGAATCTAGTCCGCCAGAAATACCAACGACTGCTTTTTTAATTCCTGTCTTTGATAATCTTTGCACAAGTCCAGACGATTGAATTTGGAAAATACCACGACAGCGTTCATCGCGTTTTTCTTTATTGGCTGGAACAAATGGTCGTGGATCAATTGGCCGAGCAAAGGCTACTATCTTTTCTTCCTTTTCTGCTAGCGAAATATCCACATACTTATATTCGCGTTTTTCGACTTTTCCCATGAAAGTATGGAATTTGCGCCGGTCATTTCTTAATCTTTCTATATCAATATCCTGATAAATAAATGCCGATTCCTCCGGAAAATTTAGTTCTTCTAATACGGTCCCATTTTCCGCAATAATCGAGTGCCCACTGAAAACAACATCAGTCGTCGATTCTGTCTGTCCAGCGGATGCATAAAGATAGCCGCTGAAGGTTTTTGCGGAATGGATACGGACTAAGTCTCTACGATATTCATATTTACCAATCACTTCATTACTAGCGGAAAGATTTATTAAAATGTTCGCACCATATATAGCATGATGAGAGCTAGGTGGAATTGGCATCCATAAATCTTCACAAATTTCTACGCCGACAATGGCTTCGGTTTCTCTATCGCGAAATAATAGATTTTCATGGAATGGTACTTCTTGTCCACATAAATAAATCGTGTCACTGATGCGATTAACCGATGATGCAAACCAGCGTTTTTCGTAATATTCATTGTAATTAGGGATAAATGTTTTCGGAACGACACCTAATATTTTCCCTGCTTGAAAAATGACCGCAGTATTGAATAATTGATTATCACACTCTAGCGGCATCCCGACAGCTACTAGCATATTAATGGATGCTACTTCCTCTATAAGCATTTTTAATGCCTTTTCCGATTCTTTTAATAAATGGCGTTGATGAAATAAATCCGCAGAAGTATAACCGGTTATACTTAATTCTGGAAAACCTAATACTTTTACGTTTTCTTCCGCAGCTTTTTTTATTAATTGTGCAATTTCTTTACAATTGTATACTGGGTTACCGATTTGGAGTGTTGGTACGGCTACTCCAGCACGAATAAACCCATAATCAGCTAGTTTCACTACTATCAAACCTTTCTAAAGCCTAAAGTTAAAGTATATAAAGACAAAACGTCTATGTATAAATAGTATTTTACCCAAATCCCGTTAAATATTGCTACTATCTGTGCTTCATTAAATTGTGTGAGTAAAGTTGTACTGTATGACAAATCAGGATGGCGGACTCTATGTATTGTAATCCTGTTCACTTATTCATTCAAGCAGAGCAAATGTTACAAGATCGTCATTTCTATTGTACCATTTTCAAGTGGGTATAATTTCTTATTTTTAATGGAATCTTTTCCTATCTTTTTTTATAATTGGATACATAAGAAAACGAGAAAAAACTGTACGAATTTGAGAAGGAAATTCGGAGTAACGAAACGCTCCGAAGGAAGGGTGTAGTTCAAATGAATGAGTTGCTTTTTAATATACCTGCAGAAAAATATCAAGCATTAAGTGAGACGGAGCGTTATTTATTAGACTATATTGTGAGGCATATAGAAGAGATTGCCAATATCTCCATTGTGAAGCTAAGTGAAGAGGCAAGCGTTTCGACGGCAACGATTGTCCGGTTGATGAAAAAGATTGGTTATGATGGGTTTACTTCGTTTAAATATAATATTAAAGATAAGCTAAAGCCTGTTGAGCATGAAAATTCCATTGATAATATCGAAAAGAAAATAAATAGTGCCATTCGAAAAAATGAACAAGAAGTATTAAACACAATTAAAATGCTTAGTAGAGGGAATATCGAGGACGCGATTCAAAAAATCTATCATGCCGAAAAGATATTTATTTTTGGTAGAGGATTTTCGGAAATGATCGGAAATGAAATGAAAGTAAAGCTGCAATTAATAGGAAAAAATTGCGAGATGCACAATGATCCAAACATTATTAAAGTGATCTCGAAAAGAATGAAGGAAAAGGAAATTGCGATTATTGTTTCTTTGAATGGTGAGACACCAGAGCTAGTGGAGGCATGTAAAAATTTAAAAATGAAGCAGATTAGTACGATTACTTTAACCGCTGGTGTTGATTCTTCACTCGCGAAATTATCGGAAATCGTCCTTCTAGGCTATAAAGGAGCACAATCCTTTTTCCCAGACTTTGAGGTGCGTTCACGGCTACCACTACAGGTTATTTCACGTATTTTACTCGATGCCTATGTAATCCGTACAATGTAGAATTTGTTATTTTCATAGCCATGAAACATTTGATATAATGTATGAATCAGTGTGTAGAGATATTGGTACAGTTCCCCTGGCCAAAAATATATGTCGCAAGATACGTCTACCATCTGGAATAATTTATTTCGGAGGGAAAGACATGTATAAAGACGAAAGACTGCCACAAAATGCAAAGGAAGGCATATTGTTTTTATTGATTGTTTCTATTATTTCTGTAAACACGATCGCTCCAATCATTATGGGGATGGAACGTGGCTTTAGTAAAGAAAATTATTTAGAAACGCTTAAGATTCTTCCAGTTATGTGGATTATCGTTGTTTTATTAGTAAAATTAGTTGCGGGACCGATTGTAGGAAAAATATTACAAAAGTTCGTTGGACAGACCGATGGATTTAATGCGAGAGTATTGTTCAGTACGTTATTTAATGTGATAGTGTTATCGATTCTGTTAACCATTATAGGTACTTGGGTAGGTACGAGACAAGTAAGTCTTGCTCCTTTTCAAAACTTCTTCCATAGTTGGTTTAGAAATTTCGGGATTGCTTTTTGGATTGAATTAATAATTGCACAGCCAATCGCAAGATTTGCAATGAAAAAAATCCACGCAAGAAAGTCTAGCCAGGTTGAAAGTTTAAATCCGTAACTTATAGACTGTTATGATTGGAAATAAATATAAAAACGCTTGAGATGACGTCCATCCCAAGCGTTTTTTATTTTAATTTGCTTTTCTATACTAACGATTGAAATTCTTTCGGCTTAATACCGATTTTCACTTTTACACATTTTAATTTTTTCGATAACGACTTCGCGCATAGCTGCTTTAGCAGGAGCCATATATTTTCTTGGATCATTAGCATCTTCGTTTTCTACTAAAAATTCCCGTAATGCATTGGAGAAAGGTATTTTTAATTCTGTTGCAATATTAACCTTGCAAACACCTAATTCAATCGATCTCCTTACGTCCTCCACACTAATACCGGATGCACCGTGTAGCACTAAAGGAATATCTACTAGTTTTTGAATTTCTGCTAAACGTTCGAAATCTAGTTTAGGTTCGGATTTATACATACCATGTGCGGTACCAATCGCAACTGCAAGGGAATCAATGCCTGTTCTTTCTACATATTCCTTTGCAGCTGTTGGATCTGTGAAGAAGGAATCCTTATCATCTACAACTAAGTCATCCTCTTGCCCACCTAAGCGGCCAAGCTCTGCTTCTACAGTTGCACCATTTGCGTGTGCATATGCAACAACCTCTTGTACAAGTTTAATATTTTCCTCAAACGGGAAGTGGGATGCATCAATCATTGCTGATTTTGTACCTAAATCAATCGACTCTTTAATATCTTCAAATGTTTCGTGATGATCTAAATGTAGCGCAATTGGTATATTATATTTTTGGGCTGCAGTTTCAACGATCGCTTGGACATAATCGCGTCCAGCATAGCTAAATGTGCCTGGAGTACCAGCTAAAATAACTGGAGAGCGCATTTCAGCTGCTGCTTCTACCACAACTTGAATCGTTTCTAGATTGTGGATGTTAAAAGCGGGGACTGCGTATTTTTCCTTTTGTGCTTTCAATAACATATCTTTTGTGTTTACCATTTTTGTATCAATTGTTATAGTCAATGAAACTACCTCCAATGTTGTTTTAATTACTTTGCATTACCGAAGTTAAAACAGTTAATATTTCCGTTGCATTATTTGCTTGCATTAATTGTTCACGAACATCACTATGAATTAACATTCTCGATAATGCAGATAAAAGGGTTAGGTGGGTTGTGCCTGCTTCACTTTCCGGTATTAATAGTGAAATGATGAAGCGGACAGGGCTCCCGTCAAGTGAGTTCCATTCAATCCCATCATTTGTTTTTAAAATGATGACACTTGCTTCTGTGACTGCAGTAGTTTTCGTATGCGGAATCGCGAAGCCTTCCATAAAGCCAGTGGTGCTTTCTTTTTCCCGCTGCAGTAAACCGTCTACTACTGCTTGTTTGGAATCGGCTATTCCGTTAGAAACAGCCAATTCTGCGATTCTTTCAAATGCTTCTAATTGTGTTTGTATGTTTTCGTTTACGCTAATATTTTCTTTTCGATACATCGTAAGCAATGACTCCCACTCCTTTTGTAAATACTTATGCTGCGTCTATTGTTTGTTCTTCTTGTTTTTTATTTGCTTCTCTTTTTTTAGCCATTCCATATAGGAAAGCACCTACTAGTGATCCTGCTAAGATAGCGATTAACCATTTGACTGCGCCAGTTACAACTGGTAATACTAGGAATCCACCATGTGGAGCTGGTACTTGAACACCAAATAGGTAAGTTAAAATGGCGGAAATGGCGGATGCAATCATTAATATTGGTAGAACGACAATCGGGTTTTTCGCAGCAAATGGAATTGCACCTTCTGTAATATGAGTTGCTCCGAGAATAAAGTTCACTAAACCAGCATTTCGTTCCGATTGATTGAAATATTTTTTAAAGAATAGTACGGCAAATGCTGTTACAAGCGGTGGTGTAATACATGCAGCAGATACACCAGCCATGAAGTAGAAGTTACCTTCTGCTAATAATGCTGTACCAGTTACATATGCAGCTTTGTTAATTGGACCACCCATATCAAATGCAGACATTGCACCAACAATTAAACCTAATACGATTGGATTTGCATCCTGGAATCCAGATAAGAAATTCATCATTGCTTCATTAACTGCAGTCATTGGATTTACTAAATATGTCATTATGAAACCAGTTAGGAATATACCGATTACAGGGTATAAGAATATTGCTTTTAAACCATCAAGGGATTTAGGAAGACCTTGTAATAATTTTCCTAATAGAAGAATGATATAGCCGGCAAGGAAACCTGCGACAATTCCACCAAGGAAGCCTGCGCCACCATTGTATGCAATCATACCGCCGATAAAACCAACAACTAAGCCGGGACGTTTTGCAATTGATTCCGCAATGTAGGCTGCTAAAATTGGTACCATTAAGGCGAAGCCGATACCACCGACATCTTTTAGCATTGCAGCGAATTCATTGTACGATTCATGGGTTGGGTCAGCCGAGTAAATACCGAATAGGAACGAAATGGCGATTAATACCCCACCACCTACAACGAATGGAAGCATATGAGATACCCCATTCATTAAGTGCTTGTAAATGGAACGACCGATAGAAGATCCAGATGTACTTTGTTCTTCATCAGTAGATGAATCATCCTGTTTTTTAGAAGCTTTGTAAACGGTTGCTTTTCCGTCAATAATTGTTTGAATTAATTTTTCTGCCTCTCTAATTCCGCGAGCTACAGAAACGTCTACCACTGGTTTTCCGATAAAGCGTTCTGCCTGTACATCTTTATCTGCAGCGATGATAACGCCATCTGCCTGACGGATATCCTCTTTCGATAGAGCGTTTTCAATTCCGACCTGACCGTGTGTTTCTACTTTAATTTCCACACCAAGTTTTTTTGCAGCAATGCTTAACGCCTCAGCGGCCATAAATGTGTGGGCAATTCCTGTTGGACAGCCTGTAGCTGCGATAATTTTTATTTTACTCATCATTACTACCCCCTAAGATACATTTAGATTTAGTTGTTTTATTTTAATTTCTTTTATTAATTCATTAACATCGGTTAAATCACTAAGCCCTGAAGTAAAGGCGGTGGAAGCTCCAGTTGCGGATGCAAAAATTAGCGCTTCCTCAAGGCTAGAACCTTGAACTAGCTTTCCTACGAATGATCCTAATAATGCGTCCCCTGCACAAGCAGTATTAACGGCGTTTCCTTGTGGAGCAGATACTCGTAATACTTTTTCCTCGGAGAGAAAAAGCGATCCTTTATCTCCTAAGGAAACTAGTACGTTTTGCGCACCTTTCGTAAGTAATACTTCACTAAGTTCCATAATATCCTTTTCTGTTAAACTATCTTTTTCAAATAAATCGGCAAGCTCCTCTTCGTTTGGTTTAATTAAATATGGTTGATAATGTAAACAATCGAGAAGTTTTTTAGAACTAATATCGAGCACTAGCTTAACGTTATTTTTTTTACTGATTTTCGCAATCTCCTCAAAAATATTTTCAGATACGCCTCTCGGGAGACTACCAGATACAAATAATAAGCTCCCTGCAGGAATCTCGCAAATCTTTTCGAGCATTTCTACCGTTTTGTTTTGAGGAATGACGGGTCCTTTATTGACAATTTTGTATTCATTTTCCCTATCTCGAACAAAAGTGTTTACCCGAGTAATACCATCTACTTCAATAAAATTCGTTGTTATCCCTTGGTATTCTAATTCGTTTTTTATAAAACTGCCAGTAAATCCTCCGATGAAACCAAGAGCGGTATTATTTACCCCCATTCTTTTTAAAATGAAAGAAATATTGATTGCTTTCCCGTTTGGAATATAATCCTCAGCATTTGTTCTATTTACAACATTTGGTTTTAAAGTGTCAATATTTACAAATAGATCAATCGCTGGGTTTAATGTGCATGTATAAATAATTGGGACCACCCCATTTCTCCTTTGAATGTTTTACTATCTTGCTGTAATTTGATTATGACACATCTATTGGTGAAAATGTTTTCAGAATGTGTAAAGGTTTTCATAATGTATTATTTATAATAGAAGGAAAGGGGGTAGAAAGATTGAAATTAATTGCATTGGATATGGATGGCACATTACTTTCCGAGGATGGAACAATAAGTAAAGATAATCGAGATATGATCTATCGGTGTCAAGACAAGGGAGATATTGTTGCGATTTGTTCTGGAAGATCACTACAAGATATTCTCGGGATATTAGAGGATGCAGGTATTGATTGTCCAATAATATCATCAAATGGTGCACATGTGTATGATGGAGAGCGTACTGTAGCTGAATTTTGTATGTCGAGCATAGCAGCGAAGGAAATTACTGAACGATTAGTAAATGAAAACTACTATTTTGAGATTTATACACATCAAGGGGTGCAAATTTTTACATCAGGAAGAGAGCAATTGAAAGCGGAGATAGAAAAATTACGCAAAGATAAAGCAGACTTCCCTGTAAAATGGGCATATGAACAAATAGAAATTCAATATAATCAAAAAGGCTTACTTTATTCTTCCACCTTTGACCATACGAAAATACAAGATTTACAAATATATAAAGTTTTTGTGTTGTCTTTTGATAGAGGAAAATTAAAAAGATTGGAGGTTTCCCTTGCAGAAAATGAATTAGTTTCGCTTACGACATCCGGTTGGACGAAGCTAGAAATTGCTCACCCAGAGGTTAGTAAAGGGAATGGGTTAAAAATACTAGCAGCGCATTATCAAATACCTGTGGAAAATACGATTGCAATCGGAGATAATTTGAACGATCTACCAATGTTCAAAGTAGCCGGAACTAGCATTGCTATGGGAAACGCTAGTGATGAAATCAAAGCGCAATGCACCTACACAACAAAGTGCTATCATGAAAATGGTGTAGCCTATGCATTAGAGAAATTTGTACTTTAGAATAAACAAGCAATCTCTTGATGTATTTAAGCGAAGGGTATTGGCTAATTGCTGATACCTTTTTTCTATTATTATGTACATAGGAAAAACTGGTAAACTATTCCTAATTAAATGATAAATGGTATACTAGTGTGTAGAATGTAGTGGAGTGGCTATTTGTATGTTTTTGAGTTCACTAGGATTAATAGCGAACTAATTTCAAATCATCGTTTAAGGAGAGAGACAATGAAAAAATTAGTAGCGTTAAGCATCCTATTATTATTATTAATATTAGCGGGATGTGAAGAAACAGAGAATGGATCAAGCAAGTCCAATATTGGACTAGAAGCGGGAACAGAATCGGTAGCAGGTACAGCCGACGATTCAAGCGAATTAAACGAAGCATTAGCAGAGGAGGAAGCTAGCTCCACCGAGGAAGAGAGTACTGCAGGCGAGGTAGTAGATGCAGATACTACAACAGAGGAAAACAATGAAGAAGCAGAGGATTCAAGCAGTGATGAATCATTGGAAGGCATTAGAGAAAAGTATTTGCAAATGCTAGAGAATACGGAAAAAGAAGTAGCAGATTTAGAGAAAATCGTCCAAAATGGAACCCAAACAGATATGGAACAAGCGCAGGCGGAAATTTATGCAGCATGGGATAAGGCGCTAAACGATATTTATGGGGAATTAAAGCGTCAATTATCTGAAAGTGATATGTATAGATTAAAAGAGGCTCAACGAGAATGGATTATCCAAAGAGATGATGCAGCCATAGCGGAATCGAAAAGATATGAAGGTGGATCATTAGAGTCCTTTACATATGTAAGCACGCAAACCGAAATAACAAAATTTAGATGCTATGATTTAATTGATATGTTTATGTAAATTAGAACGAAAATGATTTACGAAAAGAGTTAATAATAAGATGAGTAACTGACGTATGGATGGTATCCGTACGTTTTTTTATTTTTAGGATTTTTTCCACTATTTATTGCTATTGGCGTGAGATGTATTTGAGTTGATAGCTTTACGAATAGACATTTTCTTTCAAGGAAATTTTTATGATTTTTAACATGAATGAACCGAAAAATGAGCATACTATAGGACAAATAATACGGTTATGAATTATTTTATGTTTGCGAATCCTTCGGTAAATTTTATTATTACGAATAAAAGTGAACATATTGATAATCGAAACGGATAGGCGTATCATTTCTTTCATATCAATTTTAGCTCAATTTTCTTGTATATGATTAAGAATATGGCTTAATCGTTTCTACCTAGCAACCGTAAATCGCTAGACTACAGGAAAGTTTGATAATTAAGGATAAAGAAGAACGGACGGCATCTGCTTTTCTCTAGCTCTTATTTTTCATACTTTCTTGTTTGGAAGGTATAGGAAAAATAAGAGCTTTTTTAATTGGAGAATATGACATCTAGGAGTTGCTTTCATGTATATTTTATTAAACTTATTTGGCTTAATCGTTGTATTCGGTATCGTTTATTTATTATCACCGAATAAAAAAGGAGTAAAGTTACGACCACTCCTTTCGATTGTTATTGTAGAACTGCTTATTACGTGGTTTATGCTAGGGACAGAGGTTGGTAGTTGGGTTATTAATAAAATCGCGTCCTTCTTTACTTGGTTAATCGCTTGTAGCAGTGAAGGCATCGCATTTGTTTTCCCGTCTGCGATGGCAAATGAGACATTAGATTTTTTCTTTAGTGCACTACTACCGATAATATTTATTGTTACTTTTTTCGATATTCTTTCATATTTCGGGATTTTAACATGGTTGATTGATAAAATTGGCTGGGTTATTTCGAAGGTGTCTGGATTACCGAAATTAGAAAGCTTTTATTCCATTCAAATGATGTTTTTAGGAAATACAGAAGCATTGGCAGTTATTCGTAATCAGCTAGCAGTAATTAAAGAAAATCGTCTGCTTACTATCGGGATCATGAGCATGAGCTGTATTAGTGGATCGATTATTGGAGCATACTTAACAATGGTTCCTGCAGCATATGTATTTAGTGCCATACCGTTAAACTGTTTAAATGCACTTCTGATCGTCAATATATTAAATCCTGTTTCAGTGCCAAAGGAAGAGGATATCATTTATGAACAACCGAAATCGGAACGCAAGGATTTCTTCTCGACAATTTCTAATAGTATGATGGTTGGGATGAATATGGTCATTGTTATTACTGCTATGCTAATCGGGTATGTTGCCTTAACGGCAGCTATTAATGGGATTTTAGGTGCAATTGTTGATGGATTAACCATTCAGACCATTTTCTCATATATTTTTAGTCCATTTGCATTACTACTCGGCTTACCGATGCATGATGCAATGTATGTCGCACAATTAATGGGAACGAAATTAGCAACCAATGAATTTGTTGCGATGCTGGATTTGCAAACACAATTAGATTCACTTGCTCCCCATACGGTTGCGGTTGCATCAACATTTCTTGTTTCCTTTGCAAATTTCAGCACGATTGGAATGATTTATGGAACATATAATTCTATTCTATCGGAAGGAAAATCAGCAATTATCGGAAAAAATGTTTGGAAGCTACTCGTTAGTGGTATCGCAGTATCACTTCTTAGCGCAATGATTGTAGGGTTATTTATTTGGTAAGGGAGTAAAAACAAACTGTAATAATTAATTGACATTTCATAAATTTCGTATTATGATTCAATCATTAATTAAATATTTCTAGTTATTTCTTATCTAGAGAGGTGGAGGGATATGGCCCTATGAAACCTCAGCAACAGGTTCTTTAGTAGAATACTGTGCTAATTCCATCAAGCAGGCTGCTTGAAAGATAAGAAAAGATGTTTCGTAATAAAAACTCTTTTCTTATTTTGAGAAAAGAGTTTTTTTGTTGATTGCATTGACGAAGAAGCATTTTTATCATTCGTATTGCAATACGTTATGGAGTTTCAGATACTACCTAGAAATGAATAAAGAAAGGGATGGATGGAGAATGAAATATGGATTTTGGTTACCGATTTTTGGAGGCTGGTTAAGAAATGTTACAGAGGAAAACATGCCGCCAACCTTTGAATATGCGAAGAAGGTTATTCAATCCGCGGAAAAATGGGGATATGATACAACGTTAATTGCGGAATTATATTTAAATGATATTAAAGGGACGGATAAGGATTCGATTGAGGCATGGTCAACAGCAGCAGCACTTGCAGCTGTTACAGAAAAAATAGAAATTATGACCGCCGTTCGGCCAATCTATCATAATCCAGCAGTTACTGCAAAGATGGCAGCAAATATTGATCATATTAGTAATGGTAGATTTACATTGAATGTCGTTTCTGGCTGGTGGGCAGAGGAGGCAAAGCAATATGGCGGTGATTTTACAGCACATGATGAACGGTATGACCGAACAAAGGAATTTCTAGAAGTGTTAAGAGGTTTATGGACAGAAGAAACCTTCTCTTACAATGGAAAGTTTTATCAACTTGAAAATACGAAGCTCTATCCGAAGCCCGTCCAACGGCCGAATCCGGTATTATATGCAGGTGGCGAAAGTGAAAAAGGAAAGCAAATAATTTCCACACTATGTGATGCATATGTTATTCATGGACATACGATAGAAGAAGCAGCAGTAAAAATTCAAGAGATGAAAGAGCGTAGACAACAAACGGGCCGAGAGCCACTGCAATCCTTTGGGATGGCAGCCTATGTCATTTGCCGCGATACAGAGGAAGAAGCCCAAGAAGAGCTTAAGCGAATTACGACAGTAGACGATTTAAGTGGCTATGCGGGATTCGAGGATTTTACTTCTAAATCTGAGCTAGAGCAGCAAATAAAGCTTCAGGATTATTCAGTATCGAATCGAGGCTTACGACCGAATCTAATTGGTACACCAGAACAAATAGCAAGACAAATTTTAGAATTTGAAAAAGTAGGAGTTAATCTGCTATTATTGCAATGTTCCCCACAGCTAGAAGAGCTGGAACGTTTTGCAAAGCAAGTAATGCCAAAGGTCGAGGAGCTGCGTTTTAGCTTGTCAAACATTGATTAGGGAGAGATAAAAATGAGTAAAATATTTGTTATTCATGAAAATAATGAATGGACGGAGCATTTATTTAAAAGATTAGAAGAATTAAGTCTCCCATATGAGGATTGGCATTTGGACAATGGTGTGGTTAATCTTTTATCAGAGCCTCCGGAGGGAATTTATTATAGTCGCATGAGTGCTTCCTCCCATACGAGAGGACACCGGTTTGCACCAGAGCTAACAAGTTCGGTTTTGGCTTGGTTAGAGCATCATGGAAGAACCGTTATTAATGGTAGTCGTGCCATCCAATTAGAAGTGAGTAAAGTACTGCAGTATTTAGAACTAGAAAAATATGGAGTGAAAACACCGAAGACAATTGCAGCTGTTGGTAACGAAGCGATTATTAAAGCAGCAAATGCGTTTAAAGGTAAAAAGTTCATTACGAAGCATAACCGTGCAGGTAAAGGACTTGGGGTACAACTGTTTAACTCTGTCGAGGCATTACAAGCATATATCGATGGACCTGAATTTGAAGAGCCTGTCGATGGAATTACATTGATTCAGGAATATATCGAATCACCAGAATCGTATATTACCCGCTGTGAGTTTATTGGTGGAAAATTCTTTTATGCGGTTCGTGTTGATACTTCTGGTGGGTTCCAATTATGCCCTGCGGATGCTTGCCGAATTGATGATCTATTTTGTCCAGTAGGGGAGGTCAATGAAGCTCCTGCAATGTTTGAAATTATCAAAGGCTTTCATGACCCAATTCTAGAAAAATATGAAAAAGTATTGGCGGCAAATAATATTCAAGTAGCCGGAATCGAATTTATCAAAGATAAAGAGGGCACGATTTATACGTACGATATTAATACGAATACAAATTATAATAGTGAAGCAGAAGCAAGTGCAGGAAAATACGGCATGCTACAGGTGGCAAAATATTTAGGTAGTCAGCTAGAAAAATTACAAAAACCTATACATGTTTAGCTTAACCAAATAAGAAAAACCTAATGATTGGCTAAAGCGAATCATTAGGTTTCTTGCAATTGCTAGAATCATCCTTTTTCCAGGCTGGTTGAGGATATTAGCTGATTGACATTCGATTTTTTGGATGTATCAATTATCGGCTTAAACGAGCTGTAGGAAATAATCTCGATTAATTGATCTGCCATATATTTAGTAGAATAGATGAATCCCTCCTTCACCCATTCTACGATTAAACCGAAAAGTGCATAGGAAGTGTAGCTTGAGTATAGATTCCTATTAATAGTATTTTTCACGTTTATTACATTCTGTAAATCTAAGAGCGATAATTGCTTTAAAACATCACATATTTTATTTTGGAAACCTGGTAACACATTGGAATTCACGATTATCGTATAAAATTTAGCATAAGAAGCAACATGCTCAAAAATTTTTACGGCACCAGAGGTAAGCTCGCTAATTGCAAATTTATCTGTATGAAGATATGGTTCACGGTAAGAATGGACTAAATCATGGATTACATCATCTATCAACTCGTCAAGTAATTCTTCCTTCGATTGATAATGCTTATAAAATGTTCCTCGATTCAAGTTTGAAATGTTTACCAAATCTGTAATCGTTATTTTACGAAAATCCTTTTCCTCCATCAGCTGCAGAAGTGCATCTTTCAAAGCGGATTTTGATTTATTAATCCTTCTATCAATAATCATCAACAAAACACCACCTAAATGGCTATTATTTTTGCCCTATTGTACAAAATAGGTCGAAAGCATTTATTAGTCAACATTTGCAACAGAAATTGCATATTGTTACATCCATTATAGAATATTAAGATGGAAATATACAGATGTTAGCGCTTCCTAGCATATGTATTACAAATATACTAATGGTAAAGGTGGTATGAAGGATGAAACTAGGTGGTAAAGTAGCAGTAGTAACAGGTGCGGCTTCCGGAATGGGGAAGGCAATCGCTGCATTGTATGCTAAAGAAGGTGCAAAAGTTATAGTTGCCGATCTAAATATTGACGGTGCCGAACAAGTAGCAGCTGAAATTACAAGCAATGGTGGAACGGCTAAAGCAGTTCAAGCGAATGTTGCAAAATTAGAGGATATTGAAAACATGATTGATACAGCGGTCAATGAATTTGGCACACTTGATATATTAGTAAACAATGCAGGGATTATGGACGGATTTGAGCCGGTTGGAGAAATTCCAGATGAAAAATGGGATTTAATTTTTGAAGTAAATACAAAAGGTGTTATGCGTGCAATGCGTAAAGCAATTCCAATCTTTTTAGAAAAAGGAAAAGGAAATATTATTAATATTGCTTCTACAGGTGGATTAAACGGTGCTCATGCAGGTGCTGCCTATGGTGCTTCTAAGCATGCAGTAGTTGGATTAACAAAGAACACTGGTTTCATGTATGCTAATGAAGGTATTCGTTGCAATGGTATTGCACCAGGCGGTGTAAATACGAATATTGGTTCTTCAATCAAAAATGTTAGTGAGTTTGGTATGAAACGTTCACAAGTAGCACAAAGTGTAATGCCAAAAATGGGCGAACCAGAAGATATTGCACAAGCAGCACTATTTTTAGCTTCTGAGGAGTCCAATTTTGTTAATGGAACAATCCTTACAGTAGATGGTGGCTGGACAGCAGCATTTTAATACGATTGGTATACAAACCCCGTTAGTCGCTTGATGAAACGGGGTTTTTCTATTTACTTTTATTCTCCAAATAAAGACTGAAAAACTTCCCCAACTTAATTTAAATATCCATAATTTGTTAACTATTCCATTAAAAGTACGTGGAATGATTGACTTAGATGGCACCGACGCTAAAATTATCTTTATGATCGCAGTACCAGAAAAGGCAGCAGGAGATGCACATCTACGAATCCTACAAATGCTTTCGAGAAAATTAATGAATGATAGCTTTAGAGAGCAATTATTAAAAGTAACATCTAAACAAGAAGCATTCGAATTATTAGATACTATTCAATAAAGAAAAGCTGTAATAAAATCTGAATAAATTTGGAAAAAGGAGCGGAATCTGCTCTCTTTTCGATTATAATAATTAGTAGTAATTGTTGATGGAGGTAACTGGACATTATGTATAAGGAAGAACCGATATTTTTACAACCTGTATTTCAAGAAAGAATCTGGGGTGGAAACAAGCTAGAAACAGAATTTAACTATACAATCCCATCTAGCCAAACAGGAGAAGCATGGGTGATTTCTGCACATCCACATGGCCCAAGTATTATCAAAAATGGACCACTTGCAGGAAAAACATTAGCAGATGCATGGAATGAGCATGGAGAACTATTTAATAAACAAGTTGATCAAAATGAAGAATATCCATTGCTTGTAAAAATTTTAGATGCAGCCGATGATCTTTCCGTCCAAGTTCATCCAAACGACCAATTTGCACGAGAAGTAGAAGGAGTTCCATATGGGAAGACGGAATGCTGGTATGTGTTAAGTGCAGAGGAAGGTGCAGAACTAGTACTTGGCCACCATGCCCAAACGAAAGAAGAATTTGCGGATATGGTTGATAATGGAGAATGGGACAAGCTATTACGCCGAGTAAAAGTAAAGGCAGGAGATTTTGTTTACGTACCTAGTGGAACTATCCATGCGATTGGAAAAGGAATCGTTATTTTAGAAACACAACAAAGCTCTGATATTACCTACCGCGTGTACGATTATGACCGGAAGGATGCAGCAGGAAATAAACGAGAATTACATTTGGAACGAGCAAAGGAAGTATCCACTGTTCCACATCAAGATGCTATTGTTGAACAAAAAACGGTAAGCTTTGAAGATTTAGTCGAAAAGAAACTTGTTGAGGCCCAATATTTCACAGTCTATCATTGGGAATTAAATGGTACAGTTACTCGTCAAATAACGAATAACTTTTTACAAGTTAGTGTCACCGAAGGTAAAGCAGAAATTATCATCGATGGAAAATCCTTTGGAGTAGAAAAAGGCACGCATTTCCTATTGCCAAATGGTATCCGCGAATACTCTCTATCTGGAAACGCAAAATTTATTGTTTCTCATGAATAAGTAAGTGTTGGAAAAACGAACGATATAAATAAGCTAAAAAGTAGTTCTATATTCAAGTTCCAGTTATTCATGGTATTTGAATGTGAACTACTTTTTCTTTTACCTTTCATTAAAGATAATTCTTTAGATACAAGTCTTTATAGAAGAAAAAATACTGTACTCTTTTTTGAATAATGTTATAATTATCCGTGTTTATTAATCGACTACAGATAAATGAAACACAATCTATGTAAAGAAGTGTGTTGCAAAGTGAAAAGCATAAAATCGAAGTTAGAACAACAAACCGCTTTTTTAATGAATAAATATTTCACAGGAGAATCCATTGATTATAAGCAAATTATCGCTATTATTCTACCAATTCTTGTCGACCAAGCATTTCTAATCTTAATGAGCTTATTAAACACGGCGATGATAAGCTCATCAGGTGTTGCGGCAGTAAGTGCCGTAAGTATGGTAGATTCGCTAAATATTTTTTTAGTGAACGTTTTTATCGCAGTTGCAACCGGGGGTACGGTTATTGTAGCGCAATACAAGGGAATCGGGAATCAGCAAATGGTTTCTAAAACAGCGACCCAAGCAATTTCAGCTGTAACCATTTTTTCTATTCTATTAAGCGTTCTCGTAATTTGTTTTCATGTTCCATTACTAGATTTACTATTTGGAAAAGCAGAGGCAGATGTGTTACAAAACGCAAAAATATATTTAATTGGAAGCTGTCTTTCCTATCCATTAATTGCGATTTTCCAAGCAGTTTCTGGATCATTACGAGGGGTAGGGGAAACGAAACCAGTCCTTAACTTATCGTTATTAATAAATGTGACAAATACGATTTTAAATATATTATTGATTACTATTTTTGACCTAGGTGTAATAGGATTAGTAATTTCTACCGTTACTGCTCGATTATTAGGAGTAATTGCATCCTTAATTTATATTATCAAATATAATGATACGATTCGATTTAGAGTAAAAAATGCATTGAAATTGGACTTTTCTATTTTGAAAAAGGTAATGTTTATAGGTTTGCCTTTTGCGGCAGAGCAAATATTTTTTAATGGTGGTAAGCTTTTAACACAAACCTTTATTGTTCAGCTTGGAACATTAGCATTAACAGCAAATGCCATTGGAAATTCCATCATTATGTTAATGCAAATTGGACCAAATGCAATTAGTATTGCGATCATTACAGTTGTCGGCCAATGTATCGGCAGAAGAAATATTGCGGACGCGAGGAAGTTTACGAAATCATTAATTGGTTTAGCGATGGTATTCTTTGTTGTAACAACGCTGATTTTATTGCCGTTTTTCCCATTACTGATGAAGATGTTTAGTGCGCCAGCGGAAATTATTCCGACAATATTTACGCTCGTTATTATTTGTGCCATCTCACAGCCATTCTTTTGGTCGCCCAGTTTTATTTTACCATCCGCATTACGTGCAGCAGGAGATTCGAATTTCACTTCCGTCACTTCATTATTAACAATGTGGCTGTTACGGGTAATTCTTGGTTATGTTTTAGGAATTACATTAGGATTCGGTATTGTTGGTGTTTGGATTGCGATGAATGTAGAATGGGTCGTTCGGGGTGCTATCTTTGTTTGGAGATTTAAAGGTGTAAAATGGTACGCCCATAAACTAGTATAATAACCGGGTCAGGCTAATCTCCTTTTGGAAATTACCTGACCCATTTTTTATTTCGTGTAACGATTGGCATAGCAGCTAGCGACAAAGGAATCTGGTTTAATTTTCGGCTGTAAACCAAGCGACTCCATGCGAGCGACCATTTCATTTACAAATACTTTTGTTTTGTTGCGGCTGCCAGATCCGATATCAATATGACCTTCGACTATAAAGCCAGCACCTTTGTATATATTAGGTAAAATAATATTTATTAATTGATCTTTTCTTTCTTCAGTAAACATGGCTACCACTTCTTCTGTTAAGGTGGTTTCATAGGATATGCGCTCGTGAAGATTGGTCATTTTTCGAGGAACTACTACTTTCCGAATGCAAGCCCATGCCCCTTTTGTTGGCTGTTGAATAACAATACCAGTAATGAATTTCGTATACTGTGGATGCACCTGTGAATCCGTACCAAACATTAAACGATAATTTCCTTTTGGATCCTTTTTCATAAATTGCAGGATATTCTGAAAAACTTGCTCAAATGACATATTTTTTTGACTTAAATTTTGAAAGGTATAATCGAAAACTTTAAATTTTTTCATGTTTCCCTTCCTTATCTGTAGTCAAGTTGTTTTTACAGTATATTCACTATTTATTATAATGATTGGGGAACATTAACATTCCCGAAAAATTGTTAGGAGTTTGTAAACGATAGTTTCATCCCCTAAAATCTTCCTTAACCTGCATTATTCGCTAAAAAATCGTTTTTATTCCATTGTTTTTTATTTTTTGAAAAAGTCTCAGGACATGAAAAAGCCAAGCTTTAATAAAGCTTGGCTAGTATCGTTTACTTCAACTTTATAATAACCCTTCTTGTTCAAATAAATAAGCATAAGGAATATCAAGAAATATATATAATGTTTCTGAAATAGGATAGGAGTAGGTTCGAATTTGTTCCTCCCGTTCAATATCAGTATATAAATCTGACAAGATTCCTTTCTTTTCTACATTCATGCGGGCGATATTTTCCAAGAAGTATGGACGCCAGCTCCAATTTTTTTGTCTTCCCTTTGGAAGTAGCTCCCAATTTCCATCTTTATTTTTTTCCGCATTGGAAGAAAGCTGTAGCCCTTCATCATTACAAATAAATACCCGGAAACCGTAGTTTGCACAAGCATTTCCAATTTTCAAGAGCATCTCATCATACGTATCCTCAGGCTTAATGGTATTTAACGTAGTTTTAAATTGTTGATTAATTTCATTTGTTAAAGCTAATTGTGCCTTAATCTTCTTGCGCTCAAAATTAACAAAATGTTGGAAGTCTGTTTGAATTTTTTCCTTACAAAAATCAACTGCAACGAATTCTCGCTGTGGACGGCCGAGATAACTCCCTTGATAATAGCGCCCCCCATTTCGCCAAGCATAATTAAGCTGATTGTAGGAAGTGATACCGGTAAACATTAATGTTGCTCCAATTTTTCGTGATAATAACGAAATGGAATGATGTACATCACGATATAAGTGTGGTAGCTCATGATCGTGTAAAAATCCGACATCCAATTTTACGAGATTTGGTTTTATTTTTGCGAGACGATCCAAGTTCCCGTTCCGTTCACCGAAATCATTGAGGGCAATCCGAAGCCCCATTGTCTTCATGTAGAAGAATAATTTTTGCACCGAATCGAGCTGATCAGCAGGGAATTCTTCTTTTAATTGAATAATAATTTTATTTAAATTCAGGCCTCTATCTGCATATTCTTGTAAAAGGGATAGTAGTGCTTCTCCGTTATCTTTATAAAGTAAAAGAGCATCGTAATGAAAAAATAATTCTATGGAAGAATCCGTATTTAAGTAATAATCCAATGCTTTTTGAAGGACTACATTTTTTAATTCTAGGCGAAATTCATCCGGTATGGTGGAATCTTTGAAAAACCAGCCAAGGTTTTGAACGTCGTCCGAGGAATTCTGGAAATATGCTAGTACTTCATAGCCAATAACCTGTTGTGTATCAGCACTTAAAACAGGCTGATAATATGGTATTACGTTTTCCGGGTTTAGCATGATATCAAATGGATCCAATGTAATTACCTCCACCACTGACAATGATATTTACCCATTATATTATAAAAAAGTCGTGTACGGAACTTGGAACCTTCGTACACGAAATTGGAATGATTCGAACAACTGTCGAAAACAAACGCGAATTCAATAAAGGAAAGTTGATAATAGTAAGTAAGTAGAGATAAGGAGGAATGTGAATGGCAGTGAAAGAAAATTTATTAAAACAAGGAAATAAATCAGCACTAATTGCCGCTATAGTAAATGCAATTATAGCCTGTATAAAAGGAGTAGCATATTTTTTTACTGGAAATGTAGCGATGTTTGCAGAAACGATGCATTCATTAGGAGATGCGGCAAATCAATTTTTCGTATTTATCGGCAGTGCTTTAAGTAAGAAGCGACCGACAGAACGATTTCCGAACGGATTTGGCAGACTTGTAAACCTCGTGCTACTTGGAGCAGTAATAATTGTCGGCATTATGAGCTATGAGACAATAAAAGAAGGCATCCACCATATTATACACCCAACGGAATCTAAAGGTATATTCATTAATATTACGGTACTAGTACTTGGAGTTTTGTTAGAATCATTTGTGCTGTATAAAGCAATGACAGAAATTGCCCATGAAACAAAAATTAATGCTAAAGGAATCTCCTTGTTATGGAAAAGCTTTGCGGGATTATCACGTGCAAAGCCAGCGACTAAACTTGTATTTATGGAGGATTTAGTGGCAACGCTAGGTGGTTTAATAGCGATCATCGGCATTCTCCTCTCGTATTTTTTTGGTCTCCATGCAGCAGAAGGAATTGCCTCCATTTTGATCGGTATTATGATGTTTTTTGTTGTCGGGAAAGTATTTTTAGATAATGCAAGAGGTGTACTTGGGGAAGCAGATGAGGAAATGGAAGAAGAAATCGCACAATACATATTTACAAACCCAGAAATTAAAGATATCCAAACGTTATATGTTGCAAAGGAAGGAGAGGATTATCATGTCGAGATGAAGCTAGAAATTGATTCCACGCTAACAGTTGGAGAAGCAAATGCTATAAAAGATCGACTAGAAGAGAAAATCCATGAAATGAAAGGCGTAACAGATGTCATTATCGAATTCGACGAGGATGACGCAATACCTACTTGGCAACGAGAAAAATCAACAGGAAAAGAAAATGAATAAAGCAAAAAGCATAAGCATTTTCCATTTAATGCTTATGCTTTTTAATTGAAAGGTTAAAATTTTAAAATATACACTTAAAAAAATTAAAAAAGTTAATTTATATATTAAAAAAATGAATATTTCGCTTGAATTAAATCGAGTTATGTAATATGATGATTTCAAATAGCTGTTTTCTCAATTGCATAAGTTTTTAACAAAATAAGAACTTTGGAAAAACTGTTGATTGAATTCTATTAGCACAATTTTATAGAACAGCAGTATTTTAAATTTAAGGAGGGGGCTAGTAAACATGGCATATCAAGTTATTAGCCAATGTCCGGTGTGCAGCGAAACATTGAAAATTACAAAGTTACACTGCTCCCATTGTCAAACAACGATAGAAAATGAATTTGAGTTATCTAAATTAGCATCATTATCGAGTGAACAGCTACGATTTGTGGAAGTGTTTCTAACTTGTAGGGGCAATATTAAAGAAGTAGAAAAGGAATTAAGTATATCTTATCCAACCGTACGCGGTAAGCTAAATGAGGTCATTAGCTCCTTAGGATATGATACAAAAAAGAAAAATGAAATTGATGAAAAAACAGTAGTAACAATGTTAGAAAACGGGGAAATTTCGCCAGATGAGGCACTCAAGCTTTTAAAAAATGAATAATAGGGGGAATAAGGCATGAAAAACGAAATCGAAAAAGTATTAACAATGGTTCAAGAAGGAAAAATAGATGCAGCAAAGGCATCGGAATTGATTTATTTATTAAATGAAAGAGAATCAGGAAATACAACAAAGACCTCTAAAGCAACAAAATATACCGATAAAATTTTGAGGATCCGGATTGTATCGGAAGAAGATGGCAATGTTTCTGTTAATCTACCAATTAAGCTCATAAAAGTTTTATTATCTGCCGGGATGAATATTGCTGCAAGTATTCCAGAATCGGAAAAATACGTGAAAAATATTGATCTCAATGTTATTCTCGAAGCAATCGATAATGAATTAGATGGAGAAATTATCGATGTGAAATCTTCAAATGGGGAAATCGTATCCATTACGATCGAATAGGAGCTTTTCATGATAACGATTAAAGTGAAAACAAATGGGAAAAAGTTTTTCGTGCCTATTCCATATGGATTGCTGAACCTAGGTATTAACATACTATCATCCGATTTCATAACAAAACAACTTAATAAAGCGGTAAAAGGTAACGGAGAAGATAAAAAAAGCACATTTACGATGCCTCCTTTAGAAAAAGAAAACTTAAAGAAAGTTGTGAAGGAGTTAAAGAAATATAGAGGCTATGAGATTGTGAAAATAAAGGATAAAGATGGTACAGAAATATTCATAAAGTTATAGAATAGGATTGTCTAACTTGAATAATATAAGTAAAACCCAAGAATGAAATTATTTCTACATTCTTGGGTTTTTGTTCAGGTGAAAGAAAGCCTAAATAAGCTTTAATAAATGTCCAAGCTACGGATTTATCCCTCCACTATTAAATTTCATTACTGTTATTGTTGAACGGATTCTGTTTGATTGCTTTTACGTACCCCAATATTTTTTCCATGTAGGAAATAGTAAAGAATTAAACAAGCAATCACAACAACCCCCATTGTCTCATACAATTTTTGGAATCCAATAATTGGGATAAACAATCCTAATAGGAAAGGACCAACCCCTAGACCGAAATCTAAAAAGATAAAATAAGTTGAAGTTGCTAATCCCATACGATGCTTAGGTGAAACTTTAATCGCTATTGCTTGTGCAGCGGCTGAATACGTTCCATATCCTAATCCAACAAAAGCACCGGCTATTAGTAAGAAGTAGCCTTGATGAGCCTGACTTAATGTCCATAATCCAATCGCAAAAAGAACAAGAGATGGATATACAACAAAATTTTCTCCTTTTTGGTCAAACCAACGACCAGTAAAAGGTCTGGAAGCTAAAATGACTATCGCATAAACAATAAAGAAGAAGCTAGCTACATCAACTAATTTAATTTCTTGTGCATACGAAGTTAGGAAAGAAAGAATGCTAGAGTATCCTAATCCGATAAACAAGCTGATGAAGGAAATTGAAAATGCCTTAGGCTCAAAGAAGTTACTTAGCTTAAAGCTATTCATATTTTTCAATTGCTCTTTTGTAAATTCCGCCTTCGGTATTATCATGAAAAGGGAGGCAAGGAAGCTTAATCCTAAAAGAATCGTACATAGAATTAAATTCATCTCAAAACCAACATGCTGATTAATGTACATTCCTAAAAATGGACCAACTGCAGCAGCCAGTGTCACACTTAGTGCATAATATCCAGTACCTTCTCCTCTTCGTTCATTCGGAATAATGCTTGAAACAATCGTACCAGTTGCTGTAGAAGCTAAACCAAATGCTGCTCCGTGGAAAAGCCGGATAAGTAAAAGAATGGAAACACTTGATACGACAAAATATAACAGGGTAATAATCAAGAAAAATGTGAATCCAGTGTACAGAATTTTTTTTCGGCCGATTTGTTCAATTGATTTCCCGGCAAAAAGTCTTCCTACTAATGTACCGACAATAAAAATTCCGGAAGCAAGTCCGGCTAAGCTAGGGGAGGCATGAAATTTCTCTGTTGCAAAAACGGTGACAGTCGCGATTAATAAATAAAATGTAAAATAAAGAAAAAAGTTTGCAACCGAAACGATAATAAAGTCCTTCGTCCATAGGTTTGGTTTATTCATTCATTATGACCTTCTTTTTTTAGAATATTATTTCGTACTTTTGGCAGCATCTCGAACACTGCTTGTTGTTGTTCCTCTGGAATTCCTTCCATTATTTGCATTTCTAATGCAGTGATTTTTTTTCTACACGCTTGATATATTTCTTCCCCGGTATTTGTTAATTGAATGATTTTTTCCCGTTTGTCTTTTCCGGGAATTTGGATAACGAGTGAATTTTCTTCTAGTCGGTGAACATTTCTTGTGATACTAGGTTTTTCCACATGATAATAATTGGCAATCTCCACTAACGTAGAAGGGCCGTACTCCTTAATGAAATAAATGATCTGCCAATGGGAATAGGAAAGATTATAGTCACTAAGTAAATGATTTAATTGGCTAATTAACGGGCGGTAAAGCTTAATAAAGCGTCGGAAAAATCCTTCCATACAAATCCCCCTGCATAAAAATAGTTACCTTGATTAATTATTAACAAAGGTAACTATATAGGAAATTGAAAATAATTTCAATAGGAAAAAAGCCCAAAACCTTCTTTTGGAGAAAAAAGGAGCGGGCCAATGGCTTTATTTTACTGCCGTTATGCAGATAGTAAAGCATCAATAACGATTAAATAGTTTCTAAGTGGAATAATTGGAATAAAAATAGAAAACAATAAATTACTGTCAAATAATGCCCGTGGAAATCGTTTTCCCTTCCTCCGGAGCCTGATGAAATAAATAATGGATAGGGTGACAAAAGAGTATAAAAGCCAGTAAAAATCCTTTTGCTTTTTAATAATCGAGCGGAACTCCTCAAGTGTAAAAATTGCATCTTTCGGTTCATACTCATATCGTACATCCTCCGTACCGAAAAGGGTTAATCCTTTTACTACAACTGTAGTATCCGTTTCCGAAATGATAGTATATCCATTCGGTAGAAATGACAATGGAAAAACAACAATATAAAACAAGCAAAATACAACAATGATTAATGATAATACAATGGCAATTTTCTTCGTCCAGGATTTCAATTTTTCTGTCATAGTGGACCTCCTTATGTTATTACTATTTTATCAGAAAAATAGTAATTATCTAAAGTCGCAGAAAGTATTTTCTATTAAAATAGTGGACATAAACTTTCAAAAGGTATATAAATTAATAAGTATGGGGGTATGAAGATTGAATAAATCAAAATTATGGACGAAAAATTTTATTACGATTGCTTTAGCTAATTTATTTGTAGCATTAAGTTTTTATTTATTAATGACTACAATGGCTGTTTTTGCAATCGAACAATTCCATGCTTCCGAAAGTAAAGCAGGACTTGCTGCCAGTATTTTTATTATTGGCGCATTGTTATCACGTCTTTTTGCAGGAAAGTATATTGAAGTGGTTGGAAGAAGAAATATGCTTTTTGGAAGTTTACTATTATTTTTTATCGCTACATTACTCTATTTTCCTGTAGCTTCTTTAAATCTTTTACTATTGGTGCGGTTTATCCATGGAGTCGCATTCGGTGTGGCTAACACTGCGTTATCCACTATCGCAATGGACATGATTCCGAATGATCGTCGAGGAGAAGGAACAGGATACTACTCCTTAAGTGCTACTGGAGCAACGGCAGTCGGTCCATTCCTTGGATTATTTATTTCACAGCATGCAGCACCAAAAATGATTTTTGTTGCGTGTACATTGTTTACAGTTGTTTCAATCTTTATTTTACTATTTACAAAAATTCCTCAAGCAACGATTACAATGGCCCAGTTGGAAGAAATGAAAAGAGGCTTTAAACTACAGGACTTTTTTGAAAGAAAAGCATTACCTATTTCCATAGTTATGATTTTTATGGGGATTGCGTATTCTGGTATTGTTTCTTTTATTAATTCCTATGCAATTGATATCGATTTAGTAGAATCTGGAAGTCTATTTTTTATTATTTATGCAGTCTTTTTATTTCTTTCCAGACCGTTCACGGGTCGATTGCTAGATGCTAAAGGGGATAATATTGTTATTTATCCTGCGCTGATAATCTTCTCCTTGAGTTTACTTTTGCTTAGCCAGGTCCATCACGCATTTGTCTTTCTATTATGTGGGGCATTAATTGCGCTAGGTTTTGGAACGATGATGTCCAGTGCACAGGCTATCGCTATTAAATTGTCGCCCAAACATCGTGTTGGATTAGCTACTTCAACTTTCTTTATTTGCTTGGATGGTGGAATGGGAATTGGGCCATTTCTTATTGGAATGATTGTTCCGCATGTAGGCTACCGTGGGATGTATATTGCTTTAGCAATTCTTGTTTTCTTATCAATCTATTTATATTATTTTTTACACGGAAAAAAAGGAACAATCGCTCAGCAGCAATCCCCTGCTGCATCATAAGTTTAAAAGCCGGTAGCGAGTGCTATCGGCTTTTTATTTGAATCGTACGTTTACTTTTGCCTTTTGGCAAATCGATAAATTCGTTTAATAGCTTCAATATGGAATCCTTCATGTACACAGCTAAATAGTAGTGTCTCACTCACAGTTTGAAACGTAATACCTGCAGGTAAGGTAAAAGGTTTCGGAAGTGTTTCTTCTAATCTACCTTGTAATGCTTCTCTTATTCTTAATTTTTGATTAGATAAAACAGTTGCAATCTCCTCGAGTGTAGGAGGCTCGCTAGTCCAATCTGCAGGCTTACTACCCGGACGAAAGTATTCCGAAAATGCTTCCGGTAATGCTTGCTTTTCACCTAATGTACCAAAAACAAGAGCTTCCTGTACTACCGGTATATGGCCGAGATTCCAACGAATATTGTTATTGAATCCATCAGGTACAACATCGGCAATTTGTTCTCCTATTCGTTGAATCGTCTGCTCTGTTATCCCTCGCACTGTATCCATATGATGAAAAATTGTCTTTTCCAACAAGCTCACTCCTTCAAAATGAATTTCACTATGTTATACATATTCGATGAACATAGGAATATCCCTTTCCCTAGAACGATTTAAAATAACTTTTGAAATCGTTTGCTCTGTTCGTTTAATGCTTTGCCAAAAGGATTAGCAAATAGAGAAGGAGCTACATTTTTGTAAAGGATCATCACTCGCTCGATTTGGTATGTATGCCTTCATATACGGTAAAAGCATCGCTAATATTATATTGCTCGGTTTGGTTATTCCCTTGTGCACCAGCGGTAACGAGTATGTAAGTTTCACCATCTATGGAGGCAAGGCTAGCTAAACATAAACCAGCTTCATCTGTAAAACCTGTTTTTCCGCCAAGAATTTCACCATTAGTAAGCATTGGCTCGTCCATTTTATTAAACATCGTATTGTATACGGTAATGCCATCGGGATGTAAATTTGTTCCTGCTGTTGTATATGATTTACTTGTAAAAATGGTCTTAAAGGTTTCGTTTTCTAACGCATATTGTAATAGGATCGAGATATCCTTTGCAGTGGAATAATGATTCGGATCATGGAGACCTGTTGTATTGGTAAAATTCGTGTTCTCCATACCTAGTGCTTCTGCTTTATCATTCATTAATTTTACAAATTCTTCTTCAGAACCTGCTACATAGTTAGCTAACCCGATTGCTGCATCTGCACCAGAAGGTAAGAGTGTCCCATATAGTAAATCCTCTGCAGATACTTCTTCATTCGGCATAAAGCCTGCTAGAGAAGCATTCTCTGCATATAAATAAGGGAACATATCTGGTGATAATGAAATAGATGTTTGTAAATCAGGTATATTTTCAATTGCGATAATGGCCGTCATGATTTTCGTAAGAGAAGCAGGGTACATTGTCTCTTCACTATTTTTTTCATATAAAACCTCATGATTATCGACATGCACTAGCATGGCATAAGGACTATACAATTGAATAGACGAATCTTCAATAACTTGTTTCGGTTCAGGCTGCTCTTGAGGTATCGATTGGGAAGCGACACTAGCTGCTTGTTCTTCGTTTGTATCTCCAGACTCAACAGTGGTTGGAACAGGAGGATTATCTTCTGCAGTATTTTCTTTTTCTGGCAGTAGTTGTCCATTGTTAAGGCCAATATAAAGAATAATCATTCCTAAAAAGACAGCAAGCAGAAATCCGGTTTTTTTCATAAAGTAACTCCTTTCTATATTTTCTATTAAAGCATAGGTGGGGAAATTTTTAAAAGGTAAGCGTTTCAAAAAAATAAGAAAAGAAAATAAAATAATGATTGGTGTTTGTATCGACAGGAAAAAGTATACTATAGAATATAGCGGTTGGAGTAACGTGCGCAGAAAGAACAGTGAGCAAGTGGAAGCAAGTCTTCCTGTATACCGGATGATATAAGCTTTTTCTTTATCAATAAATAACAATAATCATTGGAATACAGAAAAACAAAAAAATAGGACTGTTTACTATAGGATTGTTGTTATTTCATGGGATAGTTTATTAAAGCGAAGCACATGTATTCAGTCTCTTGGTCTTTTTAGAAAAAGCAATAATCTATACGAAAACCAAACAAAAATTAAAAAAGCCGTATCTTTTTCTTTCAGATATTCGTTATAAAGTTGAGAGGTTTTTTTTAAGGAGTGGGTGGAATGGTTTCTTCAAATGGTGCTGTTGGATTGGATTGGGAAATGTTGGAGGAGGAAAATGTAAAGCAGCTGTATAATAGGCTGTTTAAGTATGCTTTGTTTCTAGTGAGGAACAAATGGGAAGCAGATGATTTAGTGCAAGATGTCATTATAAAAGCCATTCGGTCATATCATATATCCGAATGGAGTAGTCCGCTTTTACACAAAATTGCGTATCATCAATGGATCGACAACATGAGGAAAAGAAAGTATGAGGTAACTGCTAATACTGCTGATGTAAACGAAATGGTCATCTCCAATCATATTGATGAACTATTGGATATGGTCGGATTACTAATGACTAATTTAACGCCAAGGCAAGCAGTAATTTATGTATTAAAAGAGGCGTTTCTATATCAAGCGAAGGAAATCGCTGTCCATATGAATATGACCGAAATGGCTGTTAAATCATTACTTCATCGTGCAAAACGCCGCTTGGAAAAAAATAACAATTCGCATACGGTAGAATCGTTTTGGACAGAGGATGAAAAGGAAAGAGTTTCACAGTCCATTTATCAATCACTCCAACAGGATGATCCGCAAATTTTATTAGAAGGATGTTCATACATTACTACTATTGCGATCATGCCTAAGCAAGCAGCAGTGCCATCTAATGCTAATCATTCGACCACCTCTCCATACTGTATGGCTGCCTAAAGGAGGAAAAGGATATGAGTGTAATTCCATATGTAATAGAACAATCGAATCGTGGGGAGCGATCCTATGATATTTATTCACGATTACTAAAGGACCGGATTATTTTTATTGGAGATGAAATTAATGATCAGGTTGCTAATAGCGTAATTGCCCAGTTGTTATTTTTAGAGGCAGATAATCCAGAAAAAGATATTTCTATTTATATTAATAGTCCAGGTGGGTCAATTTCAGCAGGATTTGCGATTTTTGATACGATGGAGCATATTAAACCAGATGTAAGTACGATTTGCGTAGGAATGGCAGCGTCTTTTGGTGCGATGCTATTATTGGCAGGAGCAAAAGGAAAACGATATGCACTTCCAAATAGTGAGGTCATGATTCACCAGCCACTTGGCGGAGTACAAGGTCAAGCAACAGAAATTGAAATATCCGCGAGAAGAATATTAAAATCGCGGGAGCATATTAACAAAATAATTGCGGAACGCACCGGTCAGTCAGTGGAAAAGGTTGCAAAGGACACGGATCGTGATTATTTTATGAGTGCTCAAGAGGCATTGGAATATGGAATTATCGACAAAATTATTACGAGAGATACCACCGAAGAAAAATGAAGAAAAGCAAAGCGGAAACGACTTAGTTGTTTTATTAATCCTTTAATATCATGACCTGTAAATAAAGCCAAACATCATCAAAGGCAATTTTACTTGAGTTGATGTGTTTGGCTTTAAAATTGTTTATTTAAACCAAATGGTTTTTTCTTCCGATGGAATGCGAGATCCATTAATTTCAAAAGATTTTTTCGGATAACCGACATAAACGAAGCCAACAATTTTATCATTGTCTTCTAACTGAAGATATGCTTTTAATTCAGGCTCATGTGCAATATCACCGGTACGTACAATTGTAGCTAATCCTTTATCTGTTGCCGTTAATAATAGGTTTTGTAAGGCACAGCCAGAAGCGACGATTTCTTCGATTTCAGGAACCTTCCCAGAAGGACTAACGGCCATAACGATGATGACAGGTGCTCTAAGGGGTCCCTTTCGCACCTTTTCAATTTTTTTTGCTGCATCTTCTTCACTTAAGTCCTTCGTATTTGCTGCTGTAATTCGAGCCATTTCCTCACCTAATTTTTCGCGTCCAACCCCAGTAACGACACGGAATTTCCAAGGCTCTGTTTTTTTATGGTTTGGTGCCCATGTTGCTGCATCCAATAATGCTTGAATAACGTCATCTGGAACAGGCGTGTCCTCCACCGCCCCAATCGAACGACGTGCCTTAATTAACTCACTTATTTCCATATTACCTATCCCCCTTTATTAACATTATAACTATCATAACATAGGAATCTAGTGGTATTAATCGTAACATATATAATTGTATGCGACTCCTAAATAAATTCATGAATTCCGATAGTAGGAATTGAAAATATGTACGAGTTAGTAAAATTATGCTGTTAACGCAAAAAGAAGGAAATGGGAGAAAAAATAATAAACAAAAGAAGAGGTGATTTTTCCAAAGAGGGGAAAATCTCTTTTTCTTTGTCAAAGGATCCGAAAAAATTACCAGAGCGTAAAGGATAGTAAAATTATTTACACTTTCGGACAAATATAGTTTAATAGCATTTAGAGTCTATTTTGCTAACGATTAACAAAGTAGAATCCATAATAATTGATGGCTTTTTCGTTGATGATAAATATAAATAGAAAAAACTACTTAATAATAAGAGGTGTAAACAGATGCAGAACAAATTACATCCCTTCATGCCTGCAGAGTGGGAAACACATGAACGAACATTTATTTCTTGGCCGGTAAAGGATTCGTTAGTTTGGCCAGAAAATTATCAAGAAGTATGTGTAGGATATGCGAATGTAGCAAAGGCAATTGCGGAATTTGAACCGATTACGGTAATTGTAAATGAAGATACAAAAGAGCTAGCGGCATCCTTATGTGGAGATAAGGTTGAATTATTAACCATTCCTCACAATGATGCTTGGTTCCGAGATAATGGTCCAACATTTGTTTGGGATGAAAATAAACAGCTTTCGGCAATTAATTGGAAATTTAATGCATGGGGTGAAAAATACACCCCTTATCATTTAGATGATGAAGTAGCGCCGAAGCTTTTAGATTTCCTAAATATTGCTCGCATTGATTCCTCCATTGTGTTAGAGGGCGGATCCATTCATGTTGATGGTGAGGGGACTTTGTTAACAACAGAGGAATGCTTGTTAAATCCAAATCGTAATCCGCATTTGACAAGAGAGGAAATCGAACAAGAAGTAAAAAGCAAGTTGAATGTATCGACAATCATTTGGTTGAAGCGTGGATTGTCAGGTGATGAAACAGATGGTCATGTCGATAATGTAGCCTGTTTTGCAGCACCTGGAAAGGTTATTATTCAAGTATGTAATGATCCAACCGATCCGAATTATGAAATTACAAGAGAAAATTTGGATATTTTGCGTAATGCAACAGATGCTAAAGGAAGAAAGTTAGAAATTATTGAAATTCCACAGGCACCTGTACGAATGTATCGCGATGAGCGATTGACGTTAAGCTATATAAATTTTTATTTTGTGAATAACGGAATTATTTTACCTGTCTTTGGTGGCGAGGCGATAGAAACCGATAAACAAGCAGAAATGATTTTGCAAAAGGTATTCCCTGAGCGTAAAATTGTTCCTGTAGATGGAATGCCGCTTATTAAAGAGGGCGGAAATGTTCATTGTATAACACAACAAATGCCAAAAGGGATTCGATAGGAGGTTAGTGCATGCGTAAAGTAACTGTTGCAGCAACACAAATGAGCTGCTCAAATAATATAGAAGAGAATATTCAAAATGCAGATCGTCTCGTAAGGAAGGCTGCTGCCCAAGGAGCGCAAATTATTTTAATTCAGGAGCTATTTGAGACATTATATTTTTGCCAAAAAGAAAAACCGGAATATTATAATTTAGCGACAGAGGTAGAAGAGAACAAAGCAATTAATCACTTTAAAAAAGTAGCAAAAGAATTACAAGTAGTACTTCCTATTAGCTTTTATGAGCGCAAAAATAATGCACGCTACAATTCCTTAGCTGTAATTGATGCGGATGGCGAGGTATTAGGTGTATATCGTAAAAGCCATATTCCTGATGGTCCAGGCTATGAGGAAAAATATTATTTCAATCCTGGAGACACTGGCTTTAAGGTGTGGAAAACGAAATACGGAAAAATTGGCGTTGGAATTTGCTGGGATCAATGGTATCCAGAAGCCGCAAGAGTTATGGCATTAATGGGAGCGGAAATTTTATTTTATCCAACCGCGATTGGTTCAGAACCGGAAAATGCTTCTATCGATTCAAAGGATCATTGGCAACGTTGTATGATTGGACATGCTGCATGTAATTTAGTTCCGGTTGTTGCCTCGAACCGAATCGGAAAAGAAGTAATCGATGGCTCGGAAATTAATTTTTATGGCTCCTCTTTCATTGCAAATGCAACTGGCGAAGTAATCGTTGAAGCTAATCGTACAGACGAGGACGTGTTAGTAGCAGAGTTCGATTTATCCGCATTAGAAGACCAACGAATCGAGTGGGGAATCTTCCGCGACCGCCGCCCAGAACTATACAAGGCAATTTTAACGTATGATGGTGTAGTAAAAGAATAAACGGTACAATTGAAAATTAAGGCACTTCTCAAAACATGAGAAGTGCCTTTTTTTATGCTGTATCCTTAGAAAATACAGACAGCCCAATAACCTTTATTTCCTTTTCGGATGAAAATGCCGGTTTATTTCTTTCATCTCCTTATTTAAAGATTTCAGTAAACTAATCGTCATTAAAATGATGATTACAGAAAAAGGAAGAGCTGCAATAATCATTGCGTTTTGTAGTGCCATTAGCCCGCCGGAATATAGTAACACTAATGCTATGGCGGTAAGTAAAATTCCCCAAAGTACTTTCATTTGATTCGAAGGATTCGGTGAACCATTCGTACTCATCATTGCTAGCACATAAGTACCGGAATCCGCAGAAGTAATAAAGAAGGTCATTACTAAAATGATCGCCAAAATGGACAATAGTGTACCTAAAGGATAATTTGCAAAAACACCGAATAAGGATTGCTCTAATGGTAATTCAGAAATCTTTGCTACTCCTTCAGATTCAAGTGCAATCGCAGAGCCACCAAAGGTTGCGAACCAGAAAAAGCCGATTATGGATGGTAATAACAATACGCAAAGGATAAATTCCCGAATTGTACGGCCTTTGGAAACACGTGCAATAAAGATGCCGACAAATGGTGACCATGCAATCCACCATGCCCAATAAAAAATGGTCCATGTATTAATCCATGTCCGATTTTCTTCATCCAATGGCGATAAGCGAAAACTCATCCTTAATAAATCCTGTAAGTAATTCCCGATTGTATCAGTAAACAAGTTTAAAATAAGTAGGGATGGGCCGACAATAAACATGATCGCAAGCAATAAAAATGCGAGCCCCATATTCGTATTACTTAAAATTTTTATTCCTTTTCCTAGTCCAGATAATGCGGAGAAAATAAATAGCACGGTAACAATCACAATAATGATCAACTGAACCAAGAAATTTGATGGAATATCAAATAGATAGGAAAGTCCTCCATTTATTTGCGCTGCTCCAAAGCCAAGGGTGGTAGCTACACCGAATACAGTGGAAAGAACGCCGATAATATCGATTACCTTCCCTATCTTTCCATTTACCTTGGAACCGAAAATTGGTCGTAAGGTAGAACTGATAGTGACGGGCTCATTCTTTCTAAAAATATAATAGGCGAGTATTAATGCAACAATCCCATATATTGCCCACGCATGAAATCCCCAGTGGAAAAAGGTGAAACGAAGTGCGTCCTTAATTCCTTGCTTCGTGCCTTCCTCTCCAGTTGGTGAACTAATCGCAAAGTGGCTAATAGGTTCTGCAGATCCGTAAAATACAAGACCAATTCCCATCCCTGCACTGAACAACATGGCAATCCATGTAGCACGAGAAAAATCAGGTTTATCCTCTTGCTTCCCTAGTTTTATCCGTCCAACCGGTGTAATAAATAGATAGAAGCAAACTAAAAGGAAAATGGTCACGATAATAAGATAATACCAACCAAAGGCGCTAGAAATAAAAGCCTGGATGTTGGCGGTAACTTCTTCGAGCAGATGGGGGGCAATAATTCCAAAAGCCACGAGAATAATTAATAGGATTGCTGAAACGTTAAAAACGGTAGACAGCTTTTTCACTAGTCGTAAACTCCTTACTATAATTTGCTTTTCTGATGAACTTACGAATTCACCCGATCCTTTTTAGTATGACTATTTTCGAAGCTATTACTCATATAAAAGTTTACCTGGACTACATATGAAAAAAACAACTACAAATTAATGTAGTTGTTCAGATTTTTGTTTCCTGT
The DNA here is from genome assembly GCF_025660475.1 of Perspicuibacillus lycopersici. Taxonomy (GTDB): domain Bacteria; phylum Bacillota; class Bacilli; order Bacillales; family Caldibacillaceae; genus Perspicuibacillus; species Perspicuibacillus lycopersici. The sequence goes on from NZ_JAOUSF010000004.1 coordinate 158,047, forward strand.
AATTATTTTTTTTTAAAGGGAAAGATATGCAACACAGCCAGTAATAAATATAGCAATCCATTACAAAGGAAAATGTTTTCAAAAAAATTCCCTAAGCTGCCCAAAGTGGAAATGGTTATATAACAAATCCCGATCACTATACAGTGGATAATAAAAAGTACCCTCGTAATTTTTTGAAGTGATTTAAAGGTACATATAAAGGTAAAAATACAGCTAATAAATATAATGATAATCGGAATGAAAATCAATATTTCAAACGTGGCAGGGGTGCTGGAATTTAATGCCCTGCTTAATGATGTTCCTATCCAAATAAAATATCCGAGTCCGCATGCGATTAAAAAAGAAATGAGGCAAGCGAGGAGGCCGACGATTTGAATAATAATTTTATTCTTCATTACGTTTTCACCAACTTAAATTATTTCCATAACAAGGAAATAGGATATAGCAAATATTTTAATGAAAATAATAGGAAAAATCCATTAGCTAGTTGCAAGAAATTTTTTCACTTGGTTTATGTGATGGGTATCGTGGTCAATAAAATCTTCTATGTAAGAGTAAGCTGAGAATTTGTTGCCGTCCCCAACGATATGTTCTTTGAAAAATTCTTCATCTGATAGGTATTTTAAATGGCTAACTATTTTTGCACGGTAATAAATGGCCATATCGCAAATTTCCTGTTTGCTTTTTCCTTTCGCATAAATTACTGCATTTTTATTAAATTGATCGAAATCTAAATGTTTGACAGTAACAGGATGCTGATCGACGATTTTTATTATCGCTTCTTCTAAAAAATATTTATCCCAAAGCATTATATGTGCAATAATGTCTCTTGTTGTCCATTTTCCCTCTTGGATAGGTGTCAGCCATCTTTTTTCATCTAATGCTGCTAGCGACTGAACAAAGGAAATTAATGTAGAAAAATCATTTATTAATTGCTCTTTGCTTTGCAAAAACCTTTCCCTCCTTATACGAAAGCATGTATTCGATAGTCTTGTTGAATCTCGTGATGGATGTCAGAGAAAAAAATGTTTGTGACGGGTTCATTATTCTGACTAATTCCAGTATACTTATAGACATCAAAAATTTAAATCAAAATTTCAATTCCTGAAGAAATAATATGCAAATATCTTTTGTAAATAGGGAAATGATGGTAGTAAGGATGGTAGTAAATGAGTGCAATTGAATCTTATCTTTTGGATATGCTTCCCTATATGGTATTAGCATTGCCATTGGTAGTTATTGGCAGGGTAATCCTCGTTCGATGGAGAAAATATCGAGGAGTGAAATCGAGCTTTTTACACGAGGTTGGATTTATTATACTTTGTCTTTATTTAGTTGGACTTGCCTCGCAAACAATATTTTCCGAGTTGATTATTGAGGACGGAAAGCTTACATTTGATTTCCGAGATGTAGAAGAAGATAGAATTAATTTAACCCCTCTCCATAAAATAGCGGAAACCAGTTATTTTATTGAAAATGGCAATAATAATTATTTACTGATTGAGGTATTTGGAAATATTGGCATTTTCATTCCGATGGGCTTTATATTACCATTGCTTTGGAAAAGATTTGAAAAATTAATTCCTGCAGTCGGTACTTGTCTTGGACTATCGATTTTAATCGAAGTGACGCAGCTCTTTTTACCGAGAGCAACAGATATTGATGATGTTATTATGAATACCCTTGGTGGATTAATCGGCTTTATTCTCTATAAGATTGGCAAGAAAATGGCGAGCAACAGTTTTTCTAGCTATCGGAAGCAGGAAGCCCGCTAAACAATGGAAAAAGATTAACTACGCTATTCGTGGTTAATCTTTTTTTTATGCTTCATGTTCATCAAATTTATTAGAGTTGAAAAAATTATATAAGAATATTGTTTTATGTGATAAATCCCTCTATACTGATAATTGCTGCGGTAATTAATGAAATTTTAGGCAAATAGTAAAATGGTGGCTTCATCATAGCTTTTTCGATGGGTGGTTAAGTCGGAAATACAACAACCGTAACGAAAAACAACGATAAATAAATGTTATTTGTACTATCCTTTCATTCCAAGCAAATTTGTTATGAAAAGAGGGTGTGGAATGATTTTTTCACAGTTTCATCGAACGATTAAAATTCGAATCATCGAATCTTTTTTAAGCACCGCAATTAGTAATATGATTTTGCCGTTTATGGCAATCTATTTATCTGCTTATTTTGGTGTAAAAATTACTGGGCTTTTATTATTGATAAACGTCTTTATAGGAATTGGCTTATCCTTCTTTGGTGGCTATTTTTCGGATAATTTCGGACGAAAAAAATTGATAGTGTTCGCAGAGTCGCTACGTTTTATCGCGTTTACAATCATGATGCTATGTAATTCGCCATGGTTTGTGTCTCCATTGATTACATATTTCATGATGACCATTAACACGATATGCTGGGCATTGGGTGGTCCGGCAAATCAGGCAATGCTGATTGATGTAAGTAAGCCAGAGGAACGAAAGCAAATGTTTTCCATCATGTACTGGGCATCGAATATGTCGATTGCAATAGGTGGAACACTTGGTGGCTTCCTTTTTGAAGATTATTTATTTGAATTAATGATTGCATTGTCCATTACGTCACTGATTACGTTAATATTAATTGTTTTCTTTATTGATGAAAGCTTTATTCCAGTGAAAGTAAAAGCGGAAAAGCTGACAAGACACGCCTCGCAAATGTTTCATGGCTATAAAGAAGTTTTTCAAGATAAGTTATTTATCCTTTATTGTGTTGCGATTGTACTTGTAATGTCGATGGAGTTCCAATTAGGAAATTATATTGGAATACGACTTGCTGATACTTTTCCAGGTATAAAAATATTTAACTATGAAGTTGGTGGAATAGAGGTTACCGGCTTACTTAGAACAGAGAACACGATTTTAGTAGTGCTACTAGCACTGTTTGCTGCAAAATTTGTTTCCCGATTTAAAGACCGTAATGTGTTAATTATTACTTGTGCTGCATTTGTTCTAGGTTATGGAATCATCTCCTACACTAATAATTTGTGGTTATTATTTTTTGCTATGCTGATTGCCTCTGTTGCCGAGGTATTACGAGTGCCTGTGGAACAAAACTATATGGCGACGCTACCTCCTGAAGATAAACGCAGCTCGTATTTAGCAATTGGGGGAATGGGATATAATTTATCTCAATTAATCTGTTCGATAACCGTTATGATTAGTGCATATATGTCCATTTTCGGAATGTCTATTTTTATTGCATGTATTGGGTTTTTAGGAGTATTCATTTTTATGCGAATTGGCTATGCATTAGAAAAAAGAACATCTGCGGATTTGGAAAAAACTATCTAATTAGCAAATAAGTAGATCGGGGCAGTATACATATCCTGCTTTTATTGTTTCTAAGAGAATATATTTATTTTAATAGAGTTTAGCATGAAATGTATTTGACACACCTAACTTATTATAGTAGAATACTAAACATAATTTAATATGACCTCACTTTTTACTAGTGGGGTAGAGGCGCGGTATTTAACAGTCCTTAGTCGAGTTGGAGAAGACGTAGAAGCTAAGGAGAAGGAAATATCGCCGAAGTGTGCAATAGTTCTCGATATTGCATGCTGGGCTTGTAGTTAATAGCTGCAGGACTGTCTCAATAAACGACCCTAGTTTATTGAGTTGGGCTATCTCATTTTGGGAAAAAGTTGAGGGACTAGGTATGACTGTGTATATAAGGCGGCCTGAGTTCATCTCAGACTGCCTTTTTGTGTTTTTAAAACATGGTAGTTTGAATCAAGTCCTTCAAAGCGTTGTAGTTTTCCCAATGCGATGATACATCAAAACATTAGGAGGAGAAGAAGGAATGAAAAGAAAAGTAATAGTTTTCGTTGGTTTATTATTATCGGTTATTTTTGTATTAGGAGCTTGTGGATCGAATGACACAGCAAGTGAAGCTAGCGGTTCGGATGATGTATTTCGAGTCGGGATGGAGGCAGGCTATGCCCCATATAACTGGACACAATTAAATGATGCAAACGGTGCAGTGAAAATTGACGGTTCTGCAGAATATGCAGGTGGCTATGATGTAGAAATTGCAAAACGAATTGCAGAAGGTTTAGGTAAAAAATTAGTTATTGTGAAAACAAAATGGGAAGGCTTAGAACCAGCATTATCAGCAAATAAAATTGATGCAATAATTGCAGGAATGTCACCTACAGCAGAACGCAAGGAAAAAATTGATTTCACGGATACTTATTACACATCACAACTTGTAATGGTTGTGAAAAAGGGTGGAAAATATGAGAATGCAACCTCTTTAGCGGATTTTACTGGGGCCAAAATTACTGCGCAAAATAATACATTCCACTACAACGTGATTGACCAAATCGATGGTGTGAAAAAACAAACAGCAATGGATAGCTTCCCAGCAATGCGTGTTGCACTAGAATCTGGAATTATTGATGGCTATGTATCGGAACGTCCAGAAGGTATTAGTGCATCCGCTGCAAATGATAATTTTGTCATGATTGAACTCACCGATGGGTTTGAAACATCGATAGAAGAAACAACGACAGCAGTTGGCGTACGAAAAGGCTATGAATATACAGAAAAAATAAATGAAATTTTATCAGGTATTTCCGAACAAGAGCGTCAAGATATTATGGATGCAGCGATACAAAATCAACCAACTGCAGAATAATTACGAATCCGCCGGCTGCCACAAGTGGCCGGCATCCTATTTTATGAGGGGGATAGACATGAGCTTTGAATATATAGTAAAGATTTTCATTGATTATTGGCCAATGTTTTTACGTGGAGCAGGTTTGACATTATTAATTGCCCTTGTCGGAACGGTCATTGGTGCAGTCATTGGTTTATTGATTGGAATTGTACGAACGATTCCGCGACCAGAAAGCAAAGTGAAACGAGTAGTATTAAAAATTGTAAATGTAATATTTTCAATTTATATAGAAATTTTTCGAAGCACGCCGATGATTGTGCAGGCGATGGTTATTTTTTATGGTATTGCGATGGCATTTCAAATTGATATGGACCGAATTGTTGCCGCTATTTTAATTGTCTCTATTAATACAGGTGCTTATATGGCAGAAATTGTCCGCGGTGGCATTGTATCAGTAGACAAAGGTCAATTCGAGGCTGCTAGAGCAATTGGTATGAATCATTGGCAAACAATGAAAAATGTTGTACTTCCACAAGTTATCCGAAACATTCTACCCGCAACAGGTAATGAGTTTGTCATCAATATTAAAGATACCTCCGTCCTTAACGTTATCTCTGTATCTGAGTTGTATTTTGTAACAAATTCTATTGCCGGAATGAACTTCCGATTTTTTGAATCATTCTTTGTTGCCTCCGTCATTTACTTCATTTTGACGTTTACGATTACAAGAATTTTACGCTATTTCGAACGGAAGCTGGATGGACCAGATAATTACACTATGATTGGTAGTTCCTTACAAAATGAAAAAGCTACACTATAAAAGTGCTGGATTAATAAGGAGGGAGAATAATGGAAAAGGTAATCGATATACAGCATTTAAGTAAATCCTATGGTGCTCATGAGGTGTTAAAGGACATCAATTTCTCTGTTGAAAAAGGAGAGGTTGTTTCGATAATAGGTTCATCAGGATCTGGTAAATCAACTTTATTACGTTGTGTGAATCTTTTAGAACGACCAACAGGTGGAGCTATTATTTATAATGGCGAGAACATTTTGGATGATAAGCATGATCTTAACCAATATCGGACTAAATTAGGAATGGTGTTTCAGCATTTTAACTTATTTAATAACTTGAATGTATTAGGAAATTGTACGGTTGGGCAGGTTCAAGTGTTGAAGCGTTCGAAGCTGGAAGCGGAAAGTATTGCTAGAAAGTATTTATCTGTCGTAGGGATGGAGCAGTATATTAATGCGAAACCAAAGCATTTATCTGGTGGACAAAAGCAACGGGTAGCAATCGCACGGGCATTATCGATGGAGCCGGATGTTATGTTATTTGACGAGCCTACATCGGCATTAGATCCAGAGATGGTTGGAGAGGTTTTGAAGGTAATGAAGGAGCTAGCAAATACAGGGTTAACAATGCTTATTGTTACCCATGAAATGGAATTTGCTAGAGAAGTATCGGATCGCGTTGTATTTATGGATAAAGGCGTAATTGCAGAAGCCGGTTCTCCAGAACAAATATTTAGCAATCCAAATGAAGAGAGAACACGAGAATTTTTAAAGCGTACGTTAAAGCAAGGATAAGACGGCACTTAAGAATATGGCGAAAGGACACTTCTTATAGGAATAGAAAGTGTCCTTTCTTATTTTTGAAGTAGGCTTTTGTCCAAACCTCTTTTTAATTAAATTTATATTGTGAAGCTAATATTACCATCCTCGCTTATTTCTATTGTGGAGTAGCTTTCAAACAAATCTAGACTGTCTATTTCGGTATTATCACTCCGCAACGTATTCACAAATTCCTCATATTTTTCCGGATGCTTTATTAAATGATAGTAAAATACGCGTTTTCCGTCTATCACATCGGTTGTTTTCAAAAGAAATTGATCATGAAATTGCTCTTTAAACCAGGCTCTTGCCTCTTCATGTGTAGTAAAGTCAGGCATTTGATTATAAATAGCAGATATATCGAAGTCCATTTGTCTCTCTCCTTTCGTTTGTTAGTATGGTCGTTTCATTGTGAACACATGCGATGGTTGTCTATTTTCGATTACAACTTTGATTGAGAGATAAAAAAGAGGCTGGGACAAAAGTATTTTTATGTAAGAGAATCCGAACAAAGTTAAGTAGGTAAATTCGCTCCGGAAATATACTTCGCTTTCCGCGGGCATGGCCTTAGCCTACTCCGATACGCTTCGTGCGGGGTCTTCGGCTCATGCTTCTCCCGCAGGAGTCTACGTATATTTCCTCCGCTATCCGAATGATTGTTCGTCTTACACTTAAACATCAATTGTTATGTCCCAGCCTCGTGATTACGTAAACTGTTTATTAAGCAGAATGTCTTCCGCGTAATGTCCAAATTTGATAAACCATATAAATTGAAGCGAAAATCGTTAAATAGGTTAACACTACCCAGCCAGACATTAAATATGGATATAGTGCATCTTGCACCATTTGGCTTGTGAGGAAATCGCGGTAATTAATGCAAAGGAATACACCTATACCTACAAGTAATGTTGCTAGGATAATCCCATGCACTAGTTTACTACTTGTTTTTCCGCCTTCAGCATTATATTGATTTGCCCATCCATCTTTCTTATGTGCTGCCATTTTTTCCAACCATACCTGACAGAAGGTTACTAAATTGGCCCATAAATATATTTCCGGACTTATAAGCAAGCCTGCCATCACGACATCAATCGTTCGATGCATTGGAGTCTTAATTGCAAGTATCATATTTAAAATAGAGGCAAGGACTACTGGAATTGCCCAAATCCATGACCAATAAAATTGGTCGGTTGCGATTGCTACTGTTAATAACAATAAAAAAAGCACGCGGGTAATGAGGTCGACAAAGGTTTTTATTTGTGCTCGCCAAAGTTTTCCACGATGTCTCGTTTTTACATCAATATCTTTACTAGTTAATAAATTGACAGTACCAGATTGCCATTTATTCCGCTGTTGGCGAAATGTATGATAGGATTTCATTGCATCTACAAAGCAACGCGCCTTCGGACTGACCAATGTTTTCCAATTGGATTTTTGCAGCTGCCATGTTAATAGCATATCTTCTACATCACTTTCATCCTGCCATGGTCCATCTAGCTTGTTTTCTTCTGTAATGTCTTGAAGAGCTTCTGGACGAAATAATGTTGCTTGACCACCGAGGACATACGTACTTCCACCATGATATTGGATATCCAAAATCCAGCTTGCCATATCTTGCTTTTGTTGATGGGTCCACCAACGTGTGAGCGGCCCACCGTATTCTCCACTCGCAATTTTTTCCTCATAGTGCGGATCATCCTTTGCGAGTGCGCTTTTCTTCTTTGGCATTCTCATCGTATACTTCGCCATGACACCACCGATGTTTCGAGAGCTCATGAGTCCATCCCATAAATAATTAAGTGCATTAGGTGCGAGTCTGCTGTCGGCATCCATACCTAGCACTGCCTTTATGGATTGCTTATAAACCTCTTGCCACTGTGTTAATTTTCTAAAATATATATCGAGATTATCACCGTAAATATGCTTCCATGCGGTATTTAATGCACCGACCTTCCGCTGTTTATTGTTTTTTGTAGTTAGAACGACAAGATTAAGGTTAAAATCAGCTCCTGCTTGCAATGCACGTTCCTCGGTTCGATCGGTACAGTTATCAGCAATTACATATACATCGAGATCAATATCTTTCGGTAAGGTTTGGTCTGCCAAACCTTCTAAACAATCTCGAATCGACTTTTCCTCGTTATGCGCTGGGATAAATGCAACAATTCGTGGGCGCATATATGAATTTTTGACCCCTGTTACATTAAAAATATTGTCCGTTAGCATTTCTCCTAAATCCAGCCTATTTTGCTGCTGAATTTGTTTTCTTTCCTCTGTAATAAACAGGTTCTCCAACAATACCCCTCCCAATTCGTAAAGAACTCCCAGGTAATATGTCTCTCTTTCTATCTGTTCTCGAAATTGCACAATTTGTTCTTTATTGAGAACTATTAAAATAATAATAAACCAGTTTTTCGAAATTGTAAATTACAATTTGGTGAAATATTATAAAATTTAATTTAACCTATAGGGTTGGAAAGGGAATGGAAATAGTGTGAGGAAAGGGGGGCTTCCCCTTATATGGAAGATGTTCTCTTTTACGTACGGATAGCGTTATTTTATTAATGCGAGTTGCTCATACAATTCTCGAAGAGTATGACAACCAAGCCCTTGAACCTTTGGGATATAAATGCACCAAAGCTTTGCCGTGAGCTTTGCATCACTGAGCGCATGGTGGCGGTTTTCGATTGGGATTTGATGATATTCACAAAAATCCTCTAATTTAACAATATTTAATTGAGGGTCTGCAATACGATACAGAAAGGAGGTGTCTATTAACCGATGTTTTAACGGAAGCTTGTATAATAGCCAGCTTGCATGCTGTAAAAAGTTTTTTTCGTGATTTGCATGATGTGCGACAAGTGGCAAATCTTGTACATATTGAAAGAAACGGATAAGAACCTCGGAAAGGGGGGGAGCATCCTTTATTTGTTCATTTGTTATACCGGTTAGCAACTGAATTTCCTTTGAAATTTCTCCATTGCTTTGGATAAGAGAATAAAATGCTTGATCCTCTGCAATTTTTCCATCAATAACCTTTACGGCACCTATGGAAATGATTTCATCTCCTTTATTTGGATAGAAACCCGTTGTTTCAATATCGAAGACGACGACATTTAATTCGTTTAGTGGAATGTCTAATACAAATTCCTGTCGCATCTCTTTTTGGAGCTGACGTAAAAATGCGATTTGTTTAGGATCTTGTACATTTCCGTTAAGACGAAGACTGCTACCATTTAATCGATTTTGTATGCCGCGCATTAAATGAATAATTGGTTCAAAAGCCATCTTAAACACCCTTCTTTATAAGTGAATGTACATATTGATGGAGATTTTTCCCATCCTTTAAAATTTTTTTTATTTCCTTCCTATTGGAGGGTGGTAACCGCTGAATATTTAAATAATGTGTTTCCTCGTAAGAGTTTACTTTGGAAAGGGTATGTCGGTACTCTAACAAAGCCTTGAAGTTTGTTATATAGTTTTTCATTTGCAATCGATAGTTATCAATTGTAGATAATTGTTTCATTCTTGCAATTGTCGACGTGTCCAATAATCCTTCCTTTATCGATAGTAGCCGAATCGCATTCACATATGGAATAAATGCTGAATATTTTAAGTCAATCGAGCCGCGATGCTCACCAGTTGTATTTACGATAATTTGGCCAAGCGGACCAATAGCCTTTTTAATATGCATAATATTATCCATTAGCCGTTCTAGTAGCGGAGGATGCTTCCTTTCGTATTCGAAAATCATTTTTTTTAACCCATGTAGAAAGCAATCATTTCCTATTAAGCTTCTTGCGTCATAAAAGATTTGTAGATTTCTGATCGATTCCCAGCTACCTTCTTCCATCCAGGAAACTAGTTGATTTTTCCATTCGCTGAGTGGTTTACACCAAAGGGGATTAGCACTCATGACATTACCTTTGCAATAAGGGTATCCAACAATATCCAATCCATCGGATATTTCCTTGCCTAGCTGTAAGAAAAAGGCATTGTTTTCTTCGCTATACGTTTGAAATACGATTCCGTGATCTTGATCACTAATCATGCCTTGCTCCAACCGTCCGCCACTACCGGTGATGAACCAACAAAAGTCACAAGGTGGTTTATTTGGAAGGAGGCGAGTAATTGCCAAGTGAAATACTTTTTCCATAATGAGATCGTGAAATTGATTTAACGCTTTAGGATTTGTCATATAGTGCATTATATTATTTGTTTTCCATTGGTTAATAGCTTCATAGCAATCGAATTCAGCCATAGCAACCTTCCTTTATTAGAAAGCAAAAGCCCCTTTTCAGAGGCTTTTTACTTATGAAGTTATTTTTGAATCATTTGCAGTAATTTGTTCTGGATAGCCGTAGCTTCCGTGCTCACTAATATCCAATCCCATTATTTCTTCTTCTTCCGAAACACGAATTCCACCCATTACTAGCTTCGCAACATATAGGATGAGAAAGGAAACAACAAAAGCGAAAAGACCAGCTGTGACAACACCGAGTGCTTGCACGCCTAATTGCTCGAATCCGCCACCGTAAAATAAACCAGCTTTACCAACACCAGTTGTTTCTACTAATTCAGGTGTTGCGAAAAATCCGTTGGATAGTGTTCCCCAAACCCCTGCAGTTCCGTGGACGGACAATGCAAATATAGGATCGTCAATTTTCATCTTATCAAAGAATCTTGCACTATAGAACACTAAAATTCCAGCGATAAAGCCGATTACTACTGCAGCCCAAGGAGCAACAAACGCACAAGATGCAGTAATAGCAACAAGCCCAGCTAAAGCGCCGTTTAATATTGTTGGAATATCGGATTTGCCTAGAACAATCCAAGAAATTAATGTTGCTGCAACTGCTCCAGCAGCAGCACCTAAGTTGGTCGTTAAGCCTACATAACCAAAGAATGCCCCATCTACAGAAACTGTGCTACCAGCGTTAAATCCGAACCAGCCAACCCAAAGAATTAATACAGCTAATGCAGTATATACTTGGTTGTGACCGGCTAAGTTGTTTGCCGAACCATCTTTGTTATATTTTCCAATACGAGGTTTTAATAGAATAGTAGCAGCTAATGCACCCATCGCACCAGTTAAATGAACGACAGTGGAACCTGCGAAGTCCTGTTTACCGTGTTCAGCTAACCAGCCGCCTCCCCAAATCCAATGTGCGACAACAGGATAAACAATGGCACCGAAAAGGATCGCGAAAATAACATAAAGTGGAAATTTTGCTCTTTCTGCAAATCCGCCAAGTGCAATTGTTAAAGAAATTCCGGCGAATGCTAATTGGAAAAGAAAGAATACGGTATCGGCTAGCGACCCGTCCGCTGCTAAATCACCGCCATAGAAGAAATCGGTTAAGCCTACAAAGAAATTAGCGTTTCCGCCAAAAATAAATGCATACCCAACAGCCCAAAATACTAGTGAAGCAAGACCGAAAGTAAAAATTGTTTTCCCTGCGATATGGCCAGCATTTTTCATTCTAGTAGAGCCAGCCTCTAGCATTATGAACCCGCCTATCATAAAAATAACTAAAATTGCAGCAATCATGGTCCATAAACTGTTCATTAAGTATGTTGCATCCATCTCCATTTTTTCGTTTTCCCCCTTATGAAAGATAATTTTTTATTACATTTTCATGTTAGAAAATATAACATTTGTAATATATCCATAATTTTAGCATTAAATTTTGAGTTGTCAATCAATTTTAAAAATTTTATGTTAGAAAAGTTAACATCATTTTATGGTGAAATGAAGGGAATGGTTCATGTGGGACATCCGCTATTTGTAAATATTGTCGGAGCTATTGGGGAGAAATTATTCTAAATAAAAAACCAAGAGTAAAGTGCGTACTCTTGGTTTCCTTATTGGGAAATGGATGAATAACTATTTTAATGAATGGAGCGGGATTTGTTAATATTTGCTGCAATGGCATCAATGATCGCATAGCGCATGCCATGTTTTTCTAATGTTGCGATTGATTCAATGGTTGTTCCTCCAGGGGAGCAAACTTGATCCTTTAATTCTCCGGGATGAATACCGGTTTCTAATACCATTTTTGCTGCCCCGAGTACTGCTTGAGCGGCGAATAGGTATGCATCCTTTCGCGGCAATCCGTGCATAACTGCCCCGTCTGCTAATGCCTCGATAAATTGGTAAACATATGCAGGTGATGAACCGCTTGTTGCAGTGACGACATCCATCAAGGATTCATCTATAAAGGCAGCCTTACCAAAGCTTTCAAATAATTTCTGAATATCTTCCTTTTCCCCAGCAGTTAGTAAAGCATTTGTAGAAATTGCTGTCATTCCTTCACCAACGAGCACAGGTGTATTTGGCATTGCTTTTACAATTTTTACTGGTCGTTGGAAACGTTGTTCATTTTGCTCAATGGATTGACCAGCTGCAATTAAAATAATAATTGCGTTATCTTTTATAGAAGCTTTAATTTCTTCAATAACTTTTTCGTACATTTCTGGTGTCACGGAAAGAAATACAATATCACATGTTTTCGCAATTACTTTATTGTCGGTTGCAATTGTAATTCCAAATTCCTGCTTAAGCTCGACAAGCTTTGCCTCTGTACGATTAGAGGCATATACATTTTTTGCAGGCACTAAATGGGAATTTACAATTCCCCCAATAATTGCCTTTGCCATATTTCCAGCACCAATAAAACCGATTTTTTTATTTTTCATAAACAATCCTTTCTACTCCATGATTATACCTTTTCTGCTGTTTCAATTTTCACCTCTAATTCAAGCTCCACATTTCCTTGAATTGCCCGGCTAATCATGCACGAACTTTCTGCCTTTGTAGCGAGTTTCAGTGCCAGATCTTTATCACGCTGACTCGCATCCTCCTTTAATACAATGGTAGGACGATGAATGATTTTTTTATATGTAAAAACTCCGTTTGTAACGTCGACGATACCGACAGATTCCATAGATAAATCTTCTTTTTCTAAATTGCTTCTTTGCATCATAGCAGCTAATGTGATGATATAGCAAGTAGCTGCAGCACCTAATAGCATTTCATCCGGATTTGTCCCAATTCCTGGACCTTCCATTTGTGGAGGAATGGAGATTTTTGTTACAAGATTTCCTGCTTCAATTTGCCCCACATCATTACGTAACCCGGGCCAATGTGCTTTTAAATGAAATTGATGTTCTGCCATTATGAAATCCCCCTAAATAATCGTTTCTTCATTAATGAGATTAATCCATTTTCATCCGACAGTCAAAGGACGAACCTTTATTTATATGTTTCGAAAACTTCATTGTTTTCGAAATAAAATTTCTCTTATTCAATAATCGCTTACAATGAACAACTGTAACACATTAGTAAAAGGTGATGAAACGATCGTATTGAAGAAGGTACTTGTTGAAAAAAATCACATTGAAATTTTTATAAAACAATATACTAAATTTTACGAAATATTAGTATAATAGAAAGAAATATTGTCTTAAAGGAGGGTATAAAATGAATGCAGCAGAACGGTTCGTAGCACCTGAATATTATAATTTTGTTAAGGAAGTAGAAAAATTTGCATCCGACTCTAGTAAAATCGCTATTAAGTGGGTAAGTGAAAACGGGGAAATCCTTACGATAAGTTATCCCGAATTAATTGCGAAAACGAATCAATATGCCAATGCATTATTGAATCAAGGGATAAAAAAGGGAGATCGAGCATTATTAATTGTACCGAAAGTTCCAGAGGCATATTATTTATATTTAGCTTGTTTAAAAGCCGGAATAGTCATTATTCCATGCTCAGAGATGCTCCGTGCCAAAGATTTTAGCTATCGAATTAACCATGCGGAGGCAAATACAGTTATTGCTTATTCCTCATTCACGACAGAAATAGATCGGATTGACGAGTCACTGCCTTCTTTAGAAAGAAAATTTACTATTGGTGAACAACGAGTGGATGGGTGGACCTCCTTATCAAAGCTAGCAAATAATGAAAGCGCATTCTATGAAGGGGCAAATACGAAAAGAGATGACATGGCATTTTTACCTTACACTTCTGGAACTACAGGTAATCCGAAGGCGGTAGTACATACGCATGGATGGGCGTACACTCATTTAAAGGTAGCCCCAACATTATGGTTAGATGTTCAAGAGGGGGACGTCGTTTGGGCAACAGCTGCACCGGGGTGGCAAAAATGGGTATGGAGTCCATTTGTTTCAACCGTAGGGATGGGAGCTACTGCATTTGTCTATCAAGGAAAATTTGATCCAGAAAAATATCTAGAGCTGCTTCAAGAGCATGAGGTGAATGTATTATGCTGTACACCAACAGAATACCGATTTATGGCGAAGCTTAATAATCTAGCAAAATACTCTTTGCCGAAGCTTCGAAGCGCTGTTTCTGCAGGGGAGCCATTAAATGCCCAAGTAATTACAACCTTTAAACAATATTTTCATGTAGATGTCCGTGATGGCTACGGACAGACAGAAAATACTTTATTGGTTGGCACATTGCCGAAAATGGAAATTCGCCCGGGTTCTATGGGCAAACCGATGCCGGGATATATAATAGAAGTGATTAATGCAAAAGGGGAGCCGGTAAAGCCTGGGGAAGTAGGGGATATTGCGGTCCATAAAACGATGCCTATCTTATTTAAAGAGTATTATAAAGATCCGGAGCGCACGAGGAATGCATATCGAGGTGATTGGTATGTAACAGGAGATCAAGCGAAGAAGGATGAAGATGGATACTTTTGGTATGAGGGTAGAATGGATGATATTATCATTAGCTCTGGATATACAATTGGACCATTTGAAGTCGAGGACGCCTTATTGAAGCATCCAGCGGTAAAGGAATGTGCTGTTATTGCTAGCCCCGATCCGGACCGCGGTAATATTGTCAAAGCATTTGTTGTTTTGCGAAATCCCGGGGACAGCAATCATCCGGAGCTAATTGGTGACCTACAGGAGCATGTCAAAGCACTAACTGCACCGTATAAATATCCAAGGAAAATTGAATTTGTAGAGGAATTACCGAAAACCACTTCTGGAAAAATCCGTAGAGTGGAATTGAGACAAAAGGAGAAAGAGCTATTACAGCGATAGTTAAACGATAGGGAAGCGTGCTAACCTTCCATCATTTCTATTGATTTGATGGTGTTTAAAGGATAGCAGGCTTCCCTGTTTTTATGATGATCATGATGGATTATAGTACATATAAAAATACGCTTAAAAAATGTGCCAGACTTCCGAGAAGTATAAATACATGGAAGATTTCGTGGAACCCCATTTGTTTAAACTGTAAAAACTTTGGTTTTGCTCCGTAAATGATTCCTCCAATTGTATACATTGCGCCCCCGATTATTAATAAAGTAATTCCACCAGTTGCAAGTTTTTCTGAAAGGCTTGGGAAGACAAACACAATAATCCAGCCCATTGCAATATAAAGTACAGTTGAAATCCATCTTGGGCAATGAAACCAAACCATTTTAAAGACAATTCCAGCAATGGCAATTGTGGAAATAATGGCAAATAATGTCCAACCTAATGTGCCCTTTAGTGTAATTAAACAAAAAGGTGTATAGGTGCCGGCAATCAGTAAGAATATCATAGAGTGGTCAATTTTTCGAAAAAAGGCAATGACTTTATCCTTTGCAATTACCATATGATAGGTGGCAGAAGCAGAATATAACAAAATCATGCTAATGCCGAAAACGATGACGGCAAAAAGACTAAGCATTGATCCAGCATCCTCTGCTGCTTTAATTACCATTGCTAGTAATGCAAAAAAAGCAAGCACTGCACCAGCCAAATGTGTGAGACTGTTAATTGGTTCACGAATGTAATTCCCCATTATTAATCCTCCTAATACAACATGTAGTTTTCGAAACTACTTATAATAATATAGGAATAACAGAATGTAGTCAATGTTTACTTTCAAAAAATTGTACAGTAAAATGAACGATAGAAACTTACATAAATCCAAAGCTAGAAAGCAGAAAATTAAATAATGATACGAGGAGTATATTTGTGGAAAAAATAGAAGATTTGCTGACTGCATTAAGTTTAGAACAAAATATAACATTAGAGAATATTCCAGACATTGACTTATACATGGATCAAGTAATTCAGCTTTTTGAAAATACATATAATAGTACGAAGCGTGATGAAGAAGAAAAAATATTAACAAAGACGATGATAAATAACTATGCGAAGGGGAAATTATTTTTCCCAATAAAAAATAAAAAGTATTCAAAGGATCATATTATACTAATTAGTCTTATTTATCAGTTGAAAGGAAATATGTCTATAAAGGACATAAAGGTGTTGTTTGAAGGACTAAACGAGAAAATAATGACGAGTGATTTTGCGTTGGAGCATTTTTACAATAGCTATCTTCAACTAGTTAACGAAAATGTGGAAACCTTTAAAAAAGATGTAAAAGATATTGCGGTTGCAACAAAGTCTGAAGTGATAAAATTAGAAGATAAGGACGAGGATTATTTAGAACAGGTGCTATTGATTGCTTCCCTTTCGTACATGAGTAATCTATATCGCCGGGCGGTAGAGAAATTAGTAGATGAAATCATTCAGAAAAGGTGAGGAAAATGCGAAATATATTAATACTAGGTGGGGGAATTACAGGCTTAACTGTACTTTACGAATTGAATAAATGGCGTCAAGCGTCAAACGCGGATGTCCGGTTAATGCTCGCAGAGGCTAGTCCAAAACTTGGTGGGAAAATTCAAACGGTAACGGAAAAAGGATTTATTATGGAAACCGGTGCAGACTCCATCGTCAGTCGGAAAATCGAAAATGGAGGATTATTAGAGGAACTTGGCTTACATACAGAGCAAGTTTATAATTCAGCGGGAATCTCCTATATCTATGTAGATGGTGAACTAAAACAAATCCCTGCAGATGCTATTTTTGGAATACCGACAAGCATTGAATCGTTAGCGACGACTACATTAGTGTCAGCGGAGGGAAAGGTTGCAGCGCTTCAAGATTTTTATGTGACGGATAATCCATTCACCGAAAATGATTCGATTGGAGATTTTCTCGAATATTATTTTGGGAAAGAACTAGTAGAAAAGCAAATTGCACCTGTTTTATCTGGTGTATATTCAGGCAAATTATCCGAGCTATCGATTAAATCAACGATGCCGTATCTTTTAGATTATAAAAATGAATTTGGAAGCATTATTAAAGGATTTTCGGCCAATAAGGAGAAATTTAAATCTGGTGGTAGTAAGAAATTCCTTTCCTTTAAAAACGGGTTGCACACATTAATTGACGGATTAGTGGAACACTCAAAAGGGGCTGAAATTTATACGAATTGGGAAGCAATACGTATGGAACGAGAACAGGACAAGTATCAAGTTACCTTTGCAAATGGGGAAAAGATTGAAGCTGATGAGGTTGTTCTCAGCATTCCACATTCGTCAGCACAAAGATTATTACAATTTGATGGATTGGATACGGACTTTTCTCATTTACAAACGAGTGCACTTATTAGTGTATATTTAGGATTTGCAATACCAGATGAGCGACTACCGTATGATGGAACAGGCTTCATAACTGCAAATCAAGAGGATTTATTCTGTAATGCCTGTACATGGACAAGCAGGAAATGGGAGCATACATCAAATCAAGGCAATTTATTAGTTCGGATGTTTTACAAAAATAGTAATCCGAGATTTTCTGAAATTCAACAGATGAATGAGCAACAACTAGTTAAGGTTGCCTTAACAGATTTTGAGAAAAGTCTCGGGATAAAAGCAGAGCCAATGGTTCACATTGTGACGGATTGGACTGGGAAAATGCCGAAATACCAAATTAATCATGCAGAAACGATTACTGCTCTTGTAACGAAGCTTTCCGTCAATTATCCTGGAGTATATTTGGCAGGAAGCTCCTATTATGGTGTTGGAGTTCCAGACTGTATCGAAAATGGAAAGGAGATTGCCCAAAAAATTATACAATCTCTATAGGAGGTTAGAATAATGGCAGAAATTGATGGAGTTTTAGAATGGACATTTTACGAAGAAGTAAATGTCCCAAAGAATATTGAAGAAATACTAGTGGATGGTGAATATGCTGAAGTAGCCTACCGGACAGTTCGAGATGTTGCGGTTGTTACTAATAAACGTTTTATTATAGCGGACCGTCAAGGGATAACTGGTAAGAAAGTAGAAATCTATACGATTCCATTTAAATCCATCGATATGTATTCCACGGAAAACGGAGGCAGATTGGATTTTAATGCCGAGATAGAATTATGGACGAAAACGGGTAAGTTTAAGCTAAACTTAAATAAAAAGGTGGATATTCGTAAGCTTGATCGGCTAATTGCATCGCATATATTATAGTAGTATAAAAATCGAGTGTATTATTTTACGAAGAAGGGCTCAGCACTACGGTATTGGCAGTGTTGGGTCTTTTTTATAGGCTGTTTACGTATCGATTGCTATTTGTAAAAGAGAGCAGACTGAATACATTTCGTGCATCCATTCGGCGGGAGTTAAGGTTAGCTGCGGGTGACTTACGTCTTTATCATCCGAATTGGTATGCAATATTTATACATAATATTAGATTTAGCATAATGTTTGCTAAGAAGCAGCTCCATATAATATATAAATAGAAAATGAATGTCGGAAGAAAGAAGAATATACATTAGAATTTTATAAGTTGTGTCGAATTTCAGGGATATCCGAAAATTTCCGAGGAAATAAGACAAAGAAAATACAGGACATTGTCGAATTTTCAGTATTCATATAAGGAGCAGGTAATATTTATTACCTGCTCCTTTTTATCAATCATCATATAGAATTACATCATCTTCTCAAATTTCACGCGTGCATCAATAGCCTTCATTAATGGTGCACCGATTGCCATTACGACAAATTCTCCAATGGCTGTAAATAACCAAGTTTCCCAAAAAGGTAACCCGATTGCTAAATTTAGTTCATAGGCAATGATAAACATCATTCCTGAAAAAATCAATGTATTTACAATCATCCGTGCCCACACATTTTTCACGAACGTACTAATTAAAATAGTTAAAGATAGACAAATAATCGAGTGAGCTACACCGAAGTAAAGATCATATGGCAACAGATCAGAAAAAAATAAGTTAGCCAAAAAGACACCAAGAACTATGCCGAAAAAATATTTTTTGTTGAAAACGATGAGATGATTGAACATTTCCGGAATCCGAAACTGTATTTGCGAAAAGGCAATAGGTTGGATAATTCCGGTGATGGCAATATAAAGTGCCGCGATGATTCCATTTACTGCGATAGTTTTAATTTTCATTTTATCCTCTCCCTTAGTTTTTTTACGTGGGATGGTTTCGAACCACGTCGGGAAATTCCCGATGAACAACATTCCTAGTATATAAAATATTTCAGTCGTAAACAAGGAATACTTTTTATTATAGTGCTTGTAAGTCTTTACAATCGGAATGGAAAAATTCAGGTAACCGGAACACCAATACTTAGGAGAAATTAACGTATTTTAAATGAAAATCAACTAAAATTGAGAAAAGACATCGAGAGTGGCCTCTTGATGTCTTTGTCGAAATTCAAGGAAGTTAATTTTACAAAATTAAAATCCGTCTTCTGTTGGACTAAATGGGAAGTTGAAGCGGTTTTCTACTGCACGAAGGCGTTGATTTAATCTTTGGAGACGCCGTGTTTGTTGTTCATTTACTGTGTTTTGTCTTGTGATTTCACCGTTGATTCGTTGTATTTCGCGATTAATGCGTTGGATTTCTCGGTTTAATCTACGAATTTCATCGTTTTGTCTTGTTAATTCCTCTGTTTGTCGTTGACTTTGTCTTTCTAGCTGGGTCATCCGACGCTCTAATGAGGAAGTTTGTCGGACGGAATCTGTAGGAATAATATTTTCTTGCCCGTAAGGATGTCCTTCAAAATATGGAACTGGCATTGGTGGATAATATCCATATGGAAGCATGTGTAGAATCTCTCCTCTTTGTTAATATTAGTGAAAATTCCCTATAAAATATGACTATCGTAAAGAAATGACCGGGCGATGTACCTATGTCTTTTCGTTTCTTTTTCATTTATAGAAAAGTAGGGTGTTTTCTCCTTGGCTATCTTGATTTTTATAGGATAATGACCAATAGACGATATATTTGTAAATTTTCTATTATTTTATTTTCTATAGTATCCATTGCATCTTGTTTAGGAAATGAATTAAACTGAATATCGATAAAGAGGACTTCTTCACTTGTTTTTACTTAATCATACATAGATAAATTTAGCTTGGATTGTGGTGGATATCGGTGGATAAATTATTGGAAAGAAATTATGAAATCAGTGAGGTTTGCTTGCTTGCTGGTAAAATCATATTGGAAAATGGAGCGGAAACGTATCGAGTAGAGGATACAATGGTACGGATTGCGTCTGCTTTTGGTGTAGAAAGTGCAGATAGTTATGTAACCCCGACAGCGATTATTTTTACTATTGAAGGGGATTATCCGACAAAAACAAAAATGAAACGGATCGTAAAACGAACAACTGATTTAAATAAAGTAGCCATTGTGAATCATATCTCTCGGGAGATTTCTGCAGGAAATTTAACGATTGAACAAGCATACGAGCAATTATCGGTGGCCGAGAAAACGAACTTCACCTACCCGTTTTGGTTGCAGGTTTTAGCGGCTGCAATTTCTAGTGCATGCTTTGTAATTATGTTTAATGGCGGATGGATTGACTTTCTTCCCGCATTTTTTGCAGGAGGAGTTGGTTATTTCTTCTTTCTCTTTATTGATCGCCATGTACATGTCCGATTTTTCTCAGAGTTTTCGGCTTCCTTAATTATTGGGATATGTGCAGTTTTAGTAGTGCACTACGGATTTGGTAGGGCAGTAGACAAAATTATTATTGGCTCTGTCATGCCGCTTGTTCCTGGACTTGTCATAACAAATGCGATACGTGATTTAATGGCAGGGCATTTAGTGTCAGGCTTAACGAAAGGCTCTGAGGCAGTATTAACAGCATTTGCAATTGGATCAGGGATAGCCGTTATATTAGCAATTTTTTAAAGGATGTGAATGATTTGCTCGCACAACTAGTCACAAGCTTTATTGCAACAAGTGGTTTTGGAATCATCTTCAATGTACCGAAGCAAGCGTTAATAAAATGTGGATTTGTCGGTATGGTAGGTTGGCTGATTTATTATTATTTAGTCGAGCAAACGATGGATTCTGTACCGGCGAGTTTTATCGCTGCGTTTTTCATCGCGGTAATTAGCCATGTTTTTGCAAGAAAATATAAAACACCAGTAATCATATTTACCGTTGGTGGCATCATCCCACTAGTTCCTGGTGGTTTGGCATATGATGCGATGCGATATTTTGTGCTTAATGATTATAATATGGCCATTCAATTAGCAGCAAAAGTATTAATGATAGCCGGTGCAATTGCGATCGGGATTGTTTTTTCAGAAGTATTTAATCAAGTATATCGAAATATTATGGTTCATTTACGGAAAAATGCTTAAAAAAGCCACTGTACCTGTTCAAGGCAGTGGCTTCATGTATGTCCAACTATTATTTTTTTTCATCTGCTTTTAGGTGATTTTGTGCAATCACCTTTTTCGCAAAGATTATTCCACTGAGCAGCAATGCGATGCCTAGTAAAAAAGTTTTCATATCTGCAGTTCCGGCTATCATTACCCAACAAGAATAAATGCTTGCCAACGCTGCGATGATTGCATCATGAATCCGTGATTTTCGATGGTCGTATGTTTCACCAGTCCATACTAATTTTAATTGAAAAACAGATGCGATAAAATACGGTAGTAAATACGATAATGTTGCGATATAGATTACAAAGTCAAATGCCTGTGATATCGAATTAGAGATAGTTGAAAAGATAAATAATTGTCCAAGTCCATTCGAAACAATAAGCGAAAATACTGGCATTCCTTTTTTATTTTCTTTTAAAAATGCTGGAAGAAAGAGTCCTTGTTTTGCTGCTTGATATGGCACCTCCGCGCTTAATAGTATCCAACCGATAGTGGAGCCTAGTAAGCTAATTAAGCCAATTCCAGCTAAAATTTGTCCGCCGATAGGTCCTAATACTTTTTCAATTGCATCAATTAATGGTTTTTCTGATTGAATAAGTTCATTTTGTGGAAGTAACCCCATAACAAGAATACTGATGCCAAGATAAATGGCTAAAGAAATAATAAGTCCGATAATGGTTGCTCTTTTTACATCAACTTGCTTTCTCGCCCGAGAAGCAAAGACCATTGCAGATTCAATCCCAATAAATGCCCATAATGTTGCTAATGCTGCGGAATTGATTTGCCCTAATAAGCTGATGGAGGTTCCATCATTCGTAGTTCTTGGTGCATCCATTGGAACAATATTTGCTTTTTCAAATGCGAATAAACTGATGATAATAAATAGGAAGAATCCAATAACTTTTGCAGCGGTAGTGATGAAATTTAGTTTACCAGCACCTTCGAGTCCACGTAACACGATAAAATGTATTCCCCATAATAAAACCGTACAAAGAATGAAGGTTAATCCATTTCCGACATTTACACTAAAATCACCAATCATAAACCAAGGCTGTTCACTTAAAAAGATCGGGAAGAATGTCGATAAATAGCTTGCAAACGTTGTAATGATAGCGACATTTCCAGCAAAGTTTCCAATCCAATAGCCCCAGGAAGCCATAAATCCGGACAATATTGATATTTTAGATCCTTTAGGGAAAAGTTCTTTTGCATAAATTTGCGGACCGCCAGATAGCTCTGGTTTCCGAAGTGCTAAATTACCGAATACAAGGGCAATCATTAGCACACCGATACCAGTGAATATCCAGGCGCTAATTACACCTAATGGATTTGCAGCCTCAGATAATGATCTTGGGAGCATAAAGATACCCGAACCAACCATGTTTCCGACCACTAACGAAGTTAATATCCATAAACTAAGTTTGTTATTCTTTTGCATGTAAAATCTCCTTTATTCAATGGATATATATTGTGATTTTTATTGTTAAAATTGTGTATTTTTATTCTTTACAGTGGATAAATTCCCTAAGAAAGACAATATAAATAGACTAGTGATTTTTTTTTGCGCTGTCAATGGAAATAATTATATTAAGATAACAATTTCCGGAAATGTGAACATTTTTTTATACATAAATTTTGATTGAATATTCAATATGGTAGAGAAAAGTAATTTTCCCTAAAGTAGACGATTTTTTTGAATTTTGCGAGGGGAAAATCGCTGGAAATCTGTATAGAATGTCTTCAATCCTATGCATAATTCTACTATCGTTTATGAACAATAACGAAGAGGTGGTTGAATGAATAAGCCAATAAAAACTGCACTTTTGACAATAGGACTTGCCCAATTTCTAAAAATACCATTAAAGAAAATGACGACGGGAAAATGGGAATGGGACACGTTTTTTGAAACGGGAGGGATGCCTAGTTCGCATTCCGCTGGTGTTGCATCTCTTGCTACATATATTGCCTTAAAACGAGGAATGCGAACCGTCGACTTTTCCTTAGCAACGATTTTTGGTTTGCTCGTCATGTACGATGCCCAAGGAGTCAGACGGCAAGCGGGAGAAATTTCGATTAAATTAAACGATTTAGAGGAAGAAGTCGAGCGACTGGCAGGTCAGCAGGATCATCATTACCATGATCGAAAATCGAAAAGATTAAAGGAAATATTAGGACATCAACCAGAGGAAGTCGTCGGTGGAGCATTGTTAGGAATTGCTACTGGAGCATTAGCCTATACATTGTTGGAGGATTAGTTTGGAGAATGGATGTACGGGAGAATAGGTTAGAAGTGAACCGAAATTATGGTAGATAGATGATATCATAGGGAAAGTGACAAGGAAAAACGAGTGAAATCCGATTGATGGTGGTCGTCAACAGGAAAGAGAGCAGAAAAAACGAGTGAAATCCGTTTGATAGGGGTAGTCAACAGGAAAGTGAGCAGGAAAAACGAGTGAAATCCATTTGATAGGGGTAGTCAACAGGAAAGTGAGCAAGAAATTAAAGCGAAATCCTATTGATAGTGATCATCCAAAGGAAAGTGAGCAGGAAAAACGAGTGAAATCCGTTTGATGGTGATCATCAACAGGAAAGTGAGCAAGAAAAACGAGTGAAATCCGTTTGACAGGGCTCCTCAACACGAAAGTGAGCAAAAAATTCGAGTGAAATCCGTTTGATGGTGATCAGCCAAAGGAAAGTGAGCAGGAAAAGCGAGTGAAATCCTATTGATAGAGATCCTCAACAGGAAAGTGAGCAAGAAAAACGAGTGAAATCCGATTGATGGTAATCATCAACAGGAAAGTGAGCAAGAAAAACGAGTGAAATCCGATTGATGGTGATCAGCCAAAGGAAAGTGAGCAGGAAAAACTAGTGAAATCCGTTTGATAAAGCTCCTCAACGCGAAAGTGAGCAAAAAATTCGAGTGAAATCCGATTGATGGTGATCATCAAAAGGAAAGTGAGTAGGACAAACGAGTAAAATCCTATTGATAGAGATCCTCAACAGGAAAGTGAGCAAGAAAAATGAGTGAAATCCGATTGACAGGGCTCCTCAACACGAAAGTGAGCAAAAAATTCGAGTAAAATCCTATTGATAGAGATCCTCAACAGGAAAGTGAGCAAGAAAAATGAGTGAAATCCATTTGACAGGGCCGTCAACAGGAAAGTGAGTAAAAAATTCGAGTAAAATCCAATTGATGGTGGCCGTCAACAGGAAAGTGAGCAAGAAATTAAAGCAAAATCCTATTGATAGTGATCATCCAAAGGAAAGTGAGTAGGAAAAACGAGTGAAATCCGTTTGATAAAGCTCCTCGACAGGAAAGTGTACTAAAAAATAAACCGAAATCCGTTGAATAAAGCCTATCATCATCAAAAGACAAACCATTTCCCCAAAAAGAGCCAGCACCTAGAACAGCCTAGGTGTTTTTTGTCATCTCCATCTTACTTTATTACAAAACTATACCTGATTGTTGTCAAATTGAAAGGAAATTGCAAAGGGAACGATATAATGTTTTGTTACGATATATCATATCCACCTGTGTGCCTAATCACGAACTAATATTATCATTCTGTAATAAATATCTTCAGGTGAATATTAATTTTTTCAACAAATTTCTACAAGAAAATGAAAAAATTTGTGGTATTTTAAAAAAAACTATTTTCTTATTGTTGTAGTTAAACAGCTTAAGTGTTGAGCATGCTTTAAAGTAATAGCAACAATCTATAAGAATTCTAAAAAGTAAAGGTGATGAACATGACAATTGAGGATAAGTTAATTACGAAATCCTATTACGAGTTATTAATAAATCAAAACGAAAAAAAGCATCCGATTGAACAATTAGGTGAACTATTTTTAGAAGAGCAAAAGCAAGAAATTCCAGATGCATCTTTTATTCGTTATTCCCAAGGGGAAGTCTATTTTCATAATCGCGACTATGAAGCAGCAATTTACAAATGGGAAAATGTACATAACGAATTGAAAGCATGGGCAAGCAAAAATAGTGCGGATGCCTATATGGAACTTGAGCTTTTTACTACAGCTGAGGAGCTTTATAAATCCATTCAAACCGACTCCCTCGTATTGCGTACTGAAGTGATGCTTCAATTATTTTCTCTCTACCTAAAACAAGAAAACTTCCAGCAGGCAGACAAGGTAATTAAAGAAACGGTCGCATTAAATCCTAGTTATCCAGATGTTACAACGATAGCCCATCGCTTTTATGAGCAACAAAAGGATTGGCAAAGTGCGATTGATTTGGCAATTGAAGAAGGAATCCGGACAGAATCATTAAACTGGTTTGAAATTTTAAAATCATATGTCCACAAAGGATATACGAAAGATTTAGCTCCAAATTATTTCCATGATTCCTTTGTAACGATAGCACAGCAGGATCTAGACTTTTTGGAGCAGTTTATTGTTGCACTTGATAAAACCTATCAAGAGAAGGAATTGTATTTTGAATGGATAAAGCAATTGAATCAATTTTTCCTACATACGATGCTGGATGAGCAGTATGTTTGGATGGAGCTACCATTCCTATATCAGTCGATTGTTGCGGAATTACTAAGTGGAAAATATTTCATTCGAGAAATAGCAGAAATTGTTCCAGATGTGTTAACTGTATGGGTGAAGCTTGTGAAACCAACGGAAGGTGTTATCCCAGCTGCGGCAATTTTTGCTTGGAATGAAATGATGCCAAGTACGATGGATCAAGAAACGATTCGAACAGCAGAGCACATCATCTTTCATGCAGAAAATGATGTCGATGTATTGGAAAAAAGTCAACAGCTTTGCCAAATGGTGATGGATTGGGCGGCAGAAAATCAGTTGGAAATTAGTGGACGATTACAGTTTTTAAGTAATCAACTTTTAGAATCGGAGCGCCAACATATTGGTATCATTAGTATGGCTGGATCGGATAAATCGTTATTTATCAATTCCTTGCTTAATGAGCCATTATTACAGGAAGCACCATCCTCTGTCATGTCCTTGTATACCTTCGGAGAGAGCGTGAATATTACCGAGTATAAGGATAGTGCGATAAGAGAGATTACGACATTAGAGGAATACACGCAAATCGCCACACAACGAAGACGCTCGCTTGATATATTAATGGATGTTCAGCTTCCTAATCGTTGGTTGGCGAACGAAGCAATTGGTTTGCTTGATACTCCTGATTTGAGTGGTGCGCGGACAACATTACCACATCTAGATGATTATTTCTATTTTGTCGATTCCCTTCTCTACGTTTTAGATGAGGACGGAAATTTAACAGATAAAGAAATAGAAGTAATTCACCATATTAAGAAAAACTATCCGGGTATCCCACTTCATTTTGTCGTAATGAATTGGAATCAGCCAGAACAAGCCGATAGTATGCTGACAAATGTATTATTAAATGAAGTAGTGCCTAATGAAACACCATATCAATATTTTGACACAGAAGCTTATCGTAGAGGGCTATACGAGCTTCTTCAATCAACATGGAAGGTGGAGTATAATCCGAGTGCACGTTTGAAGAAATATTTATATATATTGAAGAAAATGATGGCGGGTCTTTTAGAGCAACGAGTAAAAATGGAAAATAATTTAGCAGAGGCGATTCAAAGCAAAGAAGATTTACTAGCAAGGGTAAACGGAGCTATTCATCAATTGGAAGATCTCGAGCGTGAAAAAATAGATATGATTTCTCAAAGCTATATATTAGTGAGAGAAGAAATTAAAAAGGAAATTGTAAAGAAACTGCCGAAGCTACTCCAAGAGTGCTCCACTTCTATTGATGAATCCAGTGATTTCAGTAAAATTCATCAGGAATTAAACAAAGAAATGAACAAAAAAATTGGCAGCTTTATTAATACGAAAATCTTACCAGATTTTCTCGAACGGATTAATGAATGGTTACTCCTATCCAAAGGAGAACTTCAGCATAGTAAACATTTCTTAGAGGAAATTAGTGAAGGCTTTAATGCAATGATGGGCACAGAAACATTACAGCTTCCATGTGATTTTAAAGTAGTAGAGGATTGGCAACGAGATATCGATCGCCTAACGAGTAGAATATATGTACCGAAAGAAAATATTTTGTTACGATTTACTCCTTCTCAAGTATTGCTAAAAAGTGCCGGTAAACTTTTAAATGCCTTTTCGCAAAATAAATCAATGCTTGCTAAACGGTATAAGAGCTTTATAGAATCAGAAGATTATTTGGAGGTAGCTCAATCGGTTGCAGATAACTTTGTCGCTCCATTTGTTATTTTAGAGCAAGGACTGGAGCGGGATGTGACAATATTCTTCAAGGAATCCTTTAGTACATTGAAGAATTTAGTGGAGGATACGAAGGAAGAGGTAGCAAATCGGAAAATGGAAATGGAAAAACTGAAAGAAAATCCAGAGGCGTTCCGTGATCCATTAACGATTTTTGAAATCATTCTACTGCAATATAAATATATTTTAGAAGCAAAGGAAATGGTGAAGATAGGGGAATATTAATTACGAGATCTTATCCATCTTTTGCTAATGTTGACGAAAGAGGGCAAATCGTCCTCTTTTTGTTTTGTCTTCATAGTAGTGAACTTGTCCAAAACCTATGTTCTATTTTTCTATAACACTCATAAGCTGTATAGAGAAAAGGATAGGGGGAATCGATAATGGACGGTGTGCTCATTACCGAGGCAATGGTGGAACGTTATCATGAACTAAATAAACAGGCGAAGGAATTAGAGAAAGAATTATCCAAGCTGAAAAAGTCATTTAATCTTTATTTTGATTTGACAGTTGGGCAAAATGAAAAAGGCGAGCTTGCCTTTGAAAATTATGTGCTCCAGCGGCAAATTCGTACATCGGAAAAATTTCGGGAAGAGGCAGTTCAAAAATTAGAAGAGATGCGCTTAACGGATTGTATAAAAGTAGAGAAAAAAGTTGATGAGGAAAAAGTAAACGCGGCAATTACGCTTGGAATTATTCCAGCTGATTCATTATCTGACTTGAAGGATAGAAAGCATTCGTCAGCAATTTACGTAAGAGAGCTTTAAATTATCCAAAATGACCAGTGCACGTATGAAAAATCGAAAAGGCAACTGTAATCGAGTATAAAATCGCGATGGTTTTATACTCGATTTTTATAGGGGGGATAAAAATATGTTAAAATTAACAGGATGGAAAATTGCTAGTTTTCAATTAATAGTTTTCCGATATTTTTTAGCACATGGAATAATAACCAAACTGCTTTAATTTTAAGGAAACGGAGAAATAGCGGAGGTGAATATGAATAATAACAAGTTCGAAGAGTTTATAAAAATTACGAAAAAGCTGAATAAGATACAGATTATTCCGTTGCTGATGGGTTCTGTAGGTTTAGAAGTGGTCACTGGAAAGAGCTGGGAATCACAAGATTTAGATATCCATGTACCTGGTGATAAAAGAGGATGGGAAGTGCCACCTGAATTATCGATTCATAACTGGACCGAAATTGTGGAAATCATGCATTTGCTATCGTATCGTCTCATCGATTTACATGAGCATGAGTTCAGGAAGGATGGATTATCCGTCGAGTTTGGAATTATTGACACGTTACCAGACTTCGCTGGTGTCCCTTTAGAGGATTTAGAGTTACATGAAAAACGAAATGCAATGTATTATTTATTAAATCCGAAGCAATATTTATCTGTTTATGAGGCTTCCTCTCTGGATAGTTATCGAGCAGATAAAAATAATGGGAAAGATAGTAGAAAAATAGATTTCTTGTAACGTAGGATCTATGATTGAAGGAACTTCACACGATTGTTAAGCCTCTTTAAGCAGGAATGGCACATAAAAATAGCAAATCTTTTATAATAGAATGATAGGTACATATCAATTATAGGAGAGGATTAAGAATGAGTTATTCTGTTGATGAGATTACATTTTTAAACTTCGATTATAGTTTAACAGAGCAAAAAAATCTTCATAAATTCCCACACCATTGGATTGACTGTTCACATATTCTCCATACTAACGGCTATTGTGAAGCTGCTTCTTTATCCGAAATTCGCAAAAAATTACATGCTGGTGGGACAGGTAATCTTGTCTTTATTGGCAACGGTAATTATCATTACGTTTCCTATTTATTACTAGAAAGAATAACGTTGCCCTTTTCTCTCATATTATTTGACCATCATTCCGATATGATGGATGCCAGTCAGCCATTAATCTCCTGTGGCTCCTGGGTTGCTCACGCTCTCCGCGATCTTCCGTTATTACAAAAGGTAGTTATTATTGGAGTCAACGAAACCGATGCAAAAATCTTCGTAGAAAACCGGCAGGGAGCTAACGATAGGATTTATATGATCTCTGAGCATAAGCTCCATAGCCATTCACTTCATGAAATAATGTCAGAGGTAGGAGCCTTTTTAGGAGCGGAATTAAATATATATGTGAGTATTGATAAGGATGTCCTTTTTCGGACAGAAGCGATGACTAATTGGGATCAAGGGACGATGTCATTAGTGCAATTATTATTTTTACTTGAAAAATTTATGAATAAATATCAAGTGTTAGGATTGGATGTTTGTGGAGAATATATTTTTAATGATCACAATCATTTTCAGGCGATAACGGGCGAACATATAAAGATGAATGAAATAGTAAATAGGTCATTGATTGATTTGGTGACGAATCTATCAGATACTCGGGAAGAACAGGAGCAAATTGTACACCACTAAAACGTTGTCTTTTCATTATCTTCCGTTTTCTTTGTCAAATTGCTATGATGAATAAAAATGATGTATTTTATCAGGGGGAATTGTTTTGAAAATCGCATTTATTTCTGACATTCACGGTAATGCTGTTGCATTAGAAGCAGTGTTAGCAGATATTAAAACACAAGAAGTAGATAAAATATTCGTGCTTGGTGATATTTGCTTCCGTGGACCAGAACCGAAGAGGTCTTTGCAATTAATTCAGCAGCTACATACCGATGTAGTGAAAGGCAATGCGGATGAATGGGTAGTCCGCGGAATACAAAAGGGAGAGGTTCCCGACCAAGCGTTTGCAATGATGGCGAAAGAACGAGAGTGGATTAAAGCAAAATTAAGCGAGGAAGATATTGCTTATTTGGATAGTTTACCACAGGATGTTACGTTTTCGGTGAATGATTCCATTAGTATTCATGCTTTTCATGCGACACCGAATAGTTTATTTGATGCAGTTTTGCCAGATGCAGCAGATGACACATTAAAGGAAATGTTCATGCAAAATTCTGATGCATCAGTGTATGTATATGGCCATATCCATAAGTCATATGTTCGCTATATAGAAGGTATAATAGTAATCAATATAGGTAGTGTTGGTTTACCGTTTGATGGAGTGGCGATGGCGTCTTATGGTCTGTTGGAAATCCATGAACAAAAGGTCCAAGTTGCTATCCGCAGAGTTGGCTATGATAGAGAAAAAGTTATTTCACTATATCAAACAAGTGATTATCCAAATGGAGAAATGATGAGTAAAATAATCAAAACAGGTAGCCAATGATGGCTACCTGTTCGTTTTAATGTGTTGTTATCGAATGCTGTAGGCTGGTGCTACTGGTTTAGGAGTAAGAGGTTGTCCACCTAAAGCAATGGATGCCTCTGAAGCCCAGAAAGGATTGCCAAGCATTCCTCGTCCAACTGCTACTAAGTCTGTTTTACCTTCCCGTATTGCAGCATCACTAAATTTCGGATCCTCCATCCTACCTACGGCGATGGTAGGAACTTGGACAGCTTCTTTAATGGCTGTTGCCAATTCTAATTGATATCCTTGACCTGCAAAGGATGGACCATTGGTACTTTCTCCACCAGAGGAAACGTGGAAAATGTCTACTCCAGCTTCTTTATATTGCTTCGCAAGCTCAATGGAATAATTAATATCATAGCCTTCTTCGGCATATTCTACTGCAGAAAGTCGCATAATTAATGGCATGGATTCAGGCATTACACGTCGAGCAGCTTGAATAATTTCTATTCCAAATTGTGCTTTATTGGCACCATATACATCGTTTCGTTTATTTGTAAGCGGGGATTGGAATTGGTGAATTAAATAGCCATGTGCACCGTGAATTTCAATGGTATCCACTCCAGCTTTAACGGCACGTTCAAAGGCAGCCTCAAACTTTTGCACCATTACCTTGACTTCTTCTGTTGATAATTCTCTTGGTTGCTTGTAACGGTCGGAAAAGCGAATAGCAGAGGAAGAAACAGGCTGTGCAGCATCTTCTGCCTTTCTTCCAGCATGGGCAATTTGAATACCTACCTTTGTGCCATAGCTTTGGCATACTTTGATGATTCTTTGGAATGCAGGTATTTGTTCATCTGACCACAATCCTAGATCAAAATCGGTAATTCTCCCATCAGGTTCGACATCTGTCATTTCCATAATGATTAGTCCAGCACCACCAACGGCTCTACTTGTGTAATGGGTAAAATGCCAATCATTTGGTATTCCGTCTTTTGCAGTTACGGAGTATTGGCACATAGGTGGCATGACGATACGATTTTTTAATTTTAAACCTTTCCATTCGAATGGTTCTAATAATGAAGTCATGTAAAACATCCTTTCTGCTTACATTAGTAAAGATAGTTCAGTTTTACACCCAATAAATTATGCAGTCAAATAAAGTGACTTATTTCACTGGGAATTTGTGTAAAAAATAACGTAGAGTTCCATTGACAAGCCTACCTGAATTTCGGTTTGCCAGCAGTAATCAACTGGCTTTCTTCTTGCCTGTAAAAATAAATGAACAGGAAGATTATAAATGTCTGATAAATCGTTCCGGATTTTCTAAAAATAATTTCGTCAGTTGAACGTGTTCAAGATCTTGATAGTCCTTCTTTTCAAAGTATCCAGAATCTAGTTCATAAATATCTGCATTTGGTAATGCCATAATGATTGGCGAATGTGTGGCGATAATAAATTGTGCACCATCTTTTATCATCTCCATAATCATAGAAAGAAGCGCAATTTGTTTCATTGGTGAAAGGGGTGCTTCTGGCTCATCCAAAATATAGAGCCCATTTGGACGGAAGCGTGCCTGAAATAAGTCTAAGAAGCTTTCTCCGTGGGAGCGGGTGTCCAATCCATTACCATACAATTGATTCAATTCACCGATTGTCCGCGCATATGGCAAAACCTCTAAACTATGTGGAGATCGCTCGCGAATTTCTTTTAGCTTTTCTTCGGCATCCTTTTTAATTTGAGCAGAATTTCGGATAAAATTAATAAAATCATCTGCACGGAAAAAGAACCCATTTTTCGATTTTATCGACCAGCCCAATTTAAATTTTTCACCTAATGTAATGGCATGCATAAATGATTTATCTAATGTTTCCCCACTAATGAGGATCATACTCGCACTGGAAGCTAATGCTTCTAAAAAGGTCGACTTACCGGTTCCATTTTCTCCAACAAGAATGGTTATTGGTTTTTCAAATGTTAAGCTTGTAAAATTTTGAATTAAAGGCAAACTAAATGGATATGAATGTTCTGTTATATTTTCCATTAATTGCACGGATTTTAGCTGCACATAGCTTCACTCCTAGTCGGGTATTGTTACACATATTGTACATGAAGACAGTAAATTTGGAAAAATTAATAAGAGATTCCGTTGTAAATGACATAAATTGGAAAGAAAAAATAATAGAGAATCGAAAGAATTACAACAGAAAGATGATAATTAATGGTAAAATATGACACATAAGTTACTTGCATGAGTGTATACAGGAGGTAATATTTTGAAGGTTAAACTATTTACAGATAGTGATTTAGACGGTTTAGGGTGTGCAATCGTCGCTAAGCTTGCATATGGCGATGATGTAGAAGTAACACATTGTAATTATCGAAACTTAAACCAACGAGTAGAAGATTTTTTGAAAAAAGAAGATAACCACCAGGTGGAACTATTTATTACCGATTTAGCGGTAAATAGCCAGGTGGAGAAAATGCTGGAGCAACGGTTTTCACATGGTCATCATGTACAAGTAATTGATCATCATGTGACAGCAATGCATTTTAATAATTATCCGTGGGGGTATATTCTTGCAGAGTATGAATCAGGAAAGAAAACATCTGCAACGTCCTTATATTATGATTATTTATTAGAGAAAAAAATACTAACCGCGACTCCCGCACTTGATGAATTTGTTGATTTAGTTAGACAATATGATACTTGGGAATGGGATGCCAACGATAATGTGCTTGCAAAGCATTTGAATGATTTATTTTTCATGTTTGGAAGAGAGCAATTTGAAGAGGATTTAATCAGAAGAATTAAAGAAAACAAAGAATCCTTTGAGCTTACGGATATGGAAAGCATGCTAATGGATGTGGAAGAGAAAAAAATTGAGCGCTATATTTACTCGAAAAATAAACAAATTATCCAGCATTTTGTCGGAGATTTATGTGTTGGAATCGTATATGCCGAGCAATATTTGTCTGAGCTTGGGAATGCGCTAAATAAAAAGAATCCTCATTTAGATGCGATTGTCCTTGTAAATGTGGGAAGTAGAAAAGTAGGATTCCGAACGATTCACGAGGAAGTAAATGTCGCAAAATTTGCGAAAGGCTTTGGAGGCGGTGGACATCCGAAGGCTTCTGGATGTGACTTGAATGAAGAAACCTTCCGTTTGTTTATTACCGATGTATTCTCCCACGAGCCGATTAAACCGGATCCTGAGAAAAATGAGTACAATACAAAGGATGCCGATCATGGAACCTATTATGAGAATCGTAAAGGCGAAATTAGCTTTATTAAGAAGCTAGCAGATGGGCAATACGAGGTATATCATCAAGGAAAGCTACTAGAAGAGAAACATGCTTCCTTTGAAGAGGCAGAGCGATTTGTGAAACGAAATTTCGCCTCTTGGTTACAATTTGATCGCGATATGAAAAAGAAACATTAAAAAATTGCTGTCCGAATAAAAAAAAAATTATTTGGACAGCAATTTTTTGTATTTATATTCCTTTTTCATATGGCTTTAAAATACTATATATTACTTTAATGGTAGGGAGCTCAAGCTTTATTTTTTCTGCTAGACGTAATGCAGCACCTTGTAGGGAATCTAGCTCTAGTGGAAGTCCTTTCCTTTTATCCTGATGCATAGAGGACGTTCCTGCCTCTGGTAAGCTGTTCCAAATCGCAATTTTCTGCTCGATGTTTTCATCGGCTAATGGGATGCCATGGTGATTGGCTAGTGCTTTCATTTCCTTTAGCAATTGTACTCCAAGCTGGAATGTTGCAGGAACTTGGCGAATTTGACCAATCGGTAAATTAACAGCACTTGTTAATCCAGAAAAAGCAGTAATGAACATATATTTATCCCAAATGGCAGTCAATATATTTTCGTTTACTGACACTTCCATATTTGCCTTTTGTAAGGATTCAGCAAATTGCTCGCAGAAGGCAAGCTGGCTGTCGTGTAGTGGACCTAATACAATGCTATGCTGATCACTTGCATGATGGACATGGCCATTTTCATCAAGAGTTGCAATAATAAAGGATAATCCGCCAATTACATTTTCTTCGCCGAGTATTTCCTGTAATAATTGGAAATGCTCAACACCATTTAACACTGGTAACACCTTTGCCCCTTTTTCCACTAATTCTTTTAATTGTGGAATCGCACCTTCTAAATGATAGCCTTTTACTGCTAATAAAACGAGATCCACCTTGCGTATCGCATCAGTCGTTTGGACAGTGCGTACATCATGAATTGTATAGTCGCCTGCAACACTATGTATCTGTAAACCTTCTCTATCGATTTGCTGTGCACGCTTCTCTCTAACTAGAAAGGTAACCTCGTGACCAACTTCCTGCATTCGGCCACCAAAATAAACACCAAGTGCGCCTGCTCCTAAAACGGTTATATGCATCATAAATCCCCCTTAGTAAAATAGTAAATTCTCTTCTTCCCGTTCGCAAAAACAGCAGTTGCTAGATATAAAGAATGAATTTCCCATATGGCAGCGGAAGAACGTGATGAATGTTAGCTAGTGAAGTACATTATGTACTACCATCGAATCCATTATAGATAAAAATATTTAAAAAATAAATAACGTTCGATATTTATTTTTCGATAGTGTTATAGGATAATTATAATAACAGAATATAATGAATAATATAAAAAGTAAAATATATAATGGAGGTATATAAGTGAAGAAAAATAGTACTCTTCATCAATTTATTCATGAAATGGCTAATAAATATACAGTTATGTTTGATGTAGATCGAGAGGAAATGGTAGAAGACGTACCTTTTGCATTTATTGCGCAGCATAAACGAAGAGATGAACGTTATATGATTACGAAGAAAATGAAGGTATATGGAGTAGAAAATCAGCAATTGGTATTTGCAAATGTTTGTGAGGAAAAACTGACTGGGCACTTTTTGAAGCGCTTACATTATGTAATGGAAAGCTATGCAAGTACCTTCATTCCTAAGCATCAGGAGCATATGTCCACGATTGTACTTGGTCTTATCATTACCGATCAAGAAGTAGATAAAGCAATCGTAAAGGAGGTGAGGCGATTTCGGAAAATCAAGTTTTTCAACTACGGGCTGCATGGATGGGCAGAGATGTATTTGGCAATCGTTAATCCAAAGAACAAAAGCGTGGAGATTCACGCAAAGGGGAGGCCATTTGTCTTCTCTATCGAAAAAATATTAGGAGAGGAGAAATAAAATTTATGAGTTTAATAACCTTGCTGTTAATTACTGGTGTCATTTTTCTAATTGCCTATTTTACGTATGGAAAATTTCTCGAGCGAAAGCTAGGTGTAGACCCGAATCGTACGACGCCAGCAGTAGAGCTTGCGGATGGAGTAGATTATGTAGCAACAAAAAAACCGGTATTATTAGGACATCATTTTGCAACGATTGCAGGTGGGGGACCAATTGTTGGACCAATTACTGCGGCAGTATTTGGTTGGATTCCTGCAGTTATTTGGATTGTATTTGGGAGTATATTTGTCGGCGGTGTCCATGATTTTGCATCCTTACAAGCCTCCATTAGACATCGTGCCCAATCGATTGGAGCAATTATTAAAGAATATATAGGTAAACGTGGTCAAGTACTGTTCTTAGCATTTTCGGTAGCTACGTTAATATTAATTGTTGGGGTATTTATTATTTTAGTACGTGATACCTTTGTTTCGGTTCCACAGGCTGCCACAGCTTCTGTTTTATTTATACCTGTGGCGATAATATTTGGGATACTCGTAAACCAAGTGAGGATGAATTTTGTAGCGGCGAGCGTTATTGGAGTAGTCGCAATGTTTATCTGTGTTTGGTTAGGCAATCTATTTCCACTTGAGCTACCAGGAGCTGCTTGGGTCATCATTTTAATCGTATATGCTTATCTTGCTTCTGTATTACCTGTTTGGTTATTATTACAGCCTCGCGATTATTTAAACTCTTTTTTGTTATATGGTATGATGCTTGGCGGCGTACTTGGTATTCTGTTTGCAAACCCAGTAATTGAAATGTCAGGATTTACTGGCTTCTATAATGCGGGGCTAGGCCCATTATTCCCTATTCTTTTTATCACAATTGCTTGTGGAGCAGTATCAGGGTTTCATTCCCTCGTGTCCTCTGGTACGACTGCTAAGCAGCTCGATAATGAGAAAAATGCACGGTTCATTTCTTATGGTGGTATGTTGATTGAAGGCTTTCTCGCCATTATAGTTATTGGGTCAGTGGCATATTTGTCGTCAGCTGATTTTGCAAGTAGACTTTCTGAACTCGGTGGACCAATACCGACATTTTCCGCAGGCCTCGGTTATTTTATGAGCTTCTTTGGTATCCCGGAAGCAACAGGAACTACCTTTGTTGCATTAACTGCCTCTGCGTTTTTATTAACAACACTAGATTCAGCGACTAGATTAGGAAAATATGGAATCCAAGAATTTGCGGAAGGGAAATCAAAACTATTTTCCAATCAACATATGGCAACATTAATTGTAATCGTAGGTGCTGGTGCACTTGCAATTTCCGGTACGTGGAGTGATGTTTGGCCATTATTTGGATCGGCGAATCAAATGCTAGGTGCATTAGCACTATTGGCTGTCAGCGTTTGGTTAATTCGAAAAGGAATGAAAAGCTGGTTTGTCGTTCTTCCAATGATTTTCATGTTTATTGTTACCATCTCTGCTTTAGCTGTCTTAATGTATAATAATTTTACTAGTGGTAACTACTTTCTAGCAATTTCAGGGTTCGTCTTATTTGTTTTATGTGTCTATCTTGTAATCGAAGCGTGGCGTTCCTTTACTGGTGCAAAAAATAAGGATCAGACGATAAAGGTGTAAACGAATAAAAGTATTGCAGGGAAGGAGCGCGCTAAGCAGCTTAGTTGCGCTCTTCCCTGATAAGGCTGTGTTTTACCAAAGTAGATTATATAGCCTGCGATCGATAATATTTGTATCAATAGGGCAAGCCTCTGCATCACGCCCATATTGCCAAGCCCAAACATTTGCCCGACATGCTGGTTTGGCTGGATTAAATGACGGAGCTTCTTGTTTTGTTGTCACACCAGGATCTGGCTCAGCACTCCAAAGAATTAATTGCGTCGCAACCTTTTGATCTTGAGAAACAGCTGAACAATATGCCTCACGAAAATTTCCTTCCACCGGATCATGATAAATGCCTGGACGATACCCACTCGGGAAAAAGGTATCAACAAAGCCGCGAATCCAATCAGCATCAATCGCAAAAAATCTTTCCACATTGGCAAATAATATTTTCCCGGTAGGAATACCTAATCGTCTTGCATGAAAAATTGTATTCCTAGCCACGACTCTTCCATTTTCATAACCTGTAGCCTCACGAAAATTATTATAAATAGGAAGAATTCGTGTATCGCTATTATGCAATAACTGAACTTCTTCAGCAGTTATCCCTTCCGCTGCATTTGGAACAGTAGATAGATAACGACCCCAAAAATCTGGCCGTCCAAAGTTCGTTAATACACAGTCATATCTTTCGCTTGTGACATTTAGAGACGAATCCACACCCCATACATAACTCAAGCATTTTTCCTCCCCACCATTGAAAGCAGCTGAATTTCTTTTATTAACTATCATATGGAGGATAAGGAAATAAGTGAAAATAGACAAATAGCCGTCTTGACATTTTCTTGACATCTTTTTGTAGTGTAATATAAGGACAAAGATTATATTAGTTTAATGGAGAATACCGATGAAAACAATTATGATTATAGAAGATGAATATCCGATTAGTCAGGTGCTAAAGGCATATGTAAAAAAAGCAAATTTTCAGGTGGAACAAGTTTTCAGTGGGGAGGATGCACTTTCAAAGTTTAAGGAAATTCAACCTGCGCTAGTATTATTAGATATTATGCTACCGGGAAAAAATGGCTGGGATATATTAAAGGAAATTCGAGAAATTAGTAGCTGTCCGGTTATTATGCTAACGGCACTAGGGGATGTGAATTATCGCTTAGATGGGTTGAATAGTGGTGCAGATGATTATATTGCGAAGCCGTTTAATGGGGATGAGGTAATTGCTCGAATTCAGGCAGTGCTAAGAAGAACTGAAAATACGGATGAAAGTAGTTTGAAACGTTTCGGGCAGCTAGAAATAAATTACGATGCCCACCGGGTTCGCTTAAATAATCAGGAAATAGAGCTAACCCCGAGGGACTTATCACTATTGCTGTTTTTATCCGAGCATCCAAATAAAACCTTTACGAGGGATCAATTAATTGAGTATGTTTGGGGCTGGGAATACGATGGAAGTGATCGTGCGGTCGATTTATCGATAAAGCGACTTAGGAAAGCCTTAAAGGATTGGCCAGAAGCAGAGGGGGAAATTAAAACACTTCGGGGATTGGGGTATCAGTTTAGTGTTTACACGAAATAAAGGGAAGAAGATCCCATTACATAAATATTGGACAACCCGTTATTTACTAACACTTGTTATAGGGTTAGTAGTGATTGCGATTATTTCTGCGTTATGGATCAGACATAACACATTAGAAAATCGTTTAAATATGATGGAATTTATGGCAGAGGAAATTGCCCACCGGATCGTTAATTTAGATGAGAACATGGTCGGCCCTGAAAACGGAGGGCCTGGCTTGCTTGAAAATCGTGGACAATTTTTAGATATGGAAACAAATCCGAAAATGTATATCGTCAATACAGAAGGGACCATTCTGCTTAGTAACCGGCCAAGAGGACCATTAGAAGCTAAGATTAATGAGGCAATCATTGCAAATACAGCTGAAGTTCAAAAGCTACAAATGAAGGAAGATACAGGGCATACGTATGTGGTGAAAAAACCGATTGAAGCGGATGAAACGGTTATTGGCTATGTCATTGTCACTGCTAGTGAGAAAAACCTTGCAAAGGTAAATCAAGAATACCGCCAATTATCGATAATGATTATTGGTCTTGCGATTCTTGGCTGGGCAGCCATTTATTTTCTATCGAAACGTTTATCGAAACCAATTAAGGATGTAGCGAAAGCAGCGCGTCAAGTGCAGCAAGGAAATTATCATATTGATTTACCAGATGACTGGAAGGAAGCAGAAGTTGATGAATTAATTCATTCCTTTAAGGAAATGTCACAGCAATTACAGCGGTTGGAGTCACTACGGACGGAATTACTAGCAGGAGTTACCCATGAACTAAAAACACCAGTTACTTCAATTAGTGGCTTGCTACAGGCAGTAAATGATGAAGTAGTTACTGGTGATGAAGCAAAGGAATTTCTAGAAATTTCTTTAAAAGAAACAGCAAAGATGCGTAAAATGGTCGAGGATTTGTTAGCATTTAATACATTTGCTGCCAATGCAATACCAATCAAAAATGAACGGCATTCGATCATTGAGCTTGTCCAGGATTTTATCCATCAATGGAAGATTTTGCAAGGAAATGAAAAGCTAAATGTAAAATTATCATTATTACCGGAATCTGTGGAGGTTTTTGTCGATCCAATTCGTCTACAGCAAATTTTCACCAATCTCTTGAATAATGCAATGCAAGCAATGGATGATAATGGAGAAATAGATATTACGATTAGAATCATACAGAATGAGGTATTCATCGATGTTCGCGATACCGGTGGCGGGATACGAAAAGAGGAACAATCCCTTATTTTTGAACGGTTTTATCGTGGCGAGAATAAAAAATATAAAATACGAGGGCTTGGTTTAGGATTACCATTTAGTAAGATGATTGCTCAATCGTTAGGTGGGGATTTAGTGCTTATCGAAAGTAGTGAGAAAGGGAGTACCTTTCGGATTACGTTGCCGATTGCAAAGTTGTGATCGGCAAGAAAAGCTTGTGTTGGCTACTAATGTTATTTAGTAGTCTTTTTTTGTTGGCTGTTGGCTGTAGCTATTGATAACCTTTGATTTTGGAGGAGAATTTGCATGAAATCCTTTTTTTGTAGAGTTAAGCAAAAAATGCTTTGCTGTATTGTCATGATGACTGTACGCCATTATTACTATTCTTCAAAAAGCATCATCAACTGATTACCAGCTTGACATTTTCCTGACACATTTCTCCGATATTGTATAGACAAGCATTAAAAGACAAAATGGTATTCGTTCTGATCGAACGATACCGAGAAAAAAGGAGTAGTCGATGAAAAAGAAAATTTATTGGACAGTTGGTGTTATTTTTGTTGCAGGGATAATCGTGGCGATTTTTCTAGTAGTTGGTAAACATTCCTATGTTGCCAAAGTAAATGGAGAAAAAATCAGTGAAGAGGACTTGAATGAGGCGCTTGTTACCCAGTATGGAAGTGAAGTGCTTGATTCGTTAATTGTCACGAAAATTACCGATATGGAAATTGAAAAGGAAGGTATTGAAGTGACACAAGCAGAAATTGATGAGGAAATGCAAAACTACTATGATTACTATGGCGGGGAAGAGGGGTTTAAATCTGTTTTAGAAGAGTCCGGTGCGGATCTTGATCGCTTTAAGCAGGATGTAGAGCAATACATTGCCTTAAATAAAATTTTGGAAAAACGAATTGAAATAACCGACGAGGAAATAGCGG
Source organism: Perspicuibacillus lycopersici (assembly GCF_025660475.1). Lineage (GTDB taxonomy): Bacteria > Bacillota > Bacilli > Bacillales > Caldibacillaceae > Perspicuibacillus > Perspicuibacillus lycopersici. The sequence goes on from NZ_JAOUSF010000004.1 coordinate 199,887, forward strand.
CATATTTTGAAGAAAATCAAGCTAGTTTTGCACAAGCAGAGCAAGTGGAGGCAAGTCATATTTTAGTAGAGGATGAAGCAACTGCCAATGAAGTGCTCGAAAAGCTTACAGCAGGAGAAGACTTTGCAGAGCTTGCTAAAACCTACTCTTTGGATACGACAACTAGTGAAGCTGGCGGAGAATTAGGTTACTTTAGTAAAGGTACAATGGGAGATGCATTTGACGAAGCGGCATTTGCCTTAGATATTGATGCTATCAGCGATCCAGTTGAAACTGACGATGGCTTTGAAATTATTAAAGTAACCGATAAAAAGGCGGCAAAGGATGCTGAGCTAAATGATGAAGTGAAGGAAGAAATCCGCTCGACACTATTAAATTCGAAAATATCAGAGGAATATAATACGTGGTTGGACGAAAAGTATGACGAGTATGAAATAGAAAATAATCTGTAGTTGCTATTTTAATAAAAAAATGGTGGTATCTGTAGTAATCAGCTTTCCGCAGATGTCACCTTTTTTATTTTCAAGAGAGTTAGAAATTAATTAGCTCATCATATTTCCCTCTTCACGTGATGAATAGACTCTCCTCATGATGTGCCCAACCGAGTAAAGATCAATTATATGTATCATTTATTAGACGAAGTTATCTTTCTACTGCTCTTTTTTTCTAATGAAAAAATCGCTATAATAGAATTTCTAGTAGTTTTTTTTTTGAGAGAACGGAAATTGTACGATTAGGTGGTTTTATCATGCAAGAGTTAATGATCAGTCCATTTCCAAAAGGGATTAATGGAAAGGAAGTACCTGTTGCCGAAGTAATTGATTCGCAAGTAGAAAATGAGCTGGAATTAGCGGATCATTATTTACAGCAATTAAAGAAATTTAAGTTGAACACTGCACAATTAGAAGCAGTACAGCATTATACAGGTCCTCTCTTGACAATTGCAGGTGCAGGCTCTGGGAAAACGACTGTACTTGTATGTCGAACAGGTTATTTAATTAATGTTCATCAAGTAAACCCTCGAAATATATTACTTATGACCTTCACAAAAAAAGCCGCGGATGAAATGAAACAGCGGTTAACACATTTACCGGGAATGACAAAATTTAAGGCATCATCCGTGCAAGCAAGCACGTTTCATTCATTCTTTTTAACTATTTTAAGAAGTCGTGGCTATCAGCACAAAATTTTAAGTAATGATCGTTTTAAACAATTGATAATTAAAGGAATTTTACGAGAGCAGCAGAAAGAAGACTTATTAGAGGCAGAAACCTTATTGGATCTGTTTTCTTCTTGGAAAATGAATATGGTAGATATCACCGATCGCGAGGTTAGGCATTCTGTTGGGGATGAAATAATCGAAGTATATAAGAAATATGAGCAGTGGAAGCAAAGAAATAATCAGATGGATTTTGATGATATTTTAGTATTTTCCTATCAGCTCGTAAAGGAAGACGAAGAGTTACTTGCTGCATTGCAAAATCGTTTTCGGTTTATTATGGTAGACGAGTTTCAGGATACAAATTTATTACAATATGAGCTAATCAAATTAATTGCGATGGCCAATCAAAATTTAATGGTAGTTGGCGACGATGACCAAACCATTTATAGCTTTAATGGGGCTAGAAATGAATTGATTTTAAACTTCCATAAAGTATTTTTTAACACGAAGGAAGTTATTTTGAATGTTAACTATCGCTCCCATGCGGCAATCGTTGGTCTTGGCAATGAATTAATTAAGCATAATAAACTTCGCAAAGAAAAAAAATTATTTGCAACCAATGAAAGTAATCGGAATCCAATGTATACTCGTCCGGCGACTGTCGATGAGGAAGCAAAATGGGTAGTTGAGCAGATAAAGCAGAAGGTTCACGATGGAAACTTTGCATACGGTGATATTGCCATTCTCTACCGTGCTGCCAGTAATAGCCGGGCAATTTTTGAGGAATTAATGATTGCAGATCTTCCGTTTATTCATTATGCCAGAGGCGATTTAATGTTTTATGATCAATGGATTGTAAAACCAATCATTGATTATTTGCGACTTTCGTTTAATCCGAAAAATATGGATGCTATCGAAGGGGTAATCCCAACGCTTTATATAAAAAAAGAGGTAGGGCTTGGCTTTATTCAATTGAATAATCAGCTTCAACCAAAGGATTATCCGCTCAGTCATTTGACACAGCTACCATCAATTAAAGGATTTCAAATTAAAACGGTCAATGAACGCATGAAGCTTTTGGAAACATTAAATACAATGTCCCCGGTAAAAGCAATCAAGACGATTCGCAAAGACTTTTACGATAAGTATATTCACGGCAATCAAGGATCAGAAATCACAATTGGAAAAGAAACGATAAAAGAAATGCTTGATGAGCTAGAAACCTCTGCGAAACGTTTTGCTACGATTGCGGAATTTCTTACCTTTATTGATGAAATTAAACGAAAACAGCAAGAGGTACAGAACAGTAAGCTAGAAGAACGAAATCATATTCAATTAATGACGATTCATAAAGCGAAGGGGCTCGAATTCCCGTTACTCTATTTAATTGGTGCTTCGGAAGGCATTTTGCCACATGTTACTGCACTGGAAGCGGGGAAAGTAGAGAAAGCGACAAAGGAAGAAAAGCAACGATTTATGGAACAAGCGTTAGAGGAAGAACGCAGATTAGCCTATGTTGCGGTAACAAGGGCGAAAGAAGAACTATATATTAGCTCTCCTGCTTATTACCGTGGAAAGGAAGCCAGTATTTCACGCTTTTTCCTAGAAGCATATGGTGTAGTTTCCTCGAATTATCGAAAAGAAACTACGGAAGGTACGGTTCATCATTACAAAGGCAAACAGGAGAAGCGTAAGCGTACTGTACTTGCGTGGATTTGTACTACAACTAATTGTAAGGCATGGCAAAGGATTACTAGCGAGGAAGAATTAGTAGAGGATGAAAGAGAATGTCCCTTATGTAAAGAAAAAATGGCAAAGGGTGAGAAAGTAATATACGAATAACACCGGATTTTCTAAAAAGATTTTAGCAGTTGGCACGTTGATAACAAAGTAAAAATGATATCGTGAAGAAAGTCGGTTAGAAAATTTTACTCTATTAATATTGAAATAACTTTTTATATATGATAGTTTATCAATATATTGTATTGTTTTTATTAACTTAATACTAAATGTAGTTCATAAAGTAATGGTGACATGTAAATGTCTGAAAAGGGAATCCAGTTAGAATCTGGAGCTGCCCCCGCAACTGTATGTGTGGACGAACGAGCAAACCACTGTATCACGTGCTTATCTGGTGCTGATATGGGAAGGGCTTTAGTAGGGTGAAACACTAGCCAGGAGACCTGCCATACTTAAAGTTTCGATTCTTCGGGGTGTAAGAAGGTGAAACGATAGAAACTATATATTTATATATACTGTCTTTCTGTCGTTTTTTGCCGTTCATCCCGAGAATGAACGGTTTTTTTGTTTTTAAAAAAGGGAGGAAAGAGTATGACAACAGTAAAACAAAGGGAATTAGACGCAATTCTACCATTTATAGAAAAATGGGGACAAGAATTACAGCTAGAGACGGAAAGCTATCTGAAGAAGGTAACACATGTTTGGGAATCAACTGGTTCTAAGGGCCATTATATAGATATTTTTATCAAGCATGCACTAGAAAATATTGATGAGGCAAATACAAACTGGACATTTCTAGCGGCAAGAATTTATTTACATAGGCTTTATGAACAAGCGGCAGTGAGTCGAAACTATGATTTGAACGATAAGTACGGTTCATTCTATCCATTATTAGAGCAATTAACAGAAAAAGGAATCTATTCTCCTAGTCTTATTACGAAATATTCAAGAATTGAAATAGAATACTTAGGCGATTTGATTGAACAAAAGCGAGATTTTTTATTCACCTATCCAGGTATTTTGACACTTGCTACACGTTATCTTGCCAGCGATTTTGAAAAGAACACATATGAATTACCACAGGAACGGTGGATGGTTATTGCAATGTATTTGATGCAGGATGAACCGATAGGAAACCGTTTGGAGCATGTGAAGGAAGCCTATTGGGCGCTTAGTAATTTATATATGACCGTAGCAACTCCGACATTAGCAAATGCAGGGAAAACACATGGGCAATTATCCAGTTGTTTTATCGATACGGTAAATGATAGTCTCCAAGGTATTTACGATAGTAATACAGATATTGCCCAGCTGTCGAAAAATGGAGGTGGTATCGGGGTTTATATGGGGAAAATTCGTGCACGAGGTAGCTCTATTAAAGGGTATTATGGAATGTCAAGCGGTGTTATTCCATGGATTAAACAATTGAATAATACTGCAGTCAGTGTTGATCAATTAGGAACTAGAAAAGGTGCAATAACCGTTTATTTAGATATATGGCATCGAGATATTGAGGATTTCCTTGATTTAAAATTAAACAATGGTGATGACCGGTTACGTGCACATGATGTGTATACCGGTGTTTGTATTCCGGATTATTTCATGGAACAGGTTGAAAATAGAGGAGACTGGTATTTATTTGATCCACATGAAGTTCAGCAGGTAATGGGATTTGCTTTAGAAGATTTCTATGATGAAACAAAAGGTGATGGACGATGGCGCAAAAATTATGAAGCATGCGTCCGGGCAGATTTACGCTCCAAACGAAAGGTGCCGGCAATCGAAATTATGAAACGAATTATGCGATCACAGTTAGAAACAGGTGCTCCTTTCATGTTTTATCGTGATGAAGTCAATCGCCATAACCCGAATACCCATATTGGCATGATTTATTGTTCAAATTTATGCACAGAAATTACACAAAACCAATCAGCAACAGAATTTTTTGAAGAGTATATTGAGAATGAGAATACGGTTGTTAAAAAATATAAAGCAGGCGATTTCGTTGTTTGTAATTTAAGCTCTATTAATCTAGGAAAAGCTGTACCTGATCAAGTATTGGAGCGTCTTATTCCGATTCAAGTCCGTATGCTAGATAATGTCATTGATATTAATACATTACCAATTAAGCAAGCAGAAATAACAAATAAAAAATATCGGGCTATTGGACTTGGTACTTTTGGCTGGCATCACTTGCTTGCATTAAAAAATATACAATGGGAATCAGATGAGGCTGTTCAATATGCAGACAAGCTTTATGAAAAAATCGCCTATTTAACAATTAAAAGTAGTATGGAATTAAGCAAGGAAAAGGGCCATTATCCTGTATTTGCAGGAAGTAAATGGAATACGGGTAATTATTTTACGGAAAAAGGCTATATAAGCAAGCAGTGGCAAGCTCTGATGGAGGATGTGCAAACCTATGGAATTCGAAATGGTTATTTAATGGCCGTTGCACCAAATGCAACAACATCGATTATTGCTGGTTCCACTGCAAGTATTGATCCAATCTTTAAACCATTTTATACAGAGGAGAAAAAGGACTATCGTATTCCAACAACCGCACCTGACTTAGATCATCGGACATATAATATTTACCGACGCTCTGCTTATATTTTGGATCAAAGATGGTCGGTTAAGCAAAATGCTGCACGTCAAAAGCATATTGATCAAAGCTTATCCTTTAATTTTTATGTACCAAATACGATTAAAGCAGCTTATTTGTTGGATCTCCATCTTCAAGCATGGCGACAAGGCTTGAAAACAACGTACTATGTACGTTCTACTTCCAATGATGTAGAGGAATGTGAGTGGTGTCAAAGTTGAGAGCATTAATTGCTTATTTATCCTATAGCAGCAATACAGCGGAAGTTGCAGCGCTTATTTATGACAAGCTTACGGCAAATGAGTTTAAAGTAGATATGCATCGTATTGGGATTGATCCACCGATTACTCCGGATAAATACGAAATTATGTTTATCGGAACTTTTACTTGGGCAATGGGTGCTACTCCCGATGAAGTAAAGGATTTCGTATTAGAGATAGGATATAAGCCGGAAAATATTGCGGTATTTGGTACAGGTGATACCCAATTTGGTGGCGATGATTTATTTTGTTTAGCTGCTGTCAAATTAGCAAAATTTTATCGGAGTAAATGGAAAGCATTAAAAATTGAACAGTCTCCACGGGGAAGTCAGGAGGAGCAAGTGAAACAATGGGTGGAAGGAGTAATGGACGATGTCAAATTTTTTACTAGAAAAAGCAAAAACATTAGAACCAATCAATCCAAATAGAGCAACGGCATTATTTGGAGGCAAATCTAGTGGTATATTAAACTGGAATGATATCGAATATCCGCATTGGTATAAAACCTATAAACGATTATTAGGGAACTTTTGGCAATCTGATGAAATAAATATGTCAAGTGATGTTAAACAGTTTCCAAACTTATCGGAAAAGGAACAAGAGACGTATTTAAAGGTCATTAGTTTGCTTGCGACTCTTGATTCGTCGCAAACAAGAACAATATTATTGACATCTCTTTATGCAACAGATCCTTCGGTACAATCGATTTTGGCGGTAATTGCCCAGCAGGAAGCAGTTCATAATGAAAGCTATTCCTATATTTTATCGTCGGTAGTCTCATTGGAAAAACAAAATCAGGCATTTGAAATTGGAAGAACGGATCCGATATTACGTAAACGAAATCAGCTTTTAATGGAACAGTATAATCAATTTGTAGAAGAGGCAACCATTGAAAGTATTTTGAAAACGTTGGTGTACTCGACTTTGTTAGAAGGACTCTTCTTCTATTCTGGATTTGCCTTTTTTTATAACTTATCACGACAAAATAAAATGGTTGGTACTTCCACAATGATTAGTTATATTAATCGGGATGAGCTTGAGCATGGCCGGTTTATATGCGAATTGATACGTGCTGTGTTAGCAGAGCATCCAGAGTACAATACGAAGTCTTTCACCGATTGGGTTTATAATCAATTTCAAGAAGCAGTTGATTTAGAAATCGAATGGTCACAATACGTACTAAAGGATGTTGAGGGAATCGATTTAGAAGAAATGGCTGGCTTTATTAAATATCGAGCAAACAAGATGCTACGGATGATTGGACTAAGTGAAATTTACTTAGAACATTTACAAAATCCGATGAAGTGGATTCGTGTGTATGTAGATAATTTCGATGGGACGAAAACAGACTTCTTTGAACAAAAATCTCGTTCTTATACAAAGGTTAGTGAATTAAATGGTTTTGATGAACTATAATATTAAGGTTTATGAATAATTAGCAAAAATTATTGAGATTTTCACGATAGAAATGGTTACAGGTTATTCAATGAATCTAGTATATTAGAAAAATAAAAGGCCAAGCTCTGTTTATGAGCTTGGCTTTGCTGCCGGTAACGGTTTTTGCACAGTTTGTTTCCGTTCCCAAGGCTTTGTTAACCAACGTTTGCAGGCAAATATCCCGCGAACCCATTCATCTAATCCTTGGGCAATCCAAATACCAAGTAATCCGAATCCTAATGTAATTCCAAATAAGTAACCAAACGCAACAGCTACTCCCCACATTGTAATCACACCGATAATTACTGGAAAGCGGACATCACCAGTTGATTTTAAAGCACCCATTAAAACAATATTCATCGCACGGCCAGGTTCAATAAATACAATCGCCCATAATACGGGAAGACCAACGGCAATAATTTCTGGATCATTCGTGAATACTTCAAGAATCGGTTCACCAATTAATGCTACGATTAGCGATACAGCAGTAGAGGCAATCATCGCAATTTTTAATGTTTTAATTCCCCGTTTTAATGCTCGGTCATACTGCTTTGCACCAATATATCTGGCGATAAGTAACTGTGTTCCTTGAGCAATCGCCATTGTGAATAAAAAGCATACCATGGAAATATTTAATATATAGACACGTGCAGCAAGTGCAGCATCACCAATGACTGCTACAAAGCTAGTAAGAACAACTTGAGAAAATTGGTAGGATAAGTTTTCGCCAGCGGATGGAATCCCAATCGCAAGTATTCCTTTTACATCTTCCTTGTTCATGGAAAAAATATCTTTCACATATAAGCGTAAAGCAATTTTTCGATAAACTAAAATAAGAAGTGCTACAATAAGGAAAACTCTTGCTGCAAAAATAGACCAGGAAACTCCGACTACCCCTGTTACAGGCAATCCAAATAATCCTTTAATTGCGATAAAATATCCGATAATACTAATGAAGTTCATTATAACGGTAACAACCATCGTTTCTTTTGTATATCCATAGCTACGTAGAACGGCACTAATCGCTAAGGAAATTGCTTCAAGAAAAAGTGATAGTCCAGTAACTTGTAAGAATGTTAGTGCATATTGATACACTTCTCCACTAAGTCCATAAAACTTTAAAAAGATACCTCCTAAGAAAAAGACAACTAGCGTCATGAAAATTCCAACCCAGAAATTTACACCAAATGCGGTCCGTGCAAGACGTCTAGCCTGATTTAATTTCCCTGCTCCTAAATTTTGCCCAATTAATATCGTGGCTCCTATAGCGGTTACATTAAATACTAAAATAAAAATATTTAAGATTTGGTTTGCAACCCCAACACCGGCCACTGCATTATCCGCGTATCCACTTAAAATAAGCGTAGCAATTATACCGGTACTCATATGCAAGGTAATTTCGATAAATAACGGCCATGAAATACTAAAAAGTGATTGTTCCTGATATCTGTTTTGTTCCTCTGTCAACGGCAATCTCCTTCTTTACTCTAAAATTCATATGGAATCTATTGTACCTCCAAAGCGAATAAAAAGGAATAGATAAATTAGTGGAAATCTAATGAAATTTTTGGATAAATAAGGCGATATTCCGACATTTTTCTTCTATTTAAAAGTGAGCGTATTCAATGTCTTCTTTTAGGGCATTATGTATATTTTAGAAGAGTGGTTGAATAGGTTATTTTGGGATGAATCCATTAGAGAAGGAGTATCAAAAGGAAACTGAGTAATATTTTCGGCTAAAGTCCTTAAGAGGGAGGGTATCAAAAGGAAATGGAGCATGATTTTGAGGAAGAATCCTATAGAGAGGAAGTATCAAAAGGAAACCGAGAATTATTTTTGGCTAAAATCCTTTAGAGAAGGAGTATCAAAAGGAAACTGAGTAATATTTTCGGCTAAAATCCTTAAGAGGGAGGGTATCAAAAGGAAATGGAGCATGATTTTGAGGAAGAATCCTATAGAGAGGAAGTATCAAAAGGAAACCGAGTAATATATTCGAACGAAATCCTTAAGAGAGAGGGGATCAAAAGGAAATGGAGCATGATTTTGAGGAAGAATCCATTAGAGAGGGAGTATCAACCGGAAACCGAGTAAAAATTTTGAATGGAATCCTTTAGAGAGGAAGTATCAAAAGGAAACCGAGTAATATTTTTGGCTAAAATCCTTAAGAGGGAGTGGTTCAAAAGGAAATGGAGCATGATTTTGAGGAAGAATCCTATAGAGAGGAAGTATCAAAAGGAAACCGAGTAATATATTCGAACGAAATCCTTAAGAGAGAGGGGATCAAAAGGAAATGGAGCATGATTTTGAGGAAGAATCCATTAGAGAGGGAGTATCAAAAGGAAACCGAGAATTATTTTTGGCTAAAATCCTTTAGAGAAGGAATATCAAAAGGAAACTGAGTAATATTTTCGGCTAAAATCCTTAAGAGGGAGGGGATCAAAAGGAAATGGAGCATGATTTTGAGGAAGAATCCATTAGAGAGGGAGTATCAAAAGGAAACCGAGTATTATTTTTGGCTAAAATCCTTTAGAGAAGGAATATCAAAAGGAAACTGAGTAATATTTTCGGCTAAAATCCTTTAGAGAGGAAGTATCAAAAGGAAACCGAGTAATATTTTCGGGTAAAATCCTTAAGAGAGGGAGTATCAACCGGAAACCGAGCAAAATTTTCGGCTAAAATCCTTTAGAGAAATAGTATCAACAAGATTTCAAATAAACAAAGCACGTAGAATCATATACATAAACGGCACACCCGCACTTCCAGCAAAGAAATCGATCCATATCGCGCTCATAAAAGCTATCCGCACGGAATAAAGCATACCAACAAAAGAAAACATTCACATCTACAGTCCTCACAAAAACATTTGTATCTAATAAAATATAAAAAATTATCAAAAATATGTTTAAACTACACTCCAATGTGGTATTGGAGAAATTGGTGTGAAAAAATTTAATCTGTTTAACTATCGAGCAATTATCCTTACGATAAATTCTATACATATAATCGTTCATTACAATAAAAAAAGAAGAACTACATATTTGCGACAGGAGAGGGCTGAAGTGGAAGGAAATCAATCGTATCATATCGATTTTCTTGAAATTATAGAAAGTGTCACAGATGCATTTTTTGCACTAGATCGTGATTTGCGATTTACATATATGAACCAAAAAGGTGCCGATATGCTGGAGAAAAAGCAGCAAGACTTAATTGGGAAATATGTATGGGAAGAGTTTCCTACGGGAATCGATCAAAAATTCCATCATCACTATAATAAAATAATGGAAGAGCAAAAAAGTGTAGAGTTTGATGAATATTACCCGGCGCCAGTAGATAAATGGTTCCATGTTCGTGTACATCCATCCAAAAATGGCTTTTCTGTATTTTTTCAAGATATCACTGTCGAACGTGCAAAACAGAAAATTAATGATGAATATTATAAGTCACTATTTGACCAAAATCCGGATGGCGTCTTTTCCTTAGACTTTGATGGATATATTACGAGCATTAATCAAAGTATGGAGCGAATTTCAGGCTATGACCGAGAATATTTTTCGGGAAAAAAATATTTTGAGGTTGAATTTATCCAACAGACGGATATTGAATTGCTGAAATCATTTTTTAATAAGGCTAGAAGTGGCGAAACGCAAACCTTTGAGCTAAGCATAATCGATAAAAATTCCATTGTCCGTCATTGTGTTGTTACCTATTTTCCAATTAAGGTTATAGGTGAAATTGTTGGCATATTTGGAATCCTCAAGGATATTACGTCACTAAAAGAAATGGAAAAGAACTTGCATCGAAGTGAGCAAAAATACCGATCCTTAAAATTACATAATACTGACGGGATTTGCTCGTTTGATATTTATGGAAATCTAGTTGGCATTAATCCAGCAGTTGAGAAAATTACCGGATACAGTACAGAAGAGTTTTTTCAGTTAAATATTATGAAATTGTTTAATCCTAAGAATGAACAAAATTTTACTGCCTCTATTCAGCAAGTACTTAGTGGTCATGGTGCCGTCGATTCCTTTGAAGGAACCTTAATAACAAAGGGCGGAAAAAAAATCCATACTTCCATGACTATTATACCAATATTTATTGATGAAAAAATTGATGGATTTTATATTATCGTAAAGGATATTACAAAAAATAAACATACGGAGGAATTGCTTATCCGATCGGAAAAGCTTTCCGCAGTTGGACAGCTTGCGGCATCAATTGTTCATGAGATTCGAAATCCGTTAACATCCTTAATGGGCTTTTTACAGTTAATGAAAAGCAATACTGGGATGAATGATCAATATTATCAAATTATGCTTGATGAATTAACGCGAATCAATTCGATAACAAATGAATTGCTAGTATTATCGAAGCCACAGGTAAAGCAAATGAAGCAAGAAAATATTACCTCCAGCTTATCTGATATTGTGCAGCTAATGAATTCGCAAGCAGTTCTGCATAATGTTGAAATCCAGCTGACGACCGAGAATGATTTACCAGACATTCCATGTGATATAAAACAATTAAAACAAGTTTTTATAAATATTATTAAAAATGGTATCGAAGCAATGGAGGATAAAGGCGGGGTTATTACAGTTACTGCCAAAAGGAAAAATTTCAAGGAAGTTTGCATTAGCTTCCAGGATCAAGGCATCGGTATTCCGAAAGAGCAGCTTGAGCATATCGGGGAACCATTTTATACGACGAAGAAAAAAGGGACAGGTCTTGGCATGTCAATGATCTACACGATTGTAGAAAATCATCGTGGAACACTAGATATTCAAAGTGAGGTCGGACAAGGAACGATTGTAACGGTTTGTTTGCCAATCGATTCAGAAAGTGCAAAGTAAAATACTTTATTGGAAATCAGGACACCCATAGTGGTGTCTTTTTCATTAGAATGATATTGTCTTCATCGGTCATATTAAGAAAGTAAACATCTTTTGACTAATGAAGGAGGGAAAATGTACTAATGAAAAAAACAAAACAGCTATTAACTGATACACCACAAGAGGAAAAAGTTTCTGTTTCTACCGAAATGAATTCGCGCTATCCTTTGCAAGCACAGCATTATTACCCTGGTGACTCAGTTAATGAACATAAAAATATTGAGGAAGCGAATATAATGCTTAGTGAAGGTGAAGTTGGGCAGCAAAGAGAAAATAATTAATGTATGTATACGAGAGTAATAAATAGTTGTCATGATATTCCAGTATGTGGCAACTATTATTTTTTTGTAAAAAATAAAAAATATTTGAAACTTATATATTCTCCAAATCGTAATAATGGTATGTAGTCAAAAAGACTAAGAAAGCAGAATATTAAGCAATACTAGCATTATATATGTAGGGAATAATGTGCTGCCATTTTTCAATAAAGGAATGGAGCTCATGAAAATATAAAACTCGAGGAAGATGCCTATGGAACTTTTCGGAATGCCAATTCAAAATGTTTATTTATGGGTTTTATTAATAGCAGGCGCGCTTACTCTGCTCTACATTTTGTTTGGTGATTTTTTAGATGCAGTTGGTGAAGGAATTCCGTTTCTTAATCCAGTAATCATACTTGTATTTCTCATTTTCCATTCTGCATCTGGCTATGTGATGGAACAGGTTACAGCAATGAATAGCTGGTTAATTATGATTTTATCAGCTTTACTTTCTGTCCTATTGACAGCGCTGCTCCATATTTTTGTACTTGTTCCACTTTCTTCGGCAGAGGAGTCATTAGCATACACCGATGAATCACTGAAAGGTCGTCTAGGAACGACAATTATCCCGATTCCAAAGGATGGCTATGGTGAAGTGCTCATTGAGAGCAATAGTGGAAGGATTGCAAAATCAGCAGTGAGCTTTGAGCAGGAAGAAATTGGAGAAGGAATAAAGGTATTAATAGTAGATGTGCAAAAAGGGGTATTATATGTCACACCATATGATGAAAAAAGCATCTATCGTACATAGTACCCAATATGAGAATAGTAGATTTCGTTTGTAATGTTTAAAAAAATATATAATGAAAATTTATGGGAGGTAGGAAAATGGAATTAAACAGTACTTGGATTATTATTGCGATTGTAGTAGTTCTTCTTCTTGCACTTATTGGTGTCTTTGTTTCCAAATACCGGACAACGGGACCAGATGAAGCACTCATTGTAACTGGTAGCTATTTAGGTAGTAAAAACGTCCACGTTGACGAATCCGGAAATAAGGTGAAAATTATTCGTGGTGGCGGTACATTTGTATTGCCAGTATTCCAGCGTGCAGAGCCACTCAGCTTATTATCTAGTAAACTAGAAGTTTCTACGCCAGAAGTATATACAGAGCAAGGGGTTCCAGTTATGGCAGATGGAACCGCAATTATTAAAGTAGGAAGCTCGATTGGGGAAATTGCAACAGCTGCAGAACAATTTTTAGGGAAGACAAAGCAGGATTTAGAAAATGAAGCACGTGAAGTGTTAGAAGGACATTTACGTTCGATTTTAGGATCTATGACGGTAGAGGAAATTTATAAAAATCGCGATAAATTCTCACAAGAGGTACAACGCGTTGCAACACAAGATTTAGCGAAAATGGGATTGATCATCGTATCTTTTACTATTAAAGATGTACGTGATAAAAATGGCTACTTGGATTCCTTAGGAAAACCGAGAATTGCACAAGTAAAACGTGATGCGGATATTGCAACCGCAGAAGCAGAGAAAGAAACAAGAATTAAAAAGGCAGAAGCTAGTAAAGATGCGCAAAAGGCAGAATTGGAACGAGCAACAGAAATTGCGGAAGCGGAAAAAGAAAATCAATTGAAAATTGCTGAATACCGTTTGGAGCAGGACATTGCCAAAGCACGTGCCGACCAAGCCTATGATTTAGAATCTGCTCGTGCAAAGCAACAAGTAACAGAACAAGAAATGCAAGTTAGAATTATTGAGCGCCAAAAGCAAATCGAGCTAGAAGAAAAAGAAATTTTGCGTCGTGAACGCCAATATGATTCAGAAGTGAAGAAAAAGGCAGATGCCGATCGTTATGCAGTAGAGCAAGCAGCGGCAGCGGAAAAGGCAAAACAATATGCAGAAGCAGAAGCAAACAAATATCGTGTCGAAACAATGGCAAAAGCGGAGGCAGAACGGATTCGTTTGGATGGTTTAGCGAAAGCGGAAGCAGAAAGAGCACAAGGGGAAACCGAAGCAGAAATTATTCGACTCAAAGGGATTGCCGAAGCAGAAGCAAAACAAAAGATTGCCGAGGCATTCGAGCAATTTGGTCAGGCAGCTGTGCTCGACATGATCTTGAAAATGCTTCCTGAATATGCGAAAGAGGTTGCAGCACCATTGGCAAATATTGAAAAGATTACAGTTGTCGATACAGGTAGCAGTGACAAAAATGGCGGAGCCAATAAAATTACTGGATATGCCACAAATTTAATGTCCACCCTACAAGAATCATTAAAAGCATCCTCAGGAATTGATGTAAAAGAATTGCTGGGAAATCTTTCGGGTAAAGGAAATGTAATGAACGAATAATGTAAGAAGAGAAGACGCTTGGTAATTTCAAAACCAAGCGTCTTTTTTAATACTTTATTATTAAACGATAGCACTGCTTTTTTCTCTATGGAAATAGGTAATAGATAATGTATTTTCCCATCAATTTTTTCAATAATTCTATCACATTTTTTTACCTCAGTTTTTATTTACTAGTAGCACTTAAAAAGTTACAAACGATTGGTATAACTGGGGCGAGTAGCGGCTTCCATTGTTATTTTTTCATAATCTTTGAGGAATTCCATGCCACTCGCCACAGTTTTCATTCCACATATACAGGGTTATCCATCTCTCCGAGGAATAGAATCGTCCCAGAAGCATTATCTACAATTGCATAGAAAAATGGTCGATTGACGGTCATCGTGAAGGTATCCATTGCAGCAGATTCGGTCATTGCTATCGAAGTGGCAGCCGCTGCTTCTGTCCCTTTTTCATTGACGACAATATAGCTTTTATGACGGACCTCATCAATAGCAATTCCTCCACCTTCAACCATTGCACGAAAATCTGCTTGCCCACTAAAGGCGAGAGGCATACCTAGGTTTATTAGCGGATCATTTAAAGTTGCTTCGAATTCCATTTCAAACTTAGGTAGCTGAAGACTTCCTTCCTTTTTCGAAAAATCATTTAGCCATGAATCCCACTGGGCTGCAGTTAATTGAGAATAAAACTCCTTCAAGCTTTTACCTTCCCTAGGTAATACAACAATCATGCTCATTTCGTCATTCGCATAGGGCAGGGAAATTGCTTGAAATCCGTTAGTCTCTAAATAGTCAAATTTCCCATACTGACTCATAAAAGGATGCGGTTTCGTTTGCTTATTAGCTAATGTAAAGGTATCGATATAGGTTTGTTTTTCATCGAAAGGAGTTTTCCATTCTCCTTTAAAATAAATCGCATTGAGTAAATAGCTCACAGTGTTCGGTTTAATTTGTTGTACCATATCTTTGATTTTTTTGTTTGTCGCATCCTCAACCCATTCATTGATTTCATCTTTCGTTTTTGGATCCATGAAATCTACCGAATGAACTTCTGCCCCATAGTAATCCTCTGTAGTATTTAGAAAACTCTCTAAAAAGGGATAGCCGTTGCGAATCCAGATGGAATTAGCAATGTTTACTGTCGCATAACCGTCGTCACTATTCATTTTGTTTAAGAACGAAGCGTAAGCACGATTCGTTTCCTCAACCTCATATTGGTTCACATGAAGGACAGCACCCATTTCTTGCTTCGTTTCGGTTTTTGCCCCGTTATAGGCAAGCGCTAATGCTAAATGGACACTCGTCGGAGAAAAAAAGATATTTTCTGCTTCTTTTATTTTTAACAACTCATTAAATAAATCAAATGCAAATTGATTATTGGCTTCTGACATCATTTTATAATCTTCTTCAGCAAAGTTAGCTGAACTAGAGGTACCGCAACCAGCAAGTAAGCTAAATGTTAATGCGATAATAAGTCTTTTCATTTAAGAAATTCCCTCCTATCAAGTTGGTGTCTATTTATCAATTAGACGAGAAAATCTTTAAGAAGTTCCGTACGATATTAATGTTTTAACATATGGCCATTTTCTAACGGACTGTTGGAATATAGCAAGATAAGAAATTTTGTTTAAACTAATGAGTTGACTGACACACTCCACGAAAAGCAGAGTGTGTTCAGTTTGAGGACTATTACAAATAGCAATCATTTATCCGAAAACAGCCTAAAATTAAGTGGTGGCTATGGAGACAAACTATTTTGGCATGCATATTTTCACCATCAATAGGGGAAATGATATGATTTAGTTAACGTTATTTAAAGATAAGGAGCGTGGATTATGGTTCGAATGAATTTTGTGAAACGAGAGGACGTTACTTATGCAACTGTTGCGGAAAGATTGGCGGCATTTGCAATAGACAGCCTCCTTCTTTCTATTTTAGCCTTTATAGTAAGTAAAATCTTTTTCCTTGCAACTGGTTATGGAATCATCCTCTTCCTATTCGCTAATATTATTTTTCCTTATTTTGAGCGATCCCGCTGGCAGGCAAGTATTGGTAAGCAATTACTGTGCTTAAAGGTAGTCGATTTTTCTGGTGGAAAGATCGGTTTCCTTCAGACATTGTTTCGTTCCATTATTAAAGCTATGATTCTTTTTCTTTCACATTTTCTTCTTCTGCGTGTTTACATTGAGCAAGCAAGTGACACTCCGCTAATTTTATTCGTTCTTTGGTTTCTTTTTGTTGTAATTTGTATTGGAAGTCTCCTTTACAGTAAGCAAAATCAACCCCTATATGATCGAGCAACCGGTGTTTTTATTATAAAAATTGAAGGACGTACCCTCACTAAGACTTAAGTACTACTAGAAAATATAGCTACAGTACATGATGAAGAGACGTAAAAATAGATATGCTAGTAACATGAAAGGAGGAAATAAAAAATGAAAAAACTCATTTTCGTGTTTGCGGCAATCGTTGCGCTAATCATTTTATTTTCCACAATAGGTCCAATGATAGGGCTAGCCATCTGCTTAGGAATTCTTTACTTTTCCTTTAAAAAATTTGTTCGAGCGAGTGAAACCACAAGTAAGGTTTTCTGGGGAATTATTGGGGTGGTTGCGTTAATTGGAGCAATATCTAATCTCCCAGCAATCATCGGTTTAGTTGCAGCATATGTGCTTTATTACGTGTATAAAAATTGGAACAAAAAATCAGATGTTATTATCGAAAAGCCTTCCGATGATCCATTTACAAATTTTGAAAAGGAATGGGAAAAGCTCAACAAAACATGGTAATTATTCAATCATGAAGATAATGAAAGAAGAGGAGACGAGATAGATGACCAACTTATTTAGAAGAGTAAAAAACTCAGTAACTGCTGATTTGCATGAAATGCTAGATCAAAAGGAACAAAAAAATCCAATTTCCTTATTAAATCAATATTTACGGGAATGTGAAAAGGAAATCGAAAAGGTACGTAAGCTCATTGAACGGCAATACGTATTGAAGGAAGAGTTTACAAGAGAATATGTACAGGCAAAAGATCTTGCAGAAAAAAGAAAGCATCAAGCTGCCGTTGCATTAAAAGCAGGTGAACAAGAATTATATGAATTTGCAAATGGAGAACAAATTCAATACGAGGATCGAATGAATCGCTTAGAGGAAGCAAACCGAACGACGATGGAGCAGCTAGACACGCTGGAAAGAAACTATACAGAAATGCAGCATAAATTAAAGGATATGCAATTAAAACGGTTGGAACTTATGGGCAAAGAAAATGTTGCTAGAGCCAACTACCGTGTGAGTAAAATGCTAGAGCAATCCAATCAATCTAGCACCTCCTTTACTCGCTTTTCTGAAATGGAAAATTACCTTGAACGTTTGGAGCATCAAGTGAATTCTAGCTATTTCCGAAATACGATTGATGCACGAATTGCCAAATTAGAGAAGCAACAATCAGAGAATACCGTTACACAATCATAGCAATTTTGAATAGCACTAACATGCTTAAGAATAATAGATTTTCAAAAATTTTCATGATATTCTAGAAAGGCGGAAGAACGACATTTTCCGCCTTTCATTGGTTGTAGGGTATCTTTCATTATATATTTTTTGTTATCTTAAATAAACGGGAACCTTTAACAATTTTTTTGTTAATCATTAAGCAATATACTATCAGTTTTATTATACAGGAGGTGAGGTATCCATGTTTTTTCACAACAATAAAGAAACAATATCGTGGATTATCCTCATTAGTATCCTATTGCTCATAATGGATTTCACTATTTTTAATCCAGGACTTATTTTTTTATTAATCATTGCCATCGTTTTCCTATATGTCGGGAAAAAAATCCTACATGTGTTTTTAGGGAAAATATTCTTTTGGTTAGGAATCCTATTCCTTATCATTACGGTTATTAATTTATTTGTTTTTCGGATCCTTTTATTTGGTTTATTAATTTTTGCCATTTATCAATTTACGCAAACAAGAAAAAATCCTACCGTAGTACAACCAGAAGTTACGATGAATGATAGTAATGCTACTGGCAGCAAAATTATCCGGAAAACCTCACTATTACGGAATTTCCTTTTTGGCAACCAAAGTAGCTCGACGAATGTGTATGAATGGAATGATGTGAATATCCAAACAGGAATAGGGGATACGGTTATTGATTTAAGTAATACTGTGCTTCCTGAAGGAATTGCTGTAATTTCCATCCGTGGTTTTATAGGTAATGTTCAAATACTCATTCCATATGAGCAGGAAGTCTCTGTTCATCACTCCGTACTATCGGGCTCGTTAACAGTATTTGATTTTCAAGAAAAAAATGTGATGAATAAAACCATTTATGTGCAAACCGAACATTTTGATGAAACAGCAAATAAAATAAAAATTATCACCTCCATGGTTATTGGAAATGTTGAGGTGAAACGGATATGAGTACTATTGTAAAAAAGCTTTTGGCTCATTTAGGTATCAGTTTGCTTGTCATGTTGTGTAGTGCCGCTCTTATTTTTTATACTTTCCGTTTAGAAAATTGGGCAGATCTTTGGCATCAGCGCTTATTTGATGTTCCTTTCGCTGTGATGGTTCTTGCGATTATTGCCACTATTGGGGTAATTACAGGTGTTGCCTCCGGGATCAATGACATGCAAAAATGGAAGCTGTTAGAAAAAACATTGGCAGAAATTCCGATAGAATCGAAGAAAATTGCGCAGGATCAAGTCCCGAGTGAATTAACCGCAATTTTTACCGAAATGGAAGCATTGCAAAAGCAATGGAAAGAACAGACCTTGATTACGCAAAAGTTAGTAAGCGAAAAGGTGGACGTAGAAGAAAAGCAAATTCAAGCAATCATTTCCCAGGAGCGTAATCGGCTAGCAAGGGAATTGCATGACTCGGTAAGCCAGCAATTATTTGCTGCTTCAATGTTACTTTCAGCAATTACAGAATCAACGGAACACGAGCTTCCACAGGCTAAGCAATTGAAATTAGTAGAAGAAATGATTCATCAATCCCAATTAGAGATGCGTGCCCTGCTCCTCCATTTACGGCCTGTTGCATTAAAAGGAAAATCATTGCAAGAAGGAATTGAGGAATTACTAACGGAGTTACGGCAAAAGGTACCGATGAATATTCAGTGGATTGCAGAGGAAATGCAGTTAACCCGCGGGGTAGAGGACCATTTATTCCGTATTGTTCAGGAATCGGTTTCGAATACTTTGCGACATGCAAAAGCAACAAAATTAGAAGTATTACTGATTGAAAGAGATCAATTTATTATTTTGCGTATTGTAGATGATGGTGTGGGATTTGAAGTAGATGCTTCCAAATCAGGCTCCTATGGCTTGCAAAATATGAAGGAACGCGCAACGGAAATTGGCGGGACCTTCAAGATTGTCAGTCTTCCTGGCAAGGGAACCCGTCTTGAGGTAAAAGTTCCAAAATGGCAGCCAGAGGGAAATGAGATAGAAACAGAAGCAATCCAAAGCCTCAAGAAAATCGATTAGTTAAGGAGGGAATGGCCAAATGATAAAAGTATTATTTGTTGATGATCACGAAATGGTACGGATAGGGGTTTCGGCATATCTCTCCGCACAATCAGATATTGAAGTGGTTTCGGAAGCAGAAAATGGCAAAAAAGCAGTAGAATTGGCACTAGCTTTACGACCAGATATTATTTTAATGGATTTAGTGATGGATGAAATGGATGGAATTGAGGCAACGAAGCAAATAATGACGGAATGGCCAGAAGCAAAAATTATTATTGTAACAAGCTTTTTAGACGATGACAAAGTATATCCAGCGTTAGAAGCAGGTGCGACAAGCTACATATTAAAAACATCGAAGGCACAGGAAATTGCCAATGCGATTCGGTCCACTTATCAAGGACAATCGATTCTTGAACCAGAGGTAACGAATAAAATGATGGCAAAAATGCGCACGAAGCAAACTAGCTTACCACACGAGGAACTGACTGCAAGGGAAATGGAAGTATTACTACTGGTGGCTGAAGGAAAATCAAACCAAGAAATCGCCGATGCGTTGTTTATTTCTTTAAAAACCGTGAAGGTACATGTTAGCAATATTTTAAGCAAGCTAGAGGTTCAAGACAGGACACAGGCGGTCATTTATGCGTTTCGGCATTCGTTAGTTTAACCTGTCGGATAGGATAAACAGTTGAAAAATAAGGGGATAAAAGGATGGAAATACGATTACTTACAACGAATGATGCAGAAAAATATTGGATATTACGATTGGAAGCATTGAAAAATAATCCGGAAGCTTTTTTGACGAGCTATGAGGAAGCGTTAACGAGAGAAAATCCTGTCGAACAGGTGATGCGTAATTTTCAATCAGAGGGGAATTTTAATTTTGGAGCATTTGTGGATGATCAGCTAGTTGGGGTCGTCACCTTACTTCAGGAAAGACATGAGAAACTGAAGCATCGGGCTTCTATTTTTGCTATGTATGTCACCCCGTCCGTACGGAAATCTGGTGTAGGAAAAGCATTGGTAGAAGCAGCCATTGAGCATGCAGGAACAATACGAGAGATAGAAAAAATTAATTTATCGGTTGTTTCGTCCAATGAACAAGCAAAACAGCTTTACACTAAATTAGGATTTCAAGTATTTGGGCATGAAGAAAAAGCGATGAAATCTGGATCTACTTATTATGATGAGGACTATATGGTCTTATTTGTGAAGTAGATTTTTTAGCTGGGGAATCGTGAATTTTTCGTTGCTAGATTGCTAGAATTCCCGTTATTGCCAATGATCAAAGGATTTTGAAAGAGAAAGTTACCGGGAATCTTGCTGATGAATGTTATCATAGGGATTTGAAAGAGAAAGGTTGCTAGAAATCCTATTGAGGGTGGTTATTACAAGGATTCTGGAAAGAAAAATAGGAAGAAATCGTGTAGAGGGTTGTTGTCAAAAGGATTCTGGAAGGAAAGATAGGTAGGAATCCTGTTGATGGTTGTTGTCAAAAGGATTCTGGAGGGAAAAATAGGAAGAAATCCGATTGATGGTCGTTGTCAAAAGGATTCTGGAGGGAAAGATAGGTAGGAATCCTGTTGATGGTTGTTGTCGAAAGGATTCTGGAGGGAAAGATAGGTAGGAATCGTGTAGGGGGTTGTTGTCAAAAGGATTCTGGAGGGAAAGATAGGTAGGAATCCGATTGATGGTCGTTGTCAAAAGGATTCTGGAGGGAAAGATAGGTAGGAATCCTGTTGATGAAAGGTATCAAAAGGATTCTGGAGGAAAAAATAGGGAGAAATCCGATTGATGGTCGTTGTCAAAAGGATTCTGGAAAGAAAAATAGGAAGAAATCCGATTGATGGTCATTGTCAAAAGGATTCTGGAAAGAAAAATAGGAAGAAATCCTATTGATGAATAATGTCAAAAGGATTCTGGAGGGAAAGATAGGTAGAAATCGTGTAGAGGGATGTTATCAAAAGGGTTCTGGAAAGAAAGATAGGTAGAAATCCTATTGATGGTTGTTGTCAAAAGGATTCTGGAGGGAAGATAGGTAGGAATCCTATTGATGAATAGTGTCAAAAGGATTCTGGAAGAAAAGATTGCTAGAAATCCTGTTGATGCCGATGACCAAAAGGATTCTGGAAGAAAAGATTGCTAGAAATCCTGTTGATGCCGATAATCAAAAGGATTCTGGAAGAAAAGATTGCTAGAAATCCTATTGATGAATAGTGTCAAAAGGATTCTGGAAGAAAAAATTGCTAGAAATCCTGTTGATGCCGATGATCAAAAGGATTATGGAAGGAAAAATAGAAAGAAATCCTATTGATGCCGATGATCAAAAGGAATCTGAAAGAAAAGATTGCTAGAATTCCTGTTGATGCCGATAAACAAAGGGATTCTGAACACAATAAATCCCCCGAAATCCGTTTGATACCGAGAAAAAGATTAACCTCCTTCCAGCTAACAAAACCATACTAAAAACAGCTCCGCAAACATGCGAAGCTGTTGATTCTATACCTTTACAAATTAAAATACTTTAGTTGTCCAATTCTCACAGTTCCAAACATCTGTTACAACGTCACGATAAAATTCAGGCTCATGGCTGATTAAAAGAATGCTGCCGTGGTAGTCTTGGAGTGCGCGTTTTAGTTCTTCTTTTGCTTCTACGTCTAAATGGTTCGTAGGCTCATCGAGTACTAGTAGGTTAGTGTCTTTATTGATTAGCTTACAAATCCGTACCTTCGCCTTTTCCCCACCACTTAATACTTCCACCTTGCTTTCGATATGCTTCGTCGTTAATCCACATTTCGCCAATGTTGCGCGTACTTCGTATTGGGTCATCGATGGGAATTCGTTCCAAACCTCTTCAATACACGTATTGTAATTAGCGGTTTTAATTTCTTGTTCGAAATAGCCGATATGCAAATAATCGCCTAGCTCCACTGAGCCAGATACCGGTTGAATTTCTCCTAAAATACTACGTAATAAAGTCGTTTTCCCGATTCCGTTCGCACCGACGAGAGCAATTTTTTGACCGCGTTCCATTCGTAAATTTAATGGCTTAGATAATGGATCAGTATAACCAATAACCAAATCCTTTGTTTCGAAAATCACTCGTCCAGCAGTTCTGGCTTCTTTAAAGCGAAACGATGGTTTTGGTTTTTCCTGGGCAAGCTCAATAACATCCATTTTTTCTAATTTCTTCTGTCGAGACATTGCCATGTTACGGGTTGAAACACGAGCTTTGTTTCTTGCAACGAAATCCTTTAAGTCCGCGATTTCTTGTTGTTGCTTTTTATATGCTGCTTCTAATTGCTGCTTCTTCATTTCATATACTTTTAAGAAATCGTCATAATCCCCAACGTAGCGATTTAATTCTTGATTTTCCATATGATAGATCAAATTCACAACGCTATTTAAAAATGGTATATCATGAGAAATCAAAATAAATGAATTATCATATTCCTGCAAATAGCGTTTCAGCCATTCAATATGCTGCTCATCCAAATAGTTTGTCGGCTCGTCCAGAAGCAAAATATCTGGTTTTTCTAAAAGTAGCTTTGCCAATAATACTTTCGTTCGTTGGCCACCACTTAAATCATGCACATCCCGATCTAAGCCAATATCATTTAGCCCAAGACCGCGGGCAATTTCTTCTACCTTCGAATCAATTAAATAAAAATCATTATTCGTTAGTACATCTTGGATTGTACCAGTTTCCTCAAGGAGGCTTTCTAGCTCCTCGGGTGTTGCATCACCCATTTTTCCAAATAATGCATTCATTTCTGTTTCCATATCAAAAAGGTATTGGAATGCACTTTTTAACACATCCCGAATGGTCATTCCTTTGGACAGGGCTGCATGCTGATCAAGATAACCAACTCGCGCTTTTTTTGCCCAGTTTACCTTACCTTCATCTGGCTGAAGCTTTCCAGTTATAATATTCATAAAGGTAGATTTACCTTCTCCGTTTGCTCCAACAAGTCCAATATGTTCTCCCTTTAAAAGACGGAACGATACTTGATTAAATATTGCGCGATCACCAAAGCCATGGCTTAAATTTTCCACTGTTAAAATACTCATAAATAGCTCCTTCTATATAAAATAGTTAAACGTTCTAATTAGTTATCAAAAGTAATAGACGCGCTTTTTATTTCCTATGCATAATCTTTATTATAGCGAGATTATGTTCATTGGGGTAGACATAAAATTTAACAATTGGCATTTGAAAGGGAAAAGAGGGGGATAAAGGAGATGTATAGTTATTTTCGAAATCAATTACCAAGCCAAATATATGCAAGAAGGGAGGTAAATGTTCTTTCGGTATCAGGAGAAGGAAAAGTACAAACAGAACCAAATATGGGGTTTATAACAATTGGTGTAATTACGGAAAATCCACAATTACAAACCGCACAAGCAGAAAATAATCGAATTTCAACGAATGTGATTGCCGCAATTTTAAATTTAGGTATTGCCAGAAATCGTATCCAAACAGTGGAATTTCGAATCGATAACGCCTATGACTATGTTGAAGGGAAACAAATTTTTCGAGGCTATGAGGTGCGACATTTATTGGAGGTAGAAGTTCGCGATATTGAAAAAATTGGAGTGATTGTCGATGCAGTTATCGCAGCGGGCGCAAATATTATTTATAACATTCGCTTTGATACAACAGCCCGAAAGGAAAAATATCATGAGGCATTGGCACAGGCTGTAAAAGATGCACAAAAAAAGGCGGGTACGCTTGCTAGAGCATTAGGAGTATCTTTTGCTTTAATTCCATTTGAGGTTACCGAGGCACAAACGGAAATTGCTCCTATCCCCTACCAAGCATTTACTGTTCAAAAAGTTGCGAGTACACCGATTCAGCCAGGTACATTAGAGATTGAAGCCGTTATTTTAGCGAA
The DNA here is from genome assembly GCF_025660475.1 of Perspicuibacillus lycopersici. Lineage (GTDB taxonomy): Bacteria > Bacillota > Bacilli > Bacillales > Caldibacillaceae > Perspicuibacillus > Perspicuibacillus lycopersici. The sequence goes on from NZ_JAOUSF010000004.1 coordinate 224,988, forward strand.
ATTTGCTTATTAATGGAGTGGAAGCCTGGCGTATGATTTTAGGTCCGATTAGTTGCTATTTCATCCTCCATAGTAGAAAATAGTCACAGTATTAGCTTAGAAAAAAGGAGCTTGTAGCATGGTGTCATTAAATATATTGGATTATTCACTAGTGGATGAAGGATCTAGTCCTAGTCAGGCTTTGCATGAAACAGCTGAGTTGGCTAAATTAGCGGATCAATTAGGATATAAACGTTTCTGGGTACCGGAACAGCATTATGCATATTCCATCGCTAGCAGTACGCCAGAAATGCTCATGATGTATTTAGCAACTGTTACGAAACGGATACGGATTGGTTCAGGTGGGGTCATGATTCCCCATTATAGCCCATATAAAATTGCTGAGAATTTTCGAATGCTAGAGGCACTTCATCCGCATCGAATCGACTTAGGTATTGGCAATAGTCCAGGTGGGCGATTAGTGCAAGCAGCATTGCACGAGGAAAAAGGAGAAACGAAGCTACCGTACGAGCAGCAGGTAGGCGATATTATCAAATATTTAACGGATGACATTGATTCGGAGCATCGTTTTCAAAAATTAATTGCGACTCCTGCCATTGAGTCAAAGCCAGAGGTATGGATGCTTGGAGCGGGAGGTAGAAGTACGAAAATTGCCGCCGAAAATGGAACCTCTTATATTTATGCGCATTTCTTCCATCCTTCACCTACAGGAAAAGAGGTTATTCAACAATATCGCCAAAATTTCCAGCCATCGATATTTCAAAATAACCCAAATGTAGGGGTAGCTGTTTTTGTTATTATTGGAGAAACCGAGCAAGAGGCAGAATCATTAGCCCAAGCGTTCTTTATGTGGTTAGTAGCTATTGAAACAGCGAAAAATCCAATGCATTTCCCATCTGTAGAAACAGCTAAAAACTATATATTTAGTTCCTTTGAGCAACAAAAGGTGAGCCAGCTTCGGAAACGAGCAATTATTGGAACACCTAGTAACGTAAAGGAAGAACTACTACAATTAGCTGAATATTATCATGCCGATGAGCTGACGATTGTCCCGAATTTTCCAGGAGCGGACAAGCGAATGAAAGGTATTGAATTATTAGCAGCAGCTTTTCAACTAGGAAGCTAAAATTGAAATTGGAATAAAGAGCTATGTTGTTACCAACATTTAATAAAAATGTTAAATCAATGCCATTCGCTTATGCTATAATAAAAAAAGTATTTTCAGATAACTTATATCAAATATAGATGTAGTAAAGGATGAGATAGATGGATAGTTTGATTAAGCCAGAGGATACTTGGCTGCTGTGGGCGTTTCTTGTTGGTTGGGCAGCACTTAGTATTTTTTTGGAGCAAAAATATAAATGGGCGGCAAAAATATCAGGTGCAGTCATTGCATTAATTGGTGCGCTTATATTAGCTAATATAAATATTATTCCAACAGCAGCGCCAGCATATGATGCGGTATGGAGCTATGTTGTCCCACTTGCAATTCCGTTACTATTGTTTCAAGCCAATTTGAAAAAGATATGGAATGAAAGTGGTCGACTATTACTGCTGTTTCTCATTAGTTCGGTAGGAACTGTCATCGGGGTTTACTTAGCATTTATAGCATTAAAGGATACCATTCCATTTTTAGATAAAATTGGTGCGATGATGACGGGCTCCTATATTGGTGGAAGCATCAATTTTGCTGCTTTGTCAGTAAAATTTCATACACCAGGGGAAATGGTTTCTGCAGCAGTCGTTGCAGATAATTTAATGATGGCAGTATATTTCTTTGTATTAATGGCAATTCCAGCGATTCCATTTTTCCGAAAAAAATTTCAAACCCCACATATTGATGAGGTAGAAAGGAACGAGGCTGCTGGAGAAACACAAGCATCTTCGTATTGGAAACCAAAGTCAGTTTCGCTAAAAGATATTGCCTTTGCTTTTGGAAGTGCCTTTGCAATTGTTGCGGTTTCCTTTAAATTAGCAGAGATTTTTGCATCCATCATTCCATCAGGAGATGATGCATCAGTATTCATGAATATCCTCGCGGGAATTTTTGGAGATAAATACTTAATGTTGACGACAATTACTATTATTGTTGTTACAACATTTTCGAGATTTTTTGAAAAGCTACAAGGTACGCAAGAATTTGGAACGTTTCTTATCTACATATTTTTCGTAGTAATAGGAGTCCCTGCATCTATACCAGAATTGATTCGTAATGCACCACTGTTATTAGTATTTGTGTTTATTATAGTACTGATTAATATGCTAATTACCTTTGGATTCGGGAAGCTATTGAAGTTTAATTTAGAGGACATGATCCTCGCAAGTAATGCTAATATCGGTGGTCCAACAACCGCAGCAGCAATGGCCATTGCAAAAGGGTGGACAAGATTAATCGTTCCAATTATGCTTGTCGGTACTTTAGGTTATATTATCGGAAATTATATCGGAAGTATGATGGGTTATTTATTTGAAAGCATGTTATAGTATGCTCCTAGCCAATAATCTACTAGCTTTTTATGTAGCATTACGCGTAAGGATACAATTCGTAAAAGATTTGTATCCTATTTTTTTTACGGAAATTTTTAGATAAATGGTAATTCTATGGTAAATTATTTATATAAGATTTAGAAATTTTTGTTTTTACTAGTGATATTTATTACGTGAAAATAAAAGGAGAGGAGAAACTTGATGTCATTTACTAGTACAATAATGGCAATTGTCCTATTTCTCGTATTTCTATCTATCATCGTTGCTTCCACTTTACGCAAACGAAAAAGTGGAACAAATAATAAACTATCTTTCATCGGAATTGTTATATTTGCACTACAAATACTAGTTTTTGCATTATTTTTTATGGACAAACTAGCAAATTTAAATGAAGTATCAATTGACATTCTTTGGTGGGCAACTGTCTTATGTGGACTTATTTATGGGATGATGGAAATTAAAAACTATGTAATTATTGCTACCCTAACAATTTTACTTAGTATTTTATTAGCGATGTTAAAATTATTAATGGTGTTTATTACTTCGATGTAAGGAAATGGTAAATGGAAGAAATAAACAAAAATGTCCAGAATAAAATCTGAACATTTTTTGGCGATAAGTAGGGGAAAACAGAAGGATTACACGAAGTTGCTCGAATTCCCACAGGGATTATGGATGGTATTTCTTCTGTAGGATGGTCCTCCGGTCTATTTGACGTAACTGGTGATTTTATTGCTACATGGTTAAAGCTCAACTAAACCACCATTTAAAATCCTTCTTGCATTTTCCACCTGTTCGTTACTTGGCGGCTCCACACCTTGCAGCTTATATTGCAAGCCAAGCGATTCCCATTTATAAATACCCATTATATGATAGGGGAGTACTTCAATCTTTTGTACATTGTTCAATGTTTTAATAAAATCTGCAAGGCAGATAAGATCCTCATCAAAGTCAGACAAAGTTGGTACTAGCACATGCCGAACCCAAATTGGTATATTTTTTTCAGACAAGTATGTGGCAAAATCAAGAATATGCTCATTAGGTAAACCGGTAATAATTTTATGCTTCGCACTGTCAATATGCTTTAAATCTAGTAAAATTAAATCCGTATACCCGAGCAGTTCATCGAGTTTTTCCATGAATTGATGCCTACGGGAGAAAGGACCGCCGGAGCTATCGATTGTTGTATGAATTCCGAGCTTTTTACATTCTTTAAAAAGCTCAATCAAAAAGTCCATCTGTAGTAATGGTTCCCCACCACTAACGGTAATGCCGCCTCCTGTTGCTTCAAAAAATGGTAAATAATCTACTAAATCAGCCATTATTTCTTGAACAGTAGTTTCCTTTCCGTTTCCGATTTTCCAAGTATCTGGATTATGACAATATTGACAACGTAATAAACATCCTTGTGTGAAAACAATATACCGTAAACCCGGTCCGTCGACTGCACCAAAAGTTTCAACTGAGTGGATACGACCTGTTACCATGATAAAATCCTCCTTGCAAATTTTATTAGAGAAGTTGGAGGGAAGATTGCTGCCCCGACTTCTCTATTTTTCATACTTTTATTTTATTTTACTTTGATGCTATAAGTTGGTACGATGCCAATCAAGTAGCTCTCACGGTATTGATCCGGCTATATCGCCAAGGGACTAACAAACTTCACGCTTTTCCACTACGATAAGTAAACATCAACTCACACGCGCGTTGTGTTCCTTTATCTCATTTCGAAGGGCTCCAGTTTGTACGTCCCTAAACTGGTGATTTTGGTTTTCTGTTTACATGGATTCGTGGAATGTCCGGTTAATTACGTCAATTTGTTGTTCGCGTGTTAATTTAATGAAGTTAACCGCATATCCAGATACCCGGATTGTTAATTGTGGGTATAGCTCTGGATGATCCATTGCATCTAATAATGTATCACGATTTAGTACGTTCACATTTAGATGATGTCCGCGTTTTACAGCATATCCGTCCAACATTCCTACTAAGTTATTAATTTGTGTTTCGTCCTCCCGGCCAAGTGCTTTTGGTGTAATCGTAAAGGTATTGGAAATTCCATCTAATGATGCTTCATAAGGTAATTTTGCTACCGATGTTAAAGAAGCAAGGGCACCCTTTGTATCGCGACCATGTAGAGGATTAGCGCCTGGTGCAAATGGTTTACCAGCTTCCCGTCCGTCTGGTGTGCTACCTGTTTTCTTACCATATACAACATTCGATGTAATCGTTAATACAGATTGTGTTGCAACAGCACCACGATATGTTTTATGTTTTCTAATTTTGTTCATGATTTCTTTTACCAGACCGACAGCAATATCGTCTACACGATTGTCGTTATTTCCGTATTTTGGATAGTCGCCTTCAATCACGTAATCAATTACTAAGCCGTTTTCATCACGTACGGTTCTTACTTTTGCATATTTAATGGCACTTAGTGAGTCAGCAGCTACAGACAATCCGGCAATTCCGCAAGCCATTGTACGGAGAATTTCTCGATCATGTAGAGCCATTTCTAGTCGTTCATAGCTATATTTGTCATGCATATAGTGGATAACGTTTAATGTATTTACGTATAATTCGCATAGCCAATCTAACATTACATCGTATTTTTTCATTACTTCATCATAGTCTAAATACTCGCTAGTAATTGGTGCGTACGATGGTCCTACTTGTGTTTTGTATCTTTCATCAACCCCGCCGTTGATTGCATATAGTAATGCTTTTGCGATATTTACACGAGCACCAAAGAATTGCATTTGTTTTCCGATTCGCATAGCAGATACACAGCATGCAATACCGTAATCATCGCCGTAAATTTCCCGCATCATATCATCGTTTTCGTATTGAATTGCGCTTGATTTAATCGACATTTTTGCAGCATATTGTTTAAATGCCGCTGGCAAGCTTGTAGACCATAGAATAGTTAAGTTTGGTTCTGGTGCTGGTCCTAAATTGTCTAATGTATTTAAGAAACGGAAGGAGCTTTTTGTCACTAATGGACGACCATCAAGTGCCATACCACCAATGGATTCCGTTACCCAAGTTGGATCGCCACTGTATAATTCATTGTATTCTGGTGTTCTAGCAAATTTTACGAGACGTAATTTCATTACAAAATGATCGACAAGCTCTTGTGCCTCTTGCTCTGTTAATGTTCCGTTTTGAATATCACGTTCAATATAAATATCTAAGAAAGTGGATACCCGACCGAGACTCATCGCAGCACCATTTTGTTCTTTAATAGCTGCTAAGTAACCGAAGTATACCCATTGAATCGCTTCTTGCGCGTTTTTAGCAGGCTGAGAAATATCGTATCCGTAGCTTTGTGCCATTTGTTTTAATTCTTTTAATGCACGATATTGTTCACTGTATTCTTCACGATCACGGATGACATCGTCACTCATCGTGCGAGAGCCAATATAGTTAAATTCTCTTTGTTTTTCTTTCATTAAGAAATCGACACCGTAAAGTGCTACGCGACGATAGTCTCCGATGATACGGCCACGGCCATATGCATCTGGAAGTCCAGTGATCACACCAGCATGACGTGCTGCTCGCATTTCTGGAGTATAAGCATCGAAAACACCTTGGTTATGTGTTTTCCGATATTGTGTGAAAATGTCTTCTACTTCAGAATCTAGCTCGAATCCATAGGATTCTAATGCTGTTTTAGCCATCCGAATACCACCAAATGGCATTAATGCACGCTTGAATGGTTTGTCTGTTTGAAAACCAACGATTGTTTCCAGCTCTTTGTTTAAATACCCAGGGCCGTGAGAGGTAATAGTAGAAACAGTTTTTGTATCAGCATCAAGGACACCGCCTGCTTCCCGTTCTTGCTTCGATAAATCCATCACTTGTTCCCAAAGCTTTGCTGTAGCTTCTGTTGGTCCTGTTAAAAAGCTTTCATCTCCAGTATAAGGAGTGAAGTTTTTCAAAATAAAATCACGAACATTTACTTCATCTTGCCAAACACCTTTTTTAAAGCCTTCCCAATGAATCATATAGAAATCCTCCTATAAAATTATTTGTGAATTAGTGAGCAAACTTACGTAAAAAAATAATTTTTATACAACAGATACAAAAAATAATTAGTGAAACTAGTACAGGAAAAAAACATTTGTTCATTGTTACACAATCTTATTACACTTACAGAATACCACTTTGGTGGCTAATGTAAAGTGAATATTGCAGTCAAATAGAGACTTTATAACGATTTTTCTGTCATTTTCAAACAATGTTCACATTTGCACAATCTCGCAAATAATAGGGAGAAAATATGTTTGTATCAGTAAGATAGTTAGGTATTTCCAAAATTGTATTAATGAATAGAATAATATTTTAATAACTTGTCTCATACACATTATTATTGGAAATCGTGAAGAAGGAGAGACAGAATGAGTTCATTTTTAAAAGGAACGATAATTTTAGCAGGTGCCGCCTTTTTCGGCGAATGTATTGAATTCTTAATAAATTTAGTGCTTGCTAAAGAACTGGGAGAGTATGGGATTGGCCAATATATGTCGATTGCACCAGTGATTGGTTTAGTGATGATTATTGCAAGCCTGGAATTGCCGATATCCATTTCGAAATTTGTTGCCGAAAGGGACAAGAAGTACCATTTATCGATGCTAAAGTCCGCGATGAAGCTAGCACTTATTTTTATGGTTGTTCTGTTAGCGGTCGCAGCACTTATATTTACGATGATCCCATTTTTTAGTGATGTTCATCCGCTAATTCGCTGGATGATCTTAATATTAGTTCCCATTATTTCGATTTCCTCCATTGCGCGCGGATATTTTATGGGAGTCCAAAAAATGGGGAAGATTGCGATTGCCAATTTATTTCGACGAGGGATGCAGTTATTTTTATTAGTGTTTATTTATCAAATGTTTGATTTTCAAATAGAAGTTGCGATACTTGTTGCGATTTGTTCCTTTATTGGTGGGGAAGTGCTTGTATTTATTTACCTTATTAGTGCCTATTTTTTACAGCTAAAGCAGTTAAAAAATTACCCGTACTCAGAGAAAATGCCAACAAGACATATAATGAAAAATTTGATGGAAGTCGCGTTACCGACGACAGGCATGCGAATTTTTCATTCGGTTACTAATGCAATTGAGCCCTTTTTAATTAAACAAGCATTAGTAATTTCAGGTTTTTCGTTAGAAGCTGCAACCGAACATTTCGGGATGATTGCTGGTGTGGCGGTTACAATTGGTTTCTTCCCGGCATTTATGGCACATTCGTTAATGACTGCATTAATCCCAGCAGTATCGCAATCCTATGCAGTGAAAGATCAAGGTCGATTAATAACATTACTTAAGCAAGTAATACGGCTGACGCTGCTATACGGAATTCCGGTGTGTATTGCGATAACTTTTTTTGCAGAGCCGTTATCGAAATTATTCGTGGAATCTTTATCAGCACCATATTATTTGAAGCTATTATGGCCATATTTTTTGCTGCATTATTTCACGATTCCGTTGCAGGCATTTTTAATTGGCATGGGACTTGTCAAGGATGCCTTACTTCACAATGTATGGGCTACAATTGTCGCGTTTTGTATTATGTTCCTACTAGGATCAAATCACGAATTTCAAATGGATGGAATTATTATTGGGATGAATGCAGGAGCATGTGTATTAATGTTGCTTCATTATTTTACCGTATGTAAAAAGATTGGCATTTCCTTATCGATGCATCGCAAGGAACCGTTAATTGATTAAAAAAATCAATCCTCATAGGTATTTCCTATGGGGATATTTTTATGTAAAAATAACCACTACGTACAAAGGTGGAAATAGTTCGACGGTTTTCCAAGGAAACCCGAGCATAAGGCAATTGTTTTTTTATAAAAATAATGCTAAATGAAATTGCAAATGGAATAAATAGTGGTAAGATGCGAACAGATAAAATAATTGAATCTGTCGAAAAATGGGAGTAAAATTATGACGTTATAGTTTTTTCTTAAAAAGGCTATAGTATTATACAAATTTAGTGAAATTCCATTAATTGGAATCTATTAAAATATCACCATTTTTTACCAAAAAATTAGGAAAGAAGGTTCTTCATTGGACTTAGCATTAATCTGGTCATCCGAAACACTATTATCTATACTACAAATCATTGCGATTGATATTATTTTATCCGGTGATAACGCGATTGTTATTGCAATGGCAACTAGAAAATTGCCTGATAATAAACGAAATATGGCGATTCTTTGGGGAACAGGAGGAGCTGTAGTATTACGTATCCTATTTGCTGGTGTAATTGCCATTTTGTTAAAAATTCCATTTGTTCACTTTATTGGTGGGTTATTACTACTTTGGATTGCATATAAAGTACTTGTAAATCATGAGGAAGAAGCTGATATTAAGGCAAAAGATAATTTATTACAGGCAATTGGGACGATTATAATGGCGGATGCTGTTATGAGTCTTGATAATGTTGTGGCAATTGCAGGTGCATCTGGTGGACATGTTACGCTAATTGCAATTGGGGTATTAATTAGTATTCCGATTATGATTTTCTGCTCGAAGCTGATTGTTCGAGCTATGGAAAAATATGCTTGGATTGCTTATGTTGGTTCAGGTATATTAGCATGGACAGCAGGTACAATGATTATTGAGGACAAAGAAATTGCAGGCTGGCTGAACATTGAAAAAGGGCCAATTACGTATGTGTTTGCAATTATTGTCACTGCACTTGTATTAATTTTCGGCTATTTAAAAAATAAAAAAATGGAAGCAGCAGGCTCAACTTCTCATTAATGTAAAGGTTTGTTGCTATTTATAAAAGTATGTAGACTGTATACGAGCGGGAATCTTCGTGTATACAGTCAACCGATAAAAAGAAAAGACTACACCAGCTTATAAATGTGTTCATCATAAGCTGGTGTAGTCTTATTTTTTTGTTTAGTTTTCGTACCCTTCAACAACTACATCAAGCTTACCAGTGGCTGGATCAATAACGAGTCCATGGACTGGAATGTCTTTTGCAAGTAGTGGATGATTTTTTATGATATCAACACTTTGCTTGACACTGTCCTCCACATTAGTAAAGCCAGTGAACCATTGATCCAATGGAATCCCTGCTGTTGTTAAAGTCTGTAATGTTTCTTCAGATATACCATGCTTTTTCATTTCTGCTGTCATTTCTTCATTATTCATGGCAGACATTCCGCAATCATGATGACCGATTACAAATACTTCTTCAGCTTTTAATGAATAGATTGCAACCAATATACTGCGCATAATACTTCCGAATGGGGAAGTAATCATGGCGCCAGCATTGCGTAGGATTTTGGCGTCGCCATTTTTTAAGTTCATCGCTTCTGGTAGTAGTTCTTGAAGCCGCGTATCCATACAGGTAAGGATGACAATTCGTTTATTTGGATATTTATCGGTTTCGTATTTTTCGTATTTTGCTTCCTCAACGAATTTTTTGTTGTAGTCAAGTATTTCATGTAGTATTGGCATTGGAATTCCTCCTTCATATACACTTTTTAATATGTAAAGCTGTTAATAAATATGAAAAGCTAAGTAGCGGAATACACAAAGTCTCCAAAAAATCGGAGTGTATTCATTCTGCCGACTAGTATACTCTCTGTCATGTATAAGAGCAAGAAAATGACTCCGTGAACATAATTAAAACACGACCATGCTGTATTGTCGATAGAGCATTGGTCGTGTTTTTGTTTTGGTTATTCTTTTACATATACGGCAGTTCCAGTTGCGATGCACATCATCATGCCGTCACGTAATGTTTCAAAGTCGAGGTCTACACCGATGACAGCATTTGCTCCCATTTGGGAAGCTTTACTTGTCATTTCGCGGATTGCGATTTCTCTTCCTTCTGCAAGTTTTCCTTCATAGGCACTCGAACGGCCACCAATAATATCAGTTACGCTCGCTAAAAAGTCACGAACGACATTTGCCCCCATAATTGCCTCTCCAGATACGATGCCTATGTATTTTTCAACTTCTTTTCCTTGTAACGTACTAGTTGTTGATACGATCATTGTTGATTTCCCTCCAAAAAATGGTTTGTCATAGTATTACGAGAAAACAGGACATAAAGTTTCATTTATTTATTGGAAAGCTAAAATTCAAATGCCCAGTTCCCATTTCGGAAAATCGCTTCTTTACTTCCATCTGCTTTTATGCCATCAATATTCATTTCGCTAGAACCAACCATAAAGTCTACATGGGTAAGGCTGGTGTTTACACCATTTGCTAGTAGCTCCTCCTGGCTCATTTCTTTACCACCTTCTACGCAAAATGCATAACCTGCCCCGATGGCAAAATGATTGGAGGCATTTTCATCGAACAATGTATTATAGAATAGCACATTGGACTCGGATATTGGTGAATTATGTGGAACCAATGCTACCTCGCCTAAATAATGGGAACCCTCATCCGTTTCCACTAGCTGTTTAAGGATAGCTTCGCCTTTTTCTGCCTTTACATTGACAATTTTTCCGTTTTCAAAAGTAATGGTAAAGTTTTCGATTAGGTTTCCGCTATAGCTTAATGGTTTCGTACTAGTTACATAGCCATTGACCGCATCACGTTGTGGTACACTAAATACTTCTTCCGTTGGCATATTGGCCATGAAAGCATTCCCTTGGACATTCACGCTGCCAGCACCAACCCAAACATGCCTTTCTGGTAGGCCAACCGTTAAGTCAGTTCCAGGAGCTGTGTAAGCAAGCTTCACATACCGTTTATTATTTAAGTAATCGACAATTTTATGTAATTTTGTATCATGGGATTTCCATGCAGCAACAGGGTCAGCTGTATCAATTCGACATGCGCTAAAAATGGCATCCCAAAGCTTAGTAACACGTTCTTCCTCCGCAACTTCTGGAAAAACTTTATCTGCCCATGATTGTGAAGCGGCTCCGATTACCGTCCAACTGACTTTATCGGATTGCGTATATTGACGAAAAGTAGTTAATGCACTACCAGCAGCTTTACTAAATGCCGTAATCCTACTTGGCTCAATGCCACTTAATAAATCAGGGCTAGAGGATACAATGGACATAAATGCAGCCCCATTTTCTGCTAATTCATTTTTTTCGCTTGCACGCCATTTTGGATATTCCTCGAAGGTATCATCTGGTGCTAATTCATATTTTGTTCGGGTAATTTCCTCGTCCGCCCATTCAATAAAAACATCTTTGGCACCAGCCTCATATGCTTTTTTAACTATTCTCCGGACAAGTGGTGCACTATGTATGTAGGCACTAATCGAAAGTATTTGCCCTTGTTGGATATTAACGCCCACCTTTACTGCTAGCTCCGCATATTTATCTAATTTTGTTTCGAAGTCATTCATTGTTTTCCCCTCTTTCCAATGGTATACCTTCATTTTAGCAAAAGATAGATTGCTTGAATATGAATAAACAGGCTAATTAGTAGGATGAATGTTTTTTCCGATATTTAATAAAATCAATATACAGTTTAAAATCCGTTTTATTTAATCCAGAGTGAACACCATCCTGCAATAAATCAATCCATTCTTTATCTAAAAAGTAAGAATCGTTAATTGCGTCAGCAAAAAGCTCCTCTATGTTAGTATTTAATACTTTTGCAATGCGGGATATGATGTGTGGTGATGGATCTTTTTGAATACCGCGTTCAATGTAGCTAATGTAGGATTTTGAGACATTGGCTAAATGGGATAATTCATTTAGCGATAACCCTTGTTGAATCCGCAATAGTTTAATTCTTTCTCCAATCATCCGGTGTAAACGCCCCCTTTTCTTATCAATAAATATATTATAACGAACGAATCGTTCTTTAAATAGTACTTTTTGGTGATTCAAAAAAAAGATTTTTGTAAGGTATCACGATTAGTTCTATATGCCTAACGGTATATCGGGCATGAGCAGATTGGAAATATTACATGTTTCTTGCCTAATCGTGTATTTTTTCAAGAAGGAGGAGAGAATTTTGTCTTATCTTGTCAATATTTGAAAGTAATTGGTATACGAAATAACGTGTTTTTTTGCATACATTTCGAGAAAAGTAACTTATAATAGAAAGAAAAAACAGAAAAAGGCTAACTCTTTGAAAGAGGAGGGCGCAAAGTCACAGATCTAAAGTACCAATTGCGGTACCATGATAGCTGGGCTACCTGAAATACAGGGGGATTTTGGGGGGATATTATTTGCAAAATGCAGATATAAAAACGAATTGTGAGGTTGACATGGAGTGGATGCTTTTAATAAAGGAAGCTTTTGAAATGGGGATAACGGTAGAAGAGATTCGTGCATTTTTAAAAACACCCAAACTAGACTAAACAATCTAATCCCTGAGAACTGTGCGTGATGATAAAAAATCGCCAATTTATTTCTATTAATAATAGGAATAGATTGGCGATTTTTTCTTTGGACGCTGCTTTAATTTTGACTGCGTCTCCATTTATTAAATTCTAAAAACTCTCGAAATTGTTCTTTTGAAACACCAGAATTCATGGCTTCTTGAACAATCTTTACCCATTCGGAATCCAATGTTTCACTGTTTGTTGGATCTTCGTTTAAAAAATAATCAATCGGTACATGAAGTACGTTAGATATTTTTTCTAAAAATTGAATAGAAGGATTGCTTTGTAAATTTCTTTCAATGGAGCTTATATAGGATTTTGCTACTCCTGCCTTTTCAGCTAATTCAGAAAGAGACATTTTCCGTTCTAGTCGTAGATTTTTTACACGGTCACCTATCATGACTTTTCACTCACCTTGCAAAAAAATGATGTAAAAAAATTATATCATAATTATTTGAAGTGTTCCATAAAGAGAACAATTACAGGAATCAATTTCTTTCAGACTTTTCATATGATAGTAAGAGCCTCCATTTCTTATGGTCACTACCTAAATTTCGGATAATTACATTAAAATGGTTCATACTAGAACAATCCAGTATTTAATAGTACAATAGGGAAATGGGTTTAAATTTATTGTAGTATTATAAGGCGGTGTAAATCATGATCGTTTTAAAATCAAAACGTGAAATTGAAATGATGAAAGAAGCAGGTCAATTACTTGCATCTGTTCATAAAGAAATTGCGAAGTTAATTAAACCAGGTATTACTACTTGGGATATCGAAGTTTTTGTAGATGAGTATTTAACTAAGCATGGCGCAACGGCTGAGCAAAAGGGTTATAAAGGTTATAAATATGCAACGTGTGCAAGTGTTAATGATGAAATTTGCCACGGGTTTCCTCGTAAAGAACCTTTAAAAGAAGGCGATATTGTTACCGTTGATATGGTCGTTAATTTAAATGGCGCTCTTGCTGACTCTGCTTGGACATATGCGGTTGGGGAAATATCTGATCAAAATAAACACTTGCTAGAAGTAGCAAAGACAGCACTTTATAAAGGGATTGAAAAAGCGGTAGTAGGTAATCGTATTGGTGATATTGGTCATACGATTCAAACCTACGTAGAAAAAGAAGGATTTTCTGTTGTACGCGAATTTATCGGGCATGGCATCGGTCCTTCCATTCATGAAAAACCAGATGTTCCGCATTTTGGTTTACCAGGAAAAGGTCCTCGTCTTAAAGAAGGTATGGTCATTACGATTGAGCCAATGGTGAACGTAGGGAAATATCTTTCAAAAATGGATGCGAACGGTTGGACAGCTAGAACAATTGATGGGAAAAATTCTGCTCAATATGAGCATACGATTGCCATTACAAAGGATGGTCCAATCCTTTTAACAGATCAAGACACGATAGAATAAAAACACACCCTTATCGGAAGAAGAAAGCAGGGATTCTTTAAAGATTCTTGCTTTTTTTATCGGTAAGGGTGTGTTTGTTTGGTTGTTTTATCATGATAGTGGTTGTAAAAAGCCCGCTGAATGAATAACTCCGCGTCATCTATTTGAGCGTGTAACGTAGCCAGCTGCGGCTGTCTCGCTACTAGCAAATTTCACCAATACTCCGTAATATAAGTCAACATTGGTTCGTAAACTAACCGTGTTTCCTTTATCTCTTGCGGATTTGCTCCGGTTTGTTCGTCGCTTAACAGTCGCTTCCGCTTTCGTGGAGTTCTTGTAGTTGCTCAGTTGTTAAATTAATATTTTTTTCTTATGACGATAATTGTTAAATAAACAGCCCTTTATTTTTTCCTAGGCAGTCATCAAATCTTACGATAAGTAAATGGTTATTGCTTTCTGAGGGTTCCTAATTCCTCTACAATTGCCTGCATTTCCCGAGGAGAAAAGCTTGGGCGCTTCATGACTAATTGATAAATGTCAAAAATTTCATCGTACTGTTCATCATTAAAATGCTTTGGATTCACGGCATCTACGTTAATTATCTTTAATTTCTCTAATATTTTAGCAATCATATATTCGATATTTTCCTTCGTTTTCAATGAAAGATCCATTGGCATTCACCCTCCGAAATTATTTACTCATTCAAGAATATCATACCCCACGTGAAAGTATGAATAAATATTTTGCAAAAAGCAGAATAAAAGTGAAGGAATGCGAGTGAATAAAGGTTGAAAAAAGGATAGGGTATTCGCTATTGTTAAAGAAGGAATGTTTATTTTGGAGGGATAGGAATGATTACTGTATTATTCGTTTGTCTTGGGAATATTTGTCGTTCTCCGATGGCAGAGGCAATATTCCGCGAACTAGTGAAAAAGGAAGGAATGGAATCCAAATTTCGAATCGATTCTGCTGGACTCGGAAATTGGCATGCAGGAGATAGTCCGCATCAAGGAACACGTAATATCCTTAGGAAAAATCAGATTTCAAGTGAGGGAATTGTTGCAAGACAAATAACAGCAACGGACCTTACGAATTTTGACTATATTATTGCGATGGATGATGATAATATCGAAGGGATTCGGAAATTACAAAAAGCAGAGCCAACTTCCTTTGTTGGGAAGCTATTAGATTTTGTTGACGAGGAAGTGGAGAAAAATGTTCCAGACCCATATTATACAGGGAATTTTGAAGTTGTTTATGAACTTGTGACAAAGGGCTGTGAACTACTGCTGGAAAAAATCAAGGCAGAGCATAACATCCGTCAATGAATTATGTTTTTCTAAATTTGTTAGGAGTATCCTAACTTAAAGAAGTTAATGGAGGTATTAAGCGATGGGTGAAAGTAAATTCGTAAAAGGTGTCCTAATAGGTGCAGTAATTGGTGGTACATTGTCTTTATTGGATAAAGATACACGAAAAAATATATTAGAAAAAGGCAAAGCTGTAGGAGGTAAGTTGAAAACGTATATTCAAGATCCGAAGGAAACAATACATAATATGCAAGTAAAACTACAGGATGTAAAAAATACTTATCAAACGATGAATCAAGATCTTCAATTCGTAGTCCATAAAGCAGCTGAGCTAAAAGAGCTTGGTTCAGAGGCAACGAAAACATTGCTAGAAACAAAGCAAGTATTGGTCAATGATAAAGAATTGGAAAAGGAAACTCTCGAAAAAATAGAATAGATATTCATTTGCGTCTATATACTAATGTAGTACTAGAGGCATTTGTGACAAATTTTCTTTCGTAGGAAAGGAGATAGTAAATGGACAAACCGTTATCGATTTTTGGTTGGTTAAAAACACTGTACCTTCGGATTGGAAAACATGATTTGTTTGGACTGGCGGCACAGCTTGCTTACTTTTTTTTACTATCCCTTTTTCCTTTATTGATTACTCTATTTTCGATTCTACCATTTCTGCCAATAACAGAGGAAATGATTTTAGGGTTTTTGGATGATTTTGCTCCTGGGGAAACATTACAATATATTGAACAAAACATAACACCGATATTGGATAGCCATGATGGAGGACTTTTGTCTTTCGGTATTATCGCCACAATTTGGGCTGCCTCCAATGGAATGAACGCAATCATCCGAGCAATAAATCGTGCCTATGATGTAAAGGAAAATCGCCATTTTTTATTCGTACGCGCATTATCAGTACTACTGACAATCGTGATGATTTTTGTCTTTTTACTGGCGCTCTTACTGCCGGTATTTGGTAAACATATTGGTATTGTTTTGTCGTCGATGATTGGGTTATCCGAGGATTTTTTACATGTTTGGAATGTGTTGCGCTGGATTGTAAGTGCCATCATTCTCTTTTTTATGTTTAGTGCACTTTATTTGGTAACGCCAAATAAAAAGTTGAAATGCTTAGCAATAATCCCGGGTGCCATTTTTTCCACAATTGGTTGGATGGTCTCATCATTTGGTTTTTCCTTTTATGTAGATAATTTTGGGAATTATACCGTTACCTATGGGAGTCTTGGAGTAATCATTATTTTAATGATATGGTTTTATTTGACGGGTGTCATTTTATTACTTGGTGGGGAGATTAATGCGATACGGGAGGATTTGAAAAATAAGCCATGTCCGTAAAAAGAAACAAGTGTGGCGAAATTTTTAAAAGTTCCTAAATGTCAAGAAAGAGGCTGGGACATAAGTTATTTTTTGGAAAAATTTCTTATACCTATACGTAAGAATTGAAAACTTGAAAATAGATTTCCGTTTCAGGCAAGTGAAAAGCGTCCTCAAAACGGAAATTAATGATGTTTTAATCATAAAAACATCATTTTTCTATCAAGAAACTACCGTTTTTTCTTTTTGTCCCAGCTCTTTTTCTACATGTTTCCATTGTGACTAAAATATGGGCCACACCAATCCGTTTCGTGTGTTAACACAAAAGTCCAACGAAATTGTTTGTCTACAATGTATAAATCTATATTCGTTTCATCCTTAAAGTCGTCGGCGTTAAGCATTGAAGCATTTTCAAGCATTAGTGCGTAATCAGAATGTTGGAAGAACACATAGCACTTATTTTTTCTTTCATTGTTAAAAGCATCTTCTGCTTTTTCACTTACGAGACAATCCTTCTTTTCATAACTGAATACATGCCATAAAAAGCCAGAAAAACCGCCTTCGTCCAATAAATGAATTGCTTTTTTTTCCTTATCGGTTAGATGATTGGCGAAATTGTTTTCCCATTCCTTTCTTAAATAAGTTCCCCATTTTGGTATTTCTATTACCTTAATGTTTTTACGTTTAAGCTTTTCGACTAAATCCATTAAACACCTCTAATTATTTTCATAATCTTTTATAAATCATCTGTTATTTGCAGTAATATTAGGAAAAAAATTTTAAGAGCGGTAAAACCATCGTCATGCTGTTTAAAAACCTTACATAAATGCAGAACATCGCTTTCTGTTTTAAGCCATTTTCTTTTGATGCTGCTTTAATAATCGTAACCCATTTAAAATAACTAAAATAGTACTACCTTCATGACCAATAACTCCGAATGGTAAGTCAATAGCCTGGAAAAAATTAGAGAGCACTAGTATGAAAAGGACACCAATAGAAAAGAACAAATTTTGTTTGATGATTCGGTTCATTCGTTTCGATAGCTGAACAGCTTCGGAAATTTTGGCCAATTCATTTTTCATTAATACTATATCCGCCGTTTCTAAGGCGACATCGGTTCCTTGCCCCATAGCAATCCCAACATTCGCACTCGCAAGCGCAGGAGCATCATTAATTCCATCCCCAACCATAGCTGTAACACCATAGGTTGCTTGAATTTTTTTTAGCTCGGTAACTTTTTGCTCAGGAAGGCATTCTGCGACAAATGTCGTCATTCCTACCTCGTTTGCAATTGCTGCGGCAGTTGTTTGAGAATCTCCAGTTAGCATGATTGGCTGAATACCTAACTGCTGAAGCTCATCGATGGCTGCCTTTGCTTCTGTTCGAATGCAATCTTTTAGTGCGATAAATCCAATAATATCTGCTTCCTTTTGAATATAGACAATCGTTTTTCCGCTATCTGCATGTTTGGTCACATATTGCCTTCTAAACTGATCAATTTTTTCTTTGTTCATAAAGTCTTTTTTACCAATTTTCCATGTTTGCCCCTGGATTATTGCTTGAATACCCCAACCACTTACATCTTCAATGGAATCAGGTGTCAGTAAATCAACCATTTGAGAAGCTGCAAATTTTCCAATCGCTTCTGCCAATGGATGATTAGAATGGTGTTCAATAGAGGCAACGATTTGTAAAACATCGGCCGGAGAATGTTCCTCCACAACAACATAATTGGTTACTTCTGGATGTCCGATAGTTAAAGTACCTGTTTTATCAAAGGCAATCGCGCGAATATTTCCTAATGTTTCTAAATGGACGCCACCTTTGAAGAGCATTCCATTTCTTGCGCCGTTGGAAATTGCCGATAACGTAGCAGGCATTATGGAAGCAACAACTGCACAAGGGGATGCAACTACTAAAAGCACCATTGCTCGGTAAAAGGCTTCATTCCAACTCCAGTCGAGTAAATAATGGGGGAGAACCATCATTAACGCAACAACAGAGAGTACAATTTTAACATAGGTTCCTTCAAATCTTTCGATAAATTGCTGGGATGGTGATTTTTCGCTTTGAGCATTTTGTACGAGTGTAATAATTTTTTGAAATAATGTTTCACTATTTGGTTTTGTAATCTCCACAATAATCGATCCTTGCCCATTCACAGTGCCGGCAAATATTTCTTGACCGACTTCTTTTGAAACTGGAATTGATTCCCCAGTAATCGCGGATTCATCGATGCTTGTGCTGCCTTTTTTAATGATCCCGTCCGCAGGAATCCGTTCCCCAGGCTTCACTAATATATGATTGCCGACTACCAAATCTGCTACTGAAACACGATACTCTTTATTATTCTCTAGTAACCACGCTTCTTCTGGCTGTAAACGCATTAAGGAAGACAATTCCTTCCTGCTTTTATCCATCGTATACGTTTCAAGCGCTCCACTTAGTGCAAAAATAAATATTAAGAGTGCACCTTCTGTCCAATACCCGATGATTGCAGAGCCGATGGCGGCTAATACCATTAATAATTCCACATTTAATTGCTTATGCAAAAGCGTATCAGAAAGACCTTCTTTTGCTTTAAAATAGCCACCGATTCCATAAGCAAGCAGGAAGCTCACAATCGATGCTAATTGTAAATCTGCTTTAGAAAGGAGCCAACCAGCAACAATAAAAATACCGCTACCGATTGCAAAGATTAATTCAATATAGGAATTTATATTTGAAAATGTTTCTCTCGTTGTGAGTATCCGATGCTTTGTTATTTTGAGTAATTTTAATTTAGCCTCCAACGTTATTCCTCCAATCGAACCTAATTGAGAATAAAAATCATACTCAGTTAGCTTTGTAAATAGATGAAAACTGTCAAGTGAAATGACAGTATTCCTTTAATTACAATGTTATTATGGTTTCTTTTATTTTAGCATAGGAGCTTTAAAAAGCAATGGATTTAAGCTTATAAATTAAAATAATTATTAAAAAGGAATAATAATAAATATAAACACTGTAAATATATCGTTTATTTTATGATGGTAGGCAGGAAGCGTGAGGTGGGGAAACGAAAAAAGGCTCGCCGTAAATCGATTGTTGATCCGATTCATGGCAAGCCGTATTTTTATAGCTGCTCGATTTGTTTGTTTTGCGGAGTGTGAGCTGCTAATGTATTTCCTTTATACAGCATTAGTGCGATAAAGATTAGCAACAGTGCCCCACTGATTAAATAAAAAAAGCTTATCTGCGGCAAATAGTCAATTGCTAGTCCTCCAAAAAACGGACCAGACACACTTCCGATACTAAAGCACATCCCCGTCATCAAATTCCCAGCGGGGAGAAGCTTCCGCGGAATATTATCCGTCATATATGCGATGCTTAAGGAAAAAGTTGATCCTAATAGCATACCGGAAAGAAAGAAAAAGCCGATTAACATTAATGGTTGATTATCAAATAAACCTGCTCCGACAAAGGAAATACTACCGGTAAGCATAACGAATAAGAGAATATTTCGCCTTCCCAATTTATCACTCAGCATGCCTAAAGGTATTTGAAAAAGGATGCCACCGATGGAAAAGGCTGAAACGATAATTGGAATAATTTCCACATCTAGTCCATTTCGTAATCCAAACACAGGAAAATTACTATTCAAGGATGCTTCTAATATTCCATAACAAAATGCCGGTAATAAAGGGGCCCATGCATATTTAAATACATTCCCAAACCGAGAAAAGGTGGATCGTAATGTAAATGCTTCGTTATCATTTTCTTCCCGTTCAGGCAATTCATTTTTTAGAAGGAAAATAGTTAGCCATGCTAGAAGGCTGAAGATCGAAGCAATCATAAACGGTAATGCTTCATTTATCGTGATTAATCGGGTCATTAATGGACCTGCTGCAAAGCCGATCCCAAAGAACAAACCATAAAAGGAAATATTACGTCCGCGTACATTTTCTGGCGAAAACGATGTAATCCATGTTTGCGTGGAAAAATGAAGTGCATGATCCCCAACGCCAATAATTAATCGCAATATAAACCAAAACCATAACGAATCCCATAAAGTAAAGAAAAATAGTGATACTAACACCATAAGCCCACCGACTACAATCAAAGGCTTATAACCAAATCTCCGTAAAGGTGCCTCCATAAACGGAGAAGCGATAAGCACCCCTATATAAAGTCCTGTCGCATGAAGGCCGTTTATCGTAGAGGAAACGCCATCACTTTCTAAAAGAACAGCAAGTAATGGCAGCAACATCCCTTGTGAAAAGCCAGAAATACTAACAATCGTAATTAACACCCAAAACCGAATTCGTAAGCTGTTCATTCCGTATCTCCTAATTGTCACTTCCATAAAATTGGATTATTTTGTCTTTTTTGGATAATGATTCTTCTAATTAATGTTTGTATAGTTCCCTTTTTGATGATATAGGCAATTAAGAGGATTGGCAAGGGGAATGTTTTTGGGGGTTGTGAAAAAGGTAAGGGGGATGATTTAACGCGTTAGGAAAGCTCATCCCCCTCAGTATTATGTATCCTTCATAACTGAACCGTACATTCATACCAAAATATAAATGTACAACTTTTACAATCGGGAAATATTCCCAAAGGAATTGGAAATAATAGAGAGAAGTGTGAATATAAAACGATTCAGAATAGTCATGAAAACGGAAAAAACCGAGTATCACCATATGATTGTATACCCGGTTTTTAATTTCCATTATTCATTTTTGACAGGAATTACAGTCTCACCCGCTTTCAAGAATGGTTCCGAATCAAACTTCTACTGGCGAATAGCTGGCCTTACCATGAAGGGATCGTGCACACACCTCTTTTAACAGGACTTAACTTTCCTTTTCCCTCCTTTGCTTTTAAGGTTATTACTATTATTACGAAATACATTTTGTCAATATTCTGATTTTGTTAAAATAATTTTTTGAAAAAAATTGGATAAGAATATACAACCAAGAAAAAACTATTCATAAACCATCAAAATAAACGGAAGGAGTATCAACATGACGAAACGCGCTCGTATTCGTTTTTTCTTCATATTTACGCTACTATTTGCGATGCTATTTAGTTCGGAGGTTCTTGCAGCGAAAACCCCACCGAAGACTCCACCAGAGGTTGCAAAGTATCAAATTCCAGATTACGTACTTAATATTGCAAAGGAAAATACTTACCCAAATCCATCCCAGGATTTACCACAGCTACAACCAAGTGAATTAACTAAGGAATTGCTGCAAACTGCAGATGTGAAAGTAGAAAATCCGGATTTAATTTTAATGCTGAATGAAACATCGATAAATAAACCAATTTTAGCAATGGGTTACAAGGCGACAATTTATTTAGGAAAATGGCCATTAAATTACGAGTCAAAGGAAACATCACCAAATTGGGAATATCAAAAGGTAAACACCAATTACTATGATAACCGTGGCGGCAATGCCCCGTTTAAAATTCATTATGTTCAAGAGGCACAAAAAATTGTTCGAGGTGGATTGACGGCAAAAATTCCGGATTCCAATCATGTGAAAAAAATGATGCTTTTAAAAGCGACAGAAAAAACAAAGCTACCATTGTCCTTTGAAACAATTATAGGTGCAGGTTCAAAAAAGGATCAGGTGTATAATATTCCAAATAAAAAATTAGGCTATTTAGATGGCTATGCACCAGCAATTAATGAAAAAGGAACGGTTACGTATGGAGAAGTATATTTAGTACTGAAGGGTGGAAAAAAATCGATTGTGGTGAAAAATGTTACCTCCCAAGGAATTGGTGCATGGATTCCAATTCAAGACCATATATCATTCCGCTTTACTGCAGTGGAAGTACCTAGATAATCCGACGAAAACGATTGTTAGTAAAAAATAAAAGCTATCCTGTTTTCTATTACGAAAGAGGGTGTATAATAATAAAAGCTATTGTTGAAGGGAGTAATTTTTTTGGTAGAAGCCTCAGAAAATCAGCTGTCTGTGCTACAGCAACGATTTGATCAATTTTTAGATACGTTAGAATCCATGGAACCAGAAAAGGTGGACGTGGAGGATATTGATCGCTTGATTCAGCTAATTGATGAATTAGAGGAGAAATGTGAGCAAGTAAAAACGGATAATCAATAAATCGATAAAAAAGACTAAGTTCAAGGAATTTAGTCTTTTTTAGTTATCCTAGAAAATTATATTGCTATTTTATCCTTGACTGCCTCTCATAATTTCTAATGAACATGCCGTTAGACTTTCTCATTCCAAATTTCTCGTAATAAGGAACTAGGTCATTATCACAGCATAAATCCACCATATAAATATCATCAAGCTGTTTTAACCATTCGCATTACTAATTCCTTGCCAATCCCTTTATTTTTATATTGTGGTAACACTTCCAGCAACGGAATGTAGGCAGAAAGTACTCCGTCACTAATAGCAGTGATAAATCCAACGACTTGATGAACTTGAACATCTATTGAAATGACTACTTTACTACTTTTTTGTAGCAATTTTAGATGTGTTTCTGGGCTCGGTGGATTTGGCCAACCTACAAAAAAGCCATTCAACATATCGGACGAAATACCATGAAGAGAATTTTTATACTGCATCTATATTCACCCCATTATTTTTTGAATTATAGGTAGTGGGGATCAATCAAAAATAAAGTAACAAATTGTTAACCTCCAAACTCTTTTTGACTCCGTTACTTTATTCGATTTATATAGGAAAAATCCTTCTTATCACATGATTCATAAGCATAATTACCAATTCTACTACAAGTTGCACCTAATAAAATCCACAATTCAACCAATGGTTGATAGGCGGGAAACTACTATTATGCTACGATAATTGTATAAGTGGTGCGCACTGCTAATTTAAATACTGGAGGGAATAAGGATGCTAGATGCCCGAAAAATAGGAGCATATATTTCCAAATTACGAAAAGAACAAGACATGACACAGGTAGAATTAGCGAATGAATTAAATGTTAGTCATCAGGCAGTTTCTAAGTGGGAGCGGGGAGAATCCTTACCCGATATCGGAACGATTCCGGTAATAGCCGGTTTGTTTCAGTTAACTGTGGATGATGTAATGAATGCTGGCGAGACCAATACAAAATCTCGAAATATTGGTCGCTTAGTAGAGGCAATTTCGAATAATAACAAGGAAGCAGCGGCAGGCTTAATTAATTCCGATGAGGTGCCAGTAGAGGAGTTAGTAGATGTAGCTCCGATTTTAAAGGCAAGTACATTAAATGAAATTTCCGAGCAATTGAAGGAAGAAACATTGACCGAGAAAGTATTGTTACAACTTGCCCCATTCCTTGGCTATGACCAATTAGATTCATTAGTCTTGAAATCTACCAAAATACAGGCTTCTTGGACGACGATTTCGGGACTTGCGCCATTTTTAAGCGAGACAGCCTTGAATGAACTCGCAAATCGGGCAATGGACGAGGAAATCTCCTGGGAAACCATTAGCGGACTTGCCCCGTTTTTATCGCAAAGGACATTAACAAATATGGTAGATAAGATGGTGGATGGAACGATTGATATTCGGAAAATTACAGGTTTAGCGCCTTTCCTTGATTCAGATGCGATCGATAAACTTGTCCAGCATGCGGAAAAAGGAAATATAAGCTGGAATATTGTGTTATCACTAGCACCATTTATTCATCAGTCTACATTAGATCGGTTAGTGAATGAGATGGTGAAAGGAAATATAAATTCCGAGCAATTAATTGGTTTAGCGCCATTTTTAAGTAAAGAAAATTTAAACCGAATGGTATTAGAAGTTGAGACTGACAAAATTTAAAACGACAATATAAAAAAGCCTTGGGTAAACTTCCCGTGGCTTTATTTAATTAAACAAATATTAATAATTAGCTTATATTTTTATTTGAAACTGATTAATTGCATCTTCATTTCTCGTTAGTTGATAAATTCAGTAATCCATTTGGGTTTTTTACAGAATAAAGTAAATCAATGATTTTTAACATATTTAAGACATAACCCTTTAATTAATCTCATATTAATTGGTTAATTTTTGAATTACTAGACCAACTTCAATTCCAGGAATTTCATAGAGAATAGATAACCATATAGGTTCGAATAATATCCTAAATAAACCTAATTGGGTGAATAAATTCAACCAACCGTTACAAAATAAGTAGAAAATACAAAAGGGTAAAAAAGCATTTTTTTTGCCTCCCCCTGCCTCCCTATTCGCCTCCCACATTAAAAGAAATATAAACAGGGGGAAAAATCAACCATCGATAGTCAACTTTTGCAATGGCCATATCAATCTCCCCATGGACATTCGTTTGTACAATAATGAGGAATTCTAAAAAAACAAGCATACACTTTTCCATTTAATAATGTGTCCAAAACCCGGAAGGGCAATCCTCCATAGTAATTTTTCTTTTGATCGTTCAACTATCCTTACACTATTCCTTAATGAACTTTGTTTTTTCTATAATGAATTGGAATCCATATAAAAGCATGGATTTTAATAAAAATAGTAAGGATAATTGAATTTTATTAATACGGACAAGTGTTGCCACTTTTAGTTTTTGAAACCACTCCACCACAACAAAGGTGAAAAACGAATCAACAATCAAATTTAAAATAATAAATCGAATAAATTTACCATAGGTGAATCTCAATATCCAAAGTGTTCCTATTAAAAACACACCAACTATTAAGGGGAATTCTCCTATAGCCTTTGGAACTATCTTTTCATAAAAGAACCACCATCTTTTATTTCTAGCTATATGCCCTTCAACCCATACTACACTGGACATAAACAAGGAAGCTGGTAAAAAGCGTTTTATTGTCTTTTTTCCCAAAAAAGGAACGGTTAACCACGGTAGAATCATCATTGCGTATAAGATAAGCTTAGATGGTCTCATTGTTTCCCTCCTTTGCTAAATCCTTTCGGTTATCAGACAATGGTGGTTGTTCTAGCCAACCATACTTTATCAATAGTTGTGCCCCATCCTCTACAAACAAACTAACCTCAGTAATAAATTTTGTGTACTCTAGAGATAAGTCTCTTCTTTGAGAAACTGATAAACCAGCCCCATAATACCCAATCGCCGCTGAAACTAATGTGACAACATGATATAACATCAATTTTTCTGAATAAGGGGATACGGTTGAATTAGTTACTTCCGAAACCCATGTTTTTGGGGATGATAATTCTTCCTTTGTTAAAATACTATTAAAAGTGGTAAAATGGCTTTTACAAATATTTTTTCCTCTTTCGAAGTACTTTTGAATTTCTTTTGTTTGACATACTTGTCCGAACGCCAATTCTAATACTGCTTTAGAAACGTCTTTTTTCATATTAAAACTCATACCACTAATTTCTATAATATTTAGAGGTCTTTTCTTTCCAAACCAACCATTTAAATAACTTTGATTATGTACAAAATCAACTTTACTTGGTGGATTAATCCTAGCGGTTTTACTATATAGCCCTTTATTTAGCATTACATTTATGGTTCTTTTATGCAATTCCATCGTTTCCATATTACATTGTATAAAGTAATCCAATTGGTCTTTTCTACTTGAAGTTGCAACAGCACCTGCATACCCTGTTAATCCAAGTAATGTCATAATGTGTAGGTAATTTATCATAAATGAATCCGTAAATAATGCAGGGGCACTTAAATTAACGTCTTCTTCTATTGAGAAACCCTTTGGTATAGGGAAATTATTTTGATTAAAAATTTCCCTGATTTTTACGATATGGGATTCTGCAAGACTAAGGGAAAATTCAAGAATTTTTTTAATATCTTGGTCTTTGGCATGTTTAATTGAATGGGTAAGAATACAAATTGATAAGGAATCGTTCATATATTGAGTCCAAAGGTTTGCTATTTCTGCTGTTGTTAGTTCAACATTATGACTTATTTTTTCCACTAAATAACCTCCTAAGAATTTATAAAATTAGTATGTAATTTTAAATTTCTATTGTTATTATTCAAATTGCGGATAATGTTATGCAAAATATTTCATTTTCTATTTAATAATGCCATTTCTGTTTTAATAACACCGATTCGTTGGTTCGTTCTATTTAATACTAGTTACCGTTTCTTTAATATGTAAAAAAAGAGAGTACCAATAATGTACAACCTTTTATACTAATATTCTTTCTGATTAGTCTTCTAGTGGTAGATTCATTTATTAGCGAAAATTGTGGCAAACTCATAATTTTAACTCTGCGGTAATAAGGTTGAAGCTTTGGGGCTTTTAGTCCGAATAGGATACGAAGTTGACATCAATCCCTTCGGACTGACTTCACTTTTAGATAAAGAAACATTGGCAAAATTTATTAGCAAATTATTATCCATATAAGCAAAAAATCAGGAAAAAATATTTATTGCAGGCATGATTTCCTTTTCTTTTGAAAAACTAAGGAAAAAGGAAAGGAAGAATGGTTTTGAAAAAAATTGCTTTTATTTTATTAACCATTACCTGTTTGTGTTTTTTTGGCACAAGCAACGTACTTGCAGTGTCCAATACGCCAATCAATTGGGGATTTAAAAAAGCAAAGGATGAGGTGCCACCGGAAGCAGGTGCCGAGTATGATAATTTATTAAAGAAATATGATGCGTTTTATAAAGCTGACCCAAATAAAAAGGTAGTGTATTTTACATTCGATAATGGCTACGAAAATGGCTATACAGGAAAAATTTTAGATGTATTAAAAAAGGAACAGGTTCCCGCGACTTTTTTTGTGACCGGTCATTATTTAGAATCCGCACCGGATCTTGTGAAGCGAATGGTAAAGGAAGGGCATATCGTTGGTAATCATTCATGGGGACATCCTGATTTCACTCGTATAAGTGATGAAAAGCTAAAGGAAGAGCTGGCGAAAGTAAAACAAAAAACAGCGGAACTGACGGGACAAAAGGAAATGATATTTCTTCGTCCACCACGTGGCGTCTTTAGCGAACGGACATTAAAGGTTGCGAAAGATGCAGGCTATATTCATGTATTTTGGTCGCTTGCTTTTGTGGATTGGGATGTAAAGCGACAAAAGGGCTGGGAATATTCCTACAATGAAATAATGCGCCAAGTGCATCCAGGGGCGGTAATCCTGCTACATACGGTATCGAAGGATAATGCGGATGCATTAGAAAAAGCCATTCAAGATTTGAAAAAACGTGGCTACCAATTCGCGAGCTTAAATGATTTATTATTACAACGAGAAATTGGTCAAAATAAGTATATTTATTAATATTGAAACGATATAAAGGTTAAGAAAGATCTAAAAGTTATTGATGCTTTTAGATCTTTTTTTATAGCTTGAAAGTTTATTCCAAAAATACTTCAAAAGGAAAGGAACTATTTATAGTTTGAAGAATATATCTCTCTATATGTATACAAATGTGTACATATAAAATTGGGAGGTGTAAATAATGGAGCAGGAATTTCGTAAAAAAACATTTCGAGGTGCAAAAATTGAAGACATTATTTTGGAATTAGAAAAACTAAGCGAATTATGTGAGGAAAAATCTAAAGGTAGTGACCATTTAGAAAGACAACGTTTTTATGAGGGGATGGCTATTGCGTATACAACTATTGCAGTAAAATTAAAAGGAGATTTCGATTATATTGAGCCGGAAGTAATTGATGAACTGTACAATGCTTTAGAGAAAACTTCAAATCCAAATAGTATGAACAATACAGCGCATGGTGCAACTTGTTCTTTTTGCCATAAAAGTAAAGAAGAAGTTGGAGAATTAGCTATAGGACCAGGAGCTGCTATTTGCAAGGGATGCTTAGAGTTTGGTCTAGAAGTTATTAAATTAAATTCCACAGATGTATAAAATTTCCTTAACAAGAAGGTGGAAACTTAAAAGAAGGGAAACCCTTTGTGGTTTCCCTTATTAGTTCCATTCAATATGTTATAGTTATGGTAGACAAGGTAACTTATGCAGAAGGTAGAGGGGGAGTGGATTGTGGCAACTATTCTTTATGTGGAAGATGAAAAGGACATAGGAGAGTGGGTGATGCAGAATCTGTCGGATAGGGGATATGAAGTGATTTGGCTAACGTCTGGAAACGAGATAGATTCCTATTTAGCTACAATAGATATTGTCCTGTTGGATGTTATGCTTCCAGGGTTAGATGGTTTTTCACTTGGAAGACGAATAAAAAAACAAACAGAAGGTCTACCTATCTTAATGTTATCTGCTCGGACGGCGATAGAGGATAAAATTGAAGGGTTAGAATTTGCAGATGACTATATGACAAAGCCATTTCATCCGGATGAACTTGCTGCTCGGATTGAGGTATTGTTAAGAAGATTTCAAAGACAAAATGACATACTTGATTTGCAACACTTAATCATATATACAAAAGATATGCGTGTAATACATAAAGAAAATCAGGAAGAAATTCCATTAACGGGAAAGCAATATCATCTATTTAACTTTTTCATTCGGCATCTCAATCAAATCCTTACGAAGGAACAGCTTTATGAAGGAGTATGGGGGGAGCCCTATATAGAAGGAGATAAAACGTTGATGGTCCATATTCGTTATTTACGGGAAAAGATTGAAAAGGATCCAGCAAAGCCAACGATTATTGAAACGATTCGGGGTATTGGATATCGGGTGAAACGATGAAGAAATTTGTCCGATCCTTATTAGCGAAATATATGCTAATTATCTTCCTTGCCATTATCATTCTACAGGTTTCATATCTCATTATTGGAACATTTACAATTGTTGGATCGAATATGCACCAACAGGATGATAGGAAAAGTGAGAATGATATTGAAGAAGAGTGGCATAAAGACGCAAAATACGTACATAGTGCAACCGAAGCTAGTGTAGAAGCTTTTTTTGACGAATGGAAAAGGCAGTATCCAGAAGCTGGCATGTTTTGGGTGGATGGAAACGGAAATTTACGATTGGAACGAGATGTTTCCGAGAAACTTCCATCGCAATGGAATGCTAGCTACACTGCCAAATTTATAAAATCAAGATATAATGGAGATCCCTTTACGGTTATTGCTTTTGTTGGGGATAACGAGGATGAGCTTGTTGTATTAGAGATCCCAAGAAGCTTTTTTGATCCGCCAATAATGAAAATATCTGAGAAATACGGTTCGCTAATTCTATTAGGTATCGTATCGATTATATTATTGTTTGTCATTGTTTCTTTCTTATTTTTTAGGAGCATCCAAAAACGACTAGTCCAATTACAGGACTCAATGGAATTACGAGATGTTGATGGGCTACCAATCGAGGTCGAGATTACGAAGCGGGATGAAATTGGCCAGCTAGAAAATTCGTTCAATCAAATGGTGAATGAAATTAGGGAA
The DNA here is from genome assembly GCF_025660475.1 of Perspicuibacillus lycopersici. Classification (GTDB taxonomy): domain Bacteria; phylum Bacillota; class Bacilli; order Bacillales; family Caldibacillaceae; genus Perspicuibacillus; species Perspicuibacillus lycopersici. Next base: position 255,169 of record NZ_JAOUSF010000004.1, read on the forward strand.
AGCCGCAAGCGCGAACTAAAGGAGGAACAGCTACGGCGCGAGCTGATTGCGAATTTATCCCATGATTTGCGGACACCATTAACGAAAGTGCGTGCTCAAGCTTACTCTATTTTGCAAGAGGATTTATCAACGGAAGCAAAACAGGCAGTGAAAGCGATTGAGGCATCGGTAGAACATATCGACCGTTTAATAGAGAATTTAATGTCTTATACGCTACTTGTCGCAAGTAAATATAAAAAAGAACCGGTGAATATCGATATTGCTAGATTTGTTCGTGAAACTATTGCTAATTGGTATCCTGTTTTTGAAAAGGAAGGTTTTGAAATAGAGGTAGAAATAGAAGCGTTAGGCGAATGGAAGCTAGATCCGATATGGATGGGAAGGGTGTTAGATAATCTCTTGCAAAACGTCCTTCGTCATGCCAAAAGCGGGAAGTATATTGCGGTAAAAACAGAGAAACACCAGGAATATGATACGATACTTATCATTGATAATGGCCCAGGAATAAACAACAAATCCGAAGAAAAAGGTGCTGGTATTGGCTTATCCATTGTCGATATGATGGTAAAGGGGATGCAGCTACATTTGGACATTGAGTCAAGTGGCAAAGGGACAATTATTCGGATAAAACGGCTGAAATAGGGTGTGGCTGGAGAATTTTTTACTCCAGCTACATCCTTTTTTTAAACAAATTTTAAACATTATCATACCTTCGATTTAACCTTCATTAGCTAATCTAGTAGTGAGGTGATAATTTTGGAATATATCGTAGAGACAAGGAAATTAACAAAGCGATTCGGAAAAGAATTTGCAGTATCTGATTTAGCGATGAAAATACCAAAGGGAGAAATATACGGTTTTTTAGGACCGAATGGTGCAGGAAAGACGACTACGATTCGGATGCTATTAGGACTAATGCAACCTACAGCCGGTTCTGTACGAATTTTTGGAAGTGATCTGAAAAAGGATAGAATAAATATTTTAAAAAAAGTGGGCTCCCTCGTAGAGAATCCATCCTACTATCCACATTTGACTGCAGCAGAGAATTTAGAAGTACTAAGAAAAATTTATGGAACAGAAAAAAATCGAGTAAACGAGGTTTTAGAGATTGTCCGTTTATCGGATGTTGCAAATAAAAAGGTGAAGGGCTTTTCCCTTGGAATGAAGCAGAGGCTAGGTATTGCGGCAGCTCTGTTAAACCGTCCAGAATTATTAATATTAGATGAACCGACGAACGGATTAGATCCTTCGGGGATTATCGAGATTCGGAATCTAATTAAACGATTACCTTCTATTTATGGAATGACGATCGTAATTTCTAGTCATCTTTTGTCGGAAATTGATCAAATTGCGACAACGGTAGGTATCGTAAGTAAAGGAAAAATGATTTTTCAAGATTCTATTGATGTTATGCGAACATTTTCGAAGCAAAGTGTTGTTGTAAAGGTAAATGAAAGCGAAAAGGCTTGGCGTTCGTTAATGGCAAAGGGCATTCAAGGGGAACTGCATGATGGGAAAATTTTATTGGTTGATAAAACAGATCAAGAGATAGCAGCAATTATTCGCAATCTCGTCCAAAATGGACACGATATTTATCGAGTGGAGGAGGACAAACGATCATTGGAGGATATCTTCCTACAAATGACGGCGGAGGAGGAGCGTGTCTGATGATTGGAAAACTAATCGGAATAGAATTAATGAAAATCAAACGTAAAGGAATTTGGTTTTTAACAGTATTAGGTCCCATTGGAGTGGTTGCTCTACAAATCGTCAACTACAGTGTGCGTAAAGATTATTTATTGCAGCAAAGTGAGGATGATTGGCTTTTCTATTTGTTAAATACCTCATCCATTACACCGTTTGCGATTATTTTAGGAATTGTCATTTTAACATCGTTTATGGCAAGTATTGAAAATGAAACAAATGCTTGGAAACAGCTTGTTGCCATGCCTGTCTCTAAATACAGTATTTATTTATCAAAATATACAGTGCTACTGTTTTTACTGCTGCTTTCCGCTAGTCTACTTACTGTATTTACATTTATATACGGATTATTTCTAGATTTAGGTGAAGTAGTTCCCTATCGGGAGTTATTTATGTATTCCTTCTATCCATTATTTGCAGCATTTCCTGTTTTAGGCTTGCAGTTGTGGGTTTCTTTTGTCAGTACGAATCAAGGAATCCCGGTTTCCATCGGTGTGATAGGTGTTATTCTTAGTTACTCTGCCTATGTGATACCGGATTGGTTGATTTGGAAATGGCCATCATTAATGAACCAATGGGATGAACCTTTAATCAATGTATGGCTAGGGCTTGCCGTAGGGTTTATCTTATATTTCATTGGAATGCTAGATTTTCATAGAAGGGACGTGAAATAAGTGTATCATTTACTGGATGCCGAATGGTTGAAGCTTCGAAAGTCCAAAATAACGTTTATTATGTTTGTTGGACCGATCGTCGGAATGATCCTTGGATTAACTGTCAGCACGGATATGTTTCCGGATGAAATTAATCATTGGTTTAGTACTTTGATGGTAATGAATTTGACCTATGCTTTATTATTTTTGCCATTAATCACCGGTGTTTTAGCAAGTACCATTTGTCGTTATGAGCATCAGGCTGGCGGCTGGAAGCAGCTATTAGCATTGCCGGTGACAAGAGGGAAAGTGTTTATAGCGAAATATTTATTACTAATCGTTCTTATTTTTGCTATGCAAGTTCTTTATCTTGGAGCAGTTGTTACCATTGGCTTTATTCATCAATATACCGATCCATTCCCAATGGAAATTGTTTGGAAAAGTATTCTTGGTGGTTGGGTTGCCACCTTCCCGTTGGCAGCATTACAGCTATGGATGTCCTTAATGTTTAAGAGCTTTGCTGCACCGTTAGCAGTCAATGTGATTTTTACCCTTCCTGCCATTTTAGCTGTGAACTCCGAAAAGGTAGGACCATATTATCCATGGGCACAGCCATTCTCCATGATGTATATTGGTGGCGATACAAAGGATGTCTTTTTTATCCCATGGGAACAATTAATTACAGTAGTAGGTGGGGGCTTTTTGTTATTTTTTCTTTGTGGCTATATTTATTTTCAGCGAAAAGCAGTTTAATCGAACTAGCTTTTTCTTTCAAATAATGTATGGTGTTGCGCATGAAAAACCTAGATTTTGGTAAATTTCCAGAAATCTAGGTTTGTTTTTGTTTGACAGGGAAAAATTACAATTAGAAGAAGGGGTTGCGAAACTTTTCATGGCATTCGTTTTAGTATAAAATAATAGTTTGTATATAAATAAATGGATTTATCGTATGTAAGGAAAATAACTGATTGTAAGCATCCGATTTTTAGAAAATAAGGAGCACATTAAATGGATAAACAAACGAACGTGCAAATACAAAAAGGACAAGTATTCCCGTTAACTATAAAACGACTAGGCATTAATGGTGAAGGTGTCGGTTATTTCAAAAAGCAGGTAGTGTTCGTGCCAGGTGCACTTCCTAATGAAGAAGTAGTAGTCGAGGCTACCAATATTCAACATAAATTTGCAGAAGGACGAATTAAAGAAATTCGCAAAAAATCACCGTTTCGTGTGAAAGCACCATGTCCAATTTATAAGGAATGTGGTGGCTGCCAATTACAGCATTTACAATATGAGCAACAGCTAAAGGAAAAACGCGATATTGTCATTCAATCGTTAGAGCGTCATACAAAGTTGAATATTGGAAAACTAGATATTCGACCAACAATCGGTATGGAAAATCCATGGGGCTACCGTAACAAAAGTCAATTCCAGGTAGGGCTGAAAAAAGGCAAAGTAATCGCAGGTCTATATAGTATGAATACCCATCAGCTAATCGATATTCCAAACTGTATGGTACAGCATCCTTCCACGAATAAAACGGTGACAGTAGTAAAACGAATTTTAGCGGACTTAAATATTCCGATCTATGATGAACGGAAGCGCAAAGGGGTTGTTCGTACCGTTGTCTCACGTGCCGGGATAACGACTGGCGAGGTTCAAGTTGTCTTAATTACAGCGCAAAAAGAGCTACCGAAAAAGGACATGATTATCGCAGAAATTCAAAAACGGCTACCAGAAGTAAAATCGATCATTCAAAACATTAATGGAAGAAAAACATCGTTAATTTTTGGCGAGGAAACGATTCATCTAAGTGGCGAACAGGTGATTCAAGAATCATTAGGTGATTTAAGCTTTGAATTATCTGCACGTGCCTTTTTCCAATTGAATCCACTACAAACAGTGAAGCTATATGATGAAGTGAAAAAAGCTGCCCAGCTTTCTGGCAGCGAAAAAGTGGTAGATGCTTATTGTGGTGTTGGGACAATTGGTTTATGGCTAGCAAGTAAAGCAGGGGAAATTCGGGGTATGGATGTAATTAAAGAAGCGATAGATGACGCGAAGAAAAACGCGAAACGCCACGGAATCAAAAATGCTCATTACGAAGTTGGCAAGGCAGAGCAAGTCATGCCAAAATGGGTGAAATCCGGCTGGCAGCCAGATGTCGTCGTCGTCGATCCACCACGATCCGGCTGTGACGACGCATTGCTAAATACGATTTTACAAACGAACGCCAAGCAAGTAGTGTACGTTTCCTGTAACCCATCAACATTAGCAAAAGACTTGAATCGCTTAATGAAAAAATATGATGTAGAGTATATTCAGCCAGTGGACATGTTTCCGCATACGGCGCATGTGGAAGTAGTAACATCGTTAAACCTTAAATTGTAACAAAATAATAAACTCTTCCGAACTAAAATAAACATTTCCGATTCAGGCTCGATCTCAGTTAAAATAAATATTTCCGATTTTCGATTCTGATTCAATACAATCCCGGGTTTTCCTCATTAGGAACCCGGGATTTTTTCTGGTATAATTCAATAGAAAATCAATAATAACTAAATAGTTTTATCCTAGCTAATCATGTTTGAACCCTCACCAATTCAGGCTTTTTTCAATATTTCACTAAGGTGTTTATTCAATAAGAGACCGAAGGTCTCATTCAATCTTTTCTCCATGTTTTTTCTTATTTCCCTTATTCATTTCTCCGCCTATTTTTCATTCCAAAATCGGAAGACTTTATTTTAACTCCCGAAAAAACGTGAAAAAAATGCGGAAAAACAGGTGGAAAAACGGTCATTTTTGAATCAAAAAAGGTCCAAAATGGGGGTTCCGTCGGAAATCTTTATTTTAACTCGAACGGAAGAATGCGGGTTTGAGGAGCGGGTTTTGAGTGATTTCTATTTTTGTTATACAAAATTGTAACGAACCAATAATTCTTACCAATACCATAAAAAACATCTCCAATTTCTCTTTTAAGTGAGAAAAAATAGATTTCGTAAAAAAGCGTGAGAAGAACAGGGCTTTCCCTTAAGGGATAGTCCTTTTTTGTGGCCGGATAAAGTTGTTATTCGGACTGGCATAAGTTCTAGATGTTTTCGCCTCCCTTTCCAAACTAGCTATTTGTGCTATGTGGGAGATTAGCTGGAAAAAAAGAATAATAGAGATATTTAGAATAAAGGGGATATTTTTGATAAAATATTCATAATTTGATGGATATTGAAAAGAAAGTGAGTGGTGAGTAGATGAATGATAGTTTGAGGGGAAAGATTGAAGAAATAATCGGTAAAATAAATACGGTGGATTTACTTGTTGAACAAGGATGCACTTCTGAAGTCCGTAAAATTGAGACAATTAAAGGTTTATATCTACTAAAAAGTGCATTCAAGGAAAAATATCGAATGTGGCTAAAGGAAGAGGCAAGGATATTAGAGAACATAAATATAGAAAAACAGATACCAGTTCCTGATTATTATGGATTTATAGAGGATGATAATAGCAGTAATCTGATTGTGTCGTTTGAGAATGGAACGACATTAACCACTGCTTTACGGGAAGCAAAATCACTTACTGAACGAAAATCTCTAATTAAAAGCTTCGGGTTATTTCTTCATCAATTCCATGAAAAGGAACCTATTAAGGTACTTGAGCAGAAAAATGATTGGCTAGAAAGACAGCTTGTTAAAGCTCAATATTATGTTGAAAATGGGCAAACAGAGGGCAGTAAAGAATTGCTAAATCAGCTAATAGCTAGAAAACCTTTTTCAGTGAAACAAACGATGATACATGGGGACTGCACAACAGATAATGTGTTAGTGAAAAATGGAGAAGTGAAACTTTTCATTGATATAGCTGGAATGACGGTGGGAGACCCTCGCTATGATATATCATTAGCAATAAGTGATTTTGTAGATGATCCGGAACTTTTAAATACTTTTTATGACGGGTATATACGCTATCGAGTTTCTTCGGAAGAGTTTCACTATTTTAATGATGGATTATATGAGTTTTTCTAAAAAATTCATATCCTTGACGGAAAATTAAATAAGAAATTTATAGATTAAAGGAGATGAATAGTATGGAAACGCAAATCATTACGGTAATTTTATCCACATCTGTACTAGGTGCTATTTTGGGAATTTTTTGGTAAGGAGAGTCCATCTGGTTTTATCAGACCATATACCTTTTACTTAATAAAATAGGAGAGAGAGAATGGAAAAGCCTGAGACAATGGGCTTTTTTATTTGCACTTAAATTAATGGAAAAATCATTGACTTATAGTCTAATTAGACTATAATATTTACGTGTTCATAGTCTAATTAGACGAAAATAATATTTGTAAGTTGGAAACTACGTAAGTATTCAATAGAAAAAGGAACACGCAATATTCTTTTGTAAATAATACAAAAAGAGAGGATGAAAAAAATGATTCAATCATTTTTACTAATAGGTCAATCAAATATGGCGGGACGGGGATTTATCCATGACGTACCACCGATTATTAATGAAAGAATTCAAATGCTGCGGAATGGTCGATGGCAAATGATGACAGAGCCGATCCATTATGATCGACCGGTTGCAGGAATAAGTTTGGCTGGTTCATTTGCAGATGCATGGTGTCGGAAAAATCAAGAGGATATGATAGGATTTATCCCTTGTGCAGAAGGTGGAAGCACGCTCGATGAATGGGCTCCAGATCAAACACTATTTCAACATGCAATCATGGAAGCGAAATTTGCTATGCAAACTAGTAAATTAACCGGGATTCTTTGGCATCAAGGGGAAAGTGATAGTATGAATGGGAACTACAAAGTTTATTACAACAAATTACTCTCCATTATGGATGCCTTTAGAAAGGAATTGAATGCACCAGATATTCCGCTTATTATTGGTGGTTTAGGTGATTTTTTAGGAAAAGATGGATTTGGAAAAGGTTGTACGGAATATACCTTCATTAATCAACAGCTACAAAAATTTGCTTTGGAACAAGATAATTGTTTTTTTGTTACAGCAGCAGGGCTAACATCTAATCCAGATGGTATTCATATGGATGCCATTTCACAAAGAAAATTTGGTTTCCGCTATTTTGAAGCTTTCTCTAATAAGCAACATGTAATGGAACCATTAACAAATGAAGATGAGCTGTTAAATCTTATTTCTTCTAGAACATATAGCAAAGCAGAAATGATCTATATGAAAATAATGGACCTGTCATTAGGAAAAATATCCTATGAAGAATTTCAATTACAACTCGTGCAAATCAACAAGGAATAGAATAGCTTTTAGCATAAAGAGGGTGATTATTTGATACCATTACTTATTTTAGGTTTATTGAAGCAAAATCCTGGCTCTTATGGATATGAGTTGTTAGCTTTAATGGAGGAGAGACATTATAAATATATCGTAAATTTTACGAAAGGATCCTTTTATTATAATCTTCAACAGTTAGAGGAAAAACAATATATTCAAAAGGTTGAGCAATTAGACAACACGAGAGAGACACGTAATTATATTATTACGGAACTAGGAAATAAAGAGTTTGAAAAATTAATGTTCCAATATGGCTCTAAGACTGATTATATCAATTTATCTTTTTATGCTGCGATGCTGTTTGCGGATGAATATGACAAAAAAGAGCTAATCAAGCTAATGGAAATTCAAATCGAACAAACAAAAGAGAAAATATCTTTGCTAGAACATTCGATCCAGCATTCCGAAACAATTTCGATACCTTTTAAAAAAATGCTAGAAAATTCACTTTCCCATCATTTAGTAAATGTTCAATGGTTTGAAGGGCTTTTAAAGGAAATAAGAAGTGAAAATTAAAATACAATCCAGCAATTGTTATTACCGTTTTTCGAAAATAAATATAATGAATTCAAGAGAATATTTGGGCTTATCCTTCTAATGGATAAGTCTTTTTTTCGTATTTGAAGGAGTTAACTAATATGTTAATTAATGGAAATATATTAAAAGTTATGGTCTTAGAAAGTTTGAAAAGGGGAAAAATAGGGTAGGAATACTAATAAGTATTATGTTTTTCTAAAATAATACTGGTTGTATGTTTGTAGCGTGTTTCGCTTGAAAAATTTTTTCTTGCACTGAAACGCGTTTCATAAATTACTCTTGTATCGGTGGCGTTACGCAAGTGTGCGGCGTTACACCTTTGTGAAGTGTTCTTCTATTTAAGAGGAACATTTCTTTTCTTTTTATCCCTAAATATTAGAGGTACGTAAAAGTGCATTTGAAAAGGTGTACCATTTCATAATCAACTTCCATTTATTTAGAAGAAATGATAGTTCTTTTAAAATGCAAATGGTGGTAATATCAGATTAGCAAAACATAAGAAGATGGAAACGATAAATAAAATTACTAGATTTTCTATAGTAAAATGAAAAACGAAGTAAGTTGATTTGATAATATGTTTGCTTATTCAAGAGAGTATGTAAAGGGGATATAACCGTGGCAAATATAAAAGACATCGCAAAGAGCGCAGGCGTTTCCGTTACAACCGTTTCTCGTGTGTTAAATGATCATCCATATGTAAGGAAGGAAAAAAGGGAAGCAGTACTGCGGGCAATTGAGGAATTTAATTACCAACGAAATATAAATGCAGTGCATTTAAGCAAAGGGGAAACCTTTCTTGTTGGGGTAGCGATTCCATATACCGATGTTCCTTATTTTGGTCTGATGTTAGAAGGGATTGCCAATGAAGCGGTAAAAAATAATTACAAGCTCGTTTTATTTCAAACAAATTATGAAGAAACTAGGGAGCTTGAAGCATTAAAGATGCTACAACATAAACAAATCGATGCACTAATTATTTGTTCAAGAAGCTGTGAATGGGAGGTCATTGACGAATATGTTCAATACGGACCCATTGTGTTATGTGAAGATGCAAGGGGAAAAAATGTGTCTTCCACATTTATTGATCACTATAAATGTTTTTTTAATGCATTAGAGTATCTTCATAACAAAGGACATCAAAAAATTGGCTACTGTGTAGGAAGAAAATCAGGTGCCAACAGTAAACAAAGGGAGAAGGCGTACAAAGACTTTTTGAAAAAGGAAAATCTATCTTTTGATCCTCATTATATTTTTTATGATTGTAATAAATTTGAAGATGGGGTAAAGGTAATCGAACAATTAACTAGATTACAAGACCCACCAACCGTGCTGTTAGTAACTAGTGATATTGTAGCTGCAGGAATTATCACTTGTTGTAAGGAAAAAGATATAGCAATACCTGGTGATCTTTCTATCATGGGATTTGATAACCAACCAATTGCCCAAATGATGCATATAACAACACTCGAAATTCCTTTAGTTGAAATAGGAAGAAAACTATTTCGCCAATCAATTGGCAGTAGAAATCCTTCTCATGAGGAAATAATGGTAAAATTAATTGAGAGACAGACTATTTAATAGGGTGATATTAAAATACAAAGGATAGAGATTCTGTCCTTTGTATATAGAGGGTAGCAGGGACAAATGCTTGTTCATCAAAGAAAAGATATACAATGCATTGATTAGCGACTATAAACCGTTCCGGAAATATTCTTCGTTTTCCATGGGATGGTGGTCATCTCTCTCTTGTTCCACACTGTTGGGTCCAGCCATTGCCACTTTATCCCACAGAAGTCTACCAATATTTCCTTCGCTAAAATAATGCGTCTTCTTGCTTTTGTCCCAGCTTCTGCCTTGTAAAAAATTAATTTTTTAGAAAATCTGGTTCTAAAAATTTTGGATTTGGATATTTGTAAAATCCTTCTCCTGTTGCTACGCCTAGTTTTCCTTTATCAATATACTCCGTCTTTAATAACTCCGCTAATTTTTTAAACTCTGGATCTCCTGTTGCCTCAGCTTTAGCATTTACTATGTTATAAGAAGTGGTGATACCTACAACGTCTAAAATAGCAAATGGACCTTTAGGGGCACCTGTTGCAATCATCCATGTTTTATCGATGGTTTCTACATCGGCAACTCCTTTTGACAAAAGTAATTCCGCTGCATCTAATAATGGAACTAGTAAGGAATTTAAAATGTAGCCAGGCTGTTCTTTATGTAACGGTAAGGCAACCATACCTATACTCTTTGCGAATTCTACTACCGCATCAAAGATAGTACTATCTGTGCCTGGATGTTTCATAATTTCCGCTGTGTTATTTAACCAAATTTCATTGGCAAAGTGTAAAGCTAAAAATTTCTCTGGACGACCAGTAGCTTCAGCAAATTGGCTAGGTAGCAACGTAGAAGAGTTTGTTGCAAATACTGTTTTTTCAGGTGCTACTTGCCCCAACTCTTTGTAAAACTCTGTTTTAATCTTAACTACTTCAGGTATTGCCTCAATAACAAGATCAGCATTTGAAACTGCTTTGGATAAATCAGAATAGAATGTAATTCGATCAAAGGCATTATCGACGTCTTGCTGACTTGCATCAAGATCTTCCTGATATCGTTTTTTTAGTTTCTTAATTTTTTCCTTGGCTTTTTCAAGTGCCTCATCAGTAATATCATATACAGTGACATTAAATCCGTGAAATGCTGTTTGGTAGGCAATTTGACTTCCTAAAACGCCGCTACCAGCAATAGTAATATTCTTGAAATTCATCGTTATTTTCCTTCTTTCGATTAATACCATTTATTGTAAAATTACTACTGTATTATTATGCCTCTTTCTATTACGATATATGAAGGAATATGCTCACGATTTTTAAATATCAATACTTTTGAATTTTCTATCTCTTCCTCCCCGATAATAAGATGGAAAGAATAGAGCAGCCAAAAATTTTTATTTCTGGCTGCTTTTTGCTTTCTATTAGTATTTTGGATGAGGATGGTGTGGAAAGTCCTTATCAATGTGAACTTGTTGTTTTTGAAGTACTTTAAGAGTAAGTTCAACGACCATTTTTTCTTCGATTTTTGTGAAGGTTCCTTCTTCGAATGGGGCATTAATAAGTTCACCGTCTGGACCATATACAACTCCCATTTCACGGTCAAGTGCTTCATCGTATTCAATAAATTTACTGTACAATAGCTCACAGTATGGAAGTTCGTTGAAAACTTCTCCACTGATTTGATCGTATTGGGAGAAATCTCCAGAAAGTAGATGTTCTTTTTGTGAAAATCCTTTTGGCAATTTACTAGAACTAAAGAATGTAAAGTCGTTTGTATCTGGGTTGGAATGGAAATGTGGTTTATTTAAGAAATCAATTTCTGTAACTGCTTCGAAAGGAATATCTACTGTTAAGGAGTGGATACTAGAAAGCACTTGATGACCATCTGCTTTTTTCGGTGTAGCATATTGGATATTTTTGCGAACAAAACCTTTAATGAATAGTTTGTTCGTAGGAAGTAATAGACGGCATTGTGTTAATTTCAAATGCTTCTTGATCTTTTTGATTTCCAGAACAGGCTCTGGGAACTCGATTTTTGCGTCCATATCGATTTGAATAGTAGTTTCTCCAAGTACTACTGGAACTTTTACATAAGCTTTTTGAATTGCATGTGGTTGAACTGGTTTATTGTGTACAGCTGGAACGACAGTATTTTTTTGTTTCGATTTCTTTTTTGGATAATATGGTGTGGACGCTTTCGAATCTTTAGATTCTGTTCCTTTATTGTTGTGATTTTCTGACATCTGTTTCTCTCCTTTTCATTTGATTTTTGTTACAGTATTACTATATTTTCAAGCAAGTCAGAATGTATAAGCGTTTGCCACTCCCAATATCGCCCTTTTTTCCATTTTGAATAATTGGAGAGGAAACTGTAGCAAATATCGTTTTCTCTAGTGAAGTTGTACATGTCAAAAAGAGAAAACCGGACATACGATATACAAAAATATGTAAGGGGTGAAATGGATGGGTAGAAATAATAGAAGGACAAGAGCAGTCGTTGATATAGACGATCTCATTATTCGAGCAGACAATATTGTGGTTGTTGGTGATCGAAACAGTCCTGTTCGAAATGGTCGAGTTGCTGGTATTCAAGATGACGATGATATGGAAAATGTGGAAGTTAAAAGACATAATTACTACCAAGATGGTGTTCTAGGAATTTCGGAGGAAATTCACTATTATGGTCCAAATCGAATTGATTTTTAATTTGGGGAAAATATGGATATAATTCGTAAAAAACAATGGCAGGTTAGAGAGTACTTACCTGCCTGTTTTATATGAAGTAATATAAAGGGGATAGACTATTAGTCCATTATTACTTGCTGCTTCTGTAAAACTCTGAGCGTGATTTCTACGATCATTTTTTCTTCCATTTGGTAAAAGGTTCCTTCGTCAAACGGTACCTCCATACGTTCTCCTAAAATTCCAATAACCCTGCCTGTTTTACGATCAATCGCTTCATCAAACTCGATAAATTTACTAGAAATCAATTCACAGTAAGGCTCCTCGTTAAAAACCTCTTTTGTTACTTGTTCATGTAGGGCGAAGTCTCGAGAAAGCAGCCTTCTTTTGTGTGAAAAATCAGGTATTAGTTTCTCTTTAGCGAAGAAAAAGAAATTTTCTTGTTCAGGGGTAGGATGGAAAATTGGTTGGTTAATAAATTCAATTTCGGTGACTGCTTCAAACGGGATATCCGTTGTCAAGGAATGAATTCGCGAGACAATATACCGAGCTGTGGATTGCTTTGGCGTAGCATAAGTAATATTTTTACGTACAACCCCTTTTAAAAATAACTTATTTGTTGGTAGAAGCAAGCGGCATTGCGTTAGTTTTAAATTACGCTTTATTTCTTTTATCTCAAGAACTGGCTCAGGGAATTCCGTATTTCCATCAAGGTTAAGCTGAATCGTCGTTTCTCCAATTACGACCGGTGCATTCACATAGGCTGTAGAAATAGCTTGTTGTTGTGGTTGTATAGGCGTACTTGCAACCTCCGGAATAACGGTATTTCTTTGTACCCGCATACCAGGAAAATATGGCATTGATGGCTTCGTCATTTGATCTTTATGATTTCCTTTAGGAGTTGGCTCCATCGAGTGGTTCTGGTGCTGATCTTTCTGCATACCGTTCCTTCCTTTCTACTGAACAGCTTTACTTCATAGCATATTAGAATTGGGCGCAAATGGTGCTTTGCCTAGGTCGTTTTTTTAGATGAAAAACCAGCAAAAAAAGGCATTTTATGTAGTGTACTTGAACACGCAAAGCTCTCTTATTGTACATATAGTAAACAAGCAGGTAGAAAGGAGGGAAAAGTATGAGTAGAAATCATAATAGAAATAGAACAAGAGCCCTACTAGTAGTTGATGATTTATTTGTCCAAGCGGAAAACATAGTTATCGTTGGAGACAGAGCAAATGGCCAAGTGGCTGGTGCAGAAGATAATAGAAATAATGGTAATAACGGAAATGTACAAGACATTATTGATGACATTTTAGACGAAATTTGCGGCCGTCGCTAGTAAATGGACTCAGAGGACAGGAATCATGCTCCTGTCCTTTTTTATTTTTCAAAAAATGTAGAACTACTTCATGAACAGTAAAACATTTGGTTATTTTCTTTTACATACAAGTTAAATTTTGAAAGGAGGGAATAATCTGAAACTATAGGAGCGATTGAAACGTATGGATAAGTATATTATTTTCCATCCAAACCGTTGGAGGAGGATCCGGATATGGTTTTTATTTGTGCAGTTCTATGTATTCCCATTTATTTTTTATTATTTCTTGGTATTGTTGATCCAAGAGAGTTGATTATGTGGGGAAACCGTTGGAAGTTTAAGGAAGAGCCGGAGCTATCGGATGAGCTTCTTCGCATAACAAAATATAGCTCGCTTGTCTGTATAATAGTTCTCACGCTGATTTGGATTGCTACTATCATTTCCTTCTTCAAGTAAAACATAAATATAATAAAATATTTGTTTCCCAAAGTATAGAGAAGTTGGAGAAGGATTCTTTGTAGGATTGGAAGAATATAAACGGAAAGGGTTAGTAATGTACGTGTGAGGGGGAGAAGCAATGAAATTGGCAGAGGCATTAATTATCCGAACAGATTATCAAAAAAAGGTAGAACAATTAAGAAATCGACTCTTCCAAAATGTAAGAGTACAAGATGGGGATCAACCGAGTGAGGATCCAAAAGTAATTATGGAAGAGTTAACAGATCTATTAAAAAAACTAAAAAGTTTAATTCGACATATTAATAGAACTAATTTATTGACTAGTTTTGACGAAAGGCAATCTTTAGCGGATGCATTAACTAGTCGAGAAATAATTGGCCAGGAACGTAAAATTTATAGTGAGCTACTGGAACAGGCGAACGTTAGAATTGATCGGTATTCCAGAACGGAAATTAAATATGTTACAACCATTAATGTCAAAGAAGCACAAAAACATGTGGATGATTTATCACAGCAATACCGGTTACTAGATATGAAAATTCAAGAGCTTAATTGGAAAACCGATTTAATGGAGTAATCTGCAAGAAGGAAAGCTAGCAGGTAGCGAATATGAAAAGGCGAATACCAAAAATCAAAAACAACCTGTCACGTTGTCCAATGGTAAAGGTTTCGGGGTAACCTAAAGAGGTTCGAGTCCTCATTACAGCTTATACCCATTACTGTAACAATATTACCGTTTATAAGTCATACAAATTACTACCAGGTATTGATTTTCTTTTCGTGAGGGTGGATAGGGGATACTATTTTTGTTAAATTTATAGGTTACTAGATAGGAAGAGAGTTGAGGTGGATGTTGGTTATTGGAATTTCTCTCCAACCATCGAATCTACCTTTTTTTATTTATTCAATGAGTTGCCAAATAGTGAACAAAAGGAATTTACGGGAGGACACTTCATGGAAATTATCATAAGCAAGGAATATTTTAATAAAGCAATCACAGATGTTAGTAAAGCGATATCGAATAAAACAGCTTTCCCTTTTTTTTCTGGAATTAAACTAGTTGCTTCAACTGATCGATTAACGCTCATCGGCAGGGATTCAGATATTATCATTGAGACAATTATTCCTTCTACTATTAAGGTAATACAGGTATTGAATGTTTATGCGACAGGTAGTGTAGTAATATCGGCAAAATATTTGTTAGAAATAGCAAAGAAATTACCAAACGATATTTGTATAAAAGTAGATGAAGCACAGGTAGCTACTATTCAGTCTGAGGAAATAGTAATAAAAGTGAATGGCTTTGATCCCTCGCAATATCCAAGTATTCCTGAAATATATGAAACAAAGCATGCGGAAATTCAATGTTCGGATTTAATCGAAATGGTTAAACAAACGACATTTGCTATTTCTAAAAGTAATTCTAAGCCTGTTTTAACAGGGGTACATATGACGTTTGCAGAAAATCATCTCCAATGTGTTGCAACAAATTCTCAACGTTTAGCTTTACGTGAGCTACCGATTATATCGAATATACATGGTTCGTATATTGTTCCTAGTACAAGTTTAAATCATCTAGCAAAACTACTATCATCTGACGATCGTTTACTGCAGATTTTTCTAACCGGTAGCTATATTGTGTTTCAAACGAAAACTATTACCCTTTATGCTAGATTAATTGAAGGGATTTATCCTAATGTATCCAGCTTGTTTCCAAAAGTATGGAATACAATAATTACGATGAACACGAACCTTTTATTAAAAGGGATTGATAGAGCCTCGATATTTTCGAGCGAATGGAAAAATAATAATGTAAAATTAGCAATCAAGAAAGGTGAAAAGCTAAGAATTTCATCTACTGCAACAGAAGTGGGTCAAATCGAGGAAACACAAAATATTACAACGATAAATGGGGAGAAAGAATTAACAATATCCTTTGACGGAAGGTACTTAATAGAGGCATTAAGAGAAATTAAGGAAGAAGAAATTAAGATAAGCTTTGGAGGCGCAATGAGACCTGCTTTAATTGAGCCGTTGGGTAATTCTTCCTATGTTCATCTTATTTCGCCTGTTCGTACGTATTAATAGTGTAGCGTTCTGGGCTAGTAATATTTTTATTTTTCTTGATGCTTCTTACTGTATTTTATAGGATTTTATTGGATTTCTTGATATTAAGACGGATGTGATCTCCTGCCATTTTTTTGATGCTATAAATAAAATAAAATTTTTACTTGAAATTAAAGAGAATAATTTGTACAATATAAATCGGAATCATTACGATTTATAACAGAAGATAAGTGGAAAGACTATTTGTTATGTTCATAAGAAGAACGTAACTAATAGTTTTTTACTTATTAAATCGGAATGATTACTATTATCAAGAGGTGAATCAATGAAAAAAATCCCAGTAACCGTTCTTAGTGGCTATTTAGGAGCGGGAAAGACGACATTACTGAATCATGTATTAAAAAATCGAGAAAACAAAAAAATTGCCGTTATTGTAAATGATATGAGTGAGGTTAATATCGATGCTTCGTTAGTGAAGCAAGGAGGTTTTTCCCGAACAAATGAGAAGCTTGTGGAGCTTCAAAACGGCTGTATTTGCTGTACGTTACGGGAGGATCTAATGATCGAAGTAGAAAGACTCGTTCAGGCAGGGGATATTGACTATATTTTAATAGAATCCTCAGGTATATCAGAACCGATTCCAGTCGCTCAAACCTTTACATATGTAGATGACAACCTTGGAATCAACCTGTCAAAATATTGTAGGCTCGATACGATGGTGACAGTTGTCGATGCAAATCGCTTCTGGCATGACTTTGCTTCAGGGGAAAGCTTGCTCGACCGAATGCAGGCAACGAATGAATTTGACTCTCGAGATGTAGTTGACTTATTAATCGACCAAATTGAATTCGCTAATGTCCTTGTTTTAAATAAAATTGATTTGATAGATGAAGAAAGTCTTTTGAAATTAAAAGCAGTATTAAGAAAACTAAATCCAATAGGAAAAATAATCGAAAGCTATCATGGAGAGATTCCGTTAACATCGATTTTAAACACAGGTTTATTTAATTTTGAGGAAGCAAGCCAAGGTGCAGGATGGATAAAGGAACTAAATGAAGAGCATGTACCAGAAACAGAGGAATATGGTATTTCTTCTTTTGTATATCGAAGAAGAAGACCGTTTCATCCGGAAAGATGGATGGCATGGCTGGAAGAAATGCCGGAAAATATTGTTCGAGCGAAGGGCTTCTTTTGGCTAGCCTCTCGTAATAATATGGCGGGTTTACTGTCACAAGCAGGTCCGTCTATTATATTCCAAGCTGCAGGGCTGTGGCTTGCTGCTTATCCGGAGAGGGAAAGAAATCAAATCCTGAAAAATGAACCAGAAATATTAGAGAGATGGGAGATGGAATATGGCGATCGAATGACGGAATTAGTCTTTATTGGGATTGATTGGAATAAACAGGAAATAGAAAGCGGACTAGATCAATGTTTATTAACAGATGAGGAGATGACAATGAATTGGTCATCTTTTCGCGATCCACTACCAGCGTTTATAGGATTATAAATACAATTTGGAGGAGTCAAAAATGAGAGTAAAAATCACGTTAGCATGTACAGAGACAGGCGATAGAAACTATATTACAACGAAAAATAAGCGAAATAATCCGGAACGGATCGAATTGATGAAGTACTGTCCGCGTTTAAAAAGACGTACATTACACCGTGAAACGAAATAAACGTGGTACGAAGTAGAATAGAAGATAGGAGTAGATGTGCAGATACTACAATGGAGCAATAAAATATGGAATCCTTATCAAAATGGAAAAACGAATGCGATAATTCGTATGACAAACGTTTTACTGTTACGATACCTATTGAGATTCGAATAAATTCCATTTACTCCCCGGACAGGAGAGGTAGTTATTTCAATTGCAGCGGGTATTATTTGTATAAAGAAAAAGAATAATGCTACCTACGAAAATCAAATAGTTCTTAGCTCAAATGGCTCATTTATATACCTGTCGAGATTCGTCGTGATATAAATTAGACGCTGAAACTGAATTTGAAATCGTTACATTTAGAAAAACTTCATTGGGTTAGTATCAGTAAAACAGCAGGGAGCATAAAATCGATGCTCCCTTTCATATGAAATAAAATAATGATCAACCGGTTATTCATCTATGGAGCTTGATTGCTCCCAGTCCATCCAAGTAATTATCTCCGGAGTAGATAAAAGCATGGAATTCAATTTTTCTTCTTTAGATAAATTATCGCTGCTATCTTTTCCTTGTATTTGCTCGCCGTGCATATTTTCTTCTCGTTTTTCCATCGATTTTCATGCTCCTTTTCTCGGTTTCTTTCAAATGCTACCGTTATGTTATTTTTCCAATAAAATGAAAAATTAACCTATATTCGCTAGAATTTTTGTTAGTGTTTTCTCGCTGTTAAACAAATGGGTTATTTCGGCAAAAAATGGTTTTACTAGGAGTAAAACTAGAGAAATAGTGGGAGATTAAAAGAGGGAACGGAAATTTTAGGAATGTGAGATTTATTTAATAATGAAGGTGAGAATTTGCTTTTCAATTATTTATTTTATATTTTTTTTATCGTCATTACTGGACTAAAATTACTATATTTCGGCTATGATTTGGAAATTAAATATACCAGTTTGCCGTTTTTATCCGTGACGATAGGAAGTATCCTTATTTTCTCCTTTTGGCTCGTATTTTTACGAACAAAGGCATGGAAACTATGCATGCTTATATTAAGCTTTACTATTAGTATGCTATTGCTGAGCGATGCATTGTATTTTCGCTATTTTCATGATTTTATTACATTCTCCGTTTTGAGGCAGGCTTTTCAAGTTGATTCTCTTACTGGAAGTATTTTTAGTCTTTTAAAATGGATGGATCTATTATTTTTTGTAGACCAACCGATTATGTTGCTAAACGTTTTCATGCGAATGCCTAAAAAAATTGCGGTGGAAAAGCGGATAATTGCAGCTAGCTTGACATTGCTTCTCGGTATATGCCTAACAGTGCCCCCGATTCATCGGTATATTGAAAAAGCCGGAACAAATTTATTTCTCAATAATTGGTGGAACGAGTCTATCTATAATGTCGTTGGGTTACTCGGGTTTCACAGCTATGATCTGTATAAAGGTGTAAAAAATTCCTGGTTACATAAACAAATAACAGATCAAGAGCTGGAAGAAGTAAAAGCATGGTTTGCCAAAGGAGAAAATAGAAAAGAGGCACTTGTCCCATTTGGTGTAGCAAAAGGGAAAAATTTGATGGTCGTTCAGCTAGAAGCATTCGAGTCATTTTTTATTAATAAACAAATAAATGGCCAGGCTATTACACCGAACCTCAATTCCCTCATCAAAGAGGGGATATATGTAGAAAATTTTTATTGGCAAACAGCACAAGGAAGAACGAGTGATGCGGAATTTTTAGCAAATGCTTCTTTATTTCCAATCGCGAATGGCTCTGTCTATCAACTTTATTATCAAAATGCATTTGATTCATTACCAAAAATATTAAAGGCAAAAGGTTATCATACTTTTGCACTACATGCGTATGAAAAAAGTTTTTGGAACCGCAATTTGATGTATCACCACTATCCATTTGATAGGTTTTATAGTATGGAGGACTTTAATGAAAATGAAACGGTTGGATGGGCTTTAAGTGACAAAGAATTATTTTTACAAGGGATTGATAAAATCAAGGGAACACAGCCATTCTATAGCTTCATTGTTGGGTTATCAAGTCATCATCCATATACAATTCAAAATTCATATAAAACATTAAAGCTAGAAGCAGGAATAGAAATCGAAAACAATTATTTGCAGGCAATCCACTATGTCGATACGGCAATTGGGGAACTAATTAACAAACTAAAGGTGGAAAAATTATGGGATAACACTGTACTTGTACTTTATGGTGATCATGATGCGGGGATAAAATTTAGCGATGAGTTTTACGAAAGGCTAGGTATAGAATCTTTATTAAAATCAGAGCTACATAAAAAAGTCCCGCTATATATTCATGTACCAAATATAAATCCTTTAGTTATCGAAGGTGTTGCAGGACAAATCGATATCACACCAACAATACTTCACCTACTAGGGATGGGGGATAATGGCTATTATGTTATGGGAGATAATATATTCACAATGAAAGATAAATGGGTAGTCCTCCGAAATGGATCTGCAATTAGCAATGATTATTATTACGAAGCTGCTGGAACAGGGGTTTTTGCAGATGGAGTTTGTTATCGAAGGAAGACGAAGGAACTAACGAAAGTGACTGATTGCCAGGAAGGGTTTAAAGAAAGCATGCAGGCACTCCAAGTTTCCGATTTGATTATAGAACATAACTTAATTGAAAAAATGACAAAATAAGGATTAGAGTTTAAGGAATACAATGGGATGATTGAGCAGTTTTATTGAAATATGGGGGGAACATAAGAACCAATTGGCAAAGGACAATTACTTTTGCTTCAGTTGGTTTTTAATTTAATTAATGACAATTAACTAAACTATCATTTTTTCATCCATAAACAATTACTATTATGTTAAACAAATTTTTTCACAAAAAAAATAAATTAAATATTTATTCATAAATTCTATTGCACCTATTCTATCATTATGTTAGAATAACAATAATTTAATAAATGGTACCTTTAATTCAGTCCAGAGAGGCTGGCAAGGGCTACGGGATTTTATGAGCAATGGTTTGCTGTGTGCGCGATTCTTTGTTCATAATGAAAGAGGCTAATTGTCAGGATTCTGGTGATTAGTCTCTTTTTTTGTCTTGAAGCCGGGTATCAATACAATCTTGGAGGGATACCTATGAAAAAAACAGATTCAGAATTTTCTTGGCAAGCAGTGCCAACAGGTAGTAGACAAAGCTTTTGGAAAACACTCGCAGTTATGCTAGGGCTAACCTTTTTCTCTGCTAGTATGCTAGCTGGTGGTCAACTTGGTGTTGCCTTATCATTTCGTGAGTTTATTATGATCGTATTATTAGGGAACTTAGCACTTGGCGTTTATACCGGCGCACTTTCTTATATCGCTTCGAAGACAGGATTATCCACGCATTTATTAGCAAAATATTCTTTTGGTGAAAAAGGATCGTACTTACCATCCTTTTTACTTGGCTTTACGCAAGTTGGTTGGTTTGGAGTTGGGGTTGCAATGTTTGCCATTCCGGTTGCTAATATGCTAGATTGGAATGTTTATGCACTAATTTTCATCTTCGGAATCGCAATGACGATAACTTCAATCTTTGGAATGAAAGCTCTCGTAATTTTAAGCTATGTCGCCATACCATTAATTACAATTTTAGGAGGCTATTCTGTAACAGAAGCAACAAATTCTATCGGTGGGCTCCAAGGATTGTTTGCATATGAGCCTGAACAAACGATGACAACAGCGGCAGCACTTGCCATCTGTATCGGCTCGTTTATAAGTGCAGGAACGTTGACGCCAGACTTTACCCGTTTTTCTGCAAAGCCTCGCGCAGCAGTTATCGCAACAGTTATTGCATTCTTCATCGGGAACTCCTTAATGTTTGTTTTCGGAGCAGTAGGTGCGATGTCTTACGGATTATCCGATATTTCTGATGTATTATTTTTACAAGGATTAATGATTCCAGCAATTATCGTGTTAGGATTAAATATATGGACAACAAATGATAATGCACTATATGCTTCTGGATTAGGATTTGCCAATATTACCAACATCCCGAAAAAAGTGTTTGTTATTATAAACGGTCTAATTGGTACGGTGTTTGCTATGTGGATGTATAACAATTTTACAAGCTTCTTAAACGTTTTAGGGTTAGCAATCCCATCGATCGGTGCGATTATTTTAGCAGACTACTTTATTGTTAAACGTAGAAACTATGAAAAATATGAAACCATGGTGTTCCAACAAGTTAACTGGATTGCACTTGTTGCATGGGCAATTGGTGTTGCGGTTGCACAGCTAGCTCCTGGCATTACACCATTAAACGCATTAATCGGTACTGGAATTGTCTACACTGTATTAATGAAGCTCGTTCCTAATATTGGAGCTGTAAAAGTAGCAGTAAAACAAAAATAAGTAAGGGTGATCCTAAATGATAATACAAAATGCAAAATTACGTGGAAAAGATGGGCTATGGAATATTAAAGTAACAGATGGTGTGTTTGCTTCGATTACCCAAAATCCTATGGAAGCTGAACTTCATGAGCAAGTAATAAATGTGGACGGCTCACTTGTGTTACCTCCATACATTGAACCACATATCCATCTTGATACAACATTGACTGCTGGAGAGCCAGAATGGAACATTAGTGGTACTTTGTTTGAAGGCATTCAGCGTTGGGCACAGCGTAAAGAGTCGTTAACACATGAGGACGTTAAAGCACGTGCGAAAAAAGTACTGAAATGGCAAATAGCTCAAGGCGTCGGCTTTGTCCGTACACATGTTGATGTAACAGATCCAAAGCTAACAGCGTTAAAGGCATTGCTTGAATTGAAAAAAGAGATGGCAGATTATATTGATATTCAAATTGTTGCATTTCCTCAGGAAGGGATTCTTTCCTATCCAAATGGTGCCGAACTGCTAGAGGAAGCGTTAAAGCTAGGTGCGGATGCTGTTGGTGCGATTCCACATTACGAGTTCACTCGTGAGTATGGGGTCGAATCGTTAAAAATTGCATTTGACTTAGCGGAAAAATATAATAAGCTGGTCGATGTTCATTGTGATGAGATTGATGATGAACAGTCTAGGTTCGTTGAAGTAGTTGCGAAAGAGGCATATGAACGTGGCTGGGGAGAGAAGACGACGGCAAGTCATACAACGGCAATGGGCTCCTACAATGATGCCTATGCCTACAAATTATTCCGTTTGTTGAAGCTATCTGGAATAAACTTTGTTTCCAATCCGCTTGTAAATATCCATCTCCAAGGTCGTTTTGATACGTATCCGAAGCGTCGTGGACTAACACGAGTGAAGGAATTATTAGAAGCAGGATTAAATGTATGCTTTGGCTCTGATGATATTTTTGATCCTTGGTATCCATTAGGTACCGGCAATATGATGCAAGTGCTTCATATGGGAATTCATGTGTCACAATTAATGGGCTATGATCAAATCGTAAATTCGATTGATTTGGTTACTGCTAACAGTGCAAAAACTCTTCATATGGAAGACAAATATGGTATTGAACATGGAAAGCCAGCAAACTTTATCGTACTATATGGAGAAAATGAATATGAAGTAATTCGTAAACAAGCAGCCGTACGCTATTCCTTCCGTAACGGGAAACTATTAGCGGAAACGAAACCAAGTCGGTCAGCAATAACATTAGCAGATGCAACGGAAGTCGTGAATTTTACAAAATAAATGCGAAGGGGCAGTTCCAATTGGACTGCCCCATTTATTATTTCTTGCTTGTATTTTGTTTGGTCCGTTTCATCAAACGGAATTTGGGATGGATTTTATGTTTGCTTTCCGTTAGATGGCAACTGTCAAAAGGAAATTGGCAAGAAATAATGGTAGCTTTCCGTTAGAAGGCAACTGTCAAAAGGAAATTGGGAAGAAATAATGGTAGCTTTCCGTTAGAAAGGCACTGTCAAAAGGAAATTGGGAAGAAATAATGGTAACTTTCCGTTAGAAAGGCACTGTCAAAAGGAATTTAGCAAGAAATAATGGTAGCTTTCCGTTAGAAGGCAAATGTCAAAAGGATTTTGTCATGAATTTTTGTTAACTTTCCGTTAGAAAGGCACTGTCAAAAGGAAATTGGCAAGAAATAATGGTAGCTTTCCGTTAGAAGGCCACTGTCAAAAGGAAATTGGCAAGAAATAATGGTAGCTTTCCGTTAGAAAGGCACTGTCAAAAGGAATTTAGCAAGAAATAACGTTTGCTTTCCGTTAGAAGGCAACTGTCAAAAGGAATTTAGCAAGAAATAATGGTAGCTTTCCGTTAGAAGGCCTCTGTCAAAAGGAATTTAGCAAGAAATAATGGTAACTTTCCGTTAGAAGGCAACTGTCAAAAGGAAATTGGCAAGAAATAATGGTAGCTTTCCGTTAGAAGGCAACTGTCAAAAGGAATTTAGCAAGAAATAATGGTAACTTTCCGTTAGAAGGCAACTGTCAAAAGGAAATTGGCAAGAAATAATCGTAACTTTCCGTTAGAAAGGCACTGTCAAAAGGAATTTAGCAAGAAATAATGGTAGCTTTCCGTTAGAAGGCCACTGTCAAAAGGAAATTGGCAAGAAATAATGGTAGCTTTCCGTTAGATGGCCACTGTCAAAAAGAAATTGGCAAGAAATAATGGTAGCTTTCCGTTAGAAGGCCACTGTCAAAAGGAAATTGGCAAGAAATAATGGTAACTTTCCGTTAGAAGGCAACTGTCAAAAAGAAATTGGCAAGAAATTGTGGTAGCTTTCCGTTAGATAACAACTGCCAAACGGAAATTGGCAAGATTTTATAGTTACTTTCCCGTTAATACCCTCTATCAAGGAGATTTCATCCTGATTCTAGCCCACTTTCCGTTTGCTACCAGCCATCAAGGGTATTTCATCCTGAATTTTAGCACTTTCCGTTTGCTACCCTCCTTCAATCGGATTTCAGCTAAATCTTCAGCGCCAAATCCCTTTGGTCCCTTCCATCAACCGGATTTCCCCGTGTTACCAAGCTCACTTTCCTGATAACCCCTTCTCCTTTTTCAATTTCCATAAAACAAAGCAAATGGCAGTTAGCCATAACATTCCAAGAATACTATAGATATAAAGGTTAACGATGGATGGGAGATTTATTGCTAATAAAAGTGTACGGAGATTTGTCATAATGATGATACCACCGACAAGTGTTCCTAATAGATTAGTAGGCATTACTTTAACTAACCAAGCTGCAATTGGTGCTGCTATAATTCCACCAATCATTAACCCTAAAACCCATGGAAGATGGATTGTTGACCAACCTAATGTAAGAAGGAAGCCTACTGTCGATGAAATGGCAATGGCAAATTCACTTGTGTCAACAGAACTAATTACTTTTCTTGGTTCCATCTGATTATCTGTTAATAGAATGGGTGTAGTTATTGGACCCCATCCTCCACCTCCTGTAGCATCGAAAAATCCTGCGATAAAGCCGAGAGGGATAAATCTTTTTTTCGTCCATTTCTTTTTCGATAAACTTTTGTTCCATTTAAAGAGAAATCGGTAAATAACAAATATCCCTAAAATTAATAAGAAAATCGAAATGAACGGTTTGATTACTTCCCCAGGTATTGCGCTTAAGAAGCATGCACCTAAAAATGCGCCAATGGATCCTGGGATAATTAAGCGATAGACGATTTTTTTATCTACGTTTCCAAAGCGAATATGTGATATCCCTGATGCAGCAGTTGTAATAACCTCGGCCATATGAATGGATGCGGAAGCAACCGCAGGGGAGATTCCAAACATAAGCAATAACGATGTGGAAGTAACCCCGTATGCCATTCCTAATGAACCGTCAATTAATTGTGCTACAAGCCCGATAATCGCTAATATAATAAGTTTGTTAATTACTATCACTCCTTTTTAAATCTGCTAGAAAGATTCAGAATCATTGGCAATTTTACGTATTGCCAATGATTAAATTTTTCCTTTTGTTTTTCCAGTCATCGTTTCATTTTAGAAACTACGTGTACCTACAGTTCGATTAGCTTAGACTGTTGTAATTCCTCGTCATATTAAACAGAGACGTGACAAGCGAATATCCGACAAATGGAGGGGTAAGAAATTTACTAGATTCCATCAACCGAACTTTGACGATATCTGGAGTGTATGGCGGAGAGGCTTGTAGCATTAAGGCCACTATTCCGGATGCAATACCAGTAGCCATCGATGTTCCTGATAATGTTAAATAATGTGGTCCGACTCTACTTTCAGGATGCTGATTCGCTAGTAAGGAATTTGGTGATAGCAATGATGTAATGTCTGTTCCTGGTACGGCAATATCAGGCTTAATGAATCCATCGACAGTCGGTTTTGTGCTCGTATAGTCTGCGGGGACATCATCCTGTAAACCAATGGTGTTCCGGTCATTGGCAGCGCCGACCGTCAAGATAATCGGATCATATCCCGGAGTATCGATTGTTCCGCTCGGTCCAGAATTTCCAGCTGCTGCAACAACAACAATCCCTGCACGCCATGCCCGCTCACAAGCAAGGGCAAGGGGATCCTGCGTATAAGAAGTCGTCGGGGTGGCTCCAAGTGAAAGATTAATAATTCGAATACCTAATCGTAATCGATTTTCAATTGACCAGTTAATACCGGCGATTACATTGGATAATAAACCATTTCCTTGATTATCTAAAACCTTCACCCCTACAATATTTGCTTCAGGTGCAACACCACTATAATATTGGCTGGAGGCTGCACCATTTCCAGCGATAGCTCCTGCTACATGTGTGCCATGACCATTATCATCATATGGAACGGTTTGTCCATTAACAAAATCCCGAAAGCCTACAATTCGGTTAGTAGGGTAGATTAAATCATAATGTGGATATATACCTGTATCAATTACAGAAACTGTAATTCCTTTTCCAGTGAGACCAAGATTTTGGTTTGCCTGCTTAGCGCCAATAGTAGTTGTTGCCACATTTAGATTTGCTCTTACTTGATAATCTGGATGTATATGTTTCACATCAGGATGCTCCAGTAATTGGCGTATCGTGCCAGCACAAAACCTACCAGTAAATTGCTTTACCTCTCGTAAATGATGTGTCGGCTGATCGGAATCCTGTACTGTGCATAACTGTGAAATATGATCTGCTCCGCACGAATCGTGTAAAACAATTACTACCGGTAATTGAACATTATGATCATTATTTTTAAGAAAGCTAGAAATAATAGGATCGGTTAAACTTTTCATAAAAAAATTCCTCCTTTCCACTCGTACATCATATTCTATGAATCTAGCAACTAAATGGTATAGATACTTGACTGCTGACAATCATGGATTTTCAAGTTAAACAAAGTGGGGGAATTTGAAAAAAGTATAAAAAGTTTCGGGGATATATGGTAGTAGCTAGCAAGGATTATCAATCCCATTGCTAGCCACTGAACTTTTAAAAAGAATAAGATTCTCCTGAAAAAATAATTGGCCCTGTAATGACAGCATTTGCAAGTAAGCCTTCTACTGTCGCTGTAATCGCATAACCATGGTTTCCAGCTGGCACATCGATATCTACTGCATTAAATGAAATCACTTGGTACTGATTTGCAGTTAATAGTACTTGCTGTCGAATCGTTGTGATTACTTCGGAATTGTCACGTAAAATTTGGAAGACTAAAGTGGGATTTACCAAGGTGGACTGAATACCAACGGTTGCGTTAAGAAAAATACGATTGGAACCGCTTGGTGCGATGAGGCCAAATGCAGCAAGTCTAACAGGAATGTCACTAACATTAATTCGATAAGGTGAATTGCCATTAGATGGCACACTGGAGCCTACAGATATTAAAGAAGCCATTTTTTCACCTCCTTCCAATAAATATGAGGGAAGTCTTCTATTAATTAATATTTCACCTCTAGGTAAAAAAATAGTAAGAGTGCTTAAAGCTGTTTCAAACCATACGAATTGAATAAATAAGTGAGAAGCTTTTCGACAGACTGATCGACGGATAGCTTACTCGTATCAATTGTAAGCTCTGGATTACTCGGTTGTTCATATGGTTGATCAAAGCCTGTAAACTTTTGGATTTCTCCATTTCTCACCTTTTTATACAGCCCTTTTGGATCGCGATTTTCACATTCCTCCAATGTGCACTTTACGTATACTTCTACAAATTCATCCGGATCAAATATTGCTCTAGCATTTTGGCGATCCTCTTTAAAGGGAGAAATTAATGCAGCAATCACTACTATTCCGGCATCGACGAATAGCTTTCCGATTTCAGCTGTTACTCTTATATTTTCTTTTCGATCCTCAACAGAAAACGATAAATTTTTATTAATCCCTTGCCGTAAATTATCGCCATCTAAAATATAAACACTGATTCCTCTTTTATATAATTCGTTTTGCAGTTTATTTGCAATCGTAGACTTTCCAGATCCTGATAGACCTGTAAACCATAACATCACACTTTTATGCCGGTGTAATATTTGTCTGTCCGCTTTTGAAATGGACGACGGCTGGGAAATAATATTACGCTCCCTATTGTTCTCCATATATATCATCCTCTCTTTTTGCTATGGGAAGGCTCTATCATTTGAATGAGAAAATTAACCAGTAGAAGAATGGATATTGTGATGCACAAGTAATCTACTTACGGTCAAATTACTATACTATATGCCGGATATTCCACTTTGCATATTGTAATTGCCTTGTATTGCAGTATTTACTAGTGCTTATTTTCAGTAGCATGTATCGAAAATAAAAGATACGCCTAAAACATTTAGCAGATACGAGCATAATGTAAATATGAGAATGATAATAAACGTTGGGAGCTTTGTATATGAAAATAATGACCATTCTTGGAACTAGACCAGAAATTATAAGGCTTAGCATCATTATAAAAAAATTAGATGAATTGGCTGAAAAACACATTCTGGTTCATACTGGACAGAATTTCACTGACAGCTTAAGTGAAATGTTTTTCAAAGAAATGAAAATCAGAAAACCGGATGTAGTTCTTCTTAATGAGCAGCATAGTTTAGGGGAACAGTTATCAGTCATTTATAAAGGACTAGAGGAACTTCTTCTGAAGGAAAAACCCGATAAGGTTCTAGTACTCGGAGACACAAACAGTGGGCTAAGTGCTGTTTTAGTAGAACGAATGGGCATTCCTGTTGTTCATATGGAGGCTGGTAACAGGTGCTTTGATTTAGAGGTTCCGGAAGAAAAGAACCGGAAAGTTATTGATGCAATTTCTAGCATGAATCTCCCCTATACACCACAAAGCAAGGAAAATCTCCTAAGAGAGGGTATCGCAAGTACTCGAATTATCGTTTCCGGAAATCCAATTTATGAAGTATTGCAGCATTACAATGAAGAAATAGAAGGTAGCCAAATTTTAGAAAAATTGAGCCTAAATAAAAGAGACTACTTTTTATTGACGGCGCACCGCGCAGAAAATGTTGATAATGAAGGAAGATTAAAGGAAATTTTGACCGCTATAAATAATATTGCGGAGATGTATCAAAAACGCATTATTTGCAGTATTCATCCTCGGACGAGATCGCGTATCGATAAATCATCTTCCATTCACATGCATCCAAACGTTGAATTCTATGAACCATTTGGATTTTTTGATTTTGTAAAGCTAGAGCAAAATGCATTAGCGGTCTTAACCGATAGCGGAACCGTTCAAGAGGAATGTTGTTTATTTCATGTGCCTACTGTTACGATTCGCAAGACTACGGAGCGCCCGGAAACAGTAGAATGCGGGAGCAATGTAGTATCAGGCATTGATGCGAAAAATATTGCAAATTGTTTAAACGCTATGCTTAACATGCCACATACTTGGGAGATACCAGAGGGCTATCAATATAAAAATGTTTCAGATCGAGTCATTAAAGTCTTATTCGGAGGAATGAAGAATGTTTAAAAATAAAACGATACTAGTAACAGGTGGAACAGGTTCTTGGGGATATGAATTAGTGAAACAATTGCTAGATTATCATCCAAAAGAAATTAGAATCTTTTCGCGTAATGAATCTAATCAATTTACAATGAAACAGGAATTTGATAATAATCCACTTTTGCATTTTATAATTGGTGATATTCGAGAAAAGGAGGAATTAATCGATGCCTGTGAAGGAGTAGATTATGTTTTCCATTTAGCAGCATTAAAGCATGTTCCCGTTTGTGAGAATCAACCGCTCGAAGCGTTAAAAACGAATGTTAACGGAACGCAAAATGTAATTGATGCTGCAATTGCCTGCAATGTAAGTACAGTTGTCTATATTTCAACAGATAAGGCATCGAACCCATCCAATTTTTATGGTTTGTCAAAGGCGATGGGTGAGCGTCTAATCATTCATGCGAACACATTAAATTCGAAAACAAAATTTGTATGTATTCGCGGTGGTAATGTCCTTGGTACTAATGGAAGTGTCATTCACGTATTTAAAAGACAAATCCAGGAAAAGGGGAAAATCGGCATTACCGATTTGAATATGACGCGATTCTTTTTAACGTTAGAAGAAGCAATTAAACTCGTATTTAAAGCAACGCGTGAAAGTATCGGCGGGGAAATTTTTGTTATGAAAATGCCTGCCTGTAAAATTATCGATTTAGCGCAGGTACTCATTGAAGATTCAGGTAAGACGGATGTAGAGATGGAAATTCTCGGAGTTCGTCCAGGGGAAAAAATACATGAGCTACTACTTTCCGAATATGAAAGCAAAAATACGATTGCCTACGATAAAGAGTACTTTGTTATTTTGCCGCCAATTCATATTGAAGGCTTAAAGGAAAAATACGCAAACTATAAACTTGCCAATCTCCTTAACTATAATTCTAGCAAGGAATTAATGAGTAAAGAAGAAATACGAGTGATGTTAAAGAAGGGTAGGTTTATTTAATGAAACTATTAATTTTAGGCGGCAAAGGGATGGCGGGACATATGCTAGTCTCCTATTTTAAAAGGAAGCCTGAGTATATCGTCTACTATACATCGAGGAACCGACAAGAAAAAGATCGAGAAGCAATTTATTTAGATGCGACTGATCAACAGATTGTCGAGGATACAGTCGATGAACTTAAGCCTGATATTATTATCAATTGTATCGGAATTTTGAATGATAAAGCAGAGAATAATCCTCCATTAGCCTTTCAAATGAATAGTGTTTTACCCCATCAGCTAGCAAAATTGGCAGAAAGAAATGAAGGGAAATTAATTCACATCAGCACCGATTGTGTTTTTTCCGGAAGTAAAGGAAGTTACACAGAAAGCGATCCTCCAGATGGCACTTCTGTTTACGCGAAAACGAAACGAATGGGGGAGGTAGTCGATCATAAGCATTTAACGATCCGAACATCAATCATTGGTCCGGAACTAAAAGAAGATGGTATTGGATTATTTTTATGGTTTATGAAGCAGAAGGGTCAAATTAAAGGTTACCAAAAAGCACTTTGGAACGGGGTTACGACACTGGAATTAGCAAAAGCAGTCGATAGCATGATTAAAGAAAAGGTGACAGGTCTATATCATTTAGGGATGGAGAAAAAAATTTCAAAGCTGGACCTCCTACTGCTAATAAAAAGAATTTTTCAAAAGGAAGAGATTGAAATAATTCCTGATGATCAAATAGTTGTTGATCGAACGATTAAAAATACACGAACAGATTTTGTTTACCGGCTGCCTAATTACGAAAGGATGGTTATGGAATTAAAGGATTGGATGGATCATGATGAGTGGTCGTCCTAAGCTCGTCATTACAGGAGCAGCAGGATTTACTGGAAGGCATGCTTGTCAATACTTCGAAAAAAATGGCTACGAGGTCATTGGCATCACAAGAAACAAGGCCAATGACCTCAAAGCTTCGAAGCAAATCCAGTGTGATTTAGTGAATAAAGAGGAGGTCGATGACGTTATCCGAACGGTATGTCCGGATTATGTTTTGCATTTAGCTGCGCAAAACCATGTAGGAAACTCTTGGGTCCAGCCTGTCCAAACAGTGGAAACGAATGCTTTATCAACATTATACTTAGTCGATGCAATCCGTCAGGTAAATCCAGCTTGTAAAATGATTATCACAGGATCCGTCTTACAGTTTGAACCACAAAATTTTGAAACATTACCCCACCCTTATAGCTTCAGTAAAACACTTCAAATCATGATCGCTAAAGCATGGCTAGCACTTTATCAACTGAATATTATTATCGCAAAACCAGCAAATTTGATTGGTCCAGGAGAATCAAATGGGGTATGTGCTATTTTTGCAAAACAACTCGTGGAAATCGAAAAAAGTGAAGAAGAAGGGATTCTTGAAGTGACTAATGTACATGTCAGAAGGGATTTCTTGGACGTACGTGATGCAGTGAGAGGATATGGTGTGCTATTGGAACGCGGGAAGTGTGGTGAAGAATATGAAATTGTCTCAGGAACTAGTAGATCATTAGGAGACATCATTCACTATTTGAAGCGACACACAAAAGCGAAATTTAATGTATTAACTAAAAGTAATACAGCAGGAGATATTTTTACTGGCAATCCTGACAAATTATCCGCACTTGGCTGGAGACCGCAAATAGCTCTTGATGAATCACTGGCGGACATACTGGATTATTATCGTAAAATCGAAAAGCCAGTATAAAAACAATTACGAATGGAGTCGATAGGATTGGATAAAGAGAAGCTATTGCAGGAACTGATCCGGTTTCGTGTACCAAACTACCATAAGGATTTTCCTATTATTCTCTTTTGGAGTCAAAAAAGCGGCTGTACGACATTATTGAAATGGTTCTTTTTTCAAATCGGATTGCTTGATGAGGCTACTAACTATAATCCATGGATTCATTATTATGAAGAGGAAGTTTATAAAAGCAGACCTGGTTACCGAAAGGAATTGATCGATCGTTTACTATCGGGGCAAAAGGACACCTATAAACTAGTACGCAATCCTTATAAAAGAGCTGTTAGCCAGTTTTTAATTCTTTCCTCGACGAAAGGAATTCCCTATTGGGAAAAAGAATGGGAGAAAATTAGAGAATTTTTCTATGGCAATAAAGCTAGCAATAGGGGTATTTCCTTTAAGCAATATTTGATTTATGTACGCGATTACCCTGGAGTAGTAGATGATCATTTTATGCCGCAATATATGGAAGGAGAAGAGCAATTTGTCCGAGATTATATTTATTTGGAACAATTCACCTCCCAAATAAGAGAATTGGAAAGGAAATATGGATTAAAACAATCGAGCGTCGCCCAATTGACTAAATCCTCGCATCATCTATCAAAGTCGATGAAATTGCAGGGGGATTTTGCAAACATGGAAGTGACCTATGAAACGTTTAAGCAATATCCACAATTACCTACCTATGGAAGCTTTTATAATCCGGAAACGATTGCTTTAGTTAATAGTATATATAAGCGAGATTTTGAGATGTATAACTATCAGATGAATCGTATTTGAATGGAAAGGAGTGATCCGGTTGAATACACGGCAGCCGCTTGTCAGTGTAATTATTCCCTTTTATAACTGTCAGTATGTGAATCAAGCAATCGAAAGCGTACGACGACAAACCTATAAAAATATAGAAATTATTGTAGTGAATGATGGTTCGACAATGTATACGGAGCTAGTAAAACCATATCTTTCCCAAATAATCTATTTGGAACAAGAGAACAAAGGAGTTGCAGCGGCATTAAACAAAGGCTTAAAACATGCAAAGGGAGACTATATTGCCTGGCTAAGCTCGGATGATTTATTTGATGAAAAAAAGGTAGAAACCCAGTTGGAGCTCATGCTTAATAATCTGGCCGAAATTAGTTTTACAAATTTTAATATTATTGATGAACATAATAAAATTATTAATTTTAATGTAGGGAAGCATTTTACGAGTTCACTGGAATTTGTAGAATCATTGAAAAATTATTGTCCAATCAATGGATGCACGATTATGATGTCAAAAAAATTAGTCCAACGTGTCGGACTCTTTGATGAAACATTAAAATACACTCAGGATTATGATTATTGGATCAGAGCAGCTTTGCAAGCAACGATTCACTATTATCATATTACATTAACTAATTATCGTGTCCACAAAAAGATGGGATCAGTAGTTCATCGGTTAGAACAAATGGAGGAATTTAAAATGATTAAAGAAAAATATCGGCAAGATTTGGAGCGATTAATTACAAAGACAAGGATGAAAAACGATGTTTAATATTCCTTTTACCTTTAAAGGAAATGAGTTTCTCAGCTTTAGCATAAATCGTATGGAAGTAGCCGATAGCTTTAGTTACCGCATTAGTATATTACCAGATTCACAGTACAATGCAGCGGCATTTCCATTTATAATCGCCCCTGATTCCACTGAAAAGGGTGCGGCAAGTGTCGGTGTAGTAGTGAATGGTCATGAAATAAAAATAATCGAGTATGGGGATAATCACTATCATACTGTCATACTAGCCCATGTTGATACTTCGACATGGGTAGATTTAGTATTAGTCTATCTTGAGAAAAAACCATTTTTATATATAAATGGAAGATTAATTGCCCAAGGAAATAAAAGCAACTATACACATATATATCCTTCCCGAATGATAGGCGGTAATGAGAAAGGGGAGTGTTTCAAAGGGAAAATTCGCGCTATTCAGCTATGGAAAGAAAGTTTTAGCCATGAAAAAATAGTCCAGATGAAAGAATATCATTCGAATACATTTCCGCATTCGCTTATTTGGAGCCGTGATTTCTTATCAGGGGTAGTTTATAAAAACGGCAGTCCATTCAATCCAAAAGTAACGGTAATCATGCCAACCTATAATAAATACCAGGATATTTTAATGACGCTACACTCATTGGAATGTCAGACCTTTAATAAACGGGAGTTCGAAATTATCATTTGTGATGATGGTTCCCAAGACAATACATTCCAAATACCGCGAGATTCTGCCTTTTCCTACTCGATAACGTATATCCGATCCAATCATAATATCGGTCGGCCAAATATGAGAAATTTAGGACTGCAAGCAGCTAGCGGGGAAATAATCGTTTTTCTCGATGCGGAAATAATCGTAAAGCCAGACTTTATTGACATTCATTATCAGGCACATAAGAAAAAGGACCGCTTAGTAGTATCCGGAAGTTTGGTGCTTCATGGAGTTTATACAAGATTTTATCCGGAATACAATGAGATGCAGAAGAAGCAGCTTACACAAATTGTCCAAAACAATCCTTATCAGCGTTTTAATGTGCAGGAAATGATAAAAAATAACAAGCGGCGGACACTATTAACGAAGGAAAATGTTTATGATCAATCGTATATTCATTACTCCTTTGAAAAGCCATTTGTTCCCATTTACAGAGATACGATATTTAAAACATTTGGTAATGAGCTAATAGGCTTTCAATTTCCATGGATTTTATTTTGCACTGGTAATGTGTCAGCGAAGGCTGAAGGGTTTAGAGAAGTAGGACTATTTGAAGAATACCCTGGATACGGTTGGGATGATCATGAAATGGGGTATCGATTGTACAAGAAGGGGTATTCCTTTATTAACCATACTAGTTTGATAGGCTATCATCAGGAGCATCCAGTTGCAGCTTCGAACCAAATGGATGCAATGCGAAATTTTGTAAGAATGTTTAGAAAATATAAAGAAGTGGAAATGAGAGTCTTTGCACTTCACTTTTTAGGAATTGGCTTACCACAAATAAATTCGATACTGGAGGCATTTCAATATTTGCAAGAAAACGATCCAACCGATTATTTATCCATTAAAGGTTTATTTCAGGATATGCTCCAATCGATAGCAAGAAGGCTATGGAACGGGGAAAAAATAACGAATCTTACCGAAGGCTCTAAATTTCATCCGGAGCTTGCCAAATCGGAAGCTAACCGCTTGATGAATAATGAGAGAATCAAGCCATTCCTTTTAATATTTCACTATTTACTAACAATATAGAAACGTAGTAAGGGAGGAGAGCACCTCCTTTTTTTATGAACGGAAAAAATGGGCTAGGATATAAGTGAATTTTTTGGAAAATTTCTATACCAATAATAAGAATTGGATACTTTTGAAAATTGATTGGAGTGAAGGGGCACTCCTGCGGGAATTGTCCGTGACTCGAGAACCCGCAGGAACACAGTGGTGAGGAGAATTGGCTAAATATTGAAAGATTAAGAAGCCAGATTTAGCTTCTCTTCTTAGAGTTGGAAAAATATAAATCAAAACTTAATATTGAGTGAGAGCCTTGATAGTTTCGTACATATCAGGAGACTCGAGCCTGGCAAGCGGAAACGTCCCTGAAAACGGACATCCATTTTATTCTTATCATAAAAGAGGCTGGGACATAACAATGGATGTTTAAATGTAAGACGAACAATCATTCGGATAGCGGAGGAAATATACGTAGACTCCTGCGGGAAAAGCATAAGCCGAAGACCCCGCACGAAGCGTAGCGGAGGAGGAGGATAAGGCCATGCCAGCGGAAAGCGAAGTATATTTCCGGAGTGAATTTACCTACTTAACTTTGTTCGGATTCTCTTACATAAAAATACTTTTGTCCCAGCCTTCAGAAGTTTACACCTTTTTGTTTTTTGCCTGTTTTAATCGATTAATCATATAAAGAAACTGGGATCCGTATGTTTCAATGCTAAACTCCTGTTTCACATGATGGAGTGCTGCATAACGGATTTGTTCTCTTAACGTCTTATTTTCCATTAATTCCTTGCCTTCATTGAATGCTTCGGTAATATTTCCAATCGTATAATATTTACCAGTCTGATTATGAATGATTGAATTGCTAACACCATCTGATCGAGTCGAGAGTACTGGGCAAAGACAGCTCATCGCTTCAACAATAGCATAGCCAAAGCCTTCCGTAATAGAGGTTGAGCATAATAGCCCCCCTGAGTCACCGATCATTGAATAAAAGGTTGCCATCCTTTCATGGGGAATATTGGAATGGATGATTAAATTCCTTGTTAAGTTTAATGTTTGGATGGTTTGCTGAAACTTCTGCCTTTCGTCTGGTGAGGATAGTGTAGGATCCTCGAATATCATCAATTGAATATTGGGGTTATATTTCTCGATCAGCTGGTGACCAATGTGCAGAAATTCCGACCAATTTTTATTATTTTCAATTCTGCCAATCCAAGCAATGATAGGTTGGCCAATTTGTGATTGGGATGGCAGATAGGAAAAATGCTCTATATCGAAGC
Organism: Perspicuibacillus lycopersici; assembly: GCF_025660475.1. Classification (GTDB taxonomy): domain Bacteria; phylum Bacillota; class Bacilli; order Bacillales; family Caldibacillaceae; genus Perspicuibacillus; species Perspicuibacillus lycopersici. The sequence continues at coordinate 292,268 of NZ_JAOUSF010000004.1, forward strand.
AATTATTCATAACAAAGGTCTGTGGTAAATTTGGCAAAGCTTGAAGAATCGCTAAAATATGTGGTGTTTTCGATACTAAAATCGCGTCCGCAAATTTAGAAATAAGGTAGGAGGCTTTTTTAAGTTCTCTTTGTGCTGTTTTCTCTGTTCCAAGTCCTTGAATTTCATATATTAGCAAACCTGTATATCCTATTTTTCTAAATCGAGAAAGTCCAATATAATCAGAGGTTAAAACAATGGCAGTATAGTTGCCATTTTGGATGATTTTCGCAATCTCCTCGTTATTATCAGTAACAAATGTCCGTCCTTCATGTATATTTATTAATTCACGCTTTTTTTGATAGTAAAGAAAATCACAATGAATTCCATATTTCTTTAAAGCAATCGATCTTTGCCGATTGAGAGTTTCCACACCTCCGCTTGGAAGATAGTAAACAAATAAAATATTCATGTAGTTTCCTCCTGAATCCTTTGGCCAATGATGGAATGGTTGTAATCGTTAATTAAAAGTCAATTGTAAACTTATGGAAGTACCAGTCATCCGTATGGACTCTCCTCTTGAAATAATTTCTCCTTTGATCTAATCCACCATTTTTTACTACTTTTCGTTCAATTTCCCTCGCCTTTGTGTGAAGCATTAGTTTTTTGCATTTCTGGATTCTTTCAATTGTAAAGTGAGAATAGGCCATTCTTAGTAAGTTATAAAAAAAGTCTTCATATCGAACCTCATATGGGAGCTGCTTTTTGAAAAAATGGAGAATCTTTACCGTTGGAAGTACATGGCAGCGATAGCCAAACAGCCATAATTTTATCGAAAATTCGACATCTTCATGCCCCCAAGTGGGAAAACCTTTGTCAAAACCACCTACTTCCGCAAAAATCCTTTGGCTAATTGCCAAACAGGCACCGGGTAAGATTGCAGTTTCACTTAAACCATCCGGCTTAGCATTCCATTTAATTCGTAGATTCGGCAAAAGTGTTTGACCAAACCCGATGAAATCGTCATTATTAAATGAACCGATAGCAGGTGAAACGGCATCTGTCTGCTGTAAATGTAGCGGCTCTAAAAGTCGATCAATCCACCAATCCTCAAACTGGAGATGAGCATCACAAAATATTAAATAGTCACTATCTGCATGACTAGCCCCAAGATTTCTGGCGTTTGCAGCACCGATTCCTTCCGTCACGATAAGGTTGATAGATTCTTTTTTCTCATAGCTATTCAAAAAATCACAGCATCCGTCGTTAGACCCGTCATTAACGATAATAATTTTGAATGTAGTGTTCGTTTTTTTGGAAAAAAGGGAATCCAAAGTATTTTTTAATTGTATTCCCTCATTTTTCACAGGGAATATAATAGAGACGTCCATGATTCATCCCCCTTCACAGCAATATTTTGAATGTAATCTCTAGCAATCTGTAAAAGAGCTACAATTAATAGATGGAAAGCAAACGGAATAACAACTATTTTCTTAAATGTCTAAAGGGGTCCACAGCGGTTGGCTGAGTAAGGAATTGGTTATTTCGTAAAAAGTTCCCTTCTGCAAAGGAAGTAAGGTTAGTAGATGTCATTACATTAGCTATGTTTCTTCTAACAGTGGTTGGCTTAGCTATAGATTGCTGCCAACCAGGATTCCGATTTTGGAGATTATTAGTAGGAAGATTTTGGTTCGATTGCTGCTCCTTTTGATTAGTGAACGCTACTGGGGTTTTTTGTTTAATGGAATCATAGGAAAATTGAAAAGTTTTAATCGGATTTTCCAGACTTTTATGTGGATGATGCATGATTTTTGAAGGGTTGCTTCTATTCTCTGGCTGTTTATCCATATTTTTTTTACTTGTAGGCATTACTTTATCTCTGTGATATATGAACTTGCTGTTTGCTTTTGTACTGGCATTATTTAAATTCACTGATTGGTGGTGAACGGATGAAGTATTGCCATTTTCTTCATTTGTTCCTTTTTTGGATACTTGAAAATTTCCTCTTTCATTTCCTTCATATTTTTTTAATTTATTTCTTAGCTTCTCGTTTTCCTCCTTTAATTCGGAAATAGTCTCCTCCAGTCTTGTGATGACATCTGTTTTTTCTCGTAAGTTTGTTTTTAATTCTGTACGTAAATCCTGGATTTGTGCGAGATAATGATTTTTCGTAGAGGTTTGTTCATTTTCTTGTTTTTGTATAGTCCTTTGTAGTCTTTCTGTTTCTTTCGTTAAGTTATTTATCGTTTGCTTGAGGTGTTTAATATGGCTATTGTTGTATTCCTGCTCATACTTTTCTGCTTTTCGTTTGTGTTTTTCGACCTCTGCTTTTAAATGGATAATCATTTGTTCCATCTGTACCGGGGTAAGTTTTGTTTTCTTCTCATATTTCATCGCTAATCTGCTCCAATGTATTAAGATTTGCACTGCCCATCACCTAATCACACCATTCGATTAAGGTAATAGAATAATAATAAAAATAAATAACAAATCCGTATCTTTTTTCTTGTATGAAAAAGGAAGTTTTCATCTTAAAATATGCGATTGTTTTTCAAATGGTGACAAGGACATAGTGAAATGCTAATGAATAGGGGGTTTTAACATTTGGGAATGGAGAATCATATAATGGTCATCGTATGTCACATATATTCGCACCAATCGATGAGAGGTGAAGAGAAATGGAAGTTTTTCTAGGCAATACGAATTGTTATTCCATCCCGGATGAAACGGTGCCAGCGTTTTATTATTGCTGCCGTGCATGGGGATTTCAGGTGGATATGGATGTAACCGCAGGAAGGATAACATTACTTCCTGGATTATCGAATAAACGTATCCTGTTATTGCGGGATCAACATTTACAAAGCTCGTTACGAATGGAACGATATGAGGAGCAAATGCTTCAATTTATCCAAAATAGCTTAAAGAGCAGTGGCGTACAATATAGCCAATCAGAGCAGGAAAAGGTGGAGGCGTTAGATCTTAGCCTGTCCATATTTATTAGTCAGCTACCATATTTACAAGATACAACATTGGAAATCTACTGTTCGCCAGCAGAATTTGCAGCAGAATGGATAAATGAGATCAAGTCCGAGTGCGAGAAACATACTATTAAACTAGTGATTCATGAAATAGATGAGAAAGAAACCTATCAAAAAGTAGCGTGTCATATTTTGTATCCAATGGAAATGGAGGCATCCTTTTGGGAAAAGGTAGGAAAAAGCTTGGCTGCTATTCTATCATTAGGATTACTTCACAAGCTTCAAGGGGATAACAGACAATCTCTCCTTTCTATTTTCCCTCTGGAGCACTGGCTAAAAGCTTTCACCACAACCATGGCTAATAAGGAGATTGCATTAATAGAAGAAACTGCTCAAGAGATAATGGATACTCAAGTACAAAGGAATCAACCAGCTCAGAAAAATATACTTGCACGCGCAGAGTCATTCTTTGATTATCATCTCTTCCTAATGAAAAATAAAACACCGAAAATATTTGGTGGCTTATCACTCAAAAATACTGGGAACGTTCTATTACGAAACCCTATTATTTGTTTTCGTATATCGCCACCAGGTAGTGTTAGCTTTAATGGTCAAATTTTACCTCCAAATGCAATCCAAACACAAGGCATTCAAACGTCGGATGGTCCTAAAGGATGGCGCTATATGTATGACCATTGGCAGGAGGATGCACAAGAAAAAGGAGAAATATGGATATGTCCAATAAACGAGCTAACAATTGCCCCAGATGAAAATATTAGCCTATCCAACATCCAAATGAAGGTGAATGACATGGAACATGTCAATTCTATTAAAATAGAAGCCTATACTTTCTTCTCTGAACATAAGCTAGAAATCGTTTCTAATAATAAAATCTCGTTATTATTAAATTAAACAAGTAGCCGATGAACAGCGATAGGATCATCGGCTACTTAAGCTTGTTATAAAAGGCAATGATTTATGCTGAGTAGCTATTTTTAGTCAATTTGTTTAATAACTAAAGGACTGACTTGCTTGCTCACAATTTTATATGCCCTAACGTCCGGTTTTCGATTTTTTAAGGAAACAATTATATAGCTCAATTCCGGGTAATTGTGATATTTAATATCTCCAGGAGATGGAATTGCCGGCGCAGTAGGGTGTGAGTGATAAATCGCCAGTAATTGCTCCTGCTTTGCTTCAATTAAATGGAATACTTTCTCTATATCATGTACTGACATCGAAAAAGAAACCTCACTGTAATCCATATTTTTCATTGGCCAAATAGAACAAATAGTACCATTTTTTCCAGATAATATTCCACATGCTTCAAGTGGGAGTTCCATTTTACAATGATTGACTATTGATTGATACGTATGACTTGTCATCACCAGTTGTGCTTGTTTTAATTTGAATTTATCTGCTTTTACCGCAGCAGCCTTTTCCTTTTCCACTGGATGATTGAACTTGGATCCTTGCTGGTTTAGCCTTGGGAATTTTCACTGTATTATTTTTCGGTAGGCCTAATTTTTGTCTAACCTTCTTAGTTAATTTGCTATTGCTCAAATGACCCATCTCCTTAAAATCTATTAAAAGGTATTTAATAAACTGTCTTTGATTGGCTGAACATTCGTTATAAAATTTAATAATAGGAATTTGGAATATAAGAACATGCTGTTTCTTAAAATTATCGTGCATTCCGATTGTCTGGATGCGGAATGCACGATGCTGTATTTATCAATTAAAAACCAGGAGAAGAAATCCCTTTTCCTGGTGTTACAAAAATGAATGATTGGGAATACAATATTATAAACTGCTGCAAGGTGCTACTTCTACTTCTAGACCAACATTTGTGACATCTGTAAGAGCAATTGTCACGATAGCAGTTGCGCTTGTAATAGTGATAGTTGCACTGTCTCCAACTGGGTCGACATCAGTCATTGTTAGTGTAAATGTTGCATTTTCTGATACACCGCCAGAAGGTGAGAATATTCCAGTACCTGTTACTGTTAACCCGTTTGTACCTACAGGTGTTGGTTGATTAAAATCAGTTGCAGTAAATGTAAAGCTTTGATCTAGTTCATCCTCAGGTGTAGCCATTGGAGTTGGTGTTGCTCCAGGTGTTTCGAGGAAGTTAATTTGAATTCTGCTATTCGCAAGATTACAATCATCAGCGATTAATGCAGTAAAATCAATTTCACCAGTTGGTGTAGTTGTAAATACCTGTCTAGCAGCTATGCCACCTGTTGCAGCAGCACCTTCAATGTAGCTGAGTGTAACTGGTCCTGTATATTCTGCCGCACCTTGAACAACGGTCGAAGGAGCTGGGAAGAATGTAGGACATTGTGGTGGAAATTCTGGGAATGGGCACGCAACCTCTTGTTCAGGAATTGGAATAATTTGACGAGGTCCGCAGAATCTAGCTTCTACTTCTAATGCCACTTCTGCTTCGACACGAATGGATGGACAAATAACAACATCCAATACGACTACATTCCCTAACATTTGATTATACACAGCGTTGCATTGTACTTGATAAATTTGGCAGTTAATCTCTGTGCCTTCAGGGAAGCAAAGAATAACATCATCTACATAACCGACAGGTGTTACAAAACTACATAATGGAGCACCGTTGCATAAGAATTGTACGTTTATTTGTACTTGAAATGCTAATGTAACAATTTGTGCACCTGGAACGCCGATATCCGTAGGAACTGCTCCTACTAAATCACAGCTTCTTCCTGCCACTACTTCTGAACAAGTAACAGATATAGTATTGCCTTCTTCCAGGCATTCTGTAATTTGGTCTAAGCATTCTTCAGGAATAGTTACATTAGATCTTTCACGATTTGTTAGTGTAACCCAATCGTAGATTTTAGTAACTCTTATACATTCAGGGCCAATAGGGTTGGGGTCAACTTGCTGTCCCTGGATTGCTTTAATCCTTTTCTGCATATACATCTTTCCTTTCATAAGAATAGATATCTAATTCCATAACATCATATGAGGTATATACATCAAAGGCTACAATAATATAAAAAATAGGCAAATTTAGGTAATTGACTATCAATAGATATATTCAAAAAGACGAGTTAAGTTACTACTCAAAATATGCAGCCATTCATAAGTGACCTGATTCAAATGTAAACTTTCGCATTTCTCACCTTTCAAAAATCTGTATTTTTATTCAGAGAAATGGAAAGGAATCTAATCTGGAAAATAGTAAACATGGGAAGATGTCCGCAAGATTCATCTTTACTGAATAGAAATGTGGATGATGCCAATTTTGATAATAAGAAAAATCTGTGGATATCATTTTCAAAAACTATCAATTAGCCTAAGCGATAACAAGGAGCATATCATCATATAAGCAAGTAATCGAATCATAATGAATTGGAGAAAAGCCTCTAATTGGAAAAGAAGCATTACAGTAAAAAATGCTAGCATATTGCAAAGCAGGCTATTTGGCAATAGAAAAAAACATCGGTATGATTATAATGGTATTAGCATAGAAACTATTGCCTATCGTTTGAAGTGATAAACTCGCTGAGTAAAGCGTCGTAATGAAAACGAAAAGAGGAGTAAAGATGAACATTGGTAGAAACGACCCATGTCCATGCGGCAGTGGGAAAAAATACAAAAAATGCTGTATGAATAAAGATGTAACATTTGATCAGACGCAGCCTAATAACGGGAAAACGGAAAGCTGGAGCTTGGAGAAGGTAGCACAACTAACAAGTGAAGAGATTTTTACAAAGCTTAATGAGCTAGGGCTGACAATGGACGAGCAATCTTTTGTAAAAGCAATCATATCAAAAAAATCCGCGAAGGAATTATTTGATGAATGGGTAAAATCGTATCAGTTGAACGAAAGTACTATTTCAGCTGAATTTGCCTTTTACGTTATTCGTGTGCTAGCAAAACGACTAGCACCTGACCATATTTTGGCAGAGATGCTTCACTCCATGATGCAAGATGGGTATCAATTATATGAAAACAAAGAGGAGGAAGCGGCATGTGAGCTTTGGTGGGAACTTTGGAACAAAACATTTGCATGGCTGACTCCTAGACAGGTTTCCTCTATCGAACAATTGGATGCCTTGACAGCTCCATTTATGGCACAAAGTTATTTTAATTGGGTGCAAGATTTTGAAATGGCATTATCTAGTTTAGGGCAAAAGGATCCTCGTTATTTAGAAATGGTATTTCAATTCACGACCGAATTTCGTAAACATTTTCCGGAATCAAACCCATCAGTGTTAATGAATATGGGAACTGCTGGAGCGGAAGCCTTATTTCAGCTAAATCAAGTAAAAGCTGGAGATACACTTTTTGAAGCATTATCAAAGGAGAAATATAAAGACGAAGAGATGACATGGATATACGTTCGTTGGGGTGATGCCTATACCGAGTGGATGAATCCGAAAACAGCAGACCATCAGCGGGCACAAGCACTATACGAAAAAGCTTTAACATTTGTCAAAGATGCCAGCGACAAGCAATCAATAGTAGAACGTATTGAGGATCTAAAGACAGGCGCTTAACGCTTAAGTATTCATTTGTATAACATAGAAAATATCAAAAAAATAATTTTTACGACAGGAGAACATTCCATGCGCGAATATTTCTCCTGTTTTTTTTTTACATTGGCTAATTCTAAAGGATTGTTGTTATATTATGAGATAAGTTTATTAAATGAAGCGCTATGCAAACGGAATACACAGATACTTCCATTCGTACGAATCGATGCTCGGTGTGTATCCTTCTGCAGTCTTCAGACAAATGGCAACAATCTATACGAAAGCATTCCATTACTTTTAAAAAAATTTTCCCTCTGACATTCTCTTTTCTATGGGAGATACTTTATTATAGAGGGTAGAGAAAAAGTTAACTATCAATTGATACAAGGATGAGGCATATGGACATTATTCAGAAAAAGCTGGAAGGATATGGTGTAGAGTCAGATCTAGCAGTAACACTTTCTGTTATCGGGATGATTATTTTTATTATGCTCGTTTGCGTAATTGCAAACTTTATCACGAAAAAAATTGTGATTCGGCTGATCACGCATTACGTCAACCGTACGAAAGTAACATGGGATAATTATTTACTGAACCGTAAAGTATTTCATAAGCTCTCCCATATTGTACCAGCAATCATTATTTATCATTATGCACCAACGTTCCCACAGTATCAGAATATCATTGAAAAGGGTGCGGCAATCTACATCATTATTGTTGCACTACTTGTGTTCAACAGCTTTTTAAACGCAATTGACGATATTTACCGAACGTATGAAATTTCCAAGATCCGGCCGATTAAAGGATACATACAGGTGGTAAAAATTATTTTAATTATCATCGGTGGAATCATAATCATTGCAAGTCTAATGGGACGGAGCCCATTCATTCTCTTAAGTGGAATCGGAGCATTATCCGCTGTATTTATGCTTGTATTTAAAGATTCCCTGTTAGGTTTAGTAGCGGGAATTCAATTGTCCTCCAATGACATGGTTCGAGTAGGCGATTGGATTGAAATGCCGAAATATGGGGCAGATGGAGATATAATCGATATTTCCTTAAACACCGTAAAGGTCCAAAATTGGGATAAAACCATTGTCACAATTCCAAGCTATGCACTTATTTCCGACTCCTTTAAAAATTGGCGAGGCATGCAAAGTGCTGGTGGTAGAAGAATTAAACGATCTTTATTCATCGATATGACGAGTATTTCATTTTGTTCTGATGCGATGATTGAAAAATATAAACATATTCATTATCTCACCGATTATATTACCGTGAAGGAAAAGGAAATTGCTGAACATAATGAGAATATTAATAAACAAAATCGGGTCAACGGAAGGGCTATGACTAATATCGGTGTTTTTCGAGCATATATTCAGCACTACCTGCAAAATCACCCAGGTATTCATAAAGAGATGACATTGCTTGTTAGACAGCTAGAGCCTGGGGCTAATGGTTTGCCACTCGAAATATATGCGTTTACGAATAATACGCAATGGGACGTGTATGAATCCATTCAATCGGATATTTTTGACCATCTATTTGCTGTAGCTTCGGAATTTGGCTTGCGAATTTTCCAAAATCCAACTGGTCATGATTTACGGCTGCTGAGAGATGGAGAGGAAACTGTAAAAGAAAGCGAAGGTAGTAATTAAGGCTGCTTACTAGCGCTTGATGAATTATAAGAATAAGTGTTAGAAAATACTCCATTATTACTTGAGCAGTGACAGTAATTAGAGAATTTAACAGGCAAATCAAATAATAGTTGCCGTGAAAAACCACTCTACCCTTGTTCCATTTCGTACAAGGGTAGAGAAACGTAGCAAAAATATTCATTTCAAATCAATTATACGTTAAGATCATTTTTTTCCATCCAACGAAAATTTTGTTCCGACAATAATTCTGTATTTTCGAATGATGGGTCTGCTTTTTTAGCAAACCGTTTTTTCCGAAATCTATGCAATACCCCAATTCTGCTTTGCTGAACGTCTGTTATTCCTTTAATTATTAACTGCATCGCGAAGATTGCGAGAATAAATGCAACAAGTACTAATAAATACCAATACTGACCAGTTCTCATTGACATTCTACCTATTGCCCCTATTAAGCCAGACCATTCATATGTTACCGAAACAGGCGCAGAATCAAAACCTATGATTAGCTTTGTCCCACCAAAATAGAGATCAAATATTCCCAGATGAATAAATATCAATAATACTTGAATAAATTGCTGTCCAAATAATATGGACATTTTCGGACTTATTTGTGGCAATATGTATCGGGAAAAGAGATAAAACTTACTACATCCAACCGTTTTAGCAGATAAAATATATTCTTGCGCTGTAACATTCTTAATATCCTTTCCAATTAACACAGTAGTTAATGGCAGAACAAATAAAGTTAAAATGAGAATCTCAATTAAAATTCGCTCAGTTAAGGAAAACGAAAATTCATGTCCATGTGATACTAAAATCGGTGCCAAAAGGACATAAGCAATAACACTTAAAGGCACAAAATGCAAGGAATCTACTAATTTTTCAAACCATCGTTGCCATCTTTGATTGAAATAAAATGCGAAAAGCATACCGAAAATCAATCCACCTACTACCCGTAAACATGCGATAGCTAATCCAAAAAATAATGTATACTTAGCTCCCACCACTATTTGATCGAAAATGCTATTCCCGTAGCGATCCGATCCAAATAAAAATGGTTCTGTTGGAGCATGAGGTGGTGTAGAAAGTAATGTTATACCATCTTCCTCGTAAAGGAGCATCACTTGATCTACTTGGCTATCAGTAGCTAAAGAATAAATAAAGCTGTAGCCTATCGTTAAAATAAAGAATAAACTACCGATAATGATTTTTATGTTTTTTAAATATGGTATTAGCGATCGGAAACCATTTCGAAGCCCCCGTAGGAAGCCATTGTTTTTGATTCGTAGCTTTTTCATTGTGAAAAGGATATCATCCTTCCATATTTTTAGCCTCTTGGAAAGGGAAATTTTATTCCGTCGTTCGATTTTATCCATTGAATTTTCTGTTGTATCCTCCAACCAGTAATCCAAAATTTGGAAAATAACATAAAACGGTGTGAAGATAAGAAGTAGTGATGTGAAAATCGTTATTGGAGTGAAGCTTTCTAGCAAATAATTGTATATACCATGGATATTAAAAATATATTCAATTATATATTGGCTAGATAAAGTTCCCCAAATAATGACTTTCATCCTTTGCGATAATCCAGGCATAATATTCCGGAAAATATGCTGTAATAAAATTTTCAAAGTCCCGATTCCTTTCCCTTTTAAGAAAAGGACGTAATTTTTGATAGATTCTTCTTCAATTAAAAGGAGCAAGATTTTTAGAAACGAAATTGCTGGTAAAATTGCCAATGTTACGATAGGTGCAAAATATACGGGTTCCTTAAATCCAGCCACTCGAAACAAATCCACTCCCGTTTTTTGAAAAATAAAAACAGAAAGTGCCTGAAGTAGTGTTGCAATTAATAAATCTGGAATGGATTCAAGGAAATCAAGTATTGATTTAATAATTGGGGCACGCCGATTAAAATACTTAAATAAAATAGCTAAAAGAAATGCGATAATAAATCCGAAAAAAATAGCCCCAAAAAGAATTTTCATCGAATAGATGAAAGGCTCGAAAAGGACCGAAAAGATCGGAAATCCCTTAGTTGAAGCATAGGAGGTATATACCCATGAATCCGGATTTGCAAGGGAGGCGATAAAAGAAAAAAGCTGAACAAAATAATTCGCTCCATTAGTAATTTGTATGGAGGTTATGTATTCGGGAAACACGCTAATACATAGGATCCCGATTACACCAAAAAAGTAGAAAAGGATGCTTTTAATAAATTTCATTTCTTCCTCCTATTTTTTTAGTAAATAGATTGTATTTTTTATTATATCAGAAAACAATGTATATTAATATATAAGTAGGAATGGATACCGAAGATAAATGAACAGGAATCGTGTTTGTTCATAATGGTAATATTTTTTCACTTATTCTATTATTAAATTAGACAGTTACTTGAGTTATTTAAACAGTTTTTTGTAAGCGCTTAAACTGACTGAGTGATTCTTAACTGTTATAAAAATTTTTAGGAGGTAATGATATGAATAAAGTGGTCTTAATTACTGGTGCAGCAACAGGTCTTGGTAGAGCGACAGCATTAAAGCTAGCTGCGCAAGGATATCGTTTAAGTTTAGTAGATTACAATGAAAAGGATGGCCAAGCAACCGCAGAAGAAGCAAAAATGCTTGGGGCAGAAGTGATTTTTGTTAAAGCAAATGTAGCGAGTGAGGCTGATGTGAAACATTATGTTGCACAAACGGTGGCATCCTTTGGGACAATTGATTATTTCCATAATAATGCCGGGATAATGCTTCCTTTCCGATTGCTACATGAATATTCAAGTGAGGAATATGATCGGTTAATGAATATCAACCTTAAAGGAGCATTTCTCGGAATCAAATATGTAATTCCTGTAATGATAGAAAATGGAGGTGGCGTGATCATCAACACTGTTTCATCGAACTCCTTTAAACCAACGGCCTTCAATGGAATTTATGCTGCCTCCAAGCATGCATTAGCAGGCTTAACGAAATCAATCGGCCAGGACTATCAAGATTTGAATATTTTTGCGGTTGGTGTTGCACCGAATACAATGCAAACGAATATTTCGGCACAGGCGATTTCAACCTATACAGAGGAAATCGGAGCGAAAATAGCAGCGACAACTGCTCCCAATATTCCAGCAACCGCGGAAGAGATTGCGGACGTTGTTATTTTTGCAATGAATGGAGCAAAAACATTAAATGGCTCAATTGTAAATTGTGCTGGCGGACAAATATATATTTAACTTTTTATGAGGGATATACAGGTAATGGTGGAGGATCTGGTCGTTGTGGCCAGGTCTTTTTCTGTACAGGAGCTTTCTCGGAAACTGTACGAAGCAGGATTATTATTGATCAGTGCTCATTCACACAAGCATCGAATAGCTTTTGGTTCAATGGTTAGTACAGAATTTTGTTTATCTGGTGTATCGAGAGGAATTCGTGACTATTTTGAAGCACAGAATCCTATTGATGCAGCTCATCAAAAGGAAAACGAGCAGATTTTTAGCTAAGAATCCTATTGAGACAACTCATCAAAAGGAAATGTAGCAGATTTGAATAGCAGAATCCTATTGATACAACCAATCAAAAGGAAAACGAGCAGATTTTTAGCTAAGAATCCTATTGATACAGTTAATCAAAAGGAAATCGGTTTGATTTGAAGCTAAGAATCCTATTGAGACAACTCATCAAAAGGAAAACGAGCAGATTTTTATCTAAGAATCCTATTGAGACAGTTAATCAAAAGGAAATCGGGTCGATTTTTAGCTAAAAATCCTATTGATGCAACCAATCAAAAGGAAATTGGGTCGATTTGAAGCTAAGAATCCTATTGAGACAACTCATCAAAAGGAAAACGAGCAGATTTTTAGCTAAGAATCCTATTGAGACAACTCATCAAAAGGAAATGTAGCAGATTTGAATAGCAGAATCCAATTGATACAACCAATCAAAAGGAAAACGAGCAGATTTTTAGCTAAGAATCCTATTGATGCAGCTCATCAAAAGGAAAACGAGCAGATTTTTAGCTAAGAATCCTATTGAGACAACTCATCAAAAGGAAATATAGCAGATTTGAAGAGTAAAATCCTATTGAGAAAACTCATCAAAAGGAAAACGAGCAGATTTTTAGCTAATAATCCTATTGATGCAGCTCATCAAAAGGAAAACGAGCAGATTTTTAGCTAAGAATCCTATTGAGACAACTCATCAAAAGGAAATATAGCAGATTTGAAGAGTAAAATCCTATTGAGAAAACTCATCAAAAGGAAAACGAGCAGATTTTTAGTTAAGAATCCTATTGATGCAGCTCATCAAAAGGAAATGTAGCAAATTTGAATAGCAGAATCCTATTGATACAGCTCATCAAAAGGAAATGTAGCAGATTTGAAGAGTAGAATCCTATTGAGAAAACTCATCAAAAGGAAAACGATCCGATTTGAAGCACAAAATCCTAATGAGACAACCAATCAAAGGAAATTTACGCCTTTTAAAGGGATTATGTAGTAGCTGATTTTAAAAACCCACTCTTCAAGAAAATGACCACCAAATAGATTTAAAAAAGTAGCTAAAAAAATCCCAGTCTCCTATAGGTACTGGGATCATCAAATAATTCAATCTATTATTCTGTCAATGCGCTTGCAGGACCAAAGAATTCGAAATGAATGTTTCCTGCTGGAACTCCCCATTCTATTAAAGAACGATACATCATTTTCATGAATGGAACAGGTCCACAGAAATAGAAGTCTGCTTGGTTCGTTGCGACAATTTTTTGTAGCCAATCAAGCTCGATAAAGCCTTCCTTGTCAAAATTCATAGCTGCACGATCCGTGTCCGTTGGATTTGAATAGGCAACAAAGTTTTTAACATTAGCATGCGTAGCTACTATTCTAGCAACCTCGTTCTTCAAAGCGTGGACTTGTGAGTTTAATGCACCGTGAACAAACAATACTTCGCGATCTGGTTGTTGTTCTAAAAGTGTGTGGAGCATACTTACCATCGGTGTTAAACCTACGCCACCACTAATGAGCACAGCAGGTGCTGTTTTCGCTTCTAGCACAAAATCACCAGCAGGAGCACTAACTAAAACTACATCGCCTTCTGATACTTCTTGATGTAAATATGTAGAAACGACACCATGATCTTCACGTTTTACGCTAATACGATAATAATCTTTTCCTGGTGCATCAGATAAACTATAGTGGCGAATATGTGTATACTCATCCGTCTCTGGTTTTACTTTAACTGTTAGATACTGACCAGCCTGATAGGAAGCAATTGCGTTGCCGTCTTCTGGTTTTAAGTAAAAGGAAGTAATCACATCACTTTCTTTTACTTTCCGGTCGACAATAAATTTTCTAAAGCCTTCCCAACCACCTGGTTGCTCCTTCGCCTCCCGATACATTTCTTTTTCAATGCCGATAAATGCGTCTGCAATGACACCATATGCCTCTGCCCAAGCATTAATGATATCATCTGTTGCAGCATCCCCTAATACATCTTTAATTGCCTTCAATAAATTTTCACCAACAATCGGGTAATGCTCTGGTAAAATTCCTAATGCACGATGTTTTTGGCCAATTTGTTTTACTACTGGAATGATAGCCTCTAAATTGTCAATATGCGCAGCTGCAGCATAAACAGCGTTTGCTAATGCTGTTTGTTGACGTCCTTGTCTTTGATTTGCGTGATTAAATATATTCAATAATTCTGGGTGATTTTGGAACATCATTTGATAGAAGTGTGTAGTAATATCTTTTCCGTGTTTTTCAAGTACTGGTACTGTGCTTTTAATGATCTCAATTGTTTTAGTATTTAGCATGTTAAATGAACTCCTCTTATAAACATATATTTAAAATACATGTTTATAATATAACGATAGTGTTAATAAAAGATACCTTTTAAATACATCTTTTGAAAAGTTGTCACAATTAACGGGGGTGAGCTTCCATGGTATAATAAAAAAAAAAGGCTTAATAAGGGGTCACAACAAATGAGGTTAACGAATTATACAGATTATTCTTTGCGAGTACTTATGTATTTAGCAATTAAAAAGGATGGGGAATTAAGTACGATTTTAGAAATTGCCGAATCCTATAATATATCAAAAAACCATTTAATGAAAATCATTCATCAACTCGGACAGCTCGGGTATATTGAAACAATCCGTGGAAGGAATGGTGGGATAAAACTAGCGAAACACCCGAAAGATATTAATATTGGAGAAGTAGTTTCGAAAACAGAAGAGGACTTTCACATTGTCAATTGCTTTAAAGAAGGTGGGAATTACTGCGCGATTTCTCCTGCCTGCAAGCTAAAGCATGCGCTCAATGAAGCATTACAAGCATTCCTTAATGTTTTATATGGATATACATTAGAAGAACTAGTTACAAATAAAAATGAATTAAATTTATTGTTTCGTTTAAGTCAGAATTAATATTAATAATTTGAAAGTATATTACACCGTAAAAATTAGTATGAACACTAATGATTACGGTGTATTTTTTTGCACGCAACACCGTTCCTAAAAGGTTTATACGATGAAATTTCCACATTTCTGTCGAATTTACAATTCATTTACATTCCGTTTATATGAAGTTAATAATTTACCTCTAATATAAACGTGTAAGCAAAATTAAACTCTTTAGGGGGACAAAACAGATGAAGAAAATAAAGAAATTATCTCTTGCAATTCTCGTTTCAATTTTTGCTTTAGTACTAGCAGCATGTGGAAGCGGAGCGGAAGACACAAATAATAATAGTAGTAGTTCCAATGGTAATGAAGGTAATCAAGGGGAAGAAAAAACAGAAGAGCTTTCTGGTTCCATTGTAATTTCTGGTTCTTCTGCAATGCAACCGTTAGTAGCAGCTGCTGCTGAACAATTTATGGCAGAGAATCCTAAAGTAGATATTCAAGTAAATGCTGGTGGATCTGGTACTGGATTGAGCCAAGTAGCAGAAGGTTCAGTTGATATTGGTAACTCAGACGTGTTCGCTGAAGAAAAAGAAGGTATTCCAGCAGATAAATTAGTAGACTTCAAAGTTGCTGTTGTCGGTATGACAGCTGCGGTTAACCCTAATGTAGGAATTAAAGACATTTCAAAAGCTGATTTAATTAAAGTATTTACTGGTGAAATTAAAAACTGGAAAGAGCTAGGTGGCGCTGACCAAGAAATTGTTTTAGTAAATCGTCCAGATTCCTCAGGTACTCGTGCAACATTTGTAAAATATGGATTAGATGGTGCAGAAACAGCAGAAGGAATTACAGAAGATTCTTCTAACACAGTTAAAAAGATCATTTCTGAAACTGAAGGTGCAATTGGTTATCTAGCATTTTCTTACTTTACAGATGACGCAGTGACTCCATTATCTATTGATGGTGTAGAAGCAACTGATGAAAATGTTCAAACTGGTAAATTCCCTATCTGGGCATACCAACACTCTTACACAAATGGTGAACCAGAAGGATTAGTAAAAACTTTCTTAGATTACTTGTTTAGTGATGATGTTCAAAAAACAATTTTACCTGACCAAGGCTATCTTCCTGTAACAGATATGAAAGTTGAACGTGATGCTACAGGTGCATTATCAGATATTAAGTAAGCTGAATAAAGTTTGAAATTAATTTCCTTTGGATAAATGTCTTCTTAAGAATTTTTTAAGAAGGCTTTATCCTGTTTATTGGATGAACGGGGTGAATAAAAAGAAATGAGAAATACTACAGAATTAAGCAGTCATCGTCTATTGAAATCGAATAAAAATCGGAAAGATAGTGAATTAAAAGGAAATATTATTGTTAAATCAAGTGCAATTATTATTATTACACTAACTATTGCGTTGACGGTGTTTTTATCGATAAAAGGGTTACAATCCTTTATTAAAAACGGAATTAATCCATGGGATTTTATAACTGGTACGAATTGGAATCCAACATCGGAAACACCATCGTTTGGATCATTTAATTTTATATTCGGTTCTTTTGCAGTTACAATGCTTTCTGCTTTAATTGCAGCACCTCTTGGAATTGGAGGAGCTATTTTCATGACGCAAATTGCTCCAAAATGGGGAAATAAGCTGCTTCGACCTGTAATAGAGCTTTTAGTAGGCATACCATCCGTCGTTTATGGTTTTATCGGTTTATCTGTATTAGTTCCATTTATTCGTAATCATGTCGGAGGATTAGGGTTTAGTCTCCTTTCTGGAACCATTGTATTGGCTATAATGATTTTACCTACTGTAACGTCGATTTCAACAGATGCACTAAATGCATTACCGAAAAATTTAAGAGAAGGTGCTTATGCACTAGGTGCTACAAGATGGCAGACGATTAAAAAAGTATTAATTCCTGCTGCATTACCTTCTTTACTTACAGCTATCGTTTTAGGTATGGCAAGGGCATTTGGAGAGGCGTTAGCGGTGCAAATGGTAATCGGAAATGTTAGTGATTTTCCTAATTCAATCACGGATACGGCTGCTACATTGACGACGATCATCACATTAAATATTGGACATACAACCTATGGAAGTATTGAAAATAATACACTATGGTCACTTGGTCTAATTTTGCTAGTGATGTCCTTTATCTTTATTCTCATCATTCGATTCTTGTCATCTAGGAGGAAAATCTAATGAATCGTAAAATAGCAGACCGTATAGCAACCATTACTTTTGTTGGATTATCAATGATTATCGTCGCCATTCTTTTATATTTATTTGCTTATATTATTATGAATGGCTTTTCCAAAATTTCTTGGGACTTTTTAACCTCACCATCTAGTAATATTCTTGCAGGTAGTGGAATTCGTGATCAATTGTTTAATTCCTTTTATATTTTAATCCTAACTTTAATTATTTCCGTACCATTAGGCGTTTTAGGCGGAATATATATGGCGCAATACGCGAAACCAGGAAAGCTGACGAACTTTATCCGTTCTTGTATTGAAATGCTATCTTCTTTACCATCGATTGTAATTGGGATGTTTGGATTGTTAGTGTTTGTTAATACAACTGGCTGGGGATATACAATTTTCGGTGGGGCACTAACGATTGCCATTTTTAACATCCCTGTTATGGTGCGTACTTGTGAGGATGCTATCCGATCGGTGCCAAGAGAATTAAAAGAAGCGAGCTTAGCTTTAGGTATTACGCAATGGCATACGGTGAAAACAGTATTACTACCGAGTGCTTTTCCAGGTATTTTAACAGGTGTTATTTTGTCTGCTGGTCGGATTTTTGGGGAAGCAGCTGCATTGTTATATACCGCTGGATTATCTACACCAAGACTAGATTATACCAATTGGAATCCATTTGCTGATAACTCTCCGTTAAATATCTTTAGACCAGCAGAAACGCTAGCCGTTCATATTTGGAGTATTAATACGCAAGGCTTGATTCCAGATGTAACAGAAAAGGCAGCAGGTGCTTCGGCTGTATTAGTAATTAGTGTGCTCATTTTTAATCTATTGGCAAGATGGATTGGAAGCATGTATTACAAGAAAATGACAGCTACGAAATAAATGAATTAGGATGTGAAGTAAATGACGATTACAATAACCGATACAAATCAAAGCGTGTCTAATCCTACGGAGGATCAGCGTGTAGTAGATAAAGAGTATATTTTACATGTAGAAAATTTAAATATTTATTATGGTGAAAATTGGGCGGTTCATAATGTGCAAATGGAAATAGAAAAAAATGCAGTAACTGCACTTATTGGCCCATCTGGATGTGGAAAATCTACTTTCCTACGGAGCATTAACCGGATGAATGATATTATTCCTAACGCTCGCGCGGAAGGGGAAATATTATATGATGGAATCAATATTTTACGAGATGATATTGATGTTGTTGCGCTAAGAAAGGAAATCGGTATGGTTTTCCAAAAACCAAATCCATTTCCAAAATCCATTTATGAAAATTTAACACATGCCTTAAAATTTGCTGGAATTCGCAACAAGGGGAAATTAGACCAAATCGTGGAGGAAAGTCTACGGAAGGCTGCATTATGGGACGAAGTGAAGGATCGCCTGCATCAATCCGCACTAGCATTATCGGGCGGACAACAGCAGCGATTATGTATTGCAAGGACAATCGCATTAAAACCAAGTGTTCTCTTATTGGATGAGCCAAGCTCTGCTCTAGATCCGATATCAAACGCAAAGATTGAGGAGCTTATTTTACAGCTTAAAAAAGATTACTCCATTATTATCGTGACACATAATATGCATCAAGCATCAAGGGTGTCCGATAAAACGGCATTTTTCCTAAATGGAGATTTAGTGGAATATGATAGGACTTCGAAAATCTTTACGAAACCGTCCGAGAAGAAAACAGAGCAATATATTTCTGGGCAATTCGGATAAGGAGGACAATAATGGAAACGAACGTATTAACAAAAAGTGAATTAATATTCTCTGTGAATGATTTAAATCTATGGTACGGCGAAACCTATGCATTGAAAAATATTAATATGGAAATAGAAAAAAATAAAGTTACCGCAATTATCGGCCCATCTGGATGTGGAAAATCTACGTTTGTAAAAACATTGAATCTCATGGTTAATACGACACCAAATGTAAAAATATCTGGTGAAATTATGTTTCGTGGAGAAAATTTAATTACAAAAAAACGTGATTTAGTGGATTTGCGAAAAAACATTGGAATGGTATTCCAAAAGGGTAATCCTTTTCCACAATCGATATTCGACAATGTTGCCTTTGGTCCAAAAATCCATGGTTTACGTAATAAGCAGGAAATCGAGCAATTAGTGGAAAAAAGCTTGAAGGATGTTGCCCTATGGGATGAAGTAAAGGATCGCTTAAAGGATCCAGCACTTGGATTATCTGGTGGTCAGCAACAAAGGCTATGTATTGCACGGGCACTTGCGACAAAACCAGATGTATTGTTAATGGATGAACCAACCTCTGCACTTGACCCGATTTCAACTGCAAAAATTGAGGATTTAATCATCCAATTAAAGGAAAAGTATACGGTTGTAATTGTTACCCACAATATGCAGCAGGCAGCACGTATTTCCGACAAGACTGCATTCTTCTTAAATGGAGAAGTCATTGAGTTTGATCATACAGATAACATTTTCTCCACACCAAATGATAAACGTACGGAAGATTATATTTCTGGGCGATTTGGATAATTCCAAAGCATCGAGCACGATAATACTTTTCTAATGATGGATAAGGGGGATTTTAGAGGGATGGCATTGAGAGGACGCTTTGAGGAAGAAATAAAGGTATTACTAAGCAAACTTACAGACTTATGTAATTTTGCCGATAAAGCATTAAATAGGTCAATCACTGCATTAGAGCAGTATGATGTAGACGCAGCATTAGAAATAATGGATGATGATGCAAAAGCGGATTTATTATATGAAGAAATCAATGACCAAGCAATTATTCTCATTGCAAAACAGCAGCCTGTTGCAACGGATTTGCGAAAAATTATTATGACAATAAAAATAGCTACCGATATTGAACGGATTGCCGATTTTGCAGAGAATATTGCAAAGTCCACCATTCGTTTAGGAAAAAAACCAGATGGTATGATGGATGCTTTTATAAAAATAAAAAAAATGCAAGAAATATCAAGTGAAATGCTAATGGATAGTTTAAAGGCATTTATAGATGAAGACATTCATTTAGCGAAGCAAGTGGCTGATAAAGATGATGAAGTCGACCATCTGTATAGTCAAACGATCCAGGAACTATTCCAGCTCAATCAACAAGGAGCAGGAAATATTTCAGAAATCATTCAGCTTCTCTTTACATGTCGTTCACTCGAAAGAACCGCTGACCATATTACCAATATCGCGGAAGATGTTTTTTATTTAGTGAAAGGAAAACATTATGATTTAAATGAATAACCAATTTGATTGTTATGATTAATTCATCAAGATTGATTCGGTTAGTGTATAAATGGAAATAAAAATGCAAAAATGGATCCGATAATGGGTTCATTTTTTTTGCGGAAAAATAATTTATTTATATCCGCTAAATCACACCTTTACCTCAATGACCCCATAATGAAACAACGATGATTTTCTTTTCAACTGCTGAAAACCTAGCGTGGCAAATCGAGTGCTTGTCCAATGGTCTTTTAGTATTACTCGTTTTCTTGCTACTCGTTTCGCCTCAGCAATCAGTTCAGTGGTGACATCTGTAAATAGTGCTTCTCCACGAATTGACTGAATGCCATTAGAGGTTGGAATTGTTGAATGGAACATCGGGTCCAAATAGACGACATCAAAGGAATTTGTTTCTGCTTGCAGTAAATAGGAAAAATGGTCGCCATTTACAGTTTTAATTTTTCTCATCGCTTGATCTAAATACTGATTGCCACTTACACATGTTGTTAATCCTTCTGTCACAAGGAGAAACAAGAGAGGATTTCCTTCTATCCCACAAACTGTACCACTTTCCCCAACAGCTAAGCTAGCCATTATACTGTCGGATGCTAGACCAAGTGTGCAATCTAAAAAAGACATCCCTTCTTTTAAACGAGCAGCCTCGATTAAAGGATCTGTATTCCCATTAAATATTCGTTTTGCCCGGACCATCGCCATATTGGGATGAAAAAACAACTTCTTATCGGAATTTTTTGGCGCAATAAATAATTGCTCCTTACCAACCACAACAATATCGTCATGATATTGTTGCTTCATCGCATCAACTGATACACCATTTCTCACTCTATATACTAAATGATACTTTTCTGCTACCACTTTTGCCTTCGTAACTAACTCACTAGTAGCTCTACCTGCTGTTGTGACAATCATTTGTATCGTTCCTATCTCATTTATATTTCTGTAACCTAATTATATTTTAAAGATGACCATTCATTCAGGCAATGCATTAATATCAGTCGCGTGTGTGCGAACTATATATTTTTTTGAAAAAAAACGAAACGGATTGCCCACTTGGTCGTCTTAGTATTAAGTAGGAAATGAGGTGATATTTGCTTGAGCGAATGGGGAAATGTGGAAGAGATAAATCGAGAGGATAAGGAAACTTGGTTTGAAGCTGTAATGGATGAATATGGGGAGAAGCTAACGAAATTAGCTTATAACTATTTAAAGGATTGGAGTCTTGCAGAGGATGTTGTTCAGGATGTATTTGTTATTAGTTTTAAGCAATTTGAAAATTTGAAGAATATTCTATCTCTTAAAGCGTGGATTTATAGAATTACGATCAATAAATGTAAGGATGTTTTAAAGAGCTCCACAGTGAAAAGAGTAATTACTAACCCAATTTTTTTCCTGCATACGAAATCAACTGGGCTGTCACCAGAAATGTCTCTAATAAAAAGCAGTGAAGAGTACTTTTTATCCACTTGTGTTTTAGCACTCCCAGTAAAATATCAGGAAGTGATTACTTTATATTATTACGAGGAATTATCGATAGAAGAGATAAGTGGAATATTAAAGATTAATAAAAATACGGTAAAGACAAGATTAAGTAGGGCAAGAATGAAGCTAGAAAAATTAATGGAACGGTGGCGGTGAAATGGAAAAAGAACTTCAGTCATTACGAAATTCAATGGATTCAACGACACATAAAGGAATACATTTTTCAGAAATACAAAAAAGAAAAATTCGAACTGCCTTATATCAAGAAGAATTAAAAGGCTATCGAAGGTTAAACCCGTCCATTTATTTGCTTACTACTTTTGCAGTGGCTATCATTGTATTCTTAATTTATATTGATATATTTGGTGGTCCAATACAGCAGGGAGCAGCGCCAACAATTGAGAGCACTTGGCAGGTACGCCATGGATATGAGCACGATGGCAAAATGTTGCTTGAGGTTTTTCCGGATCCTACCCTTTCGGCAGGTAAACCTTATGGGTATTTGTTTCATTTTACGGAACCATTTGTCGCATATGATGGAAAAACAATGGAAATCTATGCTACTCAAAAGGAAACAGGGGATCGTATCCATGTTTTACCTGCAGAGAAAATTACGGAGCCTTCTGTTGGATATGATAGTTTGGAACAATTTGTCGCAACATTCGAAATACCGAAATCCGGAATTTGGAAATTAATGATTTATTTTGATAAGGAGTTTTATGGGGATGTTGTTTTGTTTGTTGATGAAGCAAGTAAACAGTAACTATACAAAGCAAGAAACAAATAATTTATCACGAAATAGTAATAAAAATTTTACCAATTATAGGTATTGTTTGTTGAATTTGTGTAATAATTGGCACAGAGGAGGTCAGAAAAATGAGCTACAAAAACACGTTTATTACCATTTCAGAAGACTCGCCACGTAATACGGCAGTCATTCCTGTACCGAAAAATGAAAAGCCAACGATTGCCTCGATTGAATTTGAATTGATCAAAAATAATCCGTATCATTATACACAAGCGGATGTCCAATTCCAAACATATGTAAGGAAAAACAAACTAGAAACGGAAAATTTAGCGGAGCTTAAAGATCAATTTTTCTCCAAGCCAAAAGCATGCTTCCGAGCTTCACCACTAGTGAAAAGCTATGGCTGGGGAATTCATTATGATAACGAAGGGAAAATTGCACTCTATGCTGTAAACAGTGAGGAATACTTAGCGTTAGAAAAGGAAGCGCATATCCAAAAGCTGAAGGGCATGCGTACAAAAAGGAAGTAGACAGAAAAAAGCGGCTATCCTCAGGATAGTCGCTTTTTTTTAAGAATAGAATGATGTAAATAGTGTAGGTTGATTGGAACGAAGGGTGGATGCTTTCCGCGGGCGGGGCCGAGCCGCTTCCCTCGCTACGCTCAGTCCAGGGTCTCGACTTTCCCGCTTTTCCCTCTGGAGTCGCCACCCTCCGTTCTAATAAACTTCAATCAATTAAAATATAGGATTAATAATTTTCGAAGTGACGTTCCATGATGAGGAGAAACCAAACAAATGACCGTGGACAATTAGAAATGCTGACAATTGATCAATTAGTTCCTGGAGATCATTTAGTGCGCAAGCTAGAGTCGGCTATTGATTTTTCTTTCATCTATCCCTTGGTTGAAAACCTCTATTCAGGGATTAGCCGTCCAAGTATCGACCCCGTAGTTTTGTTTAAGATGATTTTCATCCAATACATATTTGGTATCCGTTCTATGCGC
Source organism: Perspicuibacillus lycopersici (assembly GCF_025660475.1). Classification (GTDB taxonomy): domain Bacteria; phylum Bacillota; class Bacilli; order Bacillales; family Caldibacillaceae; genus Perspicuibacillus; species Perspicuibacillus lycopersici. The sequence continues at coordinate 316,492 of NZ_JAOUSF010000004.1, forward strand.
CAAACTATAAAAGAAATTGAAACAAACATGGCCTATCATTGGTTTTTAGGATTCGGATTCTACACAGAAGTTCCTCCCTCTTCTACTTTCGGTGAAAATTATGAACATCGCTACCATGATTCTGATGGTTTGAAGACATCTTCTATCCTATTTTGAAAGAGATTACGGATAAAGGATTGTTGTCTGCTGATCATATTTTCTTAGATTCTATACATGTAAAAGCGAGTGCTAATAAACGTAAGTTTGATTAGGCACGATAGTGACTCCCGGAAATGTACATGATAGTCGTCTGTTACAGCCTCTTGTCGAGAAAGTGATAGAAAAAGTAAAAAAGCCACTTGCAGTAGCTGCTGACGCAGCTTATAAAACACCGGCGATCACAAATTTTTATCAGAGAATCAAATGTTACCTGTCCTTCCTTACATTCGTCCAAAAACGAAAGATGGTTTCTTCCGTAAGCATGATTATGTGTATGATGAACATTATGATTGTTACCTCTGCCCAAAAGGGCAGGTTTTAAGGTATCCGACGACAACGAAGGAAGGATATCGGCAATATAAATCAAATTCATCGATTTGTGCAGAATGTCCGTTTTTACCCCATTGTACGGATAGTAAAAACCATCAAAAGCTTTTACAACGGCATATTTGGGAACCTTATTTAGAAGAGGCAGAACACTTACGTCACAACGATGAAATCAAAGAGATATATGCAAAACGCAAAGAGACAGTAGTACGTGTTTTTGTAGATGTGAAGGAAAAGCATGGTACGCGATGGACAACCTTACGAGGTCTTAAAAAATTGTCTATGCAGGCGATGCTTACGTTTGCTGCCATGAATTGGAAGAAAATGGCCACTTGGACTTGGCAACCTGCTTGAGTGAACCAAACTAGTTGATTGGAGTGGAGGGTGCTTGACTCCTGGGGGATGTGCGGGACAGGTGAGATCCCGCAGGAGCGAAAGCGACGAGGAAGCTCACCGCCCGCCCCCCGGAAAGCAAGTGCCCGGAGCGGAAATCAACGGATTTTAACCGCAATTCCATCAAAAAATGACAAAAGGCACCGAGAGGATGTCTCTCAATACCTTTTGTCGACAGTCTGAAGCGGCTATCCTCAGGATAGTCGCTTTACCTCCAGCCAATTACGCCTCTTTTTTCTCTCGTCCTCTAACTAAGGAATACGCAGTAATCCAAGAAGTAATCGGAATTACTAACGTCACGCCAATGCCAGAGCAAAAGATTGTTATCATTTCCGAGCTGAAAATTTTCGAATTCACAATTTCATCGAGTGAATATGACAAATCCTTAAACCAAATTAGAAGCGCAATGTAGCCACCAAAGAAGGCGAAAAATAATGTATTGGCACTCGTTCCTAAAATGTCCTTCCCAATCCGTATACCAAAAGCAAATAACTCCTTTCGATTGATCAACGGATGATGATAAAAGAGCTCACGCATTGGTGAGGAGATCGCCATTGCGGTATCTGTAATTGCTCCAATCGCACTCATAATAATGACAGAAGCACCAATTTTAACGAAATCAACGCCGATATAAAGGGAAAAGATACCGAGCTCCTCTGTTTCTTCTTCACCAAATCCATGAATTTTTGCCTTTTCAGTTAATAGTAAAATGAAAAACAGCAAAATTACGGTTGTTATGATAGAAGAAAGGAACGCTGTCTTTGTTTTCGTATTCACCTCGTTAATATAGAAAAGATTAATACAGCTAATTATGACACAGGCAATTAATGTTAACGTAATCGGATGAAAGGCTGGATTTGTCATTAAAAGAATGATAAATAGTAATACACCGAAATTAAAGAAAATGGCAAGGAAAGAACGGGCGCCTTTTTTTCCTCCAATAACTACCATCAATATAAGCAATATTGCTCCTAAACATACTAATACACTCATTTTCTTGCCCTCTTTCGATTAATGAACAATATGGAAGTATATAACCCGATCGGAATGGTCAAAACGATACCAATCCCCCCGGCTAATGCCCGAGCAAACTCCAAGGAAAGGTTCATGGATAGTGTAAATCCTAATGGGGAACCATTTTTTAAATACAAAATTAGCATAGGAATCGAGCCACTGACATAGGCAAAGAACAAAATGTTTGTCATCGTTCCCATAATATCTTTCCCAATTTCCATGCCAGATTTAGTCAATGCCTTTATCGATATGTTGTGATTTTTTTCGAAAAGACCAAAGATGGAGGAGGACATGGTAATTGCTACATCCATAACGGCTCCTAACGACCCAATGAACACCCCTGCCATAAAAATATCTTTATATGGCCGAGTCAAAAATTGCATTTCCTCATAGCGCAGTCCCTTCCCAGAAGTTGCCCAAATTACGATATAGGAAATCAATAAGGAACTAAAGGTACCTACGATTGTCGCAATAATCGCCGCATACGTTTTCTCGTTGAACCCATTCACAAGTAGTAAGGAAATAACTGTAAACAAAATAACACTAGTGCTACAAATCAGAACAAAGCTAATATCAGAAGTCCTCAAATAAATATCTAATGCATAAGATAAAATCAATGCATTCACGACAAGGCTTACGATGGAAAATAGCCCTTGTTTTTTCCCGACAAATAGAAGCGTAAAGATGAAAATCCATGCTACAAATACGATATATTTATCACGCTTTACATCGAGAATGGACCCAGTTAATTCATTATCATCTACAGTGTCAGGATTAATGTAAACAAACAAATCATTCCCAACGGAGTATTCTTGATCAAACGCTCCCGAGGCAGAATATTCATTTGTTAAATGAATCAGTTTCCCTTTTTCTTCCCCGTTCTTTAATTCGGCAGTTATTTCCTGGGTGTAAATGGTATCTGTATTTTCGTATAAATCGGTTGTTTCCGATGTATCTTGCAAATGGGCTTCGGTGATTTTCGCGATTGGCCGTTCATAAAACGAATAATTATAATTAACAAAAACAAGAGAGGCAACAAAGCAAATGGCTAGCATGCCATACAAAAGCATTTGCTTTGCTGTCATTTTTTCTAATCGGTTTATTATCGTATTCAAGCTATTCCCTCCAATGATCGTAATGGAGGATATCTGGTTAATAAATAGAAGGAATAATAGAGCTCCATTAGCGAATCGAAATTGAGATGTCTCTATGTTAATTTTTAGGAAAGTATGTAGTTAACAATGGGCATAGTATAGCAATTAAGTTTTCTAACTGTCAACAAAACTTCAAACTACTATTACTCTATTATAATGCTTTGTTTTTTCGAAAAAAGTATTAACTACTTAATAGAATTGGTGGGGGAGAAACGAGAAATTACATTATATTTAATCAATAAGAAATAAAATAGAAAAAAATGAAAATCAGCTCTTGGTGTCGAATATAGTATAAAGGAAATAATGGGAGCTGAGGGGTATGGATAGACTTGCAGTAATACGTGAGCAGGAGAAGCGTTACCATGATTATTGCTATGAAAATTACACGCTTTTTGCTGAAGGTTCTTGGCTAAATAAGCCAGTAATAACAGTACTGGATTTATTACCACTAATAAAGGATAAAAAGAATATTCAAGTGCTGGACTTAGGCTGTGGAGTTGGAAGAAATAGTATCCCGATAGCAGAAGCAATAAAAGGCAACAACGGGAAAGTAGTCTGTGTTGATTTATTGGATTCTGCTTTGGAAAAATTAAAACAGTATCGTGAAGAATATCAGGTGCGTGAAATAATACATTTAATCAAGGCCGATATCGGGAGCTTTGAAATACAACGAGATACATATGATTTCATATTAGCCGTATCAGCTTTAGAACATGTGGAATCAGTGGAAGTACTGGAAATGGTAATAAAACAGATGGCAGATGGGACGAAGAGCGGAGGAGTGAATTGTTTAGTCGTTAACACTGATGTAGAAGAAATTAATAGTGAAACGAATGGAAAAGCGGATGCACAAATGGAAGTGAATCTTTCAACTAACGAAATGTTAGAGCTTTTATCTAAAAATTATTATCGCTGGGAATTATTGAAATCAGAGGTAAAGCCATTGCAGTATTTGATCCATCGCGGGAAGCACAATATTTTACTTAAAACAAATGCGATAACGTATGTCGTTCAGAAGAAAAAATAATATAATTTAATTAAATTTAATTAGTAACATAATGGTATTAAAAATGTAACGATCAAACCGAACACTTTATAAAGGAGGTCCCTAATGAAAATCTCGACTTGGAAGATGACTTTAAAATTAGTTACACTTATAATTATCGGGATATTTGGAGGAGTTGGTGGTAGCATTGACCAATTTGAAAAACCAAAGAAGTAATCCCCTTTGACAATTTATGCATGAGCTTTTATAATAACAGCGATGCGAAACAATTTTAAGGAGGATTATTAAAAAATGACCCATGCGATGAGACTTCGTTTCCCTACTTTGAACCAGTAATTAAATACGTTCAAAGTCTCTGTTATGTGTGACAGAGTAAACGGGATAAGTCTGTCCTTTTTTAATAATCTTCATTTCATAGAATATGGCTGTTTTCTAAGGGATTGTTTTTATTTAACAAGATAAGAAATTTTGTTTAAACTATTAAGCAGACTGAATATAAGTAGACTCCAGTGGAATAGTGATAGTAACGGGAAGGCTCACCGCTTGCCCGAATGGATGCGCGGAGTTTATTCAGTCTGCAGGCACTTTATAAATAGTAACAATCTGTGTGAAAACAGCCAAAAACATTATGTAATGGTAGAGAAGGCAGCTCGTTTTGTCTTCTTTTTTATGTCCAAATTTCTTGCCCTCTATAATGGCAGGTGTATTTTGCAATATTCGTATTTGGATGGAATGCTCCCCTTTACTCTTAGATCACAGGCAGATGCTTGTGATTTTTTTTGTTTGCTAAAAATATTATTTGAGATTTGGGGGAAGAAAAGAATGGAACAAGTTTGTTTACAAATGGAAAATATTGAGCTTTCATATTTGGAGCGAGTGGTGTTGACTATACCACGATTAGCGGTACATCAATTCGATCGAATTGGTATAGTCGGAAGAAACGGGGCAGGAAAAAGTACGTTGCTGAAGCTAATGAATGGTCAAATTCAGCCTGAAAAGGGAAAGATTCATCGCTTTTCTGATTTTGCCTATTTTGACCAATTAGCTGTTCCTGAGGAAACAGAAATAGATCCTAAATTAATTGGGAGGCTGGCGATTCCACACACAGAAAGGGACAATTTAAGTGGTGGGGAATTAACTAGGCTAAAGCTTGCACAAATTTTTTCCACTTATTATGAAGGAATGCTAATTGATGAGCCGACAACCCATTTAGACGAGTCCGGTATCCAGTTTTTAATCGAGGAATTAACATATTATTATGGGGCACTTGTCATTGTTAGTCATGACCGATTTGTACTAGATAAGCTCGTGACAAAAATATGGGAAATAGAGGATGGTCGTGTAATAGAGTATACAGGAAATTATTCAGACTATGAGGAACAAAAGGAGCAGAAACGAAAACAACAAGAGGAGCAGCATGAAAAATATACGAAGGAAAAAGCACGCTTATTAAAGGCAGCTGAGGAAAAAATGAGTAAGGCAGCAAAAATTACCGAAGCAAATGGACATATTTCAAAAAAGGAAACAAAGGCAAAGGCAAATCGAATGTTTATGACAAAATCAAAGGATTCGAGTCAAAAGGCGGTCCAGCGAGCAGCAAAAGCATTGGAGCAACGTGCAGCACAACTTGAGTCAGTCAATGCACCAATTTTTGTACAGTCACTTAATTTTCATCAACCAGAATCTTTAGCATTACACAATAAATTTCCGATAATGGCAGACCAGCTAAACATTACGTTAGGGGATAAAGTACTTCTAGAGAAAGCCAGCTTTCAATTTCCATTAGGTAAAACTATTGCACTCACAGGAAAAAATGGGTCTGGAAAAACCACTTTACTTCGCTATATTTTTCAAAAAGGAGAAGGAGTGACGATTTCCCCGAAGGCGGTTATCGGATGCTATCAACAAATGGATTATCAATTTCCAAAGATAGAAACTGTTATAGCCTATATGAAGGATAGAAGTGATTATCCGGAAAGCAAGATCCGTTCCGTCCTTCATTCAATGGGCTTTACAGGTAGTGATTTACGGAAAAATATTCAAGATTTAAGCGGAGGAGAAGCAATTCGTTTAGCATTATGTAGCCTTTTTTTAGGAAGATATAATGTATTGATTTTAGATGAACCAACTAATTTCTTAGACATATTTTGCGTGAAGGCATTGGAGCGCTTTGTAAAAGGCTATGAAGGTACCATTCTCCTCGTATCCCATGACCGAAAGTTCATAGAGAATGTAGCGGATTGCATTTATCGGATGGAGGAGAGGAAGCTAAAACTTGTGTGGGAAAGGATTTAAATCCTCGACGTAACATTGTAATAGTCAATACGTTAAGAAGATACAACTCAGTATTTAAAGTACTGGGTTGTTTTTTTATAGGCAAGCACCTATATAAAATCCTATGGATGGAGGTCGTCAACAGGAAAGTGAGGAAGATAGTAAAGAGAAATCCTATGGATGGAGGTCGTCAACAGGAAAGTGAGGAAGAAAATAAAGCAAAATCTTTTTGATAGAGGTAGTCAATAGGAAAGTGGGCAAAAAAGTAAGATGAAATCCTATGGATGGAGGCCGTCAACAGGAAAGTGAGTAAGAAAATAAAGCAAAATCTTTTTGATAGAGGTAGTCAATAGGAAAGTGAGTAAGAAAAACAAGCGAAATCCTATTGATGGAGATCGTCAACAGGAAAGTGGGCAATAAAAACAAGCGAAATCCTATGGATAGAGGTGACCAAAAGGAAAGTGAGCAAAAAAGTAAAGCGAAATCCTATTGATGGAGGCCGTCAACAGGAAAGTGGGCAATAAAAACAAGCGAAATCCTATGGATGGAGGCCGTCAACAGGAAAGTGAGTAAGAAAAGTAAAGCAAAATCCTTTTGATAGAGGTGATCAATAGGAAAGTGAATAATAAATCGATGAGAAATCCTATTGATAGTGGTCGTCAACAGGAAAGTTGGCAAAAAGGAAAGATGAAATCCTATTGATGGAGGCCGTCAACAGGAAAGTGAGTAAGAAAAGTAAAGCAAAATCCTTTTGATAGAGGTGATCAACAGGAAAGTGAGCAAGAAAAACAAGCGAAATCCTATTGATTTAGTTCGTCAATAGGAAATTGAGGAAGAAAGGAAAGAGAAATCCTATGGATGGAGATCGTCAACAGGAAAGTGAGCAAGAAAAACAAGCAAATTCCTTTTGATAGAGGTCGTCAGCAAGAAAGTGAGCAAGAAAAACAAGCGAAATCCTATAGATAGAGATCGTCAACAGGAAAGTGAGCAAAAAAGTAAAGAGAAATCTTATAGATGGAGGTCGTCAACAGAAAAGTGGACAAAAAAGAAAGATGAAATCCTATTGATAGTGGCCGTCAACAGGAAAGTGAATAATAAATCGATGAGAAATCCTTTTGATAACTAAAATAGCCTGGTTTTAATAAAAGATCCAATCGAAGCTAAGTTTAATTATCAATCCAATTCCTACCCCACATTCTTCTTACCAAAAACCCTTGATACCATCCAAATATCCGTCCCGATATCTCCACATACTCCACATACTCCATTCCCCCTATACTCTACATTCACTAAGCATAAAAAAGATTTTTCTAGAATTGTCCAATAAAATATATTATTCTAAAATAAACAACCATTGGAGGGACAGGATGAAGCTATCAATTATTCATACAAATGATATACATAGTAATTTTACTAACTTTGCGCGAGCGGTTACCGTTATTAAGCAATATAAACAGGAGCATACTTTGCTTCTAGATGGTGGAGATTTTGCAGATTTTAAAAGTATTGAATTACAGGGGACAAAGGGTATTGCGGCCCTTGAATTACTAGATTCGGTTGGCTATGATGCGTTAACGATTGGCAACAATGAAATGTTTAATGGCGTGGACACACTAGAAAATATGGCAAGCAATAGCCATTTTCCTTTTATCAGTAATAATTTGCTGAAAAAGGATTTAACTCCAATCAAAGGTGTTCATACAAGCACGATTATTAACAAAAATGGTCTTCGCATTCTAATCACTGGATCCTCTCCTAATCTAGGAGATTTTTGTGATGGATTGGGTATTTCAATGTCTCCATTTAAGGAAGCAATCAAGAAGGAAATTGAACGGAATCATGGTGCATATGATATTTGCATTTTATTAAGCCATCTTGGCACCTTTGAGGATGAAGTGCTTGCAACTGAAATACCGGAAATTGATATTATTATATCCGCCCATGACCATAAGCTCTATTCAGAAGCTAGAATCATTGATAACACGATTATGAACAGTGCGGGTAATTATGCGGAGCACGTGGGAATTGTAGATCTTGAAATTGCAGATGGTAAAATAACGTTGCTACATGCAGAAACAATTGCTACAAATACCTTTGAACCAGATAATGAAATTTTATCGATTTTACATACAAATAAAGAAAAGGCGATTCAAGTATTAAGTCAGCCACTTTATCGAATTACAAAGCCACTATGGCATGATGTGGTGGAAGAAAATCCGCTATCCAATTTAATAGCGGATGGATTAAAGGATATGCTAAATTGCGAGATTGGTTTGATTAATAGTGGTATTTGTAATGCTGGGCTTTTTGACCATATATCTAAGAAAAAGTTGATTGAAATTTGCCCCTCACCTTTAAATCCAACGTCCTTTGAAATACAAGGGAAACACCTTAAGGAAGCAATCATCCAGTCGATAGATTCGCAAATGAACTTAGTAGATGGCCGTGGTCCTGGTTTCCGTGGTAGATTCCTAGGGAAGCTTCATGTATCTGGAGCTGAGATTATCCACGATGGCAGTACAGTTCACGAAATATACATAGGCAATGAACCGTTAGATGCGGAGAGATGGTATACCGTCGCTAGCTCGGATTATTTACAAAGAGGTACTGGATATCAAAGTCTCGCACAAAATCGGAATGAAAAATATTTAGCAGAGGAAATAAAGGATGTTATCCTCCTATATGCTGATAAGGAAGTATATTTGGAAAAAGCTTATCAAAACCGCTGGACGGATAAACTAGCTATTAAAAATTAGTAGTTTTGTTTTCAAAAATAGTAGCCACTGGAGCTGACGAAAATGAGTGGGGATAACTGTTTAATATGTAAAAGAATAAAGATGATTGAGGAAGGAACGAATCCTTACGTTGTAGCAGAGCTTAAAACAGGCTATGTCGTTATTGGTGATCATCAATTATTCCATGGATATACATTATTTTTATGTAAACAGCATAAAACCGAATTACACTTTTTAGAGGAAGATGAGAAGGCAGAATTCCTAATGGAAATGAGTAAGGTTGCTGAAGCAGTTTATCATGCCTTTAATGCAAAAAAAATGAATTATGAGTTGCTTGGAAACGGGGATGCACATTTGCATTGGCATCTTTTTCCTAGAAGAGAAAGTGATGGAATTGATGGCCCAGTTTGGTGGGCAGATAGAGAGACAATGTCCTCCGATGAAGTAAAACCTACAGCGGAACAATTAGAAATTATGAAAAGAAAGCTTTATCAGGAATTAGAGAAGCTATCACCAATTGTTAAGTAAGGGAATATAAATTTCAACCTAAACTAAATGAAATGCAGGAGCTACATTGCTCCTGCATTTCTCATTAAATCTCAATTAAAATTTTTGCCTGTGATTTATCACTTACTAGTTTTTCAAATCCGTCCTCGACAATATTTTCTAATGTTGTTTTGGCAGTGATGACTTTTTGGACGTCAAGCACACCATTTTCAATCATCGATATTACTTCAGGGAAAACATGGTGGTACGCACAGCTTGTTGTAATCGAAATTTCGCGTACGATTAAGGAGAACAAATCGATTTCTGCTGGTGCACTAAATAATGAAATCACGCGAATTTCCCCACCTTTTTTGACTACGGAGGCTGCACTTGTTAATGTAGCCTGAACACCTGCCACCTCATAAGCGACATCAACACCGCCATATTCGGAAAGGATGATTGAAACACAATTTTCTTCTAAGCTATTAATAATATGAGTTGCGCCAACCTCCTTCGCAAGTGCCAGCCGTTCAGGAGAAATATCAATAGCAATTATTCGTGCTGCTCCAGCTGCCTTTGCGGCAATAACAGTTAATAGCCCAATCGGACCGACACCAAATACTGCTACAGTATCACCGATTTTTTGCTTACTTTCTTTCACCGCATATACGGCAACTGCAGTTGGCTCAACTAATGCACCTTCTTCAAATGAAACGTTATCCGGTAATTTATGAACCATATAAGGATCTACAACCACATAATCTGCAAATCCGCCGTCACCATTTAGTCCAATAAAGCCAAAGCCTTCACATAAATGATAGTTTCCTTTTTTACAATTATCGCATGCACCGCATTGGTACATTGGTTCAATTGCAACACGATCACCAACCTTTACGGAAGTAACCCCTTCGCTAACCTCCACAACTTCCCCAGCAAATTCATGTCCCATTGTTAATGGTGCCATTTTCCCAGAGAGTGGGTGTGGGGTGCCAACTTGAATACCGATCCCGTGGGCATAGGCGTGTAAATCACTTCCACAAATTCCAGCTGCCTTCACCTTCACTTTTACTTTTCCATTTGTCACTACAGGCTCATTAATTGTTTCCACGCGAACATCTTTTGTACCATACCATACGAGTGCTCTCATCATAAATTCCTCCTTTAATTTAAAAGCTAGCATACTATATATTTATCATAACAATTTAAAATAAAGAGGTTATAGCTAATTGTTACAATATTTTATCATAATTTCTAGTAGATCCCACCAATGATAATGCCTGTTGTTGCACACGTTTGCATGACCCCTTTAATAGAAAAAATGGTTATTGGTTTGTATGACTATTCTACAAAAGACTACAAAAAATATATTTTAAGATTAAGAATTGATTTTTATTTAGATAATATGTATCATGTTAAGTGAAAGTGGAAGCGTTTGCAATCATATTTTTTTGGATATTTGTGCAAGCGTTTCCACCCAGTGGTGCTTATCAAGTTGTTTTTTACACGGGGAAAAGGGGGGAGAACCGCTCACTGCTTGTGAAACTATTTAACTATTAATTATAGGGAGAGTAGAATGATGCGTATGAAAAATTGGAAAAAGCTATTTCATTATGTATTGATCATTTTATTAATGTTTTCGATGAGTAATTATGCTTTTGTTCCTGCAACTTCTGCAGAGGTGCTAAAGGTTCAAGAAGGAAACGGAAGCAATGTTCCGGAAAATACGCTACGTATTCATTACCAAAGAGAAGATGGCAATTATGAAAATTTAGGATTATGGCTTTGGGATGATGTGGAAATGCCTTCACAAAATTGGCCAGGCGGGGGAACTCCATTCGTGGCAGAGCAAGTGGATGATTACGGGGTGTATTTAGATATTCCAATTAAATACAATGCCAAGAAGGTTGGTTTCCTTGTATTAAATGTCGTAACTGGTGATAAAGATGGTGGCGATAAAACAGTGGAACTGATTCATCCGGATCTAAATGAAGTATGGATTTCGCAAGGATCTGATGAAGTAAATATCATTGAACCGGTTGATTTGCCGGAAAATACGATTCGTATTCATTATGATCGTGAAGACAATAACTACGATGATTGGGCAATTTGGACTTGGGGAGATGTTGCATCACCTTCCACTGGTGGCTGGCCAGATGGGGCTACCAATTTAACAGGTGTTGGCAAACATGGTGCCTACTATGATATTCCGTTAACTGAAGAAGCACAAGATATTGGTTTCCTTTTTGTTAATAAAGCGACAGGGGTACAAACGGGAGACTATAATTATACTCTTCCAGGTGATGAGTATAACCAATTTTTTGTAAAAGATGGCGATAACCAAGTGTATCCAAATCCATATGGTAGTATTCCAACAACATTGATATCTGGAGAGTTATTGTCCGATTCAAAAATTCAGCTATTATTTTCAAAAACAGAAGACTTAACTGTAGAAGCATTAATCAATGAGCTAGCGGTAACAGATAAAGATGGAAACCCGGTAGACGTAGAGGATGCAGCAATTATTAATGATACAAAAGTAGAAATCTATGGTTCGTTTGCTTTAGATGCAGCGCCATTCTACATAACCTATGATGGTATGACAATTCCTGCAGCTGGTGGCTGGCGAATGGTAGATGAAATGTATGGCTATGATGGAGAGCTAGGTGCGGAATTGCATGCAGATGGGACTGCTACTTTAAAGGTATGGTCACCTAAGGCAGACAACGTATCGGTCGTTTTATACGATAAAGATAATCAAATGGAAGTGGTTCAAGAGGATATCCCAATGACACTAGGGGATCGTGGTGTTTGGGAGGTTACATTAAACCAAGAAAATACTGGTTTAAATAGTGTTAAAGGCTATTACTATCATTATAAAATTACGCATGGTGAGGAAACGAATTTAGCATTAGATCCATATGCGAAATCTTTAGCGGGTTGGAAAAACCCAGAATTAGGCGGAGAATATCCAATTGCTAAAGCTGCCATTGTCGATCCTTCGAACATTGGACCAGCATTAGACTTTGCTACTATCGATGGTTATGAGAAACGTGAAGATGCCATTATTTATGAAGTACATGTGCGTGACTTTACTTCAGATCCAAGTATTGAAGATGAGCTAAATGCACAATTCGGTACCTTCTCGGCTTTCATCGACAAACTAGACTATATTCAATCATTAGGTGTAACCCATATTCAATTAATGCCTGTTATGAGTTACTTCTTTGGAGATGAATGGCAAAGTAATGAAAGACTATTGGAATATTCTTCTTCTGATAATAATTATAACTGGGGTTATGACCCACAAAGTTATTTTTCGTTATCTGGCATGTATTCAGAAAATCCAGATAACCCAGAATTACGAATTGCAGAATTTAAAAATTTAGTGAATGAAATTCATAAGCGTGGTATGGGTGTTGTTCTCGATGTGGTATATAATCACACAGCAAGAACAGAAATATTTGAGAATTTAGTACCAAATTATTATCATTTTATGGATGTCAACGGTAATCCAAAAGAAAACTTTGGTGGTGGTCGCCTTGGAACAACCCATAAAATGTCCCGACGCGTGTTAGTGGATTCGATTAAATATTGGACAGAAGAATATAAAATTGATGGATTTCGTTTTGATATGATGGGAGACCATGATGCAGAAAGTATTCAGCTAGCGTATGACGAAGCAAGTAAAATCAATCCGAATGTACTTATGATTGGTGAAGGCTGGATTACCTATTCTGGAGATGATAATGATCCTGTAATGGCAGCGGATCAAAGCTGGATGCAATACACGAATGGAGTAGCATCTTTCTCTGATGAAATAAGAAATGAATTAAAATCAGGATTTGGTAGTGAAGGACAGCCACGATTCATTACGAATGGTGCTCGTAATATTAATACAATTTTTTCCAATATTAAAGGGCAGCCTACTAATTTCTTAGCAGATGATCCAGGAGATGTTGTGCAATACATTGCGGCACATGATAATTTAACATTGCATGATGTTATTGCGCAATCCATTAAGAAGGATCCAGAGTATTATGAGGAAGAAATCCATAAACGAATCCGAATTGGAAATTCTTTAATATTAACATCGCAAGGTACACCATTTATTCATGCAGGGCAAGAGTATGGACGCACGAAACAATATCGTGCCGAAACCGATGTACCACCGAATAGTTCAACATATATGACAGATGAAAATGGTAATCCGTTTGTATATCCATATTTCATCCATGATTCCTATGATTCCTCCGACGCAATCAATATGATTGATTGGGAAAAAGCAACGAATGAGGAAGCATATCCAATCAATAATTTAACGAGAGAATATACTACTGGATTAATTGAACTACGTAGATCAACTGATGCTTTCCGATTAGGAGAAAAGGATCTTGTAGATTCTAATGTAACATTGGTTTCTGCACCAGAAATGGGAGCGGAGGATTTAATCATTGCTTATCGTAATGAAGCAACAAATGGCGATGCTTATTATGTCTTTATTAATGCAGATGACGAGGAACGTTCCTTAACATTAAATGAAGATTTAACAAATGGTGTTGTGCTCGTTGATAATGATGAAGCAGGTGTCGAAGAGGTAACTGATCTTTCTGGTGTTAGTTTATCGGATGCTAACATCACTTTAGATCCATTGACTACTGCTGTAGTGAAGGTAAGTGCAAATAATGAAACTCCTTCAGAGCCAGGTGACGGAGATGATGATGGAGACAATCCAACGAACCCTGGAGATGGTGATGATAATGGCGAAAACCCAACAAATCCAGGGAATGGGGATGAAAATGGGGACAATCCGACAGTACCAGGAGATTCAACAAATCCATCCAACCCAACTGATGGAAACGGTGGTGACAACGGTACATCTGATGAAGCAGCAGGTGCACCACTTCCTAATACAGCAACGATGAATTATCAGTGGTTACTTATTGGAACTGTACTGTTAATCGGGGCAATCGCAATGTATGTCCTACAAAGAAAACGATATTCAGTAAAATAAAGTAACTACATAACAGCCTAGCATGTAAAATATATGCTAGGCTGTTATTGTATTTTAACCAAAGAAAAGGTCAATAAGGTTCGAGCCAGTCGAACTTTGTTTGTTATATAGTTCGGAGTATCCGCAATTTTTACAATAAACCACCTTAAAATGATTATGTTGGATATCAAACATTTTCGACAAACCAGTTCCAGATGTCGCGATTTCTTTTGTACCGACTTCTGTATGACCACATTTAATACAGCCTTTTTTTTCACTCATAAAAAATCCCCCTTTCGACATAGAAAAATTTTACCACTTACAGATAGTATATCCAAAGGAAATTATATTTGTAATCAGAAAATTTTAATAAAAATTAGTGCCAATCTCCTAGACTGGGTCATACTTTTTACCTGTTTTTACAAAAAGAGCAACATTCCAATGTAATGATTACAATATTTGATTATAATGACAGTAAATACTGAATATTTTATTGAAGTCACTGGCAATTTTCATCCTTTAGGAGGTTACTAAAAATTTGAAGCGAAAAGTTATAGTTTTCTTAATATTACTATTTATGGTAATTGGAGGTTGCTCACTAATGAATGAAACGGAACATGGACCACTTGATAATGATCAAACGACTGGAAAGGAAGAACTTGTTTCTATACAAAGCTATATTGGAGATGGCTATGAGCTTCCAAACGGAGAAGAAACAGATAAAATTGCTGAAGCTGCCCGTGCGGAAATAGAGGCCGCAGTAAAAGAATTTTTCCAAGTAAACTATCATACAGAAATTGTTCTCCACAATATCGTTGGCAATGTTGATGGTGCGACAGTTTTTGTCGAATCAGTCGGTGAACCACATTTCTACACATATGCAATTGTACCGATGGATGTAGCAAATAAGAAAGTTCTAGCCGATCAAATATGGACACAAGAAGGGGAAGTAGAACGAGCGATTATTGCTGGTTTATATGCGATGATTTTTGAAGACGAGTTAGCGACACTTGATAACTATTTTGAACAGCTTACAGCGGAATATCCAGTTGTTGGTTTTCAGGAAGAAGCGATCGAAAATGTCATGGGTAGCGGATATACTACTCCGTATTATTTTATTTCGATTCCGAGGGCAAACTTTAATACATTATATGAAATGTATCAGGAAAACCGTGAGATAAGCAAGGCTGCATTAAAAAATAGTATTCGATCGTCGTATGATCCAAAACAAGTGACATTCTCGATACAATTATTCATGAAGGAAGCAAATAAAGAACCAGATCCACAAATATTTGATCAAATCATAAAGGATATTGAGGCTATGGAAGGATTACCAAAAGGTTCTTATTCTGTAAGACTAAATGATAACTATATCGATAAAGCAACTGGAAATGGGGTAAAGGAAAATACATTAGAACGAGCACATCCTAATGAAATTATTAAGCAATAATTAGGAGGAGAAAATGGTGGGGGAAATAAAAAATATAAATACAGGCACAATTGTAAGTAACACGGTCCAACAATTGGAACAGCCTATTAATGATCGGGACTTGGTCGAACTTGGGGGATATCATGCATATTTAAATTATAATGTGGATGATATTATCGAAGTTAATGGGTCGGAATATCGGGTTTATTCTGTCGTCGGAAACACAACTTCTGGCCTCGATGCCATGACCGTGCAAAATCTAGCGACCGGTCAGTATGTCGTCGTATACCAAGGGACATCTGATACAACCGATATGTTTGTAGATGCACAGCTACTTAGCGATTTTACACCTGCGCAGCTTGAAGATGCAAAGGATTATTATGAGGATATGGTAGAGAAATTTGGAGATATTGCCTATGTTACTGGTAATTCATTAGGTGGAGGATTGGCAGGGTATGTTGGAGTGCATCATCCGGACGTGGAGGTTGTGACATTAAATCCTGCTCTTCTCCCAGATGGTATTGTCGATGAAGGAGAAGACTATAAAAATATCCACAATTATTTCAGTGTATATGATCCATTAACGACGGCAATTGAAACAGGCAATTTAGAAAATCGAATTCCCGGTGCACATTATGAGATTAATAATGGTGTTCCTAGCTTTTCTTTTATCGGGAATAACCATACCGGATTTCTCCGGAAGTCTGGTAGTGAGTTAGATTGGCGAATTGATGAACAGGAGCAGGCTTATATTATTGGAAATGAAGGAGAGCCAGGCTACGGAAAAATTTATTTTAATGCCGACGCCCACGTCATTACTAGTGTATGGACAGGAAAATCACTTCATGCAGGATTTACCCCGCGGTTAGACTTGAACCACTCCCATTTGAAGCAACTAGGGGACGCGATTGGATCGCAAGTATTAAGTCGAATAAAAACTTCAAATGACTACTTAGAAAACTCCTTTGAAATTGTCATCGATGAAAATCAGAAATTTGCAATACGCGTACAAAATCTTCAGGATCAATTTGATGATTTATTTAAAAATTATATCGGTGACCCAGTATTCAATGAAATTACTAAACATGCCGAAAGGGTAAAGGGAGTTATTGACGATCTTATTCGTAGCTTAGCTGTAGCAGAGATAGCCTGTCGCAATTTAAACTCCATTTTAAATTCCCCACCGATGGAGCTGTTGGAGTTTTTAATAAATCAAAATATTAGTGTGGAAGTAATTTTTCAACAAATTCGCCAAGAGCTTTATCAATTAAAGCAGCAAGTAGATAATTTAACGAATGGCTTTCAATATATTGTTCGAGACATGATACCTGACTTATTTGTAAGTAGAACAAATGCATTTCGAGATGCAGTGGTTGATGAAATTATGGCCCACTATCAAATTATCATGAAAAATAAAGGGTTGGTAGAAAAACAAATTGGAGATTATCAGCTGCAAATTCAGGCTGTTGCGCAAACCTTTAAAGATCAGGATCAGCTGCTTGGTAGCTCCATTCGTACGAAAAGTAAATTTTCTGGTACCCGGGTAGAAATACAACCAGTAAAGGAATATCCTTTACTCGATTCTCCTTATATGAAGGTACGTATGCAATTGAAGGAAATTCATTTAGATCTTGCCTTTGAGGTTTTTGAAAAGAGTTCCCATTCGTTAATTAAACCAATTTTAAATAGCTTGAAAATAATTTTATGGAGTGTCGAAAGTTTATTAGAAACTGCTTCTGCAACAATTCGTGGAGCAAAAAATATCGGACTATACGGAAATATCCCCGGTTTAATTGCAAGTTTGTTTTCTAATTTTGATGATAAAGTGAACCGAGCAGTAAATGATGCACTTCGTCCGTTGGATGAATTAGCTTCAACATTAGAGGGTCTCCGAGATGGCATTAATCGGATTGATAATAATTTCGGCGAGGTAATTGATAACTTCCGTCCATATTTTGATACCTTTTTATTTCAGAACTCTGGTTACTATAATATCCATTTATATAATTCTGCTGCAGCAAATATATTAGATGATATGGAGCTATTACTTAAGGATATCGTTCACCAGCTTTCCGAGCAAAAAGCAAATGCCATTTTGGCACTAAATGAAGCTTCTGAAGGTGTTTTAAAAAATATCCAAATTCTCGAGGAACAAGTAAACCGTGTGACGATCGGTTAAAGGGATGCAATTTTTGGGGCATACCCATTGCATCCTTTTTTATTCTGTTGTAGTGACAAGCTTGAATGTCACTTGTTTGTCTGTGGAAAAACATGAATTGTGTATTTTAGACAGAATTATAGTGCAACAAGTCATTCATTAGCTATTATTACATTTAAAATAACCTACAAGCAAAAACACTTCAAAGCTTTTCTCCACAATAGTTTGCAACAGTTTATTTAATAGTGAAGCAGACGAACAAATATCTTTCCCAGATACAAAAAAGCTATTCATATACCTAATGGGTTTTTTGAAGTGTATTACAAAAAAGAATCAAATTAAATCATGTTGTATTAGGATCAAATAGAGAAGTATTCATATGGAAGCAGGAGGTAGGTGTGAGGATGGGCTTCATACTATTCATTTTAGGCATTCCGTTAATTCCGTCTATATTTATCCAAATTGGTATCAAGAGAAAACATGTTGCAGTAAAAACAATAGGCAATATTGTGTTAGCATGGATATGCCAAATTCTCTTTATTATTGCCTATGGATTCTACCTAGCTTCCTTAGGGAAAAATACTTCAGCCTATGGATGGATGCTTCTGATTTACCTATTTAATTTACCAGTCGCACCTATTTTGTTGATTTTTGTCCAGCTGTTAAAGAAAATGAAGAAATGAACGACATATTGTTGCTGTAATTGCATTCCTCCATTTTAAATGTTTATTCGAATCATGAAAAATAGCTTACATAACGTGACGAAAAAGCATATAATAGTTTTCAAGATATAGGAAGATAGAAAATACAGATCATTGACAATTGGAGGACAACTAGATGATTCAAATTAGGGACGCAAAAATAGACGACCTACCTGCAATGCTTGAAATCTATAATTATGCAATACTAAACTACACTGCTACTTTTGATATAAATGTACAAACTTTCGCGGAGCGTAAAATCTGGTTTGAAAAATATGGCGGTCGATTGCCACTAATTGTTGCAGAAGAAGATGGGGAAGTGCTTGGGTACAGCTGCTTGAACCATTTTAAAGAAAAGGATGCCTATGACCGGACGAGTGAATTATCGATTTATATTGCACCAGAGCATCATGGGAAAGGCGTAGGTAGCTTACTGATGAAGGAAATTATCAGACGCGCGGAACAGTTGAATTATCATACCGTTATTGGTGTAATTACTGGTGGAAACGAAGCGAGCGTTAAGCTTCATGAGAAATTCGGCTTCGAGCTAGTGGGTAGTTTAAAAGAGGTTGGCTATAAATTTGGTCAATGGCAAGATGTTCATTATTATCAGCTAATTTTTGCAAATAAAAGGGATGGAAAATGAAAATTATAAAGCTTGTTTCAGCAGAGCTAGCCCCTATGGAATTATTATTGACGGCAGATCCCGCTCGTGAACGAATCGAGGAATATTTGGATAAAGGGGAATGCTATGTTTTACAAAAGGATGCGGAAGTTATTGGTACATATGTTTTATTGCAAACTTCAGCTAGTACAATCGAGTTAATGAACTTAGCGGTTCATGAAAATTACCAAGGAAAAGGCTTGGGCAAAAACTTAATAAAAGACGCGATTCTTCGGGCAAAGCAGGCAGGATATCAAACGCTGGAGGTTGGTACTGGAAATTCTAGTTTTGGACAGCTTGCTCTATATCAAAAATGTGGATTTCGTATAATAGGGGTTGATCAAAATTTTTTTCTACGAAATTATGATGAGCCTATTATGGAAAATGGCATATGGTGTCGTGATATGATTCGCCTTTCGCAAACCTTATAGGGAAAAAATTTTACGACAAATGGTTATTGTGCAATAAAAAACTCTTTCCAAGTAAAAATAATCGAACGTACAAATTCCATTCAATTTTTTGGTAAAAGAAAAAGCATTCCAAACAAAATGTGTGTGGAATGCTTTTTACTTTCTTACTGTTTCTATCATCCAATTAATAAATCCGATCCCCATTAAATATCGAGTTTTTCACAATAACATAATCGACATTACGAATTGCCTTTAACTCTTTTCCGCCAGCATAGGAAATAGAGGATTGAAGATCCTGTTGCATTTCATCTAACGTATCTTGAAGTGGACCTTTGTATTCTACATACATTTTTTTCCCTTCAACATTCCGCTTTTCGCCTTTTTGAAACTCGGATGCAGAACCGAAATATTCTTTGTATAATTTTCCGTCCTTCTCTATCGTTACCCCTGGAGATTCCTCGTGACCAGCGAATAAGGAACCTATCATCACCATTGTTGCTCCAAAACGTATCGATTTTGCAATATCTCCATGTGTACGGATACCACCATCTGCAATGATTGGTTTACTTGCGGCTTTTGCACACCAGCGTAATGCTGCCAATTGCCAGCCACCAGTTCCGAAGCCAGTTTTGATTTTCGTAATACATACTTTCCCAGGTCCAATTCCAACCTTTGTAGCATCTGCGCCAGCATTTTCTAATTCTCTTACAGCCTCAGGAGTTCCAACATTTCCTGCGATCACAAAAGCGGCTGGCAAATAATTTTTAATATGTTTAATCATATCAATAACTGCATTCGAATGACCATGGGCAATATCGATTGTAATATATTCAGGCGTTAATTGTGCTTCCGCTAGTTGTTGAACAAATGCATATTCCTCTTCTTTTACACCGACACTGATCGATGCGTATAAGCCACGAGCTTGCATATCCTTAACGAAGTCTAGACGTTTCTCAGGCTGGAAACGATGCATAATGTAAAAATAACCATTTTCCGCTAAATGTAGCGCGATTTTTTCATCTATAATAGTCTGCATATTTGCAGGTACGACTGGCAATTTAAACGTACGTCCACCAAGTATAACAGTTGTATCACATTCTGTACGACTAGATACGATACATTTTGCGGGAATCAATTGAATATCTTCATAATCAAATACATTTTCCATAATAGCACCCCTAAACACGAATATTTAAATTAAATTTTAATTATTTCGTTCGCAATTGGTACTATACCTTATTTTTTTCTATGTGTCAAAGAGTTTATCGGAATGACAGTAATTTCCAGTCTTTTAACGAAATTCTCTATCAATCAGCTTTGATAGTTTCAGGAATGGATGTTTCGTGTTAAGCTTTATGTAAAAATTTATCGAAAGTTCATGCATTGGAGGAGAAGGTTATGAAACGACCAGTAATAGGTGTTATGCCTTTATATGATGAGGAAAAAGAAAGCTACTGGATGCTTCCTAGTTATTTAAAGGGAATAGTGGAAGCAGGTGGAATACCTATCATTTTGCCGTTAATAAATGACTCAGAAGCGATTAAACAATTGGTTGAAAGTCTTGATGGATTTCTATTAACTGGCGGTCAAGATGTGAATCCGGAATTATATGGAGAAAGGGCAAGTAGCCTATGTGGCAAACCTCTGTTAGCTCGTGATACGCTTGAAGAATTCGTTATAAAATATGCGCTTGAGGCAGATAAACCAATATTGGGGATTTGCCGAGGCTTGCAAATACTCAATGCTGTTTTAGGCGGAACCCTTTATCAGGATATTCCAACACAAGTAAACGAAGGGAAAACGATTGTTCATCAACAAGAAAAACCGTACGATACTCCGATTCATGCGATACATATTGAAAAAAATAGTTTATTATACGATCTGTATCAACAAGAATGTGTTCTGGTAAATAGCCTTCACCATCAAGGTATAAAAACATTAGCAAAATCACTTCATTGTGAAGCGTTAGCAGAAGATGGTATCGTGGAGGCAGCCTTTATGCCAGGGAAAAAATTTGTTCATGCGCTTCAATGGCATCCGGAATATATGTTGGAAGTGGATGAGCCAAGCAGAAAACTATTTCAATCATTTGTTACGCATTGTGTGAAGCTTCGAAAGCTATCTTAAAAGAGAAAAAAGGAAATGAGACGAAAGGTACGCTTCATTTCCTTTTTGTTTATTATTTTTTTATGCTGTTTTTTTGTCCGACAATATCGACAATTTTTCCTTGATATAATTGCTTCTCTGTAAACGTCAGTCCTAGTTCATGACTCATTTTCTTTAAGAAGCTTTCTTCCCTTGCGTTAACAAGTGAAATAACTGTTCCTTCCTTGCCCATCCGTCCAGTCCGACCAGAGCGATGTAAATATTGTGTTGTCGTTTTTGGAAAATCAAAATGGATGACATATGTTACATCTTCAATATCTAAGCCTCTTGCAGCTACATCTGTCGTTAATAATAACGGGATTTTTCCGGAACGGAAATTTTTCATTGACTGCTGTCTTTCCATTTTTTTTGATTCGCCGGCAAGTACAGCTAAAGGAATGCCATGATAGGCAAGCTTCGCTTCTGCTTCCTCAACTTTTTCCACGGTCTTAAGAAAAGCAATAGTCCGACCAGAGATGGTATGGATGATTTTTCGCAGCAAGTCGATTTTATCTCGTTGCTCACAAACAAAATATATATGATTTGTATTTGTTTGATCAATATTTTCTTCGACTCGAATTACTTGTGGATCCTGCATAAACCCTTTTGCAATCGTTTCGGTTTGAGGAGAGATTGTTGCTGAGAAAAATAATACTTGGCGATCACGTAAAGTTGCTTTTATGATGCTTTGAACATTTCCTAAATGCTCTGGTGATACCAATTGATCTGCTTCATCAACGACAACGGTATGGACCTCGTGCATTTTTAATTTTTTCATTTTAATTAGCTCGACAATACGACCAGTAGTCCCAACAACAATTTGTGGTTTTTCCTTTAGCTTTTCTACTTGTTTTTTCACATTTGCACCGCCAATAAAGGATGCACTACCGATTGTCGTACCTTTTGTCCATTTTCGAACCTGATCTAATATTTGCATTACGAGTTCACGGGAAGGAGCCAGTATGACCACTTGAACACTTTTTTTTGATTCGTCCAATTTTTCAATAACAGGAAGCAGGTAGGCAAGTGTTTTCCCAGTACCAGTAGGGGATTCACATATGACATCCTTTCCTTCTAGTATTGCTGGAATTGCTTGATCCTGTATATTAGTTGGGGCTTGGAATCCAGACTCCTTCCAAACCGATTGTATATATGGTTTCATTGTTTCTAACTGTAAGCTGTTTGCCATTTATTTGTACCATCCTTTTTACCTATTGCTATATATCATTCTATTCTAATCGAAAATGCTGCTTAGTACAAAATTTTCCTGAAGAAGTGGTGAAAATAATATAGCAGCGAGTCAATTATTCGCTGCTAACCGTCCAAGTGGACCATTTTCATCGATAAGATCTTGAATGCTGTACACATTAATAGGAAACATAGGAAAGCCAAATACATATGGAGTGATGTCATAAAGTTGAAAATAAATCACTAATGTTTTATCTGCTAAATAAAAATCTTGATCTGGTTTAATTACGGTAAAATCATCAATTAGTTCAATATTTCGTTCCTTAATTTGTAGATGAATAAGCTCTGAAAGTCTTTCAATATAATTACTTCCCGGCTTAAATAGGCTTTGAAGTGTACAGATTTTATTGTCCTTCAAATCGAACGTTAACGAATGGATGAAGGTCATTCCATGTGCCGCATGATAGTGATACGTATAGTTGGATAGGTAGAGACTTAATACATCCCGTTGATTATTTTTGATTTCAAATGAACCGATCATTTCTTCAACGGTTGAAGGTATATCCCCTACTTGCAAATTAATTAGCTGCTGGGTATGTTGAACGATTGTTTGATTCACAAGGTTTTCGAAGTGTTGATTTTTCATGCCACTAACAAGTGGGTAGTAAATAGTCTTTTTCGGTCCGCTTGTTATTTTCAATGGTTGAATAATAACGGGTAAGGAAGTGGGCATTGTTATCCTCCTTCTTTTTTCAACGTTTATCCCATACTATTCTTTAAAAGTTAGAAAGTGAACATTATCGAAACAAATTAGCATAGTGGTGACAATATCGTGACATCGGTTGCAAGGAGGAATTGATTACGATATATTAAACGTGTAGTTATAGTGAAATATTTCACAAATATAACTTTGTAATAATCAATAGTTTGTAAAGCAATCATTATTTTTTTAGGGAGATTTGTGAATTGATTCACAAAAAATATTTTAGTTGGAGGTAACAAAAATGGAAAAACAACAATGGTGGACAAATCCTCTAGTAAGTGTAATCTGGACAGTTGCTAGAATTTGGCTAGGAATCCAATGGATCGAAGGAGCATGGCATAAATTTGCCGATGGTTTTGACGCCAGTGGATTTTTACAAGGAGCAATTGCAAAAGCAAGCGGTGAAGCACCAGTAGTACAAGGCTGGTATGGCGCATTTCTAGAACATTTCGCAATGCCGAATGTAGAAATCTTTAACATAGTGATTCCATTGGGAGAATTGTTAGTAGGTCTTGGTTTAATACTTGGAGCAGCAACAATCCCAGCATTAATCGCAGGCGCATTCATGAATTTAAACTTCCTATTAGCAGGAACAATTAGCACAAACCCAACATTATTTGCTGTAGCAGTTATCCTATTATTTGCAGGCGCAGGCACATACTACTATGGTGTGGACCGATTCGCAATTCCAATGGTTAAAACATATTTCCAAAACAGACATAACCGCGGAAATAAAACGAAAAAGGTAGCGACAGTTTAGCAAAATGAATTTAGGAAAGCGAGTCAGCCAGGAATCCCCTGGTTGGCTTGTTTTTTTTGTCGATTTTAAGGTTTTAATCGGATTTGGAGGAAGAAGGGGAGAGAAAATCGTTTTGACGGAGTGTCTCAAAAGCATTAGGAGCAGAAAAAGTTGCAGAAATCCGTTAGATAGAAGGTCTCAAACGGATTTTGTGTAAGAAAGTGGGCTAAAATCCGTTAGAAGGATGGTCTCAATCGGGTTTTGAGCAAGAAAGTGGGTTAAAATCCGTTAGAAGGAAGGTAGCAATCGGATTTTGAGTAGGAAAATGGGTTAAAATCCTTTAGAAGGAAGGTATCAATCGGGTTTTGAGTAGGAAAAATGGTTAAAATCCGTTAGAAGGAAGGTATCAATCGGGTTTT
Source organism: Perspicuibacillus lycopersici (assembly GCF_025660475.1). Taxonomy (GTDB): domain Bacteria; phylum Bacillota; class Bacilli; order Bacillales; family Caldibacillaceae; genus Perspicuibacillus; species Perspicuibacillus lycopersici. The sequence continues at coordinate 341,685 of NZ_JAOUSF010000004.1, forward strand.
GAGTAGGAAAGTGGGCTAAAATCCGTTAGAAGGAAGGTATCAATCGGGTTTTGAGCAAGAAAGTGGGCTAAAATCCGTTAGAAGGAAGGTATCAAAAGGATTTCAAGCAAAAAAAGGAGCGAAAATCCGTTAGATGTGAGGTGTCAAAAGGATTTTGGTCAAAAAAAGGAGCGATAATCCGTTAGATGTGAGGTGTCAAAAGGATTTTGAGCAAAAAAGTGGGCTAAAATCCTTTTGAAGGAAGGTATCAATAGGATTTTGAGAAAAAAAAGGATCGAAAATCCATTAGAAGGGAGGTATCAAAAGGAATTCGGTCAAAAAAAGGATCGAAAATCCTTTAGAAGGAAGGTCTCAATCTGATTTTGAGCAAGAAAGTTGATAAAAATCCGATAGATGGATGGCCACAAAAGGATTTTGGTCAAAAAAAGGAACGAAAATCCTTTAGAAGGAAGGTCTCAAAAGGATTTTGAGAAAAAAAGTGATTCCAAATCCGCTTGATAGTAGACATCATAAGGATTACATACAAGCAAAGAACCAACATAACCAACATAACCAACATAACCAACATAACCAACATATTAACGTTTACAAACATAAAAAATGACAAAATGGTGACAAGGCTTGCAATGGGAATAAAAGTGCGGTATATTAAACGTGTAGAAGATAGTGAAACATTTCACAAATAAAAACTCAATATTAACTAGTTAAAGCAAAAGCAATTATTCCTTTTTTAAAACATATTTGTGAAAAACTTCACAACTAACAACTAAAATATATGGAGGAAATAAAAATGAAAAAACAATGGTTCAATAACCCAATCGTAAACGTAATTTGGACAGTGGCAAGAATTTGGTTAGGACTTCAATGGATCGAAGGAGCGTGGCATAAATTTACTGGTGGGTTTGATGCAGCAGGATTTTTACAAGGCGCAATCGCCAAAGCCGGAGGTGAGGCACCAGTAGTCCAAGGCTGGTACGGAGCATTTCTAGAACATTTCGCAATGCCAAATGTAGAAATCTTTAATGTCGTCATCCCAGTCGGAGAATTCCTAGTAGGCATTGGTTTAATACTTGGGGCAGCAACAATTCCAGCATTAATCGCCGGGGCATTCATGAACTTGAACTTCTTATTAGCAGGAACAATCAGCACAAACCCAGTATTATTAGCAGTAGCAGTTATCTTATTATTCATCGGAGCAGGCACATACTACTACGGTGTGGACCGATTCGCAGTCCCAATGATCAAAACATATTTCGCAAACAGACATAACCGTGGCAATAAAGTGAAGAAAGTAGCAACTGTTTAACAATAAAAAAACAAGTCAGCCAGAAACATGGCTGACTTGTTTTCATTTGACATTTTAATTATCCGATAAAAATGTCCTCCTCTGGATAGCGTATCGAGGATGATTTTTGCTTTGTAAATAGAAATGCAATTGTTAATGGACCAATACGACCGATGAACATCATAACGATGATAATACATTTTCCAATCGACGTAAGGTCTGCCGTTATCCCAGTTGTTAAACCAACCGTACCGAACGCAGAGACAACTTCAAATACAATGGATAAAAACGGCGCATTTTCAGTAATTGTTAATAAGAAAATTGTAACAAAAATAAGCATGAAACTAATAATGGTAATCGCCAATGCTTTTAATATCGCTTGTTTTTTAATTGCTCGATTGTATATGATCGTTTCATCTTTTCCCCTTAAATACGAATACGTAGCTAAAATCAATACAATAAAGGTTGTAACTTTAATCCCACTGGCAGTCGAGCTACTTCCTGCACCGACAAACATAAGGAGCATCATAAGTAGTAGCGAAGGGGTTGTCATCGCCCCAATATCAATAGAATTGAAACCAGCAGTCCGAGTGGTTACTGCTTGGAAATAAGCTCCCCATAGCTTATCTGGTAAGGAAAGCGAGCCAAGCGTACCTGGATTAGAATATTCAAGAATAAATAGTAATAATGTCGCAATCACATTTATGCCTAATGTTCCGACAAGCATCATTTTCGAATGTAACGATAAATGCTTGAAATTTTTCTTATTCCATAAGTCTACTAGTACGGTAAAACCAATACCACCTGTAATAAATAATCCAGTAATTACGATATTAACTAATGGATCCCCAGCATATGAAGTTAAATTATCTGGCCATAAAGAAAAACCAGCATTGTTAAAAGAAGCTATCGTATGAAATAAGCTTTGATACATTCCAGTTTGCCACCCAAATGCTGGTACCCATTTAATGGATAAAAGGATGAAACCAATCGCTTCGATACTAATTGAAAAAATAAATAATGCCTTTACTAATTGTACTAGTCCACCTAATGCGGTTTGGTTGAGTGATTCTTGAATAAGGACACGTTCTTGTAAACCAATTTTTTTCTTAAACATTAAAAAAAATAATACAGCAAAGGTCATAAACCCTAAACCACCAAATTGCATAAGAAGCATAATAATAACTTCACCAAATGTTGTAAAAGTAGTCCCTGTGTCGACAACAGCGAGCCCAGTTACCGTTGTAGCAGAGGTTGCTGTAAATACTGCATCTAACCAGGAGATTGATGCAGATGTTGCAAAGGGCAGCTTCAATAAAAAGGTTCCTAGTAAAATAAGAACGAAAAAGCCACTAGCCAATATTTGTGGTGGGCTAAGTTGGAACATTCGCCTTTTTAATGGATGATTGTCATTTGATAGAATCATAGGTTACATCCCTTTTTCTTCGAATCGTTTCAGATTGTCCTTCTTCCCGATAACAACAAGTGTATCCCCTTGATAAATAGCTGCTGATGGGGAAGGAGATACGGTAACTTCATCCTCACGCTTAATTGCGATAATCGTGCAGTCATATTTCAAACGAATATCCAGTTCCTCTAATGATTTATTATTAATTTTTTTTGTCGCAATCAATTCTATAATGCTATAGTCCTCTGAAAGCTCAATAAAATCTATTACTCTATTTGAATTTAGCTGGCGAGCAATTCGGACTCCCATATCTTTTTCAGGGTGAATAATTCGATCGGCACCAATCTTTTCAAGCACCTTTTGATGTTTTGTATCACGAGCCTTTACCCAAACCTCTTTCACACCAAGCTCTTTTAATAACAAGGTACAGAGAATGCTAGCTTGGATATTATCCCCGATGGCAACGATCGCATAATCAAAATTCCGCACGCCAAGTGATTTTAATGCTTTTTCGTCGGAAGCATTGGCAATTGCAGCATGTGTGCAATAATCCGACATATAATTCACTTTATCCTCATTCATATCTACTACTAATACTTCATGTCCTAAATGATAGAGCTCCTTACAAATACTTCGACCAAATCGACCTAGCCCCATAATGACAAATTGCTTCTTCAAAGTTGTCTCCTCTTTTCTGTTTCTGTGCAATCTATTATTTTTCCCAAAAAGGGTTGTTTTTCTAAATACAGAATGAAGGTACTTCACACTGTAAAAAGGATGCTATTTAATGAGTGATATACAATGCTGAGCAGATTGAATTTACATGTAGTCCCATGCTTGGATTTTAGTCTGCGGAAATAAAAATGACCAATAAAAAAAGACCATCAAAATAGAATGGTCTTAGGAATAAACCTTTGACCTTTCTCTCCAGATAAAAATTTAACGCTTCCGAGGTTAGCTGTCGGATTAGGGATTGAGAGTATCCCTTCTTATTAGTCAATAAGATTCACCCCAAGATAGCTCAAAGCTATCGAATGGTTCCCCCGCTCAAAATGGCTGATTCAGCGATTAAAAGGTATTCGGATATTTAGTTTTATCAAATGAAACAAAGATAAATCTACTCCGATTTTATATAGGTGTCAATACGTTTTCCAAAACTTAATAATTGCCATTAATTTTATTCATGATAAAGCTTGATTTAATAGGGATTTGATAGAAAAAAATCAATGGATTAATTGTTATTATATAGTAGCAATGTAATAAAAAAATTGTTATTCAGTATAAAAACAGTCTGCATTTTTCAAAAGTTAAAATTGTTATTACTGTATGGAACGTAAAAAATGACAAAATGGTGACAAGGCTTGCAATGGGAATAAAAGTGCGGTATATTAAACGTGTAGAAGATAGTGAAACATTTCACAAATAGAAATCACGATATTAAGTAGTTAAAGCAAAAGCAATTATTCCTTTTTTTAAACATATTTGTGAAAAACTTCACAATTTGCAACTAAAATATATGGAGGAAATAAAAATGAAAAAACAATGGTTCAATAACCCAATCGTAAACGTAATTTGGACAGTGGCAAGAATTTGGTTAGGACTTCAATGGATCGAAGGAGCGTGGCATAAATTTACTGGTGGGTTTGATGCAGCAGGATTTTTACAAGGCGCAATCGCCAAAGCCGGAGGTGAGGCACCAGTAGTCCAAGGCTGGTACGGAGCATTTCTAGAACATTTCGCAATGCCGAATGTAGAAATCTTTAATGTCGTCATCCCAGTCGGAGAATTCCTAGTAGGCATTGGTTTAATACTTGGAGCAGCAACAATTCCAGCATTAATCGCAGGGGCATTCATGAACTTGAACTTCTTATTAGCAGGAACAATCAGCACAAACCCAGTATTATTAGCAGTTGCAGTTATCTTATTATTCATCGGAGCAGGCACATACTACTACGGTGTGGACCGATTCGCAGTACCAATGATCAAAACATATTTCGCAAACAGACATAACCGTGGCAATAAAGTGAAGAAAGTAGCAACAGTTTAACAATAAAAATTTCACCAATATAGTGAATAACTTCACAAAAATCAAAATCGGGGGAAATTAAAATGAAAAAACAATGGTTCAACAATCCAATCGTAAACGTAATTTGGACAGTAGCAAGAATTTGGTTAGGGGTACAATGGATCACAGGTGGTTGGCATAAATTAACGGATGGCTTTGATGCAGGTGGATTTTTACAAGGTGCAATTGCAAAAGCTGGGGGCGAGGCACCAACCGTGCAAGCGTGGTACGGAACATTTTTAGAAAACGTCGCAGCACCAAATGTAGAATTATTTAATTTCGTTATTCCATGGGGAGAATTTTTAGTAGGACTTGGCTTGATTCTTGGAGCGTTAACAATCCCAGCATTAATTGCAGGAGCATTTATGAACTTTAACTTCTTACTAGCTGGAACAATTAGCACAAATCCAATTCTATTAGCATTTGCAGTTATCCTATTATTTGTTGGAGCAGGAGCATATTACTTCGGTGTTGATCGATTCTTAATCCCAATGTTCAAAACATATTTAGATAACAGAAGAAACCGTGTAGCGAAACAGAAAAAAACAGTAACAGCTTAACGATAGAAGCTCAAAGAAAAAAGCAAGTCACCAGTAAATTTCAGGGTGACTTGCTTTTTTCTTTTTCGATGGACGCGAGTGGAGTTAACTTCCAATCTTGTACATAACCTTGCTTATCTAAATGGAAGGTTAATATATATTTTCCATCATGCAGTGTGTTTACCTCATACTCAAAATTTGTATGATCCGATATCCCGAAAAATTGGAGTGCCGGATGAAGAATCGGCTGATTTTGCTTAGATAAGATAATTTCCTCGGAAGGTATAATGAGTGCTCCCGCCAAGTAGGGAAGAATAGAGTTTTCTTCAAAGGCTACTAAACGTTCTTTTGTTTCCAACGTTTGTTTAAAACAAAAAATACTAAAGAAAATAATCCAAAAAATAATCCCATACCAAATGATTTTTTCGTATATTTTTTTAAAAAATAATGTTTTTTCTTTGTTTTTCATATGTATACTATTCACTTTATCCATCGAAGATATTAAACGAGTAAATGGCTTTGTGTTAAGAAGATAGTTGAAAAATTTATTAGATGTTTTTTCCTTCATCTCACAATGCCTCCTTCATTTCTATTGGATCATCGGAGAAGTGATATTGTATCATCGGACGATAAAACGGATAAATATCTACAATTCCTGTTAATTTATCCTCTTCCGTAATATCTTGAATATAAATATTTTTAATTAATGTTCCATCTAACAATTTCATTTCAAGCTCAATGGTAATTGAAGAGAGATTTTCTAAAGAAATATCGGATAAATCCTGTTTTTTTAGTTGAACAATTAAGGAAACATCACTTAAATCTGTTTTTAATACTTGTTCATTTTCCCAGTCCTTAGGAATGTTCATTTCTTTTCGCGTATAATAGTACTTGATTTTTTTATACCCTTGATCAGTGGAAAAGTTATAATTGCACGTTAAATATTGGATATTACGCATACTATAAATATATAAGTTCATATGAGAAGGCTCATTATTAAAATAATTTAACGTGAACTTGGAATCCATAAGTGCTAATTCAGCTATCGAAAGGCTTTCGGAATAAAAGTTATTTTCTAGACGGTGGGTTGCATCTTCCATATTAATGCTCGATGGAATATTTACGAAGCTACTAATATCCTTCAATTTAACTAATAAATAAATGAAACGTGATAAAATCACTAAGCTAATCGTAACTAATATCCAAACAAACCCTAACAAAATTGGATTAGTAAATTGTCCCCCCATTAATAGTAGAAAAATAAACCAAGCAATCCCAACAATAAAAATTGTCCATATTCCAATGTTAATGGAAAGTTTGATAGGTGGGTCTAATTTAATGAATTTCCCGTATTGAACAAGTAACCAATTGATTTTTCCATAATTCTTTTCGATATTTTTATAATCATAAAATTGATAGGTCTCCCTTAATTTCCAGAGAACTTCCCTTGCCTTCTCAATATTGTATTGAGTATTCAGTGTCACAAAGATGGCGATTAGACCGACTAATGATAATAGCCCGCCACTTACCCCAAACAATATGTTCGTTACTAAATCAATTTGCAAAATGAATACACCCCTATACAGAATTATTATATTAATCGTACAATATTCGACAAATTTCTACTATCCATTTTTACAAAAAAAGTGCGAATCCCATTAAAAGACAACGGGTTTCGCACAGATTGTTATTATTTAATTGTATAAATTCTTGCTTCATACGGTTTTAACGTTAATGAAGCTGTATTTTCTTGTCGATCCACCGGATAATTATGAAGCAATAGCTGTTCATTATTTAAAGCAAATGCATCGTTTTCAAAGGTAGCAGGGGTGTCTGATAAGTTTGTTAATACTAGAACCTGCTCATCCCCTAATGTTCTTGTATATGCAAATATTTGTGGGTGTTCCTCCAAAATTAAATCAAAAATTCCATAGGTAAAAATTTTATACGTTTTCTTCAGCTGAATCATTTTTTTATAATAATGATAAATGGAGTTTGCATCCTCTATTTGTGCTTGCACATTAATTTCTTTATAATTTGGATTCACACCAATCCAAGGAGTAGCAGTTGAAAATCCAGCATGTTCAAGTGAACCTGACCATTGCATTGGGGTACGGGAATTGTCTCGACTGGATGCCCAAATGTACTCCATTACTTCTTGATGGGAAGCACCTTCACTGCGTTTAATATTATAAAGATTGATGGATTTCACATCGTCATATTCCTCAATGGTTGGAAACTGCACATTTGTCATGCCAATTTCTTGCCCTTGATAAATGAATGGTGTTCCTTGCATAAAGAAATACATTGTCCCTAATGCAGTTGCACTTTCACGCCAAAATTCCTTATCATTGCCCCATGTCGATACAACCCGAGGTAGATCATGATTTTCAATAAATAGTGCATTCCAGCCAACGTTTTCTAAACCTTTTTGCCAGCGATTCAATACTTTTTTCAATTCAACAATATCAATAGATGCTTTTGTTTCTGCGTCCCAAAGTGCTAAATGTTCAAATTGGAAAACCATATTGAACTTGCCATTTTTCTCACCAACCCAAAGGTCAGCCTCTTCTGCACTTACACCATTTGCTTCACCGACCGTCATAATGTCGTATTTTGCAAATGTTTCATCCCGTAATTCTTCTAAATATTTATGAATTCCTTCGACATTCATATGGTAATCAAAGGAGGAAACATATTTTAAGCCTTTCGGGTTAGGTAGATCAGGTAATCCTTGTTTTTTATTGATATGGCTAATCGCATCAATTCGGAAGCCATCAATTCCTTTATCTAACCACCAGTTAATCATGTCATATAGGGCAAAACGAACTTCTTTGTTTTCCCAATTTAAATCTGGTTGTCTAGTGGAGAAGAGGTGAAGGAAGTATTGATCGGTAGTTTCATCGTATTTCCATGCAGAGCCACCGAAAATACTTTCCCAGTTATTTGGTTCTTTGCCGTCTTTTCCATCTCGCCAAATATACCAATCCCGTTTATCGCTATCTTTTGAGGATTTCGATTCGACGAACCATGGGTGTTCGTCACTTGTATGGTTAATGACGAGGTCAATAATTAGCTTCATTCCCCGTTTGTGTGTTTCTTCTAATAATGCATCAAAATCGGCCATTGTCCCGAATTCTTCCATTATATCTTGATAGTCACTAATGTCATACCCGTTGTCATCGTTTGGAGATTTATACATTGGGCATAACCAAATGACATCTATGCCAAGTTCTTTTAAATAATCCAGTTTGGAGATAATTCCTTGAATGTCACCTATTCCATCACCATTGGAATCCATAAAACTTCGTGGATAAATTTGATAGGCAACTGCTTCTTTCCACCAAATTTCTTTCATACTGTAATCCTCACCTTCTGTTATGACTGTGCAATATTTTGTTTAGAAAAATCGTTTGCATGAATGTTTTTTATGTTGATGTTTAGAGTAGGGATATAAATCAAACAAAAATGAATGCTGAGCAGAATGAATACCCGTAGTCTCCCACCCGCTTAGAATGTATGAGCGAAATATATTCATTCGGGGGATTATTTCAAAACAACTACCCCTAATATCTTAAGCATCAAAACGCTTTCAATTCTAGCTAAAAAAAGAAGCTGATTTCTTAATGAATGCAACAAATAATGCAAACGATTGCATTGATTGGTTCTATCATACCATGAGATATTAGTATTGACAATATTTATGGGAAGAATCAAGTGGATGTCATGGAGAATTCATAAAAAAGGGCAAAAATATAGAGCTGTTTATATACCACATGCAAGAGAATGGAACAGCTCTCGAAATGCTCGATATTTTTTAAGGCAAAATTTATCGTAGGTTGAATCAACTTCTCTGAAAATAAGTGGAAATTAGAACCTCTAGGGCAAAGATTTCCTTCTTATTTGTAGGACTTAAATCTTTTTTCATTTCATTAAATACATTTTCGACAAGATGTCTTCTTGGTTTCTTCGCATGTAATAGCTCGTCTTGGATAAAATCGAGGAACTCCAAATATTTATCTTCGAGATCGGTATCCTTTATTCCACTCTTTAATGCAGTGATGGTTTTATCAATATCTCGTTGGAATACTTTTTTTTGTTGATGATTTTTCGGAAGCCAATGTCCTAATAATTGTGGTTCAAATAATTGTTCTTTAGATTTTGCAACATCTTCCATAATCGAAACAATTCGCGAAACACTGTAGCGAACAACCTTGGAAATGTTAATATTTTTCTCATGTGCAGCAGAATAATATTTAAAGTTAATGTGCAAAATTCCTGTAAACATAATCGCACAGTCAAGTATATACGGTTCTTTTTCTTTGCCGAAAATATCGAGAAAGCGAGAATGTAACCATTTCAATATTTTGAGCTGACCGATACGAATAAAATGAATGATTTCCTTGTCATTGGAAAAATTTACTTCCTCTAATAATGAAATTAATTTATTCTTGCGATTAAGCTCTGTTTGCACTTCAACTTGTTTGATGAAAATTTCAAGATCGGAAGCATCCTGACCAACAAGCAGTTTGTTTTGAGCTTGCTCCATTTCGAAATAAAGTTCCTTAAGAAGTGCAATTAGTAATTCGTTTTTTGATGAAAAATAATTATAAAATGTACCCTTAGAGATTCCACTGTAATCTAAAATATCTTGAATGGATGTTGCCTGAAATCCCTTTTCAATAAATAGCTGGTGTGCCATCATGATTACATGCTTTTTCCTATCATTCATATGATCACCTTTAAAAAAATTATACTACTGGTATAAAAATCATCTTACATGAATTTTAGGACTAAGACAAATCCTAATATATAGAGGAATATTTCCATTGCAATAACTGAAACCATAGTATATGATATATCTCATGTAAACTATTTCGTATATAGAAATGTTCGAGAGTTAAGGGGGAATATATAGATGAATAAAGGCTTGAACGTAAGCTCACGCCCACCATATTTAATCATTGCAGTTTTAATGGTTGGGGCGTTTATTTCTTTTTTAAATAATACATTATTAAATGTCGCATTAACCTCAATTATGGGTGATCTCCATGTGGAGACATCTACGGTTCAATGGTTGACAACAGGATTTATGCTTGTCAGTGGGGTTATGATTCCGACGACAGCATTTTTAATTCAAAAATACTCGGTTCGCCGGTTATTCCTTGTTGCAATGAGTCTATTTACAATCGGTACGATTGTAGGTGCAATTGCACATGTATTTCCGATTTTATTGGCGGCTAGAATGATTCAGGCTTCAGGGTCTGCGATTATGATGCCATTGTTAATGAATGTAATGCTCGTGAGCTTCCCAATTGAAAAACGTGGGACAGCAATGGGTGTGTTTGGATTAATTTTAATGTTTGCGCCAGCTATTGGCCCAACGTTATCTGGATGGATTGTCGAGCATTATAATTGGCGTGCATTGTTCTATCTAGTGGCACCAATTGCATTTGTTATTTTAATTCTTGGTTTTATCTTATTAAAAGATAAAAAAGAAAAAGTTCAAATGCGCTTAGACTTTACTTCACTTATTATGTCCAGTCTCGGTTTTGGTGGTTTATTGTATGGATTTAGTACTGCTGGTGGCGATGATGGCTGGAGTAATCCTATCGTATATATATCGTTAGGCATTGGGGCAATTTCACTAATTCTATTCATTACACGTCAATCGAAAATGGAACGTCCAATGCTTAATTTCGCTGTATTTAAATATCCGATGTTTGCATTAGCATCAGCAATCACGATGGTTTTAAATATGGCGATGTTCTCTGGATTTTTACTAATTCCGATTTATGCACAGGCAGTTCTTGGAATTTCCCCAATGAAAACAGGCTTAATGCTATTACCAGGAGCCATTTTAAATGCGGGAATGTCTCCAATTACTGGTAGATTATTCGATAAATTCGGTGGAAGAATTTTAGCGGTAACCGGATTAGCTATTGCAACAGGTACCACTTTTGTATTCAGTCATTTAGAAATGGATACAAGTTATCACTACTTAATGCTTTTACATGCGATCCGGATGTTTGGTATGTCCATGGTAATGATGCCAGTTTCTACTAATGGATTAAACCAATTGCCAGTACACTTATATCCACATGGAACGGCGATGAACAATACATTAAACCAAGTATCTGCAGCAATTGGAACGGCTACATTAATAACAATCATGTCGATTCGTCAAAATACCTATACAGAGGACTTAATAGCTTCTGCTGGTGCAAATGCTACACCAGAAATGTTAAAACAACTTGGATTACAAGGTATGCTTGGCGGAATTAATGACACGTTCTTAGTTGCAACCTTCTTATTATTGGCTGCATTAGTACTTGCATTCTTTATTAAAAGAGCAAGAAGAGCAGAAGATACGAACGGAGCAAATGAAAAGGTAACCCAAAAAGCTGTAGGAAATAACTAATTGTGTATATATAGCATCCGCATCCTTCTACTGAAGGGTGCTTTTTTTATGGTGATAATTGCTATTTTCCAAGGATTTCGAAGTGTTTAGATGGTTCCCATCATTCTCCAACTTAAATAATTGAAAAAAACTTTTGCATCGCTCAATAGTGGGAACACTATATAAGACGAGCAGTAGCAAATAGTTTAATTAAAGGAGCATGGGAAATGGCGGAAGAAGCGATTAATACCGTAAAGGCAAATGTCGGCGATACGATTCAAATTAAACGCGGTGCAAAAAAAGGCAAAAAAGGTGAGGTAACAGTGCTTCGCGATAATTCTGTAATCGTCGAATTAGGGGTTAACAAAAAAACAGGGGAACCAATCAAGACAGTAGTTAATCATAAAAATTATAAGATTGTAAAATAGGTGAAACAAGCAAGCTGTCCAGACGGATGGCTGTTTTTTTCGTTCAAGTAGTTGGAGTGTTGAACTTCATCACTAATTTTCTTTACATAATGGAAGATTTTTACTTTTCAGGATCAACTGTTCCAATACGACAAAATCTTCTCATTTTCAAAAAAAATTTTTTACTTGATTTTATTTCTGGAACTGATTAATATAATAAAAGTATATAAAACATATAAGTTTACTTGGTATTGAGAGAGGAGATACACAATGCTACAAATGATTCTGACTGGTTTGCTATGTGGGGCACTTCTAGGATTTGTTATGCAAAGAGGAAGGTTTTGTCTTACAGGTGGTTTCCGGGATATGTATATAGCAAAAGATAATCGCATGTTTTATGCATTATTGATTGCAATCGCAGTACAAAGTGTCGGTGTATATACATTGATACAATTTGGTTTATTTGAATTTACTGCTGGTAGCTTCCCGTGGGTAGCGGTTATTGTAGGTTCTTATATTTTTGGAATCGGGATTGTCCTTGCCGGTGGATGTGCTACAGGTACTTGGTATCGTGCTGGAGAAGGTTTATTAGGTAGCTGGATTGCATTATTTGGCTATATGTTTATGAGTGCGGTGATGAAGTCTGGTGTATTGGCTCCAGTGAACCAATCTTTACAAACAACTCAACTACCATCTAACTCCTTAGCGGAATCTACTGGACTATCTGTTTGGGTATTTATTATTCTACTTGTTGCAATCGTCTTATTTATTGTTATAAGAGAGCTTAGAAAACCAAAAGTAATGATTCCAACAATGAAACAACGAAAAACTGGGTTAGCACATTTATTATTTGAAAAACGCTGGCATCCATTTTTTACAGCATTGTTAGTTGGTTTGATCGCAATTCTTGCTTGGCCATTAAGTGTTGCAACCGGAAGAGTGGCAGGACTTGGGATTACAACTCCATCAGCTAACATTCTGCAATATTTAGTTACAGGCGATAACACATATATTAATTGGGGAGTATTCCTTGTATTAGGTATTTTCTTAGGCTCGTTTATTGCCGCGAAAGCAAGTGGAGAATTCCGTTTCCGTATGCCAGATGCAAAAACAGGTATTACAAGCTTTGTAGGTGGAATTTTGATGGGCTTTGGTGCAAGTCTTGCTGGTGGCTGTTCAATTGGGAACGGGTTAGTAATGACTGCGATGATGACATGGCAAGGATGGGCAGGTCTATTCTTTATGATTTTAGGAACATGGACAGCATCCTATTTCCTTTTTGTTCGTCCACGAAAAGTAGCGAAGGCAAATGCAAACGCAATTGCATCGACATTATAGGAGGGTGAAAAATATGCAAAAAACATTAGAAGTGATGGGTATGGTTTGTCCATTCCCTTTAATAGAAGCAAAAAATGCAATAGAAGAAATCAATTCCGGTGATGAATTGGTTATCAACTTCGATTGTACACAAGCAACGGAAAGTATTCCACGCTGGGCAGCAGAGGCTGGTCATACAGTAACGAATTTTGAGCAATTAGATGTTGCAGCATGGACGATTACAGTGAAAAAGAAATAATAGTTTGCTAGAAAGGACAGGAAACCCGTTAAAATCAAGCGGAATTCCTGTCCTATTTTGTTAAACGACTACTGCCGGTAATGTTGAGCCAGTTTCTAATAATGTTTTTAAATTACTTAAAATCGCCGGCCAGCCATTATTAACTCCTTCAAAGCTTCCTTTATCCTCGCAACTATCAGTAGGAAGTAAATTATCATGTGTAAGGACAAGCTTCACCGTATCATTCAATGCATGCAGCTCAAAGGTTGCAACAGAAGGATGCTCACGAGGAGTATCATCCGCATGATTCCAAGTATAGGATAGTTTTTTCAAGTGTTCACAAATTAAAATCCTGCCCGAGACATCCAATTCATCATTTTCTCGAAGAAAGGTGACTGTTTCTCCTTCCTTCCATTCCGCATAAATTCTTCTTCCAAAAAAATATTTTTCTGATATTGCTGCAGTAGTTAATGCTTCCCATATTTTTTCAGGAGTTGATTGAATATAGGTTACATAAACGAATGTCGAATCCATGTCGCTTCCTCCTATGAGTCCAATGTCAGTAATGATTAAATTATAGCAATTAACTATTAATTTTAAAACGGAAAGTGGTAAAAAATTCCGAAAAGAGGTAAAATATAGTCGGGTGAACGAATGGGAATTATTAGGGAACAGGGGGAGAATGGTTGAACATACAATTATCGGAACGTTTCATTCGCTTTGCTAAAACGGAATGCCATCAATCCAGTGATTTATATGAACAGCTTTCCTTGGCGATTGCACAGGATGCACAATTACTTCAATTATCCTCCTTTGCAGGAGCAGGTCAGCCAGTTCCAAATTTACTTTTTGGAGCGGTACACTATTTATTGCTAAAAGGAAAAAGTCACACATTGTCCTCCTATTATGCTAGCTTAGTAGAAAATCCAGCACGAGTAGAGGAAGCATTTTCATCATTTAAGGCATTTTGCTTAGAAAACCAAGAAGAAATTAAAAATATCCTTACGACACGATTAGTCCAAACCAATGAAGTGAGACGCTGTGGATATCTTTATCCAGTATTTTGTTATATACAGGAAATGACTAAAAAGCCAATAGCATTAATTGAAATTGGTACAAGTGCTGGCTTGCAGCTTTTATTTGATCACTATCAATATACATATGGAACGGAAGAGTGCTATGGGAAGCTCGATTCCGTTGTAAAAATTGCAACCGAGGTTAAAGGGGATAACCGACCAATGCTCATGAAGAATGCTCCACTTATTTCTACAAGAATGGGTATTGATCTAAATGTATTGGATTTGAAAAAGGAAGACGATGAGCTTTGGCTACAAGCATTAATTTGGCCAGAGCATCATAAACGGCGCGAATTGTTGCATGCGGCTAGTGAATATGTGAAAAGCTCTTCGCTAACATTAATCGAGGGAAATGGGGTAGAATTGCTGCCAAATCTGGCAAATACCATTGATGAAGACTCGGTAATATGTGTATTCCACACCCATGTAGCAAATCAAATGCCATTGGAGCAAAAGAAACAGCTACTAGAAGAAATCGCTACACTTGGTGGCAGGCGTACCATTTTTCATTTATACAATAATATCCAGGATCGCAACCTGCATCTAGACTATTATATAAATGGCGTAGAATATAAACAAACAATAGGAGCAACCGATGGCCATGGCAGTTGGTTTGAATGGAAATTAATTTGATTAAAAATGTTTTTCAGTTGATAATGTTCGGAACAAGAGGAGATAATATTATGACAAAAATAAAAAAAACGATATTATTTAGCGCGTTAAGTGCTGTCGTCATACTTGTTTTATTAATGACTTGGATTTATCCATTTTCTTTTTTCAGTATTAATAAAAGTTATTCCTATGAACCAAATAATAATGATATTGATAAATATGTAGAAAGATTGAATGAACTAGAAACACTCGTAGCAAATTCACCCAATAACCCAACAAAAATTATTACAGAAAATATTTTAGGTTACTTTGAGCAGGATTGGATTGTGACTAAAGATTCGAAAATAAAAATAACTAAAGATGAATTGGAGCTGATAAAATTCCATGTGAAAGATGTTCGAGGAACGTTACTAGATATGACAGTTCAAGAGGACTATTCCTATGAAACAAGATCCTATTTGCTGGCAACTATTGAAAGCTTTTTATCATTCGAGGAATATATTGATGAATTAAAAAAGAATTCATGGGAAACAAGAAGTACTATTGATAGAGAATTAGATATACTCCATGGCGGTTTCTTTAGTAATTTAATAACGTATATAAATTTTTTTGAAACCGAAGTTTCTCAATCTGAATAAATCCATATAAATTATTTACTATGCTAATAACGGCCACTATTATAAGAGGTCGTTTTTTTTTTTGCGGTTTTTTAGTAAATTTTTTAGAAAAATTTTACAAAATGATGTAAAAATAGACTAGTAACAACTTATGTGTTATAATAAAGTTGTTACTTTCGCAGAATAATAATTTAAAAGAGAACAGTGTTAGGGGGAACAAGATGATTAGGTTTGAAAATATTGTTAAAAAATATCATCAAAAAACAGTCATTAATGATTTTAATTTAAATATTGAATCGGGGCAATTAGTTGTATTTATTGGTCCGAGCGGTTGTGGGAAAACAACATTATTAAAAATGATTAACCGGTTAATTCAGCCAACAAGTGGAAAAATTTATGTAGATGGTAAGGATATTTCGAAAGAGGACCCAATTGAGCTTCGTAGAAATATTGGTTATGTTATTCAAAGTGTTGGGCTATTTCCACATATGTCAATTAAAGAAAATCTGGAGCTAATCCCAAAAATTAAAGGGGAGGATCCGATTGAAATAGAAAAGAAAACGAAAGAATTACTTGAGCTTGTCGGACTAAATCCAGAGGAATTTCTCTATCGTTTTCCAAGTGAATTAAGTGGTGGACAACAACAACGGATTGGGGTAGCAAGAGCATTCTCCACAAACTCCGATATCATCCTAATGGATGAACCCTTCAGTGCATTAGATCCAGTAACAAGAAGCTCCCTCCAAGAAGAACTATTCAATATGCAAAAAGAATTAAACAAAACGATTATTTTCGTTACCCATGATATGGACGAAGCATATAAAATTGCGGATAAAATTTGCCTACTAAAAGATGGACACATTCTTCAATATGATACACCAGAAAACATATTGAAAAATCCGGCCTCAGATTTCGTGGAGAACTTCATTGGCAAACGCCGTGTATGGAATAACCCAGAAGTATTAAAGGCAGAAGATATTATGGTATCAGATCCAGTGAAGGTATCGCCAAAACGTAATGTATTACAAGCTATTGAAATTATGAAAGAAAATAAAGTGGATAGCTTAATGGTAACGGATAAGCATCATGCATTGATAGGACTTGTCACTTTAAAAGATATTAAGCTTCAAAAAATGAACGCTACTATCGAAGAGGTAATGGCAACCAATGTATTAAGTGTATCTGCAGAGGATAATTTAATTTCCGTTTTACAAACGATGAATGAACATAAGATTGGCTATTTACCTGTAGTCAACGAAACAAGGAAGTTAATCGGATTGATTACAAGAAGTAGTATTTTATCGGTATTAAGTAGCCAGCTTATTGATATGGAGGTGGCATTTTAATGAAGTCATTTTTTGATTATGTAACTGGAAATTATCAACAAATTTTGGATTTATTATGGCAGCATATTTATTTGAGTTTATTTTCTGTATTAGTTGCAGCAGTTATTGGGGTACCACTCGGTATTCTCATTTCGAAAAATCAACAGCTTTCGAAACCGATTATTGGAGTAGCCAATGTAATCCAGGCTGTACCAAGTTTAGCGCTATTAGGTTTCTTAATCCCATTCATTGGAATTGGAAGTACTCCTGCCATCGTGATGGTTGTACTATATTCCTTGCTTCCAATTGTAAAAAATACGTATACCGGCTTAACGAATATTGATAAAACCATTTTAGAAGCAGCAAAAGGAATTGGTCTTACTGGCAGTCAAACGATGCGCAAAGTTCAGCTTCCGTTAGCATTCCCGATTATTATGGCAGGGATTCGAATTTCCGCCGTAACAGCTGTCGGTTTAATGACCATTGCGGCATTTGTCGGAGCTGGCGGTCTAGGTTACCTCGTATTCTCCGGTGTATCTTCCGTTGATAACAATATGATTTTAGCAGGAGCAATACCAGCATGTATCCTTGCATTGCTTATGGACTTCGTGATTGGAAAAATAGAAACGAGAATGTCCTACCAAACGAAAAAGCATGGCAAAAGATTAGATGCAGCTGCAGAACAGCTTCGTAACAAACGTAGAAAAATTTTCATTCCAGCTATCTCGACGATTTTAGTAATCGCAATTGGTACAGCAGTAGCAGTACCGATGATAAATGCAAAGGATAAAATCGTTATTGGCTCGAAAAATTTTAGTGAGCAAATGATTTTAGGAAACATGCTTGCAGACTTAATAGAAGAAAAAACGGACCTCGAGGTAGAAAGGAAATTAAACCTTGGTGGTACACAAGTAGTATTCAGTGCCTTAACAAATGATGAAATTGATATGTATGTGGAATATACTGGGACAGCATTAATTAATTTATTTAAGAAGGATTTAATCAATAATCCTGATGAAGTATATAATATTGTTGAAAAAGAGTTCGATGAAAAATATCAGGTGAAAGCACTAAAACCGCTCGGCTTCAATAATACGTATACATTAGCAGTAAGGCCAGAAACTGCAGAAAAGTACAATCTGAAGACTTTCTCTGATCTTGCAGAAGTAAGTAACGAGCTAATCATTGGTAGTACGATAGAATTTTCTAATCGCCAAGATGGTCTAATTGGCTTAACAAAAACGTATGGGATGAATTTTAAAGGCAGTGAAGCTGTTGATGGGGGATTACGCTATACCGCATTAAATAGTAATGAAACAGATGTCATTGATGCCTTCTCAACTGATGGGCTATTAGAGGAATTTGGCTTAACGGTATTAGAAGACGACCAAAGCTTTTTCCCACCATATTATGCAATACCAGTTGTTAGTGAGAAAACACTTAAAGAGCATCCCGAGCTAGAGGAAGTAATTAGTCTCCTAGTTGGAAAACTTGATGATGCAAAAATGAGAGAATTAAATTACAAGTTTGATAGTTTAAAACAACAACCAGCCCAAGTAGCACATGATTTCCTGGTAGAAGAAGGATTAATTGAAGAATAAACAAACGGTTTGAAAAATCGTATTTGTGACTTTGTTCAAAAAAGGAATCACCCCGTATACCTGCGGAGTGATTCCTTTTTGATATTTCTCTAATAATAAAAAAATGGTTGGAAATAAACTAAGTAATGTTGTATTGAGTCTGCTTAGCGCTGTGTTAAACAACCTATCTCATGACGAATAGAGCTATTTAGAAAAATGTACTCCATAATAAATACACATTAAGCACTACAATAATTGCGGTTACGATCCACGCTAACCATTTTAGCCAAGCTTTGTTGACAAATTCACCCATTTTCCGTTTATCGCTAGTAAACATAACGAGTGGAATGACAGCAAATGATAATTGTAATGAAAGAATAACCTGGCTGAGGATGAGCAATTCCCCGGTTCCTTTTTCCCCATAAATTAATGTCACAACTACTGCTGGAATAATTGCAATTAATCGTGTAATCAATCTACGTACCCATGGTTTTAAGCGAATATTTAAGAAGCCTTCCATTACTATTTGCCCAGCAATGGTACCTGTCAAAGTTGAATTTTGACCAGAAGCAAGAAGCGCTATCCCGAATAATATACCTGCAACACCAGTACCAAGTAATGGATCAAGTAAATGGTAGGCATCTTGAATTTCTGCTACATCATGATGACCAGTTGTATGAAATGCTGCAGAGGATAAAATTAAAATAGCTGCATTCACAAATAATGCAAGCATTAAGGCGACGGTTGAATCAATCGTAGCAAATTTAACTGCATCACGTTTTCCTTCACTAGTTTCCTCATATTTTCTCGTTTGAACGATAGAAGAATGTAAATAAAGATTATGAGGCATTACAGTAGCCCCTAAAATACCTAGTGCAATATAAAGCATATCTGGATTTGCAATAATCTCATGGCTAGGAATAAAGCCAGTAACAATTTCCTTCATATCAGGTTGAGATAGAAAGAGCTCAATACCAAAACATGCTGCAATTGTTGCAATTAGTCCAATAACGAACGATTCAATATAGCGAAAGCCAAGGTTTTGCAAAAGCAATACTACTAATATGTCAAAGGCAGTGATACATACTCCATATAGGAGAGGAATGTCAAATAGTAGATTTAAGGCAATGGCAGAACCGATAATTTCTGCTAAATCACAAGCAGCTATCGCCAATTCACATAAAGTCCATAGTACAAAGGAAACAGGCTTACTAAAATGATCTCGACACGCTTGTGCTAAATCCCTTCCTGTGACAATTCCCAATTTTGCCGATAATGCTTGTAGCAAAATCGCCATTAAATTGGAGATTAAAATGACGGAAAGTAGTGGATAGCCGAATGCGGAACCACCAGCAATGGAAGTTGCCCAGTTCCCTGGATCCATATATCCAACCGCTACTAAATAACCAGGACCGAGAAATCCTAATAATCTCCTGAAAAAGCTTCCCGTCGTTTTAATAGGGATGGACTTATGCACTTCCTGTAAGCTTGGATTAGAATTTTTATATTTCCAAGAAATATTTTCAGATGATATGTTAGATGTTCCATCTTTGCTACTCACATTTCTTCCTCCTACTCTCAAGTATATTGTTTTTTTGTGGTCTCAGTTATATATTTTGCACAAAGGCAACTTTTGGGTAAAAAAATATAAAGGGTTTCGTATCGTTTTTTTCTTGTTTCTAAAGTAACTTTAAGAAACACACGTTAATTTTATATTGTATTTTAATAATGTTTATATAATACACCCGGAAAAAGTTTTATGCAACCAACAAAAATTACATAGAGAAAAAAATATTGTTATGGCAAAAAAAGAAAAAAACTCGTCGAGGACGAGTTTTTTTCTTCACTATTCATTTAAAAATCGTAATACCCGATCATAAATTTTCTCGTCACCGATAACTAATAAAATATCTCCTTCCCGGAAGCTTGCGTATGGTCCGGGGGAGATGATTAAATTTCCTTCACGTTTAATGCCGACAATCGTTCCCCCTGTATGCTGCCAAAAATTAACTTCCCCGACAGTTTTGCCAATATGCACACAGCTCTTAGTAATTTCCATTTCAATTGGTGTCATCGGATTCGTGTGGCGTAATTTCCCCGCATAATCCATAATTTTTTCTAATGTTTCATTCAGTTTATTATCTAGTTTTTCTCGTTCCTTCAGTAATTCCCTTGTTTCCAACTCTAAATCCTTTAAGCTCTTCATATCCGAAAATCGATTGATATATTTGAAGGCATTGTCTTTTGAACCGATGACGACTCCACTACCCTTTGTGGAGTGAACAATTTCTACATCCTCTAATATTTTGATCGCCTTTCGAACCGTTTCTGGAGAAACATTGTATTCACTCGCAAGGGTAGATCTACCATGAATTTTTTCTCCTACTTTTAATTGCCCATCATAGATGCGGTTGGCAATATCGATTGCAATTCGTTCGTAAGCTGGTATTCGCGTTTGATATTGCATGATTTTCATCCTTTATCCAATCTTTTTTTTCTATTTAATAGTATCAATTTTATAGAAAAAAAGGGAGGAAAACAATGCAGGAGAAAAAATGGGGTCATTTGGTCTACAATTTTGATCCAGTATAAATATGAATAGCATCTCGGAGAAATTCCGCTGCCCCAGGCTGAACTTTGTCGTAATAGGCTTTGAATCGCGCATCGTCGACATACATCTGTGCTAAACCAGCGTGTGCTTCTTTGCTGTACTCAGTCCAATAGTAACAGAGCCATTGCTTGTGTAGGTCTGCAGCTTTCTGAGCTAAGCTTCCGGCAGGATCCCCTGTTTGTAGCGCTTCTGCTAATGTTTCATTTACTTGTTCGGACAGAGCTGTAACTGCTTTGTAATCTTCTTTACTCATATTCATGAGTTTCGCATTGGAAGCATCGACAGTGTCATCCCCATATTTTTCCCGGATTTCCTTTCCATATTTTTGCTCATTTTCTTTTATCAATTGCTTTTTAAAGCCAGTAAATTTTTCTTGATCTGTCATATCAATTCTCCTCTCTGTATTGGCAATCGTTTTATCTACATTTTCAAGTAATACATCAATTTGCTGCCGTTTGGCTAGAAGCCTTTCGCGATGCTCCTTTAGTGCAAGTGTTGGGTCAAAATTTGGATTGGTGACAATTTCTTTAATTTGCTCCAAATTCACTCCAAGCTCTCGGTAAAACATAATTTGCTGGAGTAAATTTACCTCGTTCTGACCATAAATCCGATATCCTGATGAACTGATTCTTCCGGGCTTTAGTATGCCAATTTCATCATAATATCGTAGCGTACGCGTACTAATGCCTGCTAGGGAAGCAAGCTTTTGAATAGTATATTCCACAATATACACCTCCTTCATAACTACACGATACACTTTTACGTAACGTGAAGGTCAATAGGGGATAACAGATTTTTTATGAAAATTTTTAGGATATTTTTATAAATAAGTGTTCGCAAATGAAGTTGAAATAATCGTAGATGAATGCAGAATTCTTGTTATAAGAGAGGATGGTTTATTCTGTCGTTTTTTCTTTTTCCATCAGCTTAATAATATGTTCTTTCGGATTCCAACAATTAAATTTATATTTTGGATGGGTTTCATAGCCTAGTCGTTTGCAGCGGTAACCGGTTCCCTTGTCTGTTTTTTCTACCATAAAATGAATACAGGTCGCACAAAAATGGTAATCCTTCATGGGATCCCTCCTATTAAAATTGATTTTTCCAGTAAAATAAATAATTTTTACTATTTTGATAGTATGCGAGGTTGCTGTTGGAAATCATCATTATTATGAACTATGATACTATTATATAACTTTTTATTCCATCGATTTTTGATTGGAGGGATTTGTATGCTTAAGTTAACAGAAATTCCGAATAGTGAGCGTTGGAGAAAAATAGAACATGTACATAAAGGCTGGTCGAATGACGAGAAATATTTTGTTGTGGATGAGCAGGGAAACCGTTTATTGCTAAGGATTGCTGAAGCTAGAGTGAAAAATAGCAAGCAGGCTGAATTAGAGATGATTCGCTTATGTAATCAGTTTACCTTTCCGATGAGCCGGGTGATTGACTTTGGTACTTGTCAAAATGAAGATTATGTCTACATGCTGCTCACCTGGGTGGACGGTGCACCTTTGGAGGATTGTATTCATAGCCTTTCTGAGACGAAGCAATATGAATTAGGAATCGAGGCTGGAAGCTATTTGAAGCAAATTCATTCGCTACCAGTTACTAAAGATGTTTCCGATTGGGAGAAGAAGATGCAGCAGAAAATAATGAAACGGATAGAGGAGTATGTGTACAGTCCATATACAGTAGAAGGGGATGCAGTGGTAGTAGACTTTGTTACGGAACATCTCCATCTATTAAAGGGCGTTCGGAAGGTGTATCAGCATGGCGATTTTCATATAGGAAATCTCGTTTACACAGTTGATCGGAAAATTGGGGTGATTGATTTTAATCGCTGTGATATTGGGGATTATGTTGAGGAATTTTATAAGGTACAACAATTTGACAGGGAAGTAAGTATTCCATTTGCCCGTGGGAAAATTGATGGTTATTTTGGTGGCACACCAACGCTTGCATTTTGGCAGCGGCAAGCACTTTATGTTGCATATGCCTCGCTTTATTCGATACTTTGGTCTGTTCCATTTGGCGAAAAAAGTGTTGCAGAAATGGTGGATCGTTTTCAATTAGTACGAAAGGATTATCAGGATTTTCAAACCGTAATTCCACTATGGTATGCTTAACAAAAGTAACCAATTGGAATGGAGTAACAAAATGGAAGAGCAATATTATGAAGCATTACTAAACATAAAAACAAATGATCAAAAAGGGTTCAGCCAATCGCTTCACTATCATCGCTACGAGGCAACGCCATATTCCGGTCTTGAGCAGCTACGAAAAAGGTATGAATTTAAACGAAGCGACCGTGTCGTTGATTTTGGATGCGGCAAAGCGCGGACGATATTTTATCTCCATCATTTTTGTCATACTTCTGGGATTGGTATTGAAATGGATGAAAAGCTATACAAAGCAGCAATGAATAATAAAGCCAGTTATGTGAAAAAAAATTCACAGGCACAGCATGAGCTGGAGCTAACATGCTGTCTAGCAGAGGATTATCAAATTCAAACGGAAGATTCCATCTTTTATTTTTTTAACCCGTTTTCTGTTCAAGTATTTATGAAGGTAATCAACAATATTTTACTGTCGGTAGAAAATTATAAACGCAAGGTTGATATTATTTTATATTACCCATCCACAGATTATATTTTTTATTTAGAAAATCAAACCGCCTTTGAATTAGTCGATGAGATTAAACTTATGCCATTGTATGAGAAAAATAAAAATGAAAGATTTTTAATTTATCGGCTACGCATGGAGGAATGCTCATGCAAATGAGAAAAAACATAGGGAGAGTGCGTATGTTAACAAAAATTACCGATACAATTAGTAGATTGGTCGTCCGTTTCCCGGGTGGAATGGGGGACGTGAATGCTTATTTAATAGAAGGTAGGAATGGATACACCATTATTGATACAGGCATTTATGCGAAAGAAGCAATCGCCATTTGGCAGCAAGTTTTCGCCAGTGGGATCAAAATCGAAAAAGTAGTCCTCACCCATATGCATCAGGACCATAGTGGACTCGCCAAATGGTTTCAGGAAACGCAGGGTGTACCCATATATATTTCGAAATATAGTCAACTTGAGCAGGCACGTTATCAACATCCGAAACTATTAGAACAATTAAACGAGCTTGTACGCTTACATGGCTATAATGAACCATTGCAGAGAAAACTAGAGGAGTATGCCATTTATTCATTTACTCCTGACGGATATTTCGAAGAGGGACAACAAATAGCACTAGGGGATGAGAGTTGGGAGGTTATTTGGACACCTGGACATGCAAATGATCACTGTTGCTTTTATCAACGGGAAAAGCAATGGATGATTATCGGTGATCATATTTTACAAAAGGTTTCTCCCGTCATTGGATTGTGGACAGGAATAGAGGAGGATGTTTTAAGTACATATTTTGCCTCCTTAGAAAAAATGAAGCAGTTTGATCCAGTGCTGGCACTACCTGGTCATGGAGAAATAATGGCGGATATGCAAGTGAGAGCGGAGGAAATTCGAAGTCGTCATGAACACCGACTAATTCAGGTGCTCAAAAAAGTACAGCAGGAGGAAAAGACTGCTAATCAAGTCTCCAAGGAAATCTATGGGGCAAAGTATAATCTTACTGCTTTTATGGCAGTACTTACACGTTTTCTCTATTTAGAATCGAACAATCAAGTTGTCAGAAATATTCGTAACGGAATTGCATACTTTACCATTTTTGATTGATTGAAAGCTTGATGGTTGTTTATGAATTTAGGTGAAAATGGATGCTTAAGGCAAATGACTTGTTGATTAGACGAATGCATGAAAGCGATTTTTATTGGATGGTGAAATGGCTCAATGACGAAAAAGTGTTGGAATTTTACGAGGAGCCACCTTCCAGCTTGGAAATGGTAAAGGAAAAATACGGTCCAAGAATTATTGGAAACCATTATGTGATAGCTTGTATCGTAGAATATAAAAATCAACCAATAGGCTATATGCAATATTATGAAATACAAGAAATGGAATTAAAAAAATACGATTTGATTGGCAGTGAAAATATATACGGAATAGATCAATTTATTGGGGAACCAAAATTATGGGGAAAAGGAATAGGCACATCTATGATAAAAATGCTGTTGCATTATTTGCAAGGAAAAGCTGCTTTAACTGTAGTGCTAGAAGTGAATAAGCGTAATATAAGAGCAATTAATAGCTATAAAAAATGTGGGTTTATCAAGCTTAAGAAGCTCACAGATGAAATAGACTTAATGGGTTGTAATTTGTAGGAGGTTTTGTTCCAGTAATCTGCATTGGAGAAAAAGTGAACTCCAGTATGGTTGAAGTTCACTTCCATTTTTATTGTTCGTTAAGCTTTTCGTAATCTGCTTTTAACTGACCATAAATTTCTAAATCAATTACACCTTTACCGGACCATATGGAGGCTTGTCTTAACAAGCCTTCTTTAATAAAGCCATTCTTTAACAATACCTTCTTGGAGTTTACGTTTGCTGGCATGACTTCTGCTTGAATTCGATTCACCTGTACTTTTTCGAATAAAAATTTCACAAGTATTTGAACAGATTCCGTTGCAATGCCATGACCCCAATAATCCTCCGCTAAAAAGTAGCCAATGGTAACCATGTTTACTTTTTGATTAAAATCCATCGCTTCGATAATTCCGATTAATTTATTCGATTGTGCCTTCAGGAATATTCCCCATTTTATCCGTGTTTTTTTGCTGTAGTCTCGTTCAAAATGTCCAATCATTTTACTTACTGTTTCGATGTTTTTCTTTGGAATAATACCGCAATATGTAAATACCCTCTCATTACGGAAAATCGAATAAACATCGTCGAGATTCGAAAGCTCTATTTTTTTCAAAAGGAGATTCGTAGATTCCATTTCAGGGAAATCGGTAAAAATAGTTTCTAAATTCATGTTTTTCGCTCCTATTATTTATCGAATGGTTATCCTGTTTTTTAGTTCAACGAGGTAGTAAAATTCCCAGTCTATCACTCCTATTTTATAACATAAACGGAAGATTTTTTTGATAATTTTTACAACATAACTTTTTTGTTGGCAATAAAAAAGACGGTTTTCCAAGAAAACCGCCTTAAAAAATAGTGAAAAATCTATCCCGAAACCGAGTGCTTAGCCCCAAACCTCTTTCGCAATATCTACAATATATTTCAGCTTTTGCCATTGCTCCTCTTCCGTTAGCTTATTGCCATGATGTGTGGAGGCAAATCCGCATTGAGGACTAATACATAATTGCTCTAGTGGAACAAATTGTGTTGCTTCTTGAATTCTTGCTTTAATTAATTCTTTATCCTCTAGCTCGCCTCGCTTAGAAGTGAATAGGCCAAGAACGACTCGAGTATCTCCATTTGGTATGTAAGCAAGTGGTCCAAAATCACCAGAGCGATCATCATCATATTCAAGGAAAAATCCATTCACTTTTTCTTTTGCAAATAAGGTAGGTGCAATAAGTGCGTAGCTGCCGCCAAAAGCCCAAGTTGATTGATAATTTCCTCGGCATAAATGGGTGGTAACTACTAAATCTTCTGGTTTTCCTTCTAATACGCCATTGACTACACGAAGTGCTAAGTCAATTAAGTATTCTCTGGAATATTTTTCAAACGTAGAATCTGGCGAGGAAAGTCTCGCAATATATACGTCATCGAATTGCAAGTAACGAACACCAGCAGCATAAAATGCTTGTAATGCATCACGATATGTTTGGATAACATCATTCGCATAATCTTCAATATCATGGTATACGTCTTCATTTTGAATGCCAATGTTAAACAATTGGTTTGGACTAGGGATTGTTTGTTTAGCAACAGCACGATCTCCTACAATTTCTTTAAAATCAATAAAATCCTGAATAAATGGATGATCTGGCTTGAAGGAAATTTTGCCGACATTCCGGACATTGTATCGTTCTGTTTCTACCCCAGCAAATGCGTAACCTTTTTCAGGGACATATCCTTCGATGCCATTTAAATGTTCAAGAAAGTCAAGATGCCACCATGTGCGTCGAAATTCTCCGTCCGAAACAGCGGTAAGGCCGATTTCGATTTGTTTGTCGACAATACGTTTAATTTCTTCGTTTTCTACTTGGCGCAGTTGTGTTTTTGTAATGATTCCTTCTTTGTACTCATTTCTCGCTTTGTGTAATCGCTCAGGTCGTAATAAGCTTCCTACTTGATCTGCACGGAAAGGTGCTTTTGTAATGGTTGTTGTCATTTGGCTTCCTTCTTTCTTGTATTTGTTATGAAAAATGCCTGTTTATATATAGACTGTTGTAAATGGAAAATAATCCGCAAACTTAAATACACACCTGGCATCCATTCGGGCGAGCGGGGAGGCTAGCTGTCTCTCCCAGCGATTAGCAAACTTCACCAACCTCGTACGATAAGTCATCATCAACTCGCAAGTCCATCGTGTTTCTTTTACCAGGATTACTACAGGTTGTAGGTCCCTTTACATGCGCTTCTGCTTTTCGAGGAGTCTACGTGTATTCATTCTGCTCAATAGGGTATAATAATATATTTCCTGGCACATTAATTTACAACAAACCTTTAAAAACAGCCAAAAAATAAAAAACCTCTTCTTAAAAGACAAGAAGAGGTTTGCATTCGGAATTCATCTCTTCTTATCTTCAAAGCTATCAAGCTTTCTGGAATTGGCACAGTACTTTAGAAAAGTCCGCTGCCGAGGTATCATAGGGCCAGTCCCTCCACCTCTCTGGATAAGAAATTTACTATGAAGTTTTATAAGTATTAAAATACGCTTTTTTCGGAAATTTGTCAACACACAAATATATTTCTTTTGTAGGGAATGTTTTAAAAGATTATTGCAATTGCTAGTTGTCCTATATAATAGAGAAAAAGTTCTGATTGATGCGAGGGGGAGAGATGATGCGTTTTGTTCGCAAAATAATCCAATTTATTGTTGATACACCGATTGAAAAAGACAAAATACTAATGGGGCGCTATCAAGTAAAAGCAGTGTTAGGAATTGGTAGCTATGGGATGGTCTATGAATGTATCGATCTTCTGAATGACACTCGTGTAGCGGTAAAACAACTACGACCTAGTAAACGGAAAAAACAGCTAGAGATAGATCGGTTTACCGAGGAAATTCATATGTTACGTCTACTTGGAAATCATTCATCAATTCCTAAACTTTTGGAAAGCTTTCAAGAAGAGGGGCATTGGTTTTATGTTATGGAATTCATTGATGGGGAGAATTTAGAATCACTTTTGTTTGATAAAAAGCTGGTATTTACGAGACAGGAGGCACTTCTATTAATTCGGCAATTAGTAAGCATTGTCGACTATTTGCATAACCATTCCATTTACCATGGCGATTTACGGATTCCAAATATATTGATGAAAAACGATGTACCAGTACTTATTGATTTTGGATTAGCATGTCGATTAATTGATTCTAGGAAAAATAACGATAAAGAAAAAAGCAAGCAGAGAGAAATACTTACTCAGGACGATTATTATGATTTAGGGGATATTCTCTTATTTTTACTTTATTCCACTTATCCGAAAAAAAATAGAAAAGCTCTTTCGTGGATAGAAGAGCTTTCCTTACCAGCTACAACGACGAATTTATTACGTCGCTTACTTGGCATTGATGAACGGTATGCAAATGTTGAAGAGATCTTTCACGATCTTGATAAAGCAATTTTGGAAGGAAATGTGCATGATACACATGAACAGATTTTGCTGTAATGATTTTCTGAAGAATTAGCTACTGCTTCGATATCTTCCACTTTTGTACCGGTGACTTCCGCTATATGGGGAATGATGATGTCGATCGCTACTACTTCCCCAATATTGCTTCTTATATTTCCGATGACTGCTGCTATGATAGTGGTGATGATGCCGATGATGGCGGTGACTACTACTCATTGTATAATGTTTTAATTTCCGTAAAAATTTTTTAAACAAAGCTTATCGCCTCCTTTTGTTTTATAGTAACAGATGTATAAGGTCAATTCACTCAATAACCATCTATTTGAAACATTTTTTCGTTTAGTACGTATATAGTGGTAAGGACAATATAATGTAAGTAATTTTTGAAAAAAACAATGGTCATTGTGATAGTTGTTAATCCAAAAGAAGGAAGTGGTTTATTGAAAAAATTACTGTTCATTGTTCTCCTATTCGGAAGTGTGTTTATTAGTGGATGCTCTTTTTTAGGGGAGGTAAATAATACAATTGAATACGTCAATGACACTACCGCATACATTAACGAATTAAGTAATTTTGCAGATGACGCACCACAAATGATCCAAAATGCTGTCACAGATCCATCGGTGAAGGAAGAACTGGACAATCAACTACATTTGATTGTGGAGGAAATAGAAACTTTTCAAGCAATCGAACCCCCAGCAATAGCAGAACAAATCCACCAACAAATAGTCGACAATAGCGAAACATTGCTACAACAAATAAACGAAGTACTAAATGCCGGCGAAAACTATATAAATCTATTAGAAAACTCACCAATCTTTGAAACGATAAATAATATGAATAGCTTTTTAAAGACGTTGGAAGAGTTGGGACAATAATTGCTGTATAAGGGATCCTACCGATTTTTATTGGTAGGATTTTCTTGTATTTGCAATGTTTTTCAACTGAATAGAGGGGGTCGTTTTAAAAAAAGGTGGCGGTTGTTCCTCAATAAATGGTCACTTTCCAGAAAAAGCATGAAGTGTTCTCAAAAAACCCGTTCACCTACCCAAAAATCATTTACTCTTTAAAACCTTAATAGGAGAAAAGTAGTATTATTGTTAGATTTTTAAAAATAAATGGTTCAAAGGAAATATTTAGACGATCCTCCTTCTATGAGATAATTTTTATAGGGGGAGTTTATATGAATAATCGAATCAAAATTAGTTTCTTTTTTTTCAGTATTGCGGCTTTCTTATTAGCTACAAAGCATATAACAGCGGCTATTATTAGCTCCAATATTAATACCGAGCGCGTGAATTATTATGAGGGGTCATACGATATTGTTGGCTGGGGAATTACTGCATGGACAATGCTTTCCTTTATCATTGGACTTATTTTCTTTATTCATGGTATTTGGGTCGCCTATATTGTCCAAAACATGCAGCACAATAAACAATGACAACAGAAGGCGAACAGTGAGAGCTGTTCGCTATTTTCATATAAAACGGCTGTTATGATAGGAAATATGCGCGATTTCAATTAAGGTTGGAACCATAACGAGTGCTTGCTTCATATAATAGTAGTAGAATCGGACAATCCGTTAGGAAGGGGGAAATGATATGAAATTGAATACCATCCAAATGGGATTAGGAGCAGCAGGAAGCTTCTTTACATGGTTTTTTGGGGGCTGGGATCTACTTTTACAATATTTGTTACTATTTATGGTACTTGATTATATTACTGGAATTATTAAAGCAGCAATAAAAAAGCAAATTTCGAACCGAATTGGGTTTATCGGACTTGCCAGAAAGGTTGGTGTCCTTGTCATTGTTGCAATTGCTCATGGCCTCGATCGATTGTTTGCAACGAGTGAGGCAAATATATTTGGACTAGACATACCTGTTATTCGGACAATCGTTATTTGGGGATATATTATAAATGAAATTACCTCAATCCTAGAAAATATAAAATTAATCGGAGTCCCACTACCTGCCATTTTACAAAAAATACTCTCCATTATCAAAACAGAAACAGACAATAAAACGATAAAAAAATAAATCGAGAGAGGATGGGACAAAAGTATTTTTATGTAAGAGAATCCGAACAAAGTTAAGTAGGTAAATTCGCTCCGGAAATATACTTCGCTTTCCGCGGGCATGGCCTTAGCCTCCTCCTTCGCTACGCTTCGTGCGGGGTCTTCGGCTCATGCCATTCCCGCAGGAGTCTACGTATATTTCCTCCGCTATCCGAATGATTGTTCGTCTTACATTTAAACATCAATTGTTATGTCCCAGCCTATCTTCAATATGAAAAATGGATTCCAAATAAATTATATTATAGTAATTTTAATTTTGTTAATTATATATTAAAATAAAACATTTCGGTACATTATCCTGCCAAATTATGATATAAATAGTTTTGGAAAAGCAATCAATTAATAGATTGATTGCTTTCCAGACTCTATTATAATCAGGAGGCATGCCGTTAAAAAATACATAGTCCGGATTAGTGTGTCGTTGTTGGAACAGTCATTTGAATAAGGAAAACAAAGATGGAGGGGAAAGAATGAAATACGTTAGGAATAAGATGCTGCTAGTAGTAACGATTTTTGCTATTTTGTTTAGCTACACAATTCCATATGCACAAGTTTCATTTGCAACCGAAGTAGATGCGATAACTGTTGAAGAAGCAATTGCGAACAATAACGGGACAGCAACGGTTACCGGCTATATTGTTGGCTATACACTCGGAGTTAATAATTATGACTTTGAAGCACCATTTAATGGAGATACGAATTTTGCATTAGCAGATAATCCAGATGAAACCGATCCAACGAAAATTTTACCTGTCCAGCTGACAAGTGATTATCGTGCGGAATTCGGTTTAGCTTCGAATCCAGAAATTGTTGGAGAAAAGGTGTTCGTTTCAGGTAATTTAGAGGCATATTTCTCTGTACCAGGATTAAAGAGTCCATCTTCCATCTGGTTTGATGGTGATAATCCTAATCCTCCAGAGGAGGAAAATCCAACTCCACCAGAGGCAGGGTTATCCATCCATGATATTCAAGGGGACAGTCATCATTCACCATATGCTGATGAACAGGTGGAAAATGTTCAAGGAGTAGTAACATTTGTTCAAGATAGTAGAAATTTCTTTATTCAATCATTAAATCCAGATGATAACCCGAACACATCGGAAGGTATATTAGTTTATAAATCCTCCCATGGCGTTGAAGTAGGGGATTTTGTAAATGTCAGTGGAACTGTAAAAGAATGGGTAATTACAAGTAGTAAAATCGATATTGATTTACCTGTTACGGAAATTAATGCATCGAATGTACAAGTATTACAATCTGGTATTGAGCTTCCAGAGCCGATCGTATTGGATGGTCCAACAACGGTTATTGATAATGATAGTTTCGGTGTATTTGACCCAGCGGAAGATGCCCTTGATTATTATGAAACATTAGAAGGAATGCTTGTTGCGGTTGACCATCCAGTAGTTGTTGGTCCGCAAAGCTATGGGGAAATTCCGGTTCTGACAAAAACAGTAGCAAATAAAACGTATACGACAAATGGTGGGGTACTGTTAACAGATGAGACTGCAAATCCAGAACGCATTTTAATTGACGTCTTTAATTATGATTTTGTAACAAAAGTTGGCGATCAATTTGATGGGATGGTAGAAGGTGTACTATCCTTTGATTTCAGTAACTTTAAAGTATATACCGATGAAGATCAGCTTCCGGAATTAATCGAAAGAGAGTATACACCACCTGTGACAACATTAGCTGGTGATGCTGACTCTTTAACAATCGCGACCTACAATATTGAAAATTATCATCATGCTTTAACGGAAAAAACCGCAAAAATTGCTCAATCAATTATTACGAATTTACATGCACCAGATATCATTGGACTTGTCGAAATGCAGGACAATGATGGGGCAACTAATAGCGGTAATGCAGATGCATCCGAAAATTATGAGGCACTTATTACAGCCATTGCAGCAGCAGGTGGTCCAAGCTATGAAT
This sequence comes from Perspicuibacillus lycopersici, assembly GCF_025660475.1. GTDB lineage: Bacteria > Bacillota > Bacilli > Bacillales > Caldibacillaceae > Perspicuibacillus > Perspicuibacillus lycopersici. The sequence continues at coordinate 374,888 of NZ_JAOUSF010000004.1, forward strand.
GGACAGACATTGCACCGGAATACAATCAGGATGGCGGAGAGCCTGGTGGAAATATTCGTGTAGGCTTCCTATATAATCCTGCACGCGTCCAGCTTGCGGATGGTGAAAAAGGAACTGCAACTGAAGCGGTTGCTTTTGTAGATGGTTCATTAACATTGAACCCAGGTAGAATTGATCCTACAAACGAAGCTTTTGCAGATAGTAGAAAGCCATTAGCTGCCCAATTTACCTTTAATGGTGAAGATATTATTGTTGTCGCAAACCATTTTAATTCGAAAGGTGGCGACCATCCATTAAATGGTATTAATCAACCACCTGTGCTAAGCAGTGAACAGCAACGACTTGCAATTGCTGAAGTTGTCAATGGCTTCGTAAGCGATATTCTTGCTGAGGATCCAGATGCAAATGTCGTTGTTATGGGAGATTTGAATGATTTCCAATTTTCTACTCCGATCGAAGTGTTAAAAGGCGATATTTTAACAGATTTAGTAGAAAATGTTCCGTTAGCGGAACGTTATTCCTATAACTACGAAGGAAATTCACAAGTGTTAGACCATATTTTAGCAACTAATTCGTTAGCTACAAATGCAGAAATAGAAATGCTTCATTTAAATGCGGATTACATGGAAGCACACGGTAGAGCATCCGACCATGACCCAGTGGTAGCACAATTTAATTTGGCTGAAGCTCCAGCAGAAGAGGAAGATTTCGAATTAACGATTATGCATACAAATGATTCCCATGCACGTGTTGAACAATTCCCAATTTTAGCGAATGCAGTGGAACAGGTTCGTGCAGAAAGTGAAAATAGTTTGCTGCTAAATGCTGGCGATGTTTTCACAGGAACATTGTATTTCACTTTATATCAAGGCTTAGCAGATGAATATTTCATGAATGCTATTGGCTTTGATGCGATGACCTTTGGAAATCATGAATTTGATAAAGGATCAGATGTGCTTGAGAACTTTGTCAATGGAGCAGAGTTTCCATTTGTCAGTGCCAATGTTGATTTTTCTGCGGATGAATTTTTAGCAGATAATGTGGTGGATGAAATTGGCAATCCAGGAGAAAACGGCAAAATTTATCCAGCAATCATTAAGGAAATCGACGGTGAACAAGTAGGTATTTTCGGGCTTACAACGGAAACAACTCCTACAAGCTCCAGCCCTAGTGAGGATATAATCTTTGAAGATGCAGTAGAAAAATCGAATCAAACAATTGCGATGCTAGAAGCGCAAGGAATAAATAAAATTATTGCACTATCCCATTTAGGCTATGATGTTGATTTAGAACTAGCACAACAAGTAGACGGTATTGACGTCATCGTAGGTGGTCACACCCATACAGTATTACCAGAAGGTGTCGTTATTGAGAAGGAAGAGCCTACGGTTATCGTTCAAACTGGAGAAAATTTAAATAATTTAGGAAAACTTGCGGTTACCTTTGATGAAAATGGGGTAATAACAGAGCATTCCGCATCACTATTAGCACTTACAGAGGAAGCGTTTGGCAAAAATGAGGAATTAGAAGCAAAAGTACAGGAATATCGTGCTGCAATTGATGAGCTCATGAATTTGGAAATCGGTGAAACAACTGTACCATTGAATGGTGAAAGAGCAGATGTCCGGACGAAAGAAACGAATTTAGGAAACTTAATTGCTGACGGCATGGTTTGGAAGGTCCAACAATTCATTCCGGAAACAACTATTGCTTTCCAAAATGGTGGTGGGGTACGCGCATCAATTGATGAAGGAACCATTACAATGGGTGAAATCCAAACAGTACTTCCGTTTGCTAATACATTAGTTGCCATTGAGCTTTCTGGAGAAGAAATTTGGGAGGCATTAGAGCATAGTGTTAGCGAATATCCAGAGCAAAGCGGTGGATTCTTCCAGGTTTCTGGTTTGAAATTCAAATTCGATCCAGAAAAACCAGCAGGAGAACGCGTTTGGTCTGTTGAAGTAAAAACAGCAGATGGCGGATATGAACCAATTAACTTAGAGGAATTTTATTCTGTAGCAACAAACTCCTTTACTGCTATGGGGGGAGATGGCTACGAATCACTGAAAAATGCTTATGAGGATGGCCGGATGACGAATATCGATATTCCGGATTTTGAAGCATTTAGTGAATATTTAGAGCAATTCAGTCCAGTAGCACCAGCCGTTGAAGGTAGAATCATTGCAGCGGCTGAAGGCAGTGAAGATCCTGATAATGGTGAACAACCTGGAGACGGTAATGACCCAGGAAATGGAGAAGACCCAGGTGACGGAGATCAACCAGTAGACAATCAACAACCAGAAGACAACGAAACTCCAACAAATGGTGATCAAACAGAGGATGGAGCTGAATCGGGAACAAATCAACCTGGTAATCAGCTTCCAAACACTGCAACAAACAATGGAAATCTACTCGCACTTGGTTTGTTATTGATTATCGGTTCCTCTGTAACCATTGTTTACTTTAGAAAAAGCAAAAAAGCATTGCGATAGTATTGTATAAGTATAATAGAGGACTACCTAATGATGGCTACAAACGTCTTTTAGGTAGTCCTTTTACACTTTGTTTGGAAGAACTTACATTAACAGATTCGGGCATATGTATGATATGATAAACAGTCAGTGCAAATAAAGATTATTTTTGCCTGATAGGTACCAATATGGTAAAGTTAATAAAACAATATTTTTTATTATAATTTTTTATGGAGTGTGAAATTTTTTGGCTGACGTGCCCATAGGATTGATAATTCTGTTAGTGGTATTAATTATTTTATCTGCATTCTTCTCGTCTGCAGAAACTGCATTTTCTAGTGTGAATCGTGTACGATTAAGAAATTATGCAAGTGAAAACAAACCAGGAAGTAAAAAGGCTTTATCTATATCGAATAATTTCGATAATGCAATATCTACCATACTAGTTGGTAATAATCTGGTAAATATTTCTGCCTCTAGTATTGCAACAGCGATTGCAACCAATATTTTTGGTGCAAGTACGGGATTAATCATTAGTACTTTTGGTATGACGTTAATTATTTTAACCTTCGGGGAGATTTTACCGAAATCAATGGCAAAGGAAAATGCGGAAGTATACGCCTTAAAAATATCTGGCATTTTATTTCTTTTAATTAAATGCTTAACACCAATTAACTTCTTCTTTACGAAATTAAAGGATCTTGTTTCAAAAATGTATAAGAATAAGGAAGCGGTACCAAGTGTTACGGAAGATGAAATAAAAGTAATGGTGGATATTAGTGAAGAGGAAGGCGTCATTAATAAAAATGAAAAAGAATTAATTCATCGTTCCTTAGAGTTTAATGAAATTATTGTGAGCGAGATTTTAACCCATAGATTAGATATAGTTGCGATTGAGGTGAATACCCCTGTAGAAGAAGTAAAACAACTTCTTCTTGAGGAACGCTATTCACGGATTCCAGTATATGAAGACAATATAGATAATATTATTGGCTTCTTATCGGAACGAGAATTTTTCGCGGAAATTATGAAAAATAATGAAGTAAATATTCGGGACATATTACGCCAACCAATTTTTGTTGTGAAATCGATGAAAATTGCTTCAATCTTGCCAGAACTGCAGCGAACGAAAAGCCATATGGCAATCGTTAATGATGAATTTGGTGGAACTGCTGGATTGATTACAATGGAGGATATTCTTGAGGAGCTCGTTGGGGAAATTTGGGATGAGCATGATGAAAAAGTATTTCTAATGAAAAAATTAGATGAGAATACGTATGAATTTGATGCGCAAATCCATATCGAAGATTTCGCAGAGGTGTTACAAATAACAGACCCAGAATCATCGTATTATAATGTTGGTGGCTGGATATTTGAAAAATTAGCAAGAGTACCGAAACAAGGTGAGATTATTCAGTTTGATCATTTGAAAATCACCATCCTTGAGGTTGATAATAACCGCCTGCAGCGGGTGAAGGTAGAAAAGCAGGCTATGGAAAATAGCGAAACAGAGCAAGTGGATGATTAATTTAAACAGGGTGCCAAATGAATGGCACCCTGTTTTTTCTTTTCATTAAAGCTTTTTATTTTTGGCTCTTTTTTCCGCAGCCTCTGAACGTGCTACAGCTTCACGATCCTGAAGATCTGCTAATTCTTCGGAATATTCGACGTCAATACCGTCTGATTTCATATTCTTTGGAGTTTGTGGTAATGTCGCCTTATTATCCGGATTTTTTTTACGTTTTGCCATGATTCTATCTCCTTTCCAGTCGGAAATAAGAGGAAGCATGTCCGTTTCCTCCTCGTTAGATTTCGCAATTTAATCGAACCTATGCGAGGGAAGAATTAGTAGAAAATGCGAGTCTCAAAAGGTTTGTTATTCTTTGTAGCCACCCGCACGATTTGCTCGTTTAAAATCGCGTCCATAAATAACTTCCTGCGCCTTTTTTAATGAATTTTTCATTTTATCACGTTTTTTTCTATCCATCGTTAAGCACCTCACCTTTTAAGATAGTTTTATTTTTCCCATCCAAGAAAAGGGAAATACATGAAAGATGAAAAAAGCTGTTATCCTTACAAAATTTTTCATTTATGATAAATTAAAGGAAAGAATTAATTTTAACGAACAATGCGAGGTGATAGTTCTGCCTGTTATAAAGAAAATTACAGTACAAAAGAAAAACAAGGAACGGTACAATATTTTTTTTGAAAATGGTAATGAAGAAGCATATGCCTTTAGTGTGAGTGAAGATGTCTTATTAAAGCACCAATTAATGAAAGGGAAGGAACTATCCGAAGCGGATATGCAGGAGATTTTTTTCCGTGAAGAAATTCAAAAGGCATACAATCAAGCGATTAATTTCCTTTCGTACCGGATGCGTTCCGAAAAAGAGGTGTATCAGCATGTTACGGAAAAAGGCTATTCGATTGATATCGTTAAGGAAGTTATCGTGCGTTTGAAAAATAACCAGTTCATTAATGACCGAGAATTTGCTATGAGCTTTGTGAGAACACAAATCAATACAGGGGATAAAGGGCCAAAAGTTATCAATGGTGTCTTAAAGGAAAAAGGCATAAACGTGGAAATCATTGAAGAGGCAGTTTCGTTATTTTCACCAGAGCTTCAGCTGGAAAAGGCAGAGAAGCTTTGTAGAAAATGGATCCAAAAAAAGAAGCAATCGTCCCTGCCAAAATTAAAGCTTGATTTGCAAGCTATGCTTGTAAGAAAGGGATATGTAGGTGGAATTGCTAATCAGGCAATTGGCATTGCTTTAGAAGATGTTGATGAGGATCAGGAATGGAATGCCATTGTTGTTCAAGGCGAGAAGGCATGGAATAAATACCATCTTCAAGAGAATGGAGCGAGAAGACTAAAGGTAAAGCAATTTTTATTCCGAAAAGGGTTTCCACTCGAGCTAATTGATCGATTTTTAGCAGAAAAGCAATCAGAGAATTTCTAAAAAAATACTTGAACAAATAACCAAAAATAAACAATAAACGAATGAAGGGGAAGCAAAGTTTATGACGGAAAAACGCTATAGTCAAATGACCGAGTATGAGCTTAAACAAGAAATCGCATCATTACGAGAAAAGGCACGGAAGGCGGAGCAGCTAGGAATTGTGAATGAATACGCTGTGTTAGAGCGCAAAGCATTAATGGCCTCTGCGTATTTACTAAATCCTAAAGATTTCAAGCGTGGCGAAATTTATCGATTAAAGGGAGAAGACAACACCTATTTCCGTGTGGACTATTTAAAAGGTGTTTTTGCATGGGGGTATCGTTTAAATGGAGAGTCACATGAAGAAGGTATTCCAATTTCACTTTTGGAGCTACCAAAATAAGAGAGAAAAGATCCAGCACTAGCACTGGATCTTTCTTCATCTTATTCTTCTCTTTGACTAGACGCTTTCATTCGTTCCTGTGGATGGGTGTTAGTCGTACCATCAGCACGTTTCGAAGCATATTTTGCTTGTGCCCGTGGCATTCCCTCTAATTTTATATCCTTCTGATTCGGAAAGTTGCTATCTTTATTGCGAACCATGCTATTCCCTCCTCAAAAAAAGAAGTACGCATCTGCTGCGCACTTCTAGTATTTGTGGTTTACTGGTGAATATTACTTTCCTTATATTGGTAAGAAAAAATCAGAGATAATATGCTATAATTGACATTTAATTTGGAATAATTTCCAGCTTCTTACGTAATTTTTTCTTATTATAAATCCAACCTGTATAGGAAGATAATATGTTTAAATCATGATCTAATTGGACAATTGCCACGAATGGATAATGTCCATTACTACGGTACCGTAAATCAATAAAACGAACTTCAATATAGCGACTTCCTTCTTCTACTTCCCACCGATAAACTGGTGAAAATGATAAAAAGGCAGAAATATTTTTGTCCTGCTTTGCTGCATCCATGATCGCATTATCTGGAAGTGGGATTCGTTTGTATTCATCCAATAAAACGACATCATTGCGATAAGCACGGGCTACATAAAACATATCCTTGGCAATGATCGCTACCCGCCATTGGAAAAATTTAACTGTAGGACTTAAAATGATATCCTCCGTATTCGGAATTTGTTGTTTTACAATTTCGCATATTGAATTTCGGAGATAATAACGGTACAAATAATAGCCAATTAATAGTACATATACAATTGGAAAAATAATTCGCGGGTCTGCACCAGCAAGCCAGCAAATGATACCTATCACATGAAGTGCAAAAATCACTGGATCAAAGGTGTTAATCCAGCCTAAAGCAACCCATTTATTCGAAAACGGACGAAGTGCCTGGGTGCCATATGCATTAAAAATATCGACAAATACATGGATGAACACAGCGATAAAGGTCCATAACCATAGATGGAATAAATTTGCTGCAGGAAACAAGGGGTACAAAAAAGCTAAAATCAACAACGGCCATAAAAAAACAGCAGGAATGGAATGGGTAATGCCACGGTGATTACGAATATAGACCGCATTATTTCTAAGCTTTAAAACAGTATCTATATCGGGAATTTGCGAACCTATAATGGTGGCAATCAACACACTATGCGCGGTTGCTGTACTGCTATAAACGACCGGATCAATAGTGGCTAATCCACCTAGGGCAATACCCATTACAACATGTGTACCAGTATCCACAATTTGAACCTCCGTATTACAATTTCGATAGAAGCTTTTAACAATCTAGTATAAACTTATATATATGTAACAGTTTATAATTAGGATTGTACAAAAACAACAAATTATATTAATAATATACCCAATTTTAAGTTTATCATGCTGGAGGAAGTACATTGAACGAAAGAATTGAAACATTAGTGAAAGATTTTCCGATTCAAGCGTTTCAAACAGCACTTATCGATTGGTTCCAATCCGAAAAGCGCGATTTACCTTGGCGGAAAAATAGGGATCCATATAAAGTATGGGTTTCTGAAATTATGCTCCAACAAACAAAGGTTGATACCGTTATACCGTATTTTCATCGGTTTATCGATAAATTTCCGACAATAGAAGCATTAGCGAATGCAGATGAACAGGATTTATTAAAGGTGTGGGAAGGTTTAGGCTATTATTCGCGAGCTCGAAATTTACAAACCGCAGTACGTGAAGTACAAGCTAGCTACGGCGGTAAAGTACCAATGTCGAAAGAAGAATTCGGAAAATTAAAGGGAGTCGGTCCATATACAACAGGTGCCGTATTAAGTATAGCGTACGGAATCCCTGAGCCAGCAGTTGATGGAAATGTCATGCGTGTGCTCTCCAGAATTTTTTGCTTAAGTGACGATATTGCAAAAGTAAAAACGCGAACTTTTATAGAAGGAATTACAAGAGAAATTATTTCTGAGGAAGATCCTTCCAGCTTCAATCAAGGATTGATGGAGCTCGGGGCAATGATTTGTAAACCAGGAACGCCAGCCTGTCTATTATGCCCTGTCCGGGAATTTTGCCAGGCATATGCTGAAGGAAAGCAGTCCGATTTACCGATAAAATCTAAAGCGAAAAAAGGCAACACCGTGCACCTAACCGCAGCAGTACTTCTTGATTCTGACAACCGTATAATAATTTGCAAACGACCGGAAAATGGATTACTAGCCAATTTATGGGAGTTCCCAAACGAGGTAGCAGTAAAAAACGGACCAAAAAATTTACTAAGTAGCTTTGAAACCGAACTAGCAACAAAGCATGGAATCCAAACACACGTAGAATCCCCACTTTGTACGATAGAGCATGTATTTTCTCATTTGAAGTGGAATATTCAAGTGTATGTCGGTAAGGTAGAGGGAACCATTGAAGAAACAAATGAGCTAAAAGCAGTAGCAATTGAAGAGGTAACCGACTATCCAATGCCAGTATCACATCAGAAAATATGGAAGAATTATTTGGATGGTAGAGTAACTGGGAGATGAATAGGGATTTTTCGGAGTATCTCGCGTAATTTTTATGGAAAATGAAGCGGGAATTTCGGGAATCCCCGCTGATTTTTCTGGAAGTGAGGGGAATTTTTCGGGAAAATAGCAAGCAATTTCTTGGAAGTAAAGCAAAAAATTCGGGAATCTACCAGAATTTTTCAAGAAAGTGCAGATGATATTTCGGGAACAAGATAAGTAATTTCTCGAAGGTGCATCTTCATACAAAAAATACACCCCACCTTGTGAATTATATCAAAACTCTCAATCATGCACCGTCTCTGTCCCATGCGTATAATCTGCTTCCAGCCTTCTTAATCCGCCACGGGATTCGATTTCACTAATAATTTCTCGATAAATCGTTTGTCCTTCCTGATTTAAATACGGAAGTATTTGTTGAAAGGAATGCTGGAAATGTGCTAATTCACTACTTCTCCATTCGTTCATCGAAAGCATTGTTAATTCCGTCATATCTCTACCTACATACATTGCAAACACCTCTTTTTTCCTTAGTTTTTATTTGTGGTGAGAAAAATATACGAACGGGTAGACAGGAGCTTCGACAAATTTTTACAAATTTCTTTTTAATTTTTTGGATAGTTTCTTATCATTCTGGTTACATTAATTCCAGTGGAGGTGATAACAAATGGCTAAACAAAACAAAACTTCAGCTGGTACTAATGTACAAAACGTAAGACAACAAAATGCACAATCTGCACAAGGTTCACAAGGCCAATTCGGTACTGAGTTTGGTAGTGAAACTGATGTACAATCAGTGCGCAAAGCTAATCAAAAAGCTGAATCTAATAAACAAAAAAATTCTTAATACTTAATGAGCTAGAAACAACGACTACACGAGGCGCTTCTGTAATGGGGGCGCCTTTTTACTTTTTCATCCACAAGAAAAATAATCTCTCCAGAAAATAACAGGTCTTTTGTTTTAAAATCCTCTATGAAACGTTATAATAAAAAAATAAACAATGATACGTATATAATGTTTGGAATAAAAAATAGGACAAACCTCTTTGGTAAATAGAAAGTAGGGATTTAAAAATGGGTATACCCATGGAAGGAGAAACCATCCAAATACACAGTTATAAGCATGATGGGCATATACACCGTGTATGGGAGGAAACGACTGTATTAAAAGGTACGAAATCAATTGTTATAGGAGGGAATGATCGAACAACTGTTACGGAATCGGATGGTAGGACGTGGATTACAAGAGAGCCTGCTATTTGCTATTTTCACTCACAGCATTGGTTTAACATTATCGGTATGCTACGTGAGGACGGAATTCATTATTACTGTAATTTAAGCTCACCATTTGTGGTAGATGATGAAGCATTAAAATATATTGATTATGATTTGGATATTAAAGTATTTCCAGATATGACCTTCGTCATTTTAGATGAGGATGAATATGAAGAGCATCGTCAATTAATGGGCTATCCAGATGTAATTGACAAAATATTAAAGGCAAATATGGATAAATTAATCAAATGGATTCGTCAAAAGAAAGGTCCATTTGCACCAGACTTTATTGATACTTGGTATGAAAGATATTTAACGTATCGGAACTTTTAATAATCATTAGGATAAATTTTCCATCCGTTTGTGTAGTGAAACGATTACATATGAAGCCTGTTGCTAAAAACAACAGGCTTTTTCTATGGTTTGCTAATGATTATTTTTTAATTTCGTTCAAATACTAGAGATACAGACAAAATAATAGAAGGAAGGGGAGACTTTTATGGGGATTATGCGCCGTTATATGGAATTTGTTAAGCCCTATCGAAAACAAATTGTCATTACGCTTATTATTGGTATCATCAAATTTATTATCCCATTACTAATTCCAATCCTAATTAAGTATGTTATCGATGATGTTATCGCCAATGATTTATTAACAAAGGATGAAAAGCTAACAAGGCTTTTTCTTTCCATCGGTATTATGGGCTTTATTTTTGTTGTCATTCGTCCACCCGTGGAATATTATCGGCAATATTTTGCACAATGGACATCCAATAAAATTTTATATGACATTCGAAAATTTTTATATGGCCATTTACAAAAATTAGGCTTGCAATTTTATGCAAATAAAAAAACAGGGGAGGTTATCTCCCGGGTAATTAATGATGTGGAGCAGACAAAAGAATTCGTTATTACGGGACTAATGAATGTATGGATCGATTTAACAACGATTTTCATTGCACTTGGAATTATGCTCGCGTTAGACATTAAGCTGACATTGGTTTCCATTATAATGATTCCGTTTTATGCTATTTCGATAAAATATTTCTTCGGTAATTTACGAAAATTAACAAGAAATCGTTCCCAAGCACTTGCAGAGGTACAGGGCTATTTACATGAGCGGGTGCAAGGAGTTGCTGTTATTAAAAGCTTTGCAATTGAAGAGCATGAACAAACATTATTTAATAAAACGAATCGAAATTTTTTACAAAAAGCATTAGCACATACGAGCTGGAATGCGAAAGCATTTGCGGTTGTGAATACGATTACGGATATTTCGCCCATATTAATCGTTGCCTATGCCGGGTATGAGGTTATTAATGGAAATTTATCAATAGGTACAATGGTTGCCTTCACAGGCTATATTGAGCGCTTATATGGTCCGCTACGGAGATTGGTTAATTCCTCAACAACATTAACACAAGCAGTCGCTTCCATGGACCGAGTGTTTGCATTGATTGACGAGGAATATGACATTACTGATAAGCCGAATGCAAAAGAAATACAAAAGGCACATGGACATATTGAATTTCGCGATGTATCTTTCAGCTACGGGGAAGACGAGTCACTTGCATTGAAAAATATCTCCTTAAATATAACGGCAGGGCAAACCATTGCATTAGTTGGGATGAGTGGTGGTGGAAAATCTACTTTAGTTAGCTTAATCCCAAGGTTTTATGATGTGACTAGTGGAAAAATTTTGCTCGATGGTAGTGATATTCGTGATGTGAAGGCACATAGTCTTCGCAATCAAATCGGTATGGTTTTACAGGATAATATTTTATTTAGTGATACAGTAAAGGAAAATATTTTACTTGGGAAGCCAGGGGCAAGCGATGAAGAGGTTATCGAGGCAGCCAAGGCGGCAAATGCGTATGATTTTATTATGAATTTGCCAAATGGTTTTGATACGAAGGTTGGCGAGCGAGGCGTGAAGCTTTCCGGCGGACAAAAACAGCGGGTTGCTATTGCGCGAGTATTTTTGAAAAACCCACCTATTTTAATATTGGACGAGGCTACCTCTGCCCTAGATTTAGAAAGTGAACATTTAATTCAAGAAGCATTAGACAAATTAGCGAGAGACCGGACAACATTAATTGTTGCCCACCGATTATCTACGATTACCCATGCCGATCAAATAGTGTTAGTCGAGCATGGGAAAATAGTGGAGGTTGGCCGTCACGAGGAACTCATGGCGAAAAAAGGACATTATTACGAGTTATTTGATGTACAAAATTTAAATTAATTTTGCATAGAAAAATCGGGTATAAAAATACTCGATTTTTTTACTGTAGAATTCAAACTAGGTTATTTCATAAATGTATGGAAAAATTTACAGGAGAATGCAAGGTTCTTCGTCGGAAAAATCGTTACTATAAAGTTAGATAACATACCAATACAAAGGTGATTGGTATTTTTTTATGCCAAATAGTAGAAAAAGGAAATAATCAATGGAAGAGAACGGGAAAAAACGGTACAATATAGTTGTTAAATTATTCTAAGAATTAATAATACATATAATCGATTTTAAATAGTTAATAGATTATAAGAAAAACATACAGGGGGTAACACATTTATGATCCCAGCAACAGATTCCGTTTCGATCGCAGCAATTAAAGAAAGAAGCGTGGAATCCATCATTGATTGGTTCGAGTATAATAAACAATCATTTTATCGACTAAGTTGTACTTATTTTAGAAATCAAAAACAGGTGGAGGAACTTTTTTACCAATCTATAATGAAAGTCCGTCAAGAGCTACCTCGTTTTAAAAATGAAACTTCATTCGAAACTTGGGTTACCTCGATTTTCATCGATATTTGTAGACGCCTTTCAAAAGATAATAGTTTCCAAGCTTTAGAGGAAAGTCCTTCAGATGAAATATTTCGTGCACTTGATCAATTGAATGTAAACGAAAAAGAAGCAATTGCCCTTGCCTATATAAAAGGAGCGACACAGGAGGAAACTGCCCAGCTTCTCGGAGTTTCCTTTGAAAGGTTGAGAGAGCTTCTAAACGACGGATTCCAATCACTTCGAAAACCGATGGGGTATTTTGCCACTTTTAATGGCTGTCAGGAGTATCAAAATGATTATTTAGCTTACTTAGAAAAAAACATAGAACATTCGAAAAAGGTGGATTTAGAGATTCATGTGTATCATTGTCCACACTGCCAGGAGGAATTGGTTACATTTCAGGAAATTCAATCGAAGCTTACGAAACTACGGAATGACTTACAAATACCTTCCAGTGTGATGGCATCTGTCAAAGATCGGTTGGACGAAAAGAAAAAGCAAAAACAACAAAAGATTAGGAAACTAATAAAAAGAGTATCTTTTGTTGTAGGAGTATTCGTATGTATATTCGGGATTGGTTTTTTAACAGGTGTTATCCCGAACCTTTATTATGCGATGACAGAAGATGATCAGGAATTACGTACGATTTTCCAGAAAAACTATGGAGACAGATTGAATCTAGAGTCTGAGTATGATGGAATTAAAATAACAATCAAAAGTGTGGTAGCAGATGATATCGAAACAGTTGTTTATTATGAAATTGAAGATACTACTGCAGAAAATCAATATGTAATGAATTATGGTGATGGTGTTTATATAGAGAATGAATTTGAAATTATGGATACAGAATCATATATAGGATATTACCCGCCAGATCTTGAATCTGAGATGAATAAGAAAGAAAAGAACGTGTACCATGGCAAGCTCATTCTAAATTCATTAAAAGAGGACGAAGCTACACTTAAGGTTAACATTTCAACAATTCGCAAGCTGTTAAGTGATTCTACTTATCCAACAGGCTATGTCGATGACTCAAATATAAAGTACGGAGACTGGAATTTTGAAATCCCCGTAACAAAACAATCGTCGAAGGAATATGTACTAGATAAAGAGTTGGAAGTCGAAGGAGTCCCGTTCCGGATTGATAAACTAATAATGGCACCATCTGCAACAATTCTTCAATATAGCATTAATTATGATACACAAGACTTTCAGATTTATAATGTTGATTTTGATAATTTGCAGGTAAATGATAAAAAGTTAAAACCAGATTTATATAGTGGATATTATTATGATGCACCGCAACAGATGAATTGGAATACTTATCAAATAAAGTTTCCATCAATGCTGGGAGAAAAGCCAAAAAACGTTAAAGTTCAATTTTCTGCCATTTATTTAAGCGTATTTGATAAAAAACAAATCGAACTGGATATTTCCGAGGAGTATCCAAAAACCTTTGAATATGCGGGTAGCACTATTTCGATTGATAAGATGGAATTAGAGGGAAATACTACTAAGATTGTTATAAGCAATCAGGAAATAAAGGATCGCAAATTTGAATCACTTTATTTTAATCTTCTTGATAAGGATGGAAACTTTTTAAACTATATGAATATAAGCTCCGAGACAGTAATTGTAGATAGAAACGGCAAACAATACGATATGTATCAAATGGATCCAAATATGGAAATCGAGCAACCACGTTATTTCGATACCGTTAGTGAAATAGATTTAGAAAGTGCAAATATTGGAGAAAATGTCGTTTCTGCAATTCTAGCAATCGATGGTTACAATACAACGAAATATACGGATAAAGTAGTTGAAATTACCATCGAATAGTTGGTAATTTGAGGAGTAGGATGATTTATACAGCATAAATAAAATGCTTGGAAAATGGTTACCCCAAAAGGTTAATTTGGGGAGGTACCATATTTCCAAGCATTTTTTTTACTTATCAAATCCTTCTTCTTATAGCACATCCTTCGTTATATCGACTTCTTGATCATCTGAATGGAACGACTCAAAACTAGCTAAGAGGATTTCCAATCGCTCTAGTTGTTCATTGTATTCTAAAAGAGAGGCAAAAAATTGGAATGTGTGTGGAATATTTTCTGCGTCATGATCTAAATGCTGGTACTCTCGATACATTCGAAGTAGGTCTTGACGATTCGTTTCATATTCCTTCATTTCCTCTTCATGGATTTGTTTTGCTTTGCCGATATAACGAAGTAATAAATGCTCATGATTAGCGGCTAATTGTTCTAGCTTCTGTTGCACTTGTTTGGCTGTCAATTCCGGAAGAGACGTAATAGCATTTTCATAGTGAAGAAGCTTCTTCAAAATATCTAGTGCCTTTCTTGACGTTGTCATCATTTGCCGGTATATCACGAGCTTCCGTAGCTTCGCTTGAGTATTTCGTTTTAATAATGTTCGTTCTTCCTTATAAAAGGAGTAGATTTGGTCAATGCGGGAAAGCTGCTCCTTAATTGATTCTACCGTGTTTTTTAATAATAATTGCTCTGCTGCCTGATGGTTGGAAATGCGAATCCATTTTAAAATCTCATTCGTGCTATCGGAAATTTGCTTATACAATTTGCTTTCGTACTTTGGTGGATAAAACACCATGTTGACGAAAAAGGCAGATAATATTCCAAGCATGATCGTTAAAAATCGCATAACGGCAAACGAAATAAAGGCATCCCCAGGCGTTTCCATGATGACGATTAACGTAACAACCGATAGCGAAATGGTATTTTCTATATTTAGTTTTAAGTTAATCATGATTAAAATGATGGCAGCTAATCCAATTACAAGGAAGTGGTTTCCAAAGATGATAACGAAGATGACGGCTAAGGCAGCTCCGATAATATTTCCTTGAATTTGTTCAATAATCGTTAAGTACGATCGATAGATGGATGGTTGAATGGCAAATACTGCTGATATTGCTGCGAATACTGGAGTCTCCAAATGGAGAAGCTGTGCTAGAAATAATGCTAATACTACAGCCATTCCCGTTTTTAATATACGGGCACCTAATTTCATTTTGGTAAATCCTTTCTTAAACGAGTGATAGTTTTCCATAGACTAATGGTATCCATACAAAATAGTTAGTCTTCTAGAATTTTTTATTATCTCATATATTTTCCGTAAAAGATGTCAGTTTGCTTACGTTTAGTTTACACATATCAAATATAAAAAAACCCAAGGTGTTGGTTCCTTGGGAAATTGTATTGTATTTTATCGGAAAATACAATGGGCATTTTGTATAGTTTTCTTAGATGTTTTCCTCTTTATTTTTCACTAGCCATTGCTGCGAATGCTTGATCAACTGCGACAATGGTTTCTTCAATATCTTTTTCCGTATGCTCGGTTGTAATAAACCATGCTTCATATTTCGATGGGGCTAAGTTAATACCTTGATGAAGCATAAGCTTGAAGAATTGTGCGAATTTCTCGCCATCCGTGTTATCTGCTTGTTCATAGTTTTCTACTTTTTCATTT
Source organism: Perspicuibacillus lycopersici (assembly GCF_025660475.1). Taxonomy (GTDB): domain Bacteria; phylum Bacillota; class Bacilli; order Bacillales; family Caldibacillaceae; genus Perspicuibacillus; species Perspicuibacillus lycopersici. The sequence continues at coordinate 390,823 of NZ_JAOUSF010000004.1, forward strand.
GTGAAGTAGACAGTAAGCGCCCCTTTTAAGCGGTTGATTGAAATCTCGATACCATGCTTATTAGCAGCTGCAAGTATTCCTTTTTCTAACAATCCGCCAAGGCGATCTAATTCTTCATAGACACCTTCTTGTGATAAAACCTCTAAGCAGGCAATACCTGCAAGCATTGATGCAGGGTTACCAGCCATTGTTCCAGCTTGATAAGCAGGTCCTAGTGGTGCCACCTTTTCCATAATATCGACTCTACCACCGTAGGCACCAATTGGTAGACCACCACCAATGATTTTACCCATTGCCGTTAAGTCAGGTGTAACACCAAGTAGGTTTTGCGCACCGCCATACATGAAACGGAATGCAGTAATAACCTCATCATAGATTACAAGTGCACCAGCTTCATGGGCAATGTCATTAACTTGCTCTAAAAAGCCTGGATTTGGTTCAACAATCCCGAAGTTCCCGACAATTGGTTCTACTAGAACAGCAGCGATTTCTTCTCCCCATTTTTCCATTGCTTCTTGGAATGGTGCAATATCATTAAATGGAACAGTAATTACTTCCTGGGCAATACTTTTCGGTACACCAGCAGAATCAGGCATCCCAAGCTGAGAAGGACCAGAGCCTGCTGCAACTAATACTAAATCTGAGTGCCCATGGTAGCAGCCTGCAAATTTAATGATTTTATCGCGACCAGTAAATGCACGTGCGACACGAATCGTTGTCATCACTGCCTCCGTACCAGAGTTTACGAAACGTACTTTTTCTAAAGATGGAATAGCATCCTTCAACATTTTTGCGAATTTCACTTCATGGGGAGTAGGAGTTCCATAAAGAACACCAGTTTCTGCAGCATGTGTGATTGCTTTTGTAATATGGGGATGTGCATGTCCAGTAATTATCGGACCGTACGCAGCTAAATAATCAATATATTTATTGCCATCTACATCCCAAAAATAGGCACCCTTCGCTCTTTCCATTGCAACCGGGGCACCACCACCAACGGCTTTGTAGGAGCGGGAAGGACTATTCACGCCACCAACAATATGCTCCTGTGCTTGTTTATGTAATTGTTCTGATTTCGTAAAGTTCATGATAAAACCTCCATACAATTAATTCCAATTAGTATTGTATCACTATTTGAGATAAATGCGAGTAAGATTGCCCAATCTCTTTTTGCAAAAAAATTAACCGCGTTCTTGTTGGATATCGACAACTGTCCGGACAACAAAGGACGCAGGAATGGTATAGCCAATCATCCCTTCTAATATCGAAATGACTCGTCCAATTCCAATTGGGGTAACATCGCCATAGCCAACGGAAAATAGCGTGGACCCGCTAAAATAAATACATGTTTGTAAAGTATGGAGTGTACTTCCAGATAATAACTCTTCATTTTCCTGAATGACGGCTATTCCATTTTCCATACAAATAAAGTATAGTAAGCCGAAGCCAAGCAGGATCGTAGAATAAATGAAAAATAAATATGCAAAGCTTTCCCATGATAAAAATTTATCTTGAAGTGCATTGGGTAAAAATAATGTCCGTAAGCTCATCGAAATACAAAAAATAATGATTAGTATAAAAAGATAGGCGATCATATAGCACCTCATTCATATCAAATAAAATCCCTCTACTACTAGAAATATGCTTGTCCGTTTAGAAAAATGAGTAGGTATGTAGTAAAAAGTACATACGCAACATGGGTAAGTAATGACGTTTGCGAATTACGAAAAACTTCGCTATCGTATGGATAGTATAGATAAGAAAGGATGATTCATAAATGACAGTTACTGTAGGAGAATTAGCTCCAGATTTTGAGGTTTTAGCAAGTAATGGTGAACGGCTAAAATTATCCGACTTTCGGGGCCAGCATGTCGTGTTATATTTTTATCCAAAGGATTTAACCCCAGGCTGTACAACGGAAGCATGTGATTTCCGCGATCGCCAGAAAGAATTTTCCGAGCTTAATGCAACAATACTCGGTATTAGTGCGGACGAGTTAGATAGTCATAAAAAATTTGCTGAAAAACATGGTCTTCCATTTTTATTGTTAGTGGATGAAGATCATAAAGTATCTGAGCAATTTGGGGTGTGGACATTAAAGAAAAATTTCGGTAAGGAATATATGGGAATTCAACGTTCAACCTTTGTAATTGATAAGGATGGCGTATTAGTTAAAGAATGGCGTAATGTGAAAGTTGATGGCCATGTGGAAGCAGCATTGGAGTTTATTAAAAATCATTTAGCCGATGCGTAAGTGATGAATAAATAGGGGAGCGTATGTTACGTTCCTTCGTTTTATTTACTCGGATAGTTAAACGCCTGTTTTTCGTAGAGAAGGCTCTTGTCTATTCCATCGGAAAAATACGGCATATAGTATATTGTAAGAATACCTCCTCAAAAAATCTTCACTCTTTTGTAGACCATTTTCGAATGGTCTCTTTTTTTAGGCATTTTCCCGTCCATTAATGCTTGATTAAATAACATTGCATATTATTTTTCATAATATTTCGAACGTGTTATGATTAAACGAGAAGTGTCTAGAACGTGTTTTATCAAAATACTTTTGAAAGGATGTTGAATATGAAAATTGTTGCATCATTGTACCCAGCGGAATCCTTGCAGAAACAAGTAAGAGCTGAATTTCCGGATCTTTCGTTTTCTTTTTATAAAGGAATGAAAGAGCTAGGAGATGAGATTGAAACGGCTGAAATATTAATGACCTATGGTGAGGATTTAAGTGATGCCATTATTGAAAAAGCAAAGGCATTGAAATGGATCATGGTCATGGCAGCAGGTGTGGAAAAATTACCGCATGAAGCAATTGCTAAGCGAAATATATTAGTGACAAATGTGCGTGGCGTACATAAAATTCCAATGGGAGAATTCGCAATTGGCTACATGCTACAATATGCGAAGCAATCGGCATTATTTCAAACACAGCAGCAAGAAAAAATATGGAATCGCAATGTAACCTTACGAGAATTGTATGATCATACATTGTTAGTAGTAGGAGCGGGAGCAATCGGCAGCCAAATTGGCAAATATGCAAAAGTATTTGGAATGAAAACAATCGGTATTAATCGTAGTGGAAACCGAGTAGAAGAATTTGATGAAGTATATCCAATGGAGCAGCTAAATGAAATTTTACCAGCAGCAGATTACATTGTGTCGATTTTACCAAGTACCGAGTTAACTACTGGCGTATTCGCTAAACCACAATTTTCCTTAATGAAAAACGAGGCAGTGTTTATTAATATGGGTCGAGGCAGCGCCGTAAACGAAGAAGACTTAATAGAGGCATTGAACAATGGCGAGCTTGCCCATGCATTTCTCGATGTATTTGCACAAGAGCCACTTCCTGAAGACCACCCATTCTGGTCATCGGATAAAGTAACAATCACCCCTCATCTTACTGGAATCTCCAGAAATTATTTAAAACGGGGATTGGAAATTTTCCGCCGGAATTTACATATGTATTTAAAAGGGGAAAATAAATTTGAAAATATCATTGACGTCCATCGGGGGTATTAGCATGAGAATTTATACGAGAACTGGGGATAAAGGAACGACATCATTAGTGTATGGAGCACGCGTACCGAAAAATGATTTACGTGTCGAAGCATATGGAACATGTGATGAGGCGAATTCGATGATTGGATTAGCAGTGAGCTTTCTTTCGAATGAGCAGTTTCCGGAAAAGCAGGAGCTCTTAAAAATTTTCCATCAGGTCCAAACACTGCTATTCCATGTCGGTGCGCATCTGGCTACTCCAGAAGGAAAAGAAGTGAAATGGAAACTGGAAGAAAAGCATGTACAAGACCTTGAGAAGCATATCGATGCGTTAGATGCAACAATTCCGCCATTAAATAATTTTATTTTACCAGGTGGGCATCCGGCAGGAGCAGCGCTGCATTCCGCCCGTACAATTGTAAGACGTGCCGAAAGATGTGCTGTAGGACTTGGAAATGTACAGGCATTCGTTACGGCATATTTAAACCGGTTATCTGATTTTCTTTTTGTTGCGGCAAGGTATGTGAACGTGAAGCTCTCCGTTGAGGAGAAAAAACTGCACGAATAAACAAGAAATAATTATAGGCTAAAAGCTTGATTAACATGTAAGATTCGTAAGTTATTGCATACAATAAAAAGAAACAGTTCGTGTAACTTCAGCTAAATTATATCGATTAAGCTGTTCATACATATTGTAGAATTTCCAATAGGAACAGTGGATTTGTTGACAAAGGTACTAAATTGTTAGTACACTTATTATATTAATTATTATTTAAGAATATATTTAAGAGAAAAGAGGTGCATGGCGGTGTCAACGAATCAATTGAAAGAGGCTTTAGATACCTTGAAGGAATCTGGTGTCCGCATCACACCGCAGCGTCATGCGATACTTGAATATTTGATAAATGCAATGAGCCATCCCACTGCAGATGAAATTTACAAAGCACTTGAAGGAAAATTTCCAAATATGAGTGTCGCAACAGTGTATAATAACTTACGGGTATTTCGTGAGGTTGGCTTGGTTAAAGAATTAACATATGGCGATTCTTCTAGCCGTTTCGATTTTGTAACGAATGATCACTATCATGCGATTTGCGAAGACTGTGGAAAAATAGTCGATTTTGCATACCCAGGTCTAAATGAAGTAGAACAATTTGCTTCCCACGTTTCTGGCTTTAATGTTAGCCACCATCGCTTAGAAATTTACGGTGTATGCCCAGACTGTGCAGCAAAAAAATCGCACTAATAACTATATATCCATTCTTCATCAAGAGCTAATGAATAGCTCTTTTTTTTATGCCGTTTTTTAAAAGCTTGTTGTTATTTCATGAGATACGTTTAGTAAATGAACGCTGAGAAAACTGAATTACGAAGACTTCCGCGGGAAAGTGAGTGAAAATAAGGGGTGGAATCCTTTAGATTAGTGGCGTCAAAAGGAAAGTGAGCGGGAATAAGGGGTGGAATCCTTTAGATTAGTGGCGTCAAAAGGAAAGTGAGCGGGAATAAGGGGTGGAATCCTTTAGAGAGTGGGTATCAAGAGGAAAGCTAGGGAGAATTGGTTTTGAAATCCTTTAGAGGGTGGGCGTCAAAAGGAAAGGGAGCGGGAATAAGGAGTGAAATCCTTTAGAGAGTTGGGGTCAAAAGGAAAGCGAGCAAGAATTGTGCTAGAAATCCTTTAGAGAGTGGGCGTCTAAAGGAAAGGGAGCGGGAATAAGGGGTGAAATCCTTTAGAGAGTTGGGGTCAAAAGGAAAGCGAGAGAGAATTGGTTTTGAAATCCTTTAGATAGTGAGCATCAAAAGGAAAGCGAGAGAGAATTGGTTTTGAAATCCTTTAGATAGTGAGCATCAAAAGGAAAGTGAGCGAGAATAAGGGTAGAAATCCTTTAGAGAGTAGGCATCAAAAGGAAAGCGAGCAAGAATAGTGCTAGAAATCCTTTAGAGAGTTGGTATCAAGAAGAAAGCGAGGGAGAATTAGGGGTGAAATCCTTTAGAGGGTGGGCGTCAAAAGGAAAGTGAGCGGGAAATTAGGGTAGAACTCCTTTAGAGAGTGGGCGTCAAAAGGAAAGTGAGCGATAATTGTGCTAGAAATCCTTTAGATAGTGAGCATCAAAAGGAAAGCGAGCAAGAATAGTGCTAGAAATCCTTTAGAGAGTGATAGTCAAAAGGAAAATGAGCGAGAATTGGTCTAGAAATCCTTTAGATAGTGAGCATCAAAAGGAAAGTGAGCGAGAATAAGGGTAGAAATCCTTTAGAGAGTAGGAATCAAAAGGAAAGCGAGAAAGAATTGGGCTAAAAATCCTTTAGAGAGTGGGCATCAAAAAGAAAGCGAGCGAGAAATTAGCTAGACATCCTTAAGAGTGCAAGCATCAAACGGAAAGTGAACGTAAATTTTCGGAGAAATCCGTAAGACAGCAAATATATGAATAGGAAAGTGAGCATGACTTTGCCAAGAAATCCGTTTAAAATAAACCGTAAATTAGAATAAAAAAGCAATCTCCTTTTGCTATAACCCTCAATGAAACGCTGAGCAGACTGAATATACGAAGACTGACAGGTGTGAACCTGGAGGAGCGCTAGCGACGAGGTGGCCAAGTGTTTGCCAGAACAGAATGGATACGCAGAGTGTATTTCCGTCTGTAGCCTTTTTAGAAAAAGCAACAATCTATACGAAAAAAGCCTTTTATTATGTCTTTTTATCGGAGGTTGGTATTGTCGTGGGAGATAAAATTGGAAATTAGTGTTTGACTTTAAATGTTTTTACGTTTTAGTGGTGGAAAAATGCAAACAATCGAAATAACGATTCCATTAATTAAACAAAGTGGGAAAATGTCTATAAGGGAAGCTGCATTTGCAATAAAAAAATGCTCCCAGCAAGGCTAGCAGCATTATTTACTACGATTATATGATTCATCAAATTCTTTCCCCTCTAACTCCTTATCCAATGTTAAAGGTTCTCGACAATACATACACATATCCACTTTACCAAGAATTTTTGTCACCTTATTACAAGAAGGACAAACAACCTGGACAGCCCTTGTCGATAGCATCCCTATTAAAAAATATACAACCGTACTAGCAATTATAGATAAGAAACCTAAAACCATAAAAATCGCCATGAAAATTGGGTGATTCCGGAAGAAAAGTCCAATATACATGATAATAAAGCCAATAAATACTAAACTTAATGCAAACGTCCGGATTCTATTAATTTTGCTCGTATATTTCGCCATATAGCCCCCTCCTAATGAAAACTATACCATAAATAGGCAAAAAGATAGAAAAAATAACGAATATATTTAAATACAAAAAATATTATTTATAGTAAAACAGAAACAATGTTCAACAAATTGCCACAAGATATTTGTGAACTTATTCATTTATTTAGAAGGAATTTCCTAAAATATTGTCGAATATTCTTTAAACGGATAATTCCTTAAAACAAAAACTAGATTTATAAAAATAATATTTGCATCGAATCGAATTGCATTTATACTTATAAAATCAGTGTTTTTTAAGAGAGTCATATAGAAGGAGCTTGGAGGCAATTATGGAAAATATATTAAGAAGTATATACCAAGAACGTGCGAGTGACCCAACGACATTAGGAATCCTTTCGATTGAAAATCGGGACAGCCTTGCAACTATCACGGACACCTTCGACGAAATACTGCTTATTATCTCAAAAGAACAAGAACACCCATTATTCGTCAAGCATTATGAATACGAAGCAAAAAAGCTGGCCCTATATATCGTCAATGAAGCTCAAGTAAAACTATGGATTTCCAAAGGGACGAACCGAAAAGTATTTGATTGGTTTTATTACGGAAAAATTTTATTTGACCGCAACGACTATTTATACCGCTTAATCCAAGAGATAAAGGATTTCCCATTCCATGAACGTAAGCTAAGAATCGGCTTAGAGTTCGCCAAGCTAATCCGTACCTATATGGAAGGGAAAACACTTTACGAGAAAAAACAATACTTAGACGCGTACAGTCACATTATCCATTCCCTTCATTACTTAGGAAGAGTAGCACTTATCGAAAAAGGCTATCATCCAGAAATAACGGTATGGAATCAAGTTAAACAAATCGAACCAGAAGTATATAAAATGTATGAAGAGCTTGTCCATAGCGAAGAACCACTCCATAAAAAATTAGAGCTATTATTTTTAGCAAGTGAATTTTTCATCCATTCAAGAACAGAGATTGGATCCGCACATATTATGAAGGTGTTGGCGGAAAAAGAGCTTTGGTCAATCCAAGAATTTATGGAGCATCCAGAATTAAGCTTATATGCAACAGATCTTATCGTCTTTATCGAATATTTAATTGATAAAAAGTATATTGCAGTTGAATTGAAAGAATCAAAGGGAAAATCGATTTTTCACCGTTATTATAAGAAACAATAAATCCATTCAATTGTTATATTAAAAAAACATTAACATAGTGTTGACATTAATAAAAAGAGATGGTATATTAATATTCGTCGCTACGAGATACTTAATAAAAGCGACACGATAAAAAAAGTTATTGACAACAAAAACTTATCGTGATATATTAAGTGAGTCGCGTTTGCGGCGAAGAAATTATATTGAACCTTGAAAACTGAACAAGACGAAGCGTTTAATTAAACTATTTTTAAAACATTTTTGAGCTAATCAAACACTTTTTGGAGAGTTTGATCCTGGCTCAGGACGAACGCTGGCGGCGTGC
>NZ_JAOUSF010000005.1 GCF_025660475.1 Perspicuibacillus lycopersici
GGTAACTATGGCGAGAAGGTCACACCCGTTCCCATCCCGAACACGGAAGTTAAGCTTCTCAGCGCCGATGGTAGTTGGGGGTTTCCCCCTGTGAGAGTAGGACGTTGCCAGGCAAAGAAAAGAACAGCTGAAATAAAGCTGTTCTTTTTTTATCCATAATAGCAGTTGTTAATAAGCTTCGTAATAAACAATAAAGCTATTCAATTGATGGAATTTCCCTATTTCAGAAAAACCAGTTGATATTGGATTAGCTGGCACTGCTCTCCTTGATATATGTCATAACCAATTCTGCTAATCTCTTTAAATCCTAATTTTTCGAGTATTTTCCTAGAGCGAATATTTAAATCATGTGTCTCAGCGCTAAATATAGTGATACCTAATTCTTTATATACATAATTTATGAAACAGAGAACAGAATGAAACCCAATACCTTTTCCCCATAATTCACTCTCCCCAATGGCAAAGCCTATTTCAGCTGAATTATTTTTTATATAAGCTAAGTCGGCATAACCGATTAATTTCCCATCCAAATCAATTCCCATCCGAATAAAATTATCTGTAACTTGATTGACACAATTATTTATAAACCATTTATATAGCTCTTTTTGACTTCTGTTCGTTTCCCATCCATTTGCAGAACAAAAAACGTCATCCTTGCTCCAATGGAAGAAAACTATATAATCACCCTCTGTTAATGCTCTCACTTTTAATTTCTTCATTAAGTTAGTATTTTGTTCCATTTTCCCTCCAAATAATATTCATTGTCTAATTTCAAAAACTATGTATTCATTGTACGGAAACAAGTAAAAATAGTGCAACAGTAAAAACGATAGCATTTACAAGAAAGTGTAGATAATAGAATTTATGTATTTAATCACTATTTTATTAAAAAATAATATTAACGGTAAAAATTTGAAGGCTATAAATAAAATCTAACACTTTATTAATACTAATAAAAAAAGGATGGATCCGAATGGATAAGAAAACCTTGGTTGGTGAAAAACAGCTAGAAAGAGTAGGGGAAATACATAATAAAGTATTTGAAGCAAATAAGGAATATTTAAATTATTGGCTTCATAATACATTTTTACATTGGGATTTTTGGCTATCGTTTGTATTCACCGTTGCCCCATGGGTTGTATTCATTATTGTTCGGAAAAAAACAAGCACCCATCGATTGTTATATGTTGGATTATTTGCAATTTTCCTTTCCTCTTGGTTTGATTTTTTAGGAGTTATGTATGGTCTTTGGTACTATACTGGAAAAGTCTTTCCTTCCATGCCATCGTATATGCCTTGGGATTTCTCTATATTACCCGTATTTATTATGCTTCTAATCCAATTTAAGCCGAATATGAAAGCGCATTGGAAAGGAGTGTTTTTTGCAACTGTAGGTACATGTATAGGGGAACCATTTTTTAAGTGGTTAGGTTTTTATGTCACATTAAAATGGAATGGATGGTACTCATTTGCTATTTACTTTTTCATTTACGTAAGCTGCCATCGTTTAAGTCGAGTATCGAATTTTGACTTAATAGAGTAAGGGATATGAAAGATATTTCCTTTTTCTAAAAAATCAGGATTAATAATGGGAAGAAATTAACTTGAAAATTCTATTTTGTTGAAAATAGAGAAATACGTATTATGTTATGTCTCATTTCTATTTTCTCTGATTTCATAGGTACCATTCTAATTATAAAAATCATGAAGGGTTTTTCTTAAAATAAATTAAAATTGATGAAATTTATAAAGCGATAATGCATCCTGTAAAAATGCCAAATCATACCCAGTTTTTTTATTAATACGTGTTGCCCAATCTTCGATGCAGTCTAATTTTGGCTCATGGATTAATCCGGTTGTTGTACTTAAAAAACTATCCCAATCATAAAATTCCCAATGTGCAATTTCAGATTCCAAAGGTAAGCGACACTCTACCAATGGTTTCGGACGAATAACTTGTTGGCAATGCTCAGCTGCTTGGAAGAATTCATTTATTTCCATCCGGTCTAATAAATAGTTTTGACTGGAAGTTTTATTATTAGGTCTATGATAATGAATTGTAACGGAATGCCTTTCTGGCTTCACTTGGATTAGAGCGCCGGGAAAATAGCCTGCCATCTTTTCATTCGTAAATTGATTGCTATCTTCGTCAATCAAAATGGGATTTATCCACTGATCACCTAAATCACATAAATAGCGGTGGCCATGTTCATCTAATGCAATTACAGCGACATGTGCGTGATCTGTACCAATGTGATGTCCTATCGGAAATGCAGTAATCCCATCCTTTTTAAATTCATCTAGTAACCATATAGCTAGGTCAAAACAGTTTCCAGTAATTCGATATTGCTGATAATGCTCTTTTATTAAGGAGACGTCACGCTGTTTCTTTTCAGTACCTTTCTGAAAAAACCATGCTTTTGTTAAAGTATCCATAGGAAAGTGGTTAAATTTTTTCCAAGTTGTCATTATCTCATTGGGTGGTATCATTCGCTTATTACCTCCGATAAATAGTAATAAATCTTGTGAAAATATGTTTTAAGCTATTAATAGCATTTATGCTAATTGATTTCCATGAAAAATTTCCAAAATAAATTCTTTATCTGGAACCTGTAATTTCTCATAGGATTGAAGAAATTTCCTATTGTCATAGAAAGTTTCTTTTAAATCGATATGAAAGGATTGATTTTCAAAAGTAACAATTGCATATGGAGCTATTGGCTAGTTATTACATCCAAGAGAGCCAGGGTTTAAATACGAAGTTTTTGCTCCTTTGAAGTAATGAAGTGGGTGATGGTGTCCGAAGCAAATTAATGCTTCAGCAAAAAATTTATATAGCTTCTCCATATTCTCTAAGCTTGGTTTAACAATTTGATGAAAAGGATCCTCGCTAATATGGGCAGAAAGTTTATTTGGTAAAATACGATAATGTGTAAAGTAAACTGGAATGTTATCGATTGTTTCGGTAATTGTTCGTGGTAGGTTGGCTAATCTCGGAATAAAGGAACTGTCTAAACGTTCCGCTATCCATTCATGATGGTTTCGCACATTTTGATGACTAATAGGATAATGTTCCCCTTTAATTAATGCTAAAACGGCCACATCATGATTTCCTGTAATCATAGAAATATCATTTCTAGAAAAGAGTAGATATAATACCTCATTCGTATTTGGTCCAATGGCAATCAAGTCACCTAAACAATAAATATGGTCAATAGATAGCATATCTATTTCGTTAAGAACTGCTCGTAATGCTGGAGCATTACCATGGATATCCGTGATGATTGCTATTTTCATGTAAATCAACTCCCTAAAAAAATAATAGCACATTAATTTTCTATAAAATATAGAAATTTGTAGATTTTTAATAGTATTTGCAATATATTGGAGGAATAATAAGAAATTAATAGAAATATATTTAGTACAGATGGAAAGGAAATTTTTTACATGATATTATAGGACAAAATGTTAACAAGCGCGTCGTTATCAGCTATATCCTAAAATAGTAATAAATGTAGAAGCATTAGCGGTAATAAAAGAATTTAGAAGAAGTTACACATAATGATGTAGAATCCATTATTCGTTATGTAGAGCCCGATATGGATTTTGAAAAAACGGATATTCAAGAGCCGCTTCAAATTTTTAACATTACCACAAATAATTGGCATATCGAAAAGGCTGTTGAACTGGGCTAATTTAAAATAAAGGAGATTGGTAGGTAGGATGGTAAATGTATAATTATCAATCATTTTGTAACAATGACTTAGTGGTAGAAAGAATACCTCCCTTGTACGAACTCGTATGGAAGAAAGAAGAGTCAAATTTTATTCACCAATTTTATCGCCATTTAACTTATCCTGGATTTCAAGGAATCGTTGCAACTAATGAAATGCAAGAGCTTGTTGGTTATGCATATGGTTATATTTCTACAAAAGGACAGTATTATCATGAACTATTACGATCTACATTAGAACAAGATAATCAGGATTTTTGGCTAAAGGATTGCTTTGAATTAGTCGAATTAGGGGTGCATCCACTATTTCGTAATCAACAAATCGCCTCTAAATTGCTGGATCATTTATTTTCAAACGTAACCAACACTACTGCATTGCTTACAACCCAAGTTGATAATACGGCTGCAAGAAACTTATATAGTAAACATGGATGGCAAGCAGTTAATCAGCAATTTCTACCGAATACAATCGCACCTTATGTAATAATGGGGAAAGTACTGAAAAAGACTTCGACGATTAAATAAAAGAAATACTAGTAACAATAAATGACGTTATGGTCTATACAGCAATTAATAAAACATCCTAGATTTATATAAAGAAGAGAAAATCAATAAGACTATTACTATAATTTATCCATAAAGGGGTGTGGAAATGAAGTCTTTTTCAATATTGCTTTTAAGCGTGCTTTTATTACTTTCGGGCTGCTCGTTTTTACCAAAAATAGAAAAGGATGAACCAACAGTAGTAACTCCTAAAACGGAAAATGTAGTTACAGAAGAGGATGCAGAACAAGAAGAGGTAAGAAAGATTTTAGAAAATGCCGATGGTGTAATGAAGACAGCAGAGCTTTCTGATTTTGAAATAAATTTTGCAGAAGCAATGGGGGATGGGTATTTTGTTTTTGATTTAGAGATTAGTAACAAAGAAATAACGGATATTCAATCAACCATCGAATACTATGAATCTGGTAAATTTATAAAAGAAATTGCCGATTTTACAACTCCTTTGTTTTCTGCAGAGCTAAAGGAACCGATTCGGATGCTATATGTTCAACAAAAATTAAATGAAAAAGAAGAGTATTGGACTACCTCTGTTATGACAAATAACGGTCCTAATAATTTTCAATTTAACAATAATATAGCAAAGAAAAAACATAAAGGGGAAACGAATTGGAGCCCGATGGTAATGCCTCAAGCATTATTTAAAGGAGAGAAGAAGGTAATTGCAGTAGTAGTCTCCACTGATGATAAAGCATCAATTATAAACGAAATAAAAGATGAAGTAGATTGGCAGCAAGTCATTGATTATGATCAAGTATATGTCATTTCTATTGAAATAAAATAAATTGCCACCAAGGGGGACACAGTATGATACGTGAATACGATGCAAGACATATCTTTCTAACAATCGGAATAATTTGTTTACTTATCTCTCCTATTCTCTTAATTTTTCTGCCAACATCATTAGCTAATATATTTTATCAAACAGATACTGTTTGGTTAGTTTTCATTCCAGATGGAAATTATTACGTCTACGGATTTGGCTGTGTATTAATCGCCTTTGCTTTCATCGTAATTGCAATAATTAATAAAAAGATGTGGTCGATTAGTATCAGTATACTATCTTTCTTGTGTGGAGTGTTTGTATTATATTTAGCATCTCATGCATATGAGACAATTGGGAACGATGGAATTTCGATGCGTGAAGCATTTTCTATGAAAGAGTATCATTACGGCTGGGAGGATATTGCACAAGCAAAACGCCATATCGGCTACAATGATGATAATTATTATGGCTTTGAAATTATTTTTAACGATGGAAATAAAATGATGATTGATGATGATAATCAGTATTCCCGCATTAGAGGGGTATTTACCAATAAGTTGGAGTATTATGATATTGAAGTAGAATTCCAAAAGAAAAGAGTAGTAGAAAATGAAAAATAGTTGATTTGCTGTATTTTCACGATCCGTGAAGACGGTTTATCGAATAAAAAATTGGGAGGGCAATATGTTAACGAAACAACAATTAAAGGATATAAAAAAACTACAAGAAATATGTGAAAGTCAAGAAGGGATAAATTTAAAATTAAATTGGGATATGCTTGAGAATCGGACGGAAAATGAGAAAAATGATTTTCTTTATTATGAGCATGAGCAGTTAATTGGGTTTTTAGGCTTATATGGATTTGGAAATAAGGTGGAAATTTCTGGAATGGTCCATCCAACATTTCGCAGAAAAGGAATCTTTAGCCAACTGTTTAAAGAAGCAATGGCAGAAATAACAAAACATAATTTTACGAAGGTTTTACTTAATACACCAGCAAATTCTCCTTCTGGTAAGCAATTTTTACAAACGATTCCATGTGAACTAATTTTCAGTGAATACCAAATGAAATGGGAGCAGAAGGAATTATTTGTATACGATGATGTACAAATCAGACAGTCCGTATCAGAAGCGGATTTCCAAGCAGAAGTCCAACTAGATGTTCAAAGCTTCGGCTTTGCTTTAGAGGAGGCAATATCCTTCAATAAACGAATAAAGACGGAAAATACCCAAAGCTTTTATGTGATCGAGCATGATGGAGAAACGGTTGGAAAAATACGGACGCAACGGCAGGACGGAGAATCGTGGATATATGGCTTTGCTATTTTTCCGGAGAAGCAAGGAAATGGGATTGGTAAAAAAGCGTTGCAACGTGTAATTTTACAAGAAAGCAGCTTAGGATATGATGTTTTTCTTGAGGTAGAAACGCAAAATGCCCATGCTTTAAGGCTTTATGAAACAAGTGGATTTAATATAATACAAGCACAAGATTACTATTTATTAACAATTTAATAGTATCTCTTTTATCTTACAATTACAGCTTAGATGGAATGTGAACATAATGGAGGGAACAGTATAAAATGCTAAAATATACTATTGGTTTTATTAAAAGAGGAGATGAAATACTTTTATTGAATCGAGAGAAAGCCTCTTGGATGGGTTGCTGGAATGGTGTCGGAGGTAAGCTAGAGGAGAAAGAAAGTCCTTTACAGTGTATTTTACGTGAAGCTTATGAAGAAACCGGCATTGAATTATCGAATATGGAATATAAAGGTACCGTAACCTGGATAGTAAACGGAAAAGATGCAGGGGGGATGTATGTATTTCTGGCTGAGGTACCGGAAACATTTGAATTTTTTACGCCTATTAAAACAGCAGAAGGAATTCTTGATTGGAAAAAGCTAGAATGGATTCTTCATCCAAAAAATGATGGTATTGCGAATCTACATTACTTTCTTCCGACCATGTTAAGAGATCAAGCTACTTATAATCATTGTTTTGTTTATCAAAATAAGGCAGTCGTGGATTTTTATTCTAAACAAGAGGATTTAACCACAATGCGTTAGTGGGGGAAGTTTATTATGACAACTATAAAGTGGCTAGGCTCTGCGGGAGTATGTATTAATGATCGCTGTGAGGTATTAATGGTGAAACAAGGGCAGCCTTATGAAAAGAAATTATGGACAGTTCCTTCCGGGCAATTAGAAGGAGCAGAAACTTTTGAACAATGCTGTGTCCGTGAATTTAAAGAAGAAACTGGCTTTAATGGAGTGGTGCTCCACCCGCTTCATGTAAAAAAAGATAAGGTTAGCCAAATGGAAATAGAAGTCCATTATTTTATGGTTCGCATAATTAGTGGAAAGGCATGTATACAAGACCCAGATCAGCTAATTTACGAGATTGCCTGGAAAAACGCAGATGACATAGCGAAGTTAGAATTCTCCTTTCCAGAGGATCGAGCGTTTATTCTAGATTTATTGAATGAATGTCGAAGTACAATCGTTTAAATCGGAAAAAAATTGCTACACGTTCCCGATTATTCTAGCACAGTAACAGATTAGGAAAGTATGTGACGACGATGTTAAAAAGGAAATATGGTAATCGTTCGGAATGGAAACGAGTGAAAGAAAGTCGGTATGCACAAACCTGTGTTGAAACAGAAACATTTAGAGGATATATTACACTTTTACAAATAGACAGAGTAGAAGCTCCACTTTATATAACATACGAAACAAAGCAAATTTGTATAGTTGATGATGGATATAGCTGGCTACAGCATTTTCCGTTAGACCAAAAATTTTCTATTACAACAATGTTTAATGGCAATGGTGAGGTTATTCAACATTATATCGATATTATTACGGGAGTCGGTACGGATAATGGCATTCCATGGATGGAGGATTTATTTTTGGATATTATTTTGCTTCCGACTGGTGAAATGTATAGAAAGGATGCCGATGAATTGGAAGAAGCGTATTCGCTAGGGATTATTGATCAATCCTTATACGAATTAGCACAGGAAATAGCGAACCGATTAACACAGCTAATTCTTAACAAGAATTTTGAAATACTAAATCTAATGATCGAACATAAAAACATATTAGACCAGATGATAGAGCGGAAAAAATGAAGCTAGTGCCAATGATATGATGAAGGAATATAATCACTGTAAATGAGCTATTATTATCTTTGTATCTAGCACAAAAGATAATAATAGCTTTTTAAACGTTTATTTTTATAAAATTATCAAAATTAATTATTGACTTATTTTTAGGAGGAATTTATACTAATATTAAATTATAAACTTACTTTAAGTAAGTTAAAATTAGGGGGGACTTATAATGGCTAATGAACAATGGGTATTAGACTTACTACATAGTGAAGTGAATTTCTCTGTAAAACACATGATGATTTCACGAGTAAATGGAACCTTTCACAAATATGATGCAAAAATCGAGGCAGATCCAGCTGATTTAACAACTGCCAATATCGAATTTACTGTAGATTTATCCAGTGTAGACACAAAGAATGTCGACCGTGATGGGCATTTGAAATCTGCAGACTTTTTTGATGTAGAAAATTATCCAACCTTAACTTTTAAATCTACTAATATTGTAAAAACAGGGGAAAATGAATATGCAGTAACTGGCGATTTGTCCATTCGTGGTGTAACTCGTGAAGAAACGTTTAACGTAGTTTTAGAGGGTGTTGCAAAAAATCCTATGTCTGGTGCAGAAACCGTTGGATTTTCAGTGGAAGGAAAAATTAAACGTGGAGATTATGGGTTGGTTTGGAACGCAGCATTAGAAACTGGTGGCGTTCTAGTTAGTGATGAAGTAAAAATTTCCCTAGCATTAGAAGCATCACGTGCATAATGTTTTCTCCCGTTCTTAATAACAGAATAATTTTTTGAAAAGTAAAAGAGCTTGGCATTTGCCAAGTTCTTTTTTTCTGTATACATATCTATATTAGAATGATAGGATTTCGATTTGATTGTAAATATTACGTTTCGATTAATAAGATAATTTCCTATTACTCAATTTTTTATTTCGTGATACAATACTTTTTATTTAAATTCGTTAGTTGAATTGGGGAAGTGATAGTATATGCAAGATATTATAAAGCAATTAATTCTTTTTTTCGAAATAGACTGGGGGAACGTCTTAGATTACTTTTTATCTTTATTTTTTACTACGATTTTAACGTACTTTATTATTATCGTCATTCGCTTTGTATTACATCAATTTTTCAAAAAAACGAATTTTTTGGATGAAAAAATTGAAGCCACGATTGAAAGTGTTGTTAAAAATACTTCTAATTATATTGTGTTTATTGTAATTATCATCGCTGCTATAAAGCCATTTATTGGAAATTTACGAGAATTGATAGTTGCTGGGGGAATAATAGCTGCAGTTATTGGATTTGGTGCACAAAAATTAATAAATGACCTGTTAAGTGGCATTTTTATGATATTTGAAAAAACGATTCAAAAAGGGGACTTCGTGAATATTAATGGAGAACCAGAGGGTGGGACTATTGAAGAGATTGGTTTTCGAGCAATAAAAATTCGCCTGCTTAATGGTAAATTGGTTACGATTCCGAACGGAGAAATTCGCCGGATGGTAAATGGCTCCGTAGAAATGAGAAGAATTTTTGAAAGTATAATTGTTTCTTTTCATGAAAATCCGGAAAAGGTAACCGAATTACTCCAAGAGATATGTGATGAACTAAACGAAAGGCATAAGGGATATTTGAAAAGGGATAAATATACCGGCGAATATGTTGAACCATATCGAGTTTACGGTTTACATTCATTAGATACTAGTCCATACGGATTGAAATTTTCTATTACAGCAACCGTTAATGATCATGATTATACGGTCGCTGCACAGGAAACAAAATTATTAGTCGCTAAAAGGTTATATGAAGATCATATATTAATGCCATCACGACAAATTTTTTTGCAAAATGATGGAAATCACGATTTTATGCATTAACAAAGGACATAATAAAGTTGTACGAGCTCATACAGTGTGAGCTCGTATTTGTCATTTATGCATAGGTTTCTTCACAATTTTTTTCTTCTAATTAATAAATTTATTAGCCCATTCTTCTAGCTCTTTCATAACTGGTGCAAGACCTGCTCCTTTTTCCGTTAAAGCATATTCTACACGTACGGGAACTTCTGGAAAAACCTCACGATTCACGATGCCTTCTTTTTCTAATTCCTTCAGCCGCTCAGACAATAGACGACCACTAATCGGTAGCGAACTTTCAATTTCACAAAACCGGTGTGGGCCATTTAATAGTTGATATATGATTAAACCAGTCCATCTTTTGCTAAGCAATTCTAATGCTTTTTCCACCCTTGGGCATAATTGATGTAACATAAAGCTCACCCCATCCTTGCAATTTATTTAGGCCGTTTTCGTAACAGTTTGTTTGCTATTTATAAATAACTCGCAGAATGAATATACTTCTCTTTCCCGCGGGAATCTTCCTGTATTCATTTTGTTCAGCGGTTCATTTAATGTTTCATTACACTTGAAATAACAACAATCTTAGAAAACAGCTTTTATTTAAAAGGAATCGGAGAATGGATTCCTATTTCTTGACGAAATTTTATAAAAATAATACACTTACTAAAAGTAAGTAGCATTTATAAGCATTTTTCAATAAGTAATATAAACCATTTCACTTGTTACATATTGCATTTTAGTAAACGAAAAATATAAAAGACTATTGAAAAATAGCTTTATGAAAAATAATTTACTTATTTATATGATAGCAAGAATTTAGGCGAAAAAAAACTTTTTTCATTAAATTAGGAAAGGAAAATAAATATGACAATTCCGATTCATCCAAAAACAGTTCTTGGAGCGGTAGCTTTAAATATTCAAGACTTACCATTAGTTACTTCGTTTTATACAGAAATTATCGGTTTAGCAATAATTAAGCAAGAAGAAAATCGGATATATTTATCAGCAAACGGAGAAAATGAGCCATTAATTATTTTGCAAAAGCAAGAGCATGCCGTATTGAAAAGAAGGCGAGGGGCTGGATTGTATCATCTAGCGATATTAGTTCCGACTAGAGAATCATTATCAAGCTTTCTACGACATTTAATTACTACTCGATATCCAATAACAGGTGCAAGTGATCATGATTTTAGTGAGGCTATTTATTTATCAGATCCAGAAGGTAATGGGATTGAGGTATATGCCGATCGACCACGTGAAAAATGGCACCGTACCGAAGAAGGATATTTGAATGCCCCAACGAATGCGCTAGATGCTGAAGCGTTGCTCTCATTATCAGAAAATGGCACGTTTAAAGGAATGCCAATAGGTACGGTTATGGGACATATCCACTTACATGTCTCTCAATTGGAGGAATCGGAAAGATTTTATATAGATATTCTCGGGTTTACGAAAAATTTTGCTGACGAAATGCGCAATCGATTTATGGGACAATTTGTGTCAGCAGGGGGATATCACCACCATATTGGCTTCAATATCTGGAATGGAAATAATGCACCAAAGCTCGAGAAACATGCAACAGGGATTATGTATTTCACGATTCTACTTCCAAATGTGTTTGAATATCATACTGTTAAAACGCGACTAAAGAATGAAAATATCGTCCTTAGCGAAGGAACAGATGGTATATTTTTAGAAGACCCTTCTGGAATTGGTATTAGGATTACACATAAATAATTTAATAAATATCGTGAGGAGAGAGATTCTGTCATAAGGATCTCTTTATTTGTATGTATTTGGTAAATTTCGGTCAAAAATAATTATGAAGTATTCATGACTTTATAACAAAAAACGTTCATTTAATACTTTTTTCTTGTTCTATTCATAATTTGTTCATAATTTTTTCCTATACTATTTTTGAAAGAAAAAGAGGGGTTGATGAACATGGAAGATAAACATTCAAAGGACCTTTCCAATGAATTAGAAAAAGACAATCAAGGAGCGGTAAATCCGTTACTTGATGATGAAAAAATAAACGATACGCCTGAAATAGGCAATAATTCTAATGACACGGAAGGTCCAGAGCAAACGGAAAATAACACAATCAATTTTGCTGAAATTGCCGATTCCGTCAATAAGGAGCAAAATCGCGATGAACAGACAAAGCAATCCAATAAAAATAGAAAAACAGCAAAAGGTTTTGTGAAGGGCATAGCTGCAAATGTTTCAGTAAGTGTCATAAGTTCATTATTAACGGTGTCACTAGTATCCTACTATGGTATACCATTTGCAGGTGGAGAGGATGTTTCTCATGCAAAGGAATTAGAGCAAGGGAATACAGCTACTCCAGCAAATACCGCAGTATATACTAGCTCGAATTTTAATGGAACATCTGAGGCGACAATTGCCGATATTGCAGAGGAACTAGCACCAACAATTGTCGGTGTAGTGAATATGCAAAAGATGCAAAATCAGTTTAATTTACAATCACAAAATGTGCAGTCAGGTTCAGGTTCTGGGGTTATTTTTAAAAAGGATGACAAATATGCGTATATTCTTACCAATAATCATGTTATTGAAAATGCTAACGAGGTGGAAATTTCCTTATATAGTGGAGAGACGACAAAGGCTGAAATTGTCGGAGCTGATGCATTGACCGATTTAGCAGTATTAAAAATTGATCAAAAATACGCAGATAAAGTTGCTTCCTTTGGAGATTCCTCAAAACTAAGACCTGGGGATGAAGTAATTGCTATCGGGAATCCACTAGGTTTGGATTTTTCACGCACCGTCACCCAAGGGATTATTAGTGCTTTAGATCGTAGTATATCTGTTTCCACTTCTGCTGGAGAATGGGAATTATCTGTAATTCAAACAGATGCTGCAATAAACCCTGGAAATAGCGGTGGAGCATTAATCAATAGTAATGGAGAAGTAATTGGTATTAATAGCTTGAAAATTTCAGAAGAGGGTGTGGAAGGTTTAGGCTTTGCAATCCCTAGTAATGATGCCATTCCAATTGCAGAGGAATTAATGGCAAATGGTGAAGTAAAACGCGCATATATTGGCGTTCAATTGTATAATATGAGCGATATAGTCCAATTTTATCGTCAAAGCATGTTTGGATCATTAACAGAAGGTATTGTAATTGCAGGAGTGGAGGATGGATCTCCTGCAGCAAAGGCGGGACTGGAAGTAAATGATGTAATCGTCGCTGTTGATGGACAAAAAATTAGTAATGCCACTGAATTTAAGCAATACTTGTATAAAAATATTAAACCAGGAGATTCTCTGAAAGTAGAATTTTATCGTAACGGGAAAAAGCAAACTGCTACAATAAAAACAGCAGCAAATTAAAAGAACCAATAAGAGGGAAATGAACTAGATAGGTTTAAAATAAAAAGAAAACAGAAAGTATTGTTAAAGGGAGTGGGAAACCACTCCCTTTGTAAATTATAAAGGTTAACCAAGTCGGTATTACAAAAATCATTTATCCAAAAACTCAAGTCTAGCAAAATAGTAATATAAAATGCTTTTCATTTTGTGTTGTATATACTATAATGTTCATTGACAATTGAATCGGCGTTTCCACAGGGGGAGCATTAGCTGAGAGTGAATCGATGGTTGCATAAAAAGCAACTTATTGATTCTGACCCTTTGAACCTGTTTAGTTAACACTAGCGTAGGGATTGTGGAAAAGGCAACTATTTTGGGTTGTCTTCTTCTCCTATGGAACGTTTGATTACAAAACACTACATAGGAGGTTTTTTTATGCGCAAAATGAAGTTACAAACGATGATTGAAGTAGCCATTATGGCTGCACTGGCATTAATCCTTGATTTATTGCCATCTATTGATCTAGGACCATGGATATCCATATCATTTGCTATGGTACCGGTATTTTTAGTTGCTTTTCGGTGGGGATTTGTTCCTGCATTCGTTTCAGGATTAATTTGGGGATTATTACAAGTTGTTATAGGTGATTTTTATTTTCTCAGTGTTATCCAATTTTTAATGGAATACTTTCTTGCGTTTGCTTTAATTGGGTTTGCAGGCTTTTTTATGCCGGTTATCCAGAAAATGTTTAAAGAACGTCGAATAATAAAAGGAATTATTTATGTAATTATTGCAACATTTGTCGGTAGTGTTGCACGATATTTTATTCACTATATTGCTGGTATTGTATTTTGGGGAAGTGAAGCACCAGAAGGGCAACCCGCTTGGCTATATTCCTTAATAGTAAATGGTACTGCTGCACTAGGCTCTTTCCTATTTTGTGCTGTAGTATTATCTTTACTACTTTCTGTCGCACCACGTCTTTTAACTGCCAACATAAATGCTAAAAGATAATAATATACGATAAAACCCGAATCACTATGATTCGGGTTTTATCGTACAATATTTGCTATCGTAGCTGCTATTGATTCACTTACTTTACAAATGGAGAGATTAGCTTTCCTTATTCATTTCTATAACTTTGTAAACTGCTTCAGCAAAACCGTTGTCTACATTAGTAGCAGTAACATAGTGACAAAGTGCTTTAATATCATCAGGTGCATTGCCCATTGCTACAGCAAATCCAGCTTTTTGGAGCATTGATACATCATTGTAGCTATCTCCAATTGCCATTGTTTCTGCTAATTGTATTCCATTAGAGGTTACAAATCGTTCAACCGCTAATCCCTTTTGGGCATGAATACTATTAATTTCTAGATTTTCAAATCCGGAAGAGCTTACCGCAATATCATGAACATTTTTTAAATTGTTTTCAATAGTGGTTAGCTTTTCTTTATCCGTAGAAAATGCAAGAACTTTATAAAATTCAATTGCTTCTCTTTCTAAAATTGTATTGTAATGGTCGATAAATTGAATATTAGAGTTGACAAAGCGTTTTTTTACACCAGTAAGTACTTCTTCGTAGTCGGTAAATTTACCGCTACTAAAAATAATATCAGCAATTGTACTTAATGCTTTATCCATATCTGTTGAAAATTGCCCTTCACTAGTATATAACTCATAATAACAATCTGCTGCGTCTAAAATAGACATAATTTCTTTATATGTATGATGTGGTATACCGACAGATGACAATACTTCCCCTTTATTAGTATAGGTTTGCGCTCCATTCATACAAATTATAGGCATGTTTAAGCTTGCTTCATTTACAGGGAAGCTCGCGCCATCAAAAGACCTTCCAGTAGAAATCACTACTGTAATTCCTGCTTCTTGCGCAGCTAAAATAGCTTTTTTATTTTCTTCGCTAATCGTTTGATCTGCACCAAGTAATGTGCCATCCATATCAGTTGCGATGCATTTTATCAATGATATTCACCCCATATTCTGTAACCTTTTCATTATTGAAATTGTTACCTATTGATCATTCTTCTTTATTTTACCTGACATTTCACATAAGAACAAAGGTTTTCTTTTTCAATTTAGAAAAAATACAGTCGTTTTTAAATTAATGGTTATGATTGAAGGGCAGGCATTTCGCGGCAAAGCTCCAAATTTTTATAAAACCTTCTCCATTTTTTTACATAAATCATAGTAAAATTGGGATGATAGGAGTGAATACATATTAAATGGAGGCTGAACTTATGAGTAGTTTAGAATGGTTTACACGATTGGAGAACGCAATTCGCATAAGTTTACCAGAGATTAGTTCAGAATTTGATGAGTTTGGCATTCATTTTGAAACTAATACAACGGAAATCCATCCAACGTTTTCTTTTTATATGGATACTGGTGAATATATTCATGAATTTTGTGTGATCCAATTCGATCCTGTTAATCAAGAATTTTATGCTTATCATTATAATGAGGAAGTAGAGCTAGATTCTAAAGTATTATTTAATGAATTGGATGAAATGCTGCAATTTATTTATGATTCTTGTGTAGAATTTTTAGAAGACTTTTATGAGGATGGAGACACTGAATTTGATGAAGAGCTGTTTCTTTTAAACGATGATAACGAACCATATGAGGAAACGCTTGATGATGGTACTGATTTAGCTTATGAATTAGCAGAAGAGGACCCAGAAATTGAATGGATCTCCAATGATAAGCATATTCATATTGAAAATAATCATTTTGACGACGAAACGCAATTTATGATCCATCTGAAAATGGGAGTGGATCTTCAATCAGGTGATGCTATTTTGTATCGGAATGTAATTACAAAATCAGCGGATGGGGAAACGGAGGCAACGAACTATTTTTCCTTTACGCTTGATGAAGCAGCATATATAAGTGACTTACTTGATGATTATGTGACTTATCATAACAGGGAAGATATAGATGAATGAACGTTAGTAAAAAACAGCCCTTTCACTAGAAGGGCTGTTTCCCTGTTTATTATAGACTATTTGCTAAATCAAGCCAATAGTGACAAAGTGTAAGCATACCTTTGTCAAAGTTCTCGAGATGAAAATGCTCATTTGGTGCATGGACATTTTCGTTTGGTAATGCAAAGCCCATTAATACGACAGGTGTATTTAATAGCTCATGGAATGTTGCGACGATTGGAATGGAGCCGCCGCTTCTTGTATAAGAGACAGGGACACCATAAACTTTTTCATATGCTTTTCCTGCTACTTGAATAGCTGGATGATCTAAAGGTGTGATGAAAGGTGCGCCTTTATCAAAAGGAGTTATAGTGACGTTTACTCCTTTTGGTTTATTATTTTCAATATGTTTGACAAGCTTTTCATAAATTTCTTCAGGATCTTGATCTGGTACTAGGCGACAAGTGATTTTCGCAGTTGCTTTATTTGGAAGTACCGTTTTTATCCCTTCCCCTTGGAAGCCGCTGTACACACCATTAATTTCAAGTGTCGGACGTACCCATGTACGTTCATTAAAGGTGAAGCCTTCTTCCCCAAACAATTCAGGAACACCTAATTCCTTGCGGATAGCTTCTTCATCAGTATGTAAATCGGCAAATGCCTTTTTCTCTTCATCGGTAATGGCACGCACATTTTCATAGAAGCCATCCACTAATATTTTCCCATGTTTATCATGGAAGGAAGCTAATACTTCAATAAGTGCATGTGCTGGATTTTGCACGCCACCTCCATATGCACCAGAATGTAAATCGGAGTTCGCACCTTGAATATCAATTTGTAATCCAGTTAAACCGCGTAGTCCATAACAAATGGTTGGTTTACCTTTATCCATCATTCCAGTGTCGGAAATAACGAGTAGGTCAGCCTTCAAGAGATCGTGATTTTCTTCTATAAATAGTGGGAGATTTGGACTGCCGACCTCTTCTTCACCTTCAAAGATAAATTTCACATTGACTGGAAGTGAACCGTTTGTTTGGAAAAGTGCTTCAATTGCTTTTATATGCATGAATACTTGTCCTTTATCATCACTTGATCCACGGGCATAAATTTTTTCATCCTTAATTGTTGGTTCAAAGGGTGGTGTATCCCAAAGGTTTAGCGGGTCTACGGGTTGGACATCATAATGTCCATATACTAATACAGTTGGTTTTCCTTCGGCATGGAGCCAGTCGCCATATACTACTGGATGTCCTTTCGTTTCCATCACTGCCACATTTTCAATACCGATTCTTTGAAGCTCATTTGCTAGCCAGCTAGCTGCATGACGAACATCATCTTTATGTTCAGATAACGCACTGATACTCGGTATTTGTAATAATTCCACTAATTGTTGTAAATGGTTTTCCCGATTTTTTTGTAAATAATCTTGAAATGCTTGTCCCATTTTCTTACCTCCTTTATTAGTAAAAATATGTACGTAATTTTCTTACATATTATTTTTGATTTTACCGCAATGCATTAGAAATATCTAGTAACTATTTTGCGTGTCTAAATATTTTTTACATCTGAGAATTGGGTTAGTTTACTAAATATAGAAGTTTTTCCCTAACGAGTTAATATGATAAAATGTAAAAGAAAGTAATTGTAAAACACTTCACATATTATCGTGATGTTTTTTGGAGAATTAAGGAGAGTAGAAATGATTCGTTTATATATTGTAAGACATGGGAAAACACAGTGGAATACGGAAAGTAGAATGCAGGGGTGGAAAGATACATCTTTAGTTGAAGAAGGAATTCATTTAGCACAATTACTTGGGAGGAGATTAGCTACAATCGATTTTACCGCGGTTTATACAAGTCCAAGTGGACGCACGCTCCAAACGACAGAGCTTCTTTTAAACGGACGCAACATTCCAGTAAATAAAGAACCATTACTCCGTGAAATGTCCTTTGGGATGTGGGAAGGTAAGAAAAAGGAAACAATAAGAAAGCAATTTTCCGATGAATACGAGATGTTTTGGAATAAGCCTCATTTATATAAAGCGAAAACTGGAGAAAATTATTTGGATGTTCAGAAACGCGGGTTGTTGGGATTGAAATCAATTGTTATGAAACATAGTGACGGAGACAATGTATTAATTGTATCCCACTGCATTATGATCAAAAGTTTAATATATTCTATGAAAAAGGAGGCTATAGATGAATTTTTCTGGGGAAAATATTCGGTTCCTAATGGTAGTTTAACAGTTGCAGAATTTCATGAAGGAGAATTCTCTCTTTCATTCATTGGCGATACTAATTATAGCAAACTAGATGAAAATATTATTTGTCGTAATAAGAATGATTAGATCGAAGATTAGCTAATTCATCAAGATATATTCTCGTGTTAGTGTCGCTAGAAATTTATATTAAAATGAAGATTTCAGTAAAATTTTCCAAAATGCTAGAGTTCTAGTGTGGAAAAAATTAAACTTTTAAAATATTTATATATTGAAAATCTTTACATATGAGGAAATTTGTCATAAAATGTTTTTAGGAATCAGACGAAAACAGGAGGATAGATATGAAATATCGAATTAGAGCCATTTTCGTCTCATTATTAGTAATATCTCTTTTAACTGGTTGCAGTTTTGCAAGTACATCAAATGTTGCTATAGAAAAATCAGTACAATTAGATAATAATAATGATGAAAATACCGATAAAGAGAACAACGATGGAAATGGTAAGGGTAATGAAAATAGCAGTGAAGTAAATACTCTAGCATCAATTGCAGTTGCAGATATTTCACAAAGCAGTTTAGCAATCGGAGAAGAACAAGATGTCAATGGTCTCACCATAAAAGTGACAAATATTAGAGAAATTGCGGATGACTACATAAAAGCAAGTAAGGATAAGTTTATTGGTGTAGAAGTAGAAATTACCAATAATCGGGAGGAAGCGATTGAAATTACAAGCTTACCCCAATTATCATTAATTGCCGCAGACGCAAAACAAGATATTGCATTGATAGATACAAAAGGAACTGTCGATCAAACAATTTCTCCAGGAAAATCGATCGTAGGTGAAATTGCTTTTGATAGTGTCACTTCTGACCAGTACATATTTATGTTTGCTGAATCTAAGGATGCTAACATATTGTCATGGTCTTTTACTGATGAGGATATAAAAAAATAATAAAAGCATGCAAAGACGCGAAGAGCCAATCTCTTGCGTCTTTTTTCTAATTTATAGGCTACTCCTTGTTCTGGTGTTTCCATATTTTTATTTCTAAAATATCATGTTCAAATGTTGCTTCTGTTTGTAAATGGGATATATTCATTGGAAAATATACAGTTCTTGTTTTAATTTGTGAACCATGGGGTGGTTGAATATCAAAAAGCTTGACTTTAATTTGGAGTTCGTTGGCGGAAATTTTTATATCGATGTTTTCCTTTTGTATGGAAGGTAATAGTGCCTCCACAATAAATGCTGTTTCAGAATCATACAAATCAATTCTGAAAATCGTTTCATCTAAGTAAGAAATGTAAGGATCGAGGAAAAAGGTATCCAGCCATTCCTCCATTTCTTTTGATTCAAATGGTTTTTGCTCATTCTTTGTATCCATAACAGGCCCCCCAATGCAGTACTAGAGGTTAGAGATGTTTCGTGCATTAAAAGGAAAGAAATAGCGCTATTATTTAATAGTACGCTACATTTGTAAAAAAAGTGATGACTTTTTGTAAATTTTCATTTATTTCTTTCCATTCACACTTACATATCGTGTCCTGGATTGTGGTTTTGACGAGAATGGTTATGATTTTTTACCTTTTTTGATCCACTTAATGGTTCTGGTTGGGTTCCATGCTCACCTTTGTCCCCGTTTTTTCGAATAGATCTAGCATCATTTTTATTAACCATACATATCTCACCTTCCTATTTCATTTTTTCCATTGGAAGACCTGTTATTAAATAGGATAAGCGGAATATGAGAAGATATCCGAATAAAAATTTTCCTACTGTAAAGCCTAATGAAGGGGTGAAAAAATGCCACAGCATAAAAATAAACAACAAGCATTTCAAGCAGCACAACAAGGTTACGCACAAGCTAAGGAAGTGTACGAAAGCTTAGATTCTAATTCTTCAGAATATGGACATTATAAGAAACGCTTAGCTCAAGAGGTAAATGAAGCTGAACAACAAATAGAGAATGCATTAGAAGTATCCAGTGAACATCAAGCAAAGCAACTGGAGCAATATAGAAATGAGCTGGAGGAAATGAAACAAGAATAAATTGCTAGTACTTCTTTATTCGTTGACTACTTCGTTTTGGAGTAGTCGTTTTTATTTGAGCGGGACAGTTCATAAGTTGTTAACAAATTTACCACCAATTGTTAATAATTTTCCGATATACTAAGGTACAGATAGTGTAATGCATTTAAAGGAGATAGAAAAATGGTTCAGGCAGAAATTGATTATAAAGGAATATTTGAAGAATGGAAGAATAGCTTCCTGGTATATAAATTTGCTTTAGATGAAGTAAATACAAAGCTAAAAATAATTCAAGAGGATTATCAATTTATTCATAATCATAATCCAATCGAGCATATAAAGTCCCGGATAAAATCCCCAGAAAGTATCATCAATAAATTACGGCGAAAAAATATTTCCCTTTCTATTGAAAATGCTATCAAGTATATTCATGATATTGCAGGAATAAGGGTAACATGTTCCTTTATTTCGGATATTTATCGGTTAGTAGACGTCATTAAGAAGCATGATGATATAAAGATTTTACAGGTGAAGGACTATATCAAAAATCCAAAACCAAACGGCTATCAAAGCTTACATTTACTGATTGAAATTCCAGTCTTTTTAACAACTAGAACACAGCCAGTAAAGGTGGAAATTCAAATTCGAACGATTGCCATGGATTTTTGGGCTAGCTTGGAGCATAAAATTTTTTACAAATTCGACAAGGATGTACCAAAATACTTAATTAATGAATTAAAAGAGGCAGCAGATGTTGCCCATCATCTAGATGTGAAAATGGAAAATCTGAAGGATGAAATGAATACGTATAAAATAAGTGATTAAAAATTTATTAGTAAAAGCCTTCTGTTACGTACAAAATAAAACTTACAAATTTTGTATAAAAAACTGTTGCATAGAAAAAAATATTATGCTAAAATAAATTTTGTCAGAAGGACGGGGTATTAGCTCAGTTGGTAGAGCAGCTGACTCTTAATCAGCGGGTCGCAGGTTCGAGCCCTGCATGCCCCATAAAAAATATAGAATACTAGAAAAAAGCAATCTCTATGGTAGAGGTTGCTTTTTTTATTATTATCGACAAATAGAAAGTTGATAAGTATAAATTATATTTAACGATAACATACTTATAATTTACTTAACTAATAAATTATATTAATATGAAATTAAGGGAAAAGTTAGACTAGGGTAAGAATGTATAACTTTTCAAACTTTACGCATCTTAAGGGGGTAAAATACGTTATGACAAACAATCATTTATATGATGCTAAAAAATCTTTTGAACTTAACGGTAAGCGATATCATTACTATCGTCTAAAATCCATTGAGGATGCCGGTGTAGCTACGATTTCGAAACTTCCATACTCTATTAAAGTACTATTGGAATCAGTATTACGACAAGTGGACGGAAGAGTAATTACAAAAGAACATGTAGATAATTTAGCAAAATGGGGATCTGAGGAAGTAAAAGATGCAGAAGTTCCATTTAAACCATCTCGGGTAATTTTACAAGACTTTACCGGTGTGCCAGCTGTAGTTGATTTAGCTTCTTTACGAAAAGCAATGGCAGACTTAGGTGGAGATGCTGATCAAATTAATCCGGAAATTCCTGTAGATCTTGTAATCGACCACTCTGTACAAGTAGATCGCTATGGATCACCAGATGCCCTTCGTTTAAACATGGACTTTGAATTTAAGCGGAATACAGAACGTTATCAATTTTTAAGCTGGGCACAAAAAGCATTTGATAATTATCGTGCAGTTCCTCCTGCTACAGGGATTGTACACCAAGTAAACTTGGAATATTTAGCTAATGTAGTACATGCAATAGAAGCAGAAAATGGGGAATATGTTGCATTCCCTGATACTTTAGTTGGTACTGACTCTCATACGACAATGATTAATGGTATCGGAGTTTTAGGTTGGGGTGTTGGTGGTATTGAGGCGGAAGCAGGGATGCTAGGACAACCTTCATACTTCCCAATTCCAGAAGTAATCGGGGTAAAATTAACTGGCCAATTACCAAACGGTGCAACTGCAACAGATCTTGCATTAAAGGTAACCCAAATCCTTCGTCAAAAAGGTGTTGTTGGTAAATTTGTTGAGTTCTTTGGTCCAGGGGTATCAACATTACCACTAGCCGATCGTGCGACAATTGCAAATATGGCACCTGAATATGGTGCAACCTGCGGGTTTTTCCCAGTAGATAAAGAATCATTAGCATATTTGCGATTAACTGGACGTAGTGAAGAACAAATTCAATTAGTAGAAACATATTTACGAAATAATGACTTGTTCTTTACACCAGATAATGAGGACCCAATTTACACAGATGTTTTAGAATTAGATCTTTCAACTATAGAAGCAAATCTTTCTGGTCCAAAGCGTCCACAAGATTTAATTCCATTATCGCAAATGCAAAAAGCATTCCAAACTTCTTTAACAGCTCCTGCAGGAAATCAAGGATTTGGTTTAGAAGAACAGGAAATCGATAAAACGGTAACTGTTGCATTATCGGATGGTAGTGAAACAACAATGAAAACTGGAGCGGTTGCGATAGCTGCAATTACCAGTTGTACAAATACATCGAACCCATATGTTATGTTAGGTGCTGGATTAGTTGCGAAAAAAGCAGTAGAAAAAGGCTTAGATGTTCCGAAATACGTGAAAACTTCTCTTGCACCAGGATCCAAAGTTGTTACAGGATATTTACGAGATTCTGGCCTGCTACCATACCTTGAAGCAATCGGATTTAATCTTGTTGGTTACGGATGTACGACATGTATCGGTAACTCTGGTCCTTTAAAAGATGAATTTGAAAAAGCAATTTCTGAAAATGATTTACTCGTTACATCTGTTTTATCTGGTAATCGTAACTTTGAAGGTCGTATTCATCCACTAGTGAAGGCAAATTATTTAGCTTCTCCACCACTTGTAGTAGCATATGCTTTAGCTGGAACAGTGAATATTGATTTGCTAAATGATCCAATTGGTACTGATAAAGATGGTAATGATGTGTATTTAAATGATATATGGCCAACAACAGAAGAAGTTAATGAATATGTACAAAAAACAGTGACACCAGAACTTTTCCGTAAAGAATACGAAAGAGTATTTGATGATAATGAACGTTGGAATGAAATCAAAACAAGCAATGATCCGTTATATACTTGGGATGATTCTTCCACATATATCCAAAACCCACCATTCTTCGAAAATCTTTCACCAGATCCAGAAGAAGTAAAACCATTAGCTGGATTACGTATAGTTGGTAAATTTGGAGATTCTGTAACAACAGACCATATTTCTCCAGCTGGAGCAATTGGCAAAAATACACCTGCAGGTAAATATTTATTAGAAAATGGTGTAGAGCCACGTGATTTTAACTCTTATGGTTCTCGTCGTGGTAACCATGAAGTTATGATGCGTGGTACATTTGCAAACATTCGGATTCGCAATCAAATTGCACCGGGTACAGAAGGTGGTTACACTACTTACTGGCCAACAGGTGAAGTAATGTCGATTTATGATGCATGTATGAAATATAAAGAAAATGGAACTGGACTTGTAGTACTTGCAGGTCAAGATTACGGTATGGGTTCATCTCGTGACTGGGCTGCAAAAGGTACCAATTTATTAGGAATTAAAACAGTAATTGCTCAAAGCTTCGAGCGTATTCACCGCTCCAACCTTGTATTAATGGGAGTTCTTCCTTTACAATTTAAAGCAGGTGAAAGTGCGGAATCCCTTGGTTTAACAGGAAAAGAAGTAATCAATGTTCAAATTGATGAAAATGTTAAACCACGCGATTATGTGAAAGTTACAGCGCAAAAAGAGAATGGCGAAACAATCGAATTTGAAGCACTTGTACGTTTTGACTCTGAAGTAGAAATTGATTACTATCGCCATGGTGGCATTTTACAAATGGTGCTTCGCGATAAATTACAAACGAAAACAGTTACAAAAAATTAATGCGTTAGCATATAATCCCTGTGATAAAAGCACAGGGATTTTCTACGTTCTTTTATTTAAAACTATTAATCTTTATTAAACAAATAATTTTCAAAAATTTGTCATAATTTGTTTGGAAAATGTTCATAATAGTTGATATAATAAAATAAAGGAGCGTGAAATAGAATGAGAAAAAATAGAAAACGTTCATTTTCAGATTTAGTTAATGAAGCTAAATTAGAGATTTTAAAAAATCAAGATGAAATAGAAAAAATCGAACGCAAATTAGAAGAAAAGCGTGCAGAAAAAGTTAACAACTAATTCATTTTATAGATGATTTATTTATATAGCTGGTATTTATTGCTATTCATAGATCTTACTCACCTGTAAAAAATAGTGGGTGAGGAGGGATTCAAATGAGTAACCCTAAAAAGAATTTTAACCAATACCAACCTGACCATATTGGAATGCAACCGAGGGAAGCTGGGGGCAATAAAGGTAAGCAAATGCAAGATAAATCGGGTAAACATGCACAAGTAATACAAACAAAAGGTGAATAAATAAAGTACGCCCTAAATTGATTGATTATTCCATCTTTTAAAGATGAATCAATCATTTAGGGCTTTTCCATTCCGAATGATTACAAAATATAATTATTAAATATTTTTTGACTAATTAGCGATAGGAAATAGTTTCTAAAATACTTCCTGATTAAATTGACCAAAATACTGTTGTACCTATTTTAAATGAGGGGGTAGCGCGTAATGGCTTATAATCATCCGAAACCAGATGATCGTTCCGATAATGTTGAAAAACTACAAGAGATGATTCATAATACAATCGAAAACATGGAAGAAGCAGAAGAGTCCATGAATATGTCAAGCTCAGAGCAGCAAGAGCAAATAAATGCAAAAAACGAACGTCGTCGAGAAAGTATTGCAGGGATGAGAGAAGAAATCAAGGATGAGAACCACGCGAAACATTAATTAGGTACAATTGTAAAAAGGAGATCAGCAATGATCTCCTTTTTACTTTTCATTTAAGTGGATGAATTGTATAAAGGCAAAACATCCGATATTATTAAAATAGAATGAACGTTTAGGGGGGACTATAATGAACGGGATTATCCTTTTTGATGGAGAATGCAATTTGTGCGATAAAAGTGTTCAATTTATCATTAAACATGATCCACAGGCATATTTTCGTTTTGCATCCATTCAAAGTGAAATTGGCAAGAACCTATTAAGCAGCTATATGGTACCTGAAAATGTGAATAGCTTAATTCTAATAGAGGAAGATGGATTCTATCTGAAATCAAGTGCAGCATTAAGAATTTGTAAACATTTGAATGGTGTATGGAAAGTTTGGTATTTCCTTTTACTCATTCCAAAACCAATTAGAGATTCTTTCTATTCTATTATTGCAAACAATCGATTGAAATGGTTTGGTAAAACGGCAGCTTGTTTATTACCTTCTCCGGATATAAGCAAACGATTTTTATAATGATCATCTTTGCCTATTTTTCTTATAGTAGTTTTATTGTTAATACTTCATTTCCATCCCCGTAGCATAAAACAAACATTTCGACTTTATTCCTATTTTTATGTTAATATATTTTAATGAATATATAAGAAAGTGAACTGTGATAATGATGGAAAGTACAAAAAATAATACGTATCATAATCGTAATAGTGAGATAGATAGTATGTCGTTAGAGGATTTACTAGCATATCTCGTAAGTAATTATGTAGAGCTTCAAGAGAAAAATCCATCGAAACTCGCTACTCTTTTATCTACTTTTGCGAATAAGCTATCCGAAATTGGCATGAGAAATGAATTTGTGAAAATTTGGATGGAAAAAGTACTCGAATTAGATGCAACGAACCGAGAATCGATTCTTTATTTAACGGAGTATAATTGGCAAGAAAAAGCGAATATCCTTGATTCTTTAACATTCTCTGCAATTCGGGAATCGGATAATCGTTCGGCACGAAAAACAACGATTGGTCAATATAAACAAATTTGTCAGCAATTTCTACCTACAGCAGATGATACATTAGAAGAATTGCGTAGAGAAAACCAATTGCTACAAACGGTTTCGGAAACGAAGTTAATCCAAGCCTATAAACAAATAATCGAACTATTGGAAAACGTAATCGAAGAAATTACCCAGTTTGTCCGTTTATTAGATGATTATGAAGAATCAGCAAGTATGACGTTTTATAATACAAGCTACTTTGAAATGATTCAAAAAACGGTTTCTACTTTAAATGAATATAAAAAGCAGTGGAAAACCTATTTTGCTATTTCAACAGATGTACAATTAGTACAAGAAGAAAGTGCATTGCAGCAATTAGAAAATATGATTGGTTTAACAGAGGTTAAATCGCGAATCCAAGATTTTTATGCCTATTTAAAATACCAAAAGCAACGAAAACAGGTTGGTTTTCAAACGAAGGATGAATTAAGCTTAAATATGGTTTTATTAGGAAATCCAGGGACTGGTAAAACAACATTAGCTCGTCTTTTGGCAAAAATTTATTTTGAGCTTGGGGTATTACCGAGTGAAGAAGTAATTGAAACTAATCGTTCCCAGCTTGTTGGATCCTTCCAGGGACAGACAGAGGAAAATGTCCGAATGATTGTGGAAAAAGCATTAGGTGGAGTCCTTTTTATTGATGAAGCCTATAGTTTAAAGCGAGAAGGGCAGTCTGGAAATGATTATGGACAAACGGCTATCGATACACTTGTTTCTCTAATGAGTAGTAGCGAATATGGTGGGAAATTTTCTGTCATCCTTGCTGGCTACCCAGAGGAAATGCGTCAATTTTTAGATAGTAATCCTGGCTTAAGAAGTAGATTCCCAGCATCCAATATTATCGATTTACCAAATTACACTTTGGATGAGTTGATAAAAATTGGAGATATGATTGCAAAAAGTAATGACTTTTTGGTTACGAATAATGGGAAAAAGGAGCTCGCTTATTTAATCGAACAGGAACGAGTAGATTCTACCTTTGGAAATGCACGGACAGTTCATAATCTCATTATGCAGGCAATCTTTCAAAAAGGCACAAAGAATGATAAGCAACCAGATATTTTTTCTTATACAGTTTTAGATAAAGGTGATTTTCAAAAAACTAATTCAGAGCATTTAATTTCACAGACCCCGATGGAACAATTGAATCAATTAATAGGACTATCTGAAATTAAGGAAGCTGTTCAAACGTATATTTCATTTGTGAAAATGCAAGCATACCGACACGAGCATAATTTTCCACATGTTCCGATACAATTACATTCCGTTTTTACCGGAAATCCAGGGACCGGTAAAACTACTGTAGCCAAAATATATGCTGAGCTGTTAAAAGAATGCGGGATGCTGAAGCGGGGGCATTTAGTAGTTGCTGGCCGAGCTGATTTAATTGCTGGATATGTTGGTCAATCTGCTATTAAAACGAAAAAGAAAATCCGCGAGGCATTAGGTGGGGTTTTATTTATTGATGAGGCTTATGCATTATTTCGGGAAAACAGTAGTGATTATGGAAAAGAAGTAGTAGACACATTAGTAGAAGAGATGACAAAGCATGGGGAAAACTTAGTGGTAGTATTAGCAGGTTACCCAATGGAAATGGAAAGATTATTAGAAAGCAATCCTGGATTAAAATCCCGCTTTAAAAAGTTCTTCCATTTTCCAGATTATTCGGTTGAGGAACTTATTGCAATAATGATCCATTATGCGAACAAATATGCATATGAAATTGATGATAAAGCTATTCAATTTATTCAAAATGTGCTTGAAAAGCATCCCGTAAAAGGGAACGGTCGCTATGCAGAAAATATGATTCATGAAGCTCTTCAGCAACAGGCACTACGCTTAATGTCTAGTGATAATCCATACGACCAACATTCAGTTAATGTAATACAAATAGATGACATAAAAATGGCCTATGATATTTTAAAAAAGGGAGAGTAAATTATGTTCGTTTCTACAACAGAAGTAACAGTAAGATATTCAGAAACAGATCAAATGGGTGTTGTATACCATGCTAATTATGTGATTTGGCTAGAGCTAGGAAGAACGAAATTAATTGAAGATCTCGGGTTTCGTTATGCCGATATGGAAAAAGAAGGAATTCTTGCGCCAGTAACGGATATTCAAGTTTCTTACAAAAAACCGTGCAAGTATGGGGAAACGGTTACTGTAAAAACATGGATTGAATCCTACGATGGATTACGTACAAAGTATGGATACGAAATTTTAACGGAATCTGGAGAAGTGGCGGTAACAGGTACTTCTAGTCATGTTTGTGTAAAAAAAGAAACATTTCGCCCGGTTTCTGTGCGAAGACTATTCCCTGATTGGCATGCAGCTTACGAAAAGGCAAAAAAGCAGTGAAACCATTCGTAAATCTACAAAGTAAAGGTACGTATAAAATGGAGGAAATAACATGGCATTTGGCATCCGGCGCAACCAATTGGAAAAATGGAAGCAAAAAATTGATCAAGGTGAAATTGCTTTTTTAACCCACTACTGGTATGACGCCAGGTTTCCAGATGCAAAAACGGTAACGAAGGTTGGTTGTAATGATATCCCAAAATTGATTCAATGGGGAAAACAGTATGGCCTTAAAGAAGAGTGGATGCATCATCGCAAGGATGGTTATTCTCACTTTGATTTAATCGGAGATATTGAAAAGCGAATTTTAATAGAAGAGGGAAAATTTTATACGAATCGTATATTGGTGAAGGAAGATAGGAACTAAAAATTAGTACGATAATTTTGTATGATAAATGTGAAGCTTCATGGAATAGATGGCGATAAAAAATGGGACAAGATACGATATCTTTCCCATTTTTTATCGCCATAATTTACAGTTTTTACTGAACTATCCATTGAAACATATGATCGATTATTTCCTTTTGTTTTTCACTTGCATTGCTTAATCCAAAATTACCGGCATCCTGTAATGGAACAACACGATAATTATGTAAATTCGTATTCGATACATAGGTAGGCAGGAATGTTGGTTCAGACAATTCGATGCTTACGCCACTATTGGTAACCGTTTTGGTTACGTTAATTTCCGCAACCCCACCAATGTCCTTGTAATCCCACATTTGACCCGATAAGAAGTTCCCAAGCGAATAAACAACAAACGTTTTATGTCCATCAACTTCAATCCATTCCATTGGTTGCAATACATGTGGATGATGTCCAAAAATGATGTCTACACCATAGCTTGCAAGCTCTTGGGCAATATATTTTTGTTCCTCGGATGGGACTCGTTGATATTCATTCCCCCAATGAATACTCATTACCACTACATCTGCTTCTTTTTTTGCTCGTATGATTTCTTCCTTCATTTTATCTAAATCAATCAAATTTACTAAGTAATCTTTTCCTTCAGGTACGGGAATACCATTTGTTCCGTACGTATAGGAAAGGAAGGCAAAATTGATCCCCTTTTTATTGATTATTCGTAATGTATTTTGATCTTCGACGTCTTTATAGTGACCTACGTATGTTTGACCAACACGTTCATAGTAGTTAATTGCATTTAGTATCGCTTTTTCGCCACGATCCAATGTATGGTTGTTTGCAGTAGAAACAATATCGACACCACTATCGATTAACGCATCTCCTACTTCGTAAGGACTATTAAAGCTTGGATAGCTGGAAACGCCAATTTCCGCCCCACCTAATAGGCTTTCTTGATTCGCTAATAAAATATCTGGTTGTAATAATGTATCACGTATATATTGAAACATCGGTTTAAAATCATAGCCATCCTCTGTTTGGGCATCTTGATATACCCAATCATGGATAAGAATATCGCCGATTGCCCCAATTGTTACGGTTTCCTGCCAAGTTTTGTATTGAGGAGCTGCTATCGTTCGCGTTCCATTAGAAGTGACAGTATGAACGGTTTTTGATTGCTCGTTTTGAGCAGAAACAAATTGGTATAAGCCACCTAAAATGAGAAATAAGGCAAAAATTGTTAAAATAATATATAGGTATTTATTTTTAAGCATAATGAATCCCCTTGTATTTGTATTACCATTTGGTTATATGTAAGCTTTCTAGATCATTATAACTATAATATATATTGAGTAGAGAGGGAAGGAAGAATACAAAAAAATGTTGAATTTTGATGAAATTTGTGTGAAAAGAGAACTAATGAAATTGAAAAAAAGCCATCTTCATAATTCTTTTAGTATAACCAATAGATAATTGTCGTATGAAAATGAATTGGTAAGAAAAGCTATCAAATTTCATTTGAATCAATAGAAGATTACCATTTTTGTCAAATTTGTCACACGCATCGGTGGAAATCAAATGTATGCTAAAGATGGAATTTACTATTAACACTGTTTATATACAAAATAAAGGAAGTGTATGTATGAAAAAAATACTATTATTCAGTTTGCTGTCTAGTATTTTTATTTTCTTAACTGCTTGTAATCAAGAGAAACAAAATAGTGGGGAAGTCCCAGAAATGGTGGATGTTCAATTAGAGGTGCCGAAGCAAGCGGAAGCGGGAGAAGCAGTTACTCTAGCTGCACATGTAACCCAAGGAAATGAGAATGTTGATGATGCAGATGAAGTTATTTTTGAAATCTGGGCAAAGGATAAAAAGGAAGATAGCACGATGGTGGAAGTAACACAACATGAGAAAGGGATCTATCAGGCGGATTATACGTTCGATGAGAGTGGAATCTATTATGTTCAATCACATGTAACAGCAAGAAGAATGCATGTTATGCCGAAAACAGAAATCGTTATTGGAGAGTCTTCAAAGGAATAAAGGTAAGTAGATCATTATACATACAAAAAAATCGCCTTTCATTGAAAAAGGCGATTTTTTCGTTTTTATTTATTACATTTGAGCAGTTGTTGCACTGCTTCCATATAATTTTTTCGTTAAATAAGTTTGACCGATTAAGTAAATACCACTCATTGCCCAATAAAGGGAAAGCGCACCGTTTGTAGTCATTGCTGCAATTAAAATCATAACAGGGGACATAAGACCCATAATTTTCATTTGATTTCTTTGTTCAGGTGGAACATTCATCATCGATACTTTGAATTGTAAGAAATACGTAATTGCTGCGATAATCGCCATAATGATATTTGGTTCCCCTAGGTTGAACCAAAGGAAAGAATGTCCTGCAATTTCAGGAGATAAACGAATTGCATAATAAAGTCCCATCCAAATTGGAATCTGTAATAACATAGGTAGACATCCAACATTTAACGGATTGAAGTTATGTTTTCTGTATAATGCCATCATTTCTTGTTGAATTTTCGCTTGTTCTTCTTTTGATTTTGCCGCTTTTAATCGTTTTTGAATTGCTTCCATTTCTGGTTTAATAATTTCCATTTTTTCACGCATTACTTGTTGCTTCTTCGCCGCATTAAGTGCAAAAGGTAATAATATCGTACGCACGATGATGGTGATAGCAATTATAGCCAAACCATAGTTTTGTCCGAAAAAGTCCCCGATTGCTTTAATAGAATAGGAAAATGGATATACCAAATAATCGTGGAAAAATGCTCCTTCTGTTTGTGCTGCGGAACAACCAGATAATAAAATAATGGATAACACAAAAGTTAAAAATAATACTACTTTCTTTTTCACCAATATTCCTCCCTTAGGATTTCGTTTCATTTCTTCATGCATAAAGTAAGAAGGATAATGGTTCCTCGCCGTCGTCCTTGCGACAATCTTTTCTTCGAATTGTTTTCGTTAACCAGCGAATAAAGAGAAATGATACTCGATTGCTAGTATGTACGGAACTTTTTTGTCTCGATAAGTGAAAATTGTCAAATTCATATTCTTGATTTTGGACTGAGTAACATACGATCCATATACAGGAGATTTTTAATAGATAGTAAAGAATTAAACTTACATATGCAGAATATAGAATAAAATTCTGCCATTGTTCGGTTAGAAATTCAAACATAAAAGGAACTCCTTATTGATGAATCAAATTGATTCTCATTTTATAGTATAGCACTAGTAAAAGTCAAGCCATTCCCTAGTTACCGGAATCTAGTAAATCAAGTTTCCTTTCCGCAAAAATAACTTTTTCTTCTAAAGTTCTCATTTCTATCATATCTATTAAATATCAAACAAACAATTAGGTGATAGATATGAAAATGATCGCAAAAATGATTTTATTTATCTTTTCGGTAATTTCCATTGTAAGTACACTATTAACAAATGAATCCAGTTTAATTTTGTCACGATTAATCCCAATTGATGGACAAGGTGCGGTGCAATCAGAAACTTTGTTAAAAATGATGTCGTCTGAGAATCATTATTTTAGTCAGAACGTAGAAACAGAGGATACATCGATTTTAAGTAATATGCTAGAAATAGCAACTAATATTAATATTAAAGATGTTCGTAGTTTAATATTTGATGAGGTACCAGGACTATTTGCGATGACATCAGATATTATTGTTGCTGGGGAAGGAACAGACTTCACCAATTTACCGATTGAATCCTCTCCGCCATTGGAAGAGCTTTTAAAAGATCGTGAAGTGGTGGAAGGGAGCTTAGATAATTTAGATGATGGAGATAAGGAAGAGCAGCCGCCTTCCATCGAAAAACCGAAGAAAAATACCGTTTTTATTTACCATTCGCATAGTCGCGAGTCCTTTATTCCACATATTAAAGATACGAGTGGCGCTTCAACTGCTCAGCATAAAGATATAAATATTACTTTAGTCGGGAAGCGGTTAGGAGAAAAACTGATGGAAAAGGGGATTGGAACAGTAGTAGATACAACCGATATTCCAACCGTTCTTAGTGAACATGGTTGGGAATATTGGCAATCCTATGATGCATCACGTGAAGTCGTACAAGAGGCATTAGCGCAAAATGATGATTTTGTTTATTTATTTGATATTCATCGGGATAGTGCACAATGGAAAACGACAACAACTACGATGAACGGAAAAAATTACGCAAAGCTATACTTTGTTCTCGGAGAAAGTAATCCAAATTACAAGAAAAATGAGGAATTTGCGAAGGAACTAAACGCGATGATCAAGGAAAAATATCCAAAATTAACTAGAGGAATCTTTAGAAAAGATAATTCTGGAGGAAACAACGGAGTATACAACCAAGATTTATCACCAGATTCGATTTTAATTGAAATCGGGGGACCAGAAAACACGTTAGAGGAAATGTATAATACAGTGGATTTACTTGCTGATATTATTGCCGAGCATTATTGGGAAGATGATGTGATTGAGGTGAATGGGTAAAAAACATATAGAATTAGGCAAAAAAAGGACCGACATACTGTTGTCGGTCCAACGCTTTATAGCCATTTCACTTTAGGCTCGGTTTTATTCTTAATCCGTTTAATGTTCGCACGGTGTCGGTATATAACAAATGTTGCAAGTGCAAGTACGATTAATATTAATGGGATATCCCAAGTAATGAACGAATAAATTAATGCGACAATTGCAGCAATGATTGAAGATAGAGATACATATTTCGTAATGTATAACGATAGGAAAAATGCTGCTAATAGTACGACGAACATGAGTGGCACATAAAATAATAAAACACCGCCAGAGGTAGCTACTGCCTTACCACCGCGAAATCCAGCGAACAGTGGATACATATGGCCAACTACTGCGAAAATACCAGCGAGGAGCGGGTGGATATGTACAGTTGGATTCGAGAAAAAAGTTTCATATAAGAATGGCAAGCTTGCAGCTAACGTTCCTTTTAAAATATCTGCAGACGTAACAATCAAACCTGCTTTGACACCAAGTGTCCGAAAGGTATTGGTCCCGCCGAGATTTCCGCTCCCATGTTGACGAATATCCGTGTTGTAAAAAGCTTTCCCAACGATTAACCCAGAGGGAATCGACCCAATTAAATAAGCTAATATAAATATAATGGCATATGTCATGTAAAATACTCCTTCTAAACCGTCTATTCTATTTGAATTATACACGATGACGCTTCCATTTGTCATTTGTTTCTAATATTGATTGTATTTATTCTACTACAAAGGAACAACAGTTTTTTTGCTGCGTCAGTAGTTCATAAAATAATACGATAGCAAGCATAAATTGCTATCGTATTACAGTTTGGAAAAAAGTAGAAATTTTATACATGACAATGAGCGTTGCGTAAGTGTTTGTTAGAAATTTTCTATTTATGTCATTAGCATATTATCAACATGATAGCCAAGCAAGGATACAAAATAGTCGGTTTGAATAGTACATAAATATTCTATTCATTCATAGTAAAAAAATCCCTCTAACGAGAGGGATTGCTGAATTATTATAGAATATCTAGATTGATTAGTAGCGCAAGTAGAATTTGAAGTAGTAATTGAATATTAAGTGCAAGTTGAGTATCCGTAGTTTCCACACTAACTCCGCGAGAATTTTCAACAACCGTTTTCTGCTTCGTAATTTGGCGAATACCTGTCGCTTGATATAGCGATTGT
Organism: Perspicuibacillus lycopersici; assembly: GCF_025660475.1. GTDB lineage: Bacteria > Bacillota > Bacilli > Bacillales > Caldibacillaceae > Perspicuibacillus > Perspicuibacillus lycopersici. The sequence continues at coordinate 35,008 of NZ_JAOUSF010000005.1, forward strand.
GTTACTTCATCTACATCAGAGCTGGAGGCGATAGAAATATTTAAGATTAACGAGATTGTTGCATTAAGAGAGGCAACAAGGGAAAGAGCTGCCTTGTTATCGGTTGTATTAACCGAAACATCTGCAGAGTCACGGATATGAATAACTTCTTCTGATACTTGTAGTTCTTTTACTGTTTGAACAGCAGTTTGATCATCATCGTTATTAAAAATACTACTTAATGGATGCTCACTTGTTGGATCTAGTGCACTCCAACTAGGTTTTCTATCATGAGAATTATCTACTTTTGCACGATAAGTTTCTTGGTTCATCCTTTTTCCTCCTTTACCTATTTAATGATAAATTATGCAATATTCCTTTATTTGATTGGACATCAATAGAGTCATTTGCCTTTTTTTGAAAGTTTTGCATTCGTATTAGTAGTATTATTGTTTTTTTCTTCTTGTAACAACTCATTTACTTCGTTTTGAAGCTGGCTGAAAAGATTACGAATTTCTTCTTTTTCTTGCTTCGTAAGATTCTTATTTGGTTGAATATTATGTTTCTTCAATGTGTTTTTTACAAGAATGTTTACTAGGTCTTGCTGGGACTTAGGTAATGTAACCCCTTTACGCTCTGCCATTGTATCACCCTTTCTTATAAAAACTATTTACATCTATAAACTATGCTTCAAGTGATGTTGGTGTATAAGGCAACTGCGTAATTTTTCCTAGAAAAAATAGAAAATAATTTAAAATTAAGAAGGAATAGCAACCGCATAAGTGTTTACGTATAATAAAGAGAACTCGTGGGAAATAGGCCAGTAATAGATTTATGGGTCCAACGCCCTTTGAAAAACTTGGAAAATAATAGTAATATAATAATATTGGATACATGATTAATATCTTTTCTTATCGATCGGCATTTAAGATAAGCCGTTAAACTTTCGCTTCTTTACTGGAAAAGCAATAATTTATTTGTGCATTAGAGCGATCGTAAAAGGTATTTATTATTGCTAATTACGCTTATAAAATGTTCTTAAATGAAAAATTAGAAGTAAAGAAGGATTTTTTTATGATTGTAGAGAATAATGTTTACATGAAAGGGTAGGTGTTCTGATATGGTCGAAAACCCATCACTTGAAGAAATTGGAGCAATATTAAAAAATTCAAAACGAATAGCGGTTGTCGGATTAAGTGATAATCCAGAGCGTACTTCTTATATGGTATCAAAGGCAATGCAAGATGCAGGCTATGAGATTATTCCTGTGAATCCAACGGTTGACAATGTTCTTGGCGTAAAAGCAGTAAAGACATTGAAAGATATTCAAGGGCACGTGGATATTGTCAATGTATTTCGTCGCAGTGAATTTCTACCAGAAATTGCAAAAGATTTTGATGAAATAAATGCGGAAGTATTTTGGGCACAACAAGGTGTTGTAAACGAAGAAGCATACCAATTTCTTAAGACGCGTGGATATACTGTAATAATGGATTTATGTATTAAAGTAATGCATTCCCTTACAAAGTGAAACGGATATGCAAAAGTAGTAAACGTCTAGTAACCCATGTCTAACAAAATGATGATGATAGACAAAAGGTTGAACACACGCATTTTTCGTGTCAACCTTTTTCTTATGGAAAGATACGCTAGAACGTAATATTTCATATTTCCATTGAACATTATCAAACATTTGTTCTATAATGAGGACACATAGGTATAAACATGGTATTATTCATTAGACTAAAAGTAAATAATAACTTGCTTTCTGAAAAAGACTTGGTAAAATAGGCTATCTGTTGATATATTTAAAAAGGTAGACTATTACGAAGCAAATGACGATAAATGTAAAATTTGTTTTATTACAGAGAAAGATTTAGTTTTTGAAAGGGGAATGGTTGTGGCAAAAAATCAACCCATGGAATATAATGATGATTCAATTCAGGTATTAGAAGGCCTTGACGCAGTACGAAAACGTCCAGGAATGTATATTGGTAGTACGGATGCTCGAGGACTCCACCATCTCGTATATGAAATTGTTGATAATGCTGTTGATGAAGTGTTAGCCGGTTTTGGCGACCATATCATAGTAAAAATACACAAAGATAATAGCATCACAGTAATTGATCACGGTCGCGGGATGCCAACTGGTATCCACAAAACTGGAAAACCAACTCCAGAAGTAATTTTTACGATTTTACATGCTGGTGGTAAATTTGGACAAGGGGGATACAAAACAAGTGGCGGGCTACATGGTGTAGGTGCCTCTGTTGTAAATGCTTTGTCCGAAAGATTAGTGGTAACCATTAAGCGTGAAGGCTGGATTTATGAACAGCGTTTTGAACAAGGTGGAAAACCGGTAACAACGTTAGAGAAAATCGGCAAAACTAGAGAGACGGGAACAACGATACATTTCAAACCAGATCCTACGATTTTTTCGACTACTGTTTTTCAATATGACATATTAAGTGAGAGATTACAGGAATCTGCATTCCTACTTAAAGGGCTAAAAATAGAAATAATAGATGAGAGACAAGAAGAAAGACATGATGTTTTTCAATATGAAAATGGAATTGAAGCATTTGTGGAATATTTGAATGAAGAGAAAGACACATTGCATACTGTTGTTAGCTTTGAAGGCGAACAAAATGAAATTGAAGTAGATTTTGCATTTCAATTTCATGATGGCTATTCCGAAAGTATGCTATCCTTTGTAAATAATGTCCGTACAAAGGATGGAGGAACACATGAAGCGGGAGCTAGATCAGCAATGACCCGTGTGTTTAATGAATATGCAAGAAAAAATGGCCTACTAAAAGAAAAAGATAAAAATTTAGAGGGTTCAGATATTCGTGAAGGGCTCTCGGCAATTATTTCTGTTCGTATTCCTGAGCATTTATTACAATTTGAAGGACAAACGAAAGGCAAGCTTGGTACAAGTGAAGCCCGTTCTGCAGTAGAATCAATTGTTTCTGAAAACCTATCGTATTATTTACAGGAAAATCCAGAAACAAGCACATTATTAGTGAAAAAGTCGATTAAGGCAGCACAAGCAAGAGAAGCGGCAAGAAAAGCACGTGAGGAAGCCCGTAGTGGGAAAAAACGAAAAAAATCAGACGCACTCTTATCTGGTAAGCTAACCCCTGCACAGTCTCGGAACCCAGAGAGAAATGAATTATATCTCGTAGAGGGTGATTCTGCAGGAGGTTCTGCAAAGCAAGGGAGAGATCGTCGCTTCCAGGCAGTGCTACCGCTTCGTGGAAAGGTCATTAATACAGAGAAGGCAAAGCTTGCCGATATCATGAAAAATGAAGAAATCAATACGATAATTCATACGATTGGCGCAGGTGTCGGTGCGGATTTCAATGTAGAAGATGCCAACTATGATAAAGTTATTATTATGACAGATGCGGATACAGATGGTGCCCATATCCAAGTGTTGCTGCTAACCTTTTTCTACCGCTATATGAAGCCGTTAATTGAAGCGGGAAAAGTATATATCGCACTCCCACCACTATATAAAGTAAGTAAAGGTATCGGGAAGAATGAAAAAATCGAATATGCTTGGACGGATGAAGAATTACAAATCGTTCTCAAAAACTTTGGCAAAGGTTATATGATCCAACGTTATAAAGGACTAGGTGAGATGAACGCAGATCAACTTTGGGAAACGACGATGAATCCGGAAACAAGAACATTGATTCGTGTACGTATCGATGATATCTCTCGTGCTGAGAGAAGAGTGACTACGTTAATGGGTGATAAAGTAGAGCCGCGTAGAAAATGGATTGAAACACATGTAGCATTTGGAATGGAAGAGGATGGAAGTATTTTAGAAAATGAAAATATACAAGCGATCCATGAGGAGGTTTAATGAATGGTAGAATCTGCAGAGAATCTTCGTGACCTACCGTTAGAAGATGTAATCGGTGATCGCTTTGGTCGCTATAGTAAATATATTATTCAAGACCGTGCCCTGCCGGATGCAAGAGATGGTTTGAAACCTGTACAAAGACGTATTTTGTATGCAATGCATGTAGAAGGAAACACATCGGAAAAAGGATTTCGTAAATCTGCCAAAACAGTTGGTAATGTTATTGGTAACTACCATCCACACGGTGATACCTCCGTATATGATGCAATGGTTCGAATGAGTCAAGACTGGAAAATTCGCAATGTGCTGATTCAAATGCATGGAAATAACGGAAGTATTGATGGGGATCCACCAGCAGCGATGCGTTATACTGAAGCAAGATTATCAGAAATAAGCGCAGAGCTGCTTCGCGATATTGAAAAAGAAACTGTAGAATTTATACCGAACTTTGATGATACAGAAATGGAGCCAGTGGTGCTACCATCTCGTTTCCCAAATTTATTAGTGAATGGATCTACAGGAATTTCCGCTGGATACGCTACTGATATTCCGCCACACAATTTAGGCGAAGTTATTGAGGCTGCTATATTACGGATGAAAAATCCGAATTGCACGGTAGATGACTTAATGACTATTATAAAAGGTCCAGATTTTCCTACTGCTGGTATTATTCAAGGAGTAGAAGGACTAAAGAAAGCTTATGAAACCGGAAAAGGGAAAGTTATTGTTCGTGGGAAAGCGGAAATTGAATCAATACGTGGCGGCCGAGAGCAAATTGTAATTACAGAAATACCGTATGAAGTAAATAAAGCAAATCTCGTGAAAAAAATTGATGAATTCCGTTTGGATCGTAAAGTAGACGGGATTTCCGAAGTTCGTGATGAAACTGACAGAACTGGACTACGGATTGTCATTGAACTAAAAAAAGAGGCGGATAGCACAGGAATATTAAATTACCTATATAAAAATAGTGATTTACAAGTAACTTATAATTTTAATATGGTTGCTATCTATAACCGTCGTCCGAAATTAATGGGATTAACAGAGCTATTAGATGCCTATATTTCTCATCAAAAGGAAGTCGTTTCCAAACGAACACAATATGATTTAAATAAAGCAAAGGATCGTCAGCATATTGTAGAAGGTTTGATGAAGGCTTTATCGATCTTAGATGAAGTGATTGCAACAATCCGAGCTTCTAAAGATAAACGGGATGCGAAAAATAATTTAATTGCTAAATTTGCTTTTACTGAGCCACAATCAGAAGCAATTGTTTCCTTACAATTGTACCGTTTAACAAACACTGATATTACCCAGCTACAAAAGGAAGCGGAAGAACTAAGCAAAAAGATTGCCGAGCTTTCCGAAATTTTAGCAAGTGAAATCCAATTGCAAAAGGTCATTGTTAATGAACTAAAAGAGATTAAGAAGAAATATGCAGATGACCGGAGAACAAAGGTAGAAGAAAAAATAGAAGAATTAAAAATTGGATTGGAAGTATTAGTCGGTAGTGAGGATGTTATCGTTACTGTTACAAAAGAAGGCTATGTAAAACGGACAAGTTTACGTTCTTATGCTGCATCTAACGGAGAGGATTTCGGTAAGAAAGATACGGATTCCTTATTAACTGCATTTGAGATGAATACTACAGATGTTCTATTAATTTTTACAAACAAAGGCAACTACCTGTATTGCCCTGTGCACCAGCTTCCAGATATTCGCTGGAAGGATGTTGGTCAACACGTTGCAAGTCTAATTCCAATTGACCGGGATGAACAAATTGTGACAGCAATTCCTGTTAAGGACTTCACAAAACCTTTGTATTTATTATTTATTACGAAACAAGGAATGATTAAGAAAACCGAATTAAGCTTATACCAGGCACAACGTACATCAAAACCTTTAATTGCTATAAATCTAAAGGATGATGATGAGTTAATTGAAGTTACAATCACAGACGGTACGAAAGAAATCATTCTATCTAGTTATCTTGGATATGGTCTTCGTTTCCACGAAGAAGAGGTAAATCCAATTGGAGTTCGTGCTGCTGGGGTAAAAGGTATGAATTTAAAAGATGGAGATTATGTATCTAGCGGTAAAGTAATTGAGGATGCTAAGCATCAATCGGTCGTTGTCGCAACACAACGAGGAGCTGTAAAACGGATGCATATTGATGAATTTGAGCGACTAACTCGTGCGAAACGAGGCGTTCTTATGCATCGAGAATTAAAATCCAATCCTCACCGGATCATTGGTATGCAATTAGTGTATAACCAGGATATTATTGAGATTATGACAGAGAAAAATGAGTCTGAACGTGTAGAGGTTCAAAATTTACGCTATAATGATCGCTATTCAAATGGTTCGTTTATAGTCGATGAAAAAGATGCAGGTCTCACAACAACGCTTTCCGTTGTGTTAAAGGAACCTGTTAAAACAAATACCGAAGATGTGGAAGTAAAATAAAATTTATAAAGTATAATAATTAGCAGAGGGATAGCATACTATTCCTCTGCTTTTTATATCTGGGGTAGGTTGCAACACGAATGATTGTGAACAACAACAAATATTTTACATTTTTTTGTGTCAATACTAGGCAATAGACATATAGTATAATATCCATTAGGGGGAAGGGGCATTGTGGTTATGTATACAATCGATTTAGCTAAACTTAGTGTGACCATGATTCCACCAGCAACAACATTTAGTCCCGTAGACGGGAGAAGGTATACTTTACTTGTTTCGGAGGAAACTGGAGAGTTTGATCTAAGTATCGGCCATCATTTTCATATAGAAAAAATAAATTCGGAAGATAGGCTGGAGATAATTGCTGCCTGGACCTATCAACTAGGGCATTATATACTAGCTGTAACTGTAATGGTTGCAGATGATCAAACCGACATAAATGTGGCACATCAACGGTTTCAATTCTTCCAAAATAATATGAATCATGGGTTACAAGCAATTGTTAGCGGAGATAATCCTTTTTATCAAAATTTTCCATGGTTACAAAACGCACCAATTTATGTGAATTTCGAATCGGTTCACCCTCAATTTAAGCAAACGATTTATTACGGAAAAACACGGAAATACTTAAATAAAAAACATCCAGAAATTGTATTATAAATGCGTATACGATTAAATGCCTTGCATACAGCAAGGCATTTTCTTTTCCACTGTATGAAGTACATAATGTTATTCCGTTTGACCGCGAACAATAAGTGAAACTTAACGGTATTTATAATAATTTAAACATTTTCTTATCATCAATAGACATGTAAACTGTAAGTACATAGTATGGAGGAGGATGTAATATGAACTTTTCTATCGATTCGATTGATCATGTACAATTGGCAGCACCTAACGGTTGTGAAGTAGAAGCGAGAGAATTTTATAGCAATTTATTAGGTTTACAAGAAATTGAAAAGCCACAAGCATTAAAAAAGAAGGGAGGCGTTTGGTTTTCATTAGGTACAACACAGATTCATATTGGAGTTGAAGAACCATTTATTCCTGCGAAAAAAGCACATCCAGCATTTAAAATGTATAATTTGGCAGCATTTCAGGCATTTTTAAAGGAAAATGATGTACCATTTACAATAGATTTAGAAATTCCAGACGTAAAGCGAATATTTATATATGATCCGTTTGGTAATCGAGTGGAGATATTAGAGAAAAAATAATACGTAATAATATTATGTAAACTAAAAGAGAGAAAAAAATTTTATTATCTATAATAATTTACGTTATTATTATAAGCTCATACGTTATTATTATAAGCTCAATAGTAAATATTACAAAAAATACATTTATATTTACGATAGTTGTAAATATAGATGAACGATATTTTATGGAGTTATACTTAAAATGTTTAGAGTTTAATCGTGATAACTTAACTATGGAAATAATTTACGATGAATTAGTTTTATAATAAAGTCGTTCATTCATAATTCAACATAAAATTAGATTCTGTTAGTAATTATGGTAAAATTTCTTTTCTGTCTCATTTTCTTAAGTATACTTAGATTGTGAGACAGCTATTTTTTTCATCCCTACGACTTCTCATAATACATATTATGTAAACTAGAAAAATAAAATTTCTTATCTCTCTGTTTGGTGTGCACCTTGATTACATGATCTCTCCGACATGCTCATAAATTTTTGTAAGACTGTCAAGATCATCGACAGCCTTACGTTTTTCCTGAGCACATTTAGTCATCGTTGTCTTTTGTACTTTCGTTTTCCACATTAAAGCCTATCATTATAAGGACAATTCCTAACTATAATCCCTTTTGTTTCTTTTAAAAAGTTTTTATCAAAAAAACGCCAGCAAGCATGCAAATTAGACCGACTATTTGGATTGCAGTAATCCGATTCTTTGTAGATTTCAACAACCCGAATTGTTCCACTATTAGACTACCTGCAATTTGACCGAAAAGTGCTAACACAACCGTTTGTCCGGTACCTATTTGGTCGACTAGAAACACATTTGCTAATACATATATGCCACCAATAATACCGCCGAGCCAAACCCACCAAGGGGCTGATTGTTTAATAGGCTCCACAATATTTTTGTAGTTTCGATCTTTTATACCGACAATAATTATTAACGTAATAGATCCAACAAAAAACGAGACAAATGCAGCTTGGAACGGTGAACCGAGTACAACTCCTAGCTGGCCATTAACAGCTGCTTGAATAGACATTAGCATACCTGCGCAAATTCCGACAATACGCCAAATCCATTTATTTGCACTATTTTCGTTTGTAGTTGGATTTTCTTGCTGTCGCTTAGTGATTATTTCTTGAACAACAATAGCTAAAAATACCCCTAATAAAACGAAAATTACTCCTACAATTCTGTTCCACCCGAAAGTGTGTTTGCTTGCATAAAACCAACCGAAATGATCGATTAACATTCCCATTACAATCATTCCTAAAATTGGCATAACGGTCGTTTGAACGCTACCTAATTTAGGAAACAGTAGTATGTTCGACGTTAACGCACATACACCGCAAAAACCTCCTATCCAAATCCAAATAGGCTGGCTAGTGAATATGCTAAATGGAACAGCTAGTGGTGATCCGCTTATTACAATAGAAAGAAGTAAAAAGATTGTTCCGATTAAAAATGAAATCATGGATGCTAAAAATGGTGATACAACAAATTTTCTCAGCTGAGAATTGATAGCTGTTTGAACAGCTAACCCGAAACCAATGCCAATACCTAAAAGTGCTGCGAGCATTATTTTACTCCTTTACGCTTTAAACTAATTTTTTCAGTCATGCACAATAAATTTTCCGTATATATTATCAATCTTTTAATAGTAAAAAAGCAAGACTATTAACTTATGAGTATCCATTTTTTTATTAATCCACGCTATCCCACTCTAATCTTTAATATGCCATAAGAAAAAATAACAGATCAAAACAAATAATGGATCCGCTACTTGCTCCTTTAGCGTTATTTCTTATTTAGTCGGTTGTTGCTATTTTCTTCTTTATGTTTGGCAATTCCTCTGGATAATGTAAACACCAGGTTACCATCCGATCGAGATTACAATAATGATAATGGGTATGATCCGTTTCATTTACCAAATTTAGTATGCTTCTTCTTGCTGCAGCAGCTCCCTTCTTTTCGATAGTAAATACGGTTATTCCATTTTCTTAAAGTAAATCATTAATTTTTGTCGACGTTTGATTGCTTAACGCTACATATGTATGGGGATAAATATTTTTTATTACGGGTAGTGCATCCCTTAATTTATATAATAAATTTGCGTTCGGATCGTGCATAATCGAAATAAATGCAATTTTATCCAAGCGCTCCCCCCTCCTTCTTTTGGTATAGAAATAGACGTCCATAGAATGTTTCTAGGACGTCTTTTCGGTCCAAAACTTTTATAGCTTTCCAACCATAGAAAGTTGCTGCATAAACTGCAATAAATAATCTTCCTGTACAGTGTTTATTGCAACCTTAGTGTATTTTCATCTTTAAAGGAAAGGGTTCCGTTTGTTCTCCTACCTAGCTGGTAGCTTCAAGCTCTTAATGGATTGAACCGATTCACCGTTTGTTTTTGAAACGATTACTTCTAGTTCCAGCTTCACAAAAGCTTTTTTATCTTTTGATCCGAACCTCGATTGACTTTGATTTTGTATCAACCACTGTGAGGCAGACTGCTCCACCTTCCACTAGTAGGTATTCACATTAATCACTGACAGTGGCGTCGTCACCTAAAAAGTAATGAGTAGTAGACGTCTAGATTTATGTAAAATAAAAATCACTCCTAATATCATTTGCTGGATAGCTATAAAAAATCATTTAAATTAAATGAAAATAGAAACGATTAATCAACCTGGTCAAACTGATGGTTAGTAATCTTTATTACTCTAGCAAAATTTCTGTTTTTATTTTTTACAATTTATGACACTATTTTTAATTTTTTTCAAATATGTTAAGATAGAATAAAATGCAATCCTTCAAAATATTTCCGACAAACAGAAAGAGTGAAAACATGAATACTTTTCGACACAAATTATATTGGCTAATTCCCTTATTTCTTATTTTAGTTGCCCTCATGATATTGTATTGTATTAATCTTCAACGATTTACTTCGTCACCACAAGATCATTGGAGTCGAGAATATAAGCTCCGTACAATTGATAGCTATAACACGCCACAAGTAATACATGAAAAAGATCATACGGAACTTTATTTTGTAACCGATGGCAAACTTATCAAGCAAGTATTAGATTCGAACTATAATATAGTAAGTGAAGAAACAGTGGATGCAGAAATATCTACCGTTAAAGACTTTTATATTTATGATGATCAATTAGTTCTCTTTAAGGATGATTCTCTTATTGATGGGAAAACGAAGGAAAAATTGGCTGATGCTACCCTTTTTCAACGGGGAATCAATGAAAATATTTACTATGCGAAAAATCAAGATATATATACTTTAAATGTAATGACAAAAGAAAAGAAAAAACTATTGGAAGTATCTCATCCAGTAGAAAATATCCGACCTACCGATGATCTATTACTTATTTATTCTAGTAATCTTAATATTGGTACATTCTCCATCTATCAGCTAAAGGACAATAACCAATATGAGTTAATTTTGCAGGATGAAATTAATGTTGGTGCAAGTAATAAATTAAATCAAATGGAATTAACGGAGGATGGTAATGTCGTTCATTTAGCAGTTACTGCTGAATCACAATTAAGTACAAATAAAATGTATTATTTTTATTATGATTCCTTTGATATTCATCATCCGACAATTGAGTTAACGAGAATTCAACCCACTGATCCAGTAACAAATCAACCTTTAGAAAATTTATCGCAAATTCAACTACGAACAGTAGATGATAGCCTGGAAGTACTATTTAGAAGTGTTGGCTTTACATTTAAAGATACGAATGACAATATGGCAATGAATATTTATTCGATGTCACTTAATGATGGTAAAGCACAGGTAAGAAAATTAAGTGATACTTATTCTTTATCACAAGAACCAATGTTTTTAACGAAGGATGCAGTTTTATGGAAAGAATCTACTCAACAGCAATATAATCTAATGCTCGCTAGTTCGAATGAAAATATTATCGAAAAAACGAAAAAAATTACCGGCAATGAATTATTAATTGCTTTTGGGATAACAATCAGTAATATCGCGACTTCCGCGTTTGTTGCTTTTATCATTAGCTTTTGGCTAATTATCCCGATTGTGTACTTGTTTGTCGTTCACTTAATTTACCGGTTTAAAGATAGAAGGCGTGATTTAAATAGTAATAATCTCGTTTTTTATGTAGGTGTCCTAACCTATCTAGTAGCAGTACTATTATCGCGTAATTTATTATTCCCTGAAAATAGTTATGTAACGGCACCAGCCTATATTTCGTTTAGTGGGAATAGTTTTGTTTACATTTTATTATTCGCAATTATTGCTTTGGTAAGTGTACAGCTTATCAAACGTGAGTGGGGGACGATCGGAAAATACATGTATTTTATTGGAATACAATATTTATGTTATCTTATCTTTTTAGGTCCTTTCTATTTATAAAAAAAATCAATCCGTTTTGAGCGGATTGATTTTTTTGTTGATTTTGTACGAAGTATTGAATATTTAATCCGAACCAAACGAGTTACTCATCATAACTCGTTTGCAGCTTTTGCCCCTTGAGCTTTTAGCCAATCGACTAAATCAGCTGCACCGCTACGTAGTGCAGCATCTAGTGGAGTTAATCCATCCCATACGGAAATCCAATTTAAAGCAGCGCCTCGCGCAAGTAAGTATTTAGCAGTATGCAGTTGGCTCCCATGGCAAGCACACCAGAACGAAACGGTTATTGCATCTGGAGTAGTTGTACTGGATGCTCCCCACGGATACTGATTGGAAAGCCATTCACCTGCAAAATGTGCTTCTATTGCATCTATTTTGCCTAGTGCAGCTGCGTGCCAAAGAGCCATTTTTGCTCCTCTATCTACTAATCTATGTGCTGCTTTCCACTGCGCAAATGCAACGGCATCATCTAGTGGCGTCCCACCTGCAATCACTGCTCCGGATGCTTCTATATTTGCGCCAGCATCAATAAGTGCGTCCAACACATCAATGTCATCACAGCTTGCTGCCCAATGTAGTGGTGTTTCAGTGTGTGACTCGGAAATGCGTGCATTCACATCTGCCCCTGCTTGGACTAATAATTCGACCGTAGCCGCTCCATTTGGCAAATGACCAGGCCAATCGGTTACGATATGCAATAGTGAACGTGTGATATTTTCATTGTTTTTCTCGATAATTCTGATATTTGCTAACTGTTGATCTGTTAATAAAAGCTGTGTTAAAGCGGCAAGATCTCCATTATGAATGGCGTTTATTAATGCGACTGCTAACGGGTTATCCTCGTAAATCTGCATATTTTTAACCCCCTCTTCTATTATTGTTACGTTCATAAGCAAATGTTCCACAATCGGTACACACAGTTTATTCAAGAACATATGCAAGAAATTGTTCTTGAAAGTTCTTTACAGCAGCAAGATCATATTATAGAAGCTTTTAAAGAGTTTTATAAGTTCTTATTCCAATGATAGTAATTATTTGCTAGATTTAATCCTCGTTTTCCCACTACCCATGATTATCGTAGGTCGGCTATGCTTCTTAAATACATTCGCTTATTTTAATCAAAAGTATTTCCTTGTGGTAATATCTTTTACTAGACTTTGTTCTAAACTAGTGATTCTCTCCATATTTTAGTAAAGGAAGTTATAAATCTATTTCATTCTAAACTATAAGGAGAGCGAATCAAATGTTTGTAATTCATTATTTAGAGAATCAATCGATTGTATTAACTTTATTATCCAGCCATATTCCTTCCGTCGACGAAGATGTTCGAATAAAGGGCCGGAAAGGGAAAATAATAAGTATTAAGGAGATTAATGATAAGCATGTACAGGTACAGGTACTTTTTGAAAAGATTACGAAGAATCAACCGATATCTACAGTAGATTCGAAAAAGAAAAAAAAGATAAGGTAAATAACTCGACGCGTGTATCTAGTGGAGCGGAACGATTGTTCGGCTTCTTTTTTTGACCAATTTTTCTTGCTTGTAAGTACAAAGGAAAGACATTTCTTTGTTGTCATTTCCCTTGTATTTTCTATCACTATATTTTCCGTTGTAATGTATAAGTGGAAAATTCGGGATTCTCTTGATCAATCGTATTAGCTTTTAATTGAAATCCGATGGATTGGTAAAAATGAATTGCCGTCTGATTGGATTGTAGTACACGTACGAACTGTAATTTTGCACCAGCATCTCGCTGTTGTTCTGTTATATAATTTACTAGCATTGTTCCAATTCCTTTTCTTCTTTCCGCTAAGTCTAAATACAATACAAAGATACCACCAGTATTAGCCGTTATCAATCCACCACCAGCTGCACCTATTACTTTTCCGTTCTGTCTTGCTACAACCCAGCCTTGCCATTGTGTATTTACGTTTTCTATTTCTCTCGTAATGCGAGCTGCTGAGTAATATTCAGCAATTTTCTGTCGCACTAGCTGTTGATTTTGAAAATATTTCGTTGTATACAGATACCCTTTTCTACAAATATGTTTTATTTGTTCCCTATCTGCAATGTTTGCTCGCTCTATTTTTATCATTGAAGTAGTTTTATTATTACTCATACGATCCTCCTCTTCTATCCTTTTATGTTATTTCTTTCATTATAGCGGAAGCGGAATCATTGCTTCAAAACATTTTACTGAATTAATTGACTACAAAGAATTTCCCATTGCTGCTCGAGCTCTTCTTTTTCCTTATATAAGTGTTGAAGCATGGTTAATTCCTCACAATTGACTAGTTGCTTTTCAATTTCACCTATTTTTTGTTCAATCTCCTCTAAATCCTTTTCGTCCGCTACTAATTTTTGTGACTCTATTTTTTCACGATTATGCTTCGGCTTTCCTTTTTTCTTTTTATCCTCCTGTTTAACAGGCTGTTGAACGTTCTCTTTCATTTTCTTTTTAGCCCAATTATAATCACCAGCAAATGCATGTAGTCGATTTGCTTCAATCCAGTAGATTTTCTTAAATATTTTATTAAGAAAATAGCGGTCATGGGATATGGCTAATATTGTTCCATCAAAGTCCTCTAACGCTTCCTCTAATACTTCGCGTGATTCAATATCCAGATGATTGGTCGGTTCATCTAATACTAAAAAGTTGATTTCTTGATACATTAGTTGTGCCAAACGGAGACGCATTTTTTCCCCACCGCTTAGCTGGGATATTTTTCGGAATACTGCATACCCAAAAAATAAAAATCGAGATAATATATTTCTTGCTTCCCCCTCTGTCATCGGAACCTCTTGTCGAAATGCCTCTATTACAGAAACATCTTCCGCTTCCTCAAATACGTGTTGGGACAAATAACCGATTTTTACATTGCTACCAATTTTCACTTCCCCTTCGTCAGCAGGGATTTGTTGTAAAATTAGTTTGATTAAAGTGGATTTACCTGAACCATTTTCTCCTACAATCGCTACTCGTTCTTGAAACGTAATATTCATGGATACATCAGCAAAAAGAAGTTGGTCGCCAAATCGTTTTACAACATTTCGAAGGAATACAACGTCCTTTCCGCTCCTTGTCGTTGCCTCCATATCTAATGACATTTTTTTCGGATTCACGTTAGGACGGCTGATTTTTTCCATTCGTTCTAGTGCTCTTTCCATATTTCTTGCCCGTTTATGAAGTCCTTCATTTGGCGGATTTGCATTATTTGCCCATTCCTTCAGCCTTTTAATTGCTTCCTTCATTTTTTTGATTTTCTTTTGTTGCTCCTCATATGCTTGAAACTCTCGCATAAGTTGCTCTTGTTTTTCTTTTATATAACCAGAAAAATTAGTAGCATAACCATTTATTTCTCCATTCTCTAAATCGAAAATTTTATTCGTAACATCATCTAAAAAGTAACGATCATGTGAAATAATACAAACGGTTCCTTGATAATTTTGAATAAAATCACCTAGCCATTCAACAGCTAGTAAATCTAAATGATTTGTTGGCTCATCTAATAATAAGAAATCAGGATGCTTCAATAAAATATGGGCCAAGCCAATCTTTGTTTTTTCCCCGCCGCTAAGGGTTGCGTATCTTTGTTCAAGTAAATGCGAAATATTTAAACCGTGGACAATTTTTTCAATGTTTGTATCGATTTCATAGCCACCTTCTAGCGTAAATTTATCCAATAAATTTCCATAGTCACTTACCAGCTTTTTTAAATGAATGGAGTCTTTTTCCATTGCCATGAGCTTTTCTAGCTCCTTCATTTTCCTTTCCGTTGCTAAAAGATCTGAAAACGCGAGTTTTAATACATCCTTTGTAGTTGCTGCATGATGATTCGTTGGAATTTGCTTTAAATAGCCAATTTCTAACCCCTTCTTCCAGTGTATATTTCCAGTATCCGGCTGCTCACTTCCTGCTAAAAGCTCAAATAATGTCGTTTTTCCGCTACCATTTCTGCCAACGAAGCCTACTCGTTCGCCTTCTTTAATATCAAAGCTTATATTTTCAAAGATGGTATTTCCACCATACATTTTACTCACGTCATTTACACTACAAATAATCATATGTTTTACCTCCAATAAGTCAGTTTGTTATTTCGTATTTTTATGCAATGCAAAAAAGCCATGGCGAATACAACTCTCCATGGCTTACCTTTATAATGTTCACATGAAAAAAGAGAGATGAAAATCCCTCCTTCCACAGAACATATTAAAAAATGTGGGTATAGAGATGTGCTCACTGTTTTAGTATTGCGTTATGAAATTGCTAAAAAAGGGCAGACGAATCCCGTTAGCAAAAACAACCGCAAATTTTGCACGGATAAAATATAAATAATCTTTATTATAACCGTGCACTAAAACAGCTTGACGTAACATCCTTCCCCACCTCCGTTTCATTCATAATTATCTTTATTATATGTCAATTGGATTTATTTTGCAATTTGATATTTTAAAAATGTCGCTATACTTATTGAATGGTTTGAATGAACCATAGTTTATATCCATCCGGATCTGCTATTATTGCTTCTCTAACGCCCCATTCCCGATTGATTGGTTCTTGTAAAATGGTTGTACCAGCCTGTTTAACAGTCTCTATTAGGAGATCAACATCATCCACAAGTATATCAAAGGAAATACCATAGTCTACTGGTTCTGTCTTATCGGAGGAATGGAGTAAGATAGTCGTCTTCTCCTCTTCGCCAATCGAAAACCAGACCATACCAGCATCTCGAATTTCCTCTGAAAAACCTAATACATGTTTGTAAAAATGATAGGATGCATCTAAATTCGTTACGTGAATTACAATACTGTTCAGTTTTTTTACTTTAAATTGTGCCATTTTTTCTACCACCTTATAAATATTGTTTAGAATTTTTTGTTTTTATAACCGAAATGTCCTTTTAATCAATTCCGCAACTTCTTTTGCGCTTAAGCTAGTATTATCAATTCTAAGATAGTTTTCTTCTTGGATTTCTCCTACATATGAGTTTAAACGGTGCTTGTCCAACGTTGTAAGTAAATCTTGTTCAGACCATGCAAGATCTCGTTTCGATGGTTTATGTGCCAAACGATGGGGTGTTTTATTCCGCTTTAGGCGCTCTGATAACTGAGCTTCCAATTCCACGAAATAGACCGAATTCCCATTTGACTCAAAAAGCTCCTTTACTTTTGCAACGTAATCCCAATCTGCTTGTAAATCAAATGCCCAAACATAGGTAAAGATCATACCAGATAAATCACTAACGGCCGCTTCCTTAAAAATTTCCTCACGAAATAAATATACCAATCGTTTTCCTGCCGGGGTACTATAATTGAAAAATTGCCCAACTAAATCAATCGTCATATGATTGTGAAAGAGCTTTAACTCTGTCATTTTTTCTAATTCATGGCCAACCGTCATTTTCCCTACTGCTTGTGGTCCGAAAATCATAACCAACTTCATAAAATCATCCTCTGCTCTATGATGTAATGTGTGCAAAAATATCATTCGCTTACTATTTTTGTCTAAACATGCGCTTCCCCGGGAAAAGTTATTGTAAATATTTGAAATTTATATATAGCATAACAAATGAATCAAATATATTTCTATACTTTTGATCATATTTTCTCTATTATAAAAAAATTATAGCAAAAGCAGCTTGTAATCTGGAAAAATAGTATTATGTAACATTCACATTCTGCTTTTGAACCATTCGTCCACTAAATAGATAAAATCTCGTTTTGTCCATAGTAATAATGCGCCTTTTTCTCCATACATCTGGACAAAATCTTGAAATAGCATATCACCGATAAAATATGCTAAGCGACTATGACCAAAGTTGGAACCGCCAGTTATCGAAAACCATTCTTTATACACAGAACGATTTTCCGCATTACTATCTTGATAAAATTGATGGATGATTTTGCAACTGTTTTCCTGGGCGAATGATAGCCAAGCTTCACCGTGTAAATCATGGGAAAAATAAATTGATGGTTCTTTGTTAGCAATAATTTTTCTAGAAAGATGGGTTGCAGCACCTTCCTGTAACAACCAAGTATACGGATGCTCCCATTGCATCATTTTCCATTCAAATTGTGTTTGATTGGTGATAATATTATGTGCTGCATGACCAAATTCATGGGCGATTAGCACAAGTAATGGATCCTCTTCACTGCTTAGCTTTTCTAATGCAAAGGTGATATTTGGGATTATTTGTCGGTGTGTATAAGCATTGGAACCAAATGCACCAATAATAAGATACACCTGTATTGGAAAATTGATTTGATATTGATCCTCGTACAGCTTTGAAATCTCTGTGATGTAATTGGCTATATTTTTATGTACCTTTACAATCGAAGGCATGGAATCCTCATATGCTTTAATTGCAGTTGCTAAGCGTGAATCTAAGTCGGTCGCTTTGCAGTGATAGGTAAAATATTCGTTAAATGCCTCTGGATACTGCTCGTAATATTTTTTAAGCTTTTGGATAGTTACTTCTTTTGGAAATGCTGGAATTGTATCTGTAATTTGCATGAAGAGTCCTCTCCCTTTTCCCCTTATTATGTATACAAAAAAACGATTACTATGAAAGCAATCGTCTGTAAGCATTGAATGAAATAAAAACTGTTATTGTCGCTTAGAAATAAGTGAAGTAGAAAAATTAACCATTAAACTTATACTCAGCTTTTCTCTTATAAATGACTAAACCAGATTCTTCCTTCCCATTTTTGGAAGGAACAATTCCTTTTACTCCTTTTACCGGTTTTCCGATTTTATAAGCATTTTTTTCTGGAATATCATTTTTTCCTTTAAATAATTTGGATACACTATTCATGATTAATACCCCCAAATAGGTAATGAATGGCCTTCATTAAGTCATGATTGGCAAGAAAGATGTGATCAATATCTGCATCTAATAATTTTTTCCTTCCGGTGATGGATATTGTAATGACTAAATGCTTTTCAATAGGATAACAAAATACGTATTTATTATCAATATATTGATTTCTTAGTAAAACTTGTTCTTCATTTTTTAAAAAACAATCTACAACAATAATTTTTTCATCTTCATTTCTGCCATCGTTTATGTTAAATGGAAAAAATTTGTTTCGACCGTCATTTCCAGCAATTTGCCTTAATCCGTCGGTTTGCTCTGCCTTATATATACCAATTCCTTCAATTGAGTAAGAATCCGGTGTAGAAAAGGCATTCCAAAGTCCTTCAAATAAATACTCATATTGCTTTGTAGGATCTGCTAGTAATTCCTTTGTTAATTTTCGTAAAAAACGAATGAGCGCATAATCTTCATCCATCTTCGTTTGAACCTTTTCCAATTCTTTTGCAGGATCCTGAAAAACATGCTTTTTTTGTATTACATGTTTAATATGACTGCAAGCAACATTTACTGCTGCATGTAAATTACCATCGGTTCGCTGCTCGTATATTAGAACTGTTAAACCAGATAAATCCGTCGGGATATGGTAACCATCTACTGGATTACCATCAAATTCTTTTGGAACGGAACTAGGAATGATACAAAAAACTCGTCCTCGTCCTAATCTTCCCCAAAATAACCCCATTTCAAACAAAGTATTATCCCTAGTTGCAAAATATAGCTTATTACGCATAAGCACAAGATCGTCCGGAGAAAATATAAATACCGCAAAATCACTTCTATTTAAGTGTTGTTCAATATTTTCCATTGGATAATCCATTACATGAAAGACTCCTGCTGACCAAGGTGTAACTTCTGCATGAAAAGAAAGTAATTCGTGTACAGCATCTACATATTTTATCGCTTCTCTAGATGAACCAATAAACACTCTTGGTTTCACTTGTGTCATAGTTCCTCCATCAATTACGGAATATTTCCTTTTTTACAATTATACCATATATACTATCAACGAGTTATAAGCCTTTTGTACTAAGTTTAGCGACAATTCATAGAGAAAAAACCGTGAACATAATGAAGCTTCACGGTTCTTCGTTAGCATATTCAATAGTATTTGTTCCGTTTACTAGTGGTTTACCTGCTTCTACTAGTACTTTACTTGCCAGTAAGAAAAATCCTTGGATAAATAATAAAGTTCCTGTAATAACTAGTAACCATTCAATTGCAATAATATCAGCAATTGGTCCAAATACTAGCATCCCGATTGGCATCATCGATGTTGATATCATACTTAATACTCCAAAAA
Organism: Perspicuibacillus lycopersici; assembly: GCF_025660475.1. Taxonomy (GTDB): domain Bacteria; phylum Bacillota; class Bacilli; order Bacillales; family Caldibacillaceae; genus Perspicuibacillus; species Perspicuibacillus lycopersici. The sequence continues at coordinate 55,109 of NZ_JAOUSF010000005.1, forward strand.
CTCGACCGAGATAATCTCCCTCTACTTTTTCTTGGAGTAACACGGTGGCAGGTGTATTAAATATTGGCATCGCAATCCCTACGATTCCCATAAAAATTAAATAAAGCCAAAAATTAAAGGTAATCGCACCTAGTGCAAATGTACAGATTCCAAACAGTAATGCTGCTAATGTCATCGTATGGATTTTATTGCGAAATCCTCCCCAAGCAGCAATTATTCCGCCACCTATCATCATTCCGATAGAAAAAATAATTTCAATTGCCGTTAATCGCCATATCTCATCTCCAAAGGTTCTTGTAACTTGGAGTGGGGTTAAAAATGCTGCTGGTGCTGTTAGCAAAAAGAAAACCGCAAAAAACAGGAAAAAACGTTTTAAAAATGCATGATGGCCAATATATTGAAAGCCTTTTTTCATATCACTAAAATAGCTAGTGGTTTGCTGCTGTTGTGCCTTATGATGTGCTGGTGCTTTGACAAAAAGAAGTAATATACCAACGCCAATTATTGCCGTAATTACATCAATAAAAAATATCATTTCGATTGGTGCGAATGTTAATAGTGCTCCGCTTAGCATTGGGGAAACAAGCATGACAAGTGCTTGGATACTCCCGTTTGCACCATTCACCTTTGTCAGTTTATCTTCTGGAACTAGCTGGGGAATAAATGCACCAACTGCAGGTGTTTGAACACCTGTTCCTAATGCACGGATGGCTGATATGGCAAAAAGAAGCCAAAATGAATCATAGCCTAATAAAAATAAACCAGCTAAAATAAGGGTTACTAATGCAATGATAGAGTCTGAAAAAATAATTAGGAATCTCCTATTGTAGCGATCTGCCCAAACACCGGCAAAAGGAGAGAGAAAAAAGGATGGAAGAAAGCCACATACGATGTATATAGTCATCATCATTCCAGATTGTGTTTGAATGGTTATGTACCACATTATGGCATACTGTACTAAAGAGGAGCCGAACAAAGAGATCGTTTGGCTGCCTAAAAAAAGGATAATGTTCTTTTTCCATGGATGTAATGCTGCCGATTTCAAAATTTCACGTCCCTATCTATTTTTACTTCATTATTTTTTAAAACACTATATATGTCATAGTAATTCCCGAAAATATAATCTTCTCGCTCTTTCTGCATTCCAATTTTTTCTGCTACACGAACGGATGCTATGTTTCCAGTTTTAATGATACTAATGAATCGGTCTTTTTCTAATTCCTTAAACCCATACGTTCTACATACACTTGCCGCTTCAGTAGCATAACCATATCCCCAAAATTTCCTTTGAATATGATAACCAATTTCTATTTCTGTGCGGTCAATGAACTGTTGTTTTACTAATCCACAATCGCCAATGCATTCCCCTGTATCCTGTAAACAAACCGCCCATAGTCCAAAACCATCTTCTTTATAGCGCTTTTGATTATTTTTTATCCATTCCTTTGTTTTCTCTTGAGAAAATGGAGCGGGATAAAATTTCATAGCCTCTGGATCTGAAAAAATTTCGTATAAGCTCGGAAAGTCATCGTCGATAAACTCTCGTAAAAATAATCGTTTCGTTTGAAGCGTAGTCATTGTTCATCCCTCCCTTCAATATATACTTGGTATTCTCTAGCGTAGACAATGAAGAGGATAATTAGACAGAATAAATGACTCCTGCTATAGAAGTCATTTCTGTAATACACACTTATTTTTTATAAAACAATCGATAAACGTTTATTTACCATATTTCTTTTGCTTTTTCTAAAGTAGTTAATTGAACCATACCCTTTTGTAACGATGTTGGGCAAAGACTATTGTATTCTTTAATTTTTTTATTTATGACTTTAATCTCATCCTCGGTTGTAGCAGTCTCCAGTAATGCCGCAATCTCTTTTCGCAATTTAATCCACTGTGGGACATAGCCTGCATCTTTTGCCTTTTGTTGAAAATTTTGAAACAGGTCTCGCTGTAAGTATTCCTTCGGTAATGGTTTTCCCATTCCTTTTCCTTTATAATTATCCTTTTCGCCTGCCGACTCTAAAATATCCCCGATTAAATCATTATAATGATTCGACATTTCCATCCCACCCCTATTTTGTTTATTCTCTAGTATCAAGCGTCTATTCACAAGAACATTACCCGAGTAATTCCGACTTATTGCAAAAACAATAAAATTTTAGAAATATCTATTTTATTATACAATGTTTCTACAATACTACATAGATATTAGTATTTATTTGAAAAAATTATTACGAAAATGGGTATAGAAATGGAATGACAATCATCATGACAATAAACATAATAAAAATTAACGGAAAACCAGCTCGGAAGAAATCCATAAACTTATAATTACCAGCAGTCATGACTAACGCATTTGTTGGCGAAAATGGAGTAGTGAATGATAAACCTGCCGCAGCTGCGACAGCCATTACAAACGGATATGGACTAACCCCAATTTCCATTGCTGCATTCATTGCAATCGGTGCAAATAATACTGCTGTAGCGGTTGTACTAATAAATTGGCCAAAAATGGTGGTCACTAAATAAATTCCTGCTAATACACCTAATGGTCCAAATCCCCCTAAAAGATTGATCATCGTATTCGAAATAACCGACATTCCTCCGGTTTTTTCAAGCGCTGTTCCCATTGGTAACATGGAAGCGATCAAAATAATAATTTCCCAATTAATTTGACTATAGGCATCATCCATATTCCGTAAGCATCCAGTAAAGATCATAAGTACTGCTGCAATCGAGACAGATACTACCGTTGGTAAAATATCAAATACCATAAAGAAAACCATAAATAATAAAATAGCGGCTGCAATATGCGCTTTTCCGTTAGCTGTAGCGATACTTGCATACTCTTTTGGTTGTCCGACTACTACCACTTCACTTGTATCCTTCGTAAGAAACTCGATTTCTTCCCATGTACCTTGTACTAAAAGTGCATCCCCGAAACGAAGGCGAACATCCGAAATATCCTCCAAAATGAAGGTTCCTTTACGATTAATTCCGATAATATTCAATTGGTATTTTTCACGAAAACCTGATTTCATTACAGTTTCATTTATTAGCTTAGAATTAGGGTTCAATAATACTTCTGCTATCCCAATTTCTCTAGATACGAACTTTTCATTATCACTATGTGGTTCAATTTCTAATTGATAATCAAAAGCAAATTTCGCAATTTGTGTAGGTGATCCTTGAATAAATAAAATATCATTGGCATGGATAATACTATTTGGTCCCGCCATTTCTTGGTATGTATTTGGTAATAAATGTAATCCTTCATTATTTTTTCGTTCAATTTTTAAGATAATAAGATGATAGCGAAAAGGTAAATTTAATTCACTTAGCGATTGATTTACTATTGGTGAAACTTCAGTCACCTTTACGCGGTGTAAATTCTCGGTTAAATGATATCGTGACATTAGTTTACTTGGACTAGATGAATGATTAGTAGGAGCTTGTTTTTTGTTATCCTCTGGCAACAAGCGATTTCGAACGACTAATAAATACGTAATCCCAACAATAAATGCAATGATTCCTAAAGGAGTTATGCTAAAAAATCCTAATTTTTGATAGCCAGAATCTACAAGAATTTGACTGACAATTAAATTAGTCGGTGTAGAAATTAATGTCATCAATCCAGATAAATTACTAGCAAAAGCCAGTGGTATTAGAAATTTTGATGCACTAATGTTCATACGCATCGCGATACTAATCACAATTGGTAGTAAAATAGCAATCGTTCCGGTATTACTGATAAAAGAGCCAACAATTGCGACCACTAGTAGAAGTAAAACAAATAATCTTGTCTCATTTTTATTGGAATAGAGTAATAATAATTGTCCTGCCTTTTGCGCTAATCCAGTTCTGACAACGCCGCCACTGACAATAAAAAGACCTGCAAGCATAATAACAGTAGTATTAGAGAATCCTGCAAATGCCTCGGATGGCTCTAATATTCCTAATACAGTTAATGTTAACAAGGCTATTATCGCGACTAGATCTGTTCGGATTCGACCATTGATAAATAATGCAATAGACAAACTTAAAATAAGTAAAGTAATAGTTAGTTCCATTTTCTGCTTCCTTCTTTTAAAAATTTCCCTTGTTTATTTTACCAAAAAAACTTCCTGTATTCTTGTTAAATATTGAACAATCTAGAAAAAGGATGGTAAACCATCCTCTATCCTATCCATTTTCACCAATCTTACCTCTTCCGAAGCTTTTTGGATCAGTGGGTTGTCCTTCCTGGCGTATCCGTTTGCTTTTTTGATTGTCTCCGATATTTTTTGAAGTAGTCGTTTTTGGTAATTGCGCTAATTCTTTCCCATGCGGCATTATCGCACCCCCTATTTTTATTTTTTGTCTTTCTGTCTTTTATTATCCAAACATATGCAGTCTTAGAGTTGTTCCGCTGTATTTGAAATTATTTCCGTTCCTTTTTGCGCGTTTTTTTCGCTTAAATAGTACATACTTTTCCTAGAAGCATCATTTATGGAGGAAAAAATTATGGACCAAGTATATCGAAATTCTATTACGGTAAAAGACAATAATGGGGAAGAAAAAACGTATATTGTAGAAGCGATGTTTGAATTGAATGGTGAAGAATATGCCTTAATCCAGCATGAGGAAGCAATGGCTTTGATGAAAATGGAACAACAGGATGGTCAGCAATATTTAGTTGGTGTAGAAAATCCTGACACCCGGGAATTTATTTTAGATGCATATCAAATAGCTGTGGAAGCTAATCCTGCGGACTAATGTTAATAATAAGTTGATGTTCGATTGTTTTAGGAGATTGCAATTGACAGGAAATTTGCTATAGAAAAAATTGTAAAACGAAATTATGGGAGGAATTCAAGTATATGAAGAAACAACAAACAAAAACGAATGCAACGATCGCACCTGGAATCGACAATGATGAAGAATTAGAAACAAAGGCTTCCCAAGATGAGAAGCAATCTGGCGAATATACCGAGGTAACAACTCTATCTTTGGATGAGTATGATCCTAGTAGTAACTAATTTTTTAGAGTGGATAATGCATTAAGTATCTTTTTTTGTATTAATCTAGGTACTCCTTTAACGTAAGCATAAACCTTGGAATACATTTCAAAAAAATGAAAGCAATGTCGATCATGAAAGAAATTGTTTTCAACAATAACGAAATGATTTATTGTTATAATATATTGAGCAAGGCTAAACAAGGTTAAAGGAGTTTATCAATGGAAGCAAAAAAATTAAAAATCCCTGAACAAAAGAATGCCACTGCCCTCGCCCCAACTCTCCGATGGGCTTTAGGGGTTGGATTTACTTTTGTTCTTGCATTCTTTGGATTTCTTTTTGCATATTTACCAGGATTTGATCACGTAGGTCAAATGGCATCCGCAATTGTTCTTGCAATTATTTACCGTCAATTTTTCGGATATCCTGAAGCAATTCGGAAAGGCATCACCTTTTCATCGAAAAAATTATTACGTTTTGCGATAATTTTATATGGTTTAAAATTAAATATGGATATCATTTTTCAGGATGGATTAATGTTACTTGTACGAGATGCCGGAGTTATTACCTTTGCCATTTTATTAATGATGTGGCTAGCAAAATTATTACGAGCAGATAAACAAATTGCTATTTTAGCTGGTATCGGAACAGGCGTTTGCGGTGCTGCTGCAATAGCTGCGGTTGCACCAATACTGAAAACAAAAGATGAAGATACGGCTATCGGTGTTGCGATGATAGCTTTAGTAGGAACAATCTTTTCGGTTGCTTACACGATTTTACGCCCGATATTACCACTTAGTTCGATTGAATATGGGATTTGGTCGGGGTTAAGCTTACACGAGCTGGCACATGTAGCATTAGCTGCCGCTCCAGCCGGTGAAGCTGCACTTGCTGTGGGGTTATTGGCGAAACTAGGAAGAGTATTCCTATTGATTCCATTAAGCCTTCTACTTATCTTCCTAATGAATCGAAGGAAACATATACAGAAGGATAGAGCAGCAAAAATAGATTTTCCTTGGTTTTTACTAGGCTTTATTTTCATGAGTCTGTTCGGAAGTTATATCAATGGAAACTACGTACATATATCCGGTCATTGGATGAGTGGAATTGCAACATTTACCAGCTGGTGTTTAACAGCTGCAATGGTTGGACTTGGCTTAAACATTAGCCTTCATGATTTACGAACAAAAGCATGGAGACCTCTGCTTGCCTTAATTATTACTTCGTTATGCTTAAGTTTTGCCGTACTTTTTATTGTTTAGAAACAAGCATTGGAATATAATAGCCTCCTTTTAACTAACTGGAGGCTATTTTTTTCATTTTGGAAAATTTGCTGCAGACAAATATCTTTCCTTTATTATATTTTGGTGATGCATTTCATGCCCTGCGATGATATATGCTTGAGCACGAACCGTAACACGATAGCCGTTTGCATTTCCTAGCTTTAACCAATCAGTGGGTTGCAATGTTTTAATTAACTGAAGTGTTGCCTGTCTTACTGATAAGAAATTATTTAGTAACTGTTCCATCGATTGATTATTAAAATTTGCGGTTTCTACAAATAAATTTTCATCGTGACCAGGTAGTGGCTTCGTTTCCCCACGTGCAATACAAAAAAGCCGATAACTTAAATAGCGTTCTGTATCTGTTATATGTCCTAAAACCTCTTTCATACTCCATTTATTCGGGCTATAGCGAAAGGTTGCTTGCTTCTCTGTTAAATGCTCGAATAATTCTTTAGTTTGTTTCCGTTGGACTTCTAGACGCTCCAAAAGATTTCCGTCTGAAACTAATCGAATATATGGTTCGTAATAGGGAGCATATTCCCCAACCGCTGGTACTTGTAGCATACTTTTTTCTCTCCTTCTAATTTGAATTGCTTTTTCCTAACGAAAATCCAGCAAATAATGTTCCACCATATGGTTTTAGTACGTCTTGTACGAATGTAATAATTTCATTTTTCTTGCGATCCGTGTAATACGTATCAAATACTTGTACAAAATGGGCAGCAAACAATGGATCATAGTGTTTTAAGGCGCGGACAGTCCATTTAGAGGTACCAATCCATTGCTGATTCGTCCGCAGCACAAATTCACTTACCAGCTCTGCCAACTGGTTTGCAATAAAAAGTTCTTCCGCTCGGTTTGAGCAACCGATGAAATCATCTAATGCATCTGTAATAAAGTAGCGTTTCAACATAATCGTATGTAACGTCCACTTTTCTGGACCATTTGCTAGCAATTCATCCGCTTCTCTTTTAATATTCGTAATAATGCCCTCATCCTTTAAAATAATGCCCTCAGCAACCATATTCGGTAACGATGGTCTTGCCCTTTTATAATCATTTTCAAAATATTGCTTGTAAGACATTTTATTATGTACAAACGCTTCGATTGCCCAACCAAATTCGATAAAGGATTCCCGATAGGAAGTCGGAAATTGCTGATCAAAAATGACAATATCTAAATCGGATTTATCGGTAGCCTCACCACGAACAACGCTCCCTGCCAGTATTGCCCCTTGGCAATTTGGAAAATGAGAATCCACAAATTGTTTTGCGGCTTCTATTGGCTCAAATCGATTACTTTTCTCCATTTCCTCCCCCACTTTCTACTTTTTTTAATTATAAAGTAACGAGCAGCTATTGAATAGCAAAAAAAAGCTCTACCATTTTTTATTGGTAGAGCAAATGTGATTATACCATCACTTTACACATATCATTCGTAAATTCTACAGGGTCTTCAATTGGAAGCCCTTCAATCAATAATGCTTGATTGTAGAGGAGCTTCGTATATAAATCTAGCTTTTCTTTATCTTTTTCAAAGGCAGATTTAAGTGATTCAAACACTTCATGCTTCGTATTAATTTCTAGTACTTTATCTGCTTTTACCTGTTGATTATTATTTGGCATTGCATTTAATACTTTTTCCATCTCAATCGTAATTTCTCCTTCTGTGGAGATACATACCGGATGTGTTTTCAGACGATGAGATACCTTAACGTTTTTCACTTTGTCACCTAAAACGTTTTTCATGTAATCAAACAATTCGTTGTACTCTTTTTCTGCCGCTTCTTTTTCGGATTCCTTATTTTCCGATTCAATTCCTAAATCACTGCTTGATACAGATTTGAATTCTTTTTCTTGATAATTTAGTAGCATTTTTATCGCAAATTCATCAATGTCTTCTGTAAAGTACAGAATTTCAAAGCCTTTGTCTGCAACAAGCTCTGTTTGTGGTAGCTTTTCAATACGTTCATAAGATTCACCAGTGGCATAGTATATATATTTTTGATCCGCTGGCATTCTTTCCACATATTCTGCTAATGTGACTAATTTCTTCTCTTTTGAGGAATAGAACATGAGTAAATCCTGTAATGTTTCTTTGTTTGCACCAAAATCACTATAAACACCAAATTTTAACTGGCGGCCAAATGATGCATAAAACTTTTCAAATTTTTCACGTTCATTTTTCAGCATTGTTTCCAATTCACGTTTTACTTTATTTTTAATGTTTTTGGCAATGAATTTCAATTGACGATCATGCTGTAGCATTTCTCTAGATATATTTAAGGAAAGATCCTCTGAGTCAACCATACCTTTAACAAAACTGAAATAGTCTGGTAGGAGATCTGCACATTTGTTCATAATTAATACGCCATTGGAATAAAGCTCCAAGCCTTTTTCATATTCTGGCGTATAATAATCAAACGGTGTCTTTTCCGGAATATAAAGAATGGCATTGTAGCGAACCGTTCCGTCTACACTTAAATGAATATGTTTTAATGGCTTATCAAAACCGTAGCGTTTTTCCTGATAAAAGTTTTCGTAATCTTCATCGGTTATTTCGCTTTTGTTTTTTCGCCATAGTGGTACCATGCTATTAATCGTTTCTTCTTCGGTATACTCCACAAACTCTTTGTCGTCGCCATCTTTTGGTTTACTTTTTGTTACATCCATTTTAATTGGATAACGTATAAAGTCGGAATATTTTTTTACGATATTACGTAGTGTCCATTCGTCTAAGTATTCATCGTAATTGTCATCTTCTGTATTAGCTTTTATTTGTAAAACAATATCTGTACCAACACTATCTTTTTCCGCTTCTACTATCGTGTATCCATCTGCACCCTCGGATTCCCATTTATAGGCTTGGCCACTACCTAATGCTTTACTTGTGACAGTAACAACATCGGCAACCATAAATGCAGCATAAAAGCCGACACCAAATTGCCCAATAATATCAAAACCATCCTTTAATTCGTTTTCCTTTTTAAATGCTAAGGAACCACTTTTTGCTATTGTACCTAAATTTGTTTCTAGCTCTTCCTTTGTCATACCAATACCAGTATCGGAAATGGTTAATGTCCGGTTTTCTTTGTTAGGTACTATTTTTATGTAATAATCATCTTTATTAAACGTTAAATTGTCATCTGTTAATGCTTTGTAATAAATTTTATCAATGGCATCACTTGCATTGGATAATAACTCCCGTAAAAATACTTCTTTTTTTGTATAAATGGAGTTAATCATCATTTCTAAAAGTCTTTTTGATTCTGCTTGGAATTGTTTTCTTTCCATTCGAGAATTTCCCCCTTCCATAGGATTCCGTCTTATATTTTTGTTTTAGCACTCTAAACTTGCGAGTGCTAATTCCCTTTAAATAATTATCATATTATCGATTATCTGTCAACTGATGATATTTTACGTTATTGTAAAATACTTTAAAAGATATCTTTTTTCATAATATTTATTTACTAACTATACTATATCGAGTATCTTTTAATTAAAGGAGTGATGTTGGTGATAAAATACATGAGTTATTTATATCAATTGGAATGTCAGATTTTTCGTAAAATTAATCACCATTTAAACAGGCGCTACTTGATTCATTATTTTCATACCATCACTCATCTAGGTGGTGCAACGTTTACGATTGCAGCGAGTGTTCTATTGCTCTTTCTTTCCACTGGTTTAGTCAAATTGACTGCTCTTGCAAGTGTCCTTTCTTTAATTATTAGTCATATTCCAGTGGCAATTGTAAAAAAAATATTTCCGCGTAAACGACCGTATTTAGTATTAGACGAAATCCATGTAACGGAAAATCCATTACAAGATCATTCCTTTCCATCGGGACATACTACTGCTATATTTGCTATTCTTATTCCTTTTATTTTATTTATTCCGTTAAACTCGATATCACTTTTCATGGTGTTTATCGGTGTTTCCGTAGCATTGTCTCGCATTGTTTTAGGGTTGCATTATCCGTCAGATGTATTAGTAGGTTGTTTGTTAGGAACATTTTCCGGTTATTTTTCTTATTATCTCGTTATGAACCTCCCGCTTCTAACGTTAAAGGAGCTTTTAGGTATAGCCATCTAACATGAGACGTATACAAACAACGAATACTTGTGCGAATGGCTAGTTGTAGACATACACCTCGCATCCCTTCTCGTTTATTTTACGATTTAGAAAATGATTTATTTTTGATAAAATTGTGTATATTTTTGTGAAATGAAGAAAACTCCCACTGTTTGATGGGAGCTTTTTTTAAGGTTTCGTCTAGATTTGCGCTTTTTTCTAACGGGGTTCACCTGCCTTTCTTTTTGTGGAGTCTTCGTGTATTCCGTCCGCTAAAGCATTTCTTTTTAATAAACATACCACATGAAATAACAACAATCCTTTAGTTAATTACCTTTATAAAAAACGAAATTAAATTAATTTGATGCCACTAATTAGGATAAGAATGGCAACTACTGTGCGGAGTGGTTTTGGAGAAAATTTAGAAGATAAGCTACTTCCAATGATAACACCAGGTATGGATCCACATAGTAGATTAATCATTAATAAATAATCGATATTTCCAATTCCTGCATGCATGAAACCTGCTGCTGTCACTAATAGAAAGGCATGTGCTATATCTGTCCCAACTAATTCAGAAGGCTTTAATTTATAAAAAAGCAGCATTGCTACAGCAAATAATGATCCCGAGCCTATCGAGGTTAAACCAACGAGAAATCCAACAAATGCTCCAATAACAATCGTTAAAGTCTTTTTCTGCTCCAATGGCTTCTCCTGAATAGCATTCCATTCCAGTGTATTCTTTTTAAATGTTTTATAAAGCGTTGTTATCGCAACTAAAATAAGGACATATCCAAGGGCGTGTTCGATAATAGCATCCTGATTTTGAAAAAAGGTATCAAATAATCGAAGCAAGAGAACAGCGGCTATCGCACTTGGAATACTGCCTATTGCTAAATACTTAACTAATGTAAAATTTATCGTTTTTTGTTTCCAATGCTGGAGTGAACCAACAAGTTTTGTTATGGAATTATAAGCAAGATCAGTTCCAACCGCTAATGTAGGATTAATTCCTAATAAGATAAGAAGTGGAGTCAATAATGCCGCACCTCCAATTCCAGAAAGGCCGACTAAAAAACCAACAAAAAGGCCTAACACAATTATTCCAAAGGTCATATTATCCACTCTCCAGACTTGACCTGCCCCTCCGTAAAAAAAGGTATGTTCTTAATTTATGCTTCAGCAAATTGTCACGTCACTTGTAACAGGAGAAAATTCATTGGAAAGTTTTGGGATTGTAAAATTAGGGGAATGATTGATAGTAGAAAAAAATCTGATAATTACATTATAGAAGGCAATTTCTTCTTTATTCATCTTTACATAAAATTTTGCTTTCTATTTTTTCCTTTTTCGTTCTGTATAAAAAATGAAGTGGAGATATTTCATTCTCCACTTGTCGAAATCAAATGTTATTTATCTTTATCCTCATCTTCTTCACCTAATGTTATTTTTTCACACCCTACATATAAGCAAGCATAAATATCCAATCCTGGCTTCGCTTTGGCTAGACCTTTTAAATATGGTTGAACTAAATCTTTAAAGCTCTCTCCAACCCCCTCTTCTTCCAAAATACCGTACACATAAATCTTCTTCTCGTCAAACATGAACGCAATATTCCCAACCGCTTTATCATCAGAATTTACCACATTTAATGCTTGAAAATGAGGGGTAATTACTTCAGGCGAGAAATATATTTCCAAATCTATCTACTCCTTTTATTTAAATTTCTGTTATAGCCTCTAGAATGGCTTTTGTTCTTTCCTATGTTAATTGTAATTTTTCGAATAAGGAATCTGTTTCAGAATCATTTCCCTTATTTGTCGATGGATGCTTTTTCTTCTTACTCACTCGAATTAATGCCATACACAGTAAAGCAACAAGTAAAGTTAATCCTGCAGTTGTTAAAAACATTCCTGTACGAGACCAGTCCATTAAAGTACTGTATATCGGCGGACCAATTGCAACACCTAGGAACCGGACGGACCCATACAATGAAGTAACAAATCCCCGTTTATCGGTAGCAACTGAGCCAGTAATGAAGCTATTGATACATGGAACGGTTAAGCCAGTACCAATACTACTAATGACTAATACTGCGAAAAAAGGGATAAGTTTTTCAAAAAAGCTTAAAGATGCAAAGGAAACTGTCATTAAAATTAATCCTAAAACAATAAGCTTTTTCATTAGCTTCATGTTTTTCCCGATTTTACTACCAGTAATATAGGAAGTAGATGTCATAAACAAAAGTGGAATCGCTAAAATTAATCCCTTCATCACACCATCAATTTGAAATTCCTTCTCCAATATTTCAGAAATGTAGAAAAGAATACCAAATAGTGTAAATAAACAAGTGGCACCCGTTAAATAAGCAACCAATAACCATCTTCCCTCTGTCTTAAAGACAGATCCTAAACCTTTGACATATTGTTTTACAGGTGGAGGATCCTTTTGCTTTTTCTTCTCTTTTATAAAAAATATCGTAAGTAATATGGACGCAAGGCAGAATATCGGAAAGGCAAAGAAAGCACCATACCAAACGATTAAAGCTAATAATGACCCGATAATTGGACTAATTACTTTCCCAAATCCATTCGATGCCTCTACTAGACCTAGTACTTTACTTTGCTCTCCTCCTTTAAATAAATCTCCTGCTAACGCCATAGCCATGGATGTAGTCCCTGCTGCACCAATTCCTTGCATTATCCGACCTGCTAATATCCAGGTGTATGCACCAGAAAACCATGCAGATGCTGCTCCTGCTAGAAATCCGCCGATACCATACAAGGTTAGCGCAGGAATGACAACCGCCTTTCTAGTAAAACGGTCAGAAAAATAACCTAATACAGGAATCGCAATAGCAGCAGAAATGGAGAAAACAGATATAACTAAACTTGATTGAAATTGAGAAATTCCAAGCTCTGTTTTCATCCTAGGTAAAATTGGAATCAACATCGAGTTTCCTAAAACAAGAATGAGGGGGATTGACCCGATGGCTAATATCGTTAAACCTTTGTGCTTTTGTTTTGCCAAGGATTACTCCTCCTGACTGTTAATAAATCAACGCAAGTTTATTGTTTGATTTGAGGCTTGAGTTTATACAATTGGAAAAAGAATTACATAGGCTATCTTCTCGTGAACGTTAGGCGGATGCCTAATTATTGGTAAAAATCGCCCATTCATTACACATATGCCTAATAGTTGAATAATTTATCTCTAGAACTATAGAAGGAGGCATTTCTATGGATTTTTTAAACCTGCCAAAGCGAACAAAGAAAAATCGAATATATGGTTTAACATCTATTGCCGATTTTGGCATACCCATTGGACAATTACAATCCATTTTAGAGGATTACAGTTCGTTTATCGATATTGCAAAAATTGGTATTGGCACTGCTTATGTTACACCAAATATAAAAGAAAAAATTGCATTATATAAGGAACATAATATCAAACCATATTTTGGTGGGACATTATTTGAAAAATGCTTTTATCAAAAGAAAATTTCGGAATATATTGCTACGTTACATGCATTAGGCATTGAGTGGATTGAAATCTCCACAGGTACGTTAAATATTCCACTCCCTGAACGACTCTCCTTGATTCGTCAATTAAAAGAAGAGTTTCACTGTATTGCGGAGGTAGGATCTAAGGATGCAAATAATACGATGTCCATTGCTGATTGGAAAAATGAATTGGAATGCTTATTAAATGCAGGCTGTGAATATGTAATCACTGAAGGAAGAGATTCAGGTACATCCGGAATTTATGAGAAAACGGGCGAGATTAAGTCGAATTTAATTCAGGAGCTTATTCAAGATTTAGATACGAAAAAGATTATTTTCGAAGCACCAACTGCAAAGCATCAAATGTATTTTATTAATGAAATCGGTCCAAATGTGAATTTAGGGAACATAAAATTACAAGACGTATTAATTCTTGAAACAGAACGACTCGGTCTACGTAGTGAAACCTTTTTTTTGGAGGACTTAGCATGCAAATTACCTTAATTCGTCATTTACCGACTGATTGGAATAAAAAAACAAAACTACAAGGTAGAAAGGATATTCCTATCTCCCCCATTATTTTGGAGGATCAAATCCAAATTACGAAAAATCTAAAGAGATTAAAAAAACTACCACAGCCTGATATGATTTTAGCTAGTACGCTGTCGCGGACAATGCAAACAGCAAATGCATATGGTTTTACTGCACAAGTCGATACCTTGTTAGATGAATTAGATTTCGGTACATTCGAAGGAAGACCGAAAAGCTTATTAATGGAAATGCTAGGTGATCAATGGTTAGAAGAGCCATTACAAGTGGAGCTCGGAGAAAAATTAACACAGCTGCAGCAGCGCGTTTATTTATTTTTAAAAAAATATCAAACGTACACACATGTTCTCGTGTTTGGTCATGGGGCATGGATACGGGCGTTGTTATCGCTTATCCAAACAGGAAATTTAAACCAGATGAACAAGATTACACTGGATAATAATCAAATGATTACCTTATCCATTGATAAAAGTATAAAGGAAAGGAAGATAACGTTTTGATTACCCCATTAACATATGAAACTTGGGAAGATGAAGCTGTTAGCTCCATATTGAATGGCTTTCGGGACTATTTTGATGTGATCAAATGGGCATACGAACAATATCAGGACGATGAAATTGTTTATGCCTGCAGCTTTGGTGCGGAAGGAATTGTGTTAATCGACTTAATTAGCAAAGTAAAAAAAGATGCAAAAATCAAATTTCTAGATACAGGTCTCCATTTTAAAGAAACGTATGAACTAATAGAAAAAATAAAAAAACGATACCCTCGTATGCAGATTGAAATGGTTCAACCAAATATATCTCTTAGTGAACAAGCTAAATGGTATGGTGAGGAATTATGGAAAGTCAATCCAAACCTTTGCTGCTATATTCGAAAGGTAGTTCCGCTAAAGGAAGCGTTAAATGGAGCAAAAGCATGGTTTTCAGGATTACGAAGGGAACAATCCCTATCTAGAAGCAAAACGGAATATATAAATAAGGATGAGAAATTTAAACAAATAAAAATTTGCCCATTAATTCATTGGAAATGGGACGATATTTTAACCTATATTGAGTTAAACCATTTACCATATAATCCACTACACGATAAAGGCTACTTAAGCATCGGCTGTGCACCATGTACACTCCCAGTGTCAGAAGGTGATGATACACGTGCAGGTCGCTGGGCTGGACAGAACAAAACCGAATGCGGGCTACATCAAGGATAGCATTCCTTTCTATTTATCTTGCTCAGTCTGCGGGAAAATTACGAAACCTTAGGGAAACAACTGAAAAAACCACAATGGATAAATACAAATGAGAAAGTTGGGGAGGAAAATTGATTGCAAATATGCCACATGGCGGGAAACTAATGGAGCGGATAAATTTCACTGTTGAAATAGATCCATTACAAAAAACAATAGAACTAAGTGAACAAGAATTAAGTGACTTAGAACTTCTGGCAAATGGAGCATATAGTCCCCTAGAAGGATTTATGGCAAAAGCAGATTATGAATCTGTCGTTCATTCCATGAGATTAGCTTCTGGAATACCATGGTCACTTCCAATTACATTAGCAGTCACCGAAAACGTAGCCGAAACGCTTATCATTGGAGAAACAGTTAATTTAGCTTTCAACGGAATCGTATATGGGATTATGGAGCTAATAGAAATGTATTATCCGAATAAAAATATAGAAGCGGAAAACGTGTATTTAACGACAGATCACAAACATCCAGGCGTGAAAAAACTGTTCGACCGACCAAATGTCTATATTGCCGGACCCATTACAATGGTAAGACGACCGCAGAAGCGCAATTTTCAAGCATATCACCTAGACCCAAAGGAAACTCGCAAAAAGTTTGTCGAATTAGGTTGGAAAACGATTGTTGGTTTTCAAACACGTAATCCAGTTCATCGTGCCCATGAGTATATTCAAAAATCTGCACTTGAAATTGTCGATGGTCTCCTACTACATCCGTTAGTCGGAGAAACAAAGTCGGATGATATCCCTAGTGATATACGAATGCAAAGTTATTTTGTACTACTTGATCAATATTATCCTAACGATCGGGTGTTTTTATCTGTATTCCCTGCCGCTATGCGTTATGCTGGGCCAAGAGAGGCAATCTTCCATGCAATTGTACGGAAAAATTATGGATGTACTCACTTTATTGTCGGTAGAGATCACGCTGGTGTTGGAAATTACTATGGAACTTATGATGCACAAAAAATCTTCTCACATTTTGATAAGGATGAGATAGGAATACAACCACTATTTTTTGAGCATAGCTTTTATTGCAAAAAATGCGAAAACATGGCATCTGCAAAAACATGCCCACATGATCGACACGATCATGTCATTTTATCTGGAACGAAAGTTCGTGAAATGCTGAAAAATGGAGAAAAGCCTCCAAAAGAATTTAGCCGTCCAGAAGTTGTTGATGTATTAATTAATGGTATGAACAAAAGCAATCCATCGATACAAGACTAGGGAACATCACCATTTAGCTCCCTTCCTAATTTTTACAAATATAAATAAAAGGGGGATATTATGAGTATTCATTCAAATATTGTATGGCATGAATTAATGGTCTCCAAAAAAGATCGCCATATTCAAAACGGACACAAAAGTTGTGTCCTCTGGTTCACTGGATTATCAGGCTCTGGTAAATCAACATTAGCAAATGCAGTGGATTATGAATTATTTAAAAATCACTATTATAGCTATGTACTGGATGGTGACAATATTCGCCACGGATTAAATAAGGATTTAGGTTTTCAGGAGTATGATCGAAAAGAAAATATTAGGCGAATTGGAGAAGTAGCAAAATTATTTGTCGATAGTGGAATCATTGTATCAACAGCTTTTATTTCTCCATTTCAGGAAGATCGGAATCGTATACGAGAGATGTTTGCACAAGATGAATTTATTGAAATATATCTCCAATGTCCGATACAAGTATGTGAAAAACGAGATCCAAAAGGTTTATATAGTAAAGCTAGAAAAGGAGAAATTCCCCACTTTACAGGTATTAGCTCTCCATATGAAAAACCACAAAATCCAGAAATCATCATAGACACCAATCAATTATCCATCCATCAATCTGTTCAAAAAGTTCTCGCATATTTAAAGGAAAAACAACTATTGCCGTAATAAATTTTATTCAAATCTTAAGCTTGAGGGGTATATCCCTCAGGCTGCTTTCCCTTTTACTGCTATTTTTTTCTCCAGGAAGGTGTTAAGAAAATTTTCACTTGCTGTAGTTTCAGCTCATAAATGTAATCAATGATATTGGAAGAAATAAACTGGCAAATAATTGCGTAGAATACAATTTTATAATCAATAACAATCGATGTTAATAAAAATATAAATAGATTAATTGCGAACATTACCTTTCCAGGATTCCATTGGCGATGATTCGCAATCATCAAAGCAGGTATGACCATTCCCCCACTGGAAGATCCAACTCGAATCAGTAAACCAACGCCTATTCCGAATAAAATTCCGCCAAAAAGTATATCGAGACTAATATGTATATGTGGATGGATGAGACTTTGGCTAAAAAAACTAACGACAGTCGATGTAGTTGCAACAGATAAAATTGTTTTGACCGTCCATGTAAAACCAAAATAATTTAGAGCGAAAATTAAAAAAACAGCATTTGAAAACCAGAGCCCTAAACCAAGTGGTAAATGAAAAAAATAATTTAATAAAATTGCTAAACCTGCTGCCCCTCCAGAAGGGATGGAATGTGGGAATAAAAATAATGACATTGCCACTCCTTGCACTGTGGCACCAATAAATAAACTTACATACGTCAGCATAGTCCGATTCATTAATGGTAATTATCCTTTAGCACTAACAAATTTGCTTCCAATTCGTTCCCCTCCTAAGACAACCCTTCTTGTCCATCATATGAGCAAAAATCGTAGAATATGATGACTAGCAAAAATTGATGAAAAGGTAAATTATCTTTGCATGATTTAAATCATTAGAAACTTTCTTTTCATAATTGAAACTTTTCGAAATATATTTCGTACTATTAGTTTATATAAGGATTTTTAAACGCTTCTCTGATAAAACGAAATAACCTATTTTAAGATTCCCTGATAAATTTGTATCAGTCACAATATAAAAGGAGGTAAATGTATGGAGGATATTATTGCAATTGTTATGGCTTTATCAATACCAATTATTATCCCTACTGTTGCAATTATTACGAGTCATAAAAGACAGCAGGCAGTAATAAAACAAAAGCTATTAAAGGAAGAATTAGCATTAGAAAAATTAAAGCAAGAAAACTTTTTACTCGAAACGGAAAAATTAAGGCTAGAATTAGAGAAAATGAAACAACTGGATTATTCACCAAAGCAAAAGCTATTATAATTTTTGTGAATATTTATCTAACATAAAAAACAGCAAACATTCGTAACTGCAATGTCTGCTGTTTTGTTTATTGTATGCGGTTATTCCTTATCTGTGAATATTTTTTCATAAATGTACTTTTCCATTTGAGGATGAATCATTATCCGCAATTTTTTAACGCATTTGTATATTCGATATACCATTTCTCCCATGCAGAATTACGATCAAACATTTTTTCTGAAATTAATGCCTCGATTACATCTAGGCATACATGCCAGCCAGCTAAATCCTTAGCGGTATGTTCGGTAATGGTTTTAATTTTTTCGATAAAAATTAATTTACAGCCATACGCTTCTTCCGTCAATTCAAAGCGAACTAAATCATCCGCCCAAGTAAACTCTAATACTTCCTGTTTTTGGTAATCGGTGATTACCATTTCTTCAAATGCCCCATTCCCCATATCAAATGTAATCAATCCACCATCACGTAATTGATCGATATGAAGCTCAGAAAACCATTGGCTTAATTTTTCATTTACTGTTAGCCAAGACCAAACCTCTTCAATGGGAGCTTGGAACTGTCTTTCAAATGTAGCGGTATATCCTTTACTAGTCTTTAGGATAACTCCATTCATCGCAAATTCCTCCTTTTATTATCAGTTTTTCGCATTTTCTCTAATTGTTAATCAAAAAATAATTTAAAAGCTTCATATTTATATCCGATATATTGATAATTTTGTTTTTTATACATTTCACGTGGGGTATCCTCCCCATCGGCTACTAAACAGATGGTGTGCTGTGGAAAGCGTTCCATTATAAATTTCTGCATATGACTGCCAATGCCTTTTTTTTGGAAGCTATCTAACACAGTAAAGCTATCTATTTCGGCAATATCCTTGGATAAAAATACATCTACTGTACCAACTGGTTTTTCTTTATAATAAGCAATAATTTGTAATACGTTGTTATTTGCAAAATTTTGTTTATGTAGCATACTTTTTTGTGTTGCGAATTCTAGACCAAATTGACTATCGATTTCAAATTGTAGCTGTAAATATTCTGTCAATGATTGGTTAGAGACGGCTTGGATAGAAATATCCGAGTTTACTGCAAGCGAAGGAAATTGATCCGGTTGGATGGAATAAAGCTCATAAAAACCAATTTCATATTGATCCGCTTGAAAATAATGTAATAGTTCATCCGTAGGCTTTTCGTTTTCCGGTAAATAAAATTTCACATGGTTTTGCCCATATTTTTGATGGTAGGAACGTAAAAATAATGCTGTTTCTTCAAATTCCTGCACAGTAGGCATTTGCTTGAAATCAATATAGTTACTATCATACATAATCAGCATTTCAGGAAAATGAATATGCTTATACAATGTATTTTCATCGATTACTTTTCCGTATGAGTGTATATTGCTAAAGGTTATCTTGTCCATAATTACTCCTTATTTTTTCTAGCTATAGCTATTTCTCAATATATTACTTGCCTTAATAAATTTTTCTTTTTCTCTATAAAGCTTTTGTGCCTCTTCAACGGTAACTGCTTCAAAGCTAAGCTGCTCACCAGGACGTCTTTGCACAACATAAGGTAAATCTACCGTTATAACGGTTGCGATTCTTGGAAATCCCCCAGTTGTTTGCCGGTCTGCAAGCAATATGATTGGATCTCCATTACCAGGTACTTGGATCGTTCCAGGCATAATTGCATCAGAAAGGATATCCGCACGGCCATCCATATGTCCCAATGTTGGTCCCTTTAAACGATAGCCCATCCGATCAGAGGTAGTAGTTAATTCAAATTCCTCCGATAAAAAAGTCTGAATCGCTTCTTTTGTAAAATGAAGAAGATCTGGACCAACGATGACGCGTATTTTTCGTTCGGTTTGATAATTCGGTAAAAACATTGGTGGCACTCGTTTGCTAATAAATTTTTTATTTGAATAATCTATTGATCTACCTAATATAACATCATTCTTTTTAAGCGCTCGACCGTGAAATCCTCCTAAATTAGCCCTCATATAGGTTGACCTACTTCCCATTACGACAGGTACGTCTATTCCGCCTGCAACCGCAAGATAAGTATACATTCCATACTTTGGCTGACCAAACGATAATAATTGGCCAGCCTTTGCTCGAAGGGACTTCCACATAGGAAAATGCTGTGCATCTATTTGTGCTGAAAAATCCGCTCCTGTTAATGCTATGACACAATCTTGAAGAATCTGTATTTCCAATCCGCCTTGGGTAATTTCGAGTACTGATGCATTCCGATCATTTCCTACAAGAATATTTGCAATTTGAAGAGCATAGCTATCCATCGCACCAGAGACGCCGACACCATAGCGCTGATAACCAAATCTCCCTAAATCTTGAACAGTAGTTGATAAACCAGGTTTGATTATTCGAAAAAGCTCACAATGTATCATGTTTTTCCCTACTTTTTTTCTATATTCTTATGAAAATTACCTTTTATTGGAGGCTATTGCTTCTATATGAATATCCTCCTGCTCGAGATAGGTATGTAGTATTTTAACAAAGGCTAACGTTGTTGGTGCATCCCCATGAATGCAAACACTATCTGCCTTTATGGAAATGTCTTCTCCCCCTAACGATAGAACCTTTCCCTCTCGGATCATTCGAATGACCCGGATTGCAACCTCTTGATCATTTTGAATCAATGCTCTTGGATTGCTTCTCGGTGTTAATGAACCATCCTTTTGATAGGAGCGGTCTGCAAACACTTCCTCTGCCACCTGTAATCCATGTTGCCTTCCTAGTCGAGTAAGTATGCTTCCTGACAATCCATATAAAATAAGTTTGGCATCCATATCGCAAACCGCTCGAACAATTGCCTCTGCAATATTTTCATCCTTTGCGGCCATATTATAGAGGGCACCATGAGGTTTTACATGATGCAGCTTGCCTCCCAGTACCTGAGCAAATGACTGTAGTGCCCCCATTTGATAGAGCATCAGATTATACACCTCGTTTGGTGTAATTTGCAGTTCTCTTCTGCCAAAACCAATAATATCCTGGAACCCGGGGTGTGCACCGATTGCAATATTATTTTCAACTGCCATTTTGACAGTTTCATACATAATATTATGATCACCAGCATGATAACCACAGGCAATATTTGCAGAAGTAATATATTTCATTACTTTGGCATCTTGTCCTTTTATATAGGTACCAAAACTTTCCCCTAGATCACAATTAATATCAATCGATAAGGTCATATATATTCTCCTTTATTCACGATGATAGTTTCTTATATTAATAGTCTCTAATAATATAAGAATAGGTACCCTTTTCTACTTCTTTTTCCAGTTTTCTATAATCGGAGGAATCTACTTGCACGAATTTTATAAAATTACCTGCTTCTAATAAAAACGGATGTTCATTTGTTGGATCAAATAGCTTTAATGGTGTGCGTCCAATAATCTGCCAGCCGCCAGGGGATGCTAATGGATAAATTCCTGTTTGTTCTCCGGCAATCCCAACAGATCCTGCAGGAGTGTTCATTCTTGGTTTAGAAAGTCTCGGGGTAGCTATTCTTTTTGACATTCCACCTAAGTAAGGAAATCCTGGAGTAAAACCAATCATGTAAATTAAATAATATGGCTGCGTATGAATTGCAATTACCTCATCTTTTGAAAGTCCATTAAATTTAGCCACATAGGAAAGATCTGGTGCGTATTCCTCTTCGTAACAAGTTGGAATAATATGTAATTGTGCAGAAGGAAGTTTCATTTGCACTAATTTCTTTAATAAAATAGTCATACGTTTTTTTAACTCATGATAGGAAAGGATCGAAGAATCATAAATAATGGTTATAGAGGTAAATGTTGGAATCCATTCCACTATACCTTGTGTATTCTCTTCCCTTAATAGCATTGAAAAACTGCGAATATATTGATTCGTTTTCGATGAAATTGTTTTTCCAAAGCGAATACTTAAACCACTGTCGCCAAAAGGGTAAATTTGAAACATACTAAAACTCCTTATTATTGAGAGAATTCTAATATCATTTTACACTATTTAGTCTTAATTAACACGTTAAACTACGAAAAAAGACTACCTGCATTATGCAAGTAGTCTTTTGACAATTATTCGTTAGCTGAGTCGTCTTCTGCATCTTTTGAGTAATTATAAGCTGATGCATCTACTGGAGTAAATCCATCAGGTGTATAAAATCTCAATAAATCACCATTAACAACTTTGTCAGATAGCAATAATTCGTATTCTGCTTTTTCTCTTAATTCTTTTGCTTCTTGTATTTTGGCTTCATCTTCTAGTACCAGCCCAGTTGTATTATCAAAGTACTTCCCATCTAAATAATCATATTTCGGACTCATAAATTCACCATTACGGAAAATGACAAGCTCATCATGATTTGGTGATAATAAATCAGAACCAAATTGTAAATATTTTGATGTGTCAACACCTAGTAAATGAAGCACAGTAGGAAGTACATCCACTTGGCCACCATAAGTGTGAACAGTTCCGCCTTCTAAACCAGGGGAGTGAATAATAAATGGTACTCGTTGTAAATTTGCACTTTCATATGAGCCAATTTCTTCATTCATTACTTTTTCCATTGCATTATTATGTGCTTCAGAAATACCGTAATGGTCACCGTACATTACAAATACTGTATTTTCATAAAGTCCAGCTTCTTTTAAATCATTGAAAAATTGTTCAAGCGCCTCATCTGCGTATCTAGCTGTTTGGAAGTAGTTATCAACAGATGCATCACCAGTTGAATGTTTTTCAATGGTAGTTAATGATTGATCAATTTTATATGGATAATGGTTTGCTACCGTAATAAATTTCGTATAGAACGGTTGCGGTAGTGTTTCTAACAATTCAACCGATTGATCGAAAAATGGTTTATCCATTAATCCATATTCTGCTAAATCATTGTCGTTTATATTGTAATAATTCGCATCGAAAAAGTTTTCATATCCAAAAGATTTATAAATAGTATTTCTATTCCAGAAACTACCTGCATTACCATGGAAAACAGCTGAAGTGTACCCTTGCTCCTGTGCTAAAATTGCTGGTGCTGATTGATATACATTTCTACTCTTCGTTATAAATGCTGCGCCTTGTGGCAATCCATACAATGAGTTTTCAAGTAAAAACTCAGCATCCGCTGTTTTACCTTGTGCTGTTTGATGGAAGAAATTATCAAAATATAATGTATTGGAATCTTTAACCAATGAATTTAAAAATGGTGTTACTTCTTCCCCATTTAGCTTATAATCGATTAAAAAGTTTTGCATAGACTCCAAATGTAAATAAACAACATTTTTACCTTTAAGCTTACCGAAATATTCTACATTTGGTGCTGCATAGTTAGATTTAGTATAGTTAATTACTTCGGTTATATCATTACTGTCAGCGAAAACTCGTTGTGCAGATGCTTTTGTGCTTTCAACTGCGTCGTAAATCGTGTAATTATACATACCTAAATATTTCACGATGTAATTTCGGTCAAATCCACGAGTTAATAATTGTGGCCGATCACCCTCTGCCAGACCTAAATTTAAAAAGGAAATACTTAATCCGATTAAATAAACGGCTGCAAGTTTTCGACGTGTAAAAGTACTTCTATCTACTTTCACTACTTTAAACATTAAAAGTGCAATTAATATTAATAAGTCAATAAAGAATAAGAAATCTGTTGGGTGTAATAAGCTAGGAACACTAGTACTTACATCGCCAAAGTTTTGTGTTTGTAAAATTGTTGGTAACGTAATAAAGTCATTAAAAAATCTGTAATAAACCGCATTGGCAAATAACAGTAAAGATAGTATAAAATCAATGATAATTAATGATATATATCTTTTTCTACCTTTAAATAAAAATGTAATCCCTAAAAATATTAAGGCTGACCCTAATGGATTGATGAATAAAAGAAAATTTTGTAAAAATCCTTCTACACCTAAGTCAAATTGCGTTAATTGTATGATGTATGTTTTTATCCAAAGGAAGAGTACAGCTAAAAAGAAAAAGGAAAAATATTTATTAGAGAAGCTTTGTCCTTTTCGAATATTATTAGTCATAATCGCACCTACCTTCTAATCATTTATTATTACATAATTTTTTTCATTTGTATATACGCCTTTGGTACTAACGAAAACTATCATTCATTTATTCTATTTTATGTTGTTACGTATGATTCGGTAAAAAATAGAATATCTAATCATTTATTACTTCGCAATGAAGTATTTTAACTTTTACTAGTATAATCCCTTTTATTAAAATGTCAAATATATTTTTTAGACTGCTGGTAGTATTACTATTTATTTTTTTGGATCCAGCTTTTTGTATGGTTTATTCCTATTTATAAGTAGCTCCAGACTGAATACACGCCGCTTTCTTGCGTGGGTATCCCCGGTTATTCAGTCCGCTTAGCAGATCATTCATTTATTCTTTAGCAAACAGTCTTTATCTAATTTATAACGGAACCTTTCCCTTTATCTTCTTCGACATTTTTTTTATACCTCTGTTTTACTTGTTGTAAACCTTTTTCTTCTTCCTTATTGTTCCTGTTAACTTTTTATGTACTGACAACTACCTGATTGCGACCATTTTCTTTTGCTTTGTACAGAGCTTGATCGGCACGGTGAATTAAATCTTCTGGAGCCAACCTGTCATTAGGTAATAAAGTAGCACAACCAACGCTGATGGTAACGTAAGGTGTATCTCCTTGTGCAGTTACATTCGGTATATTTAACTGTCTTACGTTTGTTAAAAGCATTTCGCCAATAGCGACAACTTCTGTTTCCTCTGTATTTGGGAGCAGCACGATAAATTCTTCTCCTCCATACCTTGCGATAAATGCACCTGCCTTATGTACAGTATCCTTTAATACATTGGCAATCTGTATTAAACAATCATCCCCGTGTAAATGGCCATAAAAATCATTGAATTGCTTAAAGTAATCAATATCGATCATCAAAGCAGACAATGACAGCTTTTGTCGTTTGGCAATCTTCCATTCACTAATTAACCGTTCACTAAAATATCTCCTATTTGGAATTCCTGTTAATTCATCTGTATAAGACAAATATTGTAATACCTTTATCGTATCATTCAATTCCTTTTCTTTCTCAATTCGATCTGTAACATCTCGTGAAATCGATAATACTCCTTCTAAATTTCTTTTTGGATTACGAACAGTTCTCGTGTTTGTTTCCAACCAGATGTATGTACCATCCCTTTTTCGAAACCGATGAATTATGTTTGCAAAATCGATATTCGTTCTCGCCTCTTTTAATAAATGCGTAATTGTTCCCATTTCTTCTGGATGTAAAAAATTCAGAATATTATTTCCGATAAATTCTTCGTACGTATAATCAAAAAACATCTCACACGATGGAGACATGTATTCAAACATACCATCTGGTTTCATATAGGAAATAATATCGGTAGAGTTTTCGGTTAGAAACCGATATAGTTCTTCATTTCTTTTCAGATCTGCTTCCAGCATATTCCGCTCGGTTACATCTCTTAAAAAAACTTCAACAGATTGCTTCTTATTATAAAGTATTAATGCAGATGATATTTCCATATCTAATATTTTATTTTCACTCGCATAAATTTTAATTTCTGTTTGTTTCACTCTTTCATATTTATATAATTGGTCGATACGATTTTTTAGTATTTGGTGGTATTCAGGCAGTACTAAATCAAAAATGGAGCGTCCAATTAAATAACCTGAATGATAGCCAAGCATCTTCTCGGCAATGTCATTTGCAAAAACAATAATCCCGTCTTGGTAGACGATAATTGGTTCAGGTGAAAATTCAACTAAATATCGATAGGATTTTTCGCTTTCTTGTAATTTTTTTGTGTATCGTTCATCGATCAAGGAAGTGAGTAAAACAACCAATAGGACTATAAGTAAGAAACCTCCGATTATTACCCCTAACATTATGTTGGAAATTTGTAGTCTTTGAATACTTAGCCCATGGTTATGTAAATGATCAATATTGGTAATTGCTTTCATTCCGATATAATGTAGTAACACAGTTCCAATTCCTAAAAATAACGAACCGGAAAGCTTCCACCGGATAACATCATATCCGTCACTTACATATTTTCTAAAAGCAGCAAATGCCACAATCGAAAAAAATGTACCAATAATAATGGAAAATAAGACAAGGACCATATTATATTGAATCGCTATATTATTATGCATCGCCTCCATCCCTAAATAATGCATAATGGAAATACCGATCCCCATGAATAATCCACTAAAAATAATATGATTAGAGTCCTTATTCCAAATAAAGAAGGAAAAATAAGAAAAGATAACTGCAACAGCAAATGATAAAAAAACAAGAGTGAAGTCGTAATGAACGAAAATACTTATTTGATAAGAAAGCATGGCAATGAAATGCATTGCCCAAATTCCTCCTCCCATAATAACGGAAGAGACTAGTAGCCAATTTTTTGTTCCTTTTCTAATGATCAGACTACTAGCAACATAAGATTTAAAAAATCCTACAAGATATGCAAAAATAACTAATGGCATATGAATATATTCGTACAGATTATTTAACATGCGTTCACCTGATTTTTTAGTATTAAAGTCAAACTCTCCTACTATTTCATCCGTTATTATTATCTAAACGGTGAATGACTATTTATTACTTTTTTCCTTTATCTATTTGAAATAGCTGTAAAGATAAATGACAACGTTTTAAATTTATTATATAATGTTAATAACAATTTTAAGGAGGCATCGAAAATAACATAATGATTAATTCCGTTTTGTTTTTGCGCTAATGTTTTATATTGCAAAAATACTTTGCTATACAGCAAAGAACGGGATACTTGTGTCTATTTTTGATGTAACGGAATAACTATTTATTTAGGAAGCAAAGAATGCCTCTTGAATATATTATTTACCATATCATCTTCCATTTGGCACAGGTATACCCTGTGCTTTTTTGTATGGCATAAATTGGAGTGGATAGTATGTTTTTAGTTAAAGTTGAAAATCTTTCTATTGAAATAAACGGTGTGCAAATTTTAAAAAATATTAGCTTTGAAGTAAAAAAAGGCGAACGAATTGCCATTATTGGTGAAAATGGTGTTGGCAAAACAACACTTTTGAATGCTGTATTTGGACAGTTAACGAAAAAAGCTGGGCATGTATATTTTGCTATAGAAAAAGAGGAGATCGGGCTCATGGTTCAAGAAAGTCCAGGAACGATCAATCGTTCGGTAAAAGACTTTGTATCGTATGACCATCCAAATTATTATTTGAAAAAAGAATTAGAAAAATGGTCCGCCCTTCTACAAGAACAAGCATTAAATGATGAAGTGATTCAGTCATATAATAATATTCTCGAAAAATATTTAGCTGCAAATGGCTATGAATGGGAAGCAGAAATTGAATTGGCATTAAAGCAAATGGGAATCCAAAGTAATTTATGGGATGTATCGATTGCTTCTTTAAGCGGCGGACAAAAAACAAAAGTGAAATTAGCCAAAATAATGATGATATCACCTAAACTGCTTGTATTAGATGAACCAACAAACCATTTAGACGAGGAATCAATCCATTGGCTCGCAGAATGGTTAATACAATTTAAAGGTAGTGTATTGTTTATTTCTCATGACCGTGCGTTCATTGATAAAATCGCCACCTCCACATACGAATTATCGAAAAATAAAATGAAAAAATATGAAGGCGGTTATGCTTCCTATAAAAAGCTAAAGGAACTGGAAATAAAAACGATCCAAGCACAATATGCTAGGCAGGAAATGGAGCGAAAAAAACTTACAGAAACGATCGTCCAATACAAAAACTGGTTCAATAAAGCAAATAATGCTGCAAGTGTTCGTGATCCATATTCTCAGAAAAAAGCAGCAAAGCAAGCTACTAAATATAAAGCAAAAGAAAAAGCAATGGAGCGATTAGAAAACAATAAAATTTCGAAACCAGAAGAAAAGAAAATGATCTCTGCAAATTTAAATGTCCATGATTTTTCCGGGAGAAAAATGCTCGAAGTAGCCAATGTCTCCTTTTCCTATGGTAACGAGGAAATTTTAAAGGATATCCATTTTACTATTCATAATGGAGATAGAATTGCCATTATTGGAAAAAATGGGAGCGGAAAAACAACGTTGCTAAAACTTCTATCCAATAATTTAGAAGTGACAAGTGGTCATATTTCCACCAATCCGCAAGTTATTATCGGATTTTTTTATCAGGAATTAGAAAATTTGCAGGTAGAAAACACCATTTTAGAAGAAATATTAACGATACCGAATATGAAAGAATCCGATGCACGGACGATTTTAGCTTGCTTCCTATTTCGCCGGGAGGATGTATTTAAAAAGATTCACGATTTAAGTATGGGAGAGAAATGTCGAGTCGCATTTGTCAAATTA
This sequence comes from Perspicuibacillus lycopersici, assembly GCF_025660475.1. Classification (GTDB taxonomy): domain Bacteria; phylum Bacillota; class Bacilli; order Bacillales; family Caldibacillaceae; genus Perspicuibacillus; species Perspicuibacillus lycopersici. The sequence continues at coordinate 84,287 of NZ_JAOUSF010000005.1, forward strand.
TATTTTTCTGACGCCAATCTACTGATTCTAGATGAACCAACGAATTATTTTGATATTACGGCGAAAGAAACGATTGAAAATGCATTAGAAAACTACCCAGGTTCACTAGTTATTGTCTCGCATGACCCATACTTACATCGTAAGGTAGCAAATAAAGTCATTCACATCCAAGATGGGAAAGCAAATATTTTCCTAGGAAGTTATCAGGAATGGGAAAAGCATCAATCCGTATCACCAGACATTCAGCAATTAACAAATGAATTGGAAAGACTAGAGCTTCAATTATTGCAGCTACTAACAGAGGAAAATATAGCTGAAAACCGAGAGGAAAAAAGGCTAGACGAAATAAAACAGCTAAAAAGGAAAATAGATGCAATTAAGCTTAAAATAAATGTATGATCAAAAGGGAGCATACCGGATGCTCCCTTTACACTCTTTTTGTAACTGCTTGGATTATTTTTTACTGTTATACGATACACACCGTTGGCAATAATCTTCCCATTCTTAACAACTGAGGAAATCAATTTTTACATCTCCTATTTAGTAGAGAGCGTATTCTAATTTTTTCATTCGGATTCCTTTATAAATGACTGAATGTGTATTATAGGAATCTAGTATTTTTAAAACGTTTCGTTTTCCAACTTCTTCAAAATATCGATTCCATTTAAACATTTTAAAAAATATTTGCCATGTCGGCTCATAATGCGATTTTTCAATCCTAAGTTTTTGTTTAATAAATCGCTTGATTATCCGATAGGTACGGATATAATAAGGGGTGTCTAAAAATATGATTAAATCAGCTTTTTCAAAGGTATCATTTGTCCATTCTTCATTATGAACCCCTTCGATTATCCAAGCATTTGAATTTGTGATACCTGCTAAAAACTGATTCCTTTCCTCTTCCGTTCTGCGTATATCACCAGTACTTTCCCTTCTCCAAACGACATTGTCCAATTCGTAATAAGGTATTTTCCATTTTGCAGATAATTTTTTTGCTAAAGTCGTTTTCCCGCTTCCTACAGATCCGATAATTCGAATTTTTGTTGGATTGTTCATACTCAATTTTTCTCCGATCATAAAGTATTAATTGCAAATCAAAAAAACGAATTGCTAGCATTTGTTTTAAGACACTGCTTATATTCCATTTATTGTTAGTTTATACCAAATATCTTTCCAATTCTTCTTCCGTAGCCGTTCTTGATATACGTGGAATAATGGTGTATTTTCTTGATAGAAAGGTGTTGGGTTAACCTGCATATGAATTACATCATCAATTCCATGAGGGGCAGTAAGTATTATCTCCTCTCGATTATTCAATTTTACACCTAAAGCTGTAACCGTTTCTGTAAATTTCGCTATTGCATCCACTGTCGATGAATATGGTGGTAGACCGCTTAATACATGCATTCGTGCCTCGTTTTTAACAGACCAAGGAATGTCTGGTAAAATATCGCGTAGTTTTTTTTCGAGCTGTTTTTCAACTGATTCGCAAATGTTCGTTTGATCGAAATAAACGACATCTATGTCTGGTAGTGGTGTCCTTTCTGTAAAGTCGTGGAGTGTATCCCAAATTTTAGAGCGAACAAAGCCAGCACAAATCCACCAATCAGGTAATTGTAATGTTTTTGCTGCCTTTAATATCTCTATCATCCAAGGATCTAATTCAATTAGACGGATAATATCTTTTTCATTGTTAATGTCCATTTTTCTCTCCTACTATATCCGTTTTTCGGTAATTTTAGTGTATTTTGCTAATTATCCCATTAGTAAGCTTATATACACCATTTCCTTCCATCGCTTTAATTTGTCCATTTTTTACGTAAATCCCCGTTTTTTCATCGATGCCATAATTTTTTCCTTCAGGGAATTTTCGTCCGATTTCCAATAGATGCTTCTCGTCTTGCCATTGATTGTAATGAACAGCAATTTGAAAATCTTCTAGTAAATTTAATCCATTTCTTTGTTGATATTCATGTTCGTCATTATCGTTAGGTGAAAGAATGCAGTATTGTAAGCTAATTAATGCTCCTGCAGAAAAACCAGCTACTGGCACGCTATCACGGAATTTTTTCTTAATCACTGGTGCTAATTCGGTGTCAACAATGTAATCTGCATATCGATTCGTATTGCCACCAAGAATGATAATCCCAGAACTTTGTTCAATGTGTTGAATAGCCGTTTCCATTGCAATGCTTGGAAGTGGTATGTAGTGAAATTCCGATAATCCTAATGCTCGTAATGGCTTCGTAACAACCGTCATATAGTCTAACCAGCCATTACGCTCGACAAACAATATCGAAACTGGTCCATTTTTGCAATATTTATGAAAGATGTAAGCAAGCTCTATCGTAAACGGTGGACCACTTCCGAATAGAAATAAATGTTTATCCATGGAAACGCCTCATTTCTTCTTTAATATATTGCAAAAAAAGAAAGACCCCTTATTGCGAGGCCAATTACTATTTATGCGAAGCATCATGAACAGTCTTGATTAATGTTCCATTGTAATCGAACAAAACAGAAAATATAATCGCGAATGGATACACAGCAATTAAAAATATAAATTTTCCTATTTTCCTAATCATGTAAATCCCTCCATTTCCGTTTATTTCTCAAATGGCAAATATCAATAGTTTCTATAATTTTAACAAAAATGAAATTTTATATATATAGCTTCTTGCATATTTACGATAAAATTACTCGATAATTGCATTTTGATTGTATTTATTTGATAATCATGCTGCTTTCAAAATCGCATATAATGCAAAGATGTTTATAGAACAGAATTGATATCATATAATGAAATAGAAATCATACCATTTACAGGAGGATCTATGGCAAATAAGACGATTGTATTTACAGGTGGTGGCTCTGCTGGTCATGTTACACCAAATATTGCGATTATAAATGAAATCCGAGACTTAGATATGAATATCCATTATATTGGCTCTAAAAAAGGAATCGAAAAAGAGCTTATCCAAAAAATAAAAATTCCTTATTATCCAATTTCAAGTGGAAAATTAAGAAGATATTTTGATTGGGAGAATATTAAAGATATTTTTCGTGTCATTAGCGGTTGCTTTGAAGCAAGAAAAATTCTCAAAAAGCTAAAACCAGATTTAGTATTTTCAAAAGGTGGTTTTGTTTCTGTACCTGTAATTGTAGCAGCAAGCTCATTAAAAATACCTGTTTTTATTCATGAAAGTGATATTACACCAGGTTTGGCGAATAAAATATCGCAACGATTCGCAACGAAGATTTTTACTTCTTTTGAAGAAGCAAAGAATCACTTTCCCCAACAGAAAACAATGGTGATTGGCTCCCCTATCCGGAAGGAAATTTTAATTGGAGATGCTTTACGTGGGAAAAAACTTCTTGGCTTTTCAAAAAATTTACCGATCTTAACCATTATGGGTGGAAGCTTAGGAGCAAGAAAAATAAACGAAGCGGTAAGAGCTTCTTTAGATACGCTCACGAATCAATTTCAAATTGTCCATTTATGTGGGAAAAATAATGTAGAGGAAAGCTTAGCATCGATACAAGGATATCGTCAATTTGAATATGTACATGAAGAATTAGCCGATATACTCGCTGCTACGGATTTTGTCATTACCCGTGGTGGTTCTAATGCGATATTTGAATTTCTCGCATTGAAAATTCCAATGCTTATTATCCCACTTGGATTAGATCAAAGTCGTGGCGATCAACTATTAAATGCACAATCATTTGAGGCAAAAGGTTTTGCTATGACATTAAAGGAAGAGCAATTGACAAAGGAAACGTTAGTAAAAAAAGTGTATGAATTACAAAGGAAGAGAAATGACATCATTCAGCAGATGGATAACCAAAATCAACAACAGAGAAATGCATTACAGGTACTAGTAAAAGAAATTATGCAATAATAAAAGAAAGAGCCACGAAACGATACTTTGTTTTATGGCTCTTCATTTCTTCTTTTAATATGCTTTTGCCCAATAAACCATATGCTCGGCTTTATCTCCACAAACGACACAGTTATCATGAACTTGTTCTTGTTCGAATGGTATGCAGCGGGAAGTGGCCGATGTTTCTTCTTTTATTTTTTCTTCGCATGCTTGCTTACCACACCACATTGCTTTAATAAAACCTGGATTTTCTTCCAGTTTTGCTTTGAATTCATCAAGACTTGTAGCAATACTTGTTTTATCTTCTCGATGTTGTTTCGCTTTAGTAAAAAGATTTCTTTGAATATCATCTAAAAGCTCGGTTACTACTGTTTCTAATTGATTCATTGGAACAAATGATTTTTCTCCAGTATCACGACGAACTAGTACAACTTGCCCATTTTCTATATCTTTTGGACCTACTTCTAAACGAATAGGAATTCCCTTCATTTCGTATTCATTAAATTTCCAGCCAGGAGTTTTATCACTTGCATCAATGCCTACTCTTGCGACATTTTTCAGTTTTTCCTTTAACCCATATGCAAAATCAAGTACTCCTTCTTTATGTTGGGCAATTGGAACTATCATCAATTGTGTTGGAGCTATTTTTGGTGGTAAAACAAGTCCGCGGTTATCTCCATGCACCATAATCAATGCACCAATAATACGTGTTGTTAATCCCCAAGATGTTTGATGAACAAATTGAAGGTCACCATTTTGATCGGTATATTGAATGCCAAAGCTTTCTGCAAATCCGGTTCCTAAATGATGGGATGTTCCAGACTGTAATGCTTTCCCATCATGCATTAAACTTTCAATCGTATACGTATATTTCGCCCCAGCAAATTTCTCTTTTTCAGTCTTTTGCCCACGAATGACAGGTATTGCTAAGTAATTTTCACATAATTCCGTGTATACTCCAAGCATTTTAATTACTTCTTCTGCAGCCTCTTCATCTGTTGCATGTGCAGTATGCCCCTCTTGCCATAAAAATTCTAACGTCCGTAGGAATGGTCTTGTCGTTTTTTCCCAACGAACGACATTTGCCCATTGATTGTATAGTTTTGGTAAATCCCGATAGGAATGAATAATATTTGCATAATGATCACAAAACAGTACTTCAGAAGTTGGTCGAACGACTAATCGTTCATGAAGCTCCTCTGAACCGCCATGAGTTACTAAAGCTACTTCAGGTGCAAACCCTTCAATATGATCCTTTTCTTTTTGTAATAAGCTTTCTGGAATAAATAGTGGCATGTATACATTTTCATGGCCAGTTTCCTTAATCTTTCCATCTAATACCTTTTGGATATTTTCCCATAAAGCATAGCCATATGGGCGAATAATCATAGAACCACGTACGGATGAATAATCCACTAAATCTGCTTTTTTTACCACATCTGTATACCATTGGGCAAAATTGTCTTCCATAGCAGTAATTTCTTCAACAAACTTTTTCTGTTTACCCATTTTCTTTCACTCCTCTGAATGTATGTTTTAGGCAATTGCCTTTATTTCTCAATATAAATACAAAAAAGCCCCGAATCCCATGGAAAAGGGACCGAGGCTTGGCGATACCACCCTAATTTACAGTTACATATATTCGGTATGAAGAAAAATCCAAATATACAATTTACGTAAAACTGTACTCTCTTTTTTGATAACGGAACATTCCGCAGTATTTTCATTCAATACTGAACTCCAAGGCAGGTTCAAGCAGGATCTTTAGAAATCTTCCACCAATGATTTCCTCTCTGAAAAAGATGTTACTACTTTACTAACCCTCTTCATTGTTTATAGCAAATATTAATTTTTAATTTAAAATACAATGTTCGCTTCCATTTGTCAAGTATTCTTGCGATAGAAAAAGGAATAATGTCAATCCATCGCGAATTAATGTAAAAAAGAAAAGAAATGAGGTTCAATATGAAAATATTTACTAGTTCCCAATATCAATTGGCTGCTAATTTTATTGTAACGAATGCACGGCCATTGGAAAAAGCTTTATATTTATTTGAATTTGCTGATGGAAATCGTGAGGATGTTATTCGTGAGTTACAAAAATTTCAAAATGATGATGGTGGATTTGGTCATGGACTAGAGCCGGATTTTCGTACAGAAAATTCCTCTGCACTCGCTTCATCTGTTGCCATGCAAATACTGTCAAAAATTGGAGCAGAAGATCATTTAGAAATAGTACAAAATGCGATTCGTTACTTTATAAACAGTTACGATAAAAATACATATGGATGGGAAAAGGTGCCGAAAGCTGTGGAAGAAGCACCACGAGCACCATGGTGGAATTATCAAGAACCACGAGAGGATTGGGGAAATCCGAACGCTGAAATTTTAGGATATTTCTATGATTATCAACCACTCGTCCCTGCATCGTTGCTAGCTGAGCTGACCGAGTATGCCATACGATATTTTAATCGGTTAGAAACGTTTGAATTTCATGAAATCCTTTCCTTCTTACGATTAGCGGATCGTCTGCCGGAATCAATTTATCAGCAAATAGAGGAAAAAATAATACAAGCTTTGCATGAATGTGTTACGACCGATTCGCAAAAATGGGAGGAATATTGTTTACAACCAATACAAGTAGTGGATTCTCCTGAATCTAAATACTATCGATTATTCAAAGCTTTTTTGTCGGAGAATTTACACTATATAAGCACTAAACAAAATCCAAATGGTTCTTGGTCTCCCACTTGGTCTTGGTTTGGACAATTTGAAGATACTTGGAAACAAGCAAAACTCGAATGGGAAGGAAACATCACCCTTCAGCATTTACTACTCTTTCGTAATTTTGCTCTTATTTAGTTATTTAGTTCTTAATTTTAATAGGAAGCTAACTTGCTTAAGTAATACAAGCTTGTATAAACCGCTAGGCAAACGAAATGCAAATTAGCATGACTCCCCGCATTATCTAAATCTGTCAGTAAAATGCACAAATGAACAGGAATGCTTACGGTAGTTCTGATAAATTTAGTAGCAGAAAGGAAGATTGCTATGGAAGGACTTCGACGTTTGATTACAAGTATTGATTATATTGAGGAAAACCTACTCTCGAAATTGGCGATAGATGATATTGCGTCGGTTGCTTGCATGTCTAAATTTCACTTTCAACGTAGTTTCCATATGTTAACTGGTGTAACTGTGGCAGAATATATTCGGAAAAGAAGATTAACTTTAGCTGCTCAGGATCTTCTCCATTCGAATCAGAAAGTTATTGATGTTGCTTGGAAATACGGATATGAAAGTCCGGAAGCTTTTACAAAGGCATTTCGAAGCACGCATGGAATTGCACCGTCTGCAGTTCGTAAACAAAATCGTTCACTCGTTGCCTATCCTAAAATATCCTTTCATATTCAAATTAAAGGAGAGGAAGAAATGAAGTATAGAATAATGGAAAAAGACGAGATTCGTATTGTCGGCAAAGGTATCCGAACAACTACTGAAAATGGACAGAATCACCAAGATATCCCTGCCTTTTGGGAGGAGGTAAATCAAAATGGTTTAGCTAGTAAACTCATAAAAGGTTGTCGGGATTTTGGGTTGCTAGGGGTTTGTATGGAATTTGATCAAGAGCAAAATGAGTTCACGTATTTTATTGGGGCAGAAAGTAATGGAATTGATGTTACAAATAAATTGGAGGTAAAGGTAATACCAAAAGCTACATGGGCGGTATTTCCTGTAATTGGTCCTATGCCTAGTGCAATTGAACACGTATGGGAGAGAATTTTTTCAGAATGGTTCCCATCTACAGGTTATGAGCATGCAGGTGGTTATGAATTTGAAATGTATCCTGTCGGAGGTGATACTAAATCGGGGCAATATTTTTGTGAAATATGGATTCCAATTATTAAAAAGTAACAAACTAGAAAGTTTTAAAAGAAAAAAACTCGGCACATTTTCCGTGCCGAGTTTTATCAATTACTATTCAATAGAAATACTGTCTTTAAATTTATTATACGTATCTTTAACTACTTGATATTCAGAATCCGTAGCTTCTGTAATAGCATCCCAGTTATAAACATCATTCATAATTTTAATCATCGCTGGGTCATCATTAAAGGATAAGAAAGTATCTTTAATTTTTTGTACGAATTCATCTGGAAGATTTTTTGTTACAGAAATTGTATCATTTGGAATATCTTGTGTATAACCAATTACAGTTAATTTTTCCATAATGTCTGGGTATTCTTCTAAAAGATCTTCACGAACATCCTCGAAAGTAGTAGCAACATCTGCATCTCCTTCATAAACTGCGATTGCTGCATTATCATGTCCGCCTGCTTGAGTAGTACCACTGAAAAATTCTGTTTCTAATTCTGTCGTTGACGCAATGTCAAACTCTTCCATTAATTGGTTCGCAGGGAATAAGTATCCTGAAGTGGAGCCTTGGTCTGGGTAAGCCCAAATTTTTCCTTCTAAATCTGCTAAATCTTTAATACCTGAGTCAGAACGTACAAGATATTGTGCTTTATATGTTCCTGAACCATAACGTTCAGATTTCAAAATTACTTCTACGCCATATTGTTCGTTTGCTTGCACATATCCAAAAGCTGGAACAAATCCAACTTGTACTTGATTTGCACCCATTGCTTCAACTAATGCATTAAAGCTTGTCATTACTTTACCTTCTACTTTAATACCTAATTCTTCGCTTAAGCGCTCTGCTAATGGTTCAACTGTATCAGCAATTGTATCGGAATCTACAGATGGTACAAAGCCTAATACTAATGTTTCAGGAATTTCTTCTTTTGATCCGGAATTTGCATCAGAACCGTTAGAAGAACCTTCTTCTTTACTTCCACATGCTGCAAGTACAAGTGCTAGTCCAATTACTAGCAAAAAGCTAACTATTTTTTTCATTTTGACCTCCTGAGTATGATAAAGAATTTTCCCTACTATTCTATTAAATAATATTTTGTCGAAAATTGCCAGCGTTATTTTTAAAAAAAATGTCAATTTACGAATATTTTTTTATAAAATGTTTTAAATGTTTGTGTTTAAACCAAATTTTTATAATAAAATTAGCAGTTATTCATCTCTCCCTATTTTTCACCGTGAAGATTATTCAGAATTTGTCGACAGGGATTCTCGTATATATGAAAAAAAAAGCCCCACTAGAAGTGGAGCTTTTCATTCATTGTAAAATTACACGATTTTACTTCGGATTTTCGCTGAAGCAAAGTCAATAACGGATACAACAATAATAATAGCTAATAAAATCATACCCATTTCATTCCAGTTTCGGTTACTCGAGGCAAAGCTAATCATCGTACCGATACCACCAGCACCAACAATACCTAAAATGGATGATGCACGAATATCTACTTCAAAACGATAGATAGCATAGGATAGAAATTCTGGGATAATTTGTGGAAACACTGCAGTAAATAGAATTTGGATTCGATTGGCTCCATTTGCTTGCATTGCTTGTACAATATCCATGTCAATTTGCTCAATTATTTCAGAAAACATCTTACCTAGCATTCCGCAGGAGCCAATCGCGATTGCAAGTACCCCTGCAAATGCTGTTGGTCCAACCGCAACAACGAATAATACTGCTAAAATGATATCCGGAAATGCTCGGATAGCTGACAGAATCCATTTTCCAATAACAGAAAATATCCCCATCATATTTTTCGCTGCAAGAAACGCAAGTGGTATAGAAAGAATGGCAGCCATTACGGATCCGGCAAAAGCAATAAGAACTGTTTCAAACATTTTATCAGAAACATCCCCCATTGCACTCCAATCAGGATCAAATAACCGAGGAATTACACGGTGGAAATTATTTGCTGCTCTTTCCATCGCACGTGCCCAATCAATATCAATACTTAAGAAGGTCCAAACATAAAGTGCAGCAACGAGTATAAGTATGATAATTGTTTTCGTCTTTTTATATAAAGAATTCTTTGGCTTTGGAGGTAATGTAAGATTTGCCATTATAACAATGCCTCCCTTAACTTCGTACTAATATATTCGATGATAATTACTGTAATGAATATTACGATAATAATTGTCATGGCATTAGGATAATTATAGAAATTAATTTGTTGATTTAATGTAAGTCCTATACCACCAGCACCTACTAAACCTAAGATTACTGATGCACGAATATTTATTTCAAATACGTATAACACAAGTGATGTAAATTGTGGTGCAATTTGTGGTACTAAAGCATACCAGATCATTTGTAATGTGTTTGCACCAGAAGCACGCATAGCTTCTAATGGGTTCATATCAACGGACTCAATTGTTTCACTTATTAATTTCGCTAAAATTCCTAACGAGAAGATTATTAACGCTAAAATCCCTGGGAAAATCCCAATCCCAAATAGTCCAACAAATACAACTGCTAATACGACATCCGGAATTGTTCGTAGTAAATTTAAAAATATTCTTGTAATGTAATATAACGGTTTAAATGTTGTGACATTCCGTGCGGATAAAATCGCTAAAGGAATAGTAATAATGGCTGCAATTGTTGTTGCAATAATTGCCATTTGTATTGTTTCTAGCATAGGATTCCAAATTGCTTTTAATATTTCGAAATTTGGAGGGAAAAATTTAGCTAAAACCCTGAACATATTGCCCAGTGCGCCATCAAGTCCATTTACCATATCTTCTGTCGTCTTTTTCATACTAAACAAATATAAAGCTAGTATTACAAAAAAGATTACTGTTACTTGAAGCTTTGTTTTTGTTGGATAGATAGAAGGTATCGTCTTTTTATCAGCAATTGAATTTTTTGGATTTGTCACGCTTGTTCTGCCCCCCCACGCAAGTCATCCTCACGAATGGCACGGCCGTAAATTTCTTCAAATGTTTTTTCCGTAACTTCTGACACTGGACCATCAAAAACAACTTCTCCTGCACGCATACCAATAATGCGATCCGCATACTCCATCGCCATATCAATAAAATGAAGATTAACTAATGTCGTGATTTTATCTTCCTTATTGATTTTTCGTAAATAATTCATTACTTGGTGTGAAGTTGGTGGATCTAGTGAAGCAACTGGCTCATCCGCTAAAATATATTTTGGCTGTTGGGTTAACACACGAGCAATACTAACACGTTGTTGTTGCCCACCACTTAGTTCATCTGCACGATTATAGATCTTTTCATCAATGTGCACACGTTTTAAGCTTTCATATGCTAATGAAACGTCCTCTTTTTTATACAAATTAAAAATTGAACGTAATGTACCAGTATGTCCTAAGCGTCCTGCTAATACATTTTTCAATACATTGGAACGTTTGACAAGATTATAGTTTTGAAAAATCATCCCAGTTTTTGTACGAAGCTTCCGTAAATCCTTGCCGCGGAATTTCAAAATATCTTCATTGTCAACTAGAAGAGAACCAGAGGTAGGGGTTACTAAGCGGTTAATACTTCGAATAAACGTAGATTTACCAGCACCAGATAAACCGACAATAACGACAAATTCCCCATCGTTGATTTTCACATTAATGTTTTTGAGACCTTGTGTTCCATTCGGGTATACAAGATTTACATCTTTAAATTCTATCATGCTATCCTTAATCCTCCATATTCTTACTTTACATCTTTTCTATAATACCATGAAATTGTCGAAATATCAGGAAAAAAGGGAGAAAACTCTCTCCCCTTTTACTTAATAAATTTCACTTAAGAAAAACTTATTATTCTACAGAGATATTATCTTTAAACTTCGTATAAGTATCTTTAACTACTTGATATTCAGCATCTGTAGCTTCGATAATCGCATCCCAGTTGTAAACTTCGTTCATAATTTTAATCATATCTTTGTCATTATTAAATGATAAGAAAGTTTCTTTTAATTTTTGAACAAAATCAGCTGGTAGATTTTTTGTTACAGAAATTGTATCGTTCGGAATATCTTGTGTATATCCTATAACTTTTAATTTATCCATTACGTCTGGATATTCTTCTGTAAGCTCTGTGCGAACATCATCAAATGTAGTTGCTACGTCAGCATCTCCTTCGTATACAGCAATTGCTGCATTGTCATGTCCACCAGCTTGTACAGTTCCACTGAAAAATTCATTCTCTAATTCTGCAGTAGAAGCAATGTCAAATTCTTCCATCAGTTGATTAGCCGGGAATAAATATCCAGAAGTTGAACCTTGGTCTGCATATGCCCAAACTTTTCCTTCTAAATCAGCTAAACTTTCAATATCGGAATCTGCACGAACCACATATTGTGCTTTATAAGTACCAGAACCATATCTTTCAGATTTAAGAATTACGTTTACACCATATTGTTCATTTGCTTGAACATATCCGAAAGCAGGAATAAATCCAACTTGAACTTGGTTAGCTCCCATTGCTTCGACTAAAGCATTGTAACTGGTCATTACTTTACCTTCAACTTTAATGCCAAGTTCTTCACTTAGGCGATCTGCTAATGGTTGAACTGTGTCAGCAATTGTATCGGAATCTTGAGATGGAACAAATCCGATTACTAATGTTTCAGGAACCTTCTCTTCCGAAGCTTTGTCTGACCCATTTGCTGAATTGGAATCATCACTTGAACTACCACATGCTGCAAGTACTAATGCTAAGCCGAGTACAAGCAAAAGATTTAAAAATTTCTTCATATTGGACCTCCTAAGAATTATAAAAAGAATTTTTCCTACCTTTCTATTAAAAATGATTTTGTCGAAAAATGCTAGTACTTTTTTTAAAAATTTACATTTGATTTACGAACATTACATTCTTTACATTTGGTTATTATATGTGTTTTGCTCAAAAACATTTGCTTCTTACCAAGTATCGTACGGTTTATTCTACTTGATTTCGATTTTGACAAACTCTTCTACTGAATTCTAATGTGTCAGAAATCAACAAAATTCAAGAAATTCCGCATTTTCTTTACCTATTCACCCCTTTATAAATAATTTAAATATAGTTCTTATTCTTTTTTTAGGCTTTATTCGTATACATAATTGCTATTTGTGAAAAGACCGCAGACTGAATACACTTCGGGCATCCATTCGGGCGAGCGTGGAGGCTAGCTGCGGCTGACTCGCGACTAGAAGACTTCGCCAACCCTCCGTACGCTAAGCCAAATCAGTTCATAAACTACTCACCGAGTGTCCTATATCTCCTGCTGATTAGCTCCAGTTTTTACGTCGAAGGGTAGTCGCCTGCGCATTTCAATGTGCTTCTTCGTCACTTAAGCTCCTACGTTGTCTCACTACATCAATCCTTTAGGAAATAGCCTATTTTAATATTCATCACCCAACATTATTTGTCCAATCAAAAAAACTGGCCAATTTATGATTGGTCAGTTTTTACAGTTTCTATTTGTTTTGATAGCCACTGGTAAATATCATCGTATACTTCATTTTTATTTAGTTCCATTAATACCTCGTGACGTCCCTCTTCATAAAAAATCGTTTCGATATTTTCGATTCCATTTCTTTTATATTGTTTGATTGCCTTTTGAACCCCTTTCCCATTTGCTCCAACAGGATCTTTTTTTCCACTAATAAAAAGCATTGGCAAGTCTTTTCGTATTTGTTCTATTCGAGCATTTTGATGAATTGTTGCTAATCCGGTCAGTAAATCGAAATAAAATCCGGATGTGCAAACAAATCCACAATATGGATCAGTTAAATACTTTGCTACCTCTTCTTCATTTCTTGATAACCAAGCAAACTTTGTACTTTCATTAGGAAACGGTTTATTATAGGAGCCAAAAATTAATTGATCCAATACTGGACTAGGCGCTTTCTTTCCATGTTTGATCATTTCCCATTTGGCAACTAGTTGTCCTAATTTCCCTGGAATACCAGGATTTCCTGCTGTTCCAGATAATATTACTCCTTGTACCATATCCGAATATTGCTGAATATATCTTCGTACTAAAAAGGATCCCATACTATGCCCCATTAAAAATAGCGGTATTTTAGGAAAAAGTGTACGAATATAATTGGTTATTTGGTATAAGTCCTTTGTTGCACGGTCAAAGCCGTTCTCATCTGCAAAGTACCCAAATAATTTAGCTTTTTCCCCCGTCTTTCCATGACCTCGATGGTCATTGCCGATGACAAATATCCGATGTTTTAATAAAAAGCTGGCAAATTCATCATAACGTTCAATATGTTCTGCCATTCCGTGTGCTAGCTGAACAATAGCAATCGGTTGAATAGATGTGTCTATCCATTTTCGAATATAAATTTCTACTAGGTCTTCCATTTGTAACCAATCATCGTTTCGTCCCATCTTTTACTCTCCTCAAATTACATATTCTTTCCATGATTTTGGCTGAATAGTAAAATTGTCTTCAATCAAGAATTATTGTTATTCTCCACTTGTAAAAATGCAGGATTCAAGTTTTCGTAACCGAGTTTTTGAACATAATGAACATAATCCGTTACACGTTTGTCTTCGGAAAAATTGTACGAAAAATTAAAATTTCCAGCGACATATTGTGCAGTCGAACGAAAAAGTTGAAACATCTGAAACAGACTATTCCAAATGTTTTCATCATTCCCATCTGGATAGGTACATAATAATTTCTTCCATTGTTCATTCGTTAAAAAGCTTTTTAAATATTTCCCATTTTTCCCAATACTTATCGTAAAGTTCGTATCGATTCCTACCTGCCAGCTAAGCATTTTCAATAGCATTGGTCGCACATAAAAATTAAGATGATCGAAAGCATACAGTATTTCTCTTCTCCACAAGCCTTTTGCAATGTATGTAGACACCCACCAAAATTCATTACAGCAATTTAAAAATTCGATTTCTGTAGGCGGTTTCACGTGATAATCCTTATCTGTAGGACTTGGAAGAGAAGGCATACTATTATCCTTATCCAATAAAATAGTCGTCAATGTATCCTCTTCACAATATTCATAACGTTTTTCGATTGGTATTAATGTTAAATCGATACGATTCCCATCCATAAATAACATTAAATAAGCAAATCGCTCTATAGAGTCCACCGCGATATTATGTGTGGCGTCAGGCATTTGAATAATTATCCGCTCGCCAAATACATTAATCCAATCGTGATCTGTAAGCAATGATGCCATGTCGGTAACTAAATAAACAATGTCGTAATCCTGGAATATATCTTTCGGTACATTAGGATTTGTTCGAGAACCATTCATTCCTACTGCACGGATTCGCTCATCGTTAGCTGCGACTTGTAATATTAATTGAAACATTTCCTGCTCTGTCCGCATCACTACTCCCCCTTTCCATAATTTAGATACGAGAAAAAATCAAATGAAGATATCGTTATTTAATTTCCATTACAGTGTAAAATCCTCTAGTTTATTTTTAAACCCAATAATAATTCACTTTCATTCCGTCCATCGCGTTTTTAAACTGTAATTTCCTTAATTATTTAAACGTTTTCCTTTAATGCTAATTTGATTCTACCTTATTTTCCTTCATTTGAACATTCGTAAAATTATAAGGAGTCACTTGTACTACTTCCTTTAATAAAACCGTCTCGTGTAATACCAACACTATAAAAACAGCCGCAAAAAAAGAGAGCAAACAGAACACTTTATTTTCTTACAGAAGTGTCTGTTGATCTTTTTACTATGGCGATTTTCTTCTATATTAAATAAATTCTATTTTTATACTAACCATTACCATGATTTATTGAGCATCATTATTTTCCGCGTGCTACATTTGCATGCTTAAATAGAAACTGAATTTACACAATATTAACACAATGTTAAATCTATTTATTTTCTTTACTGCCTATTTACTCTCTGATAAAAATTAACGTAATGTACTGTATTGCCATTCATATAAACAATCCCGCGTATTTTTTACAGAAACTTCACATTGTTATTGCTTTTGAATGATAGGTTGAATACATGGTACAATAAATCATTGTTGGATCAATTGGTTTATTGAAAGGAGGAATCATATTATTTACTATAGAAAACTAGCAATTTATTTTTTGTGTTTATTATTTATCAGTGGATGCTCAGAAATGAGTAAGCATCCAACTTCTACTGTTGAGGATGTGGAAGAAGTATATACTTGGAAACTACCGGTACCTACAGCCATCGCCCATCGTGGTGCTCCTTATTTCGCACCAGAGCATTCGATTCCGTCCTATGAACAGGCAAAAGCGATAGGTGCAGACTATATTGAAATCGATTTGCAAATGACAAAAGATGGTGTCCTTATTGCCATGCATGATAAAAGTTTGGATCGAACAACCGATGGAAATGGTGAAATCCATAGCTTAAATTTAGAAGAAGTAAAACAATTTCATGCAACCATGTCTACTACTGGCACAATGGACAACCTCCAATCAGATGTGGAAATTCCAACATTAGAGGAAATTTTTCAGCATTTTGGTCATTCGGTTAATTACTATATCGAAACAAAAAGTCCATATGATTATCCAGGGATGGAAAAGGAATTATTAAAGCTATTATCTAAGTATGATTTACTAGAAAAGACAGATGAAAATGGTGTACCGAAAGTTATCGTTCAATCATTTAGTCAAGAGAGTTTAAAATTGGTTCATAAGCAAGAACCTTCGATCCCACTAATCCTATTAATAGACCAAGATTTTTCGAATATATCAGATGAGCAACTAATTGAATGGAAAAAATTTGTTATCGGGGTTGGAGCAAATTATCAAAAATTAACCGAAGCACAAATTGATAATTTGCATGGACATGATTTAATTGTCCATGCCTTTACGATTAATGATTCGGAAACAATGAAGAAATATATTGATTACGGAGTCGATGGTATTTTTACTGATCATATTAACTTGTTAATGAATTTAATCGAGGAACTTGAAGGAAAATGAAATAAATCCAGAATACCTTAATTTAAGGTTTCTGGATTTTTTTCTTATTGAACTTATCTCGATCTTTTATTGCTCAAATGTCCCTTTAACAATTGCTTGACCATCTCGAACCATTACTTTCCCAAGCGCAATTACTGTATTGATGGACAAATCGGATTTATTTAATAGAACAATATCTGCATCTTTTCCTTCTGTGATTGTTCCTTTTTGTTCTAATTTTAAAATTTTCGCCGGATTTTCCGTGGCAACTTTAAGGGCTGTAGAAAGTGGCAGTTTTTCCTGTAATACTGCATCGCGAACCTCTGTAAATAAACTTGTCACCTTGCCTACCTGCAGTCCTTTAAATTGTCCATTTGCATCGAACATTGGCAAGCTACCTTGTCCATCTGAAGTAAACGTAATTTGGGCAATGTCTACCCCTTCTTCAAGCATTTGTTTTAACCCGGTGCTACATTTTACTTCATTTCTTTTAACATTTGGAATGGAGCTTGTCGTGAAATCAACATAACCACCCTTTTTCGCATACACGATACCTGCATCAAATAAATGCTGATTACGATTAATATGGGTTGGCCAAAATTGAGTAAGCGGGATTTCAGTTTGTTCCGCAACCGCCTCAATTAATTGTAAATGATCGTAGCTATCGCCTACATGTACGTTTACAATACCAGCCTTTCCTGATAACATCCCACCGATTCTTGACGCAGAGGCAATTTTTGCCATTTCATCAAAGGTTGGTTGTGAGGAACGATGATCGGAAATGGCGATTTCACCAGATCCAATGATTTTATCAATTAAAAGGATATCATCTTCAATTTTTCCTGTTAATGTTCGAACCGGGACTTGGTAGGATCCTGTTTGTACAAAACAGGTGATTCCTTCTTCTTCTAATCCCCGTGCTTTTGCTATTAAACTAGCCATCGTTCGAGTGGTGCCATCCGTGCCAATTACTCCCACCAATGTTGTGATTCCCGCCAATGTAGCATCTGTTAATTGTATTTCAGGTGTTCTAGTTTTAAAGCTGCCTTCCCCACCGCCGCCGATTATATGCACATGGCCATCTATCAATCCGGGAATAACTTTTTTATCTGTAGCGTCGATTACTTCAATCGGAACAAACGAACTCGGAATTTCTATATGCTCCTGAATAAAGCCAATTTTATTATGTACAAGTAATATATCCTGCTTGCCTAAATAATCTGGTGCATAAACCTCTCCGTTTTTAATTAAAGTAATCATGTCTTCTCCTCTTTTCTATAAGATTAATAGATTGATTGTATAACCTAATGGTTTTCAGGGGGGATTTCGGAGGAATTGTTTCCTTAGTCCCCTTTACACACTTTCTTGATCATTTTTCCATAAAAACTAAAATCGCCTTTGAATTACTCTCTATCCATGATTTATTGCAAGACATGATTTCTAGGCAAGCGGTGAAAACATAGCAAAAACGGTACAATTTTAGTAAAAAGAGGCTAGGTCAAAACGAATAAACGCTATTTTCTTGATTGGAAAATGATGTTTTTATGATAAGAATAGAATTTCTTTCCGTTTTAGGAGACGGTTTCAGCGGGACCTGCCCGAGCATCCTCTTCACTGCGTTCCTGTGGAGTCTCGAGTCACGGGCTTTTCTCGCAGCACTTGCCTCTTCACTCCAATCAATTTTCAAAAGTATCCAATGCTTATTATTCGTATAAGAAACTTTTTCAAAAAATTCACTTATGTCTCTTCCTCTTTGTATTACTGGTGACAATCCATTCCACTGCTTCATAAAAGCTATCGGCAATATAGTCTAGAGTGACTTCTGCCCATTCTCCAAAGTATTCATTGTTTGCAAATTTTTGTAGGTCTTCTGAACCTGCCCCTGTTTTTACTAATATTTTTTTCGTATGAACCCGATGGGCAGCTAACATATCCTTCCAGCGGTCGCCAATTACTATACATTCCGTCAAGTCCAACTGTAGGTCTATTGCAGCTTGTTGAAGCATTCCAGTATTTGGTTTCCGACAATTACACTGTGCCTCCTGTCCATGTGGACAAAGATAGACGTGTTCAAATCCGATTGACTGCAATTCTTTTACAAAATCTTCTACATGAGCTTCCCCACGTGAAATACCTGGTTGATTAGTAAATGATACGATTAAAATCTCATTTTCTTTTAATAGATGTAATGCTTCTTTCACTTTAGGAAATAATTGGAATTCGCCGGGGAATTCTACTTGGTTACTGCCACCAATAGTTCCGTCACGATCAATGAAAACTGCCTGAACCAAAATTCTCCACCTCCTTTAAATTACCCTAAATACCAGGGAACTATCTCTGATTCTATTACTTTCTTTTCTTTCGTGGATAATTCGACTTTATATGCCTTTGCATTCGGTCTTGAGCTAACAATTTGCTGAACGTTTCCATCCACAAAATGAATGGCTACCCCATCATCAGCTGCTAAACCCCCTGCGATTTTTTTCGATTGGATCCATTTATGATAGGCTTGCCTCCTACCTGCCTCCCCATCATAATGTGGGCAATTGCTACCACTTATAAAACCTAATCCATGAATCGGTTCTAAACCATCGCCGAAGGAATCGGTAATCCCGCTTTCAAACCAACAAAGGGAGCCAGCACTAATACCAGTTAAGATGGTGCCTTGCAGTAACGCCTTTTCTAAAATTTTATCGATGCCCCACTCTTTCCATAAGATTAATAGATTTTTAGTATTCCCCCCACCAACATAAATAATATCCTGTTGTAGAAGAAAATCTTCAATATTTCTTGTCGACGGATTGAATACAGAAAAATGTGTTGGAATACAATTTTGTTTTTGAAAAAAATCATAAAATCTAGCAATATAGTTTGCAGAGTCGCCACTAGCAGTAGGAAGAAAACAAATATTCGGATTATTCTTTTTCGATTGTTTCAGTATATATTGATCTAATAACGGGTTATTAGGCTCCATGGAAAAACCTCCACCACCTAATGCAATGATTTGCTTCATAATCGTTCCCCTTTATTATTTTTTTAAAATGGCTGTTTTCGTATATATTGTTGTTTTTTCTAAAAAGACGGTAGACAAAAATACACCCCCGTGCATCCTTTCAGGCGAGCGGCTCGGGGTTTCATTTAATAATCCTATCTCATGAAATAGCAACAATCCTTTAGAAAACAGCCTAAAAAAGTGATGATTGTTATTCTTTTGATTTTACCATTTCCTTTTGCATATACTCAATCGTTTGTTTTATTCCTTCTGAGTATAGTGTAAGCGGAATCGGACCGATATATTTCTCATATTTTTCTCCGCTTAACATAATGGGTGTCTCATTTAAATAAAATAGCTCTACTACTTCACGCATCATTGGTTTCAAAACGCCAAGTAGCCTGATTAATGTATTTCTTGAATAAACTCTTTCCTAGTAATTAATCCATAACCCGGGATATTCTGATTATCAATAAGTTCTGAAAATAGAAAGATTTATTTTTGAAAATTACTCTTTTTTATAAAAGTTTAAACCCACAGCAATTATAAAAAATGAGGCTGGGACATAACAAGTGATATTTAAATGTAAGACGAACAATAATTCGGATAGCGGAGGAAATATACGTAGACTCCTGCGGGAAAAGCATGAGCCGAAGCCCCTGCACGAAGCGTAGCGGAGGAGGAGGCTAAGGCCATGCCCGCGGAAAGCGAAGTATATTTCCGGAGTGAATTTACCTACTTAATTTTTTCGGATTCTCTTACATAAAAATACTTTTGTCCCAGCCTCATCCTTTCATTGTCGTATTACCATTCCTTACGTGCTTTATATCGTTTCGATGGCGTACGGCCCATTTGTATGGATAAAATAGCAGTAATAAAAGATAAAATAATGAATAGTCCGCCAATCATTGGATTCACCTCAATGGAAAGCTGCTCTACTACTATGCCTCCAACAATGGAACCGAAAGCAACTCCTAAATGAAGTGCGGAGTTATTTAAGCTTTGTTGAATTTCGGATGTTTCCGGAGAAGTTTCGATTAAATAACTTTGCATCGCAGGAGAAATTGCCCAGCTTAGTACACCCCAAACAATCGTAATGACTATAAAAATCGGCACTATTCCAAGTGTAAATGGAAGAATGAAAAAGACAATGCTGAATATCGCGAGTGAAAATATAATAGATTTCTTTGAACCATATACATCTGCAAGTGTCCCACCAATTCCACCACCACTTACCGCTGCAAATCCAAAAATTAAATACACAATACTCACCCAACCGCCATGTATACCGGTCATTGTTTCAAGATAAGGTTTAAAATATGCATACAATACCGTATGACCTGCCATATATAAAAACGTTGTTAATAACGCAAAGGTTATTTTCCGATTTTTTAAGCTAGCTAATTGGATACGTAATGGCAATGCTGGCTTCGGCTCCACTTTTTCCATTAAAAGGTGCACACCGACAATGGAAAACACGGTTAATACTGTAATCAAAACAAATGGTGCACGCCAACCGAAACTATTTCCTAAAACTAGCCCGATTGGAACGCCAAGTACAAGTGAAGCACTTACTCCCATAGAAACAATACCGATTGCGCGGCCACGATATTTTTCATCCACTAGCGATGGCGCCATTACTAAACATAAAATAATCAATAATGCTCCACTAAAGGCTAAAATTACTCGTCCAATAAACAATAGAAGATAATTCCCACTTACGATTGTCACTACATCCCCAATGAAAAAAATATACAAGGAAATGAGCGTTAAATGTTTTCTTTCTACTTTTGCAGTCATGATTAATAAAATCGGTGAAGCAACTGCAAATATTAACGCAAAAACGGTAATTAGCTGGCCCGCCTGTGCTAAACTAACATGTAAGTCCTCTGCAATTAAATCAAGAATTCCACTAATAATTAATTCCACCATACCAATTACAAAGGATATAATCATCAAAAAATAAACTCGTTTATCCATTACAATGTTCGTCCTTCCATAAAAACCATTCAAAATCTAATAGTATAATGCAACAATTAGAATTACAAGTGCTAGTAACATTCATTCTCTTCAATGTTTCCATTATGTTATGTATAAAGATTATCTATCCAAACAATGCTAATGCTCATATTCAAGTGATAAAAACTTTACTATTTTAAAAAAATTAGTATATACTACATTATATAAAGGTCAAAAAAGGTCAAAGGAGTTGTGCGTATGGATATTAATCGAATGACCGAACGGTTACAAACGGCATTTTTAAAGGCCCAATCCATTGCCATAAGAGAAGAACATCAAGAAGTAGATGAGGTCCATCTTTATCTTTCCATAATGGAGGAAGAAACTAATTTAGTCACTTCCATTTTAGAAAAATTGAACGTCAATATTGTCGATTTTTCCCAAGAGCTTCAACGATTATTGTTACAAAAGCCACGTGTTTCCGGATCTGGTGTCGAGCAAGGGAAGTTATATGTAACGAATCAATTGCAAAAAATTGTAGCGGAAGCTGAGAAACATATGGCTTCTTTTCAGGATGAATATTTATCTGTGGAGCATATCCTTATTGCATCTATTTCCCTTCCCAGCCCAATTGGAAGCTACTTAAAAACGAAAGGGGTAAATTTACGAAAACTTCTGGAGGCAATTAAAGAAGTAAGAGGAAATCAACGTGTTACTTCAAAGAATCCGGAGACAACCTATAATGCTCTAAAAAAATATGGACGCGATTTAGTTGCAGAAGTACTTGCTGGTAAGGTCGATCCCGTTATTGGCCGTGATAGTGAGATTCGTCAAGTGATACGAATATTATCCCGTAAAACAAAAAATAATCCAGTAATAATTGGTGAACCTGGGGTTGGGAAAACCGCGATAGTAGAAGGATTAGCTCAGCGAATTATACGAAAGGATGTACCGGAAGGATTAAAGGATAAAACAATATTTGCATTAGATATGAGCTCTCTTATTGCGGGGGCAAAATTCCGTGGAGAATTTGAAGAACGATTAAAAGCGGTTTTAAACGAAATTAAAAAAAGTAATGGCAGAATCATTCTTTTTATCGATGAATTACACACCATTGTCGGTGCAGGAAAAAGCGATGGTGCCATGGATGCAGGAAACATTTTAAAACCAATGCTTGCACGTGGCGAATTACATTGTATTGGTGCTACCACTTTAAATGAGCATCGCCAATATATTGAAAAAGATCCGGCACTTGAACGTCGCTTTCAACCAGTACTTGTTCAAGAGCCTACAGTGGAAGATACGATTTCTATTTTGCGTGGTTTAAAAGAACGCTATGAAGTCCACCATGGGGTAAAAATACATGACCGTGCACTTGTGACAGCTGCTATCCTTTCCAATCGTTATATTACCGACCGCTTTTTACCAGATAAAGCAATTGATTTAATGGATGAAGCATGTGCAATGATTCGAACGGAAATTGATTCGATGCCTTTGGAATTAGACGAGGTTACTAGAAAAGTAATGCAGCTTGAAATCGAAGAGGCTGCCCTTGCAAAAGAGCAAGATCTATCAAGTGAAAGAAGACTGCAAACACTTCAAAAGGAATTGGCTGAGCTACGTGATAAAGCGAATGAAATGAAAGCGCGTTGGCAGCTGGAGAAAGAAGGAATTCAAAAGGTTCAAGAGAAACGCGAGCAATTAGAAAAGCTACGTCGTGAACTAGAAAACGCGGAAAATGAATATGATTTAAACAAAGCTGCAGAATTACGGCATGGGAAAATTCCAGCATTGGAAAAGGAATTGCAGCAATTAGAGGATAATGTCAACCAAAAACAAGGAGAACGCTTGCTACGCGAAGAAGTTTCTGAGGAGGAAATAACAGAAATTGTTGCGCGTTGGACTGGTATTCCTGTAACAAAATTAGTAGAAAGTGAACGATAAAAGCTACTCCGTCTGGAAAGTATTTTGCAGGAACGAGTTATTGGTCAGGATGAGGCTGTTAGTCTCGTCTCCGATTCCATTTTACGTGCAAGAGCAGGTATAAAAGATCCAAATCGACCAATCGGATCCTTTATTTTCCTAGGTCCAACTGGTGTTGGGAAAACAGAGCTTGCAAAAGCATTAGCACAGCATTTATTTGACAGTGAAGAACATATCATTCGTATAGACATGTCAGAATATATGGAAAAGCATGCAGTTTCCAGATTAATTGGTGCCCCTCCCGGCTATATTGGCTATGAGGAAGGTGGTCAGCTAACCGAAGTTGTTAGAAGAAAGCCATACTCGGTAATTTTATTTGATGAGATTGAAAAAGCTCATCCGGAAGTATTTAATATATTACTACAGGTGCTAGACGATGGCCGAATCACTGATTCACAAGGAAGAACGATTGATTTTAAAAATTCTGTCATTATTATGACATCCAATATTGGTTCCCATTTCCTATTAGAACAAAAGGAAAATGATAATAATGACATTAATCCAGAAGCTAGAGAACTTGTGATGGGACAATTACGGAGTCATTTTCGTCCAGAGTTTTTAAACCGCATTGATGAAATTATTCTATTTAAGCCATTAAGCATAACTGATATTAAACAAATTGTAACGAAATTAATTAAAGAGCTGCAAAAACGATTAGAGGACCAGCATATTACCCTTTCGATTACGGAAGAAGCGAAGGAATATATTGCACAAAATGGTTTCGATCCAGTGTATGGTGCTAGACCATTGAAGCGATTCATTCAACGTCAATTAGAAACACAATTAGCAAGGAGCATTATTGCCTCTGAAATTTTAGAAAATCAGCATGTATTTATTACAGTAGAAAATGGCAATCTCACCCTTCAAGTAGAAGAAAAATAAGCAAAAAAACGGCACATCATGGAAATACCAATTCCAAATGGGCCGTTTTTTAACATTAATTTGTATAGTAAATATTTTTAACTTATTGTCCTAAGCTCAGCTGCCAAGTTACACCAAATTTATCTGAAATCCAGGCAAACTTTTTACTAAATGGATAGCTATCTAATGGCATCAAAATGGAACCACCTTCAGAAAGCGTCGAATATACTCTGTCTAATTCACTTTCTTTATCGAAAGTAACAAATAATGAAATCGAAGGTGTAAATGAAAAACTATGATGGACAAAACTATCAATACACATAAATTCTTGTCCATTTAACGTGAACACTGCTTGCATGACACTTCCCTCTGGTCCATCTTCGTTTGCACCATAACGGCTGATTTGTTTAAGCTCGGAATTATGAAATACAGAAGTATAAAGATTTATCGCTTCTTCTGCTCTCCCCTCAAACATGAGGAAGGTAGTTATTTTTGTCATTATAAAACACTCCTTAAAAAATTCTAATTATCCTTTAATGTGTTAATAAATAATGATATGAAACGTTCTGCATCTACTGACTCACAGATTTCTACATTTGGCTCTTTATTCCATATATTTCGATAATCACAGATCGTCTGGCCGTATGTTAGTTCCCCACTTGTTTCCACATCTACAAAATACTTCCTCGTTGTAACTAAAGATGGCTCTAAAACAATTCCTACAGTTAATGGATCGTGTAATGCGGAACCATTTTGTCCATATTTTTCGTAGCTAAAGTTCCGATATATTTCCGTACTTGTTAAAACAAAGTCATAATATTTTGTTCCTTGTAATTTCTCAATATCCTCGATGGTTAAAAAGGTTTTCATCGTGACATCTAAGCTCACTAGTTTTATTGGTAGCCCTGAATGGAACACAATTTTTGCCGCTTCCGCATCTGCATAAATATTAAATTCTGCTGTTGGGCTAATATTTCCTTTGCCACCTTCAGAGACGACACCACCCATCACTACTACTTGCTTAATTTTATTTGCTATTTCTGGTTCTTTCCGTACTGCTAACGCTAAATTCGTTAATGGGCCAACCATAATTAATGTTAACTCACCCGTATGTTTCCGAGCTTGCTGAATAATATAATCCGGTGCAAAACTATCAGGGCATTCTGTTGAAACAGTCAGATTGACTAATGCACCACCTAGCCCATCATCCCCATGAACAGCAAACTCATGCAAAGATTCTCTAATAAGCGGTCGGTTAGCTCCTCTATATACTGGAATATCATTTCTATCTGCTAGTTTTAATACTTTTTTCGTATTTTTCACTACATAATCAAGTGGAACATTTCCATTCACCGTTGTAATCCCTAAAATATTTAGTTGTTTGCTTTCGATTGCTAATAAAATCGCTAGTGCATCATCAATACCAGTATCTACATCTAAAATTACTTTCTCCACGCTAACTCCTCCTAGAAGATGATAAATAGTTTTTCAGTGATATGTAAGGAAAAACATGTATAAAACTATTGTAACTGTTAGTAAAAGAAAATGTAATATATTGTGATAATTCTATATCATTTTCATTGGAATTATTGTTAAACCTCTTTCAAAATGATACACACTTTTCCTGTTAGCAAAATGACTGTTATCGTAATAGAGAAAACTAATAGCAAGATCACGATTACTTAATCACTTGTTAAAATTACCGATATTTCGGATTGATTGAATTCTTCTATATTTTATCCAATTAAACCATTAAATCACTAACTTACTTAAACGCGTTAAAGCGAAAAAATATTTTTGTTGACTTCCCTTATTATGTCACATATAATAATTTGAAAACTTAGTAGAATGGGGATTATTAGAATGAAGGAATTTTTCAGTAAATTATTAAACGGCATGAGTATTGGGATTGTTGTTTCATTAGTACCAAACGCATTGTTAGGTGAATTAATGAAGGTGTTGATTCCCCATTTCCCTGCTTTTCAACATGTATTAGATATTACCGTATTTGTCATGAGCTTATTACCTGTTTTAATTGGCGTAATGGTTGGGATTTCCTTTCAATTAACACCGATTCAGACGGCTAGTATTGGGATTGCAGCAATGGTTGGAAGTGGTGCGGTTGTTAAAACAGCGGAAGGATTATTCACACTTAATGGCATTGGCACTGTAATTAACACAGGATTTACAGCCGCCATCGCAGTATTGTTCGTTAAATTCATCGGGAATCGTCTTAAGGCATATTCGATTCTTCTTATTCCAACATTAAGTATTTTAATTCCTGGAATGGTTGGCTACACGATTTTACCATATGTTCAGCGTACCACTAACTTGCTTGGAGTAGCGATCGATCATGTTACTACTCTACAACCAGTGATCATGGGTGCGATAATTGCAATAATTTTCTGTTTACTTATCCTTTCCCCATTTTCGACGGTTGGTGTTGCTACAGTCATCATGCTTTCAGGTGTTGGTTCTGGTGCAGCTAATTTAGGAATTGTTGCTGCAGGCGTTGGCCTTGCTATTGCTAGCTACAAGGCGAACTCACTTGGTACAGCATTAGCACATGTGTTAGGTTCACCAAAAATTCAAATGAAAAACTTTATAATGAAACCAAAGATTGCTATTCCAATGATCATCACCGCTGCTTTTCTTGGAGCTTTAGCTGGGCTTTTAAATATACAAGGGACGCCGTATAGCGCTGGATTTGGTTTATCTGGTTTAGTTGGGCCATTAAATTATATTAATTTAGCAGACGGCGGATGGTCGTTCGGTAATATTACAATCATGATTGGTAGCTTTTTCCTTTTACCGTTTATTTTCAATATCGCACTTATTTATGTATTTTCAAGGAAACTAAAAATGATTAAATCTGAAGATTATAAATTGGAATTCGATTAATAGGTAACTTTCCTCTAAAGGAAATAGGCTAGTTATTAAGTCCGAATATATTCATTCGTTCCATAAATAACTAGCCTATATTCTATTTACATTATGAACTAGCTTTATAGGAAAAGCATTTATTTCCGAATGCCCGTATTTTCACCTAAAGTCATGTACCAATCGGTTTCCGCTTCTACCTCCTCGGCAAAATCCGTTGCATTTAAATAAGCTGGTTGCAAAAATATTTTTTCTAATTGATTAATAAATTCCGCATCGTCTTGCATTTTTGCAATGGTTTTATCCCATTTTCTTACTATTTCATCTGGAGTATCTTTAGGTAATGATATACCAGTCCACCATTTTACGGTTAATCCGTCAAAGCCTAATTCTTCCGTTGTTGGTACATCTGGATAAAGTGGACTCCGTTCGTTTCCTTGCACAGCCAAAACCTTCAGCTTACCTGCTTCTACAAGGGAATACACCTCTCCAGCATTATGAACAGCTAATATAACATGCCCTCCAGCAACCTTTGCACCAGAATCACTTGCACCTTCACTTGATACCATTTTCGTCTGTTTATAGTCTACTCCAATATAATCTAGCCATTCTGCGACACCAAAACTAGAAAAACCTGCTGGACCTACACTTGCCCAAGTTAACTCCGCTGGATTCTCCTTCACCCAATTAGAAAAATCCTTTAAATTATCCCATGGTGCATCCGCACGTACTGCATAAACAAGTGGTGATTCCGCTACCCGGGCTGCTAATTTATGATCCTTTGTTGTTAATACTGGATTGGTTGTACCTGCTTCATACATAGTAGTAGAAGAATTATTGTTCATAAGAACGGTATAGCCATCTGCTTTCGCTTCCTTTAAAGCATACTGGGCTCCAACAATTCCGCCACCACCAGTTTTATTTACTACAACAATTGGCTGACCCCATTCCTTACTTATATAATCTGCTACAGCACGGGCTGTTAAATCAACACCACCACCAGCTGCAAATGGAACAACTAATTCAATTTGTCTATCAGGATAATTTTCCGCCGAGTTTTTATTAGTGGAATTCGTACTAGCACAGCCCACTAAAAAGATGGAAATAAGTAATAGATTAACGAATAGTATTCGTACATACTTTCTCATAATGAATTCTCCTCTATGTTCATTTTGCCTTCCATTTTTCATTTCGTAAATGAATGCTTTAGGAAAGATCTTGGTTCTCTCCTGTTTCTTGGATTATTCTTTTCTTTGTCCGCTTCATTAAAATAAGTGAAACAACCAATACTGCTGCAGAAATTATTAGGAGGGTTAGTGAAATTGGTCGCTCGACAAATATCAATAGATTTCCTGCAGAAATTTCTAAGGATTGAATAAAAGAGGTTTCCATTTTTGGTCCTAATACGAGACAAAGGATTAACGGAATAATCGGCCAATTAAATTTATGAAATAAGTAGCCTAAAACACCGAAAAGGATCGCTACAAAACAATCGAACATACTATTTCTCACCGAGTAGGCTCCTAATATACTTATCATTAAAATAACAGGTCCTAAAATACCAAATGGTACTTCCGTCAATTTTGCCCATAAACCGACAAGTGGTAAATTTAAGACTAATAGAATAATGTTTCCGATAAACATACTTGCAATGACGGTCCATACAAACTCACCATGCTGTTCGAATAAAACTGGTCCT
Organism: Perspicuibacillus lycopersici; assembly: GCF_025660475.1. Taxonomy (GTDB): domain Bacteria; phylum Bacillota; class Bacilli; order Bacillales; family Caldibacillaceae; genus Perspicuibacillus; species Perspicuibacillus lycopersici. The sequence goes on from NZ_JAOUSF010000005.1 coordinate 113,383, forward strand.
GGTGTTAAACCATAAATCATGAAGGCAGCAAGTAAAACTGCTAATGGTGGTGAGGAAGGAATTCCTAACGATAATAGTGGAATAAACCCACCAGAGCTTGTTGCATTATTAGCAGATTCTGGTCCTGCTACACCTTCGATTGCCCCATTACCAAACTTTTCTGGATGCTTCGATACTTTCTTTTCCATGTCATAAGAAAGAAAAGAAGTAATAGTGGCAGAAAAACCTGGCAATATTCCTAGAAAAAATCCTAATAAACTACCTCGTAATATCGGCAATTTGCTATCCTTCATATCCTGTCTTGTTGGAAAAACCTTTTTAATTTTCTCCTGTTTAATCCTCTTTCGATTTTCTTCCATTCCTTTTAATACTTCGGTGACAGCAAAGAGCCCGATAATAATACTGATCATTTCAATACCACCAGATAATACGGTTATTCCGTATTCAAATCTTGGTACACCTGATGACAGTCCTATTCCAACAAAAGAGAGTAAAAAACCAAAAGCTCCCATAATAAGTGATTTAATAAACGAATATCCAGAAATGTTGAACAGTATTAATAGTGCCATAAGCATTAACACAAAATATTCGGGCGGACCAAATTTTAATGCTTGATCTGCAAGTATTGGTGCAAACAAAACTAATCCAATCAATCCAAGAATCCCAGCGATAAAAGAACCGATAGCAGCAATTCCGAGAGCTGCTCCCCCCCTTCCCTGCTTAGCGAGTGGATAACCGTCTAATGTTGCTGGGACGGATGATGACTCACCGGGAATGTTCATGAGAATCGCTGTTGTCGATCCCCCGTACATCGCTCCGTAATATATCCCTGCCATCATAATTATTCCTTGTGATGGATCAAGAATTGTTGTTAATGGCAATAGAATTGCAATCGCCGAAGTTGGTCCAAGTCCTGGAAGAACACCAACAAGCGTTCCAAGCAATGAACCAATAATAACAATCATTAAATTGAAAGGGGTTAGAACTTCCGCAATTCCACTAAGCAAATAAATAATTGAATCCATTAAATATATCTCCCCCTTTAAAAATGAAAATACCCACTAGGTAATGGTGTTTTTAGCAGAACGATAAACAAATAATACAAACCAGCTGTAAATAGAGCAGCAGTAAAAGCTGAAAACACCAGCCGATATTTGCCAATTAATTGCATTAAACAAATAATCGCCAAAAAGGTACTTATCAAATAGCCGACATACTCCATTACATAGCAGTACAGTAATAGAACAATGATGGTGAATATCATGCTGTATTTCACTTTTCCTTTTGGCAATGGCTGATTATCATTAGAATTACCCTTACTAAACAGAAGAAAAACCCCTGCAATAATTAGGAGGATGCCAATTAACCCTGGAAAAGCATGATCACCAGTTAATAAATTCATACCATATGGATATAGCTTTCTCGCTTCAACTACTGACAGCATTCCAATCAATATCGTAACTATCGCACCACTCTTATGGACACATTTCAATAGTAATTTCATCTACTCCCACCTTTCTTTTCCGCATGAAAAAGACTGTTTTCTTCAGCATCGTATATCGTTTATGAGATAAGAGAAATTGTAAACTTGTCGAATCGCACAAAAACAGCTTATAAATAAAGGAGCCAATTATTTTTAAGAAAATTTTGTCTCGCCAATTGAATTATAGATACACTATGATTTGGAGCCTTCCGCAAACGCCTATATATTTCTATTCAACCTACGGAAAATTGGGCACACTGATTTGAGAAAAAAACAGAAAAAAATTTTTGTGAAAAAAATGTTCCATTATAGACATCACGAATGGTATAAACGTTTAAGTGGGTAGGTGAAGGAAATGAGGGATTATTAGCTACAATGAATATCCAACATTTACATATACATGTAATATAGGACGATTTGTTCATTAACCTTTTTATATGGAGCAATCGATACGAATTTCAAATAAGAGGAATGTTTAGTTTCTTGCAACATTATGTTTGCCAATTCAGGATTTACACTCCACCTTATATACTGACTAGTTTCTAATATAACTTAATGAGAGATAAGTAATTTTTTTAACATGTGGTAGATAAAGAGAATTTCACATTTCCGCATTCATTTTCGTCTAAAGAATGAGGGAGCTTATAAGGGTTTATTTGGATCAATAGTATCCAATTCCCGTCATCCTTTTTTCCTACAGAGCATAAATAAAAGCACCATTAAAATATAACTATCATATTGTACATAGAGTTTTTGCTTTTGAATTACGGTGATTTATAAAAAGGGGAAAGGGGTTTTTAAATGGTTTCCTATATGGATTATACGTTACCATCTACACGATTCTTTTTTGATGTGAATAAAAGTACATTCGTAAAAAAAGATAATAACAACTTAATTAATGTGCTAGGAATTAGTCAATTAAATACATTAGAAAATGTCTCCTTACTTGATATTTATTTAAGCAAGGGGAATGTAATTGAGCCCCATTATCATCAAAATGCTGCAGAGCTTGTATATTGTATTTCAGGGGCTGCGAATATTTCTTTATTAAATCCGTTTACAAGGAAAATATTAAGCTATTCCGTCACACCTGGGCAAGTTGTAAATATACCACTAGGCTGGTGGCATTATGAAATAGCTACGGTTGACCATACACACTTGCTTGCGATTTTTGACGCACCAACACCTGAAGTGATATTAGGTTCGGATTTGTTAAAATTAACACCTCCGAGCATTATCGCACACACATATTCAATAAATGAAAATCAATGGAAAAATACGATTGCACCTGTAGAGGCGCCATTACTCATTGGACCAAAGAGGAATAAAAAGGAAAGATACAGACAAAACCACCAGCCAAGCTACCCAGCTTATTATTATCCACCATTTCAATAACTAGTTAAATTTTTGCTAAACGTTGCTGAATAAGTGTATGTAATTCTTTCTTTTCCAGTGCTGGAATATTTTCTGTCAATCGAGCAGCTGCTACCGGTAGCATCCATTTATCGATTAATTCTTTTGCAAATGGTAGTAGCTGATGATATGCTTTCATGTAACTTTGACTTAAATAATAGCGGTATATTTTTTGTAGTTTGTATTGAATAGGTGAAATATTTTGATTAAAGCCACCGTATCGCAAAATTAACATAGTCCGTACCACGTCTGCCATTTGATTGCCAATCGTAGCATCTATCCAATCAATGATATATGGCCCCTCATTAGATATTAAAACATTATCGGGATGAAAATCACCATGACATAAAACATTCCCCTTCGGTAAAATATTTAATTCATGAATGATTTTCTTTTTTTCATTTGCGGTTAATGTTTCCGCTTTCTTTATCTTCTTAATTAATGATTGCTTTTGCGCTGGAAGCTCTAGCCCCGTTTTACTATGAATTTCTGCATGTAGCTTTGCCAATGTCTTCATTTGTTTATTAGCCATCCATGCGTTCTCCAAAATCAATTTCGTTAAAGGAACACCTATGATTCTTTCATAAATGATCGCATTCCTTCCATCGAGATTTTGATCTCCATATACTTTTGGAACTGGTAAACCCGATTCTAACACTTTCTTACTAATAGTGAGTTCTCTTGTAAAGGCATCTTGAGGAATATGTGCATGAAAAATTTTAGCCACAAAATTTTCCTTAAAGGAAATTACGTGTGCTGTATTCCCAACCCCTATTACATTTTCACTTATCAATGAGAGTCAACTCCTTTCCTATGTGTCTAAAATTTTTTATTTCCACTAATACTTCTTTTAACCATTATCCATTAGAAAAATAAATGATTCCTACCGATTGATAGGTAAATATGAGTCCTTATTCATATTTTATCATAATATTCTCAATAAAAGGTGAATTAGGAAGAAAAAAATGAGTGGATAATATAAAAATTTCCAAGGACAATTTGATAGCATTACTATTTTTGCAAAATGAAATTGTTTTTTGCTGAAATAATTATGCTATAAGGATGTCTGTAAACCATTAGATCGAAAAAGTTCCTTTTATAATAAAAGAAGAAACGTTAATTATTGTCATTAATTACCAAATTCGTTTATTTACAGTTATGTCAAGATAACTTATACTATTACTGCAAATAATATTTTGATTTTCATAGATTCGAAATCCATTAAAATAGCGCGGAATTAATTTGATTAATCTATTAATTGTTTTACATATTACTGGATATTAATACAGTTATCGATAGATTAATTAGTTCAATTCGGCCATTTTTCATGTTTCGTTTCACTGTTTTTACTATAGCAAAATAATAACTTTACTATATGGAGATAAGTTGTATAATATTTATGAAAGGAAGAAAACATGAAAAAAACACTTCAAGATTCATTATTATATGAAGAAAAGCAAGCTACCATATGGTTTTTATGGTTATTTAATACTTTATTTTTTGTATATGATATTTTTTATTCCTACTTTTTCCCACGATTACCATGGGGAATGGATATTGCCGTTTCTGATATATCAGTTTTAAATTATGTATTGTATATTGCAATTATTGCACTTTTACCTATTTCCATCTATTTAATTAAAACAAACAGACCAGAAAATATTAAATATATTTATTTTCTTACGTATATGATTCTAAATATATTGGATGATATTTGGATTTACGTGTTAAATGATGTTCCATATAGTAGTGGAAATATTATTGAGATTGTCTTAGTATTATTTTCTCCTATTTTTACAAATAAACGATTTTTCTATTTAGTTTCATTTGGAACGATGGGCAAATATATTCTTATTGGTCTTTTAACAAAAGATCCAGTGGTTATTTTCCCTTTACTTATCGTAATCGTGTTATCGATTATCGCTAGCATTCTTCTCCATCGTTTCCTCAGTTATGTGGAAGCTGTGAAAATGTCGTTTGATCATCAAATCGAAAGTATTGTAAAAGGGATTATCGGAACGCTCGAGCTTAAGGATCCATATACTCGAGGTCATAGTGAACGTGTTGCAGAATATGCCTATTTATTGGCAGAAGCTACAGGAAACTTTAAAAAAAATGAATTAAAATCATTTTATTATGCTTGTCTTTTACATGATATTGGAAAAGTAAATATACCTGACTCCATTTTAACGAAGCCTGGTAAATTAACCGATGAAGAGTTCGCATTGATTAAAACACATCCTGTCGTTGGTGCAAAAGCTGTAAAAGATGTGGATGGAATTGCGGAAAATATCGATGTTATTTATCATCATCATGAGCGTTGGGATGGTAAAGGTTACCCAGATGGTTTAATTGGTGAGGAAACACCTCTCGTATCTAGAATTACTGCTATTGCAGATGCTTTTGATGCAATGACCTCCTCTCGTTCTTATCGTGCAGCGATGTCATTAGATGAAGCCTATAAACGAATTCTTGATGGAAAAGGAACACAATTCGACCCTAAATTAGTGGATATATTTAAAGTAGTATACCCTTCATGGGTCGAAGTTCATAATAATTACACGAGTAAATTGTTCCATGAAACTAGCCATTAAAGGGAGGTGAAACAAATGAAAATCCGTAAACTAAAAAAAATCAAAGTAACATGCTGGTGGTGCTTCTTCTACCCACAAGGTCAATAATCGTCGTGGATGCTATTTTTAATAGCATCCTATTTTTCTTTCATTTTTCTTTAGTTTAAATTATTAAGATGTACTTACTGCTTTTTGCTCAGAATATTTAGTCTCAGCCAACTACGAACAGTTTTATTTATAAATGGTGGTGTATCCAATAATGAATATTACATTAGAATCTCATCTGAAGCTTTCCCCTCTTTCCATCCGTCAAGAGAAAAAGCATTATATCGTGGAAGATAGTCTATCTGGTGAATTTTATGAAATGCCAAAAATTTGTATCGATGCAATAGAAATGATACAAGAGGGTCAATCTTTAGGAGAAGTTGAACGTTTCCTACTAATGAGCTATCCAGAAGAAGATGTTGACTTATTATCCTTTGCAGAGCAAATAATCGATTTCGGGTTAGTAACAGAAGTTGATGGAGAAGTAATGACTGTTTTAAAAAAACATGGCAAATCAGATGGGTTTACATGGATTCCCGCTAAACTCGGACACCTCTTTTTTAACAAAATTACGAATAAACTATATATTGCTATATTTATTGTCAATATCCTATTAATTATTCGGAATCCACATCTATTCCCTAGTTATAAAGCTATCTTTTTATTCGATTCTATGGTGTTTAACGTCCTTGCTTTTACACTCATTACATTATTACTTATTTTTATTCATGAATTTGGACATGTATTCGCCATTCGCTCGTATCATTTACCCGCACAATTAAATATTGGCCACCGTCTATTTTTAGTAGTTTTCGAAACGGATTTAACTACTGCCTGGAGGCTCCAATCAAAGGAGCGAAACATTTTATTTTTTGCAGGTATTTGCTTTGAACAGCTCATTGTTTTTATCGCTTTATGCTTAAAGCTATTTGTACCTGAAGGAAATACATTGTTTATCGGGATTCTTAACATCATCATTTTTGATATTGTCGTGAAACTCATATATCAATGCTGTTTCTATATGAAAACAGATATCTATTATTTCATTGAAAATATAACCGGCAGCTATAATTTAATGGAAAATAGCAAACAGTTATTACGGAAATGGCTTCCGTTTATAAAAGCGGATAAATCAACGACTACCTTTACTGAGGAACGGAAGTTTGTTCATATGTATAGTGGCTTTTATGTATTTGGGTTCATCCTCACTATTGCATTGTTTGGATTGTATTTCATACCACAAGCAATTTTTATGTATTCAAGGACCTTTACTAATCTATTTCATCCTTCAAGTACAGCATATTTCTGGGATGCAATCATCATTGTCGTGCAAACGGTTCTGTTAATCGGAATGTTATTTTATTCGATACAAAAAAATCGGCGGGAAGATATTGGAATCGGGGAATAGTTTCTAACCTTGATTTTATAAACTATCAAGTTCCCCATATGAACTTCTTAAAGATGGGTACAAAAAAAGTAAGGAAGGTAAATATCCCTTCCTTACTTTTTTAATGGAGCCTAGCGGGATCGAACCGCTGACCTCCTGCGTGCAAAGCAGGCGCTCTCCCAGCTGAGCTAAGGCCCCGTATATAATTTCCAGTATTCAATAAATTGTTTTCATTTACTAGTACAAAAATAATATAATCCTTCTCCCTATTTGCTGTCAATATTTTTATGGGAAATTTTTCTCCTGTTTATTTTGTGTAAACTAAATAACTGCATTAGTTTTCCACGGTTATTTCAATAGTTCATTTATTACTGCTACCATTTCCTCTGGCTTCAAGTCAATGAATAACAATTGGTCTTTGTGTACCCATTGCGGAATGTACATTCCTCGCTCACGTCTTTCATCAGTAAATTCCTCTCCACGTCCGGTTCCAAATGTTCCACCAGTAATTTCAGCCAAGAAAAAATATTGGTTTCCTTGATTTGACATGGTAGCAACCTTCTTGCCAATTGTTACATCTAAACCAAGTTCCTCTAACGCCTCTCGTTTTGCCGCCGCTTCTGGAGTTTCTCCTACTTCTATCCCGCCACCTGGAAAAACATAATATACATTCCCCTCCCTTATTCGTTTAATAAGCGCAATTTGCTTGTCTTTAATAAGGATAACAGAGCTTCTATTTCTCATTTTTTCCTCCTTCTCGTTTTGATATTTAGATAGAATGGTTTTTATCACTAGTTTAAGTGTTTGTAAATTATAACATAATACGTACTTTTGGCAAATTTTTCTGGATAATTGTTATTTTCATTTTATAATAGCTATATAGTGAAATAAAGAAGGGATAAATATGTTACAAAAAATCAACCGAACGTTAGAAAAGTGGATGCCATTAATTACCCCTACTGGCGTTCTATTAGGTATTATTTTTTCTGTTTATTTAGAGGATCTTTCCTCTTTAGTACCCTGGCTATTCGCGTTTATGACATTTGAAGGAAGTTTAACGATGAACTTTCAAGCGATGAAAGGGGCAGTACTCCATCCATTTCCAGTATTTACTTTATTAATCTTTCTTCATTTTATTATGCCCTTATGGGCGTGGGGTGTTGGACACCTTGCCTTTTTTGGGGATGGATTAACGATCACTGGTATTATTCTTGGAATGGTCATTCCTACCGGTATCACTAGCTTTATTTGGGTATCGATGAAGCATGGGAATTCTGCTTTAACACTTGCGATTATTTTACTTGATTCTTTGCTTTCTCCCTTTGTTGTCCCTTTTAGTTTGTCGATGTTTGTTGGGCAAACAGTAGAATTAGATGTTGCCAACATGATGATTGGACTAGTATTTATGATAGTCCTCCCATCCATTGTAGCAATGCTTCTAAATCAAGTAACAAAGGGAAAGGCAACAAAGGTGTGGAAGCCAAGATTATCACCGATATCGAAACTTTGTCTCGGTATTGTAGTTATGCTAAATGGTGCAACGGTTGCTCCGTATTTTAAGCATTTTAACGGGAAACTTTTATTCATTATTGTAATTGTCTTCTTTATCGCATGCAGTGGATATTTCTTTGCATATTTGTTAGCAAAGGGCTTGAAGTTTGATGAAGGAACGACAATTGCTTCTGTCTTTATTGGAGGAATGAGAAATATAAGTGCAGGAGCAGTAATGGCGATAGCTTATTTCCCTTCTGCGGTCGTATTACCGGTAGTAGTTGGGATGCTTTTCCAGCAATCGCTTGCTTCCATTTACGGTTCATTTTTAAATAAGGTTTTAAAGCGAAATGTCGGAAGTTCCAAAAGTGTAAGTGCATAATGAAAAAACGTTTGGATTTTTTAGCCAAACGTTTTTTCGTTTTTATGTATAGATATATTACGATTTAAATTCTTAACTGGCAATGTTTTTCAAATGAAATTATCACGGGCTACTTAATCTAAAGGGAAAATAGTTGTTTTTATGAATAAGTTTTTCATCCAATATATATACAACTCAAGAAAAATACATCCCCTATATTGCTAATAGAAGATGTATATTACTAATTTTCTATATATGAATGAAGTCTTTTTTTAGGAGAATAATTATGAAACCCCCTGTTATGGAGCCGAGTGACAAAACCCCAAATATTAGTACATATACGATATCTGCTAATCCTTTCATTCCAACCCCTGGAAAAAGCCATGCTTTTACTAAAGCAACAACTGTACAAATTCCAAAAAGTAAAGCCGGAATCCATTTTACCCTTCTTGGAACTACTTTAAAAAATAGAAACGGAAGAGCCAACCCGAATAGAAAACAAACGATAAAATACATCTTCGCATACTTCCCTTCCTTTTGAAAATCTAATTCCTTTACCATTAGACGTATGGGAAAGGCAGGATGTTGCACAACATATCCCCTATTTTTTCTGTCGTATTGCTTCCATCATCTAGATCAAATTCCCATTCGATCTAACACTATTCATGCTTGCAAATATTGTTTATCCGTTGAACATTCTTTTCTAACTGTTTTGTGAAGTACTTGCAAATAGCGATTGCTTATTTTTATAAATAAGAATTAGTAAATTACCGAACCAAATCCAGAAAATAAAATTAGGATAATTGCCATAAATGAAAAACAGAACGAGTAAAAGCATACCAATTACAGTATTTCTTCCGTCCTCTTCACTTGTTAAGCTTTTTCTTCTTTTCATTAATTGAAGAAGAAGCGATAGTAATGCGAGGATTATTGCATAGGCAAGAGCTCCCCGCCAATCGGTTAATGCACTCCATACACCAAAGCTCACTGCAAGACTTTTCCCTCCGTTACATTTTAAAAATGGGGAAAACGCATGTCCAAAGATTGGAGCTAGCGCCAATGGGATAAGCTGGTAATTCGTTAAATTTGTAGCAGATAATATAAAGAAAAGTGGTATATATCCTTTAAGGAAATCAAGTACTACCCCTAGTAATCCAAATTTATAGCCAGCAGATTTCCAAAGATTTGCTGCCCCTGGATTACCATCACCGATTGTGCGAATATTTTTATGAATCATTAGCCCAACCCAATAAGAGAACATAAGGGAACCACAAAAGAAACAAAGAACCGTAAGCAGGATTATCATCGTTTACTCCTCCCTACGCTTACATATCGTCCTTTCCAAATAACCTTTTTCCGAACAATTGATTGATATGCGGAATACAAATAGGCTAGCAGGAAATAAACCATTGATATAATCGGGAAAAACGGAAGGATGATTCCGAAATTACCAATGGATTGATTAATAAAATAAATTTGGATAACATATAATACATATCCAATAACGAGAGGTAGAAACCAAGTTGTATGAATAAAGAGGAAAAACGATGTAGATAAAATAATGCCGAGAAACCAGAAAATGATTGGAATTAATGTTAATTTGCTTACGACAGATGTACCTTGAACCGCACCTTTTGAAAATCCTTCCCATTGACTTTTTAAGCCATTAGGATACATACGAAAGGATATTAATTTTACTCCTAAATAATTGGATACACGAATACCCGCTTTTTGGAAAACTACTCCTAAATTTAAGTCATCGAGCATTTCTGCTTTGATGCTTTCATGTCCCCCAATGGTTTCATAATCTTCTCTAGTCGTAATAATACATGGTCCATATAAACCTTTTCTTTTATTATATTGTTCAAACCGAGAGATAAATACGAAGGCGCCTAATAGATTAAAAATCATCGCAAGCTTTTCATAAAGCTTTTTCATTTGGTGGTATGGAACAATCGAAATTACTCCACCTTGAAGTATTTGTTCGTTTATTAACGATAACAATGCTTCCTTTTCTAAATGAATATCTGCATCAAGGAAAATGAGAACGTCTCCAGTTGATTGTTGATATCCATTCCAGATTGCCCAATTTTTTCCTGTCCATCCTTCTGGAAGATCAGTAGCCTGCAGTACAATTACGCCATAGCTTTCTGCAATTTCTTTTGTTCTATCGATGGAGTGATCATCGACAACAATAATTTCATCTGGCTGTAATAGTTGCCTTTTCAAAGATTCTAATAAAATAGGAAGATTTTTTTCTTCATTTCTAGCAGGAATAATGACAGATATTTTCCCGGAACGTTGTTTTCTACTTTCATAAATTACTGGGATTGTCTTTCTACGAAATAACAGTATTCCGGATAATAGACCACAAATGACAATGATAACTGGTATAAGTATCACCATTTCACATCCCTTAATGGATAGTATTTTCTTCTATAATATTCCGTATCTTGCGAATCATATAATTAATTTATTATTTCTCTTTTAATTTTATACATATTCTAGCTTTTACAGCAAAATAAAAAGCTGCTTATAAAAAATTCTTAAGCAGCTTAAAAGGAAACTATTTATTTTAGGGCAACACATAAAATAAAATGCAGAAAAAGTGAGCGGTAGTACCGGCGATAACGAATAGATGCCAAATCATATGGTGGTATTTAAAGCCACGCCACACATAAAATACTGCACCAATAGTATAAAATATACCCCCTAATACGAGGAGAACAATACCGTTAATACTTAAATTATCAATAATTTGACTCCAGCCTATACAGACCATCCACCCCATTACGACATAAAGTATTGTGGAGGTAAAAATATATTTTTTTACAAAAAAGGATTTAAAAACAATTCCACCTATTGCCAGTCCCCAAACAATACCAAACAATGTCCAGCCTAATGCCCCTTTAATTAAAAAGAACGTTATTGGTGTATAGGTGCCAGCGATAAATAAATAGATTGACGAATGGTCGAAGATTTCAAATAAATCCTTTGCCTTGCCATGTGGGAGTGCATGAACGAGAGTGGAAGCCATGTATAAAATAAACATTGTGGAGCCAAAAATAGTGAAACTTACGACATGCCATGCCGATCCGTAAAGGGATGCATAAACAATTAAAATTACTAAGCCTGCAAGACTTAACATTGCACCAATACCATGGGTAATGGCGTTTGCTATTTCCTCGCCCTTTGAAAACGTATGTGTATTTGCCAATAATATCATCCTCTATTTCTATTTAAATTACTAAAATTTACTCATTTGGAGCTACTAGCTCGACTTTTATTCTATCAGGATCCTCAAAAAACACTGCATAATGATGTTTCCCACCAGCGAATGGATGGTTATCGGCATAGAGAATTGGAATCCTTTTTTCTTTTAATTGCGCCGTCAGTTGATCGACATGTTCTCGAGAGCTTGCGTAAAATGCCAAATGATTAAGTCCTGTACGGCGCCTATGGTACGGAACATCCAAATAGCGTGCTTCTGTTTCTACAAAAACAATATAGGAATCTGCTAATTTCCAGCTTCTCCCTTTCTCCCATTGTTGAAAAAGGATATATCCTAGCTCCTCAAGTAGCCATCCCCAAAACGCTGTTGATTTATTAATATCAGATACATTTATTTCGATATGATGGATTAAACCGCGAATATTCTCTCCCATTATTTCTCCTAAATATATATTGTATTTTCTGAAGTTAATATAAACTCCGACAAATTATTTTATTAGTTATCCGATAAGCTGATTCCATATTCTGCTTCTATTTTTTTGTATATCTCTTTTAATTTCGGCTTTTTCGCAATGATGCTACGTACATTATACGATAGATTGATCACTTCACTATTTTGCTGATTCTCTGGTAAACCTTTTTCAAAGCGATACGTATCAAGCAAAGTAGAATCTAATAATTTTAATATCGCATATTGTGTTTTCACTGCTTGTAATAGTAATTCTTCGTTTTCATTTCTTGCGCGCATGTTTGCTTTTCTCCTTTGATGGGATTGAGTCAGCCGCTCGGTTAATAAATATTGCCTTCACCATTGGAGACAATAACACTGAAAGGGAGGTTTACCCGTATATCCTATTGTACTACATTTTTTGGTGCTTTAATAATATTTAACATATATAGTGGATGACATCCTGAATTTCTTATTTACATAGTTGGATAAAAATGATAAAAACAACAAAAAAGATTGCTTTTGCAGCAACCTAGTCATTTCGTAATTGAAAATCATCATCATTTGGATAAATATGTAGTTGGTTTTCATTTTTCGATACTTGTTGCTCTGTCTTATATTCCATATACTCCTGGTGCTGGTCTCGCATCTGTTCCTGAAATTGATAGCTATCACTATTTTTATAAATTTTTTCATCAAAATGAATGGGGTTACTAGAACCAGCATAGGTGCTGGCCTGAATTATGGAAGAAAAGAGGCTGATTAAATAGTCTTCTGTTCGTTGTATCGATTGGTATTCAGAAGTTAGCTGCTGATCTAGATAAATAACTGCACTTATTGTATCCTCCCTTTCCTTATCTGCCTTAGCTAATAAATCTTCCATTGGGATTGTATTGTATATTTTTAACGGTAAAATGTCATGAATTTCGTGAAAAATTTGTTGTAATTCTACCTTCTGGTTATCGATTATTTCATTGGACCGTTGATAGGATTGAGTTAATTCAGATTCTAAAAATGACACATGTACGATTGTGTTTTCACTTAAATTAAGTTGTTGGAGAGAAGCTTCTATACCTTGAAAAAATGCTATTTTTTCTTCAATTAAGCGTAGCCATGCATCTACTACATCAATATTTGCAACGTAAAATTGTTTAATGGCATCCGCTCCTTTCCCCTGTAGCTCGTTTTCTAATTGGGTAAAACTTAGAATTGTATTGCGTAAATGAAACATTTCCGCTTGTAATTGCTTGTATTGTTGGGCACGGCTGCCCATTGCGGATAGTAAAGAATTCGTTTCTAAAATTTGAAAGTTCTCCATGTCCATAGCCCTTTCTTTATATATTTCTACTCTAGATTGGATAGCACACATTCTTAATGCTTCAAATTTATTTTTCTAGCACCACGCGATATCATTAGTCACTGAATTCTAGTCTATAAATTTTTCAACTCTGTTTGTTTATGATTCATACGAGCAATCTCGTCCTGTGACTTGAGTAGCTCAATACTAACATAAGTATCCTCCAAGTTTTTCTTTAAAATTTCCTTGTATTGGACGAGTAAGGAATAAAATTTTGCCTCCCGGTCCATCCATTTATCTGTAAATTCGAGCTTATTTCTTCCGATGTCACCTTCAAATGGCATCGTAAACGAAATCCGATTGACTTGCTCATTCATTAAATCTAAATGTTTTTTTACCGTAAAATAATCCAATTTAATTTGTTCCAATAAAAACCCACCTTTTCAATTGGCTCAACTTCTCTTCTACTTCTGCTGTAACTACATCTTTAGCGACTAAGGCTTCCATTTCTACTGAATAAGAGCTTAAATAGGTTAAAAAATTTCGTTTTGATTCTAATCGTAATATTTCACTATCGATTTGCTCTAAATATTGATGAAACTCGTATTGTATTGTTTGGACAGTGGTTTGATAGGCTTCCTCACGATATGTAGTAAATTCATTACTCCGATTGCCGGTCCATTGTTCCGCTAACTCTGGCTGGAGCATTTGTTGAATTTCCTTTCTGCTTGTCTCAAGCTCTTTGAATAACTTTGCTTTTGTTTGCCGTAATCTTGTTAGCTGATCATCAACATCGGAGTATTGATAAGATATAATTACTTGAATATCGTCTAATGCTCTAGAAAAGCTCATCAGATCCCCTCCACTCAAAACAAATAGTTCTTTTTACCTGTTTTTTTTCACGGGTGAACAATCGGCAGGAGAATTACGTAAACGAATGGTAAATTTAAGAAAAGACAATGCTACCCTTCTACATACGACTAGCAATCTTTCCTGTATATATTCATATCTATCGAATAGATAAATAAAAGGTCATTTTTAAAGAAAATTTTCCAAAATTCTTATTATTAATTATAAAGAAATGTCACAGTATATAAATAGGTATAAAGTTCCCTATTTTCAAATTTTCCCTTCCTGCTATTAGTCTATTTTCCTAAATTCATCATGTACGTTATTTCACCAAAAAAATTGGCATTACTAGCTTGTCCGATGGGGAACTTGCTAGATAATGCCATTTTAAAGGAGATATTTTTTTTATCAAAGAAGCTATTATGAAGCTTTCTGTACATCCGTTGTATCAGTAGGACGGAATTGTCCTTCCCATTTGGAAATGACAATGGCAGCCAATGCGTTTCCTACTACGTTAACTGCTGTACGACCCATGTCTAAAATACGGTCAATTCCGGCAATAAAGGCTAACCCTTCTAACGGAATACCAACTGTTCCTAATGTAGCTAATAATACAACGAAGGAAACACCAGGTACACCCGCAATCCCTTTCGAGGTTACCATTAATACAAGCATTAATGTAATTTGAGAAGCAATGCTCATCTCAATACCATACATTTGAGCAATAAATAATGCTGCTAATGCTTGATATAATGTGGAGCCATCTAAATTAAACGAATAGCCAGTAGGGATAACGAACGTAGCTATGTGCTTTGGACATCCCGCTTGTTCCATTTTACTCATAATACGTGGAAGTACCGATTCTGAGCTTGCAGTTGAGAACGCTAATATTAATTCTTCTTTTAACATTTTAATTAACTTAATAATGCTAAATCCTACAATTTTTGCGATTAATCCTAAAATTACTAAAACAAAAAAGATCATCGTTCCATATACTGTAATTACTAATTTCCCTAATGGAATCAAGGATTCTATACCAAACTTCGAAATTGTGACACCGATTAATGCAAATACACCAATTGGAGCAAATTTCATTACTTGATTGGTAACATAGAACATAGCATCGGCCATACCTTG
Organism: Perspicuibacillus lycopersici; assembly: GCF_025660475.1. Classification (GTDB taxonomy): domain Bacteria; phylum Bacillota; class Bacilli; order Bacillales; family Caldibacillaceae; genus Perspicuibacillus; species Perspicuibacillus lycopersici. The sequence goes on from NZ_JAOUSF010000005.1 coordinate 129,098, forward strand.
GAAGAAATGCAGTACAGGTTTCCCTTTTTCACCAATTGCTGCAATCCCTACACCAAACATAACGGAGAAGAAAATTATCGCTAACATATCACCAGAAATTAAGGCTTGGAACGGATTGGTTGGCACGATGTGCACAATTGTATCAATCAGAGACTTACTCTCTTGTGATTCCGTCGTATCTACATAGGTAGAGATATCGGTTTGTTTCATCTCCTGTAAATTTAACCCCGCACCAGGTTGGAAAATATTAGCAGATATTAATCCGATTGCAATCGCAATCATCGTGACGACTACAAAATATAATATTGATTTCCCACCTAATTTACCTACTGATTTTAAGTCACCAACCCCAGCAATTGCTACAATAATACTAGAAAAGACAATTGGTACTACAATCATTTTAATTAATCGTAGGAAAATATCACCTAATGGTTGCAAATATGCTTGTGCTGTTTCACTACCATAAAAAATAGCACCAACAATGATTCCAATGATTAATCCAATAAATATTTGAACAGCTAAACTTAACTTGATTTTTTTCATTTATTTCCTCACCTTCTATTCTAGTTGTTGTATGAATCTGTATAGGCAATCGAAAACAATTATCTGTAAAGAAAAATAATTTTCGTTTATCAAAAAAAGACACAATAGGTGTCTCCTTCACATAATCCGCTTCATTCATTTTTGTTTACTATAACTGCTCCTCGTACCTTCTTTACGGTAGGCATGCAAACTAATTTCCTTTTAAACTACTTTTGGAAAAAGGAAATATCCGAATTCCAACCGAAAAATACAAGGAGAAAAACTTACATATAGAAAGATATTATCCTAGAAAAACAAATCTGTAAATAGGTCGAAACAAACTCATATTTTTCCCAAAATTAGCTTCAATACGGAACATTTTCCCCATTCACGCAAATCAGTCCTATTAAAAAAATTGTTTTATATCGTATATAAAGCATGTTGCATACTATAATTAAAAAGCTAATATCCGGACGTGCTATACAACTAGTCCAACGACTGAATACAACATTTTCAACATTAATTCTAGGCAATTCATTGAAATAGATTCAAAAAAAACACCCCAATTGAAAAATAGCAATAGGAGTGTCGTATTTCCTCGTTATTTCATGAAGGATCCAGTAGTTTCGTTCATTTCCATCCCAAAACTACCTTCAAATAAAGAAGCTTTTATCCCCCTTCTTGGACTTGGATTTTCTCGTTCCTGTAATACCTCTGGTAAACTATTCTTTTCCCCTTGGTAGCCAATAGCAACTAATGCATTAATAGCAAATTTTTCTGGGATATTTAATACACTTCGTGCTTTTTCGAAATTAAATCCTGTCATTGGATGTGTAACTAATCCTTTTTTCGTTGCCTCTAAGGACAAATATCCCCATGCAGCACCAGTGTCAAAGGCATGTGTTTTATTAAAGCCTCTTTCATTTTCCGTTTCGGAAATAATTAATGACAATACAGGAGCATTTTTGCACCAGTTTAAATTAAATTCTGAAATAAAGGAATAAAATTTCTCTCGGTCTTCCTCTGTGCGTGCCAAAATAAAACGCCATGGTTGATTATTAAATGCAGATGGAGCCCATCGTGCAGCTTCAAATAGACTAAATAATGTTTCTTCAGGAATTGGTTTGTTTAAAAACGAACGAGGAGACCACCTTTGTAAATATACAGTATCGATTGGATAGGAAGCTTCGCGTGTGTTTATCATTTATTAATTTCCTCCTTTATTGTAATAAAGTAAACATTATTTATTATACGGGAAAAATATTACAATTCCAATCAAACGAATTTCCTATCAATCATAATCGTCTTATCGGTGATTTCAAAAAAAAATTCTTTTCATTGATTAACAAATCAATGAAAAGATTTCCTCTTTTTTTATATCGTATTTCTATTTTTTTATCCCTATTAAAATATCCAAATCCACTGTAATAACTTGGCTTTTACGATTTAAAAATGAAGATAGTTTCTCATCTTCCGAATCCCATGCCAGTGGTGTCATTTTCGCTAAACTTTCTATCTCCTCTTTTTGTAATTCCTTTTTATATTGAAGTGTTACCGTATCAAGGAGCTTGAAATGCTGGCTAAATAGCGAAACAATTTTATCATTGGAATAAGTTTTCTTTTCTTCGTCCGCATATAGTGTTTCCCTTAGCTCTTTTAAATAATTTGCTCTTGGCACCACTTTTATTACAATTCCACCTGGTGCTAACATTCGTTGAAATTCTTGATAATTCGCTGGTGATAAAATATTTAATACAACTTGGTAAGCATGATCTGCCAATGGAGAATTTGCTAAATCCCCAACAACCCATAGTAGCTTTTCGAAATTTTTGCCTGCCATTACAATTCCTTCTTTTGCAATATCCAAGCCAACTGCACCAATTGATAACGAATTTAAAGAATCAGTAATTTTTTTTAAATGGGAGCCTTCCCCACAGCCTAAATCGACTATCATGAAGCGTGAATAATTTTCAGCCAAATGCTCTTTAATCACTTTTGCGATTTCTTTATGTAAAAAGGAGTACAAATCCGTTTCCATTATAATTTTATGACGGGCATGAAATAATTCCTTCGTGTATTGGCTAGCTGCAGGATGTGTCATTAAATTGACATATCCATGTTTCGTAAAATCGAATGTATGGTTATTTGGACATTTTAAGCTTTTCTCCTCATATACCTGAAGTGCTTGCTGGCAATGCGGACAGCGAAAGCTTGTAATGTATTCTTGAAATAATTTTGCTGTATGCTGTATTTTTTTCATTTTACCTCTTCCTTGCTTCGTACTCTTCTATTATTTAATTCATACGTCTGATTCTACCCCAAGGAAAAGCATGTATCAAATGATTATGAATTCGAATTGCCAAATCCAATGATTGATAACCCTACCTTTGATTATTTTACTAATGCCCCTCTTAACGTATTTACACCGTATTCTAAATACGCCTTTAAGCATGTTAATGTATAAACCCAGCCTTCTTTGTTATCGATTATTTGATGAATAAAATCTGGAGCAGTTTCTTCAAATCCGGTTTCGAATACTTCTATAATTGTTCGAGCTGGATTTACAGCCGTTAATGTGATGGTCACCATATGTCCATCTCCACCGGTAAACACTATTTTTTTATTTAGCTCTAGATCATCAATAAAGATATTGACTTGTGCATGATATTCTTCATAACGTAATGTAATCGTTTTTCCACGTTCCCAGCGCTCTGAGCTTGAAGAAAACCAAAAGTTACCGATTTTTACTGGATCCACAAACGCTTCAAATACTTCGTTTGCAGACTTCTCAATCTGCATTTTTGTTAAATTGTTCATATCCTGTATCCCCTGTTCTGTCGTTTTTTCGTAGTTTTTCTTTTTTCTCGCTCTCGTTATATTCGCTACACACCAAGAGAAAACCTGCCATTTTATAAAAAAAGCATTCCATAGGATAATGGAATGTATTCATTTTACGCCTGGTTATCTTTTATTTGCTCCATTAGTTTTTCTAGTACAGGCAAACTTAATTTACTTAACGATTTTTTTATTTCCTCTTCCATTTCCTTCCGGTTATTTTCACGATACTGCTCCCACCATTCCTTTAAACCTTCCGTATGATTGAGCAAGTATTCAATATCAATCACTTCTACCTCATCGTCTGATAAATATTTTAAAACCTCCGCTAACATCCGCGATAGATTTTCTACCTCAGATTTTTCCTTTATTTCCGCTGTTGCTTCGTTATCTACTGTTTCATTTATTGGAGTAACCTTTCGTGGCATTGTTTCCCTCCTAATAATCCGGTATACATCATTTGATAGTATTTCACATATTTGACTTATGATTTATCGCCTTCGCTTCTACATAAAGGACTAATCGATAATAGAGCAATAAAATAATTAATAGTATTGGGTCAAGAACTGCTGCATGCCAAAGCTTCCACCAACCATAATGAAAATATCCCCATGGTTTAGGAAGTATCGTAATAGCTTCATAAATAACAAGTACTACATCCCAAATAATAATATTTAAACATTTCCTTAAAAAACTTTTTTCAAAAGGATATAAATTTAAAAACAATATATTTACTGGGGGTACGATGAAAAAATGTGGCAAGAAACCTTGCCATTCAATTTTTTTCCCAAAATACCAATAGGCAAAATATTTAAATTCTATCATCATATCGAAACTCATTTGAAAGGCAATCGTGAACATCCATATATGAAGAATTTGGTTCCATGATAATCTTTTATTTGTTTTAAATGCGATAATATTAAATAAAATCATCGCTATTATTAGTCCAATCATAAATACCCTCTTCTTATTCGATAAAATGGATAATGATGTAAAAGTTTATTATTGAAACACTTATATCACTTCTTACAGAAAATAAGATTGTTTATATAGCTAATAACACATGATTAGCGTTCTATTTTTCACTGGAAATTATTCTCCAATTAAAAAACTTTAAAAATTGTGATGGAATGCCGTGAACAAGGAATAGAAAATGACCATTTTACCTATAATAACTCTATTCGATTGCACAAGGGTGATAGTATTGTTCCTTTCTTGGTTCCTTTTTGCCGTGTTGTTACTTTTCATTTTCTTTTGCAGCTACAAGAAGAAGCTTCACATCTTTGAAATATTATTTATATGGATGATAGTGTGGATTATTACAAACTCGCTATCTTCCATTTTATTGGTAAATCTCAAACTTATAAGTATGCCTAATGACTTCCAAAAGTTTTTGAATCATTTTTTCCAAAGAGTATTGCTCTATCCTTTAATCATTACGATTTTTTTTGATTTGTGTGTAAGAGTTAAAAATTATGTTCGTCAATCACTGCTAATCATCATATGTATCTTTCTATTATCTTTGCTTGAAAATCAATTTATATCCTTAGCTGGATTAGAGAACAAAGATTATCACATTACAGATTCAATTATCCAATGGGGATTGACAGTATTCATTACGTTACTATTGTGGATTTGGTTTAGAAAAAAAAGTCTAACGAGGGAAAACGATGATCCTGTACTTACCAGAAAAATTTGATGAAAATGAATGGACGGTTATTATCGGGGTTGTTTTAAATATACTTCTATTCAAATTTTTACCGAGACGTTTACCAAAAGAAATAATTTCGCTAATCGTTTTACTTAGCATCTCCTTTCCAACATTACTCGATCATTCAATTGCAGCAAAGTCAATTAATTTATATAATCTAAACGATATGCGGGAATACGAAATTTTCGATGTGATTTTATATGGGGTCTATCCTGCTTTTGGTTATTTATTTGTTTATTTTTTAAACTATTGGGACTTAAAAGGTATTTGGGTAGCTTTTTATATCCTCATTTGGTGTATATTTGGATATAGTATGGACTTTCTTTTAGAAAAACTACATGTGTTTAATTTCACCGGCTGGAAATTAACCTATTCTTTACCACTATATTTAGTCGTACTTTCCTTAACGTATTTATTTTATAAGTTATTGATTTATTATGCTGATAAAATTTCAATTGAAAGAACTTGAGTAATTTAATGGGAAAACTGAACACGCAACAAAAAGGAATGTATCCTTTTGTTGCGTGTTTTATTTTTTTTACTTCCTTGAATGATATTACTTGTGCAGCAAAATATTGAGAACTTACAACGTAAAACAGCAACTCCAGCTTTCTAAAAAACTTTACCTTCAAAAAATTTACCCATCGTGATAACATCCACATATTGATTTGGCCCAAGTTTTGCGTGTTTTATTTTCCTGCCTTCTTCAATAAATCCAAATTTTTTATATAAATGAATTGCTCGATTATTATTAGAAAATACTTCAAGCGAAATTTTTTCTAAGCTTGGATTTTCCGCTGCCCATTGGAAAAGCTTTGTGAGTAAAGAACTACCTACCCCACCATTCGTATATTTTTCTTGAATACTAATCCCAAATATTCCTTGATGCTTGTAGCGAATTCGTGAGGAGCGTTGAAAACTTAATATACCAATGACTTGCTGATCCAGTTCGGCAACTAGCAAAAGCCCCGTATGTTGATGCATTGCAATCCATCTTCGCTCTTCTGCTGCATTAGTAGTAAATTCTTCTAATGTAGTAGCCATAAATTGCGGATTTTCTTCTAATACTGTTCTTGTATGGGTAAGGATTTGTTCGGCATCCACAATTGTCGCCTCTCGTATAATGATGGAAGATTTCTCCATAACGCTTCACCTTCTGATATAAAAATTAAAGTTAACATAACGTTATTATAATCAACTAATAAATTTCGTTAAATCTTTCGCAGATTAAAATGAAGTTCTACATAATCAATACGAATATAATCAACAAAAGAAAAGATCTATGCACGATATCGTTCATTGCGTTTATTTTGTATGCAAAGTTGAATAATTCTTCAGTAATCGGGAACAGCGATGGTTATTCAATTTTTAATCATATATTTCTCGGCATCTTCCCATCCGTTATTGTGTACAAAATTTTCCGCATCAGTGTACTTGTCGCATATAGCACAAAATATACAATGATAAATTGTACAATATATTTCACGATTGGATTTGCAATAAAATCTGCTAACCAATTGATTCCAAAGTATATACATATGAATGCAATAAATACGGGAACAATATATGTAATGGAAACTCCCAGAAGCTGCCATTTCGTTACTTCCTTTAGTCTTGAACGATTTTTAAAAAAATTATTAATGAGCATAAGGATGACAAAAAGAAAGAAAAAAATGTCGATCATAAGCACCACTCCCTATAATGAAAGTGAAAATTCAGTATTTTTATATCTATCATACATGATGTTCGATTTTGTTGTCCATATTTCGTTTACAATTATTCTCTTGTAACCAAAAAAGGTATGTCATTCGCATTGAATACATACCCATTACAGACCTCTATTCGAAATAATTAGCACTCCGATTTAACATTGCTGCGATTTGTGCTCTTGTCATTTTCATTTGCGGTGAAAATTTGGTACTACTTGTACCACGAATAACCCCCAGATTTGCAATTCTAGCAACGGCATTCGCTGACCATCCGTTCGGATCTACATCAATAAAGGGAATTGGATAGGTTTCCCCTTCTGTTACAATATTTTTCCGAATAAAAACGCGATCCAAAATTGCCGCAAACTGTTCTCTCGTTAACACTTGCTCCGGACCAAACTTCCCATCCTCTATACCAACCATATATTGATTTTCCGTTACAGCAATAATATCGGATATCGCCCAATAATTATTGCGAACATCTTTGTACGTATTCGAGCCTGTTGGTTGTAAGCCTAAAATTCTTGATAAAATAACAGCCGCTTGTGCCCTTGTTAGTACATCCTCTGGTGCAAAACTGGATGCAGATTTTCCTACTAACCAACCTTTTTTATAAATTGCGATTATATCCGTTTTTGCCCAATGACTATAAATATCGGGAAAATAATACGGTGCTTGAGCTAGACCATATCCGAACAAAGAATCTCTGCCTTGCATACCTAAATCAATACTTCCTTTTTGTAGCAAGGAACGTAATTGTATATTGGTTAAATTTGGATTTGCCTCTTTTAATAACGCAACGATTCCACTGACAACCGGTGTAGCCATGCTTGTTCCACTCATGGAAATATAACCATTATTTAAGTATGTACTAACGATATTCTCTCCTGGAGCACTAATTTCTAATGCAGAGCCAGTTGAAGAAAAAATTGCCCGCTGATTATTTTCATCTAGCGCACCAACCGCGATTGTAGAATCGAATTTTCCTGGATAATTAATTGTATCGATTTTTGTATCCTCTGTCCCATCATTACCAGCAGCCGCTACAATTAACAGTCCGTTTTCATACGCTGCATTGATCATTCGTTCCAGTATTTGCGAGTTTACAAGCGATCCAGAGCTGATATTTAGGATATCCATATCATTCTCGATCGACCATTGAATTGCTTCGACTAAATCCGATATATATCCGCTCCCATCAAAGTCCAATACCTTTACGGAATACAATTGGACATCTGGAGCAATTCCAACTACCCCTATATTGTTGTTTTTCGCTGCAATTATCCCTGCTACATGCGTTCCATGCCCATTATCATCATAATAGCTTGTTGTATAATCAACGAATGATATCCCTCCTGCTACTTGTAAATCATCATGTAAAGCAATTCCGGTATCAATGACAGCTACCTTAATACCTTTTCCGGTAAAATTGCTTTGGATTGATTCTCTAAGCTTCACTCTTTCCCGATCCCAAGTAATAACTTGTGCAGGCTCAATAGTTATTTCTTTATCTCGTTCGATATAGGTAATTTCAGAACTAGTCAGAAGCATAGATAAATTTTCTCTTGGCATTACAGCAACTAACATTTGCAGCTGATTATTGTTATTGATGATTGTTCCATGAAGCTGTTTTATTTCCGTTTGGAGAACTTGCAAATTTTTATAAAAAATGGTTACCCGGATTTGCTCATCATTCGAATTTTGTTCATTTTGTGCTTGATTCGTTATTGGTGCAGCTTGCATAGATGCGTACACAGGTTGTGACTTATGCAAAATTGCTTCGTTTGTTTTAAAAATATTTATTTCATTCTGTAGGTAGGAAAAAAAGAAAAAAATAATGCTAATGAATAAAAAAAATATTTTCATGCATTCACCAAACCTTCTCTTGATAGCACGGAGTTGATATTGCTATTTTTCCATGCAATACTCTGCTTTTAGTTTGGTGAATACAATAAAAAATTATTACAAAAAAGAGGCTGGGACATAACAATTGATGTTTAAATGTAAGACGAACAATAATTCGGATAGCGGAGGAAATATACGTAGACTCCTGCGGGAAAAGCATGAGCCGAAGACCCCGCACGAAGCGTAGCGGAGGAGGATAAGGCAATGCCCGCGGAAAGCGAAGTATATTTCCGGAGCGAATTTACCTACTTAACTTTGTTCGGATTCTCTTACATAAAAATACTTTTGTCCCAGCCTCAATTCAAAAAACTACTTTGCTAAAACAGCTATAAACTCCCGCATATAATCCGGTAAATCTGGTGGTCTTCTTGCAGAAATAATGTGGCCATCTACAACTGCTGGCTCATCAACCCATGTTGCCCCTGCATTTGTCATATCGTCCTTAATCCCCGGTGTGCTTGTCACTGTTCTGCCTTGCAAAATATTTGCAGATATTAGCACCCATCCGGCATGACATATTTGCCCGATTGGTTTCTGCCTTTCATCCATGGAACGAACCATTTCTTTTACTTCCGTAAATCTCCTCAATAAATCAGGTGACCACCCACCAGGTACTAAAATTGCATCATAATCATTTGGATCAATATCTGCAAAAGCATAATCAGAAGTAATGGGAACACCATATTTTCCTATATATTTTTCTCCCGCATTTTCCCCGACAATAGCAACAGATGCTCCTTCTTCTCTTAGCCGAAGCACTGGGTACCATAATTCTAAATCCTCGAAATCATTACTGACTAATTGAATTACTTTCTTACCTGAAAGTTTCATAAGTATAACCTCCTGTATTTACTATAAATCTCATTCTATTTTATTGTTTTGAAAATTGCTGTGGTAATTTAGCCTTCTCTTTATGATGGCATTAATTGCCAATGGTTTGCAAGGAAAACACAAAATTCCAAAACACGAAATATTTCAAAAATAGCATGCAATCTAAAGGAAATATGCTTAAAATAAATACAACAATGTTTTCCTTTTATCCATCGCACACGAAAGGAGGATTGAAGTTTATGAAGACTATAGAATTAATGTTTGACCATCTGTATTGGGCGAATCAAAGTATGCTTAGTGCTTTAATAGCATTAGATAATATCCCTTTGGAGGCACTACGAATATATTCTCATCTATTATTAGCTGAAAAGGTTTGGTACAATCGCTTACAAAAAAATGATAGGACAAATACTCCGATCTGGAGCGATTTATCGATTGCCCAATGTGCCAAATTGATGGAAGAAAACACTAATAATTATCGCTATTACATTACAAATCTAACGCAAACAGATCTCCACCAGTTGATTACTTATAGAAATAGTAAACAAGAAGAATTTACAACTTCCATTCATGATATTCTTACACACGTTGCACTTCACGGACAGTACCACCGAGGACAAATAAACAAACTCCTTCGTATATATAACGAGGAGCCAATTAATGTTGATTTTATTACATTTGTTAGATAATTTACTACAGTACATGCTATATTTATAAATTTGTTATAGTATTTCTTTTATGATTGAAGTAACTTTTCTAAAAAAATTAATTTTCTTAAAAAAATCTTTTCCTGTGTAATAAATTTTGGCTGTTTTCTAAAGAATGTTGATATTTCATGCATTGGTTTTTAGATGAACGCTGAACAGACAGACTACACGAATACTCCCGCAGGAAAGCGGAGTGTATTCTGTCTGTGGTCTTTTTAGAAGGCTGTTTTCGTAAACTTTGTTGCTCTTTGAATAAACAAGGATAATTTTCATTTTTTTGGTATAATGATACATATGTTTATCAAACAGTAGTAAAGAGGGAGAGAATGCATTGTTAAAGTCACTTATTTTTGATATGGATGGGACTCTATTTCAAACAGATAAAATATTGGAATTATCACTTGACGATACTTTTAACCACTTACGGTCACTAAATTTATGGGATGCAAGTACGCCTATTGATAAATACCGTCAAATAATGGGTGTACCCTTACCAAAAGTTTGGGAAGCATTGTTACCTAATCACTCAAATGAGGTAAGAAAACAAACTGATGCCTATTTTCTAGAAAGGTTAATTGAAAACATAAGCAGTGGAAAAGGGGCTTTATATCCAAATGTAAAGGAAATTTTCAGTTATTTAAAAGAAAATAATTATTCAATTTACATAGCAAGTAATGGATTAGTGGAATATTTACAAGCAATTGTGAGTTATTATCATTTGGATAGTTGGGTTACAGAAACCTTTAGCATTCAACAAATCCAAACGCTCGATAAAGGTGATTTAGTCAAAAAAATCATAAAAAAATACGACATCACAAATGCAGCAGTGGTCGGCGACCGTCTATCTGATATAAATGCAGCTAAAGATAATGGGTTAATTGCAATTGGATGTAACTTTGATTTTGCACAAGAAGATGAACTAGCTCAGGCTGATTTTGTAATAGATGATTTAATTGAGCTAAAAACAATATTACCGACATCGCATCTTTTGAAGTAATGTAGCTTTGATAGGATAAGAATTAAGCCGTTTCTTTAATGAAATGGCTCTTTTTTTATATCTCACGCAAATATTTTACTGTGATGATATTTGAGTTTTGACAAGCACTGAGGAGCATTTGATTAATCCGTTCTTTATCTTCAATTTTCTTGCTTTTTTGAAGAAAACTAAACCAATAAAGATAGTTGTCCAGATATTTGGTTGCAACTCCTCGTAACCTATCCATCCAGTCCTTTAACCGTTTGTGATAATTGTTGACGTTATTCAAATGGTAAATGCCCTTTTTGACATATCCTTCTTTACTAAGATTAATCGGTTCGTGTTTAAGCGACTTAATTAAGGAGAATTTTTTATAATTCGTAGCTGTATCTGTACATAACAAAGAAGACGGGTCAATATAATTTCCGATAACCGCATCTATTTCTTCTGCCCGAACACGACCCGTTCCTGCCTTTTGTGCTATTACCTGACCATTGCGGTCCTGAGCCACCACAACAGCGATTTTAAGGTTGCTAATTCCTCTCTTCTTGTCTCTTCCTCCTCGTTTCTTGGGTTTTCTGTCTAGGGTTCTTCGTCCTTTTAAAGACTCCTTAAAAAAGGTTTCATCGCTTTCGACAATTCCTTTTAATATTTGAAACCCCATTGAGCGAAGAGAAAACAATATTTTATGTCTCCAATAAAATGCGGTAGATAGATGGATTTTTAGTTTTTTAGCAATCTTGGGTAAAGTGAACCCTTCAACCATCAATTGGAAATATTTTGCCCACTTTCCAAGATAACGAGTTCCTGATAGTGGGGTATTGGTTAAATCATTGAAAGACTTGCCGCAGTCTCGGCAAAGGTATCTTTGTCTCCCTCTATACGTTCCATTCCGTTTCACCTTTACACTACCGCAATGGACACAACCTAACCCTTCTTTGAAGCGTGTTTCTCTGATTGTGGTAAAAGCTTCTGTGATAATTCTCTCTTCTTCAGAAAAGAAATCTTCTTTTAAATGTTTAAATAATCTAATTTGCTCGTGTTTAGGCAAGTCCAAAAAGTCAGCATATACGTCTTTCCACATTCCCAATCCCCTCCTGAGAGATGTATTTTACCACCTCTCAAAAGAATGGTCAAAATAGCAACAATCTATACGAAAAGAGCCTTTTAGAAAAAGCAACAATCAAAACGAAAACAGCCTAATGTTAAAATAGCAAATTCAACCATTGGATTTTTTTCTATAAATATGGTTTAATATTAATCTATGTGACAGTTTTCGCAAACTTATATGAAAACTATATGAACAAAACAGTAAAAGGAAAGGTTGGGAAAACATGAAAAGAATTTTGAAGCTTAGCATTATAATATTCATGATTAGCCTTTCTAATTTTATTGGTAGTTGCACCCTTCATATAAATGCATTTGAAGAATTTACGATTTCAGATCATTTTATTTCGAGTGATAACAATCAGTCCCTAGATACGACATCTAGTGATAATCATTTCGCAATCTTACAACATTTGATTATAGGAATCTTTTTGATTATCAGTATTACAATTACCGTTAATCGGTTTATTAAATGGAAAGCAAGGGCAACCATTTTAACGCCAGTATTCTACCAATCCAATTATGTACGCACTTCTCCTTTAATGTAAGCAATATAAATTTAAAGGAGGAATTTTTACGATGCAATGGGTTGGATATGTATATATTATCGCAGGATTTTTTGCTGCAACGGGTTTATCCCTTTTAACATATCAAGGAATTGAGATTTTCCATGCGTTTCTTGACTATTTTAAAAAATAATCGCAGATAATGAAGAGTGTAAGGCATTTTGCTTTGCGCTCTTTTTCTTATTTCTATTTTGATAATAAAAATAGATATTGGTTAAAAATTGTTTAAGGAGCTGTGAGATATATGACAGAAATTAAATCTGGTACGAATGAGTTTTACGTAGAGGATGCTGGAGAAGTAATTGCGCGAATTGAATATTCACTAGGATCGAATGATACAATCGTTATTAAGCATACGAGAGTAAGTGAAGACCATAGTGGTAAAGGACTTGGGTCACAGCTTGTAAACAAAGTGGCGGAATACGCAAAAGCGCAAAATAAATTAATTGTTCCGGAATGTTCGTATGCGAAAAAAGTGCTTGAAAGTAAGTCGGAATATCAAGATGTACTAGCAAAATAACATTCCATGAAAAAGATCGAAAACTAAAAAACGTCTTCGATCTTTTTTTATTTAGGCTGTTTGTATAGTTTGTTGCTATGTAAGTAGCCAGCAGAATGAATACACCGGTCGCCACGTTCCTATGGTCTCGCTTTCTGGCATGTCTAGCTCCAGCGCATAGGGACTAACGAGTTTCCGCACTCCTCTACCACGATATGTCAACATTGACTCATTTGCTCGTCGTGTTTCCTTTATCTCATTAAAGAGTACTACAGTTCTTACCTCGCGAGACTGACGCTTCCGGTTTTCGCGGAGTCTTCGTGTATTCAGTCTGCTGAGCAGTTCATAAACCATTTTATCTCATGAAATAACTATAATCGTTTAGGAAACAGCCTTTACTTATTTCCAAATAACCGTTGGTTCTTTTGTTACACAATCAATATGTACATCCGCTTTTATTGTTCCACCAAAGGTATGGTTGGATCCAAAAGCAACATGAATTGTATGATAGGCTTTTTCATCTTCTAATATATTTCCGGTTACTCTTGCTGCATAGTTTGTCCCAATTCCAAGCTCTGCAAGCATTCGGCCATTTCTCTCCCCTAAGAGCTCTAATAATCGCTTACCTTCCTCACCACTAGCATCCACTAACTTTCCGTCTTCAATTGTTAAAAGTACTGGTTCGGTAAGTAACCCGATGCCTGACACGGAACCATTAATCACTATTTGTCCTTGTGCTCGTCCTTCGAGTGGTGCTATATAGGCTTCCCCTGATGGGAGATTTCCAGATGCTGCTTTTTCACGGAATACGCCAGTGCTTGGAATTCCAATTCTATCTGTAACAGGAATCGATAATTCATAACGATTTGCTGTCCCTGTTTGGATGATGACCTCTTTTGCTTCCGTTAACCGTTCCGTCATTGCCAATGTTTCTTTTTCGACCCGACTGTAATCGGCACGTAATGCCCCATCGGTAAACATATCTTCTGTAATTCCAGGCATCGTAATCACGCTGATTCCTTGTTGATTGGCATTTTTTCTTGCTTGTGTATGGGTAAGGGAATGCTTTGTTAAACAAAAGACAAAATCATAACTTAACATTGCAGCAGCAGTCTCTTCCGGAGGTTCTTCCCCAGATTTTTTCCGATCTGCCATAACGTGCATTTCTACCTTCCATCCATCACTATTTAATGCGTCTGCAAATTTCCTTGCTAATACTTGTGTACTATTATCTGTTAAAACAAGTAGCAAATTTTCTTTCTTAATAGAAAAGTTGTTTTCCATTAAATTGTGAACAATTTCTGTAAAATTTTTCATGTTGATATCCCTCAATTTATTAAACTTAGCGTTTGTTACACGCTTCTAATTATCGTAGCTAATCCATTCCAATACGGTATCTTTTAGAAAATAAAAATTTACAAATACAGGAGAATTTTTATTTCAAAAGCCCAATATCCTTTATTGGATAGTATTGGAAATTTACTTCGCCGACAACATCACCTACTGGTACATAGCCAAAAATTCTACTATCATTACTACGTAAACGATTATCGCCTAATACAAATAAAGATCCTTTTGGAACGGTTGCTTGACCGGTTACTTCTTGTAATGAAAAGTCCTTTGTGAAGTTACCGAATGTATTCTTTTTACTATTTTCCAAATAAGACTCTTTTGTTGCTTTTCCATTGACGTAAAGTACATCGTTTTTCATTTCGATTGTATCACCAGGGAGGCCGATGACACGCTTAATATAATAATCATTTGAGTCAGGTGCATGAAAAACAATAATATCAAAACGTTGGATATCCGATATTTTACTAATTAGCACGCGATCTAAATTATGAAACGTAGGTTCCATTGATTCTCCGTAAACGGTTGTTGGATAGAAAAAATAATGTCGGAAAATAAATGCTATTACAAATGCGATAATTGCAATTTTCAACCAGGAGAATATTTCCTTTTTTAATGAATCCCCCATATTTTTTCCCACCTTTCACACGTTCTCTCGCTTTTAATTATATAATAACTACTTCGTTACGAGACTGCAAATTCCTGCCTACGAAATATGTATTCAATCAAAAGAAAGGTATACATTTATGTCATTACCCATGTGTTAAATATTCCTCCTTAAGTATCGAATACAATCGTAAATCTCGATGGTGGCCCTTTGTCAGCATGCCTTTCCGAATCGTCCCTTCATATGTCATACCTACCTTTTCCATCACTCGATAGGATCCGATGTTTTCCGCCATTGCTCTTGCTTCCAATCGAACAAGATCCATATGTTCAAAACCAAATTTAATTACTGTATTCATTGCTTCGGTCATTATCCCCCGTCCCCAATAATCTCGAGAGAGCACATATCCGATTTCCGCTTTTTTATGCTTAGGAGACCATGAAACAAAATTAATGGTCCCTATTAATCGATTGTTTTCCTTCCATTCTATAGCCCAAAAAACATTTTGTTTTTTATCATATTGTTCCAATATCGAATACAAAAATCTTTTAGTATCTTCTAATGACTGATGGGTATCCCAGCTTACGTATTTTGACACTTGTTCATCTGATCCATATGCATGCATATCCTGTAAATCTTCTTCCTTTAATTTTCGTAAAATTAGTCTCTCTGTCTCTAATATTGGTATATTGGCATAGATTTGATCTTCCGTCATTACGAAAACCCCTTCATAAATTATTTTTATATAATATTTTTCATTATAGAATAAGTAGCAAACCAGTAAGATTTGCTACTTTTATTGGTCATGATTAAATATATTACTGTACCATCCCTTGTTGTTTTAACCAGCTTTCACACATTTGCGTCCATTGTGACACGTCTAGGTCCTCTTTTGCTAAACCAAGACCATGCCTTCCGTTTTGAAAAATATGTAATGCATATGGGATTTTATGTTTACTTAAGCTATAGGCAAACATGAGCGAATTTTCAACAGCAACCGTTTCATCATCTGCAGTATGCCATAGAAATACTGGCGGCGTCTGTGCTGTTACATTGTTTTCACTTGATAACGCTGCTTGTAATGTTTCATCCGGATTGCTACCTAATAAATTCTGTACAGATCCGATATGTGCATCATGCTGCAAGGAAATGACAGGATAGCATAATACCGCTAGATTTGGACGAGAAGAGACAAGATCAATATCATCTAGCGGATCACTCCATTTTTTATCAAATAAAGTCGCAGCAGTGGATGCCAAGTGTCCACCCGCAGAAAATCCTAATATACCAATTTTGTTCGGATCGATATTCCACTCTTCTGCATAAAAGCGAACCGTACGTATGGCACGCTGTGCATCTACTAATGGTGCTGGATGACGATAGGGAGCTACACGATAATGAAGCACGAATGCTGATATACCAATGCTATTCAACCAGTTCGCTACTGGTTCTCCTTCATGATCTGCCCGAAATCCATAGCCACCTCCAGGACAAACAATGATTGCACCATGTTTTTCTTTCTTATTTATTAAATATGGAATAAGTGTTGGCCTATCTTCTTCTTCAGAGCCTTTCGCAAAAGGTGCACCATTTTCCCAAAGTAACATTTTCATTACCTCCATTTCATTTAATAACTATCATTCTAGCAAAAGTAGCCATTCTAATTAAAAAGTTTCCATTTCTACTGTTAAACTTGTTTTTGCTACTTGCTTCTTCGTCAAAGTAAAAAATGTGATGGTCCCAATAGCAGACGTAAGAAACAAAATTGCTCCCATTGGAATTGCAGTGGTCTCATTGATACCTACGAGAGGTGATACTAAGGAACCGATTAATAATGGAAATAAACCTAAAACCGCACTTGCACTTCCTGCTCGATGCCCTTGATTTTCCATTGCAAGTGTAAATGTACTAGTTGTAATCATTCCCATTGTCGTCATATAAATAAAAATTAGTGTAACAACGACGGCAAGCGGACCTTTCATCATTGTCATGATAAGTAGAATTAATGTGGCACTTACTGCAATTAAAACACCTGCACGAAGTAAGCTTCTTTCATGAATAATCCCACCAAAGCGACCGATAATAAAACTACCGGCAATGATGGCTATACCATTAATCCCAAACAATATACTAAAAGCCTGTGGAGATACTCCATAAATTCCTTGGTACACAAAAGGTGTTCCGGAAACATAAGCAAAGCTTCCACCATGAATAAATCCTACCGTTAATGCATAGCCAATAAAAGAACGGTCTATCACTAAGCTACCCATCGTTTGAATGGAATGCTTAATGGAACTAGGAATTCTTTTTTCCACTGGTAATGTTTCTTTAAAACGAAACGCAAGAACGGTCACAATAAGTAGCCCAATTGCGCTTAAAAAGTAAAAAATAATATTCCATTTTGCGAATGGGAGAAGTAAAATCGCCCCACCAGTCATTGGTGCAATCATTGGAGCGGTGGAATTTATCACCATTAATAAAGAAAAGAATTTCGTCAATTCTCTTCCTGTGAACACATCTTTCACAACGGCGCGAGAAATCACAATCCCTGCGGAAGCAGTAAAGCCTTGGAGAAATCTAGCGAAAATTAGTGTGGTAATATTCGGTGCCAATGCACAGAAAACCGATGAAAGTGCAAATAAAAAAATAAAGAATAATAATGGTTTTCTACGTCCTTTTGCATCACTAACCGGACCGACTACCATTTGTCCGATTGCAAGTCCTATTAAGCACGCAGTTAAACTTAGCTGGACGAATGATGCTTGTGTATTTAAATCACTGGCAATGTCCGGAAAGCTTGGTAAGTACATATCTATATTTAGCGGACCGAGAATCCCTAATAAGCTAAGTAAAAAAGCCAATCCGATCCGTTGTTTCCCTGTTGGATTGTGAATCATGTTGCAATCCCTCCCTATTTTTGATTATAAGGGTTTTTTCGAATGTTGAAAGAGGTTTTTGTATTTTTTATTTACAGAATTTCGTAAAAAAATATGATATGCTCTTTCATAGCTGGAAATTTATTTTTTTATCGCTGATTTTTTTCCTGAATAGATATTTCTATCACCCTCTCATTAAATAAATCATATTTTTCTCATAGTTTTCAGGAAAATTTTCCTGGATATTTTTTATACGCTAAAAAAAACAGTTATTTTTTAATCATTTGAAAAATCATCCGTAGTAGTGGTAATAAATTCAGAAGACTTTTATAATGATTATGTGGGGGTGAGTACTATCGATAATCAAATAGGTAAAAGAATTAAATATCATAGATTAAAATTAAATATGACCCAGTCCGAATTATCCGATGGTATTATATCTGTTTCCTATTTATCCAAAATAGAAAATGGTACTGCTGAGCCCGATATGGATGTAATCGGATTATTATGTAAGCGACTGAAAATCGATCCTCATGCAAGAGGAAACGATAAAGATTTTGAATTATATAAAATGTGGTTTAACCATCTCTTAGTTGGTGGTAGAGAAGAATCTAGTAAACTATATAGCGAAATTAGCAAAATAAATGCGATTGGCAATACTTCGTTAATGAAGCTAGTGGAATTACATAAATTGCGCTATTTTCTGTTAGTCAATAATAAAAATGAAGCAGATAAACAATATGCGTATTTAAAGAAAATCTCAAAAAATTTCACAGAAATTGAGAATTATTATTGGCTAAAATTCTCCGCCAATTATCATTATTCCTTATTATCGTATAGTAAGGCGCTATATTTATATCAGCAAGCAGAAAAACATCTTAGCAAGGATTTAATTTTTTACTCAGAGGAAGAAAGCGATCTTTATTATCGAATTTCTGTAACTGCGAGTAAAATGCGGCAAACACATGTATCATTATTTTATGTAAATAAAGCTTTAAAATTTTATAAGGACATTTATAATCTGAGAAAATGTGCTGAATGTCATATACTATTAGGCATCTCTTATCTACAAATCAATGAATTGATTAATTCAATGGAAAATTATCGCTTAGCCGCGACAATTGCAGAAAGCATAAAAGACGATGGAATTCTTTCGGTTTGTAACCAAAATATTGGGAATCTATTTTCTAAAATGCATAATCCAAAGCAAGCAATTGAGCATTATCTTAAGAGCTATGAATTACGAGAATCATTTTCTCCAACCCAAAAGATTATCCCAATATCTAGTATTATGAAAGAATACTATGAAATCGGTGATTTGAAAAATGCAGAATTTTGGTTAGAAAAAGGAATTGAATTATCTAAACAATTAAACCCTGTCGATTCTATTTATATTTATGAATTCGAAGTGTATACACATTTAATTAAAGGGTTTGATCATACGTTTGAGGAGTTAATGACTAAACGGGTACTGCCGTTTCTTGATGATAAAAAATTACATCATGAGAAGTTCCAATACTCCCAAATATTAGCGGATTATTATTTTAATGAAAGAAAGTATAAATTAGCTGCAACTTATTACAAAAGTGCAGTTAATGCAATAAATATTTCTAAAGAATAAGGGGAGGATTTTCAGATGAAAAAGGTTACAGTTGGTTTAGCGTTTTTATTAGTAGTATTATTTGCAGCATTAAATAGCACAGTTTATAGTAGTTCATTAAATGGGAAATCTAAATTACTAGCAAATGAGGAAGTTGTTGAACCTACAAGTAAAGGTGACTTAAAAGTTGCTAATGAGGAAGTTGTTGAGCCTACTGGCCATGGTGGCGTTAAAGTTGCTAACGAAGAAGTCGTTGAGCCTACTAGTAAAGGTGGCGTAGTTATTGCCAATGAGGAAGTAGTAGAACCTACCTTTAAATCTGGAGTAGTTGTTGCTAACGAAGAAGTGGTAGAACCTACTTTTAAATCTGGAGTAGTTGTTGCTAACGAAGAAGTGGTAGAACCTACTTTTAAATCTGGAGTAGTTGTTGCTAATGAAGAAGTAGTAGAACCTACCTTTAAATCTGGAGTAGTTGTTGCTAACGAAGAAGTGGTAGAACCTACTTTTAAATCTGGAGTGGTTGTTGCAAATGAAGAAGTCGTTGAGCCAACAAGAAATGAAGAACCTGTTGAACCAACGAATAACACTGTTTTTGCATAATGATAGGTTAATGGAGAGGTACACGGGTGAACGAGGATGATTCTTCGTTCACCTTTTTAATTGCTACAATACTAGTCTTTTTTCAAAAAAATATTGTTGATGTCCCTTCGGATGATTTTCTACTATTCCCACTACTTGATAACCAAATTTTTGATAAAAATTTGCTGCCTGGAAACTAAAAGAATCTAGTAGAATTAGCCGACATTTGTTTTCCTTTGCTGCTGCTTCTATTTTCCGCAGTAATTGGGACCCATAGCCTTGCCCGCGGAGCGATTCCTCCACCCAAAGAAAATCGATGTGCAAATGGTACCAAAAAATTGTTCCTGTTATTCCACCCATAATACTACCATCATCATTCTGAAGTAAGAAGCTAATATTTTTTACTGGGTGTTTCACTTCATCGGGAAGCATTTGTCCATTGTATTCAATAACTTTTTTTCGTATGTACTGACTATTTGCCTCATCCCATTCATTTGTAATTTTCACTTATTCTCCCCCGCTCTTTTAACCGTCTGAAATAAGATTATACCATAGGAATTGGGACCTCTATTATAATAATTATGTTTTTTTAGCCATACGTTTTATTCGCAACTATTATTACCAGCATATCACTTGTTCTTTAATTCATTTTGCACATGAAAAACGATATAGTTTTTTAACTGCTCTAGTTCGTCCTTTTCAAACGAATACATCTTTTTATCTTTCGAATAGCATTCAACCGCTTTTCGAACTGTTTCTTTCTGCTCAATTGGGAACGTAAATATCCCCCACTCCCCCGCTTCTTGCTTCGAAGAAATAATGCCCTCTTTTAAATACCAATAAACCCTTATTACATTTAATGTACAATAAATCGGGTCTTCTTCGATATTTTCTATACAATCCCGAAAATCTCCCATGATGGAGGCTACATAATCATGTACTGGTACGAGAGGAAATATGTTATCAATTGATTCCCCATATAAACAAATACCTCTTTTTTTCGTGATCGTAATATGTGCTGCTAAATCTGGATCTGAATGGATTTCATCATTCAAATAATAATTTGTTCCATTGAACAGATCATTTTCATATCGTTATCGCCAAAATTCACTATAATGGAAATCAAACGGACAAGGATGCTTCCACATGTTTAATTGCTCGCGATGAAGAAAACTAATTTCTATAGGGAAAGGTGAAGCAGAATAAAGTAAAAAAAGCTTTGCTAATTCCCTTTTTATATTCACTGTCAGTGAATTAGTAGTAACTACCAATAGATCAATATCACTCCCGTTCGGATTAAACCCACCCATTGCAAATGACCCGTGAGCATAAATACCAATTACCTCATCTTTTAAAATCTCCAAAATTCTCTTTTGAAGCATGAAAATAAACGCTTTACTATTAAAACGACTAGCTTCCCCTCGATATACCATGAAATTTCCCCTCGTGATTTTTTTGTATAGTCAAATAGATATCTTTTTCAAGAAAAAATAATGCACCCAATATAAATAAATGCATTATTTAGTATTCATCTATAAAGACAATATTTTCTCGATTTTTTTTATCGACTCATTGCTAGCTACCTTTAAAAAATGAGCTTTTAAATAGCTTTTTGCCTCCTCTTCATTTATCTCAGGTGCTTCCACTTTATTTCTTTTTTCCCATGATTCATATGTTTCAAAGGAAGTACTGCTCCAGCCATTCTTTTCCCCTTCTGCATTGGTTTTTACTTGAATACCGGAGATAACGATATCCATTGTCCCTTGGAGCTCCAATAATGCATTGTCAAAACGTTTCTTATTCTCTTTTTCCTTTAATCCAGCTTTTTCCCGCAATGCTCTTGTATCAATACCCGCTTCATTTTTAATAATCTCGTACACCGTAAAGGCATCTTTTGATACGACACCATTGTAGTAACGCTCCTCCATTGACTCTGAATGGCCAAGCACTTTTTTTACATAAGGTAGCAGTCGTCTAGAAATCAGTACAGATTTTTTCTTAAGAAACTTTCCGTAGCCTGCCACTCCATCGGCAGAAAATTTCGTCCGCCACATCCATGGGTCAAATTCAGTATCGGTATACCAATGCTCTGTAGATGTAATGCTGTTTAATGATGGGAAATCTGGAACTAACGGTGCTAATGGTAGTAAGCCAATTTCCTCTATGAAATTAATTGCTTCCTCATATGTTTTAATTTTTTGTTCCATCTAATCGTCACTCCTTCACATATTTTCCTTCCTACCATTTCTATTCTGCTAAGAAAATCTCCTGCAAAAAATGACAATTCGTATCATCCTTTTCATTCTTTAGCATATATTGTCAACGATACTATTGGGGAGGTGCTTACATTGTCAACTTACATCAATTCTTTAAAACAGTGGTGTGAGGAAGTATTCACTATTTACGAAGAAAATAAACCTATGGAACGGGACAATTTGCAGGCAGATAAGAAAGATGAATTACATGAGCAATTTGTACAATTTAAAGAAAGTCTTACAAATGAAGATTCATTGGACGAATTGGAAATTTATAATCGTGCAAATGAATTAGCAGAACAGCTTGAATTAAAACTGAAGGAAAATGGAATCCCTGTACAATTAACAGATAAGATGAGAGCGGATAATCAAAACAATATGGTACCGATTGGAGGACATAAGCTTCCACCATTGCCATATTCCTATAATGCGCTAGAGCCATATATTAGTCAGGAAATCATGAGACTCCATCATGATAAACATCATCAAACATATGTGGACGGCCTAAATAAAGCAGAAAGAGAAATGCAAAAAGCCCGAATAACGAATAATTTTCAATTGATTAAACATTGGGAACGAGAAGCAGCCTTTCATGGTGCAGGACATTATTTGCATACTATCTTTTGGAATATTATGAGTCCGGATGGTGGCGGTAAGCCTTCGGGGAATTTATTAATGGAAATTAATAGATCCTTCGGTAGCTTTGATAAATTTAAAAAACATTTTTCTGAGGCTGCAAACAATGTCGAGGGTGTTGGTTGGGCAATACTTGTATGGTCACCACGTGCTCATCGATTGGAAATTTTACAAGCGGAAAAACATCAAAATTTAAGTCAGTGGGATGTTATTCCATTACTAGTATTGGATGTTTGGGAGCATGCTTACTATCTACAATATAAAAATGAAAGAAAGAAATATGTAGATAACTGGTGGAAGGTTGTAAACTGGCCAGAGGTTGAAAAACGATTCGATACGGCACAAAGAGTGACTTGGCAACCGTTTTAAATAGGGAAGGTGTTGTTGGGGGTGAATTATTCACCCTATTATTTTTTGTGTTTTTGACTAGATGACATTACTAATTACAGTAAAATACCTATTTCACGAATTGGAAATAAAATACAGCTTGTAATTATCTGCCTTGAATGTTATATTAATAAAGCGATGAGCTAATTTGCATAAGTCAAGGAACATGCTTTCATGCAAAACGTACGAATGTGGTCGTACGGTTCTTTGCCGCAAACGCATCAAAGACGTCAGTTTAAAACTGGCGTCTTTTCCTTTTGTTTACGTGTTTGTTATTCCAAAGTATAAGGAATTTGGATGACTTGTTTACTATTTTTCTTTATTTTTTCTTACATCGTCATTTGGAGAATTTCCAGTTCCATTTTTGCTTTTACTATTTGGTGTTCCATAAATTTGATTATCCTTTGTTACTTTATTTCCTTCCAAAAAGTTGTCCTTTGTTTTCATCAAATTCACCTCCTAGCTAAAATCCTGCTATATAGTAGGTTGTCCCGCAACTTGTCTTCGTATGTACATAAATCAAATGAGAAGTAGTTGTGATTTTTATCCAGTTCTAATTACTTTTTTCACTCCACCGTTTTCTCCTTTCCACCTCTACTGCAAATTATTATTATTTTCTCAAGAAATCGAACCGATTAAATATTGTTTAAGTGCTGTGAACAGTGAATCTTATCATATTTTTTACATTTGACTTCATTCGTATCACTAGATTATTATTTTCTTTGTGTGAAAAAAATGGTAAGGAGATTTCAATGGAAATTATAATTAGTTTACTAGGATTTATTTTAACAATTGGTGTTGCCTTTCTTTTGTCGAATGATCGAAAAAACATCAATTATAAAGCAATTATTGTACTAATTGTGATGCAAGTGATTGTAACACTTCTAATGTTTAAAACAACATTCGGACAAAAAACGGTGGAAGTCGTTTCCGATGGTGTGACAAAAACGTTAAATTACGGCTATGAAGGTATTGACTTTGTTGTAGGTGGACTTGTTCCTGAAGGTGCTTCGATCTTTTTCGTGAATGTATTAATGGTTATTATTTTCACCTCTACCCTACTATCCATCTTAACGTATATTCGCGTATTACCTATTTTAATTAAGTATATTGGTGGTGCAGTTGCCAAGATTACTGGTTTGTCTAAAGTCGTAACATTTAATAGTATTAATTCGATCTTTTTCGGGCAAAGTGAATCGATTTTAGCGATTAAGTCCCATTTAGATAAAATGAATGATAATAAATTATTTATCGTTTCTACAAGTGCTATGGCTTCTGTATCTGCTTCAATTATGGGATCTTACATGACGATGATTCCATCGAAGTATGTGTTAGTTTCTATGTTGCTTAATGCATTATCTAGCTTAATTGTTGCGACAATGATGGCACCGATTAAAAAAGAGGATGATGAAGTTATTAACATAAAGGAAGTATCCCAATCAAACTCCATCTTCGGAGCGATGAGTGTTGGTGCTCTTGATGGTGGGAAAGTTGCCTTAATTGTTGCCGCACAGCTTGTTGCATTCGTTGGATTGATTGCACTAATAAATGGTATCTTTACTGGTATTTTTGGCATTTCCTTTACTGAAATTTTAGGTTATCTGTTTGCACCAATTGCCTTCCTAATGGGTGTTCCTGCAAGCGAAATTGTTACGGCTGGTTCCATAATGGGCACAAAGCTTGCAACAAACGAATTTGTGGCAATGCTACAATTCCAACCATTGATTCCAGAGCTATCTGCTAAAACAGTTGCGATTGTTTCCGCATTCTTAGTATCCTTTGCAAACTTCTCTTCCATTGGAATCATCAGTGGTTCCATTCAAGCGATTAATGGAGAAAAAGCAAATGTAGTGGCAAAATTCGGCTTAAAAATGCTTTTAGCTGCGACACTTGCCTCGATATTAACAGGGACAATCGTTGGTTTATTTTCATAAAATAGATTTACGAAAAAGATGCTGCGAAATCTGCAGCATCCTTTTTTTACGACATTACCCACCTTCCACTATCCTTGCAAATTCATGTATCGAAATGGAATCATCAATCGAGATTCTTGGTAATAAATAGTTTTCTTCTGGATTCAATGGTAAGGAAACTGTTTTTTGTAATGTTGTCAGTCCAAATAAATAATATTTTTTCGTTTCGGCAATGACATGGTCATTATATAATCCATAAGGATAGGCAAGTGCTGTAACAGGCTTTCCGGTTATTTGTTGGATTTTCTTTTTAGATTCATGCAGCTCATATTCATAGTTAGTAATTTTCGGTAACTCTGGATGGGTTGCAGTATGCGACTGAATAGAGATGATGCCTGATTCCACCATTCTTTTTATATCTGTTACCGATAGCCGATTGGCTCGCCCAATAAAGTCGGAGATTACAAAGATTGTGCCCGTTGGTCGGAAGCTTTCCGTTGTCAGTTTGCGGAAAATCAAGAACGCTTGCAGATTATCTTTATAGCCATCATCAAACGTAATCAATATTGGTTTCTTAACGGTATCTAGGTCATGTATGTGATCAAAATTCACCAATGTAAAACCATGATCCCGTAAATACTCCATTTGCTTTTCAAAATTAGAAGGTGTTACATATAAATCCTCGGTACCAATACCATTATATTTATGGACATGGTGGTAAAGTAAAATCGGTATTTTTTCCTTTGCGGAAATTTCAGATGGATGTACAAATAAAATGCCAACTAGAGCGAATATAATAATCGGTTTCAATAGTTCCTCACATGGAAATTTATTATTCCTGTAAAAGTTCATCAAATGCAGCAGACACTTTATCAAACTCCTCATCTGATTCAATTGCATCAAAGTCACCATCTTCATCTATCTTTAAAAAGAATATATCAATATCCTCAGTTGTTTGCTTCTGCAAATCTTCCACAAAGCTAACGGCAACATAGTCAGAATCATCCAAACTGATTTCCGCTATTACTTCCACTTCCTGTTGTTCATCACTATCATCACTTATTGTAAAAATCTCTCCTATTTCATAGCTTTTCATTGCTATTCCTCCCTTTCCTAATCCATTTAATCATTAGTATATTTCCATATTTAAGATGAATCATGCAAAAGAATATATTCTTGATTCCCTTTTGTATAGGAACCTTCCTACGGGAAAAGTATGGAACTTATCGCTTTGACACAAAATAAACTGTTGAAAATAATGATAGGCTAGGAGGAAAATAATGGAACAAAAAAATTACGAAAAAATTTATGAAGAATATCGAAATCAAAGTGAAGAACAAGGTGAGTCCAAAACAAACACTTTTGGCAAAGAAGAAATCGTAGCTGTCCGAAAAAATGATGATGGTGATATCATTGCTGTTAAAACCAACAGCGGTCGTGAGCTCGACTATGTATCGGCATTGGATGAGGCAAAGGCAGGAAATCTTGCACATGTCGATGTGTTTCATAAGTATGGACGTGATATCCTTCGAAGTGAACCGGATGGAAGGAAAGATAATAATTTAGATGAATTGCCTTTATTTTAAAAACACTTCCATTTTTCTAGCAAACAAAGACACTAACCTTTTACAGGAGTTGAAATAATGGAGCAGCAGTCCTATCATATCAGTTGCTATAGCGAATATGACGTACTGAAAAAAGTAATCGTTTGTCAGCCGCAATATATGACGATTCGCTCAATGATCAACGAAACACAGAAGCATTACCAGGCAGAAGGTATTCATATCGAAAAAGCGCTAAAACAACATGATGCATTCGTTCAAACATTACGAAACCATAATATTGAAGTAATTTTATTACCGTATCACAAAAAATATCCGGAGCAGGTGTTTACACGAGATATTGGCTTTACGCTTGGGGAAACGGTCTTTGTTGCCCAGATGGCAAACAAGGTTCGAATTGGTGAAGAAAATGTGTTGAAGCAATGGTTAGAGGACGAAGAAATTTCTTATTATAATATTATTGGCCATCAAATCGAAGGTGGAGATGTCATTATTGATGGTGACCATATTTTTATTGGCTTAAGCAATCGGACAAACCAAGAGGCAATCGAACATTTGAGTAAACTGTTAGATAAACAATTTACCATTATTCCGATAGATTTTCATGAAAAGTTCTTACACCTTGATTGTGTGTTCAATATTATTTCATCAGAATTCGCCTTATACTATCCAGAGGCATTGGACAATTCCGATATTAAGGAGCTACAAGCCCGGTATGAACTGATTCCTGTCTCAAAAGAAGAACAGTTTACGTTAGGAACAAATGTGCTATCAATTGGTAATAAAAAAGTTATTAGTCTCCCTGTAAATAAAAAGGTTAATCAACAATTACGGGATCGCGGCTTTGAGGTTATCGAGGTTGACATTACAGAAATTATTAAATCTGGCGGTTCCTTCCGCTGCTGTACATTACCGATTGAAAGAAAAGCTGGAGCAAATTTCTCTAGCGAATGATGAGAAAGAGGCTGGGACAAAAGTATTTTTATGTAAGAGAATCCGAACAAAGTTAAGTAGGTAAATTCGCTCCGGAAATATATTCGCTTTCCGCGGGCATGGCCATGACCTCCTCCGCTACGCTTCGTGCGGGGTCTTCGGCTCATGCTTTTCCCGCAGGAGTCTATGTATATTTCCACCCCTATCCGAATTTTTGTTCGTCTTACATTTAAACATTAATTGTTATGTCCCAGCCCCTTATCGTATATCCTAATTTCGATGAACTAAATGCTTTAATTCATCTGTCAATTCATTAATTTCGGTAACTGCTGTTCGTATTGTATTAATTAAATCTTGTTCATTTTCGATCGTTGATGCAATTTCCTCGATGGATGCAGTACTTTCCTCCGAAATATTGGCGACTGTTTCGATTTGTGATTGGATATCTTTGAAGTTAGCAGTTGCCGAGCTTATCTCCTGCATTCCTTTTGAAAGTTCAACATTTGATGCTTCAAACGATTCTTTAATTTCACGGAAGAACCGCGAAACCTCTTGCAGAAGGTTTTGCCCTTCAAAAGCTGCTTGTTCCCCTTCAACAGACTTTTCCTGTGCCTCTTTTGACTTTTCAAATAGTGTCGTCGTTTCCTCCACTATAGAAACGGTAAGCTTCGCACTTTGTTCTGCTAGCTTCCGAACTTCATCTGCCACTACAGCAAATCCTCTACCATGCTCCCCTGCACGTGCAGATTCGATCGCCGCGTTTAAGGCAAGTAAATTCGTTTGATTGGCAATATCTTTAATTCCTTCTAGAAGACGATTTACCTTTTCCATACTAGACTGCAGCTCTGTTACTGTAACTGCTGTTGTACCTATTGCAGAATTTACTGTGTGGAAATGGTCGGTTACTTGATTTATCTTATTCCAACCATCATTTACTTTATCATTCATTTCCTCGGATTTTTCGACAATACCTTGCGAAATATCTATTGTAGTGTTCGCTCTTTCCATGGAATGTCCCATCGTTTCACTAACATAGATCATACTGTTTGTTTGTTCTTGAATACCAGCAGACATTTGTGAAACTGCATCCATTATATATTGTCTAGAATGATAAAATGTAGAAATATTTTTATTGAAGTTGGTAATATTCGTATCAAGGGTAACCGTACCCTTTTCAATCGAATCTAATGTTTCTTGCAGCTTTACTAATAAATTTTTTGATTCGATTTCTTTTTCATATGAATCACGAATCAAATCTCTTCCCCATTTTGTTAGAAAATATAGGGCTGCAAGAACACAATCTACGACGATAACAACTGTAATAAATCCTTTGAAACTATTATCAATGCCTAGTAGTTCTCCTGGATTCAAAATATAGGTAGTGATTAATGCTACATTAAGAATAACTGCAAAAATTAAGATCAATTCTTTTTTAAAATACAAAGCAATCATTGCAATCGTTAAGAACAGAAGATAATGCTTATTTAAGGCATATCCATCCAAATAAAATAGTGCCATAACGACGACATTTGGCAAAATCGCGAAAATAAACCCCTTCCCATAGGTAGGAATTGGCAAGAAATAGTTAACAATTGAAAGGACAATTACTAATAATCCTGCAATGACATCGCTTAATGCATCCATCAGCCCTCTTTCCATAATGATCGGAATAATAATAAGGAACACTACGGCAATTAATAATGCCAAATTTACTTTATGTACTCGTTTTGTATTGTATGTATCTTGGTAATTCATCACAAGCTCCTTCTAATTTTAGTAATTAATTTCTTTTCATCCTACCGTAAAATATAGGAGAATAACATTAGAATTATATCATAATAGCTTTTTTTCTCCTACATCTTTTAAAAAGCTTATAGAAATAAAGTACATCCAATTTTATAATACGAGTTAACTCATTGTTTTATACTACTAATAAGTTTTTCACTATTATTATGGTTCTTATTTTGGTATAATTTATAAGTTCTTGATTTACATGAATCAAGAAGGTTTTCTATACTAATATATTTTTTATTTATTAAGGAGCGATTTTCATGAAAATTGGTGTAATGGGTGCAGGATCACTTGGTACCATTATCGGTGCGTATCTTTCAAAAGGAAATGATACTGTTGAATTAATCGATGTGAATACAGAACATGTGAATGCATTAAATACAGCTGGAGCTACAATTACTGGAACGATTGAGGAAAATATTCCTGTATCTGCAATCATGCCAGATCAAATGACAGGAGCTTATGATTTAGTACTTCTTTTAACAAAACAAGTATATAATCATGAAGTTTTAACAAACGTAAAACAATATTTACATAATGATAGTATCATTTTATCTTTACAAAACGGTGTACCGGAGGAATCACTTGTTGCTATATTAGGTGCAGATCGAGTAATTGGTGGTTCTGTTGAATTCGGAGCAACTTGGATTAAACCAGGGGTATCAGAACTAACAACCGCTTTTGATGCATTTAAAGGTAATGCTTTCCAAATTGGTGAATTAAATGGTGAGGTTACGGAAAGAGTACAAAAAATCAAATCAGTATTAGACCTTGTTGGTGGTACAATTATTTCCGAAAATCTCGTCGGCACAAAATGGTCCAAGCTTCTGATTAACGTGGCAATGAGTGGTATGTCTGCAGCGTTAGGCTGTACATATGGAGATATTTTAAATAATAATGCAGCTGTTACAAGTAGTGTAATGCTTGTAAATGAAACATTAAAAGTCGGAAATGCAAGTGGCATTCGTTTCACTGAATTAGCAGGCTTAAATTTAGAACAAATTTTCACATTAAAAGAAGATAATAGCAATCTAGCAACTGTAATTGGATTAACAAGAAAAGCACTCGCACCACAAGCATTACTAAAAGCAAGTATGCTTCAAGACCTTGAAAAACAACGGAAGACAGAAATTGATTACATTAATGGTGTCGTTTCTACAAAAGGAAAATCCGTTGCTGTGAATACACCTTTCAACGATTTAGTGGTACGTCTAGTGAAACAAGCAGAAGAAGAAAAATCCATACCTACATTCGAGCAAAATATTGGCTTCTTTGAAGAATTAGTAAATACATTACAAATTGCAGAAGCTACTGCAAAATAAAGAGAATTAGTTACTAGTACTAGTTCCTTTATTTTAAGTAAAATTTTTTCTATACCTACCAAAACATGAAAATTTGGTAGGTATTTTTTTCTCAATAATTCTTATAAACACTCCAACCAATGAAGTACATCTGCGAACATTTCATCGGTAAATTGATGGTTTACGTTTGGATATACGCGAAAATCAATATTTGTTTTTCCTTCGATTTCGGTAAGATAACGATAATAGTCTTGATTTCCTTCGATTGGTATTATGCGATCGGAATCTCCGTGAAGAATAAATATAGATCCGGTAGCCACTTGTTTACCAATGGGATCATATTTTTTCAACATTATTTCCTCTTCTAATGATAATTCGGGTCTACCATCCTGTTTTCGAAATAACTTTTCTGTTAATAAAAAGGATCCCGAGCCATTAATAGTTGCCAATCCTTTCAGCTTGTTTTTTTTACTAAATACTCCATTTGCTATAAAGCCACCCATAGAATTGCCGATAAGGACGATTTGCTCCTCCGCTACACTCTCTGACTCTATTATCAGATCTAATTCTTCTATACTAGTAAAAATAGTTTCCCAAAAATATTTTTGTTGGGCACTACTAGTAAAAGGATTCTCTATCGGGTTCCTCGTATTATGATGAATTAATTCCGGTATAAGGACGGTATATCCTTTTGTAGCTATCTCTAAAGCGGCTTCATCATAATTTGCTACGTTCCCTCCCCAGCCATGATAAAGAATGACCGTCGTTTGTTTTGAAGATTGTATCATCGGTTCCAACACATGATAGACTATTGGTCCGGTCTTTTTGTATTCCCTTGTTGTATTTACCATGGAATACCCCCTTTTCCTTTTATTCAGTAGCATTTTCTAACGAAATTGATATCACCTGCGTTTCTTTCGGAAAATCCTCCCTTGTAAGCAGCTCGCCAGATATCATTTGCCGATATGCTGTAATCGTACCATCATGGGAGACAATATAAATTTGTTTACGTGTGATATTTTGACAATAGGTAAGAAATGTCCTTGCTTTTCTTTTGAATGATTCCTCTGATATTGTATTGATCCCATCACGCCAGATCGTGTCACCAGGAAATGTCTCGTCCATTTCTATTATCGGGAAATCGTGTTTAATTTGTTTTATCGTTAGTAAACGATCACAAGGTAACGTGCGCGCATTCGGACGGTACGGAAAAATACGTGGCGCAACGAGCGGGCTGACGATACGACGGCAGTTATAATTTTCACTCCAAATACAGGCAGTTTCCAATGTTCTTCTCGTCGGACTGATAATCATAATATCTTCCGCGTGTAATGGTAGTTGTTCTTGTAATATTTTTGCTTGTTGTTTTCCAGAAGGAGTCAATGACGGATCTGGAAGATGAAGACTTTCTGGTATGTTTCCAGTATGCTCTCCTTCGCCATGCCGAATAAATACTAGCTCCATTGGTATCCTCGATTCTTTATTTTATCTATGGAACAATTTTTTTGAATTACCTTCATTCATTGTTTGTTACACATAGAATCCTATTTTTCTTTTTATTTCTTTTAAAAAAGGAACACTATATTCACGTGCTTGCTCCGCACCTTTTCGTAAAATAGCATCAATTTTTTCTGGTGATGCCATCAGTTCACTATATCTTTCACGAGGTTCCTGTAGGTATCGATCCATTACCATGAATAATTGTTTTTTCACTTCACCCCAGCCAATTCCCTCTTTATACTGTCTGCGCATAGCATCCACCTCTTCTGGTGAAGCAAATTCTTTATATAATGTAAATAATATCGAGGTTTTTGGATTTTTTTCAGCTTCTGGTGGTAAGGAATCCGTTTTTATTTTATTGATTAATTTTTGTAATGTTGCCGGATTCGTAAACAATGGAATCGTATTATGGTAGCTCTTACTCATTTTTCTACCATCTAAACCAGGCAATACAGCCGTTTCCTCTTGTACTTGATACGCTGGTAATGGGAATGTCTCGCCATAGGTTTTATTAAAATTTGCTGCAATATCGCGTGCAATTTCCACATGTTGAATTTGGTCCTTTCCAACCGGTACAATTTTCGATTGGAACATTAAAATATCCGCTGTCATTAAAATCGGATACGTAAATAATCCCATGTTCACACCAAAATCGGGATCATTACCAATTTCATTATTCGATTCTACGATTGCTTTATAGGCATGTGCTCGATTCATTAAGCCTTTCGAGGTGAAATTTGCTAGAATCCAATTTAATTCAAAAATTTCCGGGATATCTGACTGACGATAGAAAATAGTCTTATTAGGATCAAGTCCTAAAGCTAACCATGTAGCTGCAATCCCATAGGATAACTGTCTAAATTCCTTTGCATCATGAATTTTTGTTAAACCATGCGCATCTGCAACGAAATATACGGGCTTTACATTGGGTTGCTTTGCTAACGCAAGTGCTGGCTTTATTGCACCGATATAATTTCCTAAATGAATCTGTCCTGTTGGTTTAATACCCGTTAATATTACATTATCCATTATTTTTCCTCCTCGTATATATAAGTAAATGGTGTTGCTGATTTGTAAAAAGCCCGCAGACTGAATACACTCTGCTTAGCGCTTCATTTAATATATCTACCTCTTAAAATTACATCTATCCTTCCTTCAGAAAACAACCCAATAAAAAAAGGCTACTCATCCAAAAAAGGACGAGTAACCCGTGGTGCCACCTTCATTCGCTTACATATGTAAACGCGCTTTATCCGTACATAAACAGTAAATGTTTAAATACTTCGTCTTTTTTATCGGTAAGACATTCCGCCAAATCTACTCTTCCTTTCAATTTGGAAGCTCCGAAGCCCATTCAACAATCCTCCCGTACTGATTCCCACCAACCATCAGCTCTCTAAAACGTTCCTACTGCCTACTCTTCTTCATCATTGCTTATTATATTAATAAAATTTAAATATATTTTAAAACAATAACAATTTCCGGTCAAGTTCTATTTTTCTATTTGAATATCTACTCCATACTGAACTAAGCCAAGCTTTCTTGCGACTGCTTGTGAGGCAAGATTATCTGCAGATGTACTGTAAAGTGCGATTCGACCTTGTTTTTGCACTGTATTTGCCCAGGCATTTACAACCTCTAAGCTGTATCCCCTGCCTCGGTAATCTTCCTGTGTATAAACACTTGCTTCACAGGCAATCTCCGTTTGCCGAGCAGTACAACAAATCGAAACAGGCTCGTTATTTTCCAGCATGACAAAACACGGCTGTTTCCAAGGAAAATCTTCATAAGTATATTGGTAGTAGGGCTTGATTAATTCTTTATTTTCATTAGTGATTTGAATTGCTTTTGAAAATGGGTAATTTCTATTTTCAGGAAAGATGTATGCCGGACCATATTGGACATGCTGAGCACCTAAATAATTTTGTAAAATTTGAAGATGATCGGTAAATTCGGGAAGAGGCTGCGCTGCGAAAATCTGCTCCAGCTGGCGAATTTTATCGTTACTTAGTACATTCGAATACCTTACAATATTCCCTTGTGATGTATGCCCGATAAACAGAAGTGGCGCATCGTCATAAGGAGGTTCATTAATGACTGTTATACGATTTTCCTCATTATGCTTATATAAAACGTGGACATGGTGTCGCATTGTTTCTACGTTAGATAGAATAATCAAAACCTCCTTCTACCTATTTATTTACGAGTTTATCTGCTAGCTTAATATTATCCTTTAAATATGTGGGGATATCTTCATGCTGTAGTATTTCTTCAGTTGTCATCCAGTAAATCGCATCTACCTCATCCGGACTTTTTCGATATGCTTTGCCACTCTTTATGTCACATAAGAATACGATGTCCATTACATGGATACCTTTGTCGGTAACAAAGGATGAGCTGTTCACATATCGGGGATTTGCCACCTCGATCCCTACTTCCTCCCACACTTCTCTTTTTACTGTTCGTTCAAAAATATCCGTACTATTTCCTTCCTGTTCACATTTCCCACCAACAAGTGACAGCACACCTGCTGCGTGCTCCTCTTTCTCACTTCGTAAAATTAATAACCAACGACCTTCTTTATGTATTGCTGCCTCAACGTTCACGATAAACATGTATAATCCCCCAATTAGTTTTGTTTCTATTATTCTATTTTTTTAGCAAATTTATTAATGCGTGCTCCAACGTAGGGTAAAGAAATGTAAACCCCTCCTGTGTAAGCACCTTTGGTAATACTTGTTGTCCCTCGAGGACAAGTTTACTTTTTTTACCAAGTACTAATTTCATTAGAAAAGCTGGTGTTGGGAACCAGTGCGGACGATTTAAGACGGAGGCTATCGTTTTTCCGAAAGGTTGCATCCGGACAGGATTTGGTGCGGTTACATTTACCGGCCCAAATATCGATTGATTATCCATCACGAAGACAATCGCCCGGACTACATCCATGAAATGAATCCATGAAACCCATTGTTGGCCAGATCCAACGGTCCCTCCGACAAATAATTTATATGGTAAAACCATCAGTGGCAATGCTCCCCCGTCATTACCAAGTACTACACCAAATCGCAGGAAAACAGTTCGGATGCCCCACTCCTCCACTCGTCTCGCTTTATTCTCCCAATCCTGCACGGTGCGGCCAAGAAAATCATTTGCCATTACTTCCGATTCCTCTGTATACACTTTCTGTATAGAAGCTGGATATATCCCAATTGCACTTGCATTAATGAATGTGGTAGGTTTTTCATCTAATGAGCGGATGATTCGAATTAGTTCCTCGGTTGCGATCATCCGACTGTCATAGATTTGCTTCTGATGTTTTCCTCCCCATCTACCATCGTTAATTGAAACACCAGCTAAATTAACCACCACATCCACTTTTGTTAATTCCGTTTCAGGAGTCGCCTCTTCTGTTAACCATGGAACATAGGCAACCTTTTCCGAGGATTTCTTTATCCCTCTTGATAGAATTACAACTTCATGTCCATTTTTAACTAGTAGTTCCGTCAATTGCTTTCCGATGAAACCCGAACCACCTGCAATAACAACCTTCATTCTCTCACCTCAGATTCACTATTCCTTCTTCTGGAAAAAACTTTTTGATAGGTTATTAACGTTGGTGTTGGTGCAAACGGAAAATGATGTAGTAATTCAAGTTGAAATGGATCCGTTGTGTCGATTTCTGTTTCTACCCATTCATACGCGTTGTCTTTTCCATAGTTAAATTGATAGCAAGTCAGTAATACGATAAGCGAAAGATCCTCAAACTTTTTCGCACCACGCCAGCCTAATTCTAATGTAGCCGGTGTATCTGAATCATGTAGTAACGCAAACGCTAAAATCTCTTGATTTTCAATAACAACATAACTAGCTTCTAAAATCGTATCGTCCGCAAATATCATTGCTTCCCATTTGCCCAAATCCAATGTTGCAACCAGGTTTGCTTTATGTGTTAACTCATATGTATCACGAACAAGTGTTATTAGTTGTTCCTTTAAATACTTGTTGTTTTCGATATCATTCAAATTACAGACGGATTGATGATTTTTTGAAGGTGTATTTAAATAGTCATCTTCTGTAATTGCAGAAATTTTTAAGGATGGTATATAAGTTCTTCTAATTTCATGAAAACCCTTTTTTTCATAATAAGTTTTTAGCAAATAGTTAGTTTCCCAGATGGAAGTTTGTAAAGGATATATTTCCCCAACCGTCGTTTCCATCCTTTGTAGTAATAAAGTGATTACATTGTGTGGAAGTTCATAATTCCGATCAATTGCAATAGAAAAATACGTACAATAAGGATGGAAGCTATTTTTCCAGCAAATGATAATTCCTACTAGTTTTTCATTATCATATCCTTCGTAAGTACAAATAATGTTTTTACTATTCCATTTTCTCAAGAAATCTAGAATAGAATTTGTATCCGCACCGAAAAAGGATGTGAGTAGATTTTTTACTATTCCCTCGTTTGATTGGTTATTTTGTTTTATTGTTAGCATTTGGGGGCCTCCTGTTTGGTTTATTTGTGTTGATGTATTATTTTTGCGGTTTATTGTTTTATTTGGGAATTGGGGGATTTTGGTGAGTTCACGGGTTTTTTCGGAATTGCAGGAGGGGGATTTTCCCTATTTTTTCGGGAACTGCATGCGAATTTTCAGGAACTTTACCCGTTTTTTCGGGAACTACTTGCGAATTTTCGGGAACTTCCTCTGTTTTTTCGGGAACTCCACCAAATTTTTCTGGAACTCCACCCACTATTTCAAGAACTTCACCAGTTATTTTTCCAGAAACTCCCCCAAATACTAAAACCAACTATTCAATTCCCCTACTACTCTTCCTAATTTCGTCGCGAATTTCTCTCAAATACTCATTATTTTGTTTTATTATGTTTAATATGATAATTACTACTTATAGAACGAGAACAACTATTGCAACAACAATAAGAAAAGAAAATAAACCTAGAAAAGAACCGATGATCATTATTTATTCACTTCATTATGCATAGGTTTTAGTTTTATTTTTATTAACAATATCCTTAGTCATAAGTATTGCGCTGATTAGAAGTAATATTTCTAAAGAACCGAATAATTGCCATGTTCCTTCATTTGCTAGTAAATATAGTCCAATTGGTAGCGAAGTGATAAAGGCGACATACATAATCCATGCTCGCTTTAAATATAAAGCAATAATTGCTAATACTACTGGTGGCGTTAGTAATATACTAAAATTTACTATTACCTCTAGTTCGGTTTCGCTCCATTCAATGAAAATAACGCGTAACCATAAATATACATTTGCGATAATACTTAACATGCTAATACAATAAGTACGCACACTTAACCGATTCTCCAACCCCATCACCACCATATCGTTTTATTACTAATATACATTATTTTCTGAATAAAGATATATTTTTTCAAAAATTTTTTTACATGTTTACATAATCATTAATTGGAGTTAACCTGATTCGCTTTACTATTATTACAGTAGTTTATTAAATAGTTTGCAAAGGTTAGTAAGGAGAGTATTCTCTCCCTAAAAGAACGATTATCCCTCGCTTGTTTCCCTTCCCGAATGTCCATTGCTTCTTTAATAATTGGGTGCCATTCTTGCGGTAGGTGTTGTAATCCATAGCTACCTGCATCTAATTTAGAAATAATAGCAGATTCTTTTAATGTATAGAATTGTCGTAATAAACCTAGAACTGTCCATTCGATTTCCTCATTCAAATGCTCTATAGGTAAATCCACTAGTTCCTCCATATGTTTTTCCACTGCTATCATTCGATTAGCCCAATAGCTGTTCATATTTTCATGTACATATGCACGTAATTGCTGTGGTTCAATGGAAAAAGCTATGTTTTTCGGATTAGGTCCAATGAGCGAGATACCGCTCTGCTTCATGATCCACCATGTTACCGGATTAAAATTGTAATATTCTCCAAACGTAAGCTTCCCATTATTAAAAATTACATATTTATCGGGATCATTGGTTTCCTTATTGAATAGTTTTCCAAAGTCATCCCACATGACATACACTCCATCCAATTCTGGTGTTTGAAAATGATTTTCGATAGTGTGATGAATAGTGGATAAGCCTGTTTCATCTTCCTTTGTAAAGCGTCGATTAGTTACGGTAATAAAGTCGATGTCACTGGAATTATTTTCATATGCATGTAATGCGATGGAACCATGAATGTATAGCCCTTGCCAGTGTATTTGGAAATTCCTTATG
Source organism: Perspicuibacillus lycopersici (assembly GCF_025660475.1). Taxonomy (GTDB): domain Bacteria; phylum Bacillota; class Bacilli; order Bacillales; family Caldibacillaceae; genus Perspicuibacillus; species Perspicuibacillus lycopersici. Next base: position 167,987 of record NZ_JAOUSF010000005.1, read on the forward strand.
AAAAAGGGTTAAATATTGCTGCATTACTTTTTCCACATCGCCCGGTAAATTCAAACAAAATCCTCTCCTTATTGCTCCTCAATCATGAAAGCAATGGAAATATTTTCTTCAGTATAACATCTATCTGATTTTATGGAATAATTTAAATTAAATTAGCAATTCAAATTTAGTTAAACTTTCATGATACAATATTTCCTATAACATACAAAGTTAAAGGAGCTATTGCCATGGAAAAAGGAACTTATAATGCAATAACGGATGTTGCCAATGTCCAAATAGGTCATGTTACTTTATATGAGAAATTAAACGCAGAAGATACTATTTGTACTGGAGTAACTGCGATTCTTCCACATCATCAAAATATTTTTGAAAATAAAGTCCCTGCTGCAAGCTTTGTGTTAAACGGGTTCGGGAAAACCGTTGGCTTAATTCAGGTGGAAGAGCTTGGCGTTATCGAGTCGCCGATTATGTTAACAAATACATTCAGTGTAGGTGCTGTTCTTGAAGGTACGCTTTCTTACATGCTCGCAGAAAATCCATGTATTGGGGATTCCACTAGCTCGTTAAATATTGTCGTCGGGGAATGTAATGATAGCTATTTGAATTCGATGCGGCTCCTTGCAGTGAGACCAGAGCATGCTTGGTCCGCGATTAAAAATGCCAAAAGTGGTGCAGTTGAACAAGGTGCGATTGGGGCTGGGAAGGGCATGATTTGTTACGGTGTCAAAGGCGGAATTGGTACCTCTTCACGAATTGCTACACATGAAAATACAAAATATACAGTTGGTGTTTTAACATTGACAAATTTCGGTAGACGTCATGAGCTAAAAATAAAAAATTGGGAAAAAGATACGCTTAATAAACCTGATGGCTCGATTATTATCGTAGTTGCAACAGATGCACCCGTTTCCGATAGACAATTAAAACGTCTTGCGAAACGCGCAGCAATTGGATTAGGTCGCACTGCAACACATGTTCATAATGGTAGTGGTGATATTATTATTGCTTTTACTAATGGGTATACCATATCCCATGAGTCTAATGAAATGACAGAAGATATCACGCTTTTACGGGATAGTCATCCGATGATGAATCAATTGTTCGAAGCTACGATTGAAGCGACGGAGGAAGCGATATACCAATCGTTGTATCATGCGGAAACTACCGTTGGACGGAAAGGGAGAATTGTGGAGGCTTTTCGAAGATTGGAATGACATTTGCTAATATTACAATTTTGCTAAATATGGTTAGCGCTAAACTAGAAAAACTATTTCACAATAGTACTTAAATAGTATGGTCTAATAATATTTTTGTGGAAACTATTTAGGAATTCTTTAATTCACCCTATTAATTATTTAGTAATATTCCATTCAGCATTCTTTTAATAATTCTTAATGTAACTTCTGTTACAAATTTCATCGTTCTAAGGTATTAGGGTCTAAATTCATATTCCTTCATAATTTCGTTCCTAAACTTTTGTAGCTTACACACTACAATAAACATTCTTATTCATTTTATTTTACCAGTATCCTTAACTGGAACTTTTACTACGATACAATCTTTCATTGATATTATTTAACATGGAGCCCTTGTGGCTATGATTATTCCAGCCGGTCAACTTCCCTCTAATAGATAACAAGATGGGAAACTCCCTTCCTCTTTTTCAATGACTTATTGCCATTTATTCTACAAACAAAAAAAATAACCCACCAGAAGATGGATTATTTTTGGTCCTTTGGATTACTTCCCTTCTACTACTTCTTTTAAAATTTCATATGACCGCACTTGTTTCTCTTGATCATAAATATAACTTACTGCCATTAGCTCATCGACATTGTATTTTTCTTGGAAACTCATCAATTGCTTACGAACGGTTTCTTTACTTCCGGATAGTGTCATATGGAACATGGATGATGCCATTGCTTTTTCATCTGGGCTCCAAATTTTGTCCATATTTTCCACAGGTGGTTGCAAATATTGTTGCGTGCCTCGGATAATATTTAAGAAGAATTGCTGTTGTGTAGTGGATAAATAGGCTGCTTCTTCATCCGTTTCGGCGGCAATAACATTTAAACAAACCATCATATATGGAGATTGCAAATACTTCGATGGTTGGAATTGATCACGATAAATCGAGATTGCTTCTTCCATAAATCGTGGCGCGAAATGGGAGGCAAATACATATGGTAAACCTAATTTTGCTGCTAAAATCGCAGAGCTTGTAGATGAACCAAGAATATAAATCGGTATATTTGTACCAATCGCTAAATTAGCTTTCACATAGCCTTGCTCCGTTTCCGGTCCAACATAACGCAGTAATTCTTGTACATCATCAGGGAAGGTATAAACCGTATCATTCCCTTGCGATCTCCTTAGTGCATTTGCCGTCATCATATCCGTTCCTGGTGCTCTACCTAATCCTAAATCTAATCGATTCGGATAAATGGTTGCCATCGTCCCAAATTGTTCAGCAACAACTAATGGGGAATGATTTGGTAACATAATTCCACCGGAACCGACCCGAATGCGCTCGGTATGTTCTAATGTATGTTTTATCAAAATAGATGTCGCAGAGCTAACAAGTGTTGCAGTATTATGATGCTCTGCAATCCAATATCGAGTATATCCTAATTTTTCTGTTGCTTTTGCCAAATCAACCATTGCGTCAATTGCAGCTTTTGCATTCTCGCCTTGACGAATTGGTCCTAAATTCAGTACTGAAACAGGAATATTTGTTTTTACCATGTAAATGTCTCCTAACTTCATAAGGTTCCATTCTATTGTAACCAACTCAATGGAAGATATAAAATTTGTTGCTTGGAGAAAATTCAATCTACATGTAAAATCAATAGTTTAACAGTATGGTAGTTTACTTTAGTAAAAAAAAAGCACAAATACTAGTTAAATAGGATTTAACCGAAATTTCTGATAGAATAAAATAAAATATAGAACCTATATTGGGGCGATGCCTTTCATGGATAAAATTTCACGTAAGCTTTGGAATGAAAACCATAGAAAATTAAAAGAAATGATTCAAAAACCAGAACAACATACCGATGCTATCAGCTTGTTCCTTTCTCAGCATGCCTTACTTCATCACGAATCTCTCAGTCATTCAAACCAACCAACATTAGAAACGGCATTACGAACAAATTTAGAAGAACTAATGTATAGAAAATATCCTGTTTCCAATCCAGATACAAAAAATTCAATTGCTTGGCATTTGTGGCATATTTCACGAATTGAGGATATGTCGATGAATATTTTGGTTGCGGATACGGAGCAAGTGCTAACGCGTAGTAATTGGCTGGAAAAAATGAATATTTCTTTTCCACATTCAGGGAATGATATGAGTGAAGCGGAAATTGCTGAATTAAGTATAGCAATTCATATTCCTGCATTATTGGAATATCGGAAAGCAGTTGGTAGGCAAACACAAACAGTCGTCTCTTCCCTGGAGGCTGGGCAAATGAAGCTAGCTGTCGAGCACCGTAGAATACAACGATTATTTGCGGAACAGGCAGTAAGTCCGCAATCTCAATGGTTAACAGACTATTGGAGCAAAAAAACCATTGCAGGCTTACTATTAATGCCAGCAACAAGACATATTTTCCTTCATCTAAATAAGGCGATACGGATTAAGGAAAAATTACAAAGATATAGGGAAAAAATACCCAATGAAAATGGAAAAGATGCCGGCAATACAATACTAATTTATCATTTGCCGGCAACCATAATATTTTTTTATTTTACTATGCCATAATTTTTACTTTTTCCTTCGAGATACCCCATTTTAATGGTTCCCCATCAAGATAGCGTTTGAGCTCTTCCGCCATATACGCTCCCATTCGCAAACATTCACTTGCTTGCGACCCCGCGATATGAGGAGTAAGAATAACATTTTCCAATATATATAATGGTGAATTCGGTTCGGGTGGTTCCGGATAAGTAACATCTAATAAGGCATAAAGATCCGGACGTTCCTGTAATACTGCTATCATCTCTTGCTCGCGGATTATTGCACCTCTTGATGTATTGATCAATGTAGCATTTTTCTTCATCGCTGCAAGATGATTTCCTGTAATTAACCCTTCTGTTTCTTTTATCCATGGTGTATGAATGGACACGACATCCGCTCTACGGAACACGTCGTCCAGTTCACACATTTCCACTTGAAGTTCTTCTGCCTCCTGCTTTGAAACAAATGGATCATATGCAATGACATGACAATCAAATTGCTTTAAAAAATTGGCGACTTTTCGACCAATCATTCCAAGTGAAATGAGTCCAACGGTCGCACCATATCCGCCAGGAACCTTTTCTCCAATGGAAAAGCTTTTCATTTTTTTCACTTGGCTTGCAAAGTACCAGCCTCGTTTTAACGAAAAAAGAATTTGTGATACGGTAAATTCCACTACCGGTATAGCATTTGCTTCATATGCACTTGTGATGGCAATATTACGATCCCAAAATGCATCCGTGACAATACCTTTAATGGAGCCTGCTCCATAAAACACCGCTTGTAATTTTGGTGCTAATTGTAAAAAATCCGCATCCATTTTTGGACAGCCCCAGCCAGAAAAAATTATTTCTGCTTCGGCTAGAAGCTCCGGATTATTTTTAATCGTTTCCTTCGTTTGTGGTGGTGCATATACATCCACCCGCTCGTTAATTTCTTTATGTGCTTCTCCGTAAATCAGGTCAAAATTATCTAGTATATAGATGGCACGTAGCATGTTAATTCCTTCTTTCTTTAGCCCAGTTGAAATTGCTTTCTTAAAAATTCAAACGACTCGTTCACTTCCGAATCGAAGTGCTGCCAATTACATTCAATAGAAACCCGGCCATTATAGTTTGCTAGTTTCAGTTGATCGACTAGCTCTGAAAAGGGATATTTTCCAGTACCCGGTGCTAGTCTGTCTGTATCTGCGACATGTATATGCTTTATAAATTCACGGTTTGCAACGATATTGCTTACTGCTTCTCCCTCTTCCTCCATATGATAAAAGTCTGCTAATACTTGGATCGATTTTCGATTCACCTTTTTAGCAATCGCTATCGCCTCTGGAATACTATTGATAATATTTGATTCCTTACGATTCAATGGCTCTATTACAATCGTTAACTGGAGTGGTTCTGCAATATCAGCTGCTACGTTCAAGCATTGGATGATTTGCTCTTCCGCTTTCTCACGTGAAAAACCAACTGGTACTGATCTTGCACCTCCGCTACCAAATACAATAGTATCTGCACCAATTTTTGCTACTCGTTCCAATGCAGTAGTTAAATAGTTTTGCAGCCGCTTATCATTTACATTTTCCCCAACAATTTTCATATCTCTAGGAAATAGAATATTACATGTCGCTACTGGTATCGGCGATGCTTCATATGTTTTTAAAATCGATTGAAACTCTGTATCTGGTGCCTCTGGTTTTAATGAAAGTACCGTACATTCAATAAAATCATAACCCGCTTGATAAAGTGTTTCTGCTTTATCAATACTTGCACAACAACCTAGTTTCAATGAGCTCCCCCCGTTATTTAAATAAATTTTTCATAAAACTACTATACTGTTGAAAAGCAATCTCTGGTTCTTCTATTTCTGGACACCACATCTTTTCCCATTCCAATGTGTAATAGCCGTCATAGCCTTTTGTTTTTAGCATTTTATAAATCTCTTGAAGTGGTACTGTACCCTCACCTAACAAGCATAGCTGATAGCCTCTTGGCGTTCCTTCCTTGACATAGGAATCCTTCCAATGTGTATATTTAATCCAACTTCCAAGTTTCTCCCACGTCACATTTGGGTCCTCACCAATTGTTCGATAAGGATGATGCACATCCCATAATACGGAAAAGTAGTTCGATTGGACGCGTTGAAAAATTTCTTTCATATGTTCGCAGTTTGTCCAGTCATCATGGGTTTCAAAAAGCAGCTGGACATCATATTTTTCTGCAATTTTCAAATACTCCAATACATTGTGTTCCACAATATCGTACGCTTTTTCGCGACTCATCTCGCCAATTGACCCACCAAACACCCGAATAAATGGTGTTTGAAATGCTTGACAAAGATTTGCATACGCTTCAATTTCCTGCAAGTAGCGGTGAAATTCTTCCTCTGTATTAGTAAACAAGCGAACCGAGCTTGAAAAACATGGAATTTCCAGCGAGGCTTCCTGAAATTTGCGAACGGTTTGTTGCACTTCGCTAGAGAATTCTGGCAGTGTAAAGATATCTAATTCCCCAAGATAGCCACGAAAATCAACGCCATCATAGTCATTCTCCACTGCATTTTTAATAATTTTGTCTATATCCCATGTCGGACAACCTAAAGTTGTAAATGCGAGTTTCACGCTTTTACCTCCTTCCTATTCATTAACCGATAATCTGATAACATTTTGAAAAAAGTCGTATCTTCTAGATAGTGTTCATGATGATATAGATGGACAACATATTCGGTTTCCAATGCTTTTGATTCATACGAAATACTTGTAAGCATTCCATTCCGATAGGAGACAACCTCACTTCCTAATTGAAAATCAGAAGCCTCTTTATCTAATGCAATAATACAAACCTTATTTCCTTTATAATCAACATCGATCCTTTTTTCCTCATAGCTAATTTTACTACTCGCTTCGCCATCAGTGAAAAATAAAGGAAATTCTTCGGTTACACTTTCGACTTCCCCAATAATAGTATCGGCAACGTGAAGTATTTCCGGTGTTACAGAAAGTGTTCGTTCGATTCGAAAAGCGCCATTCATTGGCCCTTGATAAATTACTTGAACAATTATTTTATTTGCTTCTTTACTAATTTCCTTTACCTCCATTTTTGGAATTTCTTTTCCAGTTAGCTCCGATAATCTTGTCTCAACATTGTTCACGTTTTTCCAGGCGGGAGCAAATGATAGTGCGCGTTTACTTGAAACTGGTGTGCCATCAGAAGGACCAATGGTTGGCCATATTCCTTTTCGCTGAATCCGAACTATGCCTGTTGGTGTATACTGGTCGTCACCTTCTGTTTGATATTCGATATAATGTCCTGCGACATTGATAATTAATTTATGAAAAAACGGCTCCATCCATATTGTAAAGCCCCCAACTTCAGCTGGCGCTTGTATTTCACCTATTTCTTCTGATGCCTGTTCATATGCAAGTGCGAGAAAATAGGCAGCAAGTAAATTGTATTGCGAATGAAAGCTGTAGGATTCATAGCCGAGACGAATGCTTGGGTCGGCAAAATTTTTCACGACATTTAGCTCACCAGTAGGACGCTTCCACCGTTGGATTGAATCGAGTGATAGGTGTGCTCCGCGTTTAAAGGCTGCCGCTAGTTTCCAGTCGCCTTTCTTTGCATATTCATTTGCTGCTATTTCAAACTGAAATGCTTGCTGTGCTTCATTCCATTGATGCTGAGCACTCCTTCCACCGGTTGGCATTTCTCCAGTGGGGCTTTGCATAAATAAAGATGAAAGCTCCCCACGTCTACAGCATTCTGCCAATGTTTCCTTGTAACGTCCAGCATAACCTTCTAATAATATGAGGCGTAAATAATTTCTCGTAAACATCGCATATGCTAAAGGTCCATTTGGATCTACATACAGACCATATTCTGTCAATAACTCCATTTGTGGTGCTAGCGCATCGTCAAATGCAGCAAGATTAATAGCTGGCCCTAAATTTTTCGTATCTCGTAAATATTCACCTGCAAGCGCCACTATTTTCCAATTATTTATCGTTTTTTGATAGAGCGTTTTCGGATTGATTTCGGAAAATAACGCAACCCATTCGTCTCTTTTTGCTTCGGAAACATGATGCGCTAGCTTTTCGTAAGCATAGACAACCATTGTCGTATAAAAATTACTATGACCGTCTGCACAAGTTTCGTTAACCATTTGTCTTAATGAACAGTCCAATGCTTTACTTGCAGATTCAAGCATCCATTCATATGGGCGTTGTGTAAATAATAGTGCAGTAGCTGCTGCATAAGCAGGTGTAGCATATTGCGTCTCCCGCTCCATATACGGATCAATTATTCGTCCCACCTCATCCATACAGGTAGAGAAATAGCGAACCATTGATTCAATAGTATTTAAATATTGCACTTTGTATGTGGAAGGTTGAATGTCGTTTTCCTGCATTTGTTCTTTATACTTGGATACTAGTGATTCTAGTGGAAATGGTTTTTCTAGCATGTGTACTCACCTCAAATGTTAAGAAGAAAGCAGAATACATTCTTATATTCTGCTTTCGACCATGTCATCCTTATATTTTTTTAGTGGGTTCCTTGTACATTTAATGTTTTATTCGCGACCGTTTTCTTTTGATAGGTAGATGTTTTGATCCGTTCTTGAAGCTTGGAGTAGAATAAATCTTCATTAATCGGAAGCTCGACCCAATCATCCGTCCACGCGGATAAATGCATCGCATTGGAAATTTCTAGCCCTTTTATTCCTTCTTCTCCTGGACCAAGTAATTCGGTACCGAAGCGAATCGAATTTACCCAATTTTGAGTAATGCCTTTATGTTGAGTAGCTTCTCCGTGAATCGGAACATCAATTTTCCAGCATTCCGGTTCACCAAAACCACCTTTATATTCTTTGTTAAATTGTCTTTCTGATTGTGTTAACCGCCAGAATGTTAATTTCCCATCCTCTACGACTAACTTTCCACGATCTCCAGAAATTTCGTAGCGATTCGTTCCAGGAGCATCTCCTGTGGAGGTAACAAATACTCCAGTCGCACCATTTTCGTATTCTACGTATGCTGTTACATCGTCCTCAACTTCGATATCATGAAACTTACCAAAGCCACAAAATGCACGAACTCGTTTTGGCATTAGGCCACTTGTCCATTGCCATAAATCAAGCTGATGTGGGTCTTGATTTAAAAGCACCCCACCACCTTCACCTGCCCAAGTCGCACGCCAGCCGCCGGAATCGTAATAACTTTGGGAACGATACCAGTTGGTTATAATCCAATTGGTTCGTTTAATTTCCCCTAATTCTCCATTATGTACAAGCTCTCGAAGCTTTTGATAAAGTGGATTCGTCCGCTGGTTAAACATAATCCCGAAAACTTTGCCACTCTTTTTCGCGACCTCATTCATTTCTCGGACATTTTTCGTATATACACCTGCTGGTTTCTCCACTAATACATGGAGCCCCTTTTCTAACGTTTTTATCGCTAACGGTGGGTGATCATAATGTGGTGTCGCAACAATAACAGCATCGATATTGGCAAATTCAAAAAAAGCCTCTACATTATCAAACGTTTGTACATTTTCCCCAAGTGCTTCCTTTGCCCATTGCAAGCGCTCAGGATTTGTATCACAAACTGCTGTTAATATTGCTCCATTGACCTCCCCATTATTTAAATAAACCGCATGTGAGCTCCCCATATTACCGATACCAATAATTCCAATTTTCACATTTTCCAATATTGTCCTCTCCTTTTTTACCGACCACATTTGAAAACGCTGTCTCCAATAGCCGATTAATGATGCATAGGAGGTATCCATCCGCTAACAGATTAGCGGAACTTCCTAATTGCTATTGTCTATCATTATTTTGATTGAAATTGCGAAGCTAATTGGTTAAGATTTTCTAAACTTGTGCGCAAGCTATCCATAGGATTTCCTGGACATACGTCCTGTTCCACTGCATACCATTCAACACCTGATTTTTCACACCAATCTAATATTGGGGCGAAATCAATGACACCTGTGCCAACAGCGGCAAATGTTTGCTGATCATCATTCGTCATATCCTTTAAATGGATAATTGGCATTCTATTTGCATATGGTTGTAGAAATTGGACAGGATCTTTCCCGCCTTTTTTCACCCAAAATACATCGATTTCTGCAAGGATTTTATTATCACTTGCTGGTTCTAACAAGTATTCTAATGCAGATTTTTCATTAATTTCCGTTTTAAATTCAAAGTCATGGTTATGATAGCTAATCCGGTAGCCTGGAGCTTTCTTAGCTACTTCATTTAACAATGTTTTCACCTTTTCGTAGCCTTCTACTGTGCGGTATTGATCTGGAAGGTATGGGCAAACAATATCCTTCGTTTCATATAGACTGACCTCTTCTAGCACATTATCTAAATCATTTGCTAGTCGATCAATAGAAATATGGATACCTGCAGCTTTTAATTGATTTTCCTTAAGTGCACGTGCTACTTCCTCGGGATCATATCCTGCTGGTAGGGCAGACAATTGAACAGCATTCCAGCCCATTTCCTTTAATTCTTTAAATACAGGGTCAATGCCTCTTTTTAATTCTTCACGTACCGTGTATAGCTGTGCAGCAAATTTATTTCTCATTGGTTTCGCTCCTTTTCTCTTACATCAAATACTCATAAATACTTCACGTTCATCTTAATCTTAAAGCGAGGAAATTACATTATCTGTGGTTGTTCACTATTGCCGAAATTTATACTCAAATTGCTGTCAATATCTAGTTGAATTGCCTGCGAACTTAAACATGCTTGATGTAACGTTCCTTCATTTCCATTAATACTTCATCACCAGGTCGATTCCAAATCGTTTCATTAAAAATTTCTACTTCTATTGGACCGTTATAGCCTGTTTCTTCAACGGCTGTCCGTATGCGATTAATATCAATAACTCCATCTCCCATCATCCCCCGACCCATTAATAAATCAGGCGTTGGAACAATCCAATCAGATACATGGAAGCCAATAATCCGCCCTTTCGCTCGGGCAATTTGCCGATATAAATCCGGATCCCACCATACATGGAAAACATCAACAACCACACCAACCTGATTTGGAGAATATTGCTCTGCTATCGTATTTGCTTCATTCAAGGTGACAATGACGCTTCTTTCCGCTGCATACATTGGATGGAGTGCTTCGACACCTAATGTAATACCATGATCTTCCGCAAACGGGACGATTTGCTCAATACCTTCTGCAACCATTTTTCTTGCCTCACTAATATTTTTATCAGGTGCAGGTCCAGAAACAAGTACTAATGTATTTGTACCAAGCTCTGCTGCTTCAACAATAGCCCGCTTATTATCATCCACTCGTTTTTGCCGTTCAAGTGCTGTTTCTGCAGGGAACATTCCACCCCGACATAGACTGGATACCTGCAGCCCCGCGTCTTTAATCAGCCGTTTACTCTCCGAAAGCCCTAATTCTTCTACTCGATGACGCCATAAAGCAATCCAAGGAATTTCTTGACGGACACAGCCATCTACCGCTTCACGTAAATTCCAATTTCCTGTCGTTATTTGATTCAAGCTTAACCGCTCAAAAGTTTGCAATTTTGCCATAGGCTCCTCCTATTCGATTCCCGCTAGTTTTAATACTAGACGCATTCTTTCGGTCGCCATTTCTGGATCATGTAATAGACCTGCTTGATCAGCGAGTATAAAAGCCTCCGCTAAATGTGTAATTGATCTTGCACTTTCCGCTCCATTAACCATCCGAAAATGCTGTTGGTGACCATTTAAATAAGCCATAAATACAATTCCTGTTTTATAGGAATAGGTCGGTGCTTGAAAAAGATGTCGTGAAAGTGGCACAGTCTTTCCCAAAATCGCATCGTATTTTTGATAATCATGATTATCAAGTGCATTTAATGCGGCAGCTGCTGCTGGTGCTATCGCATCAAATATTCCTAGAAGTGCATGACTAAAGCCTACTTCATCCCCACGGATTAGTTCTGGATAGTTAAAGTCATCGCCAGTATACATTTTAATACCATCAGGCAGCCTTCTGCGCATTACGATTTCTTTATCTGCATTAAGCAAGGAAATTTTTATTCCCTCGATTTTTTCTTTATTGTCCGAAATGATTTGGAGACAAACCTCCATCGCTTCCTCTATGTTTTCTTTTCCCCAATAACCTCTTAAAGCAGGGTCGAACATCTCGCCTAACCAATGTAGAATCGCAGGCTTATTAATTTGTGATAATACTTTTTGATACACATAGGCATAATCTTCTGGTCCATTGGCATTAGCTGCTAATGCTCGACTGGCCATTAAAATAATTTGACTGCCTTGTTCCTCAATAAAACTACATTGCATAGCATAAGCATCGGCAATTTCATCCAATGTGTAGGTTTGATTAGCAGCTAAATGATCCGTTCCAGCACCGCTTGCAATTTTCCCACCTACCGCTTGTGCATCTTGACTAGATAAGCGAATTAATTCCTTTGCTCCATCCCAAGTTAGCCCCATTCCCCGTTGTGCGGTGTCCATCGCTTCAGCTACCGAAAACCCTAACGACCAAAGATGACGTCGATAGGATAAGGTTGCTTCCCAATCGATTTCTGGCTTTCCTAAAGGGTTCACTGTTTTTAATGGATTACTTACGACATGTGCAGCAGAAAATGCTGTCCGACTATGAAACTTTGTTTTTGGTATTTCAATCGTTGGCACGTTTCCCGCTCGGTATAATTCAATCGAGCCATTCGCTCTTGGTACCATTAACGGTTTCTGCATGTTTTGTCCCTCCAATGGTTAATTCTGGAACATCTACCCATCTTCTTTCCTTCCACGATTGAAGAGCAAGATCAGATAATTGTGTGCCTTTTGCACCTTCTAATAGGTCCCACCGAAATTCCTCATCTAATACTACATGCTTCAAAAATAACTCCCACTGCACTTTAAAACCATTATCGTATACATCATTTGTTGGCATTTCTTGCCATTGTTCAAAAAAATTAAATGGATTTGGAATATCAGGATTCCACACTGGCTTTGGTGTATTCACACGATGTTGGATTTTACAATCACGCAAACCACAAACCGCACTACCTTCCGTCCCGTCCACTTGGATTGTTAAAAGATCCTCTCGGTTAACGCGCACCGTCCAGGAGGAGTTCGCTTGGACTATAATGCCTCCCTCTAATTCAAAAGTGGCGTAAGCAGCATCATCAGCACTTGCGACATATGGATTTCCTTCTTCATCGTAGCGCTTTTCAATATGTGTTGCCCCAAGACAAGAAAGGGAACGAACATTTCCGAATAAATTATCGAGTACATAGCGCCAATGGGCGAACATATCGACAATAATGCCACCACCGTCTTCCTTCCGATAATTCCAGGACGGACGTTGTGCTTGCTGCCAATCGCCTTCAAATACCCAATAGCCAAACTCCATTCGAACCGATAAAATTTTTCCAAAGAATCCGGAATCTATTAATCTTTTAAGCTTTAATAGTCCTGGTAGGAATAATTTATCCTGCACGACACCATTTTTCACACCTGCTTCATATGCTAAGCGAGCAAGCTCCAATGATTCTTCTACACTAGTTGCAGTAGGCTTTTCGCAATAGATATGTTTGCCTGCTTTAATTGCCTGCCGCACTGCTTCGGCACGTCTTGCCGTCGTTTGGGCATCAAAATAAATAATATTATACTCATCGAGAAGACATGCCTCTAAGTTGGTACTCCAGCGACTAATATGATGAGTTTCTGCTAAGCGTTTCAACTTTTCTTCATTTCTTCCAACTAAAATCGGATCCGGCATAATCACATCCCCATTTTTACAAACAACGCCACCTTGCTCGCGAATTGCAACAATGGAACGGATAAGATGCTGATTTGTCCCCATCCGACCGGTTACTCCATTCATAATAATTCCTACGGTTTTTATTGCCATTGTCATTTCTCCTTCCATAAAAAATAATTTGTGGTTTACTTTTCTACTTTTGTATTCAACACTATTTCTTTATTTAATTTCGATGATTGCACGATAGAATCGATAATTTTTATTGATGGAAATGCATCTATTACATGCACATAATCTTCGCTGTTTTCAATAATTGCCCGATAAAATTTACGAATCAACTTTCGATGACTCGCCCCATAATAAAATTTCGAACCGGACAGCTTTGCATCTTCTTCGATTTCTATTTTTTCTCCTCTATCGTTTTGCATTGTTAGCTTGCTATCCTTAATCGTCAATTTTTGCTTTTCAAAGATTACTTGCAGCTCGACACTTGAATTATTACCATTCGCGATGGTGGCAAAAAAGAAACCCGTTGCTCCGTTGGCAAATTGAATACGTGCGGAAGCGGTATCCTCTGTTTCGATACCATAATCAAGAAGCTGAGCAATGTTCCCACGAATGGAGCTGATCTCTCCACCTAGTAGCTGCATTAAGTCTAGCGTATGAATGGATTGGTTCATCATTACCCCGCCACCTGCATATGCTAGTTTGCCTCGCCAAGGTTTTTCATCATAGTAGCTTTTCGGCCGCTCCCATGTGACTAGTCCTTTAATATGGAGGATGTTCCCATATTTGTTCGTATTTGTGATTTCCTGTAATTTTTCAAATGTCTCATTGAAACGATTTTGAAAGCATATACAGATTTTTACCATTGGATTTTCTTCCGCTAATTTTACAAATTTAAATCCTTCTTCACTGTTTAATGCTAATGGCTTTTCTTGGAATACATGAATCCCGTGCTCCACACAAGCCTTTGTTACTGGATAATGAAGATAATGTGGTAAACAAATATGTACACAATCCAGTTCTTCCTTTGCTAGCATTTCGAGATAATCGGTGTAAAAAGGAATCGAAGGTACGATGTTTTTTCGTGCTTCCTCTCGGTCGCAAACCGCCACTAACATTGCATCTGGGTTTTCCTCAATTGCTTCTAGATGAATACTAGAAATATCTCCAAGACCGATTACTGCTACCTTTAACATTTAACATTCTCCTTTAAGCTATAAAGTTTGGTTTTTCACATATGCTGTCGCTTATTACATAGGCTTTCACCTAATGATAAGAAAAAAAGTAACTGTAACCCATGAACTATCTGGATAAACAGTTACTCCTTTATTTATCGTGGTGTATAGTCCATCTTGCCTCTTTCATTATTTTGGCTGTATTCGAGAAGATTGTAGCTAAATGGTATATCGTCTGAATACAGCCATATTTTTTTCAAACTGACGTGTGAATTAGCGATTTTCCACCCATTCGGTGCTTTCTTTTTGTGCCTTTTCCAATGCATCTTCCGCACTTCTTTGTCCGGTTAATGCCGCCTCAATTTCAGAGGTTAAAATAAATCTTGGCTGAGAGGATCCCCATGGATATCTTGGTGTCATTGGTGTTTTCATAGCTTCAAAAACTGGAAGCATTAATGGTTGTTCCTTCACACTATCCCATTCCAGTGCAGATTTAACAGCAGGCACTAAGCCAAGTTCCTCATATACATATTTTTGGGTAAAATCACTTGTCGCAAATTTTAGCCATTCCCATGCTAATTCTTTATTTTTACTATCCTTTGCAATTGCAATTGGACTTCCTGCAAATAGTCCACCTTGACCATCGGCATTTTTAAATTCTTGGGCGATGCCAATTCGATCACCAAGTCCTTGTGCATATGCTGGTTTTACAGTATCACCAGGTCCTTGATTTAGCATAATCGCAATATTATTATCTTTTGTTAACCATTTTTCATTTCCTTGGTTACTTACTAAACCTTCCGGAGCATAATTTTGCATGTCTAATAACCAATTTAAGCCATTTAGCATTTCAGGAGAATTAAATTCAAATTTTACTTCATCCCATGCAAAGCCTGTTCCCCAGCGGCCATTTTGTCCTTCTGCTAAATCTACTAATGTAAAGGCAGAAGACCAGTCTCCACGGAACCAGATACCATAGTTTTGCTCACCTGTTACTGGATTTTTACCAGTCATTTGTTTTGCTTTTTCGGCAATTTCTTCCATTGTTGGATAGTCGGATAAATACTCGACACCCCATTGATCAAATAGTTCTTTATCATACGTAATAAAGCGTGCATCGCCTAAAAATGGTAAGCCCCAAATTTCTAATTCGTTACTATCTGGTCCTAACGCCTTCCAACCATCAACTTGATTTTCAATGAAAATGTCTAAGCTGAATTCAGAATCTTTATCAATCCAAGGTTGTAGCGGTTCTAAAACACCTTGTGGTGCAAAATCAGCGACACCAGGCATTTGATAGACGTCTGCTTCCCCAGAGGTAAGCATTGCTTGCGTTTTTTCGGTATAACCTTCCCAAGGCATAAGCACGAAATCTACCGTTGCACCTGGGTGTTGTTTTTCAAATTCCTCTTTTAATACTTTTACACCTTTTGCTGATTCACCAGTGATTGGATCGGTTTTATCATCCATTGCGAAGTCCCCGATCATCATGACAGTAATTTTTTGTCCTGCCCATTCTCCAGTTTTTTTGGAGCTGGAGGAGCTACATCCTGCAAGTACAATACTGATGATTACCATTGCCATTAAAAGAAATGATACCCGCTTTTTGAAAATACCACGCTTCATTTTTATACCCCCTGTTTTTAAAAGATGGCTATTTTTCCTTAAAGATTTTGTTATTTGTAAGAAATCCGCAGACTGAATACACTTCCCTTTCCTGCCAGCGAGCGGATAGGCTAGCTGCAGCTCCCAGCGACGAGCAAACCTCGCCAACCCTCCGTACGATAAGTCAACTTCAACTCGCTACCTCGTCGTGCTTCTTTTATCTCCTGCTGATCGGATCCAGTTTGTACGTGCTAAACAGTCGCCTTCGCTTTTTATGGAGTCTTCGTGTATTCAGTCTCCTCAGTAGTTAATACATCGTCACTACTCTTCTCTTAAATATCAAAAACTTTTTATAAAATAATAGCCAAAAAAATTCCTATCCTACGAAACTTGTAACCTATTCTCCCTTAACCCCACTTAATGCGATACTTTGAATAATGTATCGTTGTAAAAACAAGTACAGAATAATGATTGGTAAAATACTTACGGTTGCTAGAGCCATTGTTAGTCCCCCGAGACTTGAGCCATTTTCTTGGGAGAAGCTCGCTAAGTACAATGGTACAGTGTGCAAGTCGATATTATTGAGAACTACTAATGGCCACATGAAATCATTCCAGCTCCAAATGAAGGAAAGGATAATCATGGTTGCTGCGATTGGTCCAGCCAGCGGTAAGTAAACCCGGAAAAAGATTTTAAACTCACCAGCTCCATCAATTTGCGCTGCTTCCCGTAAAGTGTCTGGTAATTGATCAAAAAACTGCTTACAAAGGAAAATTAGCATCCCACTGATGATGGAAGGAAGTATCAATGGCCAAAACGTATTCAATAAACCAACACTATTAAACAATGTATATAAAGGAATTAACCTTGGCTCCATTGGAATCATTAATGTACAAAGGACAATAAAGAATAAAATCTTTTTCCCTTTAAATTTCCCCTTTGAGAATGCATAGCCCGCAAGAAGCGAGGAAGAAACACTTAACACGACAGAGCTGACGGTTACAATAGTGGAATTTATGTAGGACTGAATTAATCTCCCATTCTCAAAAACAATTCCATAGTTAAAGGATGATGGTTCTTCTGGTATTAGCCGTGGTGGAAATGGCATCGTAATGTTTGCTGTCCGATCAAAGCCGACACTGACCATCCAGATAAATGGTGCCATTAAAATTACCCCAAAAATGAGTAGTACGAGAAACTTAAATATTTCAGATATTCTATGCATTGTCTTAACCGACATCGAGCTATTCATTCACATCCCACCTCCTATTCACTTATAGTTTCAATTTCGATATTTTTAAATTAATAAATGTAAAGACTAATATAATGAGGAACATAATATATGTAGCTGCTGATGCAATCCCAAATTCAAATCCTGTGAATCCGCGTTCATAAATAAATGCTCCCATTGTCTGAATGGAACGGGCAGGACTACCATTTGGCCCACCTAATACATATACCTCGTTGAAGCGTTGCAATGCACCAATCCATCCGGTAATTAATAGGAATGCAAAGGTACCACCCATATTCGGAATCGTAATAAATAACCATTGCTGAAAGGAGCTTGCACCATCAATTTTCGCTGCCTCATACATTTCTTTTGAGATGGCTTGAAGATTGGCAATGCAAATAATAATAACGAAACCAATCCAATGCCAAACGGCAAGTAAAATAACGCCCCATTTCGATGTCGAAGGATCCGAGAACCATGCTGGTGTTGGTAAACCTAGGGAGTCTAGTACAAAATTGACAATCCCCATTTCTGGGTGTAGAACAAATTGAAAAATCATTGCTGCGGCAACTATAGAGGTAACATTTGGTAAGAAGTAAATAACTTTGAAAAAGTTCTTTCCTTTCGATGCTGAGTTGATTAATGTTGCAAAAATAAAGCCTAGAGGAATCGTAATAATGACTTGAAAAATTCCAATAAAAAATGTGTTCCATACCGCATTCCAAAATGGGCCAGAGGTTAACACCGTTCGGAAATTATCGAGTCCTGTGAAGGTTTCAATCGTCCCATTCGATTTAAAAAAGCTTAAACGAAGCGATTCGACAATTGGATATGCCATAAAAAGAATGATACCTAAGAAGCTTGGAATGAGAAAAATATACCATATCCATTGCGAAGTTCTTTTTTTCTGTTTCGTTGTTTTCGTCACTGTTTGTATACTTGGGCTAACACTAGGTGGTGGAGTATTTGCTTCCATACGGTTATTCGCCATAACGATCTCCTCTCTATTGTATGTTCCCTCGCCTAGTAAGTATTGATAACGCTTACAGGCGGAATAAAAAAAATTACTAGCTATGTACTATAATTGAAACTCTACTATATCTTCTATAGAAAATATAAGTATCCGCTTACATTATCTATAGAAGAAAGATCATATTCTATTAATCTATACATTAATTTTAGTAATATTAAGAACATTTGACATGGTTATAATTGTGTTATATTGAATAGAAATTGTCTATCCTTGCCCTCTTTTTTATCTTAAAAATTACAAATTGGTTGTATTCCTTTTTGCTGCGGTACTATTCCGATACTCGGTAGGCGTCATTTTCATTTGTTTACGAAAGAAACGGCTAAAATGTGAAGAATCTTCAAAACCCGACTCTAAAGCAACATCTAATATCGATTTTTCCGGATGAATTTCCAATAAGTATTTGGCACGATTAATACGACAGCTCATTAAATATTGCATAATCGTATACCCAGTAATATCTTTAAAGATTCGTGACATATAATATTTACTAATATTTAAATTACTAGCAATATTATCTAATGTAATCGGACGACAAAAATGTTCATCAATCCATTCAATAATCCGTTTGACATGCGTATTTTTTTCAGATTCGATCGCTAGCATTGGTACAGGCTGCTTCTGACTTATTTCATATATGATAAATAAAAGCTCTAATAATAACGCTGTAAACTCACCATTGCGAAAACGCGTTTGCATTTTTTCTTCTGGATGAATTGCCTTTGATTCGTCCTTTTCTGCTAATTTTTCCATTAGCTGATTAATCTCTACTAACTTCGGATTATCTGCCCCACGAAATAATGTGTTGCTTAGCTGGTAAAACGGATTTAATAGTTCTGGAACATTTAGTGCGTTCAGTATTGGACGCAACCATTCCGAAGAAAATTCAATAACAGTTCGTTTATAAGGAATTCCCGGCTCTGGATAAGCACGGTGCAAGGTTAACCCATTCATAATAATAATGTCGTTATCCTGTAGGTGATAAATATGATCGCCAATCAAATATTTGCAGCTGCCACTGTGGAAATAATATATTTCATACTGTTCATGGGAATGATAGCTAAAATCCTCAAATGAATTTGCTGTATCTTCCATTTGATAGTAAATATTCACTTTTTCTGTCATTACTTCTCCCTCCTAGCGGTACGAATCATTTGTTATCAAAAAGAATTTGTAAGTTGATTCAAATGTGAAGCGCTTTCCATACATCCCTTTTCGTTTCTCAGTATCATCGTATTGGAGATTTTTCACTTCGTCTGCTTAATCAGCTATATAATTTATTCTCTATATTTATGATGATACCCTTCCAAAAGAACGAAAAAATCTTTTTCTAGCGTTTGTTTCAAATATCGAAAGAATAATAGAGTTTTTGTTAGTTTACATAATATGATTATAGTAACCTTTTAAAAAAAGAATGCAAATTACTATGATGATGCTTCCAATAAATAAGGAAATCAGAAATTTCTTTCACCCTACGAAAAATCATGCTACTCTATTAAAGTATTAAATGTTTCAATTGTTAACAAAATATGAATAAAGTCGAGGTACCAATAATGAAAAATGTGTTACAAGTTGTACCGTTAGAAGGTTGCGTTAATTTTCGGGATTTAGGTGGCTATATGACGAAAAATGGCGAGCGCGTTAAAAGCGGGATGCTTTTTCGATCGGGAAATTTAAGTGAATTGACAGAGGCTGATCGTAGTCTATTACAGCAAATGGGGATTCAGAAAATTTTAGATTTGCGTGGATTCGATGAGATTGAAAAATTTCCAGACCCCAAAATTAATGACTGTACTTGGCATCACACTCCTCTATTTGCCGATGGAAGTGAGCTAGCTCAAGTAGATAGCGATTCCTCTTTTGCAGATATATTACGTAGAACAAAACCAGGTGAATTATTGCTAAAGAAAAATCAGGATATGGTTACATATAAAACATCGTTTCAACAAATTTTTCAGTTATTATTAGATACGCCGGATTCCCCAACATTATTTCATTGTATGGCAGGTAAAGACCGGACTGGAGCTATTGCTGCATTAATCCTTGCAGTTCTTGGAGTTCCTCGGGAAACAATAGTAGAAGATTATTTGTATACAAACGAAGTAGTTGACCAGTTAAATGCACATTTTGATCGTATCGGTTATAATGATCTGCCAAATGTTGAGCAAGCTGTTATTGATGCATTAATGGAAGCTCGCAAAGAGTATATTGATGCCTTTTTAGATGGGATTGAAATTACCTTTGGTGGGATTGAAAACTATTCGAAAGAAGTGTTAAATTTATCTACGGAAGAAATTACGTTATTGAAGCAACATCTATTAGAAAAGTAGATCAATTACTGGGAGACGGAAGGTTGGGAAAATTTCCAGTCTCCGCTCCCTTTCTTTTTCCAAAAACACATTAGACCTTATATGAGCTCACATCTTTTTAATGTCAAATATGTATACGTAGCAATTAAGTCTTTACTATCTTTCTTCAGGACATGGACATATGGTTGTGTTTTATCGACATAGTCCCATAGACATAGTCCCATACTTTTTCAAATAATTCGTAACAAAATTGAATCGTTTCGTCGCTCATGTTCTGCTTTTTTAATGGAATGCCAGCTTGTCTATTTTAGCTACGATATTTTAGTAAGTTTCCCCGTCCATCCAGAAATAAAATAAATTATGCTCCCCGTGGAAAAATGTTGGAGATTTTTGTGGGGTGAGAAAACGATCGACTACGTCTATCAATCGGGTTTCTCCTCCGGTTTTTGGTACAGATTCCTTTTGATGGCTTCTATCTATAGGATTTTTCCTCTGGTGTTTGCTTACTTTCCTTTTGATGGGTTCTATCAATAGGATTTCTCCTCCGGTGTTGGTTCAGATTCCTTTTGATGGCTTCTATCTATAGGATTTCTCCTCCAGTTTTTACTCACTTTCCTTTGGATAATTTCTATCTATAGGATTTTTCCTCCGGTGTTTGCTCACTTTCCTTTTGATGGCTGCTATCTATAGGATTTTTCCTCTGTTTTTGGTTCAGATTCCTTTTGATAGCTTCTATCTATAGGATTTCTACTCCGGTTTTTGCTCACTTTCCTTTTGATGGCTGCTATCTATAGGATTTCTACTCCGGTGTTTGCTCACTTTCCTTTGGATAGGTTCTATCTATAGGATTTCTACTCCGGTGTTTGCTCACTTTCCTTTGGATGCGCCTTATCTATAGGATTTTTCCTCTGGTTTTTGCTCACTTTCCTTTGGATGCGCCTTATCTATAGGATTTTTCCTCCGATTTTTGCTCACTTTCCTTTAGATTGGCCATATCTATAGGATTTCTCCTCCGGTTTTTGCTCACTTTCCCTTTGATGGCTGCTATCTATAGGATTTTTCCGCTGTTTTTGGTTCAGATTCCTTTTGATGGCTTCTATCTATAGAATTTCTACTCCGGTTTTTGCTCACTTTCCTTTAGATGCGCCTTATCTAAAGGATTTTCCCTCCAATTTTTGCTCACTTTCCTTTAGATGCGCCTTATCTATAGGATTTCTCCTCCACTTTTTGCTTACTTTCCTTTGGATAACTTCTATCAATCGGATTTCTCCTCTGGTTTTGGTTCAGATTCCTTTTGATGGCTTCTATCTATAGGATTTCTCCTCCGGTTTTTGCTCACTTTCCTTTTGATGCGCCTTATCTATCGGATTTCTCCTCTGTTTTTGGTACAGTTTCCTTTTGATAGGTTTTATCTAAAAGATTTCTCCTCTGTTGTTGTTCACTTTCCTTTTGATAGCTTCTATCTATAGGATTTCTACTCCACTTTTTGCTCACTTTCCTTTTGATGCCCGTTATCAAACGGATTTCTCCTCCACTTTTTGCTCACTTTCCTTTGGATGAGCCTTATCTATAGGATTTTTCTTCCATTTTTTGCTCAAATTCCTTTTGATCCGTCCTATCAAACGGATTTCTCTTCCATTTATTACTTACTTTCCTTTTGATAACCCCTATTAATAGTATTCCCCTTAGATTTCATATTCGAACTCAGCTTCATCATGTATTTCAGCGGTAGTCTATTTCGTTATTCTCCTGTTAAAATTAAGTCTCGTAATTGGTTCGTACTTGTTAGGGTTGATACATATGTTTGCCCTTCACCTGTTGCATAATCCACCATATACATAAGGGTGGATTTCTCGTTTTTTTCTCCTAACCATATATGTATTGCGTGACTAGGGGATCCATTGCGATAATTTACCACTACATCATAATCTGGCTTTGTACTAACAACATTGGATTCTCCTCTTTTTGCACTAGTAATCGCAGTTTCAAATAGTAGAATCGACTCGGAATCATTGAAGGTGTGCATAATATCTTCATTCATTTCTCCTGCCCCGTTCGATATTGCTACATCTATTGAACTAATTTCTTCCTCTAATAAGACCATTTGATTGTCCGTACTACAGCCAGTTATAAATAAAATTCCAATGAAAAATAAAACAGCAAAATAATACTTCAACAATATACCTCCATTCATATGATATTTTACTATATAAATTCACTATATTTAGATAAATAAAAAATACACGAGTGGAATTCTCAAAAAAATAGAACCTTTCATCCAATGAAAGATGAAGGTTCTATGAAACTAGTATATAAAAATCAGCTTAATACGGAAGCTCTTTCGCCATGTACTGCTTCTTTTTCATTTAGGCGAAGCGTTTCCGCTGTTTCTGTTTGAACTTTTTTCAAAAGATCTGGGTTTGCTAGTAGTGATGCCCCGTAGGATGGAATCATTTCTTTAATTTTTGGCTCCCATTCATTCAAATATTGCGGGAAGCATTTTTCGATTACTTGAAGCATCACGTGAACAGCTGTAGATGCACCTGGAGAGGCACCGAGTAATGCTGCAATCGAGCCATCCTTACTGCTTACTACTTCTGTACCGAATTGAAGGGTTCCTTTTCCTCCTGCTTCGGTGTCCTTAATTACTTGCACCCGTTGTCCTGCAACAATTAAATCCCAATCCTCTGCCTTCGCCGTAGGAATAAATTCGCGGAGCTCCTCTATACGTTTTTCTTTCGATAGAAGTACTTGTTGGATTAAATATTTCGTTAACGCCATTTCTTTCACACCAGCTGCTAGCATTGTTAACACATTGTGCGGTTTAACGGATGTAATTAAATCAAACATCGAGCCTGTTTTTAAAAATTTCGGAGAGAATCCTGCAAACGGTCCAAACAATAATGACTTTTTGTTATCGATAAAGCGTGTATCCAAATGTGGAACCGACATTGGCGGTGCTCCAACTTTTGCTTTACCGTAAACTTTAGCATGATGTTGTTCCACAATATCTGGATTATTACATACCATAAATAAACCACTTACAGGGAAACCACCAATATGTTTACCCTCTGGAATACCAGATTTTTGCAGTAAATGGAGACTTCCACCACCCGCTCCAATAAAAACAAATTTAGCAGTATGATAGAAAACATTTCCATTAGCATCACGTACCTTTAATTCCCAGTGGCCGTCACTTGTGCGTTTAATCTTTTTCACTTGGTGCTGATAATGGACATCAACATCATTATTCTTTAAGTGATTAATTAACATCCGTGTTAATGCACCAAAGTTTACATCTGTACCCGAATCAATTTTCGTTGCAGCAATTGGCTCATTATCTGCCCGGTCCTGCATGACAAGTGGAATCCATTCATTTAATTGCTCTGGATCCTCTGAATATTCCATTCCTTGGAATAATGGGTTGTTTGATAGCGCTTTAAATCTTTTCTTTAAAAATCTAACATCCTCTTCGCCTTGGACTAAACTCATATGTGGCAATGGTCTAATAAAATCCTGTGGTTTTTCGATTAAATTACTGTCTACTAGATAGGACCAAAACTGCTTGGAAACTTGAAATTGTTCATTTATTTTAACTGCTTTACTAATATCAATGGAACCGTCGGATTTTTCCTCTGTGTAATTCAGTTCACAGAGCGCGGAGTGTCCAGTTCCTGCATTATTCCATTCGTTAGAGCTCTCCTCACCTGGAGACTCTAGTTTCTCAAACATTGTCATTTTCCATTCCGGTACTAATTCCTTCAAGAGTGTCCCTAATGTCGCACTCATAATGCCGGCGCCAATTAGAATGACGTCTGTTTTCGTTCCCCTGTTGCTCATATTTACCCCTTCCTTATACCGTAAAATTCGCAAAAAGATGGTGGCACCCCTTGTTTCACACTAAGCAATAGGTGAATCTCGTCACACACCTTCTTACTTCATTATAACGCTTTCCTTTTTTATTACAATTAGATAGATTAAAATATTTACTATTATATGATTATTATAACATATGGAAATTGTAATAACAGGAGAAAGTGTTTCCCATCCTTTCACTGAAAAATGCTAATTTACCTTCTTGCTTTTAACCAAATAATAATTACTAGCAATGCGACGATAAAGCCAATTGGAAAAAGCAAAATGCTTATTCCTAGCGAGATGGCAAATATAAAAAATGAGCCTAATAATCCAAGCAGCCCTGAAATGAATCCAAAAACAATTTTTAACAGTCCAATGAAAAGTTGAGTAATTGGCCAAATAAATAACAGACATAGCAAAACGATAAGAAAAATATACATAAGACACTTCCTCTCGTTGGTTTTTGAAGATATAAAAAGACCTAGAGATAGTATATTCATATCTCTAGGTCATGGATTGTTGGTTTGACTGGCTATATTTTTTTCGGCGTCTCTCTTTGTTGATTGGCTATGATTTTTTCGCTAGAGTTTTGACATCCTCCGGTTTATAGGTCAATTCAATTTTCACCATGTTGCTGTTAGGCTGCTCGATAATCGTCCAATTTTTCGCAATCGTTTGCTTGAGTGATTGTCGGTCTTTTTCCGAAATTTGGTGTATTTCTAGATAATCGCCACAGTCGTCAAAATCTTCCTGTTCTAATAGGCAATATTTCAAACGCAATAAATTTTTTAATGCCCCTTTTGTAAGAAAACTAATTTGATAGCCTTCCTGAATCATTGCTTTTACTTTCTCTTGATTGTTTTCATAAAACGTAATAAGTGTCTGCCAATCTGGAATTCCTTCTCCGTAGGCGGAAAATACCGTTTCATCAGCAGTCTCCAGCATTTTTAGCATCGCTTCATTGGAAACGCCATGCATACGGATTCTTTCAATCATTAGTGCGTAATTTAAGGCAACGGTAACTATTAGAAAAACCCCTCTCTTTTGTAATTTTCATTATGGTCGAGTTATTTTTCCTGACCAGCTGTACTCTTATTATCCTATTCACGGAATTTTTCGTCCATTAATAAATTGGAAATTCTCTTAAAATATTTTATTTCGTTGGTAAATCTGAATAAATTGGATTTTTTCCGTCCCAATTTTTTGGAAGTTCTTTTTCTATTTTTTTATCGGTAAGCGGCCAATTGCTTGTTTCATATAAATAGGGAAATTTTTCTAATGCATTATAGCCCGCAACCGTTAAATTTTTCAATGCTACATTTGTAAAATAAAGTGGAATTTGTTGTGCTTGATAGCGGGCAATCCAACGACGAATTTCCTCGATATCCTTCATCCCAAAATGAACAACGATCCATTCACCTGCATCGGTTTTCCCTTTCATCGCAAAATCGACGCCCACAAAATACGTGCTCCGTCCATATTTACTCGGTTTATCCAAGAGAAGATAGCGCCCCATTGTGACACTTTCCATTTCACGAAAGGGTAAAAAAAACGAGCGGAGTTCTAATGTTTTCCGATTTTTAATTTTATAAAAAAATCCGTCCTCACGAAGCTGAAAGGTAGCTTCATGTAATAGTAGTTTGTAAAACCGATAGGCGAAATAACCAAAAGCTGCACAAATAATCCCTGCATAAAGTAAGACAAGGAGGCCCGGTATTATTTGCATTTCCATAAATCGAGCAATTGCTACACCAATCATAAAAACGACAAATGCTGCTGCGATGAGGAGCATAATGATTACTGTACACTTATAAGCAACAGATTGGCGATTGGAATATGTATAATCTGCTTGTTGTTCATAAGAATCTTGGTAGCGATAAAATTCGTCTAACGCTTGCACCACACATCTCCCCCTCTTCTTCACAAACATATACGAATCAGGATCGATTTTGTTTCAAGCAAAATTCAGTAAATTGATCGTATGAATCGAAAAAAGACTATCTGCTTCACTTCAGCAGACAGTCTCTTTATTCGGTTAATTTTATCCTTACGCTAGTGACTTCCTTTTCCAAATAACTACATAAGCAATTCCGCTAATGATAAGTAAAGAGCTACCGATGATAAGCAATTGATAATGATTGGTTGCTGTATTTGGTAGCTTCTGTCCTTCTGAATGTTCTTCTGGTGCTTCCGGCAGTTCAGCTGTTTCCTCTGGCGTTTGTTCCGGTTTGTTAGCCACTTCTTCTCGCTCAGTGACAGTAATGGTTGCAGTTGCAACATGCTTACCATCTACAGTAGCTACTGCAATTTCTGTACTACCTGCTGCAATGGCGGTAACTTCCCCGCTTGGTGTAACGGTTGCGATGCTGTCATCACTGCTACTCCAAACAACCTCCTTGCTTTCGGTTGTTTCAGCAGGTTGAATGGTAGCAGATAATGTGAAGGTCTCACCAACCTTTAAATCTACTGTTGTTTGATTTAATGTTATACTTTCAATAAGTTTAATTGGAGCAGCCTGCATTTCATACACCGCAACTGTTCCACTTACTTCATTTCCAACGATAATAAGTGGCCTGCCAGTTGTGCTTGCTTCAGCGGAAACAAATTCTAATCCTTCTGGTGCAACATCCCCTGCAATGACGTCCGAGAAATCTCTTGTATTGATATAGTTTGCAAATTTAGCCTCAGATGGATTCGTAATGTTATATGTCATAACGCCGCCGATTCTTTCTAATCCGACGAATGCATAAACTTCCCCATTTACTATACCTACTTTAACATCTTCAGGCTCTGGACCTTTTTTTGTACTTCGTTTTTCAAAAGCATCATCATCATTTGACCAGTTAAAATAATCTGGTAATCGCTCTGCTGTAATTTTTTCAAAATCACTGCCACTATCAAATACTTGCTCCATTGTATCTGCACGCCAAATCGAAACAGAACGTCCACCTAGTGTATAAATGGCGTCGTTTCCACGATCTGTCAATACTTCTAGCTTATCGTAATCGCCAGATTGCAGTATTTTATCAAATGCGGCTTCTGCCTCTTCTGGTGTCATCCCTTGAAATAGGTTTGGGTTAAGATTGTGCAATTGATCCTTCACATCTCCAAGATCTGCAATATTAACGAACTCTTCCCATTCGGTTGCATCTCCTTCATTAGCAGTTACTAAATATTCGACTCCGCCAACATTGTAGGAGGCAATTCCATCTGGCATATAAGCGCCTAAAATTGGTAATCTTTCCAACTCGATTTTGTCATTTCTTGCTGCATCTAGCTCATTTCCTGGTAGGGAGTGATCCTTGTAGCCAAGCGATTTTACTGCTAAAACTTTTCCTTCTTTAATATCAATTGTCGCGATGGCATTGTTTTCTTGTAATGTTACATATGCTTTTCTGTTGTCACTGGAGACCGTAATGTATTCTGGCTCAAAATCATGAACGGCATCTGCTTTTGTACCGTTGTTACGGATAAAAACATCATCATCGATGACCGATTGATTAGAAAACTTCACATATGTAACTTCTCCTGTGCTTACGTCTACAATGGATACCGAGCCTTCTGGGTCTACTCCTTCTTCAAGTCCTTGACGTGGTTCGGCTTCATCTGCAGATAAAATGTATTTTCCATCTTTTGTAATGGTTACCATATCTGGTTGTACGCCAGCATCATATACCTTTTCGATTTCGCCATCATAGTTCATAACTACGAGCTTCCCTTGCTTGCTGTAATCTTCATCTTGCACTGCAGCTACAATAATATCCAAATCATTATGTAAAGCAATGCTTGTCATGTCCCCATAGTGGAAGGTATCGGTATTAACTGCATCCCCAATATTGATTGATTTTTCCTTCTGAAGATTTTGGACAGAATCGGTTGATGTTAAATCTTGTAAGCTGACGATATCGATTGTTTGACTTTTGCCATTGATTACGTAAAATTTCTTATTTTCTGGGTTGTATTTGACGATTTCTGCCACACCGCCATCTTTGTCGCTAAGACCTGTGCTGTAGCCTGCTATTTTTTTGATAGCGACCGTATCTGGAATTGCTTGCTTTGCAGCAGCTGCAAAAGGTATTGTGGAAAATAATAATGCTCCGACTAATGTTACTTTCGACAATGTCGTAAATTTCTTTTTTTCGATCTTCATCCCTAATCCCCCTTGATTATAATATTCACTCTATTGAAAAGATTACTAGATTTGTTTTTCAGGAGTGTTTGGCTTGTGTAAATTGTTTGTGTTCGTTTTGTAAATTTATCGTGAATGATTCATTTGCAGATGAATACTACTATTTTTAGTGTGATTCTTTCTAGCAATTAATTTGGTATTACGATGACACCATATTTTTTTATGATTTAATAACTATTTTCATCATCTTTTAAGTAGTATAATAAAATGCTATAATGTAAACGATTACAAAAATAGTTTGAGGAGGATGTTACATGCACGATTTTTCTGGGAAAGTGGCGGTTGTTACTGGTGGGGCTTCTGGGATTGGACTTGCTATTGTCGAACGGTTATTAAAGGCTGGGGCTAAAGTTGCGGTTGCTGACTTAAATGAAGCGAAATTGAGAGAATTAGAAGAAAAAAGTAACGGACAAGTAATTGGAGTTGTAACGAATGTGACGAAGCAAGCTGACGTTGCAGCATTGGTTCAACAAACGGTTGATCGTTTTGGTGGATTAGACGTTGCTTTTAATGTTGCAGGGGCTTCGAGAGCTGGTGCGATTATTGATCAAAGTGAAGATGATTGGGATTTTACAGTAGATTTATGCTTAAAAGGTGTGTTCCTGTCTGTTAAGCATGAAGCAAGATATATGAAGGATCATGGCGGCGGTGCGATTGTAAATGTTGCATCACTTAATGCCCACGTGCCAATGCATTATGGCAGTGCCTACTCCTCTGCTAAAGCTGGCGTTGAAATGTTAACGAAAAACGCGGCACTAGAGCTAGCAAAATATAAAATTCGCGTCAATGCGATTCTACCAGGTCTTGTATCAACTCCATTAACTGCAGGCTTAACAAGTGTGGATGCTATTTATGATGCTTACATGGAACGGATTCCGATGGGACGCCCAGCAGATCCAGATGAAATGGCTGGTCCAGCATTATTTTTAATTAGTGAGGATGCATCTTATGTCAATGGTGCGAGTTTATTGGTTGATGGTGCCTGGGCGGTGAGTGGCTATCCTGATTTAAGTAAGTTTATGTAAGAATTTCGTTAACAAGGATTTGCCTATTTTATTAAATTGGTGGGGAGTTATTGGAAATACGACCAGCTCCCCATATTTTTTCGGTTTCGTTTGGATACTGAAAAAATTTTCTTTTCTACTATTGATAGCTGCTATGAATAGGATTTTGACTGTTGTCTGCTTGCAAAATCACGTTGGTGTCTAGGATTCTTATTGGTTTTATCGGGCGAAATTACGTTAATATACTTTCTCTAAAGGAATCTTATTGGGTTCTGCGTGCAAAATCCTTTTGATAGCATCTCTCTATAGGATTCATATTGGGTTCCTCGGGTGAAATCCTTTTGATGCTCTCTCTCTATAGGATTTTTATTGGGTTCCTCTGGCGAAATCCTTTTGATACCCTCTCTCTATAGGATTCTTATCGGTTCCATTGCTCAAAATCCTTTTGATTCACTCTCTCTATAGGATTTTCATCAGTTTCCTCGGGCGAAATCCTTTTGATACCCTCTCTCTATAGGATTCTTATCGGTTCCATTGCTCAAAATCCTTTTGATTCACTCTCTCTATAGGATTCTTATCTGCTTCCTCGCTCAAAATCCTTTTGATTCCCTTTCTCTATAGGATTCTTATCTACTTCCTCGCTCAAAATCCTTTTGATTCCCTATCTCTATAGGATTCTTATCTGCTACCTCGCTCAAAATCCTTTTGATACCTTCTCTCTATAGGATTTTTATCGGTTCCATTGCTCAAAATCCTTTTGATTCCCTTTCTCTATAGGATTCTTATCTGCTACCTCGCTCAAAATCCTTTTGATACCTTCTCTCTATAGGATTTTTATCGGTTCCATTGCTAAAAATCTTTTTGATTCCCTTTCTCTATAGGATTCTTATCTGCTTCCTCGCTCAAAATCCTTTTGATACCTTCTCTCTATAGGATTTTTCTCAGGATTATCGCTTAAAATCCTTTTGATTCCCTCACTCCATAGGATTCTTATTGGGTTCTTCGCTCAAAATCCTTTTGATTCCCTTTCTCTATAGGATTTTCATCAGTTTCCTCGGGCGAAATCCTTTTGATACCCTCACTCCATAGGATTCTTATTGGCTTTTCACCTAAAATCACTTTGATACACACTCTCTATAGGATTCTTATCGTACCCATTGCTCCAAAATCCTTTTGATACACTCTCTCCATAAGATTCTTCCCGTCTCCTCCATTCAAAATTCTTTTGATAATTTCAACACACTTAATTACTCAACAAAATCATTTCTATTTTTACATAAATATCTTTCCATTCGCCTAAACTATTCATTAGGGAGTGAATGATATGCAAAACAAAACGGTTGATAAAACGATTGAACTATCTGCTTGGACTGTCACGATTCTTTTGTTAATAAAATTTGTGCCAAAGCGTCGTATTCGCGAAGCAATTATTCCTTTTTTCTTTAAGCAATGTATTACTTGGATTTTTGGGCTAATGGTAGTGGAAAAACGATTAATTTCCTATCCGATTCGCTTATTTTTCAACCGGGCGACAAAATCAAGCTTCACATTTGA
Source organism: Perspicuibacillus lycopersici (assembly GCF_025660475.1). Lineage (GTDB taxonomy): Bacteria > Bacillota > Bacilli > Bacillales > Caldibacillaceae > Perspicuibacillus > Perspicuibacillus lycopersici. The sequence continues at coordinate 199,440 of NZ_JAOUSF010000005.1, forward strand.
ATATTTTGTTTATCCATCATTATGTGTTCTATTTAATCTCTACTATCCGAAAAAATCGAACAACGTACAAAAGCTACTGTATTATTTTTTCCATACTGCCATAATTACTTGCTTTGAAATATATGCTGTAAAATTTACGAAGCTTATTAAATATGACAAATGGTCATGGTATTGGAGCTTTGCTTCGATATGGGTTACTTATTATTTATCCCATATTTTTTACCAATGGTATTTTAAAAACGGGGTGTCCAACAAAAAAATGGTGACCTCTGCGGAGCCATCTTCCTAATTTACAATGCCTACTTTTCTACCCTTTTGGCACTTACATAGAAAGGATGAGCTACTTTTGCTAAATTTCATCACAAGTCTTCTTGCCTCTAGTCTTACGATGAAGCATAATTTAGCTTGGCATCGACGGATATTATTGTTCTCGATTCCGTTGGTTATTATTTTCGGATTTGTTCAAACGGAATACATTGTGCATCGAATAAAAAACAGTAAATAATTATGCGAATATATTCTCTTCATCTAGGCATTCTAACTTCTGGATAGGAGGTGAATGGAATGCCCGCAAAAAATGAAAAACAAAAAGAAAAATCCACTACCAATAATCCCGGTTCTGGTACTGCATACCATAACGAGCATGCTGGTTCCATTGAAGGCTATGGTGAAATACATGTGCAGGATGCAACCAATATGAAACAAGATAAACAATAAAATTTCTTTAGAGTGAATGTATTTTTGTTCACTCTTTTTATTGTGCAAACCGCCATCACAGAAAAAGTGAAAACACTTCCACATAATATTTGTCTTGTTGTAAAAGCTAAAAAAAACGGAAGGAAGAAGACATCATGTTTGTAGTGTTAATTAGAATTTTATTACTTTCTACATGGGCTACTTTATTTTTTGTTCCGAAAAAATCTATCAAACGTTTTTTACCAGTTACAACGATGTCCGCATTTTTAACCATGACGACTGTTTTTATCGGTAGCTATTTTAACTTTTGGGAAATTAAAGGTGGAAATAAAGCGAGAATATATAACTTGTTAAGTTTACTCGTTGGTGCGTTTTCTGTTGGTACTTTATGGATTTTCAAATGGACGTATGGAAAGTTTTGGTTATATTTACTAATAAACGTCGCGCAAAATATATTGTATGCCTTTCCGATTATAAGCTTTTTCGAGAAGATGAATTTTATCAAATATGTGAAGTTTACCCGTATCCATCATCTCATTGTATCCTTAAGCTACTCCCTGATTCTTTACGTATATCAATGGTTTTTAGAGAAACCTTATACGAAAGGATTAAAATTTTTAAATTTACAAGCACTCAGATGATGAGGGCTTTTTTTGTTTAAAGTATGGGGAATCTAGGCCACCCTATAATCGATCCCATGCTTTTTTTATATCTTCTTTCAATAATGCTTCCATCCCACCATCATCAGGCACAGCTTCATCCCAGTTGTTGCCAAACATTTTATCTAGTTGATTCACAATAAATTTTACCTCATACCAGCGGTTTTCTTTTATTAGAAGAATGATATATGCTAATCGATTGACCATAAACTTGTTTAAAATCTTCATATCGGCGTCAGTAATGTTTTTACTCCTATCTGCATGAATAGCTTCTATCGGACCGTTGCGAAAGGCAAAATGGGTGATTGCCTTTGCAATTTTCGTAACATTATCTTCTTGTAAAAGTTCATTTTTAGCGGTTTCATTCAGTTCCGCTGGTATTTCATCCATGAATTCTTCTAAAATAGAATGGCGAATGGTTATCCCGTGTTTTTTTCTGAGATAAGCGATCTTGGAAGGCTTTACATCAAATAAATTCGCAATCCTATTGTTTGGGATTTCCTCTTCGATAAACAGCTTCCACAGTAAATCCGGCGTCAACTGTTCTAAATGTAATGTTTCTCCATTCTTTTTCCTTAATAAAAATTCATCATACAATCCCATTTCTTTCACTCCTATAGTTAATTTTGCTAGTTCTATCGTTTATAATAAAAGAAATATTGGATAAGAGCATCGTTGAGGGGGAACTCTATTTGGACAAAATAAAAGCTCTACCAGAGAAAACCGCATTCATAATCGGTATTATTTTATCTGTAAGTAGTTCTTTATTATTTTTCCCTATTGGTAATTGGATAATGTTCGTGTTAGGTGCCATTTGTTGTATTTTAGGGATATTATTTATTCTCCATGCAGCTAATAAAAGACAAGCAAGAATCGGGAAGAATCATAAGGATTGATTTTTTCCCTTGCGAAATTAGTACATAATCATGACAAGTAGGAGAAATCGATATGAAGATAATAACCGTAGACAGCTGGGATGATGCGATTTGGAAGGATGCTGCACCGCTTTATTTCGAGGCTTTTGGCAATAAAGGTGCGAAGCCGGAAAAAGTGATTAAAAATATGTTTGCCAAACAGATTGCAGAGCTACACGTTGCATATAAAGATTCGGTTGCCGTTGCAATGGCTATAACTGGTACGCTTGATAACGATAAGGTAATAATCATTGACTATTTGGCGGTTGCTAAAAAAGAACGAGGGCATGGCTTAGGAAAATACTTCGTTCATTATCTTCGAGAAAAGGCAGCATGTGAGCGATTCAATAAAATTATAATTGAAATAGAGTCTGACGTTACCCCCGAAAATAACAGTCGGGTTCGTTTTTGGCAAGCATGTGGATTTTTGCTTACAACATATGTCCACCACTATATTTGGGTACCGGAAACGTATCAGGCGATGTATTTTCCGCTCGTACTAGACGAAAAGATGCAAACAGGTGAGGAATTGTTTATTTTTATCAATCGTTTTCACGGCTTATCGTTTCGTGGAGCTGGAGAGAAATAACGTGATTTTCAAAAAGTGGGGGCTCGTTCTTTATCCCCCACTCCATTTAGTCGTCACATTTGAAAACTTGGGAGCTTTATTTCAAACGTAGTTAATTCATCCTTTGATGTGCATTGAATTGTACCGTTATTTTTTTCTACTATTTTTTTACATACATACAAGCCGATTCCGGTACCTAGTTTCTTCGTCGTGTAAAATGGTTCGAAGATGATTTTTGCTGCTTCAGGATTAATGGCTGGACCATTATTGGAAACTTTTATGGTAATTTGCTCGTTGTCCACCTTCGAATGAATGATAATTTTTCTTTTGTTTACTTCTTCATATACTGCATCTACGGCGTTCATTAGTAAATTTAGTACAACTTGTTTAAGCTCATTTCGATCCCCTTTTACCTTCGCATGCTCATCGATATTGGTAATTACTTCAATATTTCCATCAACAAGACTCGGGTATAGGAAATCTACAACTTCATCTAGCAGTATTTTAACGGGAATTACTTCTTCCTTACTATCGGACACTAATTTCATTTTGGACGTATGTAGGAATTGTGTGATTCTAAAATTTAGTTGATCTAGTTCTGAGCTTATGATATTTAAATATGGTAAAGAAGGATATTCATTTTTTAATAAACTAATAAATCCCATTATGGATGTAAGTGGATTTCGGAATTCATGTACAAAGCTAGACGACATTTGTCCGAGAATCGCTAATCTGTCCTTATGTGTTTGTGTAATGAACAGGGTCTTTTCCTGGATCTTTTTATCCTTTAATTCGGTATAACGGGAAACCGCATAATAGCAAAATAAATCAAACTGGCGATTGATAAGGTCAATGATAGGCTGCAGTTCCTCGAGTGGAATACCAGATTGGTTAACATATTTAATAATGATGCTTCTTCCGATATTTACATTATAAACAAATTCCCCAATATTGATGTTAGCATCTGTTCGTTCTTGAGCTACTTTATATGCCAATCCTTTAAGCTCATCCTCCGTAATGTTATTCAATATAGAGTTTGTGATGATCCGATACATGAAATAACCATTTTTTTTGATCGTTTCGATACTATCTTCATCGGTATGTACAATAATTTGTTTTTCCCAAATGTCCAAAAAGACATCTTCATTCTCGCTGAGAAATTTCCCTAATTTCACAAAGCTATTATCAATTTGCACATAATCCCCCATACCATCCGAGCCTACCTTCTTTTAAAATAGCATTTCATAATGATAGTATTCATCTTATGAAATATATTTAATTTTCGTAAATATACAAGGAAAATATACCATACAATTCAGTATTTATATACTATTATTTTGATAAAGTTTCCGGCAAACTGGATGGAAGGGATTATTTAAAAGAAAAACAGCTAAATACTATGTATACCGCAAATGATAAGAATGATACTCCTCGCAAAAACAGAAGGAATAACGGCGAGGATTCTTAATCATTACTCCCCTTTTTCCATTACTTTTTCTAAAATAATTCGTTCTTTAAATCCGCCGCGTTTGGCGAATTTATCTGCCTTCATTGCTAAAACCTTTTCCATATTTAGCTGATAGGCGTGCGCGATACTATCGATTACTTCTAATATATCGGCAAGCTCTTCTTCATTCGGCGTTTCTTGGAATTCCTTTAGCTCTTCTACTAATTTTTGCAGTAGTAACAGCTTAACCTCTGCTTCGGTCGTGATGTGGGTGAATGGTAGATTATTTTCTTGCATAATTATTTCTGGAATTTTATCGCGCACTAGTTTGTTGTAGATTTTTTCTGGCATGTGTCATATTCCCTTCCCAAATATGTAATAAATAAAACCACCCTTTTGCAAGAGTGGCCGTAATGCACCAAATATTCTCTCGGATTTTGTCAATCTATGCGTTTTCCCGAGGAATAATTTTTCATATGGCTACACGAATAAATTTTCCGTTTCAAACAAATTCTCATAGCCATAGTACCTACATAAATATTTACCTACCATTTGTTCAATTTCCTCGGTCGTTAGCATATCTAGTATCATCGCCGCTCCGACGACATTTAAATATTTGTTAGCTTGGACAAAGTGATCACGTTTAATGCTTATCCCATTATCCCGAAGCTTCACAATTGCCCTTAATATTCCTCTAGTAATATTTGAATTAGATGTGAAATTACTAGAAAAGAAGACAACACTTCTTGCGGAAAAATCGCTTTCCGTAAAGAAATCGGTTAGCCAATATGGATTTTCCTTATTTGTTTCATCATAGGTCATATAGCCAACCCACCAAAGCCGAGAAATAATTTGTACAAATAGCGAACGTTTGGCACCATTTCGGAAAAATAGGGAAGTATTTATCCTTTTATCGTTTCGATTATCCATATCCTTTTTCATCCGGTAAAAGGCATAATCTTTAAACTGTAAATGTGCTAGCCCTGCCCATAGCCTTTCTTGTGTTGCTTGTGTAACAGTTAAATGCTTTAAGGCATCATAAATATGTTTTACGTTCTCACGATCACTTACGGAATAATTCTCATGAAAATTAAATGCAGGCAACTCAAATTCGATATTTGATTCCATAATTCTGCCCTCTTCAGCAAAATAACCACGAAACCATGGAGAATCTTTTTCATAATAATATTCCTTATAGGCGTCAAAATTCGTTCGTAAATCCATCAATGTATCATCGGAGATAAATTTTAGCTTCATTATTCATCACCTCTGCTAATTTTCTCAATCTCTTCAAAGCATGCTTTATATGGTTTACGTAACACAAGCTGTGCTGCCTTTAACGCAGACAAGGAATCTGTACCAACATCCTCTAGACGATATTGGTTATCGGCAAATATCTTTTCTAACACTTGATACCAGGTATACCCCTCGAGGTCCTCTCGATTGGAAGGGATTTTTGAAAAAACATAAACTAAGCTCGGAACAATGACTGCTGCTAATATTGTATTTTTCAGGCGAGACTTCGAGTTTGCTGCATACTGATTGTATTCATATTCCGGAAGCTCTATCGTAATATTATCGGAATGGATATCGACTTCCATATATTCTTTCTTCAACGATTTCCTAATCGTGACAATGGATGGGAGATCTAATAGTTCGGTATTATCCTCAAACAAATTCATTTCAATAGCTTCGCCAATTGCGACAATGTTTCCTTTTTCTAATGTAAATGAAAGGCCCTGGAACCAGTCGTTAAAACTAGCGTTTGTGTATGTTGCTATTTTTTCATTGGCAATTATGTACGAGTGAATTGTAACCTTCCCTCGTAATTTATTACTTGGAATGGCAATTTCCAATCTTTTGCTTTCTGATGGAAAGACATTCCGGTAGCTCGTTTGCCCACATTCCAAATGAAGCAGGTATGCACATTGCTTTTCCTCTATTAATCTTTGAATCTCTTGATTAATCAGTTCAAAAGTAGCCGCTATTCTCACTTCACCAAATGATTCGGCGACATCAATTGTCGTGTGAAAGGAAGAATCCGTATAGTCATCATTATTCATATATAGCACTGGATATGGATACGATGTACTAATTTTCATATAGTACCACCTCCATTACACAGTAATCGGAATAATCGACACCTACATCTAAAATAAAATTCTTTTTCGCCTTTAAGGAATTTAAGTAAATCGTATCTCCACTAATGCGATCCACCGTGACACGTCCATCATTTGTTTCGGCTGTTTGTACTGGTAATGCAAAATTACTTTGTTCTCCTAAAATGGTAAACACTAATCGAGCACTCGCTAATGATTTCGTAGGGGTAATCATAAATCGATATTTTCCTTCTGCTTTGTTTGTACAAATATATCGGTGTGTCATTTCAATAGGCTGTGTGCTTGGCTTTCGTTGGCGCTCCTGACGAGTTTGACCAGGTTCTTCGGGATCCAGTGTGTTGGTGCCATCTGGTTCTGTTAAACCGCCACCATCTATTCCTCCTTCTGCATGCTTCCCTGTTCCATTGCCGCCACGATTACCACCAGGAGTAATACCAAATTCCCCTATCAATTGCTTTTCAATATCTACTTCATTTGTCGTACCCTTTGGTTTTTCTTGCAGCACTTCTTCCTGTTTCTTTTCCTTCTTAATAATCGACTTAATCGTACTACTTAATGTTTCACGACGCTTTGCTGTTGCATCTGTTAGTCTTGACTTATTCGGAAGAAAGTCACTTAAACCGGTAGCATCCATGCTATCCGTGATTTTTTCCTGAAAATGTTCCTTCACGGTATTCCGGATAAACTTCCGTAAGTCTTCATAAATCCGTTTGGCTAATTTTGGATTTTTCTCGTATCGTTCGGGAGACCATTCATTGTGGGCAGGGTTTTCCATTTGTTTAAAAATATTGTTCATATTCGTACCCGTAATCATGAGAAGTCCTGTAAAGGAAATGCTGCCACTAATATTCTTTTGCTCAAAAATGCGCATGCCTGTCTTTCTTGTCATCAGCACTCGTCGGTTTAAATCCTCCCCATTCAACAAATATAGGTTTGCCTCTCCCTCATCAAAAGCAATATCACGAGTATATTTTTTCGCAGGATAGGAAATTTTGATTGTATTATTCGATGTTAAAAGCAGAAAATAATTTTTTACTATTATATTTTCCTCATTATCTTCAAGCCCTAATATCAAATCCGTGATATTTTGATCATTAATTTCAAATCCATTGATTTTTACCACTAATTTCTTTTGATATACGGTAATAAAGAAATTGAACAGTACCGATTTACGAATTTCCTCCTCCCAATTATCTACTGGATGAAAGCCTGATACATAAATATCGGTCCCTGTTTCCTTCCTCGTAAAATTAGGATCTAGCGAAAATTTCCCCTGAATCGCAGTTGAGTTTTCATTTGTCGTAAAATAGCCATTTCCTAATGTGTAGGAATTCACGTCTTTTTGATAGGACATAATATTTGCCACGCCGATATAAGACTCATAGCCTGTCATATCTTGTGATGAATAAAAGAGCGTACGTAGCTTGGAGTTTAAAAATGGGGCAGATTTCCCGATTCCGAAACTACCACCCGAGCTTTCATTCTTATTGGAAGAACCCGCTTCCTTTACTAAAGAGCTCCATGGGGTGCCAATTTCTCCACTATCCGCTCCCTCTAATCCTTTCGTATTGAAATCACTAATTCGTAAAAATGGAATATGATCCATATGCATTTGACTAATCGCACTTCTTAAAAACTCTTCACTCTTTTGGTTTCTACCCTGCCAAGTATCCTGGCATTTATATAAAACATCAATAAATTCGCTCCGATTCGGAAAACGGTCAGAGTGTATTTGAAATGTTTGAAACTCCACGATGACCGGTTTTTTATTATCCTTTACTGCATCTAATGAATTTTGACATATTTCCCTTGTCAATGATTCTAATGCGTTACCGCGGAACGTCTCTAATCCTGCATTGTTAATGGAGTTAATTAATCCTCCAGTTGCTGCCGGAAAATTCCAAAAAGCGTTCAACAATATCCCCCTCTTCTTCCTGAAAACAAAAAATATACTTATATTTTTCTAATATAATAATAATTTTACCAAATAATTTCCTATTTCAAAATAGTTATTTCATAGAACAATTTAATTGACCTTCTTTCGTGAGTTAACAATTTCATTTGCCATTGATAAAAAGCTTTTCACCGAATCATCTGACTGCTTTTTTTGTAGTAAAAGCTCGATTTCCTTTTCGAGGGTTTGGAGTGGTGCATTACGATAATGGCTGAGGTATTTGTTTACTAATTCTGCCTTTGTATTTTTAGCTCTCGTTAATAAAACCCGTTCTCCCACATATGCTTGCAATTCCTTTACCGTACGGAACACGGCCTTTGATTGAAGCAATGCTTGGATTTGCGTGAGGAGCTGATAGGTATTTGGTGGGAGCTCCTTGACATTTTCAATATTTACTAGCTCTTTTTTATTGTTAGGAGATTTTTGTCGTTTTTCTACCACTTGCTGTTCACTTGTGTCGTTATTTAGCTCCTGCAGGAACCCCAACACTTCCGAAAGATAACCGTCTCTATTTTGTAATACCTCCCGTACTTCTTGAAAATCTTGATCACTATGAATCATTCGTGGCTTTAATAAATCTAATAGTAATAGTTTACTAGTTGTTGTCATTCCAGCCCCACCTTTTGTAAAAATTCATCCCCCACCTGGTAAAACTCCTTCATAATATAATCACGAACCCTATTTGCAAGAAACATCGGCTTACCTTCGCGAATTCCATTAACAAACGATTTTGATTCACGTACTTCACTTTCGAAAACTGACCAATTTCTCTCGCGTGCAAAGGCGCTTACTTCTTGCTTGGAGAGGCGGCTTTCCGGAGAATCATTTGCTTCAACTGTGTTAAAAATAATCCCAGAAACCTTAATTTCGTTTTCTCCTGCATTATCATGATTAAATTCATCAATACTACTTGCTAAAAGCGGCAACCCAATCGTGGCTAATTTTTCAAGTTTTACTGGAATAATAATCGAATCGCTTGCGAGGTAGCTTGCAGTCGTTAAAATGGAGTCGGTTGGAGGACAATCAATTAGGACTAAATCATATTTTTCCTTGTATTCCATTAAAAAGCGTCGTAATTTATGTTCTTTTGAGGTTGGATTTTTTAATGTTTTTGTTAGTTCTACTTTTGCAGGGATTAAATCGATACAGCTGCCATCCTTAAATGCTTCTACTCGATGAAAAATGCTTGCGGTAACCTTTGCACTATTTTCAAAAATGTCGACAGTAGATTGGTTTCCATTTATCAAAAAATCTTTATACTGTTCTTCTCCTAAAAAAATTTGCGTTAAATTGGATTGTGGATCTAAATCAACGACAAGTACTTTGTACGCTTTTTTGAAGGCGGCATACCAGGATAAGTTATACGTTAACGTTGTTTTCCCGACGCCACCTTTCATGTTTAACATTGACACTACCTTTGTCATCCTTCCTACCCCCTCTACCCATTCTTGGATTAGCCTTAACCGCTTCTGCCCTAAATTATGGCGCACAAAATCCTTTGCCAATTCATCCCGGTGCAGCTTAATTAGTTCCAACAGCTCATTAATCCTCGCCTTCTCATATTGATCCCGCCTCGTAAAAACCGAAAACGTACTACACTCATCCACCAATTGCACGACACGTTTGACTAACTCTTGTTGGGACAATTTCAAAATTTTTCCTCCTTTCTGAAAAGTATTATATGAGGATTCCATAGGGGTATGACTATTTGGGGAAATAAAATTAAATAATTTATTCAAACATAGAGAAAATCAATATTACAAATTCCGATATTATATTTAATTTGCTATTACAATTGGAATATCTTCTACTCTATGATAAAATGTAATACTAATTGCATTTATATTTACTATTATATTATTGAATAATTAATATAAATTTTTTATAGATCTTTTGAAATAACTATGTTATAATTATTTCAAAAGATACGAAAGGATGTTCGGTATGGAAAATCGTAACCCACTACGTGTAGTAGAATTATTTGCTGGTGTAGGCGGTTTTCGTCTTGGTTTGGAAAAAGCCAACTCTGATTTATTTAAGATTACTTGGGCAAATCAATGGGAACCGTCCAAAAAAGCTCAAGATGCATTCGAATGCTATACTAAAAATTTTCAAACTGGTATTCATGTTAATAAAGATATTACTACAATTCCAAACGAGGAATTTATTGAACAAGCTCCGGATTTAGTTGTAGGTGGTTTTCCATGTCAAGATTACTCGGTAGCCCGCTCACTGTCTGGAGAGAAAGGATTACAGGGAAAAAAAGGAGTATTATTTTGGGAAATTAAAAGAGTATTAGAAAATACTCATCCTAAATATGTATTGTTAGAAAATGTGGATAGATTACTTAAATCCCCTTCAAAACAACGTGGAAGAGATTTTGCTATTATGTTGGCAACATTTAGAGACTTAAATTATTCAGTTGAATGGCGTGTAATTAATGCAGCGGAATATGGATTTGCACAAAGGCGGAGAAGAACATTCATTTTTGCTTATAAAAACGGAATCACCTTTGAAGGAATACAACATAAACTTTCTGATGAGGAAATTTTGTTTAAAGAAGGCTTTTTCGCTAAACCTTTTCCTATACTTGAAAATCCTTACAAAGGAAGATTAAGTAAGGTAGAGCTACCACAAGATATAGTCGAAATTTCCGATACGTTTAAATACGAATTCCATACATCAGGTATTATGAGAAATGGGAAAATTACAACCGTCCAATTGGAACCAGTACCATTTTCTCCAACACCTTTAAAAGATATTTTAATAGAAGAAAGTTTTGTAGATGAAAAATTTTATCTTACTAAAGATGCAGAAGAAAAATTCGCTTACTTGAGAGGTCCTAAAAAAATCGAACGAACTTCTGCTACTGGTCATAAATATATATTTTCCGAAGGCGGGATGTCCCCTACTGATGATTTGGACAAGCCTGGTAGAACTATGCTTACTAGTGAGGGAACTACTAATAGAAGTTCACATATCATTGAGGTAAATGGTCGTAAGAGATTTCTTACTCCTATAGAATGTGAAAGATTGAACGGTTTTCCTGATGACTGGACTGCTGGTATGACAGATAGAATGAGATATTTCTGTATGGGAAATGCATTAGTGGTTGGATTAATACAGATTATGGGAGAACGAATTGATGAAATTGACAAATTAAATATTAATGATCAAGTACAATTGGAATTATCTTTAAGCTGATACTAATGAAAGTATCAGCTTATTTTGTTATTATTGTTATATAAATGCTTATAGGAGGTACTTTCTATTGATTTACGAAACAAAAGAAGAATTACTTACTAAAGCAAGACTAGCAGAAGGAAAAACATTCGGAGAAATTGACCATAGTGGCAGAATTGAAAATGAAAAGGCAAAAGGACAACTAGGTCAAATTATTGAAGAAAGCTATTTTGGTTATGAAGTTAACTCAAGAAGTGAAGCTGATTTTTCAAATCTTGGAATAGAATTAAAAGTTACACCTATTAAAAAGAATAAAAATGGTACTATTTCCGCGAAAGAACGACTAGTGTTAAATATTATCAATTTCGAAGAAGAAGTAAATAATGATTTTGAGACATCAAGTTTTTGGAAGAAAAACAAAGAAATTCTTATGATGTTTTATGAGTGGCTTCCGGATATCAGTAGGACTGATTTTAAAGTAATAAAATCCTACCTCCATCAATACCCAGAGGAAGATCTTGAAATTATAAAACAAGATTGGCATACGATAGTAGAAAAAATTAAAAATGGATTAGCTCACCAACTTTCTGAGGGTGATACGAACTATTTAGGTGCATGTCCAAAAGGAGCAAATAAAAATTCACTAAGAAATCAACCTTTTAGCGATATTAGAGCAATGCAACGAGCATATGCATTAAAGCAAAGTTACATGACAGCTATTGTTAGAAAAGTCATTAATAACCAAGACTTTGTGAAATTCACAACATCTTCTGAGTTAAAACAAAAAACATTTCTTGATTTACTTAATGATAAATTTAATCCGTATGTTGGCTTGACTCTTGAAGAAGTTTCATCCAAAACCGGGATAAATGTCAATTATAAATCAAAAAGTTTTCTTCAGGAATTTATTAGTTCCCTACTTGGAATTAAAGGAACAAAATTAGATCAAATCGAGGAATTTGCTAAAGCAAATATTCATGTTAAGACTGTACGGTTGGAACCAAGCGGGATTCCAAAAGAACATATGTCTTTTAGGAATGTAAATTTTAATGAATGGTCAACAGAAGTTTGGAATGATAGTTGGATAAAAAGATACTTTGAAGAAACAAAGCTACTTATTGTAGTTTTTCAGTATGAAGAAACTAAGAATCAAAACCCTAACCGAGAATTAATATTTAAAGGAATAAAACTCTGGAATATGCCAATTGCAGAAATTGAAAATCGACTGTACAAATTTTGGTATTACGTACAGAATTTAATTAACAATGGAATTGAACTAAAACCTGTTAAACAAAAAAACAGAATTATTGTAAAAAATAATTTGCCTGGTCCAGGTTATAACGGTATTTGTCATTTGCGTCCAAAAGCAAAGGATGGTAGTGATAAAACAATGTTACCTGATGGACGATGGATAACGAAACAAGCGTTTTGGTTGGATCGGGAATATATTTCTGATATTATCTATAAATAATGGTACATAAAATAATAGTATTTAGATTTCTACTTAATGTTATTTAACTGTACTCTCAATATCACTGGATGAAAGAAGACTATGCTGTAACATTGCTGAATGATATAAATTTTGTTTAATAACTTTAAAAAAGGAACCTAACGTGATGTTAAGTTCCTTTTTAAATGATACTAACCTCTTTATAACCCGCAAAATAAGCTAAAAACAGGTATCTAAACCTAAAATGATACCTGCTTCTAAAACAAGTATACCAAATTCAATGATCATCACCCTGACTTCCACTTTATTCGGCTTAGCTATGTTAAATTCCTTGCACATATGTTTCTTACATCTCTTTCACTTCAAATTTAACGAAATATGCTCAAAAAATAATTGTTAGGTACTACTCGTAAAGAATAAACTGGACTTACTCCGTTTTGTATTGTTTTTTTAATATCTTTCTTTACTCGATAGAAAGTAAATTTTCTGAACTGTGTATGGTCTAGCCTTGCCTATTTGACTACCTTTACCATCTTTTTACATTCTTATCATAAAAATATCTTAAACTTTTATTTTTGGAGAAATTTCTTCTCTCTTTCCCCCTTTTGTCATTACCAAATCACATTAAATATCCATAAATAGGGTGTGCGCACTATTCTCAATATCTATTAAAAGTGATAATCGCTTTTCTTTGCATTTTATTATATTAATGCAAATATTTAATGAATGATTTAAAACCTGTTCATTTATTATTGCCAGGTGATTGTTTGCTTAATGACACAATACTCCATATTGTTTTAACAGTTCTTTTTTTTCTCAACTAACATCCAACACCTAAAAGCAGATTTTATTTTCTTGTTCTATAACGCCATTTGCAACTATTATTTAACAAAAAAAGCACTAGTTCTAGTACAACTTAACTAAAGCTCTTGTATTATAGATATTATTCATTTACTACATTGATCGGACTTCCTTCCAAGAACATTTTTATATTATCTACTGCTGTATTTAAAAGTCTTTGTCTAGCTTCTTTTGTAGCCCAGGAAATATGTGGAGTGATAATACAATTCTTTGCTCGCAGTAAAGGGTTATTTTCCTTTATTGGCTCTGTGGAAACTACGTCAAGTGCAACTCCACCAACGATATTATTATTTAATGCCTGAGCGAGATCTTCCTCGTTGATTAATGGTCCTCTTGAATTATTAATAATTAATACCCCTTTTTTCATTTTATTTATACTATCATTATTAATCATTCCTGTGTTTTCATTAGTTAATGGACAATGAAGTGAAATCACATCAGAATTAGCATAAAGCTCATCTAAATCAGCATATTTCATAGTTTCTGATTCAAGTGCTTTATTTTGATAATGATTATAAGCGAGAACATTCATTCCTAATGCTTGTGCAATTCTACCTGTAGCTTGACCAATTCTGCCAAATCCAATAATCCCAATTGTCTTTCCTGAAAGTTCAATTAACGGATGGTTCCAAAAACACCAATCAACATTATTCGTCCAATCTCCCTGTTTGACAGCATCACTATGGCTTCCCACGTGATGACATAATTCAAGTAGTAACGCTATTGCCATTTGGGATACTGCATCTGTCCCATATGTTGGAATATTAGTAACGATGATATCTTTTTCTTTTGCTGCCTCAATATCTACTGAATCAAATCCTGTTGAAAGCATGCCAATATACTTTAAACGTGGTAGTTCATTAATCACATCACCAGTGATTGGTGTTTTATTTATAAGAATTATCTCTGCGTCTTTAGAACGTTCTATTATAAGTGTTAGTTCTTCACCAGAATATGTAGTACGATTATAGATAGTTACATCAACTAATCCTTTTAATGGTGACCAGTCTAAATCTCCTGGGTTTAATGTATATCCATCTAAAACAACTGCTTTCATTCTATTTCCTCCTTAATGTTTTTCTCTATTAATATCATTACTCCTTTGCTGATTTTTCAATAGAGGAAATGCCATCCTCTAGAACCTATTTTAATGATATTGTTCCTGAGAAAAAATCATTTACTGCATGGACTCCACATATATTATTATCACCTTTCCTCCGCAAATAGATTCCATTCATAGTATGCCGACATCCTTGAAAGATATTTATGGCAATTATACTTTCATAAGTGTAAGTAATCATTCTCCTCTCATGGAGTAATAAATTACGTAAAAAGGCTCTGTTTAAAACAAAAGGGTCTGACAACCTATATAAAATATCTAGGTAATATTTATTTTATCTAGATATAGTACATATTGTAGATGTCTGACCCTTTAGCACAGCCTCTATTAAATTATAGTTTACTAATATTTTTATTCTAACTTATACCCATTGCTGTGATTTTGATTCAATATTCATTTGATGCCCACTAAAATTCCCATCAGGAATCACTATTTTTTGATATTTAGATGCATCAATTAATTTTTCAAAATCAACACCTGTAACATATCCCATATCATTTAGCATATACACAATATCTTCCGTAGCAAGATTACCTGATGCACCTGGAGCAAATGGGCAACCTCCTAACCCACCTAAAGTGGATTGAATTTTATCCACCCCACATTCAATGGCAGCTAATGTATTCACCATTCCCATATTTCTTGTATCATGAATATGGATCTGTAAATCAAGATTTGGATAAGACTCTTGAACTGCACCAACTATCTCTCTCACTTCTTTAGGATTGCCAATACCAATAGTATCGCAGAGGTTAACCATTTTGATTCCTAAATCTATATATGCTTTTAAGAAACCTACTACGATTTCCGCATTATATTTTCCTTCAAAAGGACACCCGAAAGTCGTTGCTAAATCTAGACATACTTCCATTTCTGGATAAGCTTCAACTATTTTTTTTAATTCTAAGAAGGATTCTTCATGTGTTCTATTAATATTTGCTTTATTATGACTTTTACTTAAAGAAACAACAAATGAAATTCTTCTAATTCCTGATTCCCATGCCAACTTAGCTCCATATAGATTTGGTACCAATGCAAAGAATTTAACATCAGGAAATTTCTCCAAACATACACTTGCAATCTCTTTGCTATCTTTCATTTGCGGAATAGCTTTCGGACTGACAAAGGAAGTAATTTGAATATATTCAAGACCAGATTCGACCATTTTTTTTATTATTTCCAGCTTATGTTCGAGAGGGATATATTTAGCTTGATTTTGAAACCCATCCCTTGGTCCTACTTCATTGATATGAATTTTTTCCACTCTTATCATTCCTCCAGTTTCTATCAGTCTATATTTTCGTATCTACTAACCAAATAACTTTGGTAGGAATAAGACAAAATCTTCCCAGTAGGTTATTATTAGTAAACCTATTAGAGAGAAGCCTATATACCTAAATAAATATTTATTAAGTATGTCTGACACTGATACACCATCAATAAGCTTTGCGGCAACGAATAAGTTTACACCAAGTGGTGGTGTAACCATACCAATACTTAGGTTAACAACCATTAATACTCCAAAATGAACAGGGTCAATCCCATACTGTTCTATAATTGGCATAAATATTGGTGCAACAATTAAAATAGCAGCATTTGTTTCCATAAATGTACCAAGTATCAGAAATAAAATATTTACTAAGAATAATAGGATTATTGCACTATCCGTTAAGCTGATGATAAATTCAGACATTTGAAGTGGTATTTGTGCTTTAGTCATAACAAAACCGAAAGCAGATGCAGCACCAACAATAAACATAATCATTGAAGCGTTAACAACAGATTCCTTCAAAATTTGATTAACTTTCTTCCAAGATAACTCCTTATAAACAAAGAATCCTACTATCAAGCCGTATAAACAGGCAACTGCTGCTGATTCCGTTGGAGTAAAGACACCTGAATAGATACCTCCAAGAATAATTAGCGGCATTATCAATGCCCAAATTGCGTTTTTAAAAGTTCTCCAAACCTCTTTGATTGAAAATTTGTAAGTAACCTTCATATGTTTTTTTCCATATAAATATGCATAAACTGACATCAAACCAGTCAAGAGAAGCCCTGTCATGATTCCCCCTGAAAATAAATCACCAATGGAAGCACCAGTGGTTACACCATAAGTTACCATTGGTATACTAGGAGGAATAACGGTTCCAAGATAACCAGCAGCTGCAATTGTAGTTATAGAAAATTTAACATCATATCCTTCTCGAATCATTGCCGGTACAATTATAGAACCCATCGCAACAACAGTTGCAGTTGAAGATCCAGAAATAGCTCCAAAGAATGCAGATGCAACGAATGCAACTATAGCTAAACCGCCATGAAATCCTCCAACAATCGAGTTAGCAAAGTCTACGATACGTTTAGACACTCCACCTTTTTCCAATATCCCCCCTGCAATCATGAAAAAAGGCAAGGCCATTAAGGAGAATGAGTCTAATGATACCCATAACCTTTGAATAATAACCATCAACGGTGTATCTGTAAATAAAAATAACGGAACCCCTGCCGCTAAAAGTAATGCTACTGCGATAGGAAGACCTATAAATGCCGTTAGGAAAAATATCCCAAAAAGTGGTAAGGCCATTAAAAATAGACCTCCTTCTTATCAATACTAGAATTCTTTGAAACTGGTCCTTTAATATTTTTTTTAAAGTATTGAGCCCAGAAAACTTGTATTGCCCTATAGGTGCTTAACAAAAATCCAAGCGGCATTGCCATATAAACATATGCAAACTTAATTCTTAGGATTGGTGTTAGTTGTCCAAGTTCTAATGAATATAAAACAAAATCAACTGATAGGTAAAATGCAATTATATATGTCCCAATTAGCATTATATGGCAGATAAACGTTACTACTTTTTTCACTTTTTCTGGTGCGAATGCTATAAAAATATCAATTCCTAATTGGGCATTTTTTCGAGTCATTATACTAATACCAATAAAAATTCCCCAAACCATCAAATACCTTGCAACTTCTTCAGACCATATGATTGGGCTATTTAAAGCGAATCGAAAAAAAACTGCGACTAAAGTAATGATACTCATTAGTGAAAAGCATATAACAGCTACATAGTCCTCAAATCGAGTAAGAAGTTTGTCTAATATTATCATTTGGCCCTTCCTTATAGAATCTGGTCAGTGCACAAGGCAAATACTTATGCACTAACCGTAAAATTATAAATCTTTTTTAATAATCATTTTGTATAGATTCAATAACATCTTTACCTAATTTGTCAGCATACTCATCATATACTGGTTGCCAAGCTGCTTCCTTTAGAGCCTCTTTATCCGGATTTGTTACTTCAAAACCTTCATCTTTTAATTTCTGAATAAACTCAGTTTCCATATCTGCAACTAATTGTCTCTCATAAGCAGTAACTGCATTCGCTTCCTCTACTAAAATTTGTTGTAAATCTTCAGGCATTCCATCGAAAAGATTCTTATTCATCATCAGTATGGCTGTTACATAAAATTCACTGCTTGTAGAAATATATGGAGCAACTTCGTAAATTTTAGAATTGTACATAGACGGAATTGATACAGCAACTCCATCAACCGTACCGTTTTGAATTGCAGTATAAACTTCGCTCCACCCCATAGTAATTGCACTTGCACCTAAGGCATCGTATGATGCAATATGAATTGGGTTGTCATTCGCTCTAATTTTTAGATCTTTAAAGTCCTCGGGAGTATTTATTGGATGTTTCGCATTCCATGTATTGTAGAACCCATTTTCCCAATTTGCTAATCCTTTAATACCAAGAGAATCTAAACTTTTTAATGCTTGTTGACCAATTTCACCATCTAATACTTTATGAGCATGTTCATGATCCCTAAAGATGAATGGTAGATCAAATGGTTGATAAGTATTGGTAAAAGCAGCTACGTTTCCAGAGGCAACTACAGCCATGTCTACTGTTCCCATTGTTATACCTTCTACTAAATCTCTTTCATTTCCTAATTGTGAACTTGGGAAAATCTCTATGTTAATTCTACCTCCAGATTTTTCTTTTACATTCTCTGCAAATTTTTCTAATGCTAGATGATATGCATCATTTGTAGTAACAACGTGACCAACATCAATATTATAGATTTTTTCTTCACCTTCTGAATTAGACCCACTCTCCTTATTGCCACAAGCAGACAGAACTCCAACATATAATATAGAAATTAATGCAGTTGCAAAGATTTTTTTCAATTTCATATACTAATCCCCCATATTATTCGTTTTTTAATACTAAAGATAAATTTCTTTACGAAACCCAAAACCACAGTTAAAATCTTTCTAACTAAAAGGGAGGTATTCATGCAATATACTAACTATTCAATCAAAAGATTAAAGAGCTTCAGCAAAAATGGCTTTAATTTCTTCTGATTTTAATTGATAAGTAGAGTGTCCCATAACACGTGTTTGAGTCTCTGTTTCCATAACAAGATCATCTAGATCATTTTCAGTCACACCAAATTTGGATAACGGCATTAAACAACCAACATCTCGCACTAATGTTGTAATAGCTTCAGTAACTACCTCTAGGGCTTTTCTATCAGATAACCCTGCAAGATTTTCACCCATTGCTTCCCCAATCAAGCGGACTTTCTTAAGCTCTGCTCTTCCAACAACGGGAAATACATATGGAAGCATTACAGCATTTGACAACCCATGACCTACATGGAATTTAGCTCCGAGTGCAAATGCTAATCCATGGTTCGCAGCAGCTCCATCGGTAAGATTCATTACTAAACCGCCTAATGTACTGGCATAGCTCATCCAGTACCGTGCTTCTTTATTCTCCCCATGTCCTACAGCTTCCCGAAGGTGTTGAGAAATAACACGAATTCCTTCCATACATAACGCTTCATTTAATGGCGAGCTGTTAATCGAAATAAAACTTTCAATATGATGGCATAAAGCATCTAATCCAGTTGCAGCAGTAACTCCTCTTGGAACACTTAAAGTTAGAAGAGGGTCCACTAACGCAATATCTGCACTTATGTTAATATCTACTACTCCTTTTTTTGAGCCATTTACAAGTATAATAGAGAAAACAGAAACCTCAGACCCGGTACCTGATGTAGTTGGCATTAGAATTAGTGGTGCACATTTGTTTGGAACTTTATCAATACCTACATAATCTTCATAGCTTCCAGGATTAGTAACTAACATTGCCACTGCCTTTGCAACATCTATTGGACTTCCACCGCCTAAACCAACTACACCATCACATCCTGTATCGTTATAAAGTTTGAATGCTGCTTCTACATTTTCTAAAGGTGGTTCAGGTAATACTTCACTATATACTTCAAATTCAAAACCTTCTTCCTTTGCAAGGCTGATAATTCTATCTACAACACCTAATTTAACTAAAACTGAATCAGTTACTACTAATACCTTGCTAACACCAAGTTTTTTTAAATATTTTCCTAATTGTAAGGATGAGCCATTCTCTAGAATAAGAGTTGAAGTACTATGAAATTTAAATGAGTTATTCGTAATCAATGTTATTCCTCCCAGTTTAGTTTTAATAATGATTATTAAATATTTGATTTTGCTTCATAGAACCTGTTTCTTTAAGTCTTTGATGCCAAGAGAATACTTCTGATAGTAGTTGAGGATGATGTCCACCTACCTTAGTAACAGCTCTTTTAAAATAATCAAGTAATTGTTCTTTATAGGTATTTGCACAATTATTAATGATGGAATATGCCTTTTCTACATCACTTTTTCCTCTTAAATCAGCTACACCATTTTCTGTAATAACAACATCAATATCGTGCTCTCCTATATCATGATGGGTTACCATTGGAACAATTGTTGAAATATCTCCATCTTTTGTTTCTGATGGTAACAACATAATGGAAAGGCCGGCGTTTTGAGCAAAATTTGCTCCTCCACCTAGACCATTAACCACTCTAGTACCACCAATATGACTGGAATTAACATTACCGTATATATCAACCTCAATACCGCTTATTAAAGATATAAGGCCAAAACGATTTATCACTTCAGAATTATTTGTTACATCGTTATTTCTTAAGACAACCGTTTCTTTTATTATTTGTTTATTCTGCTTTAACATGTCTATTACTTTAGGTGTCATATGTATAGAACCTGTTGAAGCAGCCTTTACTTTCCCTTTTGTGATTAATTCCATATTTGATTCTTGTAAAATTCCACAAAAAAACTCAATATCTTTAAAACTTGATTTCTCAAAAGATCTAACAATTGCGCTAGCTAAATTTCCAAAACCAGTTTGAATCGGTGGCAAATACTTATTTTTATTCTTTGATGTTTCCAATTCCAGAAAATTAAAAAGGTGTGATGAAATTAAATTACTCGTATCATCAGGTTCTGCTATTTTAGAAGTAGTATCTAATATCTCGGATTTCACAATAAATTGGACTTTATCAGGATTTACTCGTATAAAAGGTTCTCCAATTCTTTCGTTTATGGAAGTTATTGGAATTGGATTTCTGTTAGGATAAAAGCCAACATTATAGATATCGTGCATTCCTTCAAGCTCTTCTGGTTGGGAAACATTAATTTCAATGATAACGCTTTCAGCCAAATTGACAAAATGCTGTATCATTCCCACTGAAGAGGTAGGTACAATGTTACCCTCTTTTGTAATTTTGAGTGCCTCAATAATAGCCACATCGATTTTACCAAAGGAGTTACTATGCAACAGCTGAGGCATTTTGTTCATCTGCTGTTCTATATAATTAACCTTACCTTTGTTAATAAGCATTGCCATATCTTTGCTTTCAATCATTGGTACACGTCTATTTACTAAATCCAACTTTGCAAATAATGTATCAATTGGTCCAATGTTTGAACCTGTAATTAAATTTACTTTGAACGTTTCACCATTCATTTTTCTTTTAGCCAATTCATTAGCAATTACTTTAGGATATCCTGAAGAAGTGTATCCTCCCATTGCTACTGTCATACCATCTTTGATGAGCAATGCAGCTTCTTCTACGTTTGCAATTTTTGATCGCAACTGTAAATTTTCTATTTTATTTTTCAATACTCACATCACTCCTTTAATCTTATCTTTAAATTAGAAGTACGAAATTAATAATAAATAAATAGACTCTGAAGCAATCTAGGCGTTCTAAATTACCTTTAAGTATCGAACATTGAAAATAACATTGCTTCAGAGCTTATTATTTTTAAGAATAAGAGATTGTTATCTGGGCGTAAACCCACTGAATAATTCTTCATCTGTTGGTTGATAATTGGGAATTCCCCTAATAACCCATGTATTATTTAAATAGTGTTTAAGAGAAATATTTTCAGAAGCTATGTTTCCTCCCCAAGTACCACAACCTAAAGAACTAGTAAATGGCATACCTGATGTCCAACTTCCGGTATTTGTTAAAGCTTGAGGCTGATTGACAACAACTCTCGTTGTATATGTTTCTAGTGAAACTTTTTCAATGTTTTCTGGTGTATTGGAATAAATACCGCACGAGTGTCCTGCACCAGAGTATGCTTGGTTTTTGTTCACGATTTCAATCGCTTCGTCGATATTTTTCGCTTTATAGACTGCGGTTACCACACACATTTTTTCCCCACTAAAAGGGTATTGTTCGCCTGAACCAGATTCTTCTACTAAAATAATGGAAGTATTTTCTGGAATCTTTATTCCAGCTAAGTCTGCTATATAGGAAGCTGGTTTAGCTACTATATCACGATTAATAACGTGATTATTTGGCCAATCTGGCCAAATTGTTTTCTTTAATTTTTCTTTGTCTTCAACACTTATCATGTATGCTCCAACTTCTTCAAAAGCTTTTAACATAACATCATATACATCCTCGTGAATAATAACTGCATTATCACAAGAACATCCTGCCGCTAAATCAAACGTTTTACTTGCCTTAATTTTTATAGCTGTATCATTAATATCTGCAGTCTTATCAATAATAATATTTGCATTCCCCGCTCCTACACCATAAGCAGGTGTTCCCGAACTATATGCAGCTTTAACCATTGGGTGCCCTCCGGTTGCGATTACAAGATCAGATTGTTTCATTAATTCGTTTGTCTTTGCAATAGAAGGATTAGCTATACACTGGATAAGATCCTCAGGTGCGTCATATTTTTTCAAAATATCTCTGATGATTTCAACTGTTCTAAAAGTTGTTTTTTTACCTCGTGGATGTGGAGAAAAAATAATAGCGTCTCTGGCTTTTACTGAATTAATGGATTGAACTATTGGATGCATTTCTGGTTGAGTGCTTGGAACAAGTGATCCAATAACCCCTACAGGTTTAGCAATCTTTACAATTCCTTTTTCTGGAATTTCCTCCACAATACCTACAGATTTTACGTTTTTCACGTCATACCATATTTGTCTTCCTTTTGAACGAATTTTTGCTAGTTTTGAAGGGAGATCTCCTAATTGAGTCTCTTCCATGGCCATTTCTGCTAATTCTGTTACTAAAGCCTCGTTGGTTGAAATTTCATAAGCAATAGCTGCCGCCAACTCATCGACCTTTTCTTGTCTAAAACCTTCTGCAATTTTCTGTGCACGCCTTGCTTTTTTTATGATTTCTTCAATATATACAGCTTCATTTATGGATGTAGTTGTCAATATAAAAACCTCCAATTTAAATAATTTATAACTAAACAAAATAAAATGGATTACTAAAGAAGTCTACAAAGCAATAATTATTTTTCTAATCCTTTTAATTTTCGGTAAACGTTTTCTCGAAGTATTATATTAATACTTATATAAATAAAACCAACTCAATGTTTAAAATTATATTTCTTCATAGAAAAATAGTTTTTTTCTAAACGTTATTATTTGGTTAATAAGAAAATGTTTAAGTTAAGAATTTGTATTACCCTTTAAGTTATCCTCTTATTAGTTTCAACAGAATTATTATCTACAAAAAGTACATTAGTTTTTCTCAAAACCAAAAATAAATTAGTTAAATTATTTAGTTTTCCCTACTTTTTCGAAAATATTTGGACGAACCCCTAAACAGGAAACGTTTACAATTTATTTAGAGCTCTTAATTTATACTATAATTCCATCCACTTATCAAGAAAACGTTTTCTTGATACCTAATTTATCACCAAAAAATCTAAATTGCAATACAAAATCGAAAATTCAATGAAATTTATTTAACCTATGTAGTAATCTAATGGGAATTGCTAAATATTTTTCTTATTAAAATAGCTTTTTCATTGCATTTTTATCACAGAATTTGATATTCTCAAGTAAACGTTTACTCAAAGAATATGCCCCCTTTATCCATATAACATTAAGTTATAAATTCCTAAAAATAAATGAAATCAATACAAAAATGGAGAAAAAACAATGAAAAAGAATGTCACAATTAAAGATGTGGCTCTAGCAGCCAATGTTTCAATTGCTACTGTTTCTCGAGTGATTAATCAAAATTCTTCTGTAAATCCAGAAATAAAACAAAGAGTACTCGATGCAATTAGTATGCTAAATTATTACCCAAATAGCGCAGCAAGGAGTCTCAAAACCCATAATACTAGAACTATCGCATATTTAGTTTCTAATATTTCCGATTATTTCTTTACCACGGTTGGAAAAGGTATCGAAGATGTTATCAAGAAATACGACTATAATTTAATGTTATGTAATAATGCTAATTCTGAGGAAGTTGAACTAGCTTATATAAAACTATTACAAGAAAAAAAGGTTGATGGAATAATCTTAAATACTACAGGTAAAAATAACGAATTAATTGCTGAAATAAGCAAGGATTTACCGATTGTGCTAAGTAATAGACAAGTTAACCATCCTGATTTTAGAGGAGATTTCATTGATTTTGATAATATTAGCGGAATTTATGAACTAACTTCCCATTTAATTTCATTAGGGCATAGAAAAATCGGGATTATTAATGGTGCTATATATTTAAGTACGTTTAGGGAACGTTTTGAAGGGTTTGCAAAGGCGATGAAAACAATTGGTGTAATTGTTGATAACGATTATATTTATAATTATAATGGCGATGGTTTTTCCACATTTATAGATGGATATGACGGCGCTAATTATCTTATGAATCTGGAAGAAAAGCCTACTGCCATTGTTATGACAAACAGTGAGTTAGCTTTTGGAGCACTGAAATATTTTAAATCAAATAACATAAGAATCCCAGAGGATGTTTCCATTGTTTCTTTTGGTGACATAGTAAATAGAGACATATTATATGTTCAGCCAACTATTACATATACTAATTTAATGGGCATAGGAAATAAAATAGGTGAATTAATGATTGAAAGAATTGAGAAGAACAACCAAATAATTAATAGAGAAATTCGATTTACCACTCAAATTGATTATGGGAACAGTACGAGAAAAATATGATATTTTTACCGTTTCCATTAAATAATAAAAACTGGACACATTGCTTTCAGCTAATAATTCGAATATAACAACGCAGTAGTTCCTTCCTTGTACTGCCCTATATCGAGAACATACCATACACACAAAAAATAACAGCTTGCTTATGGAAACTCAGGCTGTTATTTATTTCTGTCTTTTTTATAGAAGGTTTATTATCTTGTGAATGGGTCCTTGTCAAATATTTAATAATTCAACTAAATTTTGTTTAGTTAAACCATATGCTATGTGTAGAATTTTTCTATTCCTTCTATTGTCCCCTTTTCTTTTTATTTTTTTAGCTTAAACAGAAATCCAAACCCTTTTATTTTGTTCATCTTTATATAACAAATAAATTCGTGTAATAATTCTAGATACATAGATGTTTGGCTTTGTGGTTTAATAATATTTCCCTTTTTATCATGAAATATTTTGATTTAACTTTATCCATCTAAGCTAAATGGAAGATTCATATTATTAAAGCTTATAAAAAAAGCTATTCTAAATTAGTTAATACATCCCTAATACCGTCTTATATAAATTTCATCCGGTTATTAAGTTCTCTGGCAGCTAGTATTATGCTGTATTCTGTCTGAAAATTTTCTTAAACCTTTTATATCTATCTATTAAAACTACTTGATCAAAACATGTATATATTATCCTCACAAACAAATATTTATATATTACCACTCGCTTTCAAAAAGGAATCAGGTGAACCTTCTTCATTTTCTTCAATTATTCCTACCTATCCCTTCTCCTATTTCTCGAACCATTATCCGTAATATTTCTGTCACCAATTCTTATTATATTGTTATTTTATATTCAATTAAAATTAGTAATACTTGTTAACTCTATCCCGCCGTTCATTGCATTTTTAAACCTAATAAAGGTGAAATACTTAAAAATTATCAGGACAACATTGCGGAGCTTAACTAAAAGAACGTCAAATATACAAGCTTAATCCGTCCATCAAAATCCATTATCCTCCCTCTAAAACCACTAAACTCCACCCAGCCTCCCCACTAAAATCCCCAGAACAATTACAAATCAAATTTAATACACTAAACAGAAAATGATTTTTTTTTACGCTTAGAGGTGAACACATTGGGTGTAATTAATGGCCAGGATTATATTAACCGTATCGATCAGCTAAATAATGAAATTTGGTTGGATGGGAAAAGAATGGAAGGGAAAATTTCTGAACACCCTGCTTTTAAAGGAATTATGAAGACAAAGGCATCTCTCTATGATATGCAGCATGATCCTGCTTTAAAAAACATGATGACGTTTCAAGCAACAGAAACAGGAGAACCAATCGGTCTATCATACTTACAGCCGAAAACAAAGGAGGATTTATTCAAAAGAAGAAGGATGACCGAGCTGTGGGCACGGCAAACTTTTGGCATGATGGGTAGAAGTCCGGATTACTTAAATACGGTTATAATGAGCTTTGCTGCAGCGGCACCGTTATTACGTGGGAGAGATAAATGTTTTCCGGAAAATATCGAATCACTGTACAAACTGGCAAAAGCGAATGATTTATCATTTGCCCATACATTTGTCACGCCACAGGTAAATCGGTCTCAAGGGTACTTTGAATCCTCTGATGATCCTATTTCAGCGAAGGTTGTTGATCGGAATCCAGATGGGATTGTTATTAAAGGAGCACGTCTTCTTGCTACGCAAGGCGGAATGACGGATGAGGTTTTGGTCTATAGTACTCCGAAATTTTTGTTTGATGAAAATGAGGCATATGCTTTTTCCATCCCTTCCAATACAAAGGGCTTGAAATTTATTTGCAGGGAATCTTTCTCGTTAGGAGACTCTACCTTTAATTATCCATTGAGTGCGCGATTTGAAGAAATGGATACGATCGTCGTTTTTGATCATGTATTAGTTCCATGGAATCGAGTATTTTTTTATGACAATCCGGAGGCTGCTGCCGACTTTTTCGCACAATGTGGCTTTAATCCATTTGCACTGCATCAAGTAGTAACAAGACAAATTGTTAAAACAGAGTTCATTCTTGGTTTAGCGGAGCTGCTTGTATCATCGATAAATGTTAGTGAGTATCAGCATATTCAAGAGAAAATGTCAGAAATTATTGTTGGCCTGGAAACGATGAAGGCACTGTTAGAAAAAGCAGAAAATGATTCGGACCTCGACCAGTGGGGAGTTCTACGTCCAAGTATTTACCCACTTCATGCAGCGATTAATATGTTTCCGAAAATTTATCCACGTTTTACCGAAATCATTCAAAAAATTGGGGCTAGCGGTATGATCTCCTTACCAACGGAACATGATTTTGATTCACCGATACGCAAAGATTTGGAACAGTATCTACAAAGTGCCAATCAAAATGCAATTAATCGCGTCAAAATCTTCCGTTTGGCATGGGATTTAACGATGAGTCCGTTTGGTACGAGACAAATGCAATATGAACGGTACTTTTTTGGCGATCCGATCCGACTAGCAGGAAGTTTATACCATTCCTATCCAAAAGATGACTATGTGAATCAGGTTAATCACTTTCTTGAAATCAGAAAGGATAAATAATAGACAAAGTACAAAGACATACAAAAAGGAATTAGCGGAAGTAACCATCGGCGGATTTTCCTTTTGCCACTGATGGTTACACACTTCTTTCCTCTATAATTTTATTAAATATGCATCAAGCAGTAATAGAAAGATTATTTGTTTGAAAAAAGGAAATTTATAGTTTATGTAGAATTTTAAAATTGAAAACTTTAATTTCATGAGGACATTTTATGACTAACGAAAAACAAAATATCATCATCCAATCAATCGAATACATGAAATCCCACTTAAACGAGGATATTACCTCCGAACAATTAGCCTACTACATCGGCTACAGCCCCTACCATTTTAGTAGAGTGTTTAAAGAAGTAACCGGGGTCTCCCCTCGGCATTATTTATCTGCATTACGGATTGAATCTGGAAAGCAAGTACTAGTCAACTCGTCCGATTCCATCGTAAAAGCGATGCTAAAGGCTGGGTTTCGTAGTAGTGGCACCTTTAGCTCCAAGTTCAAGCAATTCGTCGGAGTGTCACCAAAGCAATTTCAACAAACGATGGAATCATTGCATCAATTTGTTAACGACTTTGACTCGCATACAATACTAGATCCATTAGAAGCATTTGCCCCATCAATTACGTGTAAAGTTATTGCTCCGCCTACCTTTAAAGGAACGATATTCGTCGGTTTATTCCCGAGACCGATCCCAGATCAAGTTCCGATTGTCGGCACCGCTTTGCCTCATCATCAGACAAGCTGTACCTTTTCCAATGTTCCAACGGGGAAATATTATTTGCTTGCTGCTGCAATTTCTCGGAGCTTGAATCCGAAGCACTATTTTGACCTGTCCAATGCATTAAGAGGAATGGCAGATGATCCAATTCATACAGAGCACAATTCTGCTACCTTTACAGAAGTTACCTTGCGAGAACCACTTCCCTTTGATCCGCCTATTTTAATTAATTTACCAAAACTTCTCTTTGATACGAAAAATCGCAAACTAGAAGAAAAATAAGTTGTGAATTCATGATATTTTAATAAAAAATAAGTCATATGGAGGTATGTGATGCTCAATCAAGTTTGTGTATTAACCGTGAAAGTGAATGATTGAACAAAGCGGTACAGTTTTATACGAATGTATTGGATTTTACTGTATCAAAGCAATATGGGGAAAACATTATGAGTCTTACGCACAATGGTTTACCATTTATTTTGGAAAAAGCGGAGGAAGCAAATTTATCTACGTCCTCAAACAGTGTCGTGCTCGCGATTCAGTCAACAAATATTCAAGATGATTTCGAAAAGCTACGTAATCAAGGAGTTAAGATGATTTTCGATGAACCGAAAAAATGCCCACCGGGATATTATTTTGTCATAGAGGATTATTCTGGAAACCAGCTGGAGGTCATACAATTTATGTCAGAGGAGGAAACTGTGTAATGGAAACTACCGATATTTTTGCAGAAATCGAAGCGCTGGAGCAAGAAATTATAGATAAGAAAAATAAATTAATCGAATTGCGGAAGTCTGTACCGCGTTTGGAAGTAAAAAATTATTTATTCAAGGATTCACTGAATCAAAACGTATCATTGCTTGATTTATTTGGTGGTAAGGATGAATTAATGGTAATCCAAAATATGGGCAAATCCTGTGCGTATTGCACAATGTGGGCGGATGGCTTCAATGGAGTTTACCATCATATTATTGACAAAGCTGCCTTTGTATTAGCTTCCCCTGATTCACCAGAAGTTCAGGATGCTTTTGCTGCAGAGCGCAGATGGCAATTCCCGATGGTTTCCACCATGGGAACTAGCTTCAAAGAAGACTTAGGCTTTGTAAAGGATGGTTATCCATATCCAGGTGTTTCGACTTTTCACAAGGATGCTGATGGAAAAATCTTTCATGTTGCCGATGCACCATTCGGCCCTGGAGATGACTTTTGTGTCGTATGGCCGTTATTCGACCTGCTAGCTTCTGGCCAAAAAGGCTATCATCCGCAACGGAAGATTAACAAAACTTCTAATTTTGATTTGACCAATAATGTCGCTATTCAAGTAACGAACCAACCGGAAGCTGTTGCCTTTTATACAAACATTATCGGAATGAAGGAAGTATTTTCCAATGATTCGGAAACAAAGCTTACGTTTGGCGGACAAAATTTCTACATTGAAGAGAATGAAGGAAATAACGTTTTCTTTGAATTTGCTGTAAAAGATTTTCCTTATGCGAAGGAGCAGCTAGTAGCAAATGGTTGTACTGTAACAAATGTGTTTAGCGAAAAAAGTATTATGATGGCGGATCCTTTTGGCTTACATTTTCATGTATTTGAGCAAATAAAATAAGGATTCCCGATGGGCTTTTCCATCAAGGAGGGATACTGTTGATTTTTGAAATGACTACGCAACTTAAGGTTGCTAGCATTACGGATGGGCAAGCGTGGTACGAAATACTACTAAATAAGAAGCCTGATTTTATCCCACACGCTGGATTTGCAGAGTGGCAACTCCTTCCTGGTTGCTGGCTACAGGTTGCAGAAGGAACTCCAGCTGTGGGCAATGGACCATTACGTTTCGGAATAGCTAACATTGAAGCCGAAAGAGAACGACTGATAGAGCAGCTTAAGATTGAACGGTTTGAAATACACTCGCGGCCAGAGGTTTCTGTAAAATGGGGAACCTTCTCAGACCCTTGGGGAAATCAGCTCGGATTTTTTGAATACTTCGATAAGCGTGAGGAACAGGAACGTATAAAAGCGATTATCGGATTGTTAAAAGTTTAATAGAATATCAAAGGAAAGGGAGCTTCTTTTATTTTGAAGTTCCCTTTGTCCTGATGTATTAAATAATGTCCTTCAATAAAGTTCTGCACTGCTGCTCTAGTATACGATTGATTTGATTTTGTTCTAGATAAGATATTCGAATTAACTTAATTTTGTTTTCTCTACAAAACGTATTTTTTATCTGATCATTTTCCTGTCGTTTTAAAAATGCCTCTTTTCCACCGAAAAAGTCTCTTGCATTAAAATGTTGCTCACCATCAAATTCTATTAGGCAAAATAAATGGTTTTGACTATCAAATACTGCGAAATCAAATGGAAGTGGTTTATTATTGCGACATTCATTTATTCGATATTGTCTTATATGCTTTATTTTCTTTTGCAACAGCCACTCCGCAATCATTTTTTCCCCTACAGAGGATGGAGAACAAGCAAGACACCCATAACCATTTTTTGCACTTTTCCAGGACTTTTCTCCGATATACCCACATTCTAAACATTTGTATTTTAATGGAGAATTAGTATTTTTATAGCTAGCATCAAGTAGGTCTAGGTTTAATTTCAAGAACTCTGCTTTTCTTTGTTCAAAGGTCGGCGATTCCATCCCAGAACACTTGGCACAGCCCTTTCCATTTCTAAAATTATTCAAATTCATGAACACGGGATGTTTTTTATCACATAACAAATGTAATTTTTCCTGATTGGAGACATATTCCTTTGATACTAATGTCCATCCCCTAGCTTCTATAATGCTTTTTACTACATCGTATGGTAAGCGTTGCTTATTACTATTTTCGATTGTTGAGCAGCCCTTACAGCCTTTTCCCGCCTGTAGATTAGAAACGGTTTTTGTTCCTTCATAACCACATATTAAACAGCTATATTTCATTGGAGTTCGTGCATTTACATAAACCGTTTCCTTTAACTTTAAATCATACTCGTGAAAAAGTTCATTCACTTCGTCAAATGTTAACGGAAGGTTACCGGCACATTTAGGACAGCCTTTTTTCGACTTCACTACGGAAAGACTTTTAGTTCCTTTGTAGCTGCATGTTAAACATTGATAATCCATTTCTTCATGAAAGGAATGATATTCATCTGATAAAAGCTCTAATCCTAATGAGAAAAATTCCTGTTTAGCTTGATCCAATGAATACTTTGTTTTATTTTTCACTCTTTCCTTATGGCCACAAAGTAAACAAGCATATTTACTATTTTTTACAGATGCATAGGTTCGCTCGCCAATTTCCCCACAAATCATACATTTAAACGTGAGTAATTGCTCGCGATTATGATATTGCTTCGATAATAATTCGGCATACTTTGTTTCAAAAATGTTGCTTAATTTCGTTATGGAAATTTTTCTAGCCTTTCCAGACTCGATTCTTGCACAATTTTTGCAGCCTTGTTTTCTATGAACTAAATGGCTAAGCGACTTTTTTCCCTCATATCCACATTTCAGGCATCTATAATTCATTGGTTCTTTCGTATTCTTGTATTCTGTCGCTAATAACGCTAAATGTAATTTTTCAAATTCTTTGCTAGCGGAATCTAATGTCCACACTTTACTACTCACCCATTTTATGAAAATTTTTCTGTATAAATTTTATCATAATTATTTTATTTAAAGGGGTATTTATCGTACAAGTTTTCCGGATGAATAAACTGCCCATGCATACGTAAAATTAAGAATATTTAATTGTTTCCGCTTTCATAGTTTTGTGATAAGCTTTTTAAGAAAAAGCTTATCTCAATTTTTTTGTAATATGGAAAAATAAATAGATTCCAAACACTATTCTATTTTTCTCGATAACTATCACATTACGATACCTTTGAAAGAGAGTGATCAAGAGATGAAAAACTACAAGCTTTCCAATTGGTTGTTTTATTTAGGGGATGACTCCCTTGCTTGGCAAAAGGATTATGATGATGCGTCCTGGCAGGCGGTTACTGTTCCGCATGATTGGAGTATTTCACAGCCATTTAGTAAAACTAATTCTAGTGGAACCGGTTATTTACCAGGAGGAATCGGCTGGTATCGCTGTCATATTCCATTGATACAATTTCCGATTACCGATGACCCTGTCGTTCAATTGACATTTGATGGGGTTTATAAAAATGCACAGGTGTGGGTCAATGGATATAACCAAGGAATTCGTCCATCCGGCTACTCCTCCTTTACCATTGACTTAACGGAAATTCTCCAATACGCACCAGACCGTGATCTTGTGATTGCTGTCAGGGTCGATCATACCGATATTGCGGATTCCCGTTGGTATAATGGGTCTGGTATTACGAGAAATGTTTGGCTAGAAATTCATGATCCTATTTTTATTAAAAAATATGGAACCGTATTTTCTACTGTAGAGCACAATGGGGATACTTCCGACATTTGTATTCAACATATGATCACCAATACTTTTCCAACAGCAAACGATGTGACCATCGTAAATGAATTAGCTTCTATGAATGGAAAGCAAACCTTCCATTTTGAGAGAAAGATGATCCTCCATCCTCACGAAAAAGCAACCTTCTCCTTTCATGAAAGTGTTAAAAATCCGAAATTATGGTCTACGAATGAACCAAATGTATATATGCTTACTACTACATTATTTTATGAAGTCAATGGACATACATTTCAAACCACCTATACGAATCATGTAGGCATAAGAACGGTACACTTTGATGTAAATACCGGATTCTTCCTAAACAACGAACAGATGAAGTTAAAGGGAGTATGTCTTCACGAGGATGCTGGCTGTTTTGGTACGGCTGTTCCGGTGACTGTTTGGTTAAGAAGACTTCTGAAGCTAAAGGAAATGGGATGTAATGCAATTAGAATGGCTCATAATCCACATGCGCCAGAACTTTATACTTTATGTGATGTATTAGGTTTTCTCGTTATAGATGAGGCTTTCGATGAATGGGAAAATCCGAAAAATAAATGGTGGCAAGGACATAATGTCTATCCTCCAAAGCTAGAGGGATATGCGCATCATTTTCCGAATTGGTATGCAACGGATTTAAAAAATATGATTGAAAGAAATAGAAATCATCCATCGATTATTGCTTGGAGTATCGGTAATGAGACCGATTATCCGAATGATCCGTATGCAAATCCTTTGTTTGCGGAGATGACAGGTAATAATGATGCGAATAAGCCAGCGGAAGAAAGAATCTATAATGCCAATCGTCCGAACACTCGTAGACTAACATCCATTGCGAATCAATTAATAAACATTGTCAAAAGTATCGATGTCTCTAGACCGGTAACGTTAGCTGCTGCCTTTCCTGAGTTATCCAGTCAAACAGGTTTGCTGACGAATCTTGATTTAATCGGCTACAACTACAAAGAGCATCTATATGAGGAACATCATCAACGGTTTCCGAACCAACCAATTATCGGAAGTGAAAATGGGCATGGCTATTCCCAATGGAAAATGGTTCGAGATACCGAATATATTTCTGGTCAATTCCTCTGGACTGGTATTGATTATTTAGGAGAAGCTCGTGGTTGGCCAATACACGGTTCGTCAGCAGGATTATTAGATTTAGCTGGAAATGAGAAAACACGGTATTTTCTGCGGAAAAGCTGGTGGACGGAGGAGCCGATGGTTTACTTAGTCACTCGTCCGCTCGAAACGTCAACCAATCATCCGCTACATTGGAAGGAATTATCAAGAAAATGGGATTATTGTATTGGGGAAAAAGTAGAAGTCATCTGTTTTTCCAATTGTGATCGAGTAGAAATAGAACAAAATGGAGAGAAAACATCCGTATCGTTTGATGAAACATTTGGATATTTTGTAGCAACTATCCAAGCCACTGATTCTCCAATTAAGGCTTTTGGATATAAAGATGCGGTAGTAGTGACAGATGAACTATCCACTGTTTTATACCCTGCACAAGTAAAATTTACGATATGGGATATTCCGGAGGAGTTACTCGCTATTTTAACTACTTTTTTTCCGAATACCGATCAAGATGTAGTCCAAATAACTTTGTCTCTTTTGGATCGAAATGGTAAATTATGTGACATTAGTCAAAACGTCTCCATATCAATTCAGAACGGAAAGCTGCTCGGGTTGGAGAACGGAAGATTAGACGATGTAACGGATTATTCCGAGGCTTTTCGATCAACCAATCATGGAAATTTAATGATTTACTTGCAAAAGAGCAAAGATTTAAAGACCCAGATACAAGTGGAAACCAACGGAGTCAAGAGTACGTTATTAACGTTATAGTAGGTTAAAAGTGAATTGATTGAATTGGGACAGAAGGTTTTTCCTCCTGTCCTTTTTTCCAAAAGTAGATCCCAAGTTTTATAAATTTTCTTCTATGAAGTCCTTTAATACATGTACAGCAAACACACAATCAGTTAAACTTGTCCATTCTTTTGGATTATGACTGATTCCTTCTTTGCTCCTTGCAAAAATCATGGCAACTGGTACTTTTTCACCGAGAATCATTGCATCATGGCCAGCACCGCTTGGAATATACGTAGGTTCCACTTGATGTTTTTCTAAAATATTTTTCAATTTTTCTTGTAATTCGCGACGGATTGGGACTGGTGGAACTTTTAAATGCTCGGTAATGGTTACTTGGATGCCGCGTGCTTCCGCAACATCGTTTGCTGCTTCATGTACTAGTTTGATAAGCTTATCCCGACTATCCGCAGCAATATCCCGGATGTCGACAAATAGCTCCACTTTGCCAGGGATGACGTTCACCCCATTTGGTTTGACAAACAGCTTGCCTACAGTTGCTACGGCTGTTTCACTTATCTTTTCAGGAAGTGGTTCTACTTTACAAATAAACTCACTTGCAGCAATTAGCGCATCTGCTCGGTCATTCATTGGCGTATTTCCAGCATGACCAGCCACTCCAGTAAAATGTACTTCCATCACATAAGGACCAGCAATTCCAGTGACAATTCCAACTGGCATATTTGCCTTCTCCAGCTGCTTCCCTTGTTCAATATGAACCTCAACAAACATTGCTACCTCTTCCATATTTCTTTTCGCAGCTATAAATTTTTCCTTACTACTACCGTACTCCTCAAGTGCTTGTGCAAATGTTATCCCGTCAGCATCGACTCTTTCAAATTGAGTATGATAATCGAGCGCTCCCGTTACCGCACGACTTCCCATCAAACCACTATAAAATCGCGATCCTTCTTCATCTGTAAAGATGACAACCTCAACACTTCGCTTCGGCCGAAAGCCGGTTTCCTTCCAAGCCTCCATCACTTCAAGCGCTGCTAATACGCCTAATGGTCCATCCAAATGGCCACCATTCGGCACGCTATCGACATGGGAGCCCATCCAAATAGCCGGCAATGCATTATCTTCCCCTTCTAATCTAGCAAAAACATTCCCCGCCCCATCTTCTGTTACGTTGAGTCCCGCTTCCTTCATCCAGCTTTTCACTAAATCTTTAGCTGCCTTCTCTTCTTTCGATAACCCTAATCGTCTCGACCCCCCATCGGCTGTTTTTCCAATTTCTGAAAGCATATAAAGACGTTCTGCTAATCTTTTTCCACTAATGCCAAATTTATCGAGTGTAGTGTCGTAATCTGTTAATAACTTATTTAGTAATGTCATATAATTCCGCTCCTTATGTAAATTACATTGTCATTAGATGAATACTTATTACCCATTCTTTATAATTTTACAAAATTATAGTAAATTTTGGTATCTTTAATTATTCAAGCGCTCATTCATTATGATAATTTGCTTGAAAAATATTACCGTACCTCTGAAGCGATTTCTATAATAATTGGAATCGTATAAACATAGAATTTGCTATTTATAGAAAAAAGAACTTCCAATTTATACGGAGGTTCTATTTCAAAGCATTAGCATTTTGCACTAACATTCGTATTCCATTTTTACAAATTCAAATGTACTACCATTTGTAGGTTGCATAAATATATTCGTCTTTTTAAATCCAACTTTTTGATAAACTTTTATCGCTCTTTCATTAAAATTCGCGACTGACAATGTTAATTTTTCTGGTTTCAATTTGCTTTTTGCAAATTCTAGCCCTGATTTTAAAAAATTTAACCCCTCCCCTTTACCAGTTAAGTCTGGTCTCATTCCTAAACCAATCTCATAAGTAACTTCATTTACTTTGTGAAAGCTATAAAAACCGATTAATTCCTTATTAATCATAACCGAATACACGGAATTCCCTCGTGATTTTCTGTCAATAAATTCTTCTAAGTCTTCTCTGTCCGCTTCCATATCATAAAAAGAATATTCTCCATCATAGTGCCATTTAAATGCAATTTCCTCTGCCTGTTCTTGTGTCATAATTTCAAAAGTATAGATCATAAATATTCCCCTTTGAATTCTCCGTTATTACTTCCCTCTATATAAATAACTCTACTACTAAACTAAATAATATTAATCCATTTTTCCACTTAGAAATTATACATTCAAAAATTTGCTATTACTTAATGGTTTGTTTCTCTCTAATTTTTCGTGTTGTTATCACTGCTTATTCTAGTTTATTTAAAATTTGTTTTAGAATCTTTTGTTTGATCTTTAAAAGCGATACTTCTATTTACCATCCCATTCGCTCACATAAAGACGTTATATGTGCGAGATGATGATTCCCATGCCAAGCATAGCGTCCGATATTACTGCCTAATGATATTTCCCCTGATTCTGGATGGATAAATGTCTTTTCTAAATCAGCTGGAGTCAAAGTACGTAATAAGTGTACCCAACGTTCGTGCAATGCTTCAAGCAATGTTAAAGAAACGTCTATTGGCATTTTAGAATCTGAAAGCTCTGCCCATTTCGCTTGTTCATAAGGACGAATGATTGGATTTTCTTCCGTCAGTGCCAACTTAAAGCGAAATAAGGAATTCATATGACTATCTGCTAAATGATGGACGACTTGACGAACCGTCCAGCCACCTTCACGATACGGTGTGTCCAGTTGTTCAGCTTTTAGCTTTTGAACTGCTTTCCGTACGAAAGCTGGTAATGCTTCTATTTCATCGATCCATTCATTTACAATGATTGGTGTAATTTCCCCTTCAAAATCAAACTTTCCGATCGGGTATTTCAAGTCCATCGTAATTCCTCCTTTTTTTAAGCAACGCTTCTCTAAATATCTTATTCTACATTAATACCGAAAAAACTTTGTCTATGTATTTTACTCCAATACATCCACGCTATCCTTTATCCACGAACGAATCTTTTCTGCATAAAATGGCAGCCAATCTGGCCGCCATATCGAGATTTTCCAAGTTTAATAAGGTACCATTAGGAAAGAGGAGTGCCAACTCTTCCCTTTCCAAATTAATTAATTTCTAGAAGATACCCCCCTTTCCCTTGGTGGCCAAATAAAATAGCTAATCGAAATCAGTAAATCGATACCAATAACGAATGACCACATTTTAGCTACTGCACTTAATGCTTCTGTTTTTGACGTATTATCAATCCAAAAGATTAACCCGATTAATAATCCGACACCGATTATATAAGCAATTAAATGCCTAATCCACCCTTTAAAATAATGCTTGGAAAATTCGAATCCGTAACGTTTTCTCGGTTTTTCCCCTTGCTTCGTTACATAATACTGAAAACGTTGATCTGCCCATTCAATCATACTTTTACCGAATGCAACGGATACTCCTATATATACTGCAGCAACAGCATGTGCTACCGTTGCTTCTTCCCCGCGGTATAAATCAATGCCAGCAGTAATTAATAATATGACATCAATGAGTGGAGTTAATGCCAAAAAAATTAAACCGAGCTGTTTTTTCTTCAAAATATAGCGAACAACTAACCCCAAAATAATGACAATCCAAAAGGCGATTTCACAAAGTACAATCATCCAACCAACAATATTCAATTAAACATCCCCTTTATAAAACAACTGTATTAATTAAATATACCATCACTCATTTTATAATACAATTGTATTATAAAAAACTTTCCATTGTGTTAAAATAAAACTATGCCAAAAATAGTTGATCACAATATAAGAAAAAGACAAATTGCAGAAGCTTCATGGAGAGTTATTCTAGAACAGGGAATGGAAGGAGCTACCGTTAGGAATATTGCTAAAGAGGCAGGTCTCTCACTAGGTGCATTGCGTCATTATTTTTCTACACAGGATGCGTTACTGGAATTTGCTATGAATCTTGTGATTGAAAGAGTAACCGAACGAATTACGAAAATTGCCCTGAAGGAATTACCTCCAAAGGAAAAAGTTTTACAAATTTTACTAGAGATTGTTCCAACTGACGCTGAAAAGATGGCAGAAATGGAAGTATGGTTTTCCTTTGTAAGCTATGCAAGACATAAAAAAGATAGTTTTGATGCACAACATGATGGGATTTATACTGGTATTAGAAAACTAATGTACTATTTAGACGAAGAAAAGCTATTGCGGAAAAATCTTACTATCGAACTTGAAATTGAACGACTATACTCTTTAGTTGATGGTACCGCAATGCATGCATTATTAGACCCAAACAGAATAGAAAAGAAGCAAATTCACGCATTATTTGTTTATCATTTACAATCAATCTGTATAGAGGATTTTTAAAAGACTTATGAACATGTAAGTCTTTTTCTTTTTTCAATAGGAAAAAGCTAGAATGGAAAGTCCTAGCTCGAAATGAATGAAAAAAATTCCATTTATTTTTCCTACTTAACCATTAAACCGTGATAGAGATGCTCGGTTACATTGTGCTTCGTTCTATGTAATTAGAATATATACTTATCTCTCTATCAAATCCGTATCCGGAGGAATATATCCAAGCTGTCTGCCGATTTTTACGATTTGTCCTTTATGGTGGAATTCATGTGTGATCGTGTGTGTAAATAGCCATAATGCGGTAAACTCCATCTTTTGTCCATCCGCAAAGGTTACGTGCACAGTGTCATCCCATTTCCCCTGAAATTTTTGAAGAAATTCAGCAACAATCACATCTATCTGCCGAAAAAATTCTCGCATTTCCTGAACAGTTGTAATTGATTCTGGTGATATTTGCGGAAGCGACATCCTTTGCGCACGAATCGCCAACCATACCCGATAGCAATCTGCAACATGAACATGTAAATTACGAATAGAATCTCCTGCAAAACTTTCCAGTTCTTTCACATAATCAGTTGGAGACAAAGTTTCGCAATATCGAAATAATAATTCCCTCGTCCGGCGAATCCAATCATATTGGCTAACGAATAGATCCATCCTCTCACTCCTTATAGATTACAGAATTTATCTTACAATCTATTATCCTACTTTTATTTCCGCTTCGTTTATGGACTTGGCAATTGCTTCACATTTCTTTATCGCCCATGCATAATGTTTGGAAGTGTTTGCCGCAAAATAACTGTATAGATTGCTTGTTTTTGTCCACTTGTAATATTTTTTTGTCATAATTTCTTCGTCTGTATGTAATTGAATGATACTCATTACTCTCGCATGACTTAACGTCAGCTTTTTTAGTGCTTGTGTTAACGTTATATCTTGATAGCTTTCCCAAATTTTCTTGTTTAGCAGCTTAATCGTACTCCATTTGTAGCCAGCTGCCGGCATAATCGGAGTATCCCCATCCATCCCTTCACGATACCATCGCTCGAGCATTGCATGCCATTCATAAAGATGCATCATTACATCGCGAAAGTTTTTATCCCTATCCTCCGTTTCAATAGAAATCGTCCGTTTTCTACTTGGAACAGATTCAATTATATTAAGCAACAATTGAAAATTTTGTTCACTATCGTATAATAACCGTTCTTTCTCACTATTTGCTGAAATCATCACCATTCCCCTCCTTTAATTGTATATTAACACAGAATATACGTTCTTGTGGTAAATTTCAGAAAAATAATCAACAAGTACTATTACGGTTTATTGTCAATAGCCAATTCTAGATACTCATCGGTTTCCGTAAATCCAAACTTCTTATATACTGGTCTTCCCATTTCCGAAGCACCTAGCCATACTTTTGTAATACCTAATTGCTTCACTTCCGCCACTAATCTCGTTAATAGATTGGTTGCAATTCCTTGCCCTCGATAGTTTTCCATCGTATACATATTGGTAATATAAGCCCTTATTCCGCTCCTGTTCGTGTAGCTAGGCGGAAAATCATATAGGACAACTGCTCCACAAGCTATAATTTCCTCCTCATCCTCTACAAGCCATTGGATTAACGTACCATCGCTTAATTTCTTATGGAAAAAAGCCTTCAGTTCCTTATCAATATCGATACAAGGTTCGATTCCTTCATCTACTAGTTGTTTCTTCCTTAACTCCACTAATTGATCGATATCCTCCATCGTTGCTTTCCGATAATTCACCGTTATCACTCCTTAAAATCGATAGTTTCTAAATGAATGCAGGCTACTCTATTCATTCTACATGAATACCATTTTCGAAAAATAAATACATGACAAGCAAGGATGGATATACCTTCCCATGCTTTTGTTCCTTTACCTTCTACTAACAGGAAGATACACTTTCAAAATAAACCAATTGTCTTGCAACTCTGCATCCATTTTTCCATTCATTTTTTCTATTAATTTTTTCGATAAATATAGCCCTAATCCACTAGCTTCCGTATTAGTTCTACTGCTGACTTCTGTATAGAATCGGGTAAAAACCTTTTCAATAGCCACTTTACTATCACGCTTCATATCATTTTTAACAAGTAAAACGAGAAAATTATGTTCTATCCTATAATGAATGAAAACTTTACTGTTCGCATAGCGTAAAATATTTTGTACAAT
Source organism: Perspicuibacillus lycopersici (assembly GCF_025660475.1). Taxonomy (GTDB): domain Bacteria; phylum Bacillota; class Bacilli; order Bacillales; family Caldibacillaceae; genus Perspicuibacillus; species Perspicuibacillus lycopersici. The sequence goes on from NZ_JAOUSF010000005.1 coordinate 240,863, forward strand.
ATTTTGAATTACCCGAGTCAGCATCAATTGATCCGCGATAATTTTTCTATCCGTTTGCAGATCAGGAAATTGGACAACAATTTTCTCTTCTTCTAATTGTTCATAAAAGGAAAGGAAAATTTCTTCCACTATAGTGGCGATTGAAAGGGACGATAATACAATTTCTTTTTGATTGGTTTCAATCCGGGCAATATCATAAAATTGCTCGGTCATTTCTATTAACCGTTGCACAGATTGTTCCATAATCGCTAAATAATGCTCTCGCTTCGCATCATCGCTAGTTCCATGTAATAATTGCACATAACCGTTAATGGATGTAAGTGGTGTACGTAAGTCGTGTGATAGCCCTGCGATGGAGAGCTTTACATTTTCCTCCATTTGTTTTGCTTTTCGGTTTTTTTCCTCAAACGAATCGATCATCACATTCAGCTCATCCACTAATTCGAGTAATGCTTTCTCTCGAAAATCAAGCGACAGCCTGCTGCCAAAACCAGCACGTTCGGGAACTGTTCGGATAGCCAGCTTCAATTTTCGTAGCTCCCGTTTTAAGAAAAAAAGATAAAGAAGAAGCGCTACTGCTAGGAAGACAAAGATCCATCCCCACATCACAATCCCGCTCCTTTCCTTAATCCAATTTGAAGCCAATGCCCCATACGGTTTTAATATAATGATTCGTATTTCCATTGAGTTTATTTCGTAAATTACTAATATGCATGTTCACGGTTTTATCACTATCAAAATACGGTTCATTCCAAACACTTTCATAAATATTGGCACGACTATATACTTTTTGTGGATTTTCTAAAAATAAGCGAAGAATATCATATTCTCGGCGAGTAAGATGGACTGGTTGGTCCCCTATTTTTACTTCAAGTGTTTCTAAATTCACATTAATGTTCTTATATTGAATTTCTTTTTGCTCTCTAATCGATTCTTTACTTGCATGACGTAGTTGAATGTGAATTCTTGCGAGTAGTTCGTTTACATCAAAAGGCTTTGTAATATAATCATCTGCCCCATTTGTTAAAAGCTCCAATTTTGATGTTTGATCGTTTTTAGCGGATAGGACAATAACAGGGGTTGAGGAGCTTTGGCGAAATTCTTGCAGAAAAACTTCCCCATTCATTCCCGGGAGCATTAAATCTAATAAAACTAAATCCACCTGATTTTGCTCGAGAAGTAATTTCGCTTCCGTTCCAGAGTATGCACTGATGGTTTGAAATTCGTTTACATTCAATGCGTCCTTGATTAAGGAATGAATTGCTATATCGTCTTCGATTATTACTATTACGGACATCTTGATTCAACCTACTTTATATCTGCTCGTTTAAACAGAAGGATTCCTATTGTTGATGATACCACGATTGTGATGAGACTTACTACTAGCATTTCCGGATATTTCGCAATATCTGTTGGACTAGCGAAATCCGAATAAAACAAAAATGATTCGGTAAACCAATAGGTGACTTGCTTAAAGTGCTCCGTTTGCTGAAAAATCCCGGCTCCAAAGCCTGTGGCAATTGTATAAAGAAAGCTCCAAATCAGCGAAATACTACTGTTTTTTGATAAAAAGCTAATCATGACATAAATCGAGGCATTGGAAAGCAATAAGAAATAAAGCGTAATAAATGTTTTTACTGCAAACCAATAATAATGGGGAATATTAGCAACTTCTCCAAAGCCAAATACAACCGAAAAGCTTAACATTCCCATTACCGTCATAACCATTACACCAACAAATGTTAAAAGTGAGGCGATGACTAACTTGGATAAATAATAATGGGTACGGCTACGACCTAACGAGAGAGCATTTCGAATTGTTCCATTATGAAATTCTTCGCCAACGGAAAAACCAATAAATGCACATATGACAAGTAATATCGTCAAGCCATTTTTCTCCATCATCAAAATACCGGTTGCTCCATTAATAACCGTATCAGTTGCCTGGACGAGTTCTGTTCCATAATGCACCGTCATTTTGCTATTAGCTACTTGGATAATCGGTAATAATGCGAAAATAAGGAAGGCAATCCATAGTTTTCTACTTCGTAATAATTTGATGCGCTCCGCTGTTAAAAGATTAAACATTCGTTGTTCCCCCTGTTAATTGTAAAAAATAATCCTCGAGCTTTTGTCTAGTCGTGCCGACCCGCGTAACATTCACGTTTGCAAGTACTAGTGCGCGATTGATTCTTGCTACATCATCTAATCGTTCATAAATATGAATCCCCGTAGAATGAACAACCTCATAATCCGATATTCCTAATTCATCGAGCACAATAACTGCTTTTTGGACGGCAGTAGTCTCAAGCTCGATATATTGGCGAGTTTCATTTGCTAACTCTTCCTTTGACAGTTCTTTCACGAGCTTTCCTTTATGCAAAATACCGTAATGTGTTGCAATTTGCGAAAGCTCATCAAGTAAATGACTGGAAAGTAACACGGTAATTCCACGTTCATGCACTAATCGTTGAATAATCTCGCGCATTTCTACTATCCCAGACGGATCTAATCCATTTGTTGGTTCATCCAAAATTAAAAACTCTGGATTCGTTATAAGAGTGGATGCAATGGCTAACCGTTGACGCATCCCTAAGGAGAAGTTCTTTACTTTTTTCTTGCCAGTACCTTCAATTCCCATTAAGCGAAGTAGGTGGTCAATTTCTCGCTCACTGACCCCACCGTTTGCAGCTTGGACGCGGAGATTGTCTCTTGCCGTTAATTCAGGATAGAGTGCTGGCGTCTCAATGGATTGACCCATTCTTCTTCTTGCAAGCTGTAATCCCTTTTTGCCACTTTCTCCAAACAACTCGATATCCCCTTCATCGATAGAGAGTAACCCCATAATTGTTCGCATAAAAGTAGATTTACCCGCGCCATTTTCTCCAATTAAACCGTAGATCATCCCTCGTTTCATTTCGATTGTTACTTTATCAAGCGCTTTTTGTTTTCCATAAATTTTTGAAACATTCGTTGCTTTCAAGATTGTATCTGACATTAATCAATCACCCTCTCATTGCTGATATATGTAATCATAAGTGACAGATATAAATAATTTCACTAGAAAAGTATAAAAAAAGTATAAAGAATGAATGCGGATTTCCATCAGAGGTTATTTTGTAAGTTACTTGGTAGATTACGTTATATTTTTCCGCATAAAAAAACATTAATCCTTTTTGGATTAATGCCCCAAATGCTTCTAGTGAGCGTTTCCTATATAGATACTTGTAACCAATACACCATATGTAGTTTCAGGAGATTTGTATCCATTAAATTTTTTTCTCTCCATATGCTTTCATAAAATAATAAAGGGCAACCCATAGACTATGGACCATCAAATAAATAACGTAGGAGTAAAAAAGCTTATATCCGAGCCTATAATGATAAACACCAAATACTAATCCTAGTTTCTCTATCCAAAAGCTAATAATAGCCCATATTAATATATACACGAGCGAAAATTTTGGACTTACTTTTAAACAATCGTAAATATAAAAGAAAACATAGCTATAAGATCCGTACATGACATGGGATAAGAAATCCGTTAGCTCGAATTTCGAGTTATCATTCAAGTCATAAAAACTAACAGGAAGTATACTTAACGTATGATCAAATACAAAACCAATAAAGACGCCACAAAGCAAATAAATAGTAGTTATTTGCTTCGGAAATCTTTTTGGGAGTATTAAAACTACTACCGTCCCAACGACAAGTGAGAGGATCACAAACCACTCGTTCGCATTAAAATGATGGTCATACACTCTCAAGATTGCTTAATTCCTCCTCCGTCTAAACGTCTATACAGTCTCGAAATCATGGATAACAGGAAAATAAACGCTGGATACATAAATATCGAATAAACCATACTCCAGTGACGAAAGAAGATAAGTTCAAACTTTTGCATTAACCAATCTCCTACTAACAATACGAATACTAGTAATGCTACTATCATCCATTTTCTACGAATATTTAATGGTGAATTGAAAATACTCGCAGCCATAATAACAGGAAAAGGAATGATAATAAACCGACAAAGATGTAATGCCAGTGATTGTTCCACCTTTCGGGTAACTGGAACCCAATGCAAATTAACATCAAGGATCGTAAATAAAGTGACCGTCATAATACCAACAATGAAGTATAAAAAGATCATTTCGGCGATGGTTAACCATTTCGGCATATAAACGAATAAAATCATAATTAACCAGGCAAAAGATGCAAATATTACTATGGACATTCCTATCATCCTTTAATTAAATTCCATTTAGTGTATAAATTACCCTAAACTGCTATAAATATTTCATCTTTATAAAAAATAGTGGTAGCGAATACAAAAAGGTGTTCATCCATATTGGAAAAACACCTTTTTCATGCGCTATTCACATTGTTATTGCATCCTCGATTGCTTTCATCATGTTAAATGCGCCTTCTGATTTATTAGAACAAATAACACTTATTGTAGCGGTTTTTGGATAATATGCCGAATGAAAACTAACTCCAGGGTCATATCCCATTAAGTGAAATTTATTCACTTCTTGATCTATTTCTTCTATCCACACTCCATATCCATAAAAGCCATTGTTCCCATTTGTTGAAACATATGGTGTTAATAATTTATTCGTAAATTCCTCTGTTAATAGTTGATGGTGGACCAAGGAATCCCAAAAATTTGCCATATCATTTACCGTAACAAATGCCCCGCCATCGGAACCACCTTTAACTGGTAAAGAGTAAATATTTGTCTTCCATTCTCCATTCGGAAGATCTAGATAGCCAAATGCTGTGTTTTTCGGAAGTGCATCTAATACAAAATAACCTGAGTCTTTCATTCCTGCTTTCTTAAAAATATGTTCTTCAACATAGTTAGTAAAAGGCATATGACGATACTTCTCGACGATTAATCCGAGAATAATATATCCAGCATTATTATAATGAAATTTCTCACCTAACGAAAATTTCATTGGTAAATCCTGAAAAAGTGGTAAAAAATTTTCTAATGAGCGAATATGGTACATCGGCGTGTTTACCCATAATTCTTCAAAATCGTCCATTTCGTCCTCATCAAAATAATCTGGGATTCCAGAGGTATGGGTTAAAAGATGATGAATGGTAATATCTTCATCGAATTTAGGGAAAGACACGTCCAGACATTCCTTTAGCTTTGTTTCAAAAGAAAGCTTCCCTTCCTCCACTAGCTGGCAAATGGCAATAGCGGTAAATAGTTTACAGCCAGAAGCTATTCCATAACGCGTCCATATGTAATTCTCTATTTGCTCAGAACGATTGGCATACCCATAGCATGCCTCCACGATCGTTTCATTTTTTTGTTTTACGAGGACGCTTCCAGAAAATTTATTTTCCAATTGAATTTCATTTAAACGATTCAGAATAGTAGATTCCATCGTATTCCCCCAAACTTAGTAAAAGTAATGTTTCTTTTTACGCATAAAATTGCCATACAATCATCCAAGCAATTAATAAAATAATGCTTAACATGGAAAGGAGATAGCCTGTATTTTGCCACTTGGACAAGGCTGTTTTTTTCATTTGGAAGCAGATGATCACAATGGATAATAAACTACACACTGTGAATGCATAATTCAATCCAAAATGGATATACAATTCCGAGTAGGCTCGATTGGAATTCGTTAACATTCGAATCGCCAACACAAAAATGTTCACAATTATACCTGTTCCAGAAAGATGTAACAAACCATTCCATTTCGATATTGTAGTAGATGGTTTTCTCTGTTGATGCTTCAAAATGGCTCGTACTAATAAAAAGATTGATGAAACAAGAAAATAGACTGTGCAAAAAATAAATAAAAGCAAGGTTACCATGAGCCATGCATTACTTTTATCCATCGGTAAGTAATCAGAAAAAGTCGTGGAAATTTGGTTAACCACTCCATCCTTTACATGGAAATATAAAATATCATTTGGAATGAAAGCAGCACTCCCACTCGTCATTTGATAAACATATGGACTTGTTTGTTGATAAATGGCTTCCAATCCTGCAGCATCTACTACAATTTCATTCTCGTTCTGTGCCGTTACATGAAATGGTGTTAAATAGTAGTAATAAAGACTCAGAAAGCCATCCATCATTCGCCTGGCGGATAAGTAGGTCCCTTCAACGTTAGAATTACTCGGCAAATTATCTTCCACCATACGTTCGTCTTCACCCACTAATGCCTTTACCAATCCATACGAAAGATTAATTTCTCCGGATTGGTTGGTTAGTACAACGACTGCGAAATTTTCCTCAGGCACCATATGTAAATTACTAGAAAATGCAACGGTGTTCCCTGAATGGAATAGCCCTCGTTTTGCACCTGAATACTCCCAAAAGCCATGGGCATTTCCTGGAACATTTTCATTAACGGAATAGCTTGTGGAAAGCATCTCTTGTAATGTTTGATTGCTTCCAAATAATGGTGTTTGTTTATCTTCTCTTGGCATTAATGCTATGGCAAACTTCGCTAAATCCTCTGCTGTTCCGTTCATTCCACCACTTGGATACATCGGTATATAAAACGGAACGGATTCCTCAAATTGGGAATAATCTAGCAGGCTGTAGCCTTTCGTAATGTTCTTAAGAATATCCGGATCTTCTTCCACGGGTAGATGAATGGTCGACTGGTTCATATGTAATTTTGATAAAATATGTTCGTCGACATAGTCATAAAAATTTTGCCCGGTTACTTGCTCCACAATAAATGCGGCTAACGAGGTTGTATAATTTGAATAAGCTACGACTTCTCCAGGTGGGTATACTTGTTTCGGCTCTGATAATTTCAACGTTTCTTCTAAGGTTGTCATTTGATTCGGGGACGAAATAAGCAAATCAAAAATGTTGTCCTCGTATCCAGCCGTATGATGCATTAAATGTAACATCGTAATCGATTTCTCATACGATAATTTTTCCAAAAACCCATTTGGCAAGTAATTTCGGATATCTTCATGTAAATCGATTTTTCCTTGCTCCACCAATTGCATAACGGAAGTCCAAACCATTAATTTCGTAATCGATCCCCATTCCAAAATGGATGTATTAGCTTCCATTGGAATTCCGTTTGCAATATCACCATAACCATATCCCTTGGAGAAAACAATTTCTTGATCCTTTACGACAACAATAGAAGCACCTGCAGCAGTATATCCGATGTAGTCGGCTACATAGTCATCAATAAATTTCTCCAAATCTTCCATCGGAATACCAGAAGGGGTAGTGGTTTCATCAGCGGAAAATGCCCTGGGGGTAAAAAGAGAAAGACTAATCAAGAACAAAAATACGACAGCAAATCGCTTCATTATACGTTTTCTCCTCACCGTTTGACTAACTACTTTACTTGTCTATTATTCTATCATTAATTCTTTCGTTATTTTCATAAAGTTTATTGTTTTTTCATTAATTTTAATTTGTATTTTTTCTAATAGCTAAACTTTCCTAGAAAAGCTTCCTGCTCTGTTCTATCGGATTTCTTCGATTTCTACACAGAAGTTCCTCACTTATCTACCTTCAGTAAAAATGATGTACGCCGCTATTATGAATTTGATGTATTTGAAGACATCTTCTATCCTATTTTGAAAGAGATTATCGCTCCTTTTATACTAATTTTTACATAACATTCGTCTCTTTTTCATAGAAATTGATGGAATAACCACTAGCACCATATACTAGCCCACTATGTTTCCAACCATATTTTTCATAATAGCCTTCCAAATCCGTTGCTAGAAATAGTTTTTTATATCCTTTTTTGGCAGCTTCCATTAAACCGTGTTGCAACAATTTTGATCCTATTTCCTTCCCTCTATATTTTTCGTCTACATAAAGGCAGGCTAGCCATGGACACAAGTCCTGGCGGTTATTAAGGTCATTTCGTAATAATGCATATGTTCCAATAATCGGTTCATTATCTATTGCTACATAAAACTTTGGAAAATCCGATGAAGAACAGGAATGTACTATAGCATCTTCATAAAATGGATAATTATCCTCGTTTCCCCATTTTTCCCAAAAAACTTGTATTGCCTTTTCTAACTATTTATTTTTAGCTATTAATTCAACAATTTCCATACGTACTCTCTTTCGTCAAAGTCTAGAACTAATCATTCAATCCTTTACCTTCGAGGATCTTTTCTGTATATTTTTCAATTCTTGTCACACGTGTTTTTGATTGCTTTGCTTGTGCGAAATAAAGGAGATATGCCCGTTGCCTTCCTGGTGTTAATGCTTCAAAAGCAGTTTTCAATTCTGGATTTTCTGCGAATTTCGTTTCCAGTTCTTCCGGTACTGGGTAATCGGAATGCTTTTTAAATTCTACTTCTAATCCAGCCTTTTCCACCTCTATTGCTTCAGAAATATACCCCTTTATAGCCGGTTCGAGCTCCACGATTTCTTGTACATTGGTAAAGCGAATTTGCCTTGCGGACTGGGAATTTTCTGTTTGTTGAATTAAAATATGATTCGGATCCTTTAGCAGGGCACCTTTCGGAAACAGTAGTGCACAATACTCCTTAAAGCCATGAATAAGCACGATATTTTTATTCTCAAAAGTATAGCAAGGATGCATCCACTTAATTTCTTCAGTCAGATCACAATCCAACACAATTTTTCTTAATGTCTCGTATTCTGCTTTCCACTTTGTGGCTTTTCTTATAAATCCATCGACTTTACGACTCGTTTTACTATTCGTCATAGAGATACACCCCCTTTTTTATGAAAAAATGAAGTAACTGAATGGAAGCGCGCATTACTCTCCGATAACTTTTTTAAGCTCGTTCACCATATTTGCCCAACCATATTTCGCACCATTAAATGCTTGGTTTTCTTCTTCAAAGCCAGTATGCTCTAGGTGAAGATGGGTCATTCCCGCTTCTTCTTTTAATGTCCATGTCACAATCGTATCGATTGGACCACCAATCCAAGTATAGGAAAGCTTATATGGTTCCTCTACAACCAATACTTCACAATCAACAATTAAATTCCATTGTTCATTACGAAATTGACATTTATATCCAACAATAGGTTTAAAATCATTTTTCATCACCCATTTTGCAAGTGTTTCCGAATCGGTTAACGCTTCCCACACCTTATCAATCGAGCTTTTAAACTGAAAATCTAATGAAAATCCTGTCATTGCTTATTCCTCCTCTAATAATTGTTTTAAAATTGCCACTCTATCCACCCAAAACTTCTCGTAAAAACTTACCCAGTCTTTTACTTCCTTTAATGGATCGGCATTTAATCGATACCTTGTTTCTCTCCCAACTTTCCGGTCGATAACTAGCCTGGCTTCCTTCAGTATTGCCAAATGTTTCGAAACAGCTGTCCGACCCATTGAAAAATGTGTGGTTAATTCTTTAAGAGGTAACTCCTCTGCCTCTGCCAAAAGTTGCAGTAGTTTACGTCTTGTAGGGTCAGCAATGGCTGCATAAACATCACGCTCATGATTATTCTCTTTCAAATGTACCCCACCTTTTAAATCAGCCACCATTTGGTGTCTTAATTATACGACACCATTTAGTGTCATGTCAACACCATTACAAAATAAAGAGGACTGAATCGTAATAATGGATTCAGCCTATATTATGCCGTTATTTTGCCTAAACTTGCGTATTTTGAAAATATATCCCTATACAGTCACTAATATTTTCCGCTCACTATAGCGTAACTTTCGTACCCGATGATTCCACTACCTGAACCTGTTGTTTCGACAAATAAAAATAGCCAATCAATGCCGTTATACAAATGATACTCCCTATTACCAAATAGAGTGTACGGATACTGTAAAACTGTACAGCGACCGTTGCAAATAAAATACCAGCTGGAAGCATCGTCCGCATAATTAATAATCGCACAGATGTTACCTTTCCCATTACATGATTTGGAATAACCCGTTGAATAAGTGTGAGGTTATAAATAGTAAAGATGGCAATTGCGATGCCAGCGATACATTCTGTCACAAGTGCAAGTGAATACCAAGACGTTATACTTAAGGAAATATACGTGCACCCGCCAATAAATAAGGTGGAAAATAGCAGCCCGATTCCTTTAATGGTACCTAATCTTGCATTTATCATGGCACCGAAAATATAACCGATTGGAAATCCCGCCATAAACAATCCATACGCTGCATACGGTTCCTCTAAAATTGTCGTAATATAAGGCAAAGTTGTAACAATGGTCACCCCTACACCAAATTGGACAAAACCAAAGAACACTCCAAGCCAAACAATTAATTTATGCTTGAAATATGATTGAAGTCCTTCTCGGAATTCGGATATCCATCGGTTTCGCTCCGTTATTTTTTTGTATTCTTCTTTAACATTAATCAAGAGAAGTGCGCTTATACCAAATGCTGTCGCAATAATACAGACAATCCATTCGATTGCCAATAGATCGATGAATATTCCTGATAATAACGGTCCCATTACTGCCATCACTTGGCGAATACTCTCTAACGAAGCATTTGCTTTTATGAGTTGTTCCTTCTCGACAATGGTAGGTAAAATCGCTTGATTTGCTGGTGTGAAAATTGGCATGATTAATCCGACAATAATCTGGATGATGTAAATAAAGGCGATCGTAAAATTATCGATAAAAAGCGCAACAACTAAAACAGTTGCAAGTACCATTCGAATGAGTTGGCAAAGGATCATCGTCCATTTTCGGCTCCACCGATCAATATATGGTCCAATAAATAATTGCATAAAAAAGGAAGGGATATAATAAATTAGCCAAACAAGCCCTAATGCAGACGGCGAACCTGTTACCTCATAAATTAAGATAGAATTACAGGCGGTAAAAAGCGCACCTCCGAATTCAGAAATGGCACTACTCAACCAAATGAAACGAAAACTAGCCTTAGATTTCATTGAAATACAGCCTTTCTCTTCATAAGCACTAATGGACAAAACACGAATCGTCTATCGAATAATGTTACATTTTTTTTTTGTCCACTGTATGAAATAATTCGACAGTTTTCTACTAGTTCCTGCTGATTCTATCAATCTCTTTTAATGATCATAGGTAGAGATGATAGAAATTCTCATGTTACAATAATTCTATACAATCCTAGAAAAGTTGGAGGTAAAACAATATGAATACCTTTGATGCGCTGAATATTTTTTATAAAGAAGATACGATTTCCGATTTTCTAATCCATTGTTTCAAAGATGATAATAACCAGTTTCTCGCGTGCTTTTTGCAGGAAGCTAAAATTTTTGTCGACAACAATGCTAGTTTTGAAATCGAAACTCGAGTCGGTCTCGGAAAAGCAATCGGGACACCGGACGTGATTATTAAAGCTACTTCTGATTCGGAAATCCAATTGATTATTATCGAAAATAAAATGGGCTCTGCTGAAGGGAATGAACAAACGAATCGTTATGAATCGCTCGAAGCTAGGAAGCGTATGGCTAAACGATTTAACATTGACTTAACTGACACGAAATTTCACTTTATTTTTTTAGCTTTAGACACAACCACTAGACCAAAAAATTCCAAGTATGTGTTCTTAAACTATCAACTATTTTTATCTGGCGACTGGCCACTTAAGGACCCTACTCTTTCAACCATTTTCAAAGATTTTCAGGAGACATTGCACCGATTCTATGAACCAATGCAAACCCCATACAAGAGTCTTGCATCCAATGTAGAGATGGACGGGATGCAACGAAAAATTTGTTGGCAGAACATTCTCTATGAAACAATGTCTACGAATCCAAACCTTGATTTGCGTTGGGGTGAAGTTGCCGGTGCGGGACGGAATAACTTTTTATTTTTGATCACGAAGAAGAATTGGTATAGCTCCGAACCCCATACGGAAGTAGGTCTTACCCAAACTTTTTACATTCACATTGATGTTTATATTAATTTGCTAAATAAGCAAAAGAACGGAATCCGTGAAATAGGTATTCGCTTTGAAACGCATCCATATGAGCCCCATGACAAAATCAAGCATTTACCTGGGTATGAGACATTTATGAGTAATAAACAGATGTTTCAAGAAAAACTTTTGGAAATTACGAAGCAGCATGGAATCGAGACGAAATCGAAAAACACAAAACTACTGGTGATGACCCTACCAATTAAAGGGACTACTATCCGTGATACCGTTCAACAGATTAAGCAGCAAGTAAATGCTATCGAAGGATGTATCGATAAAGTCGTAGCTGAAATGGTAAACGAAAATTTGCTTAATTAAAAAACGATCAAATCCATGATCCAACAACAGGTCCGTAATGATTTTGTTAGTGGACCTGTCTCTAAACTTACATCAATAATCAAGCGCTCTCCCTGAGTTACTATCATATTCAAAATACCTCGTTTTCTTGTAAATTGGTGGTCGATTAATTCCAATACCGCCTTTCCATCTGTTGTCTCCTTCTATTCCTTTGTTCCCTAAATTTCCTTTCCGCATCCTCAATTTGTTTAATCGTCTGAAAGTCACTCTTTAACCAATAAGAAAGAATTGCATCAACATATTTCCAATTCATTTTTCCCATCTCGATAGCTCGTTTCAATGCTTCAATCACCAATTCCTCTGATAATTTAGTTGACCAATCAGAGATTTTTCTTACGTAATAATGATTTAATGTCCCAAAACCATTTTCTTTGAAAAACCGAAAGGCATTTTCTATAGGTATCCTTTTGTTGGCAGCTGCGTTGGTGGTAATGGTGGTTATTATTTTTTTTTGAAAATCCTCTTGGGTAATCTCTGAAGAAGTCTCTGGTATTGCTTTATTCCATTTGATACCATTTGTTTTCCAGTTTGAACTGTTTAGTGAACGATTACGAGTGTTGGAATGATAATAAATTGGAGCACCTTGTACCAGTTTCCCGCTCACCGATGGATTATTTTGACCCAATAGAGTTTCCTCTTTCTTACTATTCGAAACAATGGAATGTCGTATTTCCTCTTGCTCAGCCAAGCGATCCTCTTTTTTATTCTCTCCAAGGGATGGATAAGTTTTATGCGTTTTCGATGGAGACCTCCCTTCCTCTTCCTCCCCACCATATTGTAGATTTAATAATTCATAATTAATTCGATACCATTTCGTCTTGTCCATTTTCATTCGATTATAATTGCTGGAGATGATTATTTTTTCTGATTCTAATTTGGAAATTATTCGTTTGACTGTACTAATTGACCAAAACGGAAACTGTGCTTGCCAGTCTTCATACGTGTTATATACCCATTTATACCCATCATGTTCATGATTACTTCGCTGCAGCCAATAATGAAGCTGCTGAACAAAGATTGCTTCATTTAAACCAATTTTCTTGGCAAAATTAGGTAATAATAGCATCGGTTTTTCATTGATTACAAGATTACTCATCTTCCTCTTCCTTTCAATATGGAATAATTTTTTTAATCAAGGCAAATACCATCTACTATTGTTATATCGTTAGAAAGGAAAAATGGACTAAAAAATTTCTATCGAATGGCAATTCATTATATCGTTGCTTTAAAAAGGTCTAGCGTATAAACCTTTCTGTAAATATTTTTTATAAACTAAATGAACCAAATATAGGCATTTCGAAATCCGTCAAACCTTGAATTAGTACCGCTTTTATCCGTCTTTATGTATGCTTGTTTCTTTTATTCTCAAAATTATTTTTGAACTTACAAGAAAAAAGGATTGATTTTTTCTGCTGATATTTGTATAGTTTTAATAAGGAAATAATTTCGTAGATAATCAAAGGGGAGTAGTTTTTACAATAAAGCCGTCATTACATGGGATTTCCCATCGGTTTTATTGGCAGCCTCGGTTGTTAACAAGACCTTTGAATTATGAAGCTTATTCATAATTCAAAGGTCTTTTTTGTTCTCTTTTTGATTTTTCAAAAAAATTACATTGGAGGTTTGCAAATGGATTTATCTTTATTTTTACAATATGGTACAGTTTTATTAGTTTTAGTCGTACTTGAAGGTTTATTATCTGCAGATAATGCTCTCGTTCTAGCAGTAATGGCAAAAGGATTGCCAGAGGAACAACAAAGGAAAGCACTCAATATCGGTTTAGCACTTGCTTTTATATTCCGTATCGGTGCCATTTTCATAATTTCATTCTTATTTAATGTATGGGAAGTGCAAGCAATTGGTGCTGCATACTTGATTTTTATTGCGGCAAAACATTTCCTTAAAAAAGACCATGGGGAGAAGCAAGTAAAGCAAAAAAGCTTTAAAGCCGCTGTTGCACAAATTGCATTAGCAGATATTGCCTTTGCAATTGATTCGATTTTAGCTGCTGTGGCACTAGTTATCGCGCTTCCGCTTACTACTTTTGGACATATTGGTGGTATGGATACTGCACAGTTTGTCGTGATTGTATTAGGTGCACTTGCAGGTCTGATTGTTATTCGATTTGCTTCCGCATTATTCATTAAGTTATTAACCGAACGTCCAAGTTTAGAGTCCGCTGCGATGTTAATTGTTGGATGGGTTGGGGTAAAATTAGTGATGCACACATTAGCCCATGAAGCAGTACATATCATCCCACACTCCTTTGTCGAAGGTCCGATTTGGAATTCGATTTTCTGGGTTGTGATGATAGCAATTGCCGTTATCGGTTGGTTTGCATCTGGATCGAAAAAGACAGAAACTCCGCATACAGAAGGAACAGCTATTACAGAAAAAGAAAGACAAAGTGTTTAATACAATTATAGAATGAAAAGTTTCGAAATACACACCCACAAGAGGTCTTACATGCTTTTTGTGGGTGTTTCTCTATTGAATTTTGCTTTTTAATACAAAAGAAAAACACCCTATTAAAGAGTGCTACAAACTACGTTTTAAATTTATAATTTCACCTTTCACCCCCTATTTATCAAGGATGTAATCCTACTAGTGGCCAATAATACAGTGAACCTATAATGACAATAATGATGACGATTGGAGTAAGTATCGTTCCTGTAAGTAGAAGGTCCTTTTCTTTGAAATAGCCATAACTATAAGAAATCAAGTTTGCTGTAGATTGGAACGGAAGGAAATAACTAAACGAACAGGCGATAATCATGATTTGAATGAGCCAAATTGGATTTATCGACCAAGTATTTGCTAGACTAATGGTAATAGGCATAATGGTTGCGGTTATTGCGAGCATTTCTGCAAACCCTAACCGAAGGACGAGTACTAGTACTAAAATAAATGCTGCAGCTCCAAGTGGAGTTATTTCTGGGATGATAGTTGTTATATTAGCGGTAATCCAGCTCGCTGTATTATTACGGTGCATTGCATCCGCAATGGCTATACCAGCACCAAATAAAATTATTGTATCCCAGGCAATACGTTTTTTTACCTCGTCCCAAGTTTGCACTCCAACGATGGGCAAGCAGGATATAATCGACCCTATTAACGCAATATAGGAGACTGAAAGCCCATGGACGGGTTCTGTTACCCAGCCAACAAGTGTGAAAATTGCAATGATTAATATTCTCCATTCTGAGGGCTTCATCTTTCCTAAGGAAGCTCGTTCTTGTAGTACGAAATCGATTTGTTCCAATTCCACATCAACATGTCTTAGAAATAATTTTTTTAATATAAGCCAAAAGCAAAATACAACAATGATCATGATTGGGAAATTACATAAAAACCAATACGAATAACTCCATTCGAACCCCAATATTGAATTAACAGCAGAAACTGCATATACAGAGGAATTCGATCCGGTCATTAATCCCCAGCCAACGAAGCTGGACGTTAGTGCGACACCAATCATGATACTTTTCCCATAAAAAATCGCTTGTGTCTTATCCTTTACAATTGCAATAAGACCTTTAGATACCGGCATTATCGTGGCACTTCTACCTGCTGAAGTCGGAATAAAAAAGCCGAGAGTGACAATGGATAGTAAGACATATAATAAAATCCTACTTGGTTTCCCCTTTGCATAGAACAGCAAGCTAAAAGACATCCTTGTGCCAATTCCCGTCTTCTCCATTCCCCCAGAAAAAACAAAAGCAGATACTAGTAGCCAAACAAATGGTTCACTAAATCCTGCCAAGCTATCCGAAAAGCTCCCCAATCCAAATAGTGGAATAAGGACGATTATCGTTAACGATATCATTCCTTGGGGAAGAATTTTCATACTCCAGCCGGTTAAGGCAAACACAAGAATGAAAAGCATTTTTGCATGTATTACTGGAATCCATAAAAACAGAAGCAATGTTAGTAGGTTTACAACAATAAATATTAATCCGTACGTAATAATCACTTCCTATTTGATGATGCATCGTTAATTACCAATTTCTACAGAGGTATTCTTTCCTTTATTTTTTCTTCGTTTCAGTAGAAATGGTACAACTAACCATAATACCGAAATCAATAAAAATATTGCAGATATTGGTTTTTGAATAAAAATAGCATAATTTCCATTGGATAATGTTAATGCTCTCATCATATTATTTTCCAGCATTGGTCCTAGCACTAGTGCTAATACTAATGGCGGTAGAGGAAAATCATTTTTTGATAGAAAATAACCAAACAATCCACATAGAATTAATAGCAGTAAATCAAATGAATTCACTTGAACCGCATACACCCCAAATATAGAAAATGCAATGATAAGGGGTAATAAATATTTCACCGGTGTACTTATCATTTTGGCAAATATTTTTACCAATGGCAGATTCAAAATTAAGAGCATTAAGTTCCCGACAAACATACTTGCGATTAAGCCCCAAACGACACTTGGATGATTTTCAAACAAAAGAGGACCTGGCTGTATGTTATACATGATAAAGGCACCCATTAAAATAGCAGTCGTTCCTGATCCAGGAATTCCTAGCGTTAATAGTGGTATCATCGCTCCCCCTGCCGCAGCATTATTTGCAGTTTCAGGTGCAGCTACCCCCTCGATAGCACCTTTACCAAATTTTTCAGGATTTTTACTCAGCTTCTTTTCCATCACATAACTAAATGCCGATGCAATGGTTGCTCCTGCCCCTGGCAAAATTCCAATTAAAAAACCTAGAAAGGAACTACGTGTAATTGGCAATGCCGAATCCTTTAAATCCTGCTTCGTTGGATATGGCTTGTCAATCTTTGCCAATGCACCAGAATTGGAATCCCTTTCTAAAATCGACTTAAACACTTCCCCGACAGCAAATAGACCTACTGCAATGGTTAAAAAGGAGATACCGGAGTAGAGAATCGGAATATTGTATGTAAAACGAGCAGCACCAGATACCGCATCAATCCCGATAGTTCCAAGAAGTAGCCCCATTACAAGCATTATTAATGCCTTTGTCATAGATTTTCCGACTAACCCACTTACAGCAAGAAGTCCTAGAATCATTAAGGAGAAATATTCCGCTGGACCAAAATTTATCGCAATTGCTGATAACGGCTTTGCAAGTAAAATTAGACCTAGTAAAGATATAATTCCTGCAACGAATGAGCCTATTGCAGAAATACCGAGCGCAGCACCTGCTCTTCCTTGCTTAGCCATTTGATGTCCATCTATTACCGTCATAACTGAGGATGATTCACCAGGTGTATTTAATAAAATCGACGTAGTAGAACCACCATACATTGCACCATAATAAATTCCTGCCAATAAAATAATACCGCTAGCTGCCGCTTGTTCTGGACTTAAGGTGCCAGTGATTGATGCAGTAATTGGTAGCAGGAGTGCGACCCCATTCATCGGTCCAATTCCGGGAAGTACCCCAACGGCAGTACCTATTAATACACCAAAAAAGGCAAATAACAAATTATACCATTGAAATGCAACCGAAAATCCATGTAATAAAAATTCAAGTGTACTCATAAAGCACCTCCTACAAAATCCCTAGCCAGCTTGCTGATGAAGGTAATGGAACATTCAGTAATTTATCAAAGAGAAGAAATACACCGACTGAAAAGGACAATGAAATAATCAAAGTTACAAAAATTTTTCCTCGCTGCATCGTCTGGAATCCAATAAGTAAAAACAAAAATGTAGTAACGACATATCCTGCATCCTCCAACAAAAGTGCATATAAAACAGAAGCTACGAGAATAATCGCAAAACGTTTATAATCTAATTTTTCCTTTTGATTCTCTGTTTGCTGATATTTAAATGTTTCATAGATTAATCGAATACTTAGCAAGCCTAGCAAAATACCTAATCCGAACGGAAATACATTTGGACCAACGGAGCTTCCATAAGCATTTGCTGAGATTCGGTGACTTTCAATGATAAAAAATGCACCAATTGCTAGAAATACAATTCCTGCGTAGCGGTCAAATGTTTTATTCACAATATCCCCTCCTTAATGGAAATGGGAAAGGAAAAGATACAGCCCCTTTCCCTTCCAATAAAAATATCCCTATTTCAACATATTTAATTTTTTCAAGATGTCTGTGAACATATCCTCTTGTTCTTTTAAATACTGTGTAAAGTCTTCTTTATTCATATAGCCTGGCTTGAAGCCACTTGCAGCTAGCTCTGCTTGAAATTCTTCTGTTTCTGTTAACTCTTTAAGCTTTTCATCCCAAAATGCAATTGCGTTTTCACTCATATTTTTTGGGCCAAAGACGCCACGCCAATTGTAATAAACTAAATCCACTCCTTGTTCTTGATAGGTCGGAATGTCGGCAAGCTCACCACCTAATCTTTCTGGAGATGCTACTGCTAGTATTCTTACATCTCCTGATTTAACAAATTCGGATATCCCAGATAAATCGGTCGCTAATGCATCCCCATTGTCCCCGAGTATAGAAGTGAGTGCATCACTACTGCCATCGTATCCTACATATTTCACTTTATTTGGATCAATTCCTAATTTATCAGCAAGCAACATAACGACTAAATGATCCTGGGATCCTGGACCAGAGCCACCAACTATGGAGACACCTTCTGGATTCGCCTTTAAATCCGCTACAAAGGAGGCAAGGTCTTTATATTTAGAGTCTGCTTTTACAGCTAGAATGGCGATATCACTATATAGTAATCCAAGCGGTGTTACATCATTATGACCATACGGACTGTTCCCTTCTTTTCGTAAGTAATTAATAATTGTTGGTGGGGACCCTAAATATAGGCCATAATCATCTTTATATTTTGTAACAAATTCAGCCATTCCAACAGCCTGCCCTCCACCTGGTTTATTTTGGATCGTAAATGGTTGTTCAACGAGCTTCAAATCATTTAATAGTTTAGACATCATTCGTGCGGCTGTATCATTTCCCCCACCAGCCGAGTTAGGCACCACTACGGTTAATGGCTGTGACGGATAATTTTTATCCCCACTCCCAGCATTATTTCCAGTAGATGCATTGGATCCACAAGCTCCAAGTAGCAATAATACTGTGAACATAACTAGTAAAAATCTCCACTTTTTCATCCCAAACATTTCCCCTCTCTATTGTGAAACCGTTTACAATTAATGGAACTAGCATTATCTTATTTTTCTTTTGCTAGAGTCTTCTCTCATAAATTCCGCCATCCCCAAGCGTTCTTCATTAAAAAAACCATTATGATTGTACTCCTGAAAATTGTTCATTAATTTCTCTGCAAATAGCTTCTCCCATTTCATTTGTTGAAGCATTTCCCCCTAAATCACGAGTCATAATACCTTTTGCAAATACCCGTTCTACTGATTCCTCAATTAATTTAGAAGCTTGCAATAATGCCGGATCCTTATGTTTCACCCCTAGCCATTCCAATAGCATCTTTCCAGACATGACCATTGCATATGGATTGGCTATTTGTTTTCCCGCGATATCTGGAGCAGATCCATGTGTTGCCTGTGCCATAGAATACTCACCACCGACGCATAAGCCAGGTGCCATACCTAATCCACCAACTAAACCAGAAGTTAGATCAGACAAAATATCTCCAAACATATTGGTAGTTACTAACACATCGTACTTTTGTGGTTTCATTACTAAAGCAGCTGCTGCCGAGTCTACAATTAACTCATCAAATTCTACCTCTGGGTATCTTTCTGCCACTTGGCGACAGCATTCCACAAACAAGCCACAACCCAATTTAAATACGGTATTTTTATGAATTGCTGTTACCTTCTTTTTCCTCTCCATTGCTAATTGAAAAGCTGTTTCTGCAACTGCCATCGAATTTCTCCGAGAAATAACACGAACAGACATGGCAAGGTCTGGATTAGGCATAAACTCCCCAGTCCCTTTAAACATATTTCGGTCTGGCTGGAAGCCTTCATTATTCTCTCGAACAACCACTAAGTCGACATCCTTATGTACTGACTTCACATTCGGATAGGAGCGACTTGGTCGAATATTACTGTACATATCAAACACTCTACGTATTATTGGATGTGGATTAATCGCCTTTGGATCATTCTTAGGATATGCCATATGTCCAATCGGTCCTAAAATCCAGCCAGTAAGCTCCTTTAGTTTGTTAAAGGTGGCATCTGGAAAGGTTTCTCCTGTGTCTAAATAAGAAGTATAACCGATCGGTAGGTCTACCCACTCTACCTTAACCTCTGGAAATTTTGCCAATGCTTCCTTCATTACCTGTACAGCAACAGGTACTACTTCTAAACCGATATCGTCCCCTTTTAGTATTCCCAGCTTGTATGTCACGTGCGTCATTCCCCCTTCATATAATTTCAAGTGAAATGGTATACCAATTCGGTGTACCAATAATCAAAATATACACGAACAATTTTAAAAACGCAATATAAATTTTATATTATTTAGAATTTTAATTTTTATATAAATCTTTCTTTTATTTGCGTAAAAAAACCTTACATCGACTTGTGTAAGGTTTTTTTTCATTAATTTTCCAATTTAAATTGGTTCGTTTGCCGCTCCAATTCTAATAAAGAAAATGCTGATGTCATACTATTTCGGATATGGGATCTAGTTACCTGTTCTGCTAAATTAACATCACCACTTTCAATCGCATCACAAATATGGATATGTTCTTTCAAATTGGTTTTTACTCGATTGGAATAGGACAAAGAGGTGGAACGTATGAGGCTAATATTGGAACGTAACGTTTGATAAATATTGATTAAATACTGATTTTCTGTACCTTCTGCCATTAATTGATGAAAATTCCCATTAATAACCGCTTGCTTTTTAGGGTCATCCGCTGTTGATGCAAGCTCGATGTTTTCTCGCATCGCCGCTATAATCGTCTGTTTATCTGCTTTCTCTGCTAACAATCTAGCAGCACATCCCTCTATATGCTCTCTTACACTATAAATTTGTTTCAATTGTTCTGTGTCAAACGTTGGAATCATCATTCCTTTTTTTGGTGTGTATGCTACAATTCCTTCTAGCTTTAGGCGCTGAAAGGCTTCTCTCACAGGCGTTCGACTTACACCAAGCATTTCAGCAATCTCCCGCTCACTTAAGCTCTCCCCTGGACGAAAGTACCCACTTATTATCACTTCCCGTAACTTATTCACTACAAAATCCTTCTTCAAGCCTTCCCCTCCAAACCAAAATATATTGTCTTCGCTATTAATAAAAATGAAAAATACCAAATTGGTATACCATTACAATAAATGAAAAATTAGAAAAATACAACTCTTTTGCACTCCCAGTTTGAGTACAATTAATACACATGAAAAATTAACTTTTAATCGTTATTAAATTTAACAGCATCCATTGCATTACGGATATATATTTTTTGAAGCAAATTTCTTTAGATTCCTCCAATTTTGACATATTATATATGTATTCTCTTTTTAACGTAAGGAAAACTATACAATTAGGTGATGATGATGACAGAAAAATTACGAAAGCCTTGGCTGCTTGTCCTTACGATTGGTCTCGGTACATTATTAAACCCACTCAATTCATCCATGATTTCAGTTGCATTAACCCGCATGCAGCATGAATTTGCCTTGACGTTTGCAGATGCTTCCTGGTTAATTTCCATTTTTTACTTAGCAAGTGCAGCAGCTCAACCAGTTATGGGTAAATTGACGGATATGTTTGGTCCGAAGCGATTGTTTTTAATCGGACTCAGTATAGTGGCTGTTGCTTCCGTTGTAGCACCGTTTTCCCCGAATTTTTTATTTTTATTAGGCTGTCGTGCCCTTCAGGCAATCGGTAGCTCTACTCTATTTCCAAGCGGGATGAGTATCGTTCGAACGAGTATTTCCAAAGGACAAGGAAAAGCACTCGCAGCATTATCCGTATTTGCTTCCACTTCTGCTGCATTCGGTCCTTCCATTGGTGGATTTTTAATTGATTCATGGGATTGGCCATCGATTTTTATGGTGAACTTTCCTTTTATTATTCTATCTTTCGTATTGGCGATTTTTATTTTACCTAATAAACAAACAGAAACAGCGAAGCATCAGAAAATTGACTTTGGCGGAATTACCTTTTTTATCATTTTAATGATTAGTTTAATATTGTTCCTACTTTCACTTGAAAATAAGATTAGCTGGATTGCGCTAATAGTCTTTCTGCTTACGACAATGCTTTTTGGCATTTTCGAGAAAAAGCAAGTCGATCCATTTATTGATTTACAATCATTGAAGAAAAACAAAAATGTATTAGCGATTTATATTCAATATATTTGTATGAACCTCGTTTTTTATTGTTATTTCTTTGGATTTCCTACCTTTTTACAACAGGTACAGCATTATAGTGAAAAACATACAGGGTTGATTATGCTTGCTTTAGCCGGTTTTGGTGTAATTGTCGCCCCTTTCACTGGGAGACTAATCGACCGTAATGGATCAAAATTACCTTTGGTAATCGGAGCATCTACATTATTATTCGGAACTGCCCTATTATTAACACTGCATGATCGTTCCCCATTAATTTGGTTTTTAATCATCATGTCTGTGCTCGGTATTAGTAATGGATTTAATAATATTTCCATGCAAACCGCATTGTATGAACATGTCAAGCCAGAGGAAACTGGATCCGCATCTGGTTTATTTCAAACAAGTCGTTATATTGGTTCCATTTTATCTTCCAGTTTACTTGGTATTGCTTTTAACCGTCATTTAGATGTCCAACATTTACATAATGTTGCCATTGTATGTTTTGTTTTTTGCGTATTAATTTTAGCTTTATCTTTGAAGCTTCCCGATAAACAGCGCATCACGAATTCTTAGAAACCAAAATGGTCGTAATCAATGATTCGGCCATTTTGGATGTTGTATACTATTTTTACTAACTTTCATGAGTAAAGAGTGATTTTTGTGAAAAAGAAAAATATAAGGGTAAATCATGATTTAACAAAGAAAAGAGTCCTCTATTTGCTAGCAATTATTGGAACGATAATTGCTGGTTTAGCGTCTAGAAACTATAGTCAGCTGCTTCCAGTAATTGTAGCGGAACAGCTTGGAGATATGCTATGGACAATGATGGTGTATTACGGCTTCCGATTGATCCTTATTCGGAAAAAAATAGTTTTCTCGATTCTTTTTAGCTTTTTGTTCAGTTTTGGGATTGAGTTTAGTCAGTTATATCAAGAACAATGGATAAATCAGATTCGGAATGCTACCCTTGGTGGATTAATATTAGGGAAAGGTTTTTTATTCGTGGATTTACTTCGATATACGGTTGGAATTATGTGTGCTTTTATGATGGATTATATTTTCGATAAACGGAAAAGTGTTTCGTATTAGTCTGTTTCCAATTTCTACCTTTATATTTTCACCTAAACTAATGGTTATTAAAGATTTGAGAATACCCACTAGCTTAACCTCTTCAAAGGTATTGATATGTCAATAGAAAAAGTGTAAATGGAATTGCCAATTGTTTTCGGTCAATTTTTGTAATTGAGGTGAATAAACTATTGTAATTCTTCCGGAAAAGTGATATTTTATAAAACAATATACTTTCACGAGTTATAGAAAAATAGAAAAATAGAAAAAAGGAGGAAAAAGTATGAGAAATGTGTCGTTAGAAAAATTATACAATCATCCGATTGTTCAAAAATATGTAAGACGTTCCGGAATGGCGCATGCAATTGCAGTTGCGGAAAAGGCTTTTGAAATCGCAGTACAAAACAAGGTTGATCCGGATTTAGCAGCAAAAGCAGGATTCTTGCATGATATCGGTCATTATACTTGGTATCGATCTAATGGTGAATGGGACTATCAAGAATATAAACAAAATGACATTCATGCGATAAAAGGAGCTGCACGTGCGCATAAATTGCTCGTTCGCTGTGGCGAGGATCTTCAAAATGCAAAGGAAATCGCGTTAGCCATATTACTGCATACCGACTCCTATTTACCAGATGGTCAATTAAAACTTTCCCCCCTTCAATACGTTGTAGCAAAAGCAGATCAGGCCGATGAATTGCCTGGTGGTAAACATCATTACCGAAAAATTGATGGAGGAACTGCTCTTGCCCGCATCCAAACGCTAGACCAACGAATAAACCACTACAAACTTTCCAATCAAATAGAAAAAACAGTGAGCTGACAGAAAAGCGGCAGCGTCCGCCTAGGGGCGTACAAACTGGAGCCAACTCGCAGGAGATAAAGGAAACACAGCGAGGCTCGAGCGGATGTTGACTTATCGTACGGAGGGTTGGTGAAGTTTGCTAGCCCCTGGACGCTCCCGCTAGACAAAAAAATGCGGCAGCGTCCGTTTGGTGCGTACAAACTGTAGCCAATCGGCACGTATTCATCTGTTTGTTTTCTATAAAAAAGAGCCAAAACATGAAAAGGAGGCCACTGATGCGGCCTCCTATGTTTGATTTCCAGCTAAGCGGAAATCACCTTATCTAATTTTACCAACGGAACCATCCCCTTTCCGAAAAGATTTATCGGCCCGATACTTATATTAACTCATACCCATAATGTAGAAACAAGGGAAAGAACGAGTATATTTGTTTTATCCTAAATTTTCTGATTTTATTTCCCGAGTAACTGTCTACCGGACAAATAATTTAAATACATAGTAAGCTTCCCCTTGAATATCTCCAGTCCATTTTGCATGTACACGGTACAAATATGTACCTGTTTCTGTCGGAATGGTTATCTGCTTACTCGTAACTGTCTCTTCTGTTTCTTCCTTATTAAACAGTCTCGTGACCTCGATACTATCAGGCTCAACCAATTGGTCTCTAGGGTAGTTTGAACCGCCACTTATAATAAAACTGAAATTTCGCCCAGCTTCCGCCTTGATTTCTTGTTCGTTCTTTAACAATTCTTCGAGATTTTTTGGTTGTAGCGAACAATCACTTTCCATCCAACAATTAGAGGTTAACTTAGTAGGAACGGTTAAATTTCCCACAGATATAAGTAAATCTGGGGGTCTTGTAGTAGAAGTACTTTGTTCTGTTTTATTCTTATTCTCTTCCCTTTTTCCCACTTCATTATCCGAACATCCAATAAGAACCATTACAAGAAAAACGATTAGTATGAATAATTTCCTTTTCACTTGACCCCTCCTTTTTGTCAAAATTTTACCATACATTAAAATTGAACAAAATATTTACTCTAATTTTAATTTATCAAACATTATATTTTTTTGAATAACTGGAAGGAATCGCACATTATTTGTAGAAATATACTTTTATCAGCGATGTATACTCTGAAAATGATAAAAAAATTTGGAGGGATTTTTGTGAAAAAAATCTTAAAATTTTTAGGAGCAGCTATTGTTACATTCTGTATGATAGCATCTCCGCTCAACACATCTGCTGCTGGGAACACCAATGATTCTAAAAGTATTGCTGCCTATAGCAAACAAATTACCAATTACTTAAGAGTTTACACTGGCGTAGTGGTTCCACCATCATCCTATTACTATAACCAAGGTGGATGGTCAGGCACATTGAAGCTTACCTCCTGGCAATCAACAGGCTCAGAAATCCTTGCTTACTACTCTGGAACTGTCAGCTGTTCAGGTCCATGTGTTATGACGAAAGCTCCAGAAACTAAATAATCAGCCAACTTCTATTGAGAATCCTTATTCAAAAGGATTCTCAATCTACCATTTTGTATATACCCTTCCTCTAAGGAAACCATTTATTTTTAAAAATATGTTATATGGAGAAATACAATGATTACAATTACGTTATTTGAAATGAAAAAGATAATAAAATCTATCTTCTTTTTCGTCATGCTTGCCTTTCTTTGTGTATTTTTGATTGGATATTATGTGTTTGTGCATCACCAAACTGTCCCTGTGGAAAAATTGATTGTCGAAACGGAAAGCATGATTCATATGCAGGAACAGCAAATCCAAGAATTGAAAAGGACGATAAATAATTCCGAAGATGGGGGAAATAGCCAATTACAGCTTGATTTAACTGTGTCCGAACAATTATTATCTAAAAATCAAATATTATTAAAGGCATATCAAGAAGAAGATTGGCAAGCAGTATTACAACAGGAAATTGAATCCAACGAACCAGAAGTAGAGCGTATGAAAGCGGGCAATGAATATTATACCTCTACCTTTCCTACCCTTTTCACGTTAGAAAGTCGTTTAGAGTATAACAAATGGCTGCTTTCCCATAATATCACCCCTGTTTTGCCAATTGATTTTTATTCATGGTATACAGTGTACGATTTAGATTTTGGTGATCCGATTGCCGAGGAGTACATTAAAAAGCAAAGTGAAAAATATTCCTCCACTGGCGTATATTTCCTTCATCATACTTTGAACCTATTATTTACCATCTTTGGAGCACTTATTTTTCTATTTCTTTTCGGAGATATTTTGACAAAGGAAGGACTAGGAAAAAATGGACCAATCCATTTTCTACATACACAGCCACTGTCAAGACTGAAAATTTTCATTGGTAAATTATTAGCGGTCTTATTCCTCTCTCTTTTCGTTATTGTCTTTATTAGTGGCTTTTGTTTATTAATCGGAAGTTTATTTGATGGTTTTGGCTATTTTTACTATCCAGTATTAATTTATGGTGAAGATTTCAGCTTTACTTTTCAGAAAATGAGTACGGTTATTTTCCAATCTGGCGTTTTGTTTATTTTCGTTCTATTATTCTCTTACGCTTTATTATTTCTTTTCTCAATTTTAACGAAACGAACATTAACTGCAGTTGGTCTGACTATCGTCGTCCTTTACATTGGAATCCAATGGGGTAAAGATACGATTCTATCCTCTTTTTCTCCATATATTCCATTTCATTACTTTTCGATTACAGACATTGTTACGAACACATTTGCTGCATCTGTCAAAAACTTTGCATTCTCGATGAGTACCGGATGCATTGTATTAAGTATTTCCACTATTGCGCTGCTTTTTCTTAGTTATTTCCTATTTCATTTGCAAAATAAACTACTTCATTAGGTTCATTTAAGGGGGATTCCGATGATCATCCATATACAAAATGTAAAAAAGCGTTATAAAAAGGAATGGGTTTTAAAGGGAATAAATATTAAGGTGGAACAACCAAATATTATTGCCTTAGTTGGACCAAATGGTTCTGGTAAAACGACATTACTCAATTGCATGACAAATTTGCTCTCCTTTCATGAGGGCACTGTAGAATTGGTTGGAAAAAAGCATACAGATCCATCCCTTTTTAAAGAAGTATCCTTCTTACAGGACAACCGAATATTATATGGAAACTTGACTGGCTATGACCATTTAAAATTTATATGTAATGTGCAGCATTTATCTACCGCTCGAATTACCGATGTAGCTGAGCGAGTGGGAATGTCAAGCTATTTAAAAAAACGGGTTCGAAATTATTCCCTTGGAATGAAGCAGCATTTACTTCTCGCGATGGCGATTATTAATCAGCCAAAGCTTTTGCTTTTAGACGAGCCGTTAAACGGATTAGATCCAACAAGTGCAATTACAATGCGTAATATTTTACTAGAACTATATAACGAAGGAACGACCATTCTTCTTTCTTCCCACAATTTAGATGAAATTGATCGCCTAACAAATACTGTTTATTTTATGAAGGATGGTGCGATTTTAAAGGAATCACTTCTTGACCTTAATATGCGGCGCTATACCGTAAGCGTAACGGATGGGAAAAAGGCAAAAAAAATTTTAGAAGAAAAACAAATAGATTTTACTAGTATAAATGAAAATCAGATTTCCTTTGATGAGACAACAATCGATCTACAAACGTTTATCGATTATATGAATCAAAATGATATCCAGATTTACGATATTGATAAGCAAAAAATTGGCGCAGAGAGAAGATACCAGGAGTTATTTGAAGGAGCCAAATGAACATGAAGTTATTAGTCTTTGAGTTAAGAAAAATTATATTTGATAAGAAATTCCTCTATCTCACAATATTTCTTTTTGCAGGTATCGCTATATTATTTCTCCGGAATATGCTGTTTGACTCTTATATCGAAAAAGAAGAACAACAAAAAATAGATTCGTATGTTCTGACAAATCAATCCAATAAAAGACTGTTAGAACGGACACTAGAAGTTGATCCGAATAATGAGGAACTCCAGCAGTTAAAAACTATTAATGATCAAATGCTGGAAACATTATTTGAGCTGCGGTCGATTCGTTCACTTGATGATTGGCAAACGAGATTGATGCTAGAAAATGAATTTTTCCAAATGGCTGCAGAATATAAAAATGCCGGAGGAGACCATCCGCTTTCCTTTGAAGAAATAGAAAAGACAATTGCATTAAACCAAAAATTATTGCAAGAAAATATAAAACCAGAGCATCCGACCTATACGACGGCATTGCCAAACTTTCTCATGATTGTTACCAATCTTTTTATTAATCTTGGTGCGATTAGTTTACTATTACTCTTTGTCGGTGATATCGTATCCTCCGAATTCGAAAATCGGTCCATTTATTTCCTTTATACACAACCATTAAATAAAATCGCAATCTTTACAAGCAAATGGATTAGTTCAATCTTTGTTTATCTTTTTATTATTTTTATTTTATATGGTACCGCTATTATTCTTCCGCTATTGTTTGGTGATAAAGGAACCTTCCAATATCCCATATTACTGGAAAAAAATCAGGAAATACGGTTTATAACAATGAAGGACTATTTAATTCAGTCATTTATTATTGTTAGCATTATTATTTTGGTAGTCGTAAATGTATGTATGTTCTATTCTTTATACTTTAAAAATACTTTAGGGAGTTTATTTGCTTTAAGTGGTACTTTATTTGCAGGATATGCTGTTACTTTCATTCCGTGGAAGTTTTTATTTTGGCTAAACCCGTTTCAATATTTACTTGGTGAGTCCAGAATATTGGATCAAAACAATAGCTTATGGTATCAAGGAATTGCAGCCGGTGTTGTTTTATCTCTCCTAATGTATCTGCTTTCCTTGCAAAAAATTAAGTTTAGTAAACTCGGATAAAAAGTTCCTCTCCAAAATAAAAGCATTCTATCCTAAACACTATAGGTAGAATGCTTCTTACTCTAGATAGACCGTCTATTGATTTTTTCATTTTCTCGCATTTTATAGATAATTTTCCTTATGGAGTCTAATGCTAAATTATACTTTCGTTCCAGCTGTCCCATCGTATAACCGTTCACATATAGCTGATAAATTTCCCGATTTCTACTAGCTATTTGATGGCGGGAACCATTCACTTCTCCCCAACCTGCTCGCTGTTCTTTCTTTGGTATATAAAGGAGTTCCCCTTGAATATAATTTTGAATTTCATCAAGCAAACGGTCTGGGAGTACCTCTTTTCCGTTTTTGTATTGCAAATTTTGTAGCCTCCTTCAAATGAATCTGCGCAATTTGAATTGCATTATCCATTTTTAATCAGCTCCTTTCTTGCGTATTTTTCAAAAAATTCTATCATATTTATTATCTTCTGTTTTGAAGTATTTGTAAAGTCATTCGAAAAATATGGAAAAAGAGGCCATTGGAAAACGGCCCCTTCTTAAAGATTTCCGGCTAAGCGGAAATCACCTCATCTATAATTACCAACTTTAACCATCTCCTTTCCGAAAAGATTTCATCGGCCCGATACTTATATTAACTCATGTTAAGCGATTAGAAACAAGGGAAAGAATGGTTATAGTTGTTTTATACGAAATGTTTAGATAAAAACACCTTGGAAATGTATGCATTTAATTACTTATTAGATTGTCTTATTTATTATTCACCTTTTTACTCATGGGAATGTCAATTTTCTTCCGTTCTACTAGAATTTTATCAAAGTATGCCGTAAAATCCGATTCAGCCGAATAGGATAAACATAAATATTCCTTCGCTCTTGTCATGCCAATATATAATAAGGAAACTTCACGTTCAATATCTTCTTCTAGCGGAAATGGCATATTATCAACATTGACGATAAATACTGCTTGGTAATCTAATCCCTTACTACTATCAATAGTACTAATTTTTACACAACCATCTTCTTTTTCAAAGGAACGTTTTGTTTGCTCATTTTCTGTGATCCAATAGTAGGGTAGGCTTTCTTTTTCCAAAGCACGTTTAATTATATCTACAATTGCTAGTTTATTGGTTCTTTTTACACGATAAAGAATTAAAACTTCTTGTAGTGGTACTTTCTTTTCGTCATGTAATCTTTTTATCTGGTGAGCAACAATACTCATCTCTTTAAAGAAATTGTCTGTTCGAATAATTCCAGGCTCTGGTCCCTTACGTTTCGTACTTTGTGGAGCGATGATCTCTCCTTCTAATTCTCGATTTACAACCTTCTTTCGAAACATAGATTTTGCTTGGTAAAATTCCCAAGCAAATTTGACAATTTGTGCTGTGTTTCGATAATTTATCGCTAATATTTTTGATCTTCCCTGAAAACTTAACCCGGTATCCTGAACGTAAGAACGTTTTCTTTTATAAATAGTTTGTGCACGATCCTCTACTAATAATAAGGATTGTGTATCGGGATTAATGAGTAGGCTAACGAGTTTCAGCCAATCAGATTCGAAGTCTTGTCCTTCATCAATTAATATTGCATCATATTTTGGAAGGATTGCTTCATTTTTTTCAAGTTTTTCAATGATAGTTGGAATTTGTTGTTCATGCAATTTTAGATCTCGTTTCAACCAACTATGAAAGTTTCGGACTATAATATTATCATTGGATTTTTGCTGCAATCCATTACTTGCAGAAAAATCAAAATCAAATAAATCCTCTGGCTCATTTAACATATGGGTAATCATTTGCTGAATAGAGTTCGCAAGGGAAATATTGTAGCATAAAATTAAAACTTTCCACTTCGGGTACTCTTTCGCCAACATTTTTGCACGACTTGCCAGAATTAATGTTTTCCCACTTCCTGCAACACCGCGAATTAAACGATTCTTATCCCCTATTTGTTTCGCTAAATTTTCTTGGTAGAGGTCCATTGTTTTAATATCGTGAAGTGATAATAACAGCTGATCTTGATATGGAACTGGTGCCTTAAACTCCGCACTTATGCGAACCTCTGGAAAAAGATGATAACGAATCGAATTGATTTCCTCCATTGTCAATGGTTCTTTTAAACGGAATGGGATAGTAAACATATTTAGTATTTTTTCCATTAGTATTTCTTCGGAAAAACTTTCTTTATCAGGGTCAATCTCATCTCTTGTCAAACAATAATTTGGTTCTATAACAGTATATAGTCCTTCTTGGAGCATATCCTTGGACTGTAGACGAGTAAACACCACACCATGACCACAGGGGAATTTTAAAAACCATTTATATTTTCCTTCTGCTTGTATTAAATTTTTGTCTTTTTTTAATACATCTACAATATGAAACATATAATCTCTTGCCTGTCTAAGCGGGCTCTTTGTAATGGTCTGCTCTCCACTTTTGGAAATAATATGCCATTCCTCATGATTCACCTGGAATAGAGTGCTTTTTGTAAAATCTTTAACTTCTAGCACAACTAATCCTAAATCAGGTCCAATAATAACAAAATCTGGTCTCTTCCCACGAATTTCAGGCTCATAATACACAATATAGTCATCAGGTAAATATGTCTTCAATGTCTTAAACAACAAACGTTCGCCAGTAGTTGCTGTCGTTCGTATTGCCTCAGGTACTGTATATGCCATCTAACCGCTCCAAAATTATCTATTTTTTACCATTATACTACAAATTCCGACAAGAATAACATAACTAATATTTACCTTTTATATTTCTTAATGTTTTTCCTATGTATATTTCCTACAAACAAAAATTTATAACCATTTATGATAATTTAAGAAACAGAATTATCAATCATATAATCAGAAAATTACCTCTTCATCCGTATAACATCATATTTAAACAATAACGTTATCCCAAAGTTCATGATAAAATGCACAACAATGGGTACTACGATATTGTTTGTTTCAAAATAAATCCATCCAAATATCAAGCCAGGGATGGTGATATTTAGTAGCATAATAGGCTTTTTGAAATATTGTGTATGCATTGCTACAAACAAGAAAGTCGTGATTATTATTGAAATCCATTGATTATCGAAAAATAAGAAAAGTAGATTTTGCATAATACCTCTAAACAAAAGTTCTTCAAATAATGCACCTAATAACAAAAATATAAACATCCGGAGCAATGAATAACTTTGATAGCTTTTGTTTGTATCGTCTATCAATTTAGCTGGAATATAAAGTGATAAAATGATGCCAAACAAAAGTAAACCGATGGAGGCTGTAATCGTGTAAATGAATAATACTTGCAGGTTTCCAAATGATAGGAGGTTTTGAATAGTAAATACATCGTAGACAATTAGGGAAAAAATGATGGCTACACATATAAATGTAAAAGAGGAGAATACAATAATAGCGTCTTTTTGATTTACTTCCTTCTTTTTATTTTTAAGGTTGTCCGTTGAATACTCCATATTATACCTTCTTTCTAGATGTTTAATAAATTTTGATTTAAACGTAATATAGTTGCGAAATATTCACTCTTTTTATTATACTATTATTTCCGATAAAAATAGAGAGAAAATATTGTATTGTTTGTCTATCTGTGTAGTTGAGTGCCGAAAAATGGTGTTAAATAAACAAATAGAAAAGTTTTGCCTATCTCTTTAGTAGAATACTTTTTTCCTTGAGGAATATCGCAAGGCCGCTCCTATAATTGGAACGGCCCTCCTTTAATAAATGAATGTCATTCATATACTGATAGATCACTTATGTTCATCGTGTGTGCTTCATCATCTTTGTTTGCTTTTGATTTTTCCTTTATTTTACCTTCGTATAATATTTTTCCTGAATCTAAGCTGCCAATCGTTATCCATGTTTCCTTTGAAGTTTCCGGGTTGGAGTGAACGATATAAATTTTATCCTGATACAACTGGAACATATCGACTTGTTCTATCCCCGATTTCTTACCAAAAACGACTGGTGTTCCAAACGATTTGCTTTCAATATCATATGGGACGACTTTCAATCCATCTTCATTCGTTTCACTGAAATAGATGGTAGACTGATTAACAGACAATCCTGAAACTGCCATTTCCTCTGGTATAGTTATCGTTTCCTTTTCAAATGTATCCGTATTGAAAATTACATAATCATCCATTAATACAATCGGCTCCCCTACTGGTTCACCATATTCCCCATATTTTTGATCAGAAGCATATCTTTTTAATACTAAATATTGATTTCTTCCAGTGTATTCCTCATTATTGGCAAAATATGATTCATTCCAACCCATTGCTCCTGTATCAACAGAGGCTATTAACTCATTACCAATCAATTTTTTCTTCCCGATATCAAATGTATACAATCGATATTCCTGATTATCTCCTTCATTGTAATAATAATTTTGTACTATTACTTGGACTTGATTATCATTGTTTACTTGTACGTCTAATACTTGTGCATAACCAATCTTACTGTTTTCTTGTAGGTCCATTGTAAAGGAAGCTTTTTCGTTATTCTTCTTATTTAACGCAGCGATATCAAAAATAAATTTGCTATTTCCTTTCTGGACTAAGTTCGCATAAACAAATTGCTGCTCATCTTCATAAAAGTATCCCGTAAAAAGATCCTTCCCCCTCATGAAATTACGATGCTCTTTTATCCATTTATCAAAAATCGGTTCACGAACACCAATCGCTTTTTCAAAAATACTAAGTTCGCTATTATAGAAAGATTCATTATTTATTATTCGGAAGCTTTCATACTGTGAATCCTTTACATAATCACCATAAAGCACTAACTGTTCGGTCAATGATTCATCACCACTAACTTTTTCTAAAACATATTCTGGAAAATCCCCACCTGCTATTACTGTTTTTATATAAAAAGTGGTTATCACTACGATAGTAAAAATGATACAAATGATAATCGCTAAATAACGCTTCATGAAATTCCCTCCTTACACCCTAATTTTTTTATTTAATAAATAATGACTCGTCCAAATCGAACTAACCAATACGATGAATGCTGTGATAATTTCTGCGATGATTAATTCGCCAGGATATAAATACTCGTTGAATACTAAATAATTTAGCAATATTGGTAAAATGAAGACAAGTACTGCTGCGGCTCCGTATAGGACTGCAAAAAGAATTCCCTTTAGGCGGAAGCTTCGTTCTAACAGAATCATCGTAAACACAACAGAAACTACGATCATCCCAAGACCATAATGAATAATAAATTCGGTAAACGAATATGGGAATACTAATCCGATGAAATCAAACGTTTGAATCATTTCACGGGTTGTCATATCGAAACGAAACTCATCTGGGACGATCCATTTTAATAATTGTGCATCAACCTGGAATAGCACAAGCTGTATTGCAATCATTCCAAACGTGTATAGTAGAATTGTTGTTGCTTTTGCTGCAAATACAGAAATTCTATTTGTCGGTAACATCAATAATCGATAAATAAAGGTATTTTTACCTAACCAATCACGATACCATATGAAAATCATATAGAATAGTAGAGAAACAGCAACAATTGCAATCGGTGCTAACAGCCAAAGAGAAGGTCCGATATGCGCAAAGGACATCATTCCATTTTCTTCGATAAATTGTTTGAGCGAAACATGATCCTCATACATTGATTTGTTCGCCAAATTTATGTAATTGGTTGATTCCACAATAATACCGATTATTTGCGATAAAATCGTTATCCCAATTAACACTAAATATATTTTAAAAAAACGGTTAAATTCAAAATGAACTAGCTTACCAAAGCGCTTCATGAACGATACACCTCTCTCATTACGTCAATTACCGATTTTCCTTCTTTTTCTCGCATTTCTTCTGTATTAAATTCCTTTAGCACGACACCATTATCGAGTAGTACCACCTTATCCAATAAATGTTCAATATCATTTATTTCATGTGTGGTAATAATAACCCCGCGGTCTTCGATTAAATGACTAGTAAAAACTTCCGCGATTTGTTCTCTGCTAAAAATATCAATACCAGAAAATGGTTCATCCATTAAAAGAAAATCAACATCAAGGGCAAGACCGAGTAATAAGTTTACCTTCGCTGTATTCCCTTTCGATAAATCTGCAATTTTATCACTTTCCTTTAATCGGAAAAAGCTTAATAATTCATTGGCACGCTCTTGATTCCAGGAATCATAGAAATCATCCATAAATTGCATTGCATCTTTAATTTTCATCGATGGAAGCATTGTGATTGCATCCGGAATAAAGGTGATTTTTTCAAAGCTACCTTTATGAAGCTTTTCCCCATTTATAAGAATTTCTCCTTTATTTATTGGGGTTAATGCCATAATTGCATTCATAATCGTCGTTTTTCCTACGCCATTAATCCCGATTAATGCAGTAATTTTTCCTTTTTCAGCAGTAAAGCTAACGCCTTTTAATACTGGTTTTCTGCCAAATTTTTTATAAACATCCTTTACTTCTATCATACGTTCCCCTCCTCTTGGCTTTTTTGATATTTTTCAGTAACTAAATCAAGTACTTCCTCCAATGGAACTTGAATGGATTGGACCGAATAAATAAACGTTTCGACTGCTTCCATGATCAATTCCTTGCGCACCCCTTTTAGTACGAGCTCATCCTTTGTGATTTTACTCGGTAAATTCCCCTCTGTGTAAATCAATCCTTGTTCCTCCATTTCTTTATACGCCCGTTGCGCCGTATTTGGATTAATCTTCAACTGATTTGCAAGTTCTCTTCTTGATGGAATTTCCTGACCAGGCTCCAACACCCCTTTTGCAATTTGCTCTTTAAAATGGCGGATAACTTGCACATATACTGGGTCGCGATTATTAAATTTCACGTTCATGTACTCAACTCCTTACTGGTCGTTCGCTTGGGATGAAGGGGTGTATTATATACTCCATACACTTTATGTAAAAAGGATTTCTCATTTTTTTACGTGTACCGTATGAACCCCTTCATACACCAAAAACAAAAATGACCCGGTATTACGTATTCTTTGCTAGACTGTATTAATGTGTTCATACACTTGACTTAAAAACATATGTATTAATCACGTAATACACTTCATGTAGTGTATTATACGGGTAATACACATCGCCTGTCAATACGAAAAGCGGGAAATTGATAATATTTTTTTGCTTATTGGTGGAATCAATGGGATTTATGTTAGAATTCTAGAGGATTTTTCTTTTGTTACCTTCTATCTAAAGGATTTGGGCTTGACTTTTTTTGCCCACTTTCCTTTTGACACCTTCCATCAATCGGATTTTCACCACATTTTCTTGCCCACTTTCACTTTAATACCATCTCATCCTAAGGTAATTAAAACTTATTCAAACGAAAACCTATATGGGAGCAAAAAAAAGAGGCTATTCAGCCTCACGATAATCATCTGTATCAATTTGAATGTAAATCAACGAACTACCTTCACGTATTGTTAGTTTATCTGGAGCAGATGGCGGATGAAACGCAGTGTTTTCCTCCTCATTTAATGCTAGCATTGTTCCGAGCACATCTTTCGCCATTTCATAAGCCTCTGCAAAGCTCCTACCATCTGTAAAAACATTCTCTAAGTCTGGAAAGCTAACAGCATATCCTTTATAATTTTCCTCATTGATAGGCTCAAAGATGCTATAGTAACTGTAAATTGCCATTTCATGAATCTCCTTCTCTTTAGTAGTAACGAAAGTTTATTGTTCTGTTTTCGGTGTACCTTTGTACTCTCGTTTCGAAAATAGCTTTCGCTTAATATGTAAATAATTCTCGATTTCGCGGATTAAATAATACAAATTTGCACGTGTTTCAAATTCCTCTCTCGTTGTCGGCAATTCGGTCTCGCGCATTAATTCCCAGCATTCCTCCAACTTTTGAAAGGATAGCTCTGTTGTATCCCCTGAGTGGACATGGTTGCTTAAGAATTCTAAAAAGTCAGCGAAAATTTCCCGTTGTTTTAAATGCAAGCTTAAAGAAGACACAATCGGCAGCATTCGTTTTAATAATTCGAGCTGATCCTCGCGCATTTCCAAGTAAAAGAAATCCTTCACTTGTTTTTTCAATAAATGATTTTCCATTTCATTCATCGCGATACTTTTCGCTTGGTTAATCCAATCTTCTGCTTCTAATATTTCTTTTCCATCCCAATTTTGTTTGCTATCTCGTAAATAGGCAGCAAGTTCATATAGAATGACCTGAAAACTATTTTCAATTTTTGCTTTAAAATTCTCGATATCATCTTTTGCACTCGGCATATAGCTATTCACTAATATCGCAATACTAATCCCAATGACTATAACGAAAAATTCATTAAGAAAGACCTCTACATTGGCATGTTTTACTGTATAAATATGGAGCACCACTACCATACTCGTGACAAAACCACCTTGGATTTTCGCTTTTACGAGCAATGGAACAAATAATAAAATAAAGATAGAAAATACAAGGGGATTATAGCCAAAAATTTCAAAGACAATCCCACTGAGCACCAACGACAGAAGGCAGGCAAAAAATTTCTTTAATATCGTATCGAGAGATTTCTTCCTTGTTTTTTCGATACACATGATCACAATGATAGCAGCAAAGGTTGCAAACTCTAAATGAAATAAACTTGCAATCCAAATCGCAAGCCCTGCGCCAACAGCGGTTTTAATTGTTCGATAACCCATGCCAATCATACGCTCTTTCCTCACCTTTTGAAATGTTTGGAAAACCTATTTTCGTTTATTGTTCCAATACCATATGATTTCCATTTTATTATATATGAAACAAAGGTAAAATGCGTACAGAAAATGATATTCTGCATAACTACAAAATTACTTTTACAGAACATAAAAAAATCAGAGCATGTTTCTCTCTGATTTCTTTCCATTCACTATTTTTCACTTGTCAGTTTATTCGACTACATGACTAAGTCTGTTACCATAAAGGCAATGTACAATAGGGTAATTGTAATAATCGATAATAAAAAAACTTTAAACTTCTCCATATACTCGCTCCCCTTAATTCCCTCACCCATTTAAGTAAAATGCTTTTCCTTTCCTAATATTTTAACATAAATTTGTTATCTGAAAATAGAACAATCTTGCTACCTTATTCTTGTATCACAATCGATTCAATCAGCCCATCAAAATCATAAAATAACGGAGAAAATTTCTTTCGATTGAATTGGGTGTACGAGTCAATGATAATTTTTGAATCAGTGGATTGTTTGTTTACGATTGCATTACTGCCAACGATATAATTTGAAAATGTATCACGAAAAATAATCGCAGCCTCTTGAATATTTTTACTTTCATCCTCTTTCAATTCGATGCGGTAATGTAGTTGACTGTATTCACTAGTAGATGGTTCTATCATATATTGCATATCGACTAGCTCTAATCCTTTTGGAAGTTGAATTGCTTCATATGCTGTGTTGGATGGATACATAAGATTTATTGGCATCGGTAACAAGGATAGCTGTACGGCAATAATGGCTTGGAGAAAAAGACTTATAATAACCACATCCCTTCTGATTATGTACAAAACACGGGTTTATTAATTGTTAAGTACCCATTATTTGAAGGGATAAACTTGTTCAAAGTGGATTATAAAATTTCTTTTAATAAAGAAGTGAAAAATCGTGTTTGTAATGTATGATGGCTAGGAAAACCAATGGCAGGTGAGTTTCGAACAAGCTAGGAAAGTATGGTGGTTGGCTTTTTCGTCGAAGGATGCGCTACAACTATTAGAAACGACGACTAAAAAAAGAGAATTGCTTGCATGTATAATGGAAGAGGAACATCCCTTCTTCCTTTCCTTTAAAAGATGAAAACAAAAAGGCAAGCGAAGATGCTATCACTTCCTTGCCTTGATAATACACTCTACATTATTTTCTTTTCTTCAATGCTAATCCTAATGCAACCAAGCCCAATACTAATGCTGCTATTGAAAGATATAAAGAAAGATTGCTTGTACTGTTGCTATCCTCATCGCTATTATCAGAAGTTGTGCTAGCGGTATCTCCATGATCATGACTGTCTGTTACAGTTGCTTCGTTTACTACTGTAACGGAAGCTGGTGTTTCAGCATCAGGCGCGCCAACCCATTCGACAACCGAACCATCCTGATAGGTTTGATATGCCTTCCACACGATTTGTTCGGCATCGTCACTAACTTTTCCTTGCATTTTAAACTCAGCAAACTCTGTTGGTGCTAAGCCTTGCTCGTCCGCTGTCCATGTTACACTCGTAATTTTCCCTGTATCATCTTTTTCCATTGTATATGTCCAGCCTGGCTTTGGCTCAAAGCGAGTGATGTTTACTGCATCATCGAACTTCACTTGTACTTTTGTCGTTGGAACTGTTTCGTTTTCTGATGGTACGCGAACAGTAAATACTTCATATTTTCCTTGAGAGGTTTCTGTTGGCTGCACCGTAACATGTGCACTTGCAACACTAGTGAATAGTGCAAAGGCCGCAACAAATGTAACTACTACTGTAACTATTTTTTTCATCTTAAGAAATTCTCCTATCTATTTTTCTTTTTTACTATTTTCCTTTGTTATTTCATTAAATTATAAAAGAAAGCTGTATTCATAAGGTTTGATTCCGGCAGTTCTTTCAATATTCTTTAATACACAACAAAATCCTCATGGTACACATATTCATTATCCTCTGAATCTAAAATGCGTACCTCTGCTGTCCATTTTCCTGCAAATGGCAAATATTGTCCATCTATCATATATTCTACATGCTTTGCAGGTGCCCTCTCTTCAAATGGCACTTGAATTGGTGCAATATCTGGATTGTTTACAAAGGTTAAATTCAATGCGATTCGTTTAATCTCGATACCTTCCGCCTTTGCATCAGCAACTACCATAAAATGATTATTTCCTGGTATTTTTGGTAGAATCGAGGTTGTAAATTCGATTGCTTCATCTTGTTCAGACCATGCTAGTGGTTCGTTTTGTGGGACTGGACTGTAATGAGTAAAGACACCGACAATCCCAGTAATAATAATCATAAAACTAAAATCAATTGCTAACATCGTGCCAATGGAGGATTCCTTTTTCTTTTTCATGAAATAACGCAATATCCCACCAGCAATTATAACAAATAACACGATTGCTACTTTGCAAATAAGCATAATTCCCCAATCGGTATATAGCAAGTAATCTAGTTTCGGTAAAAAAAGATACGTGCTAGAAATACCGGTGACGATTAATAAAAGGATAGCAATTAAAGCAATATCAGAAAACAATGGTAGCATTTCCTTTACATGCTCTCTCTGTTTTCTCCAAAAATAAACCATATAAAACAATCCACCAGCCCAAATCGCAGCAGCTAGTAAATGAAATAGATCAATAGCAATCGTAACTATTGGAGGTTCAAATGCATTTGCATGTCCATTAATGCTTTCCATCGCTATTAGGAGAAAGACCCATAGTACATCGATCCACTTTTTGCGATGTAAAAGTAGAAAACCTACGATCACGAGGAGGAAAGAAACTATCCAAGTAATTCCAATCGTAGTATTGGATAAAATCGACCAGATTTCCACTAGACTCCAGCTATTTACAAGGTTCGTAAGCTGGAAGAATCCCATCAAAATAACGGAGAGCAACAATAGTATTTGTAAAATATGGACTACTTTCCGTGCATTTTTTTTAATTACTTCGTTTTCGTTTTTCTTTATCGTTCCCCATAAAATCCACCCTGTGGTTAGAAGTAATAGGAGGAAATAAAAAATGCTTATTGTGGAGCTAATAATCGTTTTTGTCCCTGTTTCTTGATTCCCAGAATCTAATGGATTCATCTGTGTTGTTTGGCTAATTGCTTCCCCGATGGAAAACACATAAGAACCATCGACGGGATGACCGTCTGCAGATAATATTTTATAGGATACGGTATACGTTCCGTCCGGAAGTTCTGGTAGCCTTTGTATTAAAGATTTTTGGTCGAGACTCATCTCCGTTGCACTTGTGCTTACCCGTTCCCCTTTTGCGTCAAACAGTTTAATAGAATATAGTTCTTTTTCTAGTCGTTCATTAAATGTTAACGTGATTTCCTTTGGGGATGTTTCTAATTGACTGTCCTGTGCAGGGCTTGTGTTTTCAAGGAGCGCATGTGCATATGCCTGATGTGGGATCAGGAGAATAAAAAGGATAGAAACAAAAATGAAAAGCTTTCTATTTATATGTTTCTTCATATTTCAGACAACTCTTTTCCGCTCATGCAGATATTTTTTCCATGTCCAAATTCTACCACTGCACAGCTGAAAAATACAAGAGGCCAGACCTCAAATTTATTAAGAAGTCTGACCTCTAGAATTAAATGTTTACTCCCCGCATCCCGTCTGCTGGATAACGATCACCTGCGGTAATACCATGTGGGAAAACTTCATCGATACGAATTAACTCTTCTTCTGTAAGCTTTACTTGTAGTGCACCAATATTTTCCTCTAAGTATTTCACTTTTTTCGTTCCCGGAATCGGTACAATGTCCTCGCCTTGAGCAAGTAGCCAAGCAAGTGCTAATTGTGCTGGCTGACAGCCTTTTTCACTGGCAATTTCTTTAATTTTCTTTACAAGCTGTAAATTCTTATCGAAATTTTCGCCTTGGAAACGTGGGGAAAAACGACGATAATCATCTTCTGCCAAGTCTTCAAATGTTTGAATTTGACCAGTTAGAAAACCTCTACCTAGTGGACTATATGGAACAAAGCCAATTCCGAGCTCACGACAGGTTGGTAAAATTTTATCCTCCACATCTCGACTCCATAAAGAATATTCTGATTGCAACGCTGAAATAGGATGAACAGCGTGTGCTCTACGTATAGTTTCCGCAGCAGCTTCTGACATTCCGAGAAAACGAACCTTCCCAGCCTGCACTAAATCTGCCATTGCACCAATCGTTTCTTCAATCGGAACCTTCGGATCGACTCGATGCTGGTAATATAAATCGATATGGTCGACGCCTAATCGTTTAAGACTTGCATCACAGGCTTGTTTTACATAATCGGGATGACCGCTTACTCCTAACCTTGTACCATCTGCAGCTCGGACATTCCCAAATTTTGTCGCAAGTACCACTTCATTCCGTCGACCTTTAATAGCCCGGCCAACGAGTTCCTCATTCTTTCCTACTCCATACATGTCCGCAGTATCTAGTAATGTAATTCCATGGTCTAATGCATAGTGAATCGTTTGGATTGCTTCCTCCTCATTTCGACCACTATAAAAATCCGACATTCCCATACAGCCTAAGCCAATAGTAGAAACCTCTAACCCCTGATTCCCTAATTTTCTTTTTTCCATCCTACTTCACTCGCTTCCTTTTTATTAATATTACCTTTACCATTCATTTCTTTGAAGTAAAATGCTACATATTCGGAACATGCTGTATGTATTTTAAAATCTGCATTCTTATGATTACTTCTAATTGTACTGCTTCATGTAAACGAATCCAAATAATATGAACAATGCTTCTCACAAAAAAACGATCACTATTCATACGAGAAGATGATATGTAAAAAAACGGAAACTTATACTTCTATCAAAGGAAAAAAATTTATTAAAAACTAGCAATATCGCATTTTCATCCGTAAACTTTTCCAATGCCAGTAGAAATTATCTCGGGAAATGGCATTCCGAAGCATTTTCGGCTACCATTTTGAAATTTTAGCGATTAGACAAAACGAAATATTCCGATAGTATTAGTATTAAATTCTATAAACCTAGTAGAAAGGTGTTGTTTTTATGAAGAAACTCGTATTTTGTGAATGTGGTAGTGGAAAACCAAAAGACTTTTGCTGTGCTTCCAATACAAATGTTATTGAACTTCCCTTTCATAATCCTACTGAATACCAATCCTTTTACCAAAAGGTCCAAATCTCCTCACAGTTTCATTTTCGATACCGTGGCATAGCAGAATTTTACGGAGATACACTTATTAAGTACAAGCTGGAAAAACCAGGGAGTAAATCACGTAATACTTTTTTAACCGTCTTCGGACAATATTTAACCGATTATTTAGAAGACGCTCCCCCATCCTCTTGGCAAGACATAGATATCGCGTTTTGGGAGGAATTTCTATTCGTATATGTCCCCTACCAAATAAAGCTTTCCCCAGAGGAAAACGAAGTAGAGGATATTTTATTGGAGTTGACACGTTTTACAAGATGGTTGGATAGAAAAATAGGTTGTAAGTGGAGTCCGCTTATTACAAAGCTATTGTATGAAGTGAAGCCCCAGCTTAAAGATTGCGAACATTTGTTAAATGTACTATTTGTAAAAACCAATCCCCAGCTAG
Organism: Perspicuibacillus lycopersici; assembly: GCF_025660475.1. GTDB lineage: Bacteria > Bacillota > Bacilli > Bacillales > Caldibacillaceae > Perspicuibacillus > Perspicuibacillus lycopersici. The sequence continues at coordinate 284,405 of NZ_JAOUSF010000005.1, forward strand.
TACATAGTCAAAAGCAGAACTTCCCCGCGTATGGAAAAGCTGTACCAGCTTTTGAACATTTTCAAGAAAGGCAATTTAATATATTTGAAGTTACTGCCATAAATGACTCGTTTACTGTGCTTTCACAATTTGTCCACCATACTGCGTATCATGTTACAGGACTTCCTACCGAAGCTATCCACCTTGGAATGCTTCTCTTTGGTACCATTGGGAAAAATAAGGACGAAACGACGTGGACTTGGCTATTACCACAAGGGGTATACCCGAACGGTGCAAAAAAGTTCTTATTACATGTGATGTTTAATATGTTCTAAAAAAATAGAGGCTGGGACAAAAGTAATTTTATGTAAGAGAATCCGAACAAAGTTAAGTAGGTAAAAGCGCTCCGGAAATATACTTCGCTTTCCGCGGGCATGGCCTTAGCCTCCTCCTCCGCTACACTTCGTGCGGGGTCTTCGGCTCATGCTTTTCCCGCAGGAGTCTACGTATATTTCCTCCGCTATCCGAATTATTGTACGTCTTACATTTAAACATCAATTGTTATGTCCCAGCCTCTTCCTATCATCATGTTTCTTCTTTCATTATCATTTAACCAACGATTAAACCGATAGCTTATTGTTTGTTAATTGAATAAATTCTTCTGTATCCTTCGCCATTAATTGGATTCCTTCTGCCCAAAATTCGGGTTTTGTTAAATCGACACCTAAATGTTTCATTGCTAGATCTTCTACCTTCATGGAACCAGTGTCTTTTAATAGCGCAATATATTTATCTTCAAAGCCCTCTGGATTTTTTAAGTATTCTGCATAGATTCCTAAGCTAAATAAGTATCCAAAGGTATACGGGAAGTTATAAAACGGGACATCATCAATAAAGAAATGTAATTTGCTGCACCAGAAATGTGGATGATAGCTAGATAAACTATTACAGAATGCTTCTTTTTGCGCATTTTCCATTAATTCATTGATGCGTTGCTCAGAAACAATACCTTCTGTTCGTTCTTTATAAAAGCTATCTTCAAAAAGGAAACGCGCATGTATATTTAAAAACATTGCGGTTGCATTTTCTAATTTCGTATTTAATAATGCAGCCTTTTCTTCATCGTTTTTCGCATTCGCAACGGTTGCATTACTAATAATCGTTTCGGCAAACGTACTAGCCGTTTCGGCAACATTCATTGCATAATGATGATTTAATGAAGGTAAATCCTTCATAACATGACTATGGAAAGCATGGCCAAGCTCGTGTGCTAGCGTACTAGCATCACTCGTTGATCCTGTAAAAGTCATGAATATACGAGATTCCTCAAACTCTGGTAGTTCCGTACAGTACCCACCTGGTCGTTTATTTGGTCGATCTTCTGCTTCCACCCAGCGATTTTCTAACGCATGCTTCGCGAATGCTGCCAACTTCGGACCAAATGTCGCAAAATTATCAATGATAAAGTCACATGCTTCATCATACGTGAAACGAGTTGGTTTGACATCACCGAATGCAACTGGTGCGTCGACATCTTGCCAGCCTAATTTTTCCATGCCTAGTAATTTCGCTTTTTGATTTAAGAAATTAATGAATGGCTGTTTATTGCTAGCAACCGCTCCCCACATCGCATTCAATGTTTCTTTTGACATTCGATTGTATTCTAATGGTTCTTCCAAATAATTTTCCCGTTTATGTGCTTTTTGCAATGTGATTCGATAACCATCTAAGTGGTTAAGCGTATCTGCAAAAATCGGAGCAAATTTTGTCCAAGCTGCTTCCCAATTTTCAAACAGCTGTTTACGCACTTCTGGATCTGGATCGGCATACATCCGATTCATTGCTTGCCCTACGGATAATGCTGTAGTTTTTCCTTCTTTGTCGGTGAATGGAATCGTCATAATGGAAACCGTTGTGTCATACAATTGGCTCCAAGCAGTTAAGCCATCCTTATTTAATTCCGTAATAATTTTTTCTTCTTCTTCAGAAAGCAGGCGTTTACCATCTTCACGTGTTTCATTTAACACAAAGGAAACGACCTGTAATTCTTCATCCTGTAAAAGCTGTTGCCAGTCTACTTCTGGAATCGCCACTAATTTTTTCGTATAGCGAGTGGAAAGCTTTTCAATCTCACCAAACAAATCCATTACTTGCCCCATGACAACATTTGCATATTCATCATTCATATAGGCATCGTGCCACATTTGAACAAATGTTGCGGATTGCTCTAAGGCTTTCCCGATTACTTCATGCTTCTTTAAAATCGCCTTAAATGAGGAAGCGGATTTATCTTCCGCAAAATTCCATTCATTTATTAATTGCTCATATTCTTCAATATCTTTTTTGAGATTATGTAATTTCGCCTGTAACTCCGGGGACTTTGTTCCTCCAGGGAAAATACTATCTAAATCCCAAGTATCTACATACTTCATATGATTCCCTCCTTTTCATACATAGTTCCATTTTACCTGTTCCTGCATGGAAAGAAAATACAAATATCTGAAACAAATGACTATTTTACAATTTTAATAGAAACTTTTCTAAGGAAAATTATCGATGTGTGGATAATTTAACGAAAGGTAAAAGCCATCTTTTCTATGTATATACTTACAAAAAAGATGGCTCCTTCCTTTAGAAAATTAATACTTTATTTCATTTTGATTGGTGTACATACAGCATATAAATGGTCCACAGGATTGGATACATTTACCTCCACTACTTTAAATCCAGACGTCGAAATTTTCGTATCCTTGCTGATTGTTACCACTCGGTTGTTACTCATCATCCATTCTTCCTTCCATCCTTAATCTCACACAGAAATTAATATATGTAGGAAGTGGAAATGTGTGCACTATTTATAAAATTTTTTTACCTTTCCTCCCATTCCAGACAGCTGTATTTTTTTTAGGATTGACATATTTGTTTCTACGTTCCGTCTGCTCATTAATTGGTATTTTTCACCGATTACTTTACAAATATAATATTTTTCGTTACTATTTTACTTAGTACTTAAAAGCTGAAATAAATCATTTATACCCCCAAAAATAAATGAACGATTTCCCACTCATAACTATTTATTTTCAAATTTTACAACATAATATTTTGAACAGTCATCTGTTCTATCATAATAAAAGAGAATTATCTTTTATTATTTCGTTATATTGAAATAATAAAACTTGTTCTCGTTTTTCTTTTTTATGAAATGGGTATCGAATGATAATGAATAAAGGAATTTTTAAACAATGAATCTAGTGAAACGCACGTAAAAGTATTATTCATTGTTCATTTTATTAGAAGAGGAGGAATTTTTTTGAATTGGTTAGATGGCATAATAAATAATATTAATACTTTCTTCTATTCTAAAGTATTGATCATCGTTTTAATTGGTGTTGGTTTATTTTTTACGTTTAAAACGAGATTTGCACAGTTTCGTTTGATTCCGGAAATGTTCCGCCTGCTTACCGAGAAGGCAACCATTGATCGTTCTGGTAAAAAGGGTATATCCTCCTTTCAGGCGTTCACTGTTTCTGCCGCTTCCCGAATCGGAACTGGTAATATCGCCGGTGTCGCAACAGCGATCGCGCTTGGTGGACCTGGTGCTGTATTTTGGATGTGGATGATAGCATTAATTGGCGGGGCATCCTCATTAATTGAAAGTACGCTAGCACAAGTATATAAAGTAAAAGATGGAAAAATGTATCGTGGCGGTCCTGCCTATTATATGGAAAAGGGACTGAAAAAACGATGGATGGGTATCCTATTTGCAGTTGTCATTATCTTTACCTATGGGTTTGTGTTTAACGCCGTTCAAGCAAATACCATTACGATTGCTTTTGAAGAAAGCTTTGGTTTCAACCGTTTAGTTGTTGGGATTATTTTATCCGTCATAACCGGTATTATCGTATTCGGTGGATTAAAACGGATTGTTGGGGTTACTCAAATTCTTGTCCCTGTTATGGCAATTATGTATATTGCGATTGCATTAGTGGTTGTTATATTAAATATTACCGAGCTTCCTGGTGTTATCGCACTTATTTTTAAATCTGCCTTTGGTTTTGAAGAGGCATTTGCCGGAATGATCGGTGCTGCGATTATGAACGGAATCAAACGTGGATTATTCTCGAACGAAGCAGGTATTGGTTCAGCGCCAAATGCAGCAGCAACCGCTTCTGTATCCCACCCTGTGAAGCAAGGATTAATTCAAACATTAGGTGTATTTATTGATACGTTATTAGTTTGTACCGCTACTGCAGCGATTGTCTTACTAAGTGATGCTTACCTACAAGGAAATGCCGCTTCGGTTAACTTAACACAATTATCATTAGTAGATAATTTAGGCAGCTGGTCTGGAATTGCTTTAGCGATTGGTGTTTTTATGTTTGCCTATAGTACTGTTATCGGTAACTATTACTACGGGGAAACGAATATTGGCTTTATTAAAGAATCCAAAACTGGATTACTTGTTTTCCGTATTTTTGTTGTCGCATTCGTTCTGTTCGGTTCTGTTGCTAAAGTCCAACTTGTATGGGATTTAGCGGACCTATTTATGGCAATCATGGCACTCATTAACTTAGTAGCTATCCTATTACTTTGGAAGGTTGCCAAACCAGTTATCCAAGACTACATGAATCAGCGAAAACAAGGAAAAGATCCTGTGTTCTATAAGAAAAATGTCCCAAATATTGGCGATGTAGAATGCTGGGATGAGGAACATCATGCAGAGGAAAAGGTTTCTGGTTCATAAAAATATCCTACGAATAAATATGTAGTATCCACGACAAGGAAAGTGCTAGGAGATAACTAAACTCCTAGCACTTTTTATATGTATTATTGTAATTCACTATCCCCATCACAAAATGAATCAATTTCTGCACAAATAAGTCCAAAATAGGTCGGTACCTCGTAGGAATATAAATGAATTTGTCGCTGTTCCTTACGTATGGCACCTGCAAGAATCAAAGTTTGCCAAATGCCATCCGGTTTAGCTGCGTCAATCAATTCTGAATCTAATTCTGCCATCTTTTCCAATTCATTTGAACGAATCAGTCCAACTACCTCTTCATCTAAAATTTTTGCTGCAGGATCATACCCATATGGCCCTTCCGGATCATGAGCATGGGACCAGTCACAGCTCGCAATCAATGCTACTCGTTTTTCGCTTTTTTCGACTACTTCACAAATTACTTTTCCTAAAGCAAGATGGCTTTCAAATGGTAGCTCCCTAGATGGGTTAATGACAACAATTGGAACATCCGGCATGAACGATAACGGAACAATACATCCCCAATCCAATGGTAAACAGGATATCGGTCCACCTGCTGTACCATAATTAATCGAAGCAATTGGAATTTGCTTTGCTTGGGCATTTTTTGTAATCGCAACCGCTAATTCTCGATCGACTATTCGTTCTAATTCAAAATATCCATCATTTTCCTCTAAATAGCCAAACATCCGCTCACTGTTCGTGACAGAAAAGAAGCCATCGATTCTCGTTCCATGCGGTGTCAAGACAATAATCGTTTCCGGGTTGGCATCCGTCATTTTCTTCCCGAGTCGAACCATACTATCCCGCGTAAGCTTCATTCTCTCCGGAATCGAACCACTTAATTCTGGAATTATTTCTCCTCCATGTGGAGTTATACAAGCAAATACAAAAGGATTCATCTTCCCTCACTCTTTCCATTTTCGTTTCCTACTAAATTCGACAGAAACACAGATATTTCCTTTTCTAATATTGTAAAAACAAAATGAATCTTTTACTATTAGTTTGTAAGCTCAATCAACTAGTGGAGGATACATAATGATAAAAGGATATTTAGCAAACGGATTATTTGGATTAGGTGATCGCCTTCTGAATTCTTTAGTAGCAGAAAAACTTAGACTATTATTTAAGGAAAACGACTTGGATGTGGAACTTTATTTACCACAAGAGAATTTGGCAATAAACGACAAAAATAGTTTTGCAAGTAGTGAAATGATTGCCGATGGCGATGATGCCTATTTAAACGAGACCGATTTTATGATTGCTGTTATGGATGGCGTCGAAATTGATTCTGGTGTAGCCTGTGAAATCGGTGTTGCTACTACATTAGGCAAGAAAGTATTTGGTCTGTTCACGGATACAAGACAACAAGGCAGAGAAAATCAACAAAAAATCGCTGCATTAATTGCAGATGGAACTGAAAATCAATTTGTGTACCGCAACCTGTATGTCGTTGGCAAAATCAAAAAATCTGGTGGGATTTATTCTGATATCGATTCACTAAATCAAGCGATTTTGGCATATGCAAAACAGACAAAGTTGGTGACAAAAGCCTAGTTATTTACTAGTTGCTTTAATGAGAAGTTTCTTAATGATGGACAAAAACAGAGGTTCAATCTATTCTCCTCTGTTTTTTACTATTTATACAATATAAATAGTTACAGCTTACGGAAAAAACTGATCGAACCTCTTTTCATCTTCTAACGTTTTCTGTAGAAGCTTTGCTAACTCATCCTCCTTGTCAATTTTGCTTACATCTTTTCCGTAGCCTTGCTGGAGATTCTCTTTCGTTATTGTATATTCAACCCCACTGCTAAAGGAAAAGGTTATCCAGTCCACATTTTGTATCAATGAAAATAAATAGGTTGCATTGTACAGAACGATTTCTCTTTCCTTTACATCCGATTGATTCCAATCATACAGTAACTTAATTCCATATGGCTCCTGTTTTGTTTCAAGCTCTATCGATGTTAGATGGTTCGCACCTTGTAAATGATTAGCTATATTGATTACTGCACTGTTGTCTCCAACGTAAGAATCTTTATATTGAAACAAATCCATTTTAGTATTATTTGCATGACAACCATTTAGAACAAGCAAACTCATAAAACTAAACAATAGATAAACAGCGATTTTTATTTTAGTCATAAAAATGTTCTCCTATAATGATGGATTTTAGAGCAGCTTATATAGATAATACTCATTAACAGGCTTCCCGTTCCTTATTAAGGAATGGACCTTTTCCCCTTCTAAAACAAAGCCCATTTTTCTATATAAATTAAATGCCTTGAAATTGTCCTTGATTACTGTAAGTTCCAATCTTAAAATTCCTACTTCTTTTGCCCATGTGAAAACTTGCTGGAATAACCTCGTCGCAATCCCTTTCCCTTGATATTCTTCTAAAACGCCTAGGACAAGATAGGCACTATGTTGATTACGCTTTAAACGGCCACCTAATGCTAGCATAAACCCAACCAATTTATTATCTACTTCAGCAACTAAAAACTTGTTATTCTTTTCTGATAAAATTCGTTCGATTGATTTAGTCTGTTGTTCAACGGTAGTTTGTCTCTCTCCAGGCTCATACAGCATATAGCCAGACTCATCTATTTTCTTACTAAGCGCTAAAAAACGTTCTGCATCCGTTACAGATATAGATCTAATCATTATTATCACTTCCCCCCTTTTTATCTCAAAGTTTATCATATTACACATAATCGGAATCTACCATTTAGATAAACGGAAATAATATGATAAAATAAAGGAAATTTTGCAAAAGCTAAGAAAGGAATTTTACGATGGGAATTGTACTGAAAAATAACAATAAGGTATTTATTCGCTCCTATGAACAAAAAGATTTCCCTGAGATACAATCATTAAACAAAGAAGAAGGCTGGTCTAATTTAGTAGAAAAACAGTTACTTACAAAAGAAGCTTGGGAAAACTCAAATATAGCATTTGTTATTGTAAATGAGGCGCAGGAAGTAATTGGTTATATTCGAGGATTAACGGATACCCGTATCACGTTATTTATTTGTGAATTGCTTATCGATAAAAACTATCGTGGATTGGGCTTAGGGAAAAAACTTCTACATTATGTACATAATATTTATCCTAGCACAAGAATTGAATTACTCGCAAGCAATACTTCCCGTTCATTCTATGAAGACATAGGATTTCGGAGCTTTTATGGATTTCGGAAGTCGAGTGAAGAAATATTAGCTAGCGCTAAATAACCCGCTATCACAAATTCAATAAACAAAAATAGGCAACCAATGAAGGCTGCCTATTTTTTTCATGTGTTTTAAAACTAAATCGCCCAATCACCATTACGGAAGATAGGAACAATTGTACCATCTTGCTTAATTCCATCGATATTCATATCTTTAGATCCAATCATAAAGTCGACATGCACATTTGATGTGTTCATCCCATTTTTCAATAATTCTTCTTCACTCATTTTCGTTCCACCTTGAATAGTGGTTGGATATGCTGCACCGATTGCTAAGTGATTGGAAGCATTTTCGTCAAATAATGTATTAAAGAATGTAATACCTGATTGAGAAATTGGGGATGGGTCTGGTACTAATGCTACTTCCCCTAATCCAGTACCACCTTCATTTTCAAATACTAATTTTTTTATTGCTTCGTCGCCTTTTTCCGCACTAATTTCAACGATTTTTCCATCTTTAAAATGAACTTCAATACCTTCAATTAATGTACCTGCATAGCTTAATGGTTTTGTGCTGCGGACAACACCTTCCATACGGTGTGTATCAGGGGCAGTGAAAACCTCTTCCGTTGGCATGTTCGCGATAAATTCTTCGCCTTTTGGATTATAGCTTTCTGCACACGCCCAAATATGATTTTTCGGTAATCCTAAAGTTAAATCTGTACCAGGAGCGCTGTAGTGTAGGGAATCGAATTGAATGTCATTTAAAATTGCTGCTTTTGCATTCAATGTTTTTTTATGTTCATCCCAAACAGCAATTGGATCATCTGCATATACACGGCAAGTTTTGAAGATTTGATCCCATAGGGCATCTACTTGCTCCTCTGTAGTAGCTAAATCAGGGAATACTTTTGCAGCCCAACCAGCCCCTGCAGCTGCAGCAACTGTCCATTTCAATTCATCATTTTGTGTTGCCGTAAGCTGTGCTTTAAATGCTTTCGATGCTACTTTTTGATAAGCAGCAATCTTCGTTGGATCGACATCATTTAATAATCCAGGATCACTTGAAATAATGGAAAGACGAGAAACTTTATGATTTAATACATGGTCTTCCACTTCTTGTATTTCATATTCTGGAATATCCGTAAGTACTTCTTCTGGTTGATGAAGATAATGTAGTTTGCTAATTGCATCATCAGACCATTTCACAATTACTTTTTCCGCACCTAATGCGTATGCTTCTTTCGTTACTAATCGAGCTAAAGGAGCTTGATCAACTGCAATTGTCATTTTCACCCAATCACCAGGTTGAACATTAATGCCCTTAGCTACTAATAGTTTTGCGTATTTTTGTAAGTTTTCTTGAAAATTTGGTAGAACCATTCTGATACCCCCATTTTTTTATGTACTATACTATATCATCATAGTATTTTGATTTCTGCAAGTTTTTAATTATGAATGATGGAAATTTTCAATGTAGCGTGGCTTTATTTTTTACTGAAAAATAAAGCCCTACTCTTAGATTGTTCGTCCTTCGTTAATTTTAGTATCAAAGGTTTCCAATACATTGTTGATATGAATTATTATTGTTGAGCAGACAGAATGCACGAAAAAGTATAAAGGAAAGAAGAGCCAGTTGTTCAGTTGATGCTTTCTAAAGGAAAGGGTGTTTATTTTCTGGCTGAAATCCTTTTGAGGGGTGCTTTCTAAAAGAAACGGTGTTTATTTTCTGGCTGAAATCCTGTTGAGGGGTGCTTTCTAAAAGAAACGGTGTTTATTTCTGGCTGAAATCCTGTTGAGGGGTGCTTTCTAACGGAAAGCAAGCTTATTTTCTGGCTGAAATCCTTTTGATAAGTACTTTCTAAAGGAAAGCAAGCTTATTTTCTGGCTGAAATCCTTTTGAGAGATGCTTTCTAAAGGAAAGGATGTTTATTTTCGTGCCGAAATCCTTTTGATAAATACTTTCTAACGGAAAGCAAGCTTATTTTCTTGCTGAAATCCTTTTGAGAGATGCATTCTAAAGGAAAGTGTGCCCATAATCGAGCTAAAATCCTTTTGAGAAGTGCCATCTAAAGGAAAATGAACCTATTCTCTTCCAAAAATCCCGTGGATGAAAGGTTTCTAAAGGAAAATGAACCTAATCTCTTGCCAAAATCCCGTTGATAAATACTCTCAAAAGGAAAATGAGCTATTAGGTTGACCAATTTTCCCCACCTTCTTAGCAAGTTGGTTTTGTTTCTCCCACAAATATTCATAATAAAAAAGAAGGGTATAGTATTGCACCCCAAAAGGTAAATTTTGGTGTACCTCCTATCCCCTCTTTTTTATTATATATTAGCTTTCTTCAGTTCCTTCTGGTAAAAGAACATTCCCAGCTTTATATGTTTTCTTAAATTTAAATACAAAATAGATGGCTGTCAATACAAAACATACTACCATTACAGAAAGTAATACAGTGGCATTAGACCACATGACGCTGAAATTGCCATTTGTAATTACTTCCTTAAATCCACTAATGGAATACGCCATTGGTAAGAAATGGTTGATTGCTTGTAGTGGCTCCGGAATTAATTCTAGTGGGAACGTACCTGCACTTCCTGTTAATTGTAGAATTAAGATGATAATCGCAAGAAATCTTCCTGGATTATCCATTGTTGTCGTCAACAATTGAATGATGGCGATAAAGGTAAGGCTCGTAATAATCGAAAATCCGATAAATAACGGTACACTTTTCACCTGTAAATCCATTACGACTAACAATAGCCCAGAAGCAAGTAGTGCTTGAATTATCCCAACGATGACAAAAACACTTGTTTTGCTTAAGAACCAGGAGAAAGCAGTTTTTGGAACTCCTTGAGGATCACGTACCTGGAAGATTACAGTGAATGTTAATGCACCTACGAATAAGGCAAGTGATAAGAAATATGGTGTAAATCCAGTTCCATAGTTCGGTACCTCATTTATTGCATCCTTATTCAAATCTACTGGGTTGGCAAACATATTATAGGTACTTTCATTAGGATTCACATCCTCGGAATCTTTTGCTGCATCGTTTAACTGATCATGAAATTCTGATGCACCATCTGTTAATTCCTCTGTTCCTTCTTTAAGCTCGGTAGCACCATTCGCTAGTTTATTTGATCCATCCGCTAATTCAGTGGAACCAGATTCTAATTTTTCTGCCCCACTCGTTAATCCTTCTGCTCCGGTAAGTAATTTATCACTACCGCTATATGCTTCCATTAATTTATTGGAAAATGTTTGTAATCCTGATGCTAGCTGATTTTGCCCAGTTAATAGCTGATCTACACCGGTTTTTAATTGGCTAGAGCCATTATGAAGCTCAGATACACCATTCTTTAATGCGATTTGACCATCGGATAATGTACTAATATTTGTAGAAAGATCTGTTGCACCATCCGCTAACACAGTAGTGGAAGAAGCAATTTGTTGATTTCCTGCTTCAAGTGCTGCCGTTCCTTCAGACAATTGTTGAAGTGCTGCATTAAGTGCTGCTTGATTTTCCTCTGGAAGGCTCGCAATAAGTGGTGCTAATTGTTGCTGTAATGTCGCCACACCATTTTTTACTTCTGTTGCACCTTGGGAGGCTTCATCTGTTCCAGCTTGAAGCTGGTGAAGACCATCTGCTAATTGTTGCGAGCCCGCTTCAAGTTGATTACTACCAGCAACAGCTGCTTCCAGCTTATCTTCTAAAGTAGCTAATCCAGCATCTACTTGATTGATTCCATCCTTCAAGTCTGTTGCCCCTGACTTGGCTGTATTGGCACCATCCACTAACTGGGAACTAGCATCGGTAAGCTGTCCAAGGCCATCATGTAATGATTGCACACCACTAGCCAATTCTTTACTGCCAGATACCAATGTCGATGTTCCTTCGGAGAACGTAACTTGGTTTTCTGCAAGCAATGCTAAGTTTTCCTTCAATGTTCCGGTACCCTCATCAAGACTTTCGGCACCATTAAGTAATTCCTCTGATGCGTCATTTGCTGATTGGAATCCATCGGCCATTTTCATTAAATTGTCAAAAATGGTTTCTGCGTATGTTTCCGTTACATTTTCTTGCAAGGAAGCTTTGATTTCATTTACTGCAGAATTCCCAATTTGAGATGCTAAAAAGTTAAATCCCTCATTCGGAATATAATTAAGCGCAAGTTTTTTTGGCTGCTCATCCATAATGGTTGTCGCATTTTCCGAGAAATTGGCTGGAATTTCAATGAGCATATAATAATCTTTGTTTTCTAATTTATCATATCCTGTTTTTTCATCGACCAAATAGTAATCAAAATTATTTTCTTCCTGTAAATTTTCTACTAATTCTTTACCTAATTGAAGCTCTTCCCCGTTTAATTCGGCACCTTTATCATTATTGATGATCGCAACAGGCAAATTTTCTAAATGACCATATGGGTTCCAAAACGCATAGATGAACATTCCTGCATACATAAGTGGTATAAATAATATTGCAATGATGGAAATGAGTAATTTCTTGTTTGTAAAAATAGCCTTCCATTCTTTTGTAAACATCTGCTACCTCCTAATTCTAATTGACCACTTTGTTCATTTGGTCAATAAAGTGAAAAAAAGTAGGATTATCCATTTTCCTTTGACAATCCTTTAATAAAATATAATTCAAATAGATCGGCTATCTCTTCCTTTTCTAACGGTTGATGATGCTTTTCCCAATCACTAATTAAACTTATATACAACCGGAACGCGACAAATGCAGTTAATTCTGGATTGCATTGTTTAATATACTGCTTCTTTATCGCAATGCTAATATTCTCTGAAATAAAGGAAACAATTGCATCCTCAATTTCCTGTAGCATGTCACTTACAGCTGGAGTTTTCATTTCTTGCTCTTCCTGAATAAGTTTAATCATTAACTGATGCTGGCGACGAAATTGCAAAATTTCATATAGCACATAGTGAAGATTTTCAGAAAAAGATTTTTCTGGGTCTATCGTGCTATTTGCCTTTTTTATCATATCTTCAATTAGCTTACCCACAATTTCTTTAAATAGCTCTTCTTTATTTACAAAAAAGGTATAAATCGTCCCTTTTCCTACATTGGCTATTTTCGATACTTGGTCCATTGTCGTTGCCTTGTAACCAAATAAAGAAAATGATTTCGTTGCAGCATCAATAATTAATTGTTTTCGATCGACTACAGTCATAATTCACCTCCAAAATGACTATTTGAACATTTTGGTCATTAAGTACATTAGGAATCATAGCAAACTTTCATGTAATTGTCACGTCTTTTTTCTTTATTTTTTCTATCTTTTTCTTTCCAAAAAATGTTATTTCATCGGAACAGTGATACGCAAGAAAATTTCTGTAACTTTTCATCATAAGAAATGGGAAAAAGGAAAAACTTTTATTAAACCCGAGGGAAAGGAGTTTTCTTGACATGACAAAAAGTCCGAATAAAGGTAGCAAAAATCAAAATTCTCCACATTTACATGGAGCATCCCCTATTAGTGGCGACAGTAGTAAAGGAAACAAAAGAAATATTAAGGAACAAACCGATAAAACAGATGATTATTAATAAAAAAGTGAAAGGATGACTCGTTAATCCACGAGTCATCCTTTTGCAAATTTCAACATCTATTGGAAAGACAGATTATACTGTCGTTAAATAGCATTTCTCAAATTCATCAATTGCACATGGCTTACCGAATAAATATCCTTGTACATGGAAGCAATTTTGCTCTAGTAAAAAGGCAAGCTCTTCTTCTGTTTCTACGCCTTCGGCAATTACATCCATTTTTAAATGCTTTGCCATTTTGATCATCGCAATCGTAATCTCCGCATTTTCTGATTGACAGGATAAATTTTGAACGAAGGATTGGTCAATTTTAATTCCATCTAGTTTAAATGTTTTTAAATAATGAAAGGATGAATAGCCTGTACCAAAATCATCGATATAAATTTTAATACCGAGTGCCTTTAACTCGCGAAGGGTTTCCAAAATATATTCTTCGTTTTTCATTATTGAGTTTTCGGTAATCTCAAGCTCTAACCATTTTCCATCGAGCTGATATTCTTCTAACAAGCTCCGAACTTCCTTCGAAAAATCCTTTTGCAAAAAGCGTTGCGAACTAATATTCACCCCGATTGGAATTAACGGTATTCCTCTATTCCTCCAATTGTCAAGTAGCTCACATACTTTTCGTTTCATCCATTTTCCGAGTGGAATAATTAATCCACTTTCCTCTGCTAGTGGAATAAATTCACAAGGAGCAATTAATCCAAGCTGTGGATGCATCCAGCGGACTAATGCCTCTGCCCCGACTATTCTTCCTGTTTTTGTATTTACTCTTGGCTGCAAATGTACGACAAGCTCGTCCTTCAGTAACGCTTTACGCAAATCTCTTTCTAAAAGGAAGGAGTGATAATCTCGTTTATCCATTGAACGAGAATAAATTTGATACATATTCCTCCCTTGTTCCTTTGCATGATAAAGGGCAATATCTGCTTTTTTCATTAAATCCACCGCTGTCGTTCCTCCAGCTGGAAAAGTACTAATTCCAATACTTGCAGAGACAAATAGTTCATATTGCTCTACATAAATCGGATTTGCTAAATTCTCTAGCAGTTTGCGAGCAATGGTAACAGGCTCCTTTTGGTCTTCAAGTTTTGGAAAAAGCACCATAAATTCATCGCCACCTAATCGGGCGGCATATTGTTTTTCCTTATCGATACTTTTCAGCAAGCGTAAAGCTATTTGCTCAAGAAAACGATCTCCGATTAGATGTCCTAGCGTGTCATTGATATATTTAAACCGATCCAAATCAATAAACATGACAGCTAAATGGTGATTCTTCTGTTTTGCCTCTTGTAATGATTCATTCAATTTTTGCTCAATCCATCGTCTATTTGGTAAATCCGTTAATTCGTCATGATGTGCTAAATATGCATTCGTTTCTTGAATTCTTTTTTGCTCGCTAATATCTTTCCCAACCGAATAAACCCCTTTTATCTCTTCATCAATAATAATCGGGAAAAAAATAATAGTAAAAAATCGATCCTGACCAATTACGCTTTGGTTAATTAATTCTATTTCAAAATTTTGCGGATTTCCTTGAACAGCCATTTCAAAGTAAGAACCGTAAATTTTCGTATTCTCTTCTGTATTAAAGTCTGCATAGGTATAATACCCCATCGTCTCTTTTGTTAGTTCAAAAAGCTCCATAGCTTTTGGATTCATATCAATAATTTGACCTAGTTTATTATAAATAATGACATAATCTGGACTATGATCAAAGAGCGATTGATAATGTTGTTGATTAATTTTTAGCTTTTGTTGGATGGATCGTAGCTCAGAAATGTCATGGACTGTTCCCACGATTTCAGTTACAACATTATTTTTAACAATCGGAATGACATCGACATATAAATGCTTGCCATTTAGTTCCACCTCATAATTGGCACGGTTTCCTTTAAAGGCTTCCTCATAATGGATTTGTTTAAGCTCCGCTATTTCCTTAGGGAATACATCTTTTGGTGTATGATTCAAAAGGACATCCGATGTCGCAGCAATGTCAGCCATTAGCTTACCTTCTGACATAGTATAAACTATATTACCTTTAGCATTTTTCTCCATTTTAAATATCCCATTTTGGAGATTCATCATTGTCGTTACAAAATCAATCTGCATTTTGGATTGAAGATGCTGTTCCATAAGGACGCGTTCTGTTATATCCATTCGGACAGCAACATATTGATATGGCTTATTATCTGCATCCATAAAAGGAAAAATTGTAGTTTCCTCCCAGTAAAGCGTGCCATCCTTTGCTCGATTACAAATTTCTCCCTTCCATATTTCGCCCTTTCGAATCGTCTCCCATAAATCTTGAAAATATGCTTTTTCATGATAACCAGAGTTAAGCATTTGATAACTATTCCCGATCAATTCCTCTGATTGGTATTTTGATAGACTACAAAACCTTTGATTCACAAAGGAAATGATTCCATTAGCATCGGCGACATCAATAATCGTTATTTCATCAACCGAAAATTTTATATTTTCTAATGTATTAGCCATTCCTTCTAGCAAATCAACTTTTTGATTATTTTCTGCTTCTATTAATTCCTTCACTAAAATAACCGTATATTTCTCGTCTTCTATCGTAAGAGTCTGAGTTTGAATAAACAATGGAAATAGCTGTTGGTTTTCTCTAACTCCTAGCATATTTTGCTCCATTTCATTTCCAAAGAAACTCGTGAGGTTTGGTATAAGTAAGGAAATTGCTTTTCCAATTACATCCTCAATTTTTTTGCGAAATATCATTTCCGCCTTCGTATTCATATATATAATAATTCCAAGTTGATCAACGACCAATATTCCGTCTGATAACATGCGAAATAATGGATATAATGTATCGACTTTATTTCTAACGTTTTCTAGTTGATTATCCATATTCCCCACCTAACGTTGTTATAAAATCCGTTTTGCTTCCTTAAAATTAAAGAAGCTTAAAATATGGCTATTTAACCATTTTCTAATAAAAAACCTAATCTGTACAGTAGTATATTACTAGAAAATTTATCCTTTATTTTCATATGTATACAATGCATTCATTGGTACTCCTTTTACGTTCACATCTGTTGTTCGTTTGTTTTATTTGCTATCATAGAAAAAGCTACATTCGGAAAAATGAAATCATGAGGGGGAAAAACAGATGAAAATTAGACTTACGGACTATACACAAAAATGGGCAACGAGCTTTGCAGAAGAAGTATACGAGCTAAAATCCATTTTCGAAGATGATATTGTTGCCTTTGAACACTTTGGTAGTACTGCGGTACCAGGGATGAAAGCAAAACCGGTGATCGATATAATATGTATCGTAAAAGAAATTGAAAAAGTGGATTTATATAATGAACGGATGAAGGCTTTATCCTATGAGGTTGCTGGCGAATGGGGAATTAGCGGAAGGAGACTATTCCGTAAAGGTGGAGAAAATCGAACCCACCATCTCCATTTTTACCAAGAAGGCAATCCCGAGATTGAACGGCATCTTATTTTCCGGGATTATCTTCTCGAACATCCAGAAGAAGTTCGGAAATACAGTGAATTTAAAGAAATATTAGCAAATCAATACGAAATGACACAGGATTATAGTCCTGCGAAAAAGGCATTCGTATCAGAAATGGAAAACAGAGCAATTGCCTGGTACAAAAACACGAATGTAGGAAAATACGAATAACGATTTCTATAAAAAAGTACAATTGCTATATTACTAGTTATCTGTTTTCGTATAGATTTGCTTGTTCTAAAAAGAGAGCAAACTGAATACACTTCGCGCATCGATTCGGTGAGCGACGAGGCTAACTGCGGCTCATTTAATAATTCTATCTCATGAAATAAAAACAATCCTTTAGAAAACAGCATAATCGTTTGGTTGATTTTTCATCTGTATCACTATTTTAATTAGCTGGAACTTGCCTTAAAAGCAAGCCCCAGCCCCTTCGTTATTACTCTATCCACTGCACAATATCCTGAATGGATTTTCTTGTTTTTGGTCTTTTTGGATCATTTGCTCGATAACCAAAGGCAACCATTACCGATACAGCTAAGCGTCCATTTTCTAACAAATCTTCTCTTGTCAAAATTTCTTGGATTTTCTCCATATCAAAGCCTTCCATTGGACAGGAATCAATCCCTAGTAATGCGGCGGTTGTCATCATATTAGCTAATGCAATATACGTTTGCTTGCTAGCCCAATCGAGCATTGTTCTTTCACTTTCTAAAAGCTTTAAATCATGCTCTTGGAAAGTTTTGTATCTGCCCTGAATCGCTTCAAACACCTCAGGAGGAAATCCGTGTACGTTGATCATTTGATTACGTACATATTCGGAATCATATTTTACATCCATCATTGTTCGTGCGAGAATCACAACAAAATGACTTGCGGTAGGTGCCTGACCTTGAGCTCCCCAAGCATGCTTTCGAATTTCCTCTCTTAGCTCTGGCTTTTGAATTACAAGGAATTTCCATGGTTCATATCCACAGGAGCTTGGCGACAATCTCGCCGCTTCTAAAATTAATTGAAAATCCTCATCGGAAATTTTTTTATTTGGATCAAATGCTTTTGTCGCATGACGAAATTGAAAGGCTGCTAATATTTCTTTTCTTTTAATTACTTTTTCCTCCATAATTATCACTCCCTTATGTATGATCGTATACTTATTCTTATACTTTCTCCTGGTACATGAATAAATATGAAAAGGATTATTTCATACAAAAGCATTTTATCGTTTTTGCAAAAAGAAAAAAAGAATTCTGCTTGCACCATTATTTGCGCAGAATTTTTATGTGTACGTTGAATTATTTTACTAGTTTTTTCAAATCTTCAAGAAAGGCTGTAACGGTTTCTTCTTTCGTTGCCCATGATGTTACTAACCGGATCGAAGAATGGGTTTCATCTACTTTTCCCCAAACTAAAAATGCATAATTTTTTTGAAGTTCTACAATTGTATCATTTGGCAAAATCGGAAAAATTTGATTGGTCGAGGATTCGGTTAAAAATGATAGGTTTGCTTCACGTAAACCTCGCTTTAGCTTTGCAGCCATCGTATTCGCATGGGTTGCCAATTCAAAGAATAAGTTATCTTTAAATAACTCCATAAATTGAATCCCTAGCAATCTTCCTTTTGCAAGAAGTGCCCCCCTTTGCTTCATATAAAAACGAAAATCTTCCTTTAAATGATCGCGACAAATAACTAATGCCTCACCAATTAATGCACCATTTTTTGTCCCGCCAATATAGAAAGCATCAACTAAACTTGGTAGGTCATGCAAACTTACGTCATTTTCCTCCGAACATAATGCAGAGCCAAGGCGTGCGCCATCCATAAATAAAAATAAATGATGTGCTTCACAAAATTGTTTCAGCTCCATAAGCTCTTGTTTACGGTATAATGTTCCAATTTCGGTTGAATTAGAAATATAGACAAGTTTCGGCTTCACCATATGCTCATCCTCATGTGCTTCTAATACTGCTTGAACATGTGCAGGTGTTAGTTTTCCATCAACTGTGTCAATGGAAATGACTTTATGACCAGTTGCCTCAATTGAGCCTGTTTCATGGGTAAAAATATGACCGCTTGTTGCAGAGATAGCAGCTTCATGTGGGCGCAAAAAGGCAGCAATCGCAACAAGATTCGTTTGCGTACCGCCAGTTAATAAATGCACCGCGACATTAGAATTTCGCACACTTTGTTTAATTAATTCGATTGCTTTTACTGAATATTGATCTTCTCCATAGCCATTTTCCTGTACTAAATTGGTTTCTACTAATGCTTGTAAAATACTTGGATGTGCACCCTCACTATAGTCATTCTTAAAGCTGTACATTTCGTAACCTCCAGATAACCTTTTTTTGCCATTATATCACTATTTTCTATGAAAATTGGGTCAACTTTCTATTGATAGCGTTTTCCTCAAAAAATATTTTTCCTCATACAAAAGCCTCAAAAATGGGAGCAATCCAACATTTTTTGAGGCTAATAATCGTTTTATATTATTTTGAAATTATGAAAGTCGTGCTTTAAAATCTTGATAGCCGAATTTCTTTACAATATGGCAGTCGCCATTTTTATCTTGAAGTGCAATCGTAGGTAACGCCATTCCATTGAAGGTATTCGTTTTTACCATCGAATAAATTGCCATATCTCCAAAAACAAGACGATCACCATAGGATAGTGGCTTATCAAAGGAATAATCTCCAATTACGTCACCAGCAAGGCACGTTTGCCCGCCAAGTCGATACGTATATGGTTTTTCCCCTGGTTCGCCAGATTCAAGTAACGGCGGGCGATAAGGCATTTCTAATACATCTGGCATATGACAAGTTGCCGATGTATCAAGAATCGCAATGTCGATACCATTGTTGACAGTATCTAGCACACTAGTTACCAAATAACCTGCATTTAATGCGATTGCCTCGCCTGGCTCTAAATAAACCTTCAAATTATACTTATCTTGCATCCGTTTAATACAGTTTTCTAATAACGGGATATTGTAGCCTTCTCGTGTAATATGATGTCCACCACCAAAATTAATCCATTCCATTTGTGGTAGCCATTGGCCAAATTTTTCTTCTACGGCATCCAATGTTGTTGCTAAATCATCTGCATCTTGCTGGCAAAGCGTATGGAAATGTAAGCCAGACACATTAGCTAATAAATCTGGTCGGAAATTTTTCTCGGTTACACCAAATCTCGAGCCAGGAGCACAAGGATCATAAATTTCATGACCTTCCTGTGTCGAGTGTTCTGGATTGATGCGGAGCCCAATTTTTTTTCCAGCCGTTATCACTCTTTCTCCAAATCTCTCAAGCTGAGAAAAGGAATTAAAAATAATATGATCACAAAGGGCGATAATTTCATCAATTTCATCTTCACGGTAGGCTGGAGCAAAGACATGATTCTCTTTCCCCATTTCTTCATAGCCTAGACGAGCTTCATATAAACCACTTGCTGTTGTACCGCTTAAATATTCACCAATTAGCGGATAGGTAGCAAACATTGAGAATGCCTTTTGTGCCAAAATAATCTTACATCCTGTTCGTTCCATGACACCGTTTAGGATTTTCAGATTTTTCTCTAGTAGATTTTCATCTACAACAAAGCTTGGCGTTGGTAAATCATTGAATCGCATTAGTCCACTAACTCCGGATCAAAGCTTTCTTTCCAAGGAAGTCCCCATTTGTTTAGAGCTTCCATGAATGGATCTGGATCAAACTCTTCCATATTGTAAACTCCAGCTTTGTTCCATTTTCCTGTTAAAATCATCATGGCACCTATCATGGCAGGTACACCTGTTGTGTAAGAAACTGCTTGTGAACCAACTTCACGATAACATTCTTCATGATCACAAACATTATATAGGTAGTAAGTCTTCTCTTTTCCATCTTTTTTTCCACGGAAAATAACGCCAATATTCGTTTTTCCTTTTGTACGTGGTCCAAGAGATGCTGGATCAGGTAGGACTGCTTTTAAAAATTGTAATGGAATAATTTGCTTTCCTTCAAATTCGATTGGTTCAATGGAAGTCATTCCAACATTTTCTAGTGCTTTTAAATGTGTTAAATAGCTTTGACCAAATGTCATGAAGAAACGAATTCTCTTCACGCCAGGAATGTTCAATGCTAGTGATTCAATCTCTTCATGGTGCAACAAGTACATATCCTTTTCACCAACTTCTGGGAAGTTGTAGACACGTTTAATTTCCATTGGTTTAGTTTCTACCCATTGACCGTTTTCCCAATAACTACCGTTAGCAGATACTTCACGAATATTGATTTCAGGGTTGAAGTTTGTAGCAAATGGATAGCCGTGATCCCCTGCGTTACAGTCTAGAATATCTATGTATTCTATTTCATCAAAATGATGCTTTAATGCATAGGCAGAGAATACACTTGTTACGCCTGGATCAAAACCGCTTCCTAATAATGCAGTAATTCCAGCTTCTTCAAAACGCTCACGGTACGCCCATTGCCAGCTGTATTCAAATTTTGCAGTATCTTCTGGCTCATAGTTTGCAGTATCTAAATAATGTGTTTTTGTTGCAAGACATGCATCCATAATTGCTAAATCTTGGTATGGTAATGCTAAGTTTACGACAATATCTGGTTTTACTGCTTCGATTAATGCAATTAATTCCTCTACATTGTTTGCATCTACTTGTGCAGTTGTAATTTTTGTTTTGCCACCATCCAATTTTTCTTTTAATGCATCACATTTCGCTTTCGTACGGCTTGCAATACAAATTTCCTCGAATACTTCGCTATTTTGTACCATTTTGTGAATGGCAACAGATGCTACGCCGCCAGCTCCAATAACAAGTGCTTTTCCCATTATTCTATCTCCTATCATCTAAAATTTTCCAAATAAAAAAGCAAGTGCATCACGCGCTCGTTGCGTATCACTTGCTTCGATATAAAATAATATTAAAAAAGCGTAAGGATAAACCTGAACTTATTCAGGGATATGCTTCTGCCATAACATTCAAATAATCTATGGAAAAAAAGCTTTTTAATATTCAAGTATATCATTGACCATTTAGAGTCTATATAGCAAATAATTACTTTTACTACTCTTATTGACCGTTTCACAAGTTGATATGCATTTGCACTGGTTGTAAAGTAACCAACTTATAAAATTTGAGCTTTTAACTCAATCAATAAGGCAACCAAAGTTGCCAATCGGCATTTGACCAGGCACACCGTTGCCTAATTTCCCTCAAGATGAGGAGGTCAAAATTATCTGCTTGGAAAGACTCTATCTCTTGAATATTTGCTTTCCAAATTAACAACTAGTTCATATTACCAAGTTCCTATGAAAATTTCAATAAAAAATAACAAATTTCTATGAAATTATTTTATTTTTTTCTTAAATGCCCTCCATATGCAAATATAGGTCCATAGAAAAAGGATATCCAATTTCCGCTGGATATCCTTTTTCTGTTACGCGTACATTGCTGCGATTTGTTTTTGTAGATCGTTATTTCCTAAATATTCGTCATAGGTCATTTGTTTATCAACTAGACCATTTGGTGTAATTTCTAGAATTCGGTTTGCGATAGTTTGAATGAATTGATGGTCATGTGATGTAAACAGGATGGATCCTTTGAAATTGATTAGTCCGTTATTTACAGCTGTGATGGATTCTAAGTCTAAATGGTTTGTTGGTTCATCTAGTATTAGTACATTCGCACCACTTAGCATCATTTTTGAAAGCATACAGCGAACTTTCTCTCCTCCGGAAAGTACACTTGCTTTTTTCAATACTTCTTCCCCTGAGAATAGCATTCTTCCTAAAAATCCTCTTAAGAAGCTTTCACTTTCATCCTTCGGTGAGAATTGACGCAACCAATCTACTAATGTAAGGTCACTATTTTCAAAGAACTCGGAGTTGTCCTTAGGAAAATATGCTTGTGAAGTAGTGATTCCCCATTTATAAGAGCCACTATCTGCTTCTAATTCACCCATCAAAATTTTAAAAAGTGTTGTTTTGGCAAGCTCATTCATACCAACAACCGCAATTTTGTCATCTTTATTCATCGTAAAACTAATATTATCTAGTACTTTTACGCCATCGATTGTTTTTGTTAATCCTTCGACACGTAGTAAATCATTTCCGATTTCGCGTTCTGGTGTAAAGCCAACATATGGATAGCGACGAGAAGATGGACGGATGTCATCTAATGTAATTTTATCTAGTAACTTTTTACGAGATGTTGCTTGTTTTGATTTTGATGCATTCGCACTAAATCTTGCAATAAAGCTTTGCAGCTCCTTAATTTTTTCTTCTTTTTTCTTATTCGCATCTGACGCCATTTTTGCCGCTAATTGACTGGACTCATACCAAAAATCATAGTTACCTACATAAATTTGGATTTTTCCGTAATCAAGATCCGCAATATGTGTACATACTTTATTTAAGAAATGACGGTCATGCGATACGACAATAACAGTATTTTCAAAGTTAATTAAAAATTCCTCAAGCCATTGAATTGCTTGAATGTCTAGATGGTTAGTAGGCTCGTCAAGTAGAAGTACATCTGGCTTGCCGAATAATGCTTGTGCAAGCAATACCTTCACTTTTTCAGCACCTGATAGATCTGCCATCTTTTTCTCATGAAGGTCTTCATCAATACCTAAACCTTTTAACAGGATGGCTGCTTCGGATTCTGCCTCCCAACCGTTAAGTTCTGCAAACTCCCCTTCTAGTTCTGCAGCTTTCATACCATCTTCATCGGTAAAGTTTTCTTTCATATAGATAGCATCTTTTTCCTGCATTATTTGGTATAGTCTCGCATGCCCCATAATAACGGTCGTTAACACTTGGAAGTCTTCATATTCAAAATGGTTTTGTTTCAACACAGCTAGTCGTTCATTTGGTCCAAGTGATACATTCCCTGTCTGTGCTTCAATATCCCCAGATAAAATTTTCAAAAACGTAGATTTCCCGGCACCATTAGCACCAATAAGACCGTAGCAATTCCCAGGAGTAAATTTAATATTTACATCTTCAAACAACTTGCGGTCGCCATATCTTAAACTGACGTTACTTACTGTAATCATAATAAAATCCTCCAAGAACAAAATATCTATTAATTATACCATTAATTGAAGCGTTTCGCGAATTGTTTTCTTTTACCAAATAAAAAATGCCTGCTTCCACGTGGAATTTATACATTCCAGATGAAACAAGCATTTTTTCAGAAAAGAAAAAAGGACTCCTTTGGAGAGTCCTTTTTAAAAAGATTAAAGTTTAACTACGTTAGTAGCTTGAAGACCGCGTTGACCTTGCTCAGTGTCAAAAGAAACTTTTTGACCTTCTTCTAAAGTTTTAAAACCTTCGCCTTGGATAGCTGAGAAATGTACGAATACGTCGTCTCCACCTTGTACTTCGATGAAACCGAAACCTTTTTCTGCGTTAAACCATTTAACTGTACCTTGTTGCATAATGTGTAATCTCCTTATGTGGAACCTTATCCACGTTTTATTACTATTTGTGTTCATTTAGATATCAAAGGCGAAAAGTTTTAAAGACTTATTCTTTCCTTACATCCCGAACAAAAATAACATCCTTATTGTACCTCGTATTTTTTAAAAAAGCAACCTTTTGGAGAAAATATATTAAATTTAATTTAGATTTTTTTATGAATGATGGAAAGGAATAGATAAACTCATGTTTATAGCTACCCTTCCTTAGGACGTATACAGGTCTCGAAGGCAATCTTTCCATAAGTTGAGTGCATTGTACAAAAAAAACCGTTGATGCTTTTTACATCAACGGCAGTTTCTTTATCCTATTAAATTGACAAGATTTCTTCAATTTGTTGTAGAGTTTCTTCTTTTAACTTAACTCCAGATGCTTTAACGTTTTCCTCTAGTTGTTCTGGACGGCTTGCACCAACTAGCGCACTGGCAACGTTTGGCTGTCTTAAGATCCAAGCGATTGCTAGTTGCGATAGTGTGAGATTTTCCGTTTCTGCGATTTTTTTAAGATTTTCTACTTTTTCTAAGTTTTCTTCGGTTAGTACGTGATTCATGGACTGAATACTCTCTTGGGCAGCCCGGCTACCTGCAGGTGCTGCTTCGCCTTTTTTGTATTTTCCTGTCAAAACACCTTGTGCTAATGGGGAAAATACTACTTGACCAATTCCATGCTTTTCACTCACTGGAATAATTTCCTTTTCAATATTTCTATGCAGCATACTATAATTTGGTTGATTAACTACAATTCGATCCAATAGCTTTTTATCAGCAATATGAACAGCCTCACTCATTTGCTCTGCTGTCCATTCACTAACACCAAAGTAAAGCACTTTTCCTTGTCTAACCAAATCATCTAGTGCGCGTAATGTTTCTTCTAATGGTGTTTCAGGATGATAACGGTGACAATAATAGATGTCAATATAATCCGTTCCAAGTCTTTTTAAACTAGCATGACATTGCTCCATAATATGCTTACGTGATAGTCCAGCATCATTTGGACCATCGCCCATTTTCCCAAAAACCTTTGTAGCTAATACGTAGGAGCTTCTATCATATTTACTTAATGCTTTTCCTACTACCTTCTCTGCTTCCCCACGCATATAAACATTAGCCGTATCAAAAAAATTAATTCCTAGCTCATATGCTTTATCAATTGATGCTGTAGCATTATTTTCCTCCACATATCCACCATACGTTAACCAGCTGCCTAGACTTATTTCACTTACTTTAAGACCAGTATTACCTAAACGACGATACTCCATTTTCACGTACTCCCCTTTAAATATGAATTATTTCGGAATATGCTTGTATTCCTAACAGCTTCATTTTAACACGTATGCCCAAAAGTCTCTTCTAATAAGTACTGAAAATTTCAAAAAAAGAGGATGTTTTAATGATAAGAATAAATTGGATTTCTGTTTTAGGGGACGCTTTCCGCTTGCCTGGCTCGAGCCCTTCACTCCAATCAGTCTCCAAAATTATCCAATTATCGAAAGTTTAGGAATTTTCTCGAAAAATTTACTTCTGTACCAGCCTTCTTCTACCTTTCTATTAATTATACTTCCTATAATTCTGATAAAAACTTTAGCGTTCTACTAATTTCTTCGATATGATTTTTATCTGCCCAAAGAATGAAAAAGTTATATGTCATTCCGTTCAGTACGACTGGTGTTGGGTAACGTACAATTAGAGATGCTTGATGGTTCATTTGTGGCGGTTGATCTTCGGATGGAAAAATAAAACAAGCTTCCTCGTTTTGAATTTGCGTCGGAATAATATGTGGCTCTGATCCATAAGGCATCAATTGATGGTATGCGTCACTATGACATACCTCTTCTAACGATGCATTGGACGCAAGTGCAGAAACTTGGAAAAATCCATCCTCACCTTCAAAACGATCCTCAGAAAGTAATGATGGTGCCCAGCTAGCCGGAAATTGCAATTGTACTTTTAATCTTGTATTTGTATATGTTTGTTTCATCAGAGACGTTAGAACAGGAGACCATTGTAAGGAGACAATATTGCCACCCTTTACTAATGGAATTGGAACAAGATGATTAAGATCGAGTAACCAAATTTCACTCGCACCTGTTTCTAGTGTACATCCAGATAAATACGCAACCTTTCTCCCATTAGGAGTCCAAGTAACTGGTGTGCCATAACAATTCGATATCGCCACCGTTCGATCTCTCGTTCCTTGCTTATCAGTAGTTCGAATAAGAGAAAAATATCCCCTATCCTCAAAAGTACTGGAACTATAAGCAATACTCGAGAAATCACTAGACCATTCTGGATAATAATTTTTCCCAAGTGGTCCCCCCGGAACGTCAAAAATTCTTCCGGTTGCTAGTTCGATCGTCTTTAATAAGGATACACTCGCTCCTGGTGTAGTATAAAGCGCATAGGTTCCGTCTGGTGAAAGCCGGATATTGTTTCGCCTTCCTTCATTATTCTCGGTTAATTGTTGTTTACTGCTTCCATCACTTCGCATTCGGAATAACTGGCTGACTCCGAAAGCATCTGTTGCCTGAAATAAAAGTTCTTCCCCATTTGGGAACCATTGCACATCTGATACATTTTGCTGGCTTATTTTTTGCGCCTGGTGAGTTCCAACATGATAAATTGTGATTTCATTTTGTTTGGAATAGACTAGCTTTTGACTATCTGGTGACCAATCGACAAATACCCCAAGCCCTTCGGAAAACTGATCGATACTAGCAATGGTATTATTAGCTAGATTTATAACGTAAAGGATCGCGTTTTTACCAACAAATGCAATTTTACTACTATCTGGTGACCAGAACGGGATGGAAAAAGACTCCCCTAATCCTAAGGTAATTTGCTGGCTTGCACCATTACTCGGGTAATATAGCCATAGATCATAATTTCCACTTTGATTAGAAAAATAGGCAAGCCTTCCCTGACCGCCTGGTGGTGCATATGGAATGAGTAGTCTCATCCCTGGAAAAAGCACATCCGATGTTAGCTGATTTGCTTGGCGGAGCCGGTTTATGTTCACTTGTCCATTCGTCGTAACATTATATCGTCTCGCAATTAAATATAGTGAATCCCCAGGTTGCACGACATAATACGATACGCCAGGAGGAATCTTCAAAAGTTGTTCTGGAAAAATCACATATGGTGGCTGCAGTCCATTCGCAGCAATAATTACTGACGGGTCAATCCCATAAGCTTGGGCAATTTGATTAACAGTGTCCCCTTGCTTTACTCGATATACATCTACACCTGGTGGTATTGATAGTTGTTGGCCAACGAAAATTGTGTACGGTGGCGCAATATTATTTGCCGCTATTAAGGATTCCACTGGTAGGCTCCAGCGATTGGCAATGTTAAATAAAGTATCATTTGGCCGAACCGTATAAAAGCTTTGCATCAGATTCCCTCCCATTCTCCCTTTCATACTTTAAGTAAAAAATTGATTGAGCATTTGTCTACAATAAATCATTCATCCCAAAAGAATAATTAAATAGTACATACTAAATTCCCACGAAATATTTAGCTTCCATCCAACTGTATGCATCAGGCTTTTCCTGTATGAATGTTTCTACTTAATATAGTAGATTTAACTTGGGTGAAACTAACCATCGCTTTTTGATTCGACAGCAATTTAGAAAAAGAACGAGAAGAATTCGAGTTATTTTTTAAAATAGTCTTTAAAATACGAACGTTTTGTAATATAATTTAATTAATGTTCGATAATACCCCTTATAATCCTAGTAATAAGGTCTAGGAGTTTCTACAGAGTAACCGTAAATTACTCTACTATGGACGGTAGTATATTCTTAGGAATAACCGCTCCGTTTACGCATAGCGGTTTTTTTATTTTCTAAGAGCCTTCCATTTTGTTCGGGGATGGAAAAGGAGAAGAAGGATGGAAGATTTACTGAAAGATTTTTTAGCAGCTATAAGTGTAGTACTGAACGGTTTACCACAAGGATTACTCGCATTATCGTTCGGGTTTGCATCCGTACCAACCGCTCTCGCATTTATTGTTGGCGCATTGGGTAATGCCTTTACAAGCAATGTTGCCGTTATCTCCTTTCAAGCGGAGACAATTAGTGTAGCAGGAACAATGGGAAAAAATATGCGTGAACGTTTGTCGATGATTTTCTTTGGAGCGCTCCTATTAGTAGTTATCAGCTGTTTCGGTTTAATGGAACAAATTGTTTCATGGATTGGACCAGTTATTACGAACGGGATGATGGCTGGGGTAGGTTTCATGTTGGCGAGGATTGCCTGGGATATGGCAAAGAAAGATCGACTCGTTGGAATCACTTCTTTTATTAGTGCCTTGATTGTTTATGTTGCGACACAAGATTTAGTTTATACGATTACGATTTCTGTCGTTCTTTCTAGTATTGTTTATTACTTTACGAAAAAAGATGATGAATCAGTTGTAAAAAATATGGTAGAAGATAAATTTACATTGCAAAAATTTATCATTAATCCGACAGTTATTCGCGGAGCCCTTGCGCTTGTTTGTTTAAATATCGGGGCAAATATTGCGTTCGGTTCCATCAATGCAGGAATTGCTGGAGAAGATGTAAACATTGACACATTAACGATTATTAGTAGTTTAGCAGATATGGCTTCATCCTTATTCGGAGGAGGTCCTGTGGAAGTAATCATCTCGGCAACTGCTAGTGCACCACACGCTGTATGGGCAGGTGTCATTATGATGGTGATTATGGCAGCAATACTACTTCTTAAGCTTTTACCGAAGATTGGAAAATTCGTTCCAAGTGCATCGATTGCAGGGTTTTTATTTGTATTAGGTGCTATCGTAACCTTACCTGGGAATGCGACGACCGCTTTAACTGCGGAAGGTGCAGGTTCTCCGATTATTGCAGGCGTCACAATGATTGTAACTGCCATTTCGGATCCGTTCTTTGGATTACTAGCTGGTGTGATTATGGAATTTTTATTAGGATTATTTGGCATTTAATTTTTCATAAAAAAATGAGGTGTACATTTGATGAATACATATAAATTACAGGTTGCAGGTGTCATACGCGAATTACCGATTATTCCGATTGCCGAAAATCTTAAAATTGCTAGTTTCGTATTATTAGGAGACACAGAAATGGTAACGGCCACTGCCCCACTTTTAGCAGAAAAATTACCTGCTGTGGATATTCTTGTTACAGCGGAAGCAAAAGGCATTCCATTAATATACGAGCTTGCAAAAGAACGAAATATGCCTCATTATGTTGTTGCTAGAAAAAGCGTCAAACCATATATGGACAATCCATTAATCAATGAGGTCGTTTCGATCACTACACAGAAGGAGCAATTACTTTGCTTAGATCAGAAGGATGCACAGCTATTAGCTGGTAAACGAGTAGCAATAATTGATGATGTGATTAGTACTGGGGAATCCATTCGTGCATTAGAGGAACTGGTAACAAAAGCTGGCGGAACAGTAGTTGCAAAGGCGGCTATTCTTGCCGAAGGAGATGCTACCGAACGTAGTGATATTATTTATTTAGAAAAATTACCGATATTTACCGAATTATAATTTATCTCTTAAAATATGAAAAAATAACAGGTAAACTCTCATGCCATTGGTTAAAGCATACCACCGGTTTGAGAGTTTTTTTCTTTATTACTTTTTTTTACAATCATTTGAAATTATTTCACGAAATTAATATTGAAAGGAAAACTGATTGTGATAATATATATAGTTGTTTTGTAACTTTTTTAAAGAAAATGAGGGAAAATTTCATATGGAAATGACCGCTACAGCTAAGAAAGACTCTTCAGTTCTACTAGATATACCTTTCATGATACTTGGTACATTCATGTCTGCATTTGGACTCAATATGCTGACGATACCAGCGGGAATGTTATCTGGAGGATTAACAGGAATCTCACAAATTATTAATCATTTCTTTCCAGTAAATGTTGCTTTTTTCTATTTTGTATTAAATATACCTCTACTTATTTTAGGATTTATTCATTTAGGAAAAAAATTTAGTGCCTACACGATTTTTTCAACAGTATTAGTATCAATATTTCTTTATGTGCTTCCGATCCAACATTTTTGGACAGATAATATTTTACTCTCGGCAATCTTTGGTGGAGTATTCAACGCATTAGGCTGTGGACTTGTCCTTCGGAGAGGTGGATCACAAGGTGGTCTTGATATTTTATCAAGAGTCATCTCAAAATATAAAAATATTACGGTCGGAAAATCCAATTTAATTATAAATGGTATTATCGTTGTCATTTCTGGGTTTATTTACGGTAGTGAAATAGCATTATATACGATTGTGTATTTATTTGTGAATATGAAAACCTATAATATTATTTTAAATCATGTAGATCGTATCTCCTTACTGATTGTCACGGAAAAAGGGGAAGCTGTTAGTAATGCAATTACCCATGAAATGCACCGTGGGACTACGATTTGGAATGCAAGTGGAGGCTATACACATCATGAAAAATCGGTTTTATATTGTGTGATTATGAAGGGTGAAATGCATCAATTTAAGAAGATTGTAAAGTCAGTAGATCCTAGTTCCTTTGTGAGTATTATATCGACACAGAATGTTATTGGGAGATTTCATCAAATTTGGTAAATCAACGAATAGAAGCTGTCGAAAAATATATTTTTCGACAGCTTCTTTTATCCCCACCCTACTCCATTAATTTAAAAAGTTGTCTCTAATAATTTTGTCATAAAAAAACTATTTGGATCTTCTTTATAATTGGCAAAAGGCGGACAGTATTGAAATCCAAAGCTTTCATAAAGTTTTCTTGCTGGCTCAAAGGCTGCCATTGAACCAGTTTCTAAACTTATTCGTTGATAGCCACGTCGTTTCGCTTCCTCTAATAGATGGGAAAGTATTTGCTTTGCCACCCCTTTTCGAAGATGGGTAATAGCCGTTCGCATCGATTTTATCTCACCGTGTGCCGGGTCAAGCTCTTTTAATGCTCCACATCCAAGCAATTCCTCATTCTCCCAGGCACAATAAAATGTTATATCGGAACCTTTCAATGCTTCCAAACCAAGAGCATGAATACTTTCTGGTGGAGAATGTTGTTTCATTCCACGAAGATGCTCATCAATTAAAATTTTCACTTCTGCTCGCTCTAAATTATCGATCTTAATCTCCATACATTTCCCCTTTTACATTTAAATCAGGCGATTTATTAAATGTTATAATTATACAATATTTTTAAATATAAAATAGTGAACATTTAGAAAAAATTACATATCTCTTTTTATTAACGAAGAATAAAATAGTACTACAGGTAAAAAGTAATAAATAGTGTTAACCTTTAACACTATTATTCCATGTGGAGGGATTTACTTTGAAAACTCTTTTCCGCTTAATTTCCAAAATAAATATTTTGTTGATGAAGCTGGCATTTGCCATAAGCTACAGAACTGCATGGATACAGACTATCCTACGAATGCCAGCCGTATCTTAAGCAAAAAGGGTCTTACACAAGTCACATAATCTTATTCACATTGGATGAAGAAAAAGGTAAGCATACGGTGTGCTTATCTTTTTCTGTTTTATAAGTTGTTATGCCATTCTGCTTTAATTTTCAAACCACATGCCCCCTTTTGTTCCCATACTTACGTTCGAGCATCTTTTATTGCATTTTTCGATTGAAGCGTTATAATGGACTATGCTAAAAAAATCGTTTTATTTTTTTTTGCCATTTTACTATTATCATATTCTATAGGTAATTCCAAAAAATAGTGAAGCAGTTATATGCTTGTGATTGGAATTCCAAAGAGTTTACAACGAGAGGAAGATATGAATGGAAAAGCTTTCGAAATCGAAAGCAATCATGAGCATTGCATTAGTAGTCCTTGTATGGGGTTTAGTTTGGCCAATTTATAAAGTGGCTATCGAATATACACCTCCTTTATTATTTGCTGGAATGCGGACATTGTTGGGAGGCATTTTATTATCCATTTTTCTCTTTCCAAAGTGGAAGGAAATTCAATGGAAAAAAACATGGCCAGTCTATGTTATTTCATCTTTTTTCAATATCATTATTTTTAATGGTGTGCAAACGATCGGTTTACAATATTTACCGTCGGGCTTATTTTCTGTAATCGTTTATTTACAGCCAGTACTAGTTGTGCTACTTGCATGGTTATGGCTAAAGGAATCTTTAACATTCATGAAAATAATTGGAATGTTAATCGGATTTATCGGTGTCGTTATTGTTAGTTTTGATGGAATTTCAGGTTCGATTTCATTTCTTGGGATTACATTAGCTTTAATAACTGGTATCGGTTGGGCGATAGGTGTCGTCTATGTGAAGAAAACAAGTGGACTAGTGAATGGACTATGGCTAGTTGCACTACAAAATATTGTAGGTGGCGTCTTATTAACCGCTTCTGGAATGGTCGTAGAAGATTTTTCAGAAATCACTTGGAATATGCCATATGTATTCTCCCTACTATACGGAAGTATTTTAGGTGTAACAGTTGCTACAGCACTCTACTACAAGCTAATGAGTTCTGGTGAGTCCAGTAAAGTTAGTTCCTTTACTTTCTTAGTCCCATTAATTGCGGTATTAATTGGAACACTATTTTTACATGAACCATTTACAATTAACTTGTTCGCAGGAATGATACTTATTCTATTCAGTATTTATTTAATTAACCGCAAACAATTGAAAAAAGCACCAATGCAGCCATTAGATAAAGTAGGAAATTTCTAATTGAGAAAAAGGGACTAGCTATATTAAAATGTATTACTAGTCCCTTATTCATATATTTTATTCCCCTATTCCATAGTTAAGATGCTTCTTCCTCATCTCCGCTGTAACCATTTTCCCAATAATCGGCATTTTTTACGCCTAACTTACTAGAATTATAGCGCGGATCGAGTCCCTTCTTCTTTTGGATTTCATAATCCTTCAATGCTTGGATTGCAGGTTTATAGAGGAAAACGATCGCAATTAAATTCAGCCACACCATTAATCCAAGACCAATATCTCCAAACGTCCATGCTAGTTTTGCTTCTCGAATGGCACCAAACATAGTCGATGCTAACAAAACAATTTTTAAAACAAACATTATAACCTTTTTATTCCTGTTTCCTAATAAATACACAACATTGACCTCCGAGATGTAATAGTAGGCCATAATTGTGGTGAATGCAAAGAAAAATAGTGATATTGCGACAAAAGGCGAGCCAAAACCGGATAAATTAGCGTCAATCGCCGTCTGCGTATAATTAGGTCCTACCTCTACCTGCTGTCCAATATTATCGACTAAAAGGGTTTCCCCATCAGCAGCATAAACATTAAAGGAGCCGGTAAAAATAATCATAAAAGCAGTTGCTGAGCAGACGAGCAGTGTATCAATATAGATGGAAAAGCTTTGTACTAATCCTTGTTTAGCTGGATGGGAAACCTCTGCTGCTGATGCTGCATGTGGACCAGTTCCTTGGCCAGCTTCATTGGAATAGATTCCCCGCTGTACTCCCCAAGAAATTGCACTCCCAATTATTCCACCAAATACTTGATTCATGCCAAATGCACTAGAAAAGATAAGCTGAAATACTGCAGGAACTTTTTCGATATTCATGACAATAATGATCAGTGCTACTAATATGTAACCAAGTGCCATAAAAGGAACAATCAATTGTGCCGTATTTGCAATCCGCTTTAAGCCACCAAAAATAATAAAAGCTAAACAAAGAATAATAAGAATACCTGTAATCCACTTATTTAACGAAAATGCTTGCTGAAAGCTAGAAGCAATCGCATTTGACTGTACGCCGGGCATTAGAATCGCCATTGCAATCAATGCTGCGACGGCAAAGATTATCCCATACCACCGATACCCGAGTCCTTTTTCAATATAGTAGGCAGGACCACCACGATATTCTCCGTCTTGCTTTGTTTTGTAAATTTGTCCTAATGTGGACTCTACGAAAGAGGTAGCTGCTCCAAAAAATGCAATTAACCACATCCAAAACACGGCACCTGGTCCACCATAGGCTATAGCTGTTGCTACCCCAGCAATATTTCCTGTACCTACCCTACCAGATAAAGCAACCGACAATGCTTGAAACGAAGAAACTCCTGCCTTTGAGCTTTTTCCTTTAAACATTTGTACAACCATGTCCTTAATTAGCCTTACTTGGACAAATCGAGTCATAATGGAAAATATGACACCAACCACAATGATGAAAACAATCAATACCGGACTCCATAACACATTATAAACGGAATTTGCGATGTTACTAATCCACTCAGTCACATTGTCCCCTCCATTTTCGCAATATTTTATACAACTCGTTTCAAATAGTAATTATAGATTATTCTGTATAATCAAACAATAAACAAACCAAAATTTCCTACGAATTACCTATTACCAATAAATACATCTGTTTTTTGCTAGAATGAGCTTCATCTAAAAATGATAACAACATATTTTTTTCCATTATTGGACATATTACATAATACAAATTACATATAGGACAAACTTTTAGGAGGAAGCATCATGAATGACAGTCCGAGTCATAATCAAATGCCTAGCACCGAAATGGGAAAATTATGGGCTACTTATATGGGGAACTCGATGGCAATCCAAGTGTTAAACTACTATCAAAACCATTGTGAAGACCCAGAAATCAAAAACGTCCTTGCAGATGCATTGAAATTATGCCATTTCATCATTGAAAGTATTACTGATTTTTACCAACAGGATCATTTTCCAATCCCGTTCGGATTTAATGAAAAAGACGTAAATTTAACTGCACCAAGATTGTTTTCTGATGAATTTTATCTGCATTATTTAAAATATACGAGTAAAGCAGGTATGAATTTATATTCCATTGCTATTCCACTTATGGTCCGTGAACATATTCGAGAATTTTTTATCAAAGTATTAGCGGACACTGTTAAACTAGTAACAAAAGTAAATGAGCTATTACATTCTAAAGGATATTTATTCCTGCCCCCTTCCTTACCTGTCCCAGACAAAAGGAAGAATGTAGAAGGTCAAAGCTTTTTAAATGGCTTCTTTGGAAAAGTTCGAACTCTTCATGCTCTTGAGGTAACACATCTTTACGATAATATTGAAAATAATGTTACGAGTAAAGCATTGTTATTAGGATTTAGCCAAGTGGCAAAAAACGACAAAGTTAAAAAGTTTCTCATTCGCGGGAAGGAATTAACCACTAAACACATTGAATTATGTTCCGGGCAGCTACATAAAGACGATTTACTCGCGCCTTCCTTTTTGGATGAGCTTGTTCATATTACAACCGTTGCTCCGTTTTCCGACAAGCTGATGCTATGGCATAAAATTGATATGTTTACAATGAAAATCAGGTCCTATGCCAATGCATTGTCCCTTAATGGAAGACGTGATATTTCTGCTCTGTATTTACGATTGTTAAAGGATATTGGCTTATATGTAGAAGATGGGGCAAATATTATGATAGGACAAGGTTGGATGGAACAAATACCACTCGCAATTGACCGAACTAATTTACACAAAAATTAACTAATGGGATTGTCCGCTCACAAAACCTAAATCAGTCGTGGACAATCCCATCGTTATTCTATAATAATGTTTGTACCGGTATGTTTACATGGCAGTGACTACAAGTTACTGATGCTTGTTTTCCATCCTCAACCGCTTCTAATGGTCGATTGCAGGTGGTACAGCGTAAATCAGTGAACGTTAAAAACTTTTCTAAAAAGTAGACTGTAATTCTCCCCGGCATCCCACAATGGTCACACGCTAGCGTAATAGATCCATCCTGTTTTGTTTGGATTTGGCGAATACTATTACAGTTTGGACATTGGTCCCAGGAACGAATATACTTGCCTAACGAATAAGTTGGCTGATAGCTAATTGGTTTTTGCTCTCTTTCCACACGTCTAGAAGAAGCCGTTGGAAAATGAATGAATCGATAAACGGATTGTATGACCTTTTTAGCCTCCAGTCTACAAGTGATAAATGGTTGCTTTGGCGACGATTCGAAATTCGTTTCGATAAAAGGTAAACCAATCCAGATGATTTGCCCATCGATGTCGATAAAAGGCTGCACTAAATCCATTGCGATATGGTCAAATTTCCGAAGTGGAATTCCTTCTTTACGAGAACTAATCACCGTTATATGTGTATTATTTTCTGCGTGTATGAATGCCCTCCATAGTTTGTTATTCATTTTATTTGGAATTGATATGGAGATGGTGATTTTTTTCGCCTGTGCAATATCTTTACGTATTTGTTCTTCGTAATCCTCTGTAAACCATTGGAGCCGTGTATCATAGCTTTTTTTTAAAAGCTCCGGTAACTGCTGCCTCGAATAATCTTTACCTTGACTAACAAAATGATCGATTAATTTTCGAATGGTGGTATTTTTCCCTGTTCTAGATTCTAAATACTTTCGATCTGCTAAATGGATGAACTTCCCTTTTGCTCTTGTGATCGCCACATTCATGAGTTTTTCACTATTATTATCGGTAAGTAAAACACTTGCACGGGATTGTGGGTAGCTATCAACCGAATCAAAAATAATCATGTCCCGCTCTGAGCCTTGAAATTTATGAACGGTTGCTGCAATTATTTTATTATCTCCGATTACCTCTTGATTTTCTGGAAAAAATTCCTTAAGCAATACCGTTACGAACCGAGATTGTGCTTTAAATGGTGTAATATATCCAATGGAATCCAGACCATTTGCTTTTGCGGATAATATCAATTGCATGGCAATACAAGCAGATAGTAAATTGTATCGTGAATCAGAGGAAGCATCCTTTAGTGCAAAAGCACCAATCTGCGAGAGATCAAGAAGGATGGCTGCATCGTTAACAAAAGGCTGCATGTTTGCTATCGGTTGGCGAATTGTTGCAACCGCTGCATGATCACTCACTTTATTACCATATATATATTGATTGGTAAACCGGGAGATTTGCGGATGCATTCTTCTTTGCTTCGTTAACGTCATCAGATTTGGAATTGCTTTTTCTAATCCGATATTTTCCACTATTTTCGTCGCTTCAAAAATATCTCGACACAACCATTTTGCTACTATACGATGCTTCGAGATTGCTATTGGTGGTAATTGCTTAAAATCGCCACATACAATTATTCGTTTTCCTAATGAAGCGGCAAATGCAATTTGCGGAATATACGCCATACTTGCTTCATCCACAACGATTAAATCATACTCACGTTCAAATAGGACCGGATCCATTGCCGCTTTAGATAAGGTTGCCCCGATAACTCTGGCATTTTCCACATAGTGTTCTTCTTCTTTTTTAATTTTATAGCGTACTTCCTTTAATTTAGCCTCCGTATTTGCGAGCAGTTTCCCTTTGGAATGATGATAGGTACTTTTTAAATCCGCTCTGCTTTCCTCTAGTTGCGCTTGCTCAATTCGTAATTCCGGACTATTTTTTTCTACTAATTTAGCTGCTAATAAATCTGGATGTTCATTAATTTTTGGATTGCTACTAAAGCCATAGCGGACTATGTCGCCTGTTTTCCATTTGTATTTGCTTTGAATGTAGGTTGCCGCTTCAAATACTAATACATCAACTGCCGCATTACTATGGGACAAAATCAATATTTTTTTGCCTGCTTGATAATGCCTAGCAATCATCCGTGCCAATGTGTATGTCTTTCCTGTTCCTGGAGGTCCCCATACATAGGTTGTAAAATTATATTTTGCCCGAAGTATTAATTCATGAATTTCATTTTTTGCTTTTTCCTGTGGATGTTTTATTGGGGAATTTGCTGCCAATAACCGATGGACACGCTTTTGTTTCATTGGACTTTCGGTAATTCTATCCAAACGCTTCGCTAAAGTTAATAGTAACTCCCATGGCTCACTAAAAAGTATCGCCTCCCTAATCGATTCCCCAATATAGGAATCGACTTTTAGAATGACATCCTGTCCTTCTACTGATACAATTTGACCTGTACATTCTAGATTTTTATATTGTATTCGAATTGGTGTTCCGTCTGGCAGTAATAAATCTGCTGAATAGGTAAACCAATACGTTGCTCCGTCTTCATTTCTCGTTAAACATTTCCCATTTATGATAATCGTCTTCGTACCACCTTGGGTTTTCAATTCATTTGCTTCTATACTTAATGCTTTTTTCCATTGTTCCGTTAAATCTTGGATGCTTGCCATGTCTTACTCCTTTTAAAAAAGATACTTATCTATTTTATCAAAAACAATGGTAAGTAGTATGAATAAAATCGAATTTTACGATGGAAATAGTTTCCCAGTCTGTTTCGCTAAATAACTCGTAAAAGCCCACAGATATACTGCAGGCTTTTGCATTAGTAGTGGATTAATTTACTTGATTGCTAGTTAATGTTACATTTACAGATTTTAATTGCCCCTCATGGTAGAATTCGATTCGTACCGTATCACCGACTTTATGCTCCGTATATAATAGCTTCCGTAAACTGTCGGTATCACTTACTTTCTCCCCATTGACAGAGACAATAATATCATACATTGCCAATCCTGCTTTACCTGCTGCCGAGTTTTCATCTACTGATGTTACTAGTGCACCTTCGGAAACATTTGCAGTATTTACATTTTGTAAATAATAAGGAGGTACTTCTCGTAAGCTTGCTAAGCTGACACCTAAATAGGGACGTTCAATATTTCCTGTTTTTTCTAACTGTTCAATTATTGTAAGAACTTGCTCGCTTGGAATTGCAAATCCTAGTCCTTCTACCCCCTCCTCGGAAATTTTCATGCTATTAATCCCGATAACTTGACCGCTACTATTTAATAATGGACCGCCACTGTTTCCAGCATTAATTGCTGCATCTGTCTGGATTACATCCATATCCCATTCTCCTGCAGAGGTAGATGCCGTAATCGTCCGATCAACAGCACTGATAATACCTTGTGTAACGGTGCGTGATAAATCTAAACCTAGTGGATTTCCAATCGCAATTACTTCATCCCCTGCACGTAAGGATGACGAATCACCAAATGGTAATGCTGTTATATCATAGCTTCCCGTTATTTTAAGAACCGCAATATCCGTTAATGCGTCGGTACCAACAAGCTCAGCAGTTACAACGTCCCCATTGTATAGGGATACTTCAATTTTACTTGCCCCTTCAATTACATGGTTATTCGTTGCAATATATACTTCATTTCCTGATACTTTATAAACAAAACCTGTTCCTGTAGCAGTGGTAACTTCCTGGCTCGATTGCTGTGCAAACGGGTTGCTTTGTTGATTCGAATAGTTGGCTACACCAACAATTGCCTGGGATGATTGCTCAACGATATCCGCAATAGAATTGCTAGTAGTAGCAGAAACTGGTTGTGCATTAACAGTTGATGCTGATGAAGCTGTATCTGTTGTTTGTTCGATTGCTTCCTTTTGTATAGATGCGCCTTCATTTTGTAGTTCAAAATAATTGGTATATGGTAAAACTGTTAAAGTAGCTGCAGACCCGATTACCCCCGCAAGGATGGAGCCAACAACACTTCTCCATACAGGACGCTTTTCTTTTCGCATATCCATTCTCCTTTCATTTTTAGCATTCGTACTGCTTGGTTCTTCGATACGGTCGCTTTCATCAGTATCTGTATTAGACCATCTGTTGTTATTGCTGAATTCCTCATTCGCTGCACCTGCTTCTCCATTACCGTCTGTAGATATTTCTTCATTCTTTCCACAGGAAACAACTTCATGATCCGCTACATTTTGACATTCACTTTGTTCACTATTGTCCATTGTCGTTTCATAGTTTTCTTTATTCAAGCTGTCATTGCTGATTTCATTCGGGTTATCTTCATATTGTTTCGTATTTTCTATTTCATTTTGATTGCTTTCAAATTGTTTGTTATCCATCGCTATCACCCTCTGATTAATTTTATCTAATGCTTCTAACATCATTTACAATAAACCTTATATATGTCAGGAATATGTCAACACAAACAAAATACAATTTTGTATAGAAAAAAGTTCCTATCTATGAAGATCTCCTCGTTCAATCCATTGTTTTATCTGATGAAATATTTACAATCCTTTACAAAAACAAAAAAATGGCTTGGAATAATCCAAACCATTTATAAACAATTGCTTCTTAATTTATTATTCATCATTTATTACTCTGGAATATATGGGAGCTCTAAATTCTTCGGTATATTAATAACATGGGTTTCTGTATAGGCTTTCAATCCTTCTTCCCCATACTCACGGCCAACACCTGACTGTTTTACTCCGCCAAATGGGAAACGAACATCTAGTCCTTGAACAGCTGCCGTATTAATCATCGTTGTTCCTGCTTCAATTTGCCGAGCTACTTTCACCGCATGATCCACTTCTCCCCAAACAGAGCTAGTTAATCCATAAATACTTTCATTATGTAGCTCAATAACTTGTTTTTCATCATCAAAAGGCAGGATTGGTACGGTTGGACCAAATTGTTCTTCTACAACAATTGGATCATGGTAATCTGCACCTAATACTAATGTTGGCTGCAAGAAATAGCCATTATCCATTAGCTCTGGGTCTAATATTTTTCCTAGCTGAATGACCTTTGCACCTTTACTTTTTGCATCTTCTACCAAGCTTTTTACATATTCTACTTGCCGTTTATTATTGACAGGACCTACTGTTACATCTGGATTAAATGGATCCCCAACCCGTATCCATTTATTAGCAGCTTCAATATATTTTTCAACAAATTCATCATAAATCGAACGGTGAACATACACTCGTTTGGCAATCATACAAATTTGACCAGCAGTTAAGAAGTTTGATATTACCATTCTGCGCATTGCTCGCTCATCATTCACATCAAAATCTTCTAAAACAATCGCTGCATCATTTCCACCTAATTCTAGTGTCATCTTTTTGATTGTATCCGAAGCGGCTTTCATAATACTTTTCGCTGTCTTTGTTCCACCAGTAAATGCTATTTTTGCTATTTTCGGATTTGATGTAAGCTCTACCCCTACTTCTGCATCTCCGTGGACTAAATTTACAACCCCTGGTGGAAATTCATTTGCAATAATTTCAATTACTTTACTTACTGCTAAAGGCGCAAATGGGCTAGGTTTTAATACTATCGTATTCCCTGTTAATAAAGCTGGTGCTACCTTAATAGTAGATAGGGAAATCGGATAGTTCCATGGGGAAATTGCAGATACAACACCGATTGGATCAAACGTAATGATGGTTTTTCCATTTTCATGCTCTTTTATTTCTGGCTCAATTACCTTTTTGACATGATTACAAGCAAACTCCATCCACATAATGGAGATTGCAAACTCTCCCTCTGCATCATACAAAGCTTTCCCGTGTTCACGAGATAATAACTTTGCTAATTCTGGTGTGGCATCCTTTAATTTTTGGATTGCCTTTTGCATACGTTCTATCCGTTCATCGACGTCAGACCATTTCCAACTATGAAATGCTTCGTATGCGGCATCAATTGCTTGTACAGTTTCTTCTTTTGTATTTAACGGAGCATACCCGACAATTTCATCGGGGTGCGTTGGATTTTCACGCGGGGCATTTTCCTTCGTTGGAACTTTCTCCCCATTAATAATCGCATCAATTTTAATAGGTTCATTAGGCAATTAGGTTACCTCCACTCAAAATCATTAGTTAAAATCACTGTTAGTATTTATATTGGGAGTGAATTTATTCAAATAATTTATGTTTTATGTGAAACTACAATCTATTGCCCGCCGAAAATATAATAATTTCCATTAACTACTAAATAAATGATACAATAATCGATCCTTGTCATCGAAAAATTGTTTCATAATTGTGTAGTGATTTATATCCTCAAATTTCGTTTCCGTAAGTCCATTTTCTGATAGCTCCATAATTTTTGCAGATGGATAGGACATTATAATTGGAGAATGTGTGGAAATGATAAATTGCGATCCTTCGTTAACCAATTCGTGAATTCTTGCAAGCATAGATATTTGACGTAATGGAGAAAGAGCTGCTTCCGGCTCATCTAAAATATATAGTCCATTTCCTTGAAAACGATGGATAAATGTAGCAAAAAACGATTCCCCATGGGATTGCTGATGCAATGATTTCCCACCAAATGAATCAATAATTTTACGGCCAAAAGATGGAGCAGCATCTAGCTCTTCAATATTGGTTGCTACATTATAAAACGTTTCCGCCCGTAAGAAAAAATGATCCTGCGGTCGTTGCACCCCTCTTGCAATCCGTAAAAATTCATGTAAATTCGAATGAGATTCATAGCTAGCAAAATTAAAATTTAATGTACCGCCTTCTGGATTAAATCCAAGCCCAACGGCAATCCCCTCTAGTAAGGTCGACTTTCCCATCCCATTTTCACCAACAATAAATGTTACATTCGGATGGAACACAAGCTCATCTAAATGTTTAATTACTGGTATGCTGAAAGGAAAAATATGATGTGACGGTATTTTATCGCGCAATAAATATATGCTTCTAATAAATTGATTTCCTTCATCTAAAAGCATAAATCCACCTCCATCCGCATCTAAAGCTATCACTTTCGTTTTTTTACTTTTTTACATAATCCTCATTAATATTTTTATGACTTCTCACCATCTTCTCGGGAAATTCAGCTAAGCTAAAAAACTCAGCCTTAAACGATTCTGTCGTATCTATCCTAATTTCTCCTGCAAAATCACGTGTGTGGTAAGCAGTAGTTACAGAATAAAACTCATCACCATTTTCTGCTCGGACAAAATGATGAGAACCAGAATAAACTCCAATTAGTTGAAGGTTTTCCACCAATAAACCGGTTTCTTCCAATACCTCGCGTTTGGCAGTCTCTTCTGTAGACTCCCCTAATTCCATCAAACCACCGGGTAATCCCCAAACTTCCTTTGGATACGTACGCTGTTGCAGTAATATTCTCCCTGATTCGTCCACTATAATCGTAACAGCACCAACTAAAATTAATGGACGATGTCCGACGATTTTCCTTAAATCCTCCACATATCCCAAAGGAATAACCTCCTAACGCTTATTTAATTGTCCCATTAATAATAATTCACCAGCTACATACTCTGTTCGACCGATCGTATCCGACTGTTCCCCAATTTTTTTATGTGTTGGAAAAATAAAAGTCCATGGTAAACTACAATATGCTCCAATTTCTAATGTCGGAAAGGTAAATATGTTTTCCGCGACTGTTTCTTCCTTTTCAACATAAACAATTTTTTCATCTCTTATTTGAACCGCTTTATCTGTTGGGTTATGAATAAGAACGGTGATTAATAATTCACCTCTATGATTAATTGCACTCCAAAGCATTTGAAAGTGAATAAACGTATCCGAAATTTTCCCTAAATGAAAAGCTTGTTCAATTTTTCTTCTATCAATATCCGCTATTGTTTTATTCCATGCTGCTTCAAAAACTAATTGTTGCATATTAATATTCTCCTCTATTTCTAAACAGATTTCATACTTTATTGTTACATAAGTAGACAAAGATAGAAAGGTAAAGACAGAAAATCATAAATAAGGTAAACAATTTCAAGCTTTAAAGAAAAACAGCTCTCTATGACGTAAGCTGTTCGAATTTTCATTTTCTTCGCGACTAATTTACTCCCAATGTTTCAATAAACTGTCTGATTTCCTTTCGTGAGGATAAAATAATAATATTCTTTTCATCAGCTAATTGCGAAAGCTTATATAAAATTTCTGGTTTTCTTTTTTTCGGATAGGTCCATATCCATTTCAAAAAACTCCAGTCTAATCTTTCCTCACAGCCATCTCCCATATC
This sequence comes from Perspicuibacillus lycopersici, assembly GCF_025660475.1. Taxonomy (GTDB): domain Bacteria; phylum Bacillota; class Bacilli; order Bacillales; family Caldibacillaceae; genus Perspicuibacillus; species Perspicuibacillus lycopersici. The sequence continues at coordinate 328,609 of NZ_JAOUSF010000005.1, forward strand.
TGGCCTTGTTTTCTTTCGATATTTCCACATTCTTTTAAACGCACGGTACATGCAAATCAACCGATGTAAATCAACGAATATAATTGTATCTGCTGCCTGGAGCCTAATATCCATTGTTCCATTATAGTTTCCATCAATAATCCATTCTGGTTGTTTCACTAAATGTTGCTGTACTTCGATTTGTTCGTTTCTAGGAACCATTACCCAATTCGGCTTCCAAAATAAAGCGTCAAGATGAAAAACTTCAATATTTAATTTTTCACTTAACCGTCTCGCCAATGTAGATTTGCCTGCCCCACCAGATCCAATCAATATAATTTTTTTCATAGTTCACCTACTCAATAAATTGATAGTTCAGTAGATTTAAATACTTTTACCAATTAAAAATCCGAATTCTATCTTAACACAAATTTTCCATTTACGTCAGAAAATGCTGTCTAATTTTGAAAATGATTATCTGAATTTTATGGTAGAATAAAAGGAAAAAGAATACTAAGGGGGAAAATTGTTACATATGAATACCTATAGGTTTGGTGCTCATGCAATTATTTTAAACGCAGAAGGTCAGGTGCTCCTATTAAAACGAACATATGGAAATAAAGGTTGGAGTACTCCTGGCGGAGGAATAGAGCCTGGAGAAACGATTCATGATGCATTAATACGTGAATGTATAGAAGAACTTGGTGTAGAGGTAAAAGATCCGATATTAACTGGCGTTTATTATCATAGTAATGTTCAATCACAAGTTGCAATGTTTCGCTGCTTCTTACCTAAGGGAAAGGAGATTAAACTAAGTGAAGAGCATTCTGAATATAAATGGTTCCCATTAGAACAATTAGGAGAAATTCAACGAATTAGAGTTAATGATGCAATGGAATATAACGGACGGGTAATAAGTCGTAGTTTTTAATCTGTTTTAAGCTATTGACTGGTATAGTTCTATATTAACTGTTACTTTGCGTTATGAAATTTTTAAAAGAAGTCTGTATGCACAAATATGTACTATGTATTTAAATCTACAAATAAACAAAAAAGAACAGCTTTATTTCAGCTGTTCTTCCCTCTGCCTGGCAACGTCCTACTCTCACAGGGGGAAACCCCCAACTACCATCGGCGCTGAGAAGCTTAACTTCCGTGTTCGGGATGGGAACGGGTGTGACCTTCTCGCCATAGTTACCAGACAATT
>NZ_JAOUSF010000006.1 GCF_025660475.1 Perspicuibacillus lycopersici
AAGAACCCTTGAAGATGACAAGGTTGATAGGTCCGAGGTGGAAGTATGGTGACATATGGAGCTGACGGATACTAATCGTTCGAGGACTTAACCAAATGAAATGCTGAGGCGACTGCTCAGCGACGTACGGACTGGAGCACTTCGCAATGAGATAAAGGAAACACGATGAGCAGTATGCGAATCGATGTTGACTTATCGGAGTGGAGAAGTGTGAAGTACGCTAGTCGCTAGGAGCCGAAGCTAGACAGCACTGATTACTTTAGTTTTTTTACCCTACATTATCTAGTTTTGAAGGAATAATAAAATTCTTCTTGAAATACCGTGAAATCTGTGTATAATAATACTTGTCTTTAATAATTGGTCTGGCGATTATGGCGAGAAGGTCACACCCGTTCCCATCCCGAACACGGAAGTTAAGCTTCTCAGCGCCGATGGTAGTTGGGGGTTTCCCCCTGTGAGAGTAGGACGTTGCCAGGCTATAATACTTTTAATAGTATGGTTTTATTATTCCGCAGTAGCTCAGTGGTAGAGCTATCGGCTGTTAACCGATCGGTCGTAGGTTCGAGTCCTACCTGCGGAGCCATGCTTCCATAGCTCAGCAGGTAGAGCACTTCCATGGTAAGGAAGAGGTCATCGGTTCGAGCCCGATTGGAAGCTTTTATATTGTCTAAATGGCCCCTTGGTCAAGCGGTTAAGACACCGCCCTTTCACGGCGGTAACACGGGTTCGAATCCCGTAGGGGTCACCATTTATGGAGGTTTAGCTCAGCTGGGAGAGCACTTGCCTTACAAGCAAGGGGTCGGCGGTTCGATCCCGTCAACCTCCATCGTTTGTAATATATTAATATCCTCGCAGGATAACACGTGAACGCCGACTTAGCTCAATTGGTAGAGCAACTGAATCGTAATCAGTAGGTTGCGGGTTCAATTCCTGCAGTCGGCATTGACATCTATTATATGGAGGGGTAGCGAAGTGGCTAAACGCGGCGGACTGTAAATCCGCTCCTTAGGGTTCGGCGGTTCGAATCCGTCCCCCTCCACCATGTGTTTATTGGGCTATAGCCAAGTGGTAAGGCAACGGACTTTGACTCCGTCATTCGTTGGTTCGAATCCAGCTAGCCCAGTCCTTTATGAAAAATAATTTTTTTACATAAAGTTAGTATGTTTAAACACATACTAACTTTAATTCTTTAAATAGTATTTCCGGCCATTAGCTCAGTTGATAGAGCACGGACGAATATGCTGCGTAGGAAAGCATCAGCGTACCAATTAAGCCAAAATTTGAATAATCTTCCTGAGATTGGGACGTCGTAGATGGACTATGTTATATGTACAAAATTATTTTCAAAATAAAATATTGTTTTGAGCCATTAGCTCAGTTGGTAGAGCATCTGACTTTTAATCAGAGGGTCGGAGGTTCGAATCCTCCATGGCTCATCCTAAAACAAATGAAAGTATGGGGTCATAGTGAAAAACTATGACTTTTTTCTTTACCCTTTTAAATTAAATGATTATTTAATATTTATGCATAATTTTGTCAAGTTGAGTCAAACTCCTTTCCCTGTATACAATATAGATAATTAGGGGGGGAGAAATATGAAGCGGACGATAAAAATAATAGGGGCACCGATGGATTTGGGGCAGTTGCGTCGTGGTGTTGATATGGGACCGAGTGCTATTCGTTATGCTGGAGTTGTAGAGAGGTTAGAGCATTTGGAGTTTGAAATAGAAGATTTAGGAGATATTGCTATTGATCGACCTAGAACGACAATTGATGAAAAATCTGGTTTGCGAAATTTACAGTCGGTAACAGCTGCTAGTGAATTACTTGCTAAAAAAGTAACAGAAATTATGGAGAGTCGGTCTTTTCCATTAGTATTTGGTGGAGATCATAGTATATCGATAGGAACATTAGCCGGTATTTCAAAGTACTACAAAAATTTAGGGGTTATTTGGTATGATGCACACGGTGATTTAAATACACCTGAAACTTCTCCATCGGGTAATATTCACGGTATGCCTCTTGCTGTAAGTTTAGGTTTAGGTGAAGAGCATTTAATAAAAATTGGGGAATATTCGCCAAAAGTTAAATTTGAGAATATCGTAATTATCGGCGCGCGATCATTGGACGAAGGAGAAAAAGAGTTAATTAAAGAAAAAGGAATAAAAGTATTTACTATGCATGAGATAGACCGGTTAGGAATGACATATGTAATAGAGGAAACAATCAAATATTTAAAGGATCGTACCGATGGAATTCATTTATCGGTAGATCTTGATGCACTAGATCCAATATATGCTCCTGGAGTAGGGACTCCAGTTAATGGTGGTATCAGTTATCGAGAAAGTCATTTAGCAATGGAATTGTTATCTGAATCAAAGCTCATCACATCGGCAGAATTTGTGGAAGTAAATCCGATATTAGATGAGAAAAATAAAACGGGAAATTTAGCTGTTGAATTGATGGGTTCACTTTTTGGGGAGAAATTATTATAAATAAAAAAATCTAGTTTTAACCCTTCATGGATATTCCTCCATAAAGGGCTTTCTTTTTGTAATGTTTATTTTAAAATAGCAACAATATTTTAAAGATAAATACACTTATTCTTAACTGTTAAAAGAATGTTACGTAGATTGGAAAGTTTGTAAGTTTTTCCAATAAATAATTATGTAATATAGTATAATAATTTTATGAAGGAAAATGAAACCTTTTTATTTAAAGATTCGTAAATAAGGTAGCCGCATAGAGCGAGGGTTCAGTGATGGAAGATATAGTAAAGAAAAGAATAAAAGAGGTGCGTAAAGGAGATCACAATGCATTTGGCGAAATTGTTGAGCTTTACAAAAGTAAAGTATATCAACTTTGTTATCGAATGTTAGGGAATTCTCATGAAGCAGAAGATATTGCGCAGGAGGCATTTATCCGTGCCTATGTTAATATTGACCGTTATAATATTGATAGGAAATTTTCTACTTGGTTATATCGGATTGCGACAAACCTATGTATCGACCGGATTCGAAAGAAGAAGCCTGACTATTATTTGGATGCAGAGATTGCTGGTACAGAGGGTATGAATATGTATTCACAAATAGCAGCTGAAGGTATGCTCCCAGAAGATGAAGTTACAAGCATGGAGCTTCAAGCACTAATTCAGAGGGAAATATTGAATTTACCAGAAAAATATCGATCCGTTATCGTTTTGAAATATATTGAAGAGCTTTCTTTAAATGAAATTAGTGAAATATTGGATATGCCCTTAGGTACAGTAAAAACAAGAATCCATAGGGGGAGAGAAGCTTTACGAAAGCAACTCCGTCATATTTAATGGAAAGGGTGTGAACATTCTTGAGTAGTTGTCCTGATTATATTATCGAGTTTATGCATGAATATCTTGATGAAGAAATACCGGAAGAGCATAAACAGGAGCTAAAAGAACATTTACAAATTTGTGCTGACTGCAAACAGCATTTTAATGAATTGGTTAAAACCGTTGCATTGGTGCAAAGTACATCACATATCCAAACACCCGAAAATTTCACTGAAAAGGTTATGATGCATTTACCACGTGAAAAGAAAAAGGTTGGTATTAAACGTTGGTTTGGAAGACATCCAATTTTAACTGCCGCAGCTGTCTTTATTATTTTTATGACAGCAAGTGTATTTGCTTCGTGGAATCAGGATGATAATTTTTCGGTCACCAAAAATAAGAATATTATAATTGAAAATAATACAACGGCTGTCGTTCCAGAAGGGAAGACTGTTGAAGGAGATATCGTTGTAAAAAATGGTGACATTCGAATAGAGGGTAAGGTGGATGGTAATGTTACCATCATTAATGGTAATAATTATTTAGCTTCTGCTGGTACTGTAACTGGAGAAATTGAAGAAATAAATAAAGTTTTTGATTGGCTATGGCACAAAATTAAAGATATAAGTAGTGAAGTGCTACAATTATTCAATAGTGACAAAGATGCAAAATAACGCTTGATTGCTTTTAGCGTTATTTTGCATCTTTTTTCATTAAAACGAAAACATATAGTATTATGGATATAGCGTTAGGATGCATTTCTTCCTTAAAATAACGTTGATTTTCTATCAGTATGATATAATATAAAAAAATATGATTTCAATTGTTACATATACTAATACTATCCATAGATAGTGGGTTATTCGAAGAGCAACATAAAATACACATACTTCGGTATTTTTGCATAAATAAATGGAGGAAGGTTTATGCCATTCGCGAATTTTTTAGCAGATTTTACGATTCTAGATTATATTTCCAACATTGTTGATATATTAGTGGTTTGGTACTTTATTTATAAAATCTTTTTAATTGTCCGAGGAACAAAGGCTGTTCAGTTAATAAATGGGATATTTATTATTTTAATACTACGGGCAATAAGTGAGTTATTTGGATTACGGACGCTTGCTTGGCTAATGGAACAGGTTATCGAGTGGGGGTTCCTAGCGATAATTATTATTTTCCAACCAGAATTACGAAGAGCATTAGAGCAATTAGGCCGTGGAAAGATTTTTACAAGAGCTAGACAAAAACAAGCGGAAAAACAAGAGCAATTAGTAAATGCGATTGTGAAGGCAAGTGAATACATGGCAAAACGACGAATTGGTGCACTAATTTCGATTGCACAAGAAACGGGAATGAATGATTACATTGAAACAGGAATTCCAATGGATGCTAAAGTATCCTCTGAGCTGTTAATTAATACGTTTATTCCAAATACGCCACTGCACGATGGAGCAGTTATTATCCAAAATGATGAAATTAAGGCAGCAGCATGTTATTTACCATTATCTGAGAGTCCTTTCATTTCTAAAGAATTGGGAACGAGGCACCGGGCTGCTCTTGGGATTAGTGAAGTAACAGATAGTTTAACGGTAGTTATTTCAGAAGAAACAGGTGGGATTACTATTACAAAAAATGGGGAATTACACCGAAATTTATCTTTAGATGTTCTACGTGAAATGCTAACCAATCAGTTAGTAAACGATATGGAACCACAAACGACCATTTGGAGTAAGTGGGTGAAAAAATAATGGATAAATTTTTTGATAATTTGATGGAAAGTAAATGGTTTGTAAGGGGGCTTGCACTCGTTTTAGCATTATTACTTTATGCTACTGCATTTATTGATGAAAAAGGAACTACAACGAATGCATCGAGCAGCAATCATTCCGAAACGATAGAGGATGTTCCGGTTGTGCTGTATTATGATGAGGACAATTTCGTAGTCACTGGAGCGCCGCAAACAGTGGATGTAATTGTCGATGGGAATAACAGTCTTGTGCAATCCGCAAAAAATTTGCGTGACTTTATTGTATACATCGATTTAACAGATGCAAAAATTGGCGCACAAAGAGTTGATATTAAAATAAAAGATATCTCCGACAAATTGGCGGTTCGAATAGAACCAGCAACGACGGTTGTAAATGTACAAGAAAAGGTTACGAAAGAGTTTTCTGTCGAAGCAGAATTTAATAAAGCGTTGTTAGAGGAAGGCTATTCTTCTGAGGAGCCAGTTATTGAGCCAAGTACGGTGAAAATAACCGGAGGGAAGGATGTTATCGATCAAATTAGTTATGTAAAAGCAATTATCGAGTCTGCAGAACAGGTAAATGAAACATTCTCTCAGAAGGCAGCTATTTCGGTATTAGATACTAATTTAAATAAATTAGATGTTGTCGTAGAGCCTGATTCGGTAGATGTTACGATACCGGTTATTAGTCCAAAAAAGACGGTCCCGGTAACGATTAAGCAGGTGGGTACTCCTAAAGATGGAGTAATCATTGATAGTATTGAGCCTGCGATTCGAGAGGTTGTTATTTTCGGAAAGCAAAGTGTGCTAGATGAAATCAAAAATATTGAAATACCTGTCGATATTAGTGATATTGATAAGGATACAGAATTGACAATGCCGATTGAATTAGCAGAAGGTGTACATGCTGTAACACCAGATTCCGTCAATATATCCGTTACCATCGAAAAAGAAGACACAATCGATATACAAGGTGTACCCATTGATATTATTGGACTTAATGACCAATACCAATTAGATTTTTTAGACCCTGATAATGGACAGGTTGATGTAAGCATTACTGGGCCACCTTCCGTAATTGAAGCTATACGGAAAGAAGATATTAAGCTTTCGGTTAATGTTAGTGATTTAACCGCTGGCGAGCATGAAGTAACGATTGATGTCGAGGGACTAGATGATGTGAAATGGGATCTTGAAACAAGCACGGTAACAGTTTCGATTACGGCCGATGAAGAAGGCTAAAGGAACTTTGGTTAATAGATGAAAATTACATGAGCATTTTGTATATGCAGATATTGATAAAGGAGAGAATTTTTCATGGGTAAGTATTTTGGAACTGATGGTGTCAGAGGTGTTGCGAATAGTGAACTAACCCCTGAGCTTGCATTTAAATTAGGTCGATTTGGTGGCTATGTATTAACAAAGGATAAAGAAAGACCGAAGGTATTAATTGGCAGGGATACTCGAATTTCTGGACATATGCTAGAAGGAGCGCTTGTAGCGGGGTTGCTTTCCGTTGGTGCAGAAGTTATGCGCTTAGGAGTTATTACGACTCCTGGAGTTGCATACTTAACGAAGGCTTTGAGTGCGGAGGCTGGTGTAATGATTTCTGCATCCCATAATCCAGTAGAAGATAACGGAATTAAATTTTTTGGCTCCGATGGCTTTAAGCTATCGGATGAGCAAGAAGCGGAAATTGAAAAATATTTAGATATGGAAGAAGATCACCTGCCACGTCCTGTTGGTGCAAATTTAGGAATGGTTAATGATTACTTTGAAGGTGGACAAAAATATATTCAGTATTTAAAACAAACAGTGGAGAATGATTTCTCTGGAATACATATTGCGTTAGATTGTGCGAATGGTTCAACCTCTTCATTAGCAAATTACTTATATGCTGATTTAGAAGCTGATTTATCTACAATGGGTGCATCCCCAGATGGCTTAAACATTAATGATGGCGTAGGTTCTACCCATCCAGAAAGCCTATCGAAGTTTGTTTTGGAAAAAGGAGCAGACATCGGACTTGCATTTGACGGTGACGGAGATCGTATCATTGCAATTGATGAAAATGGAGAAATTGTTGATGGTGACCAAATCATGTATATATGTGGGAAATATTTAAAGCAAGAGGGTCGCTTGAAAAATCAAACCATTGTTTCAACTGTTATGAGTAATTTAGGCTTTTATAAAGCGGTCGAAGCACAAGGTATTCAAAGTATTCCTACAGCTGTAGGTGATCGTTATGTAGTCGAAGAAATGAAGAAAAATGGATATAATCTTGGTGGAGAACAATCTGGACATATTATTTTCTTAGATTACAATACAACAGGAGATGGAATGTTAACAGGTCTTCAATTAGTAAATATTATGAAGGCAACGAAAAAACCTCTTTCTGAGTTAGCGAAGGAAATGAAGAAATATCCACAAAAGCTAGTGAACATTCGTGTGTCGGATAAATATCATGTAACGGAAAATGAAAAGGTAAAAGCAATTATAGAACAAGTGGAACAGGAAATGGCCGGAAATGGTCGTATTCTTGTGAGACCTTCTGGAACGGAGCCACTCGTACGAGTAATGGCAGAGGCACCAACAATCGAAGAATGTGAATCCTATGTGGATCGAATCGCCAAAGTAGTTGAAGATGAAATGGGAATAACTGAATAATAATTATGGATATGCATAAGGGAACCTTTTACCTCCTTTATGCATATTATTTTATGGATGGAAGAATTTTTCCTAGAAGCATTTGTCATTAACTTTCTAACAGATATTGATTGACGGATGGAAAGATTTTAGTTTATGATTAAAATGCTTCTACTTCACTCAAAATAGAAAAGGAGGATAGGACAAAAAATTATTGAAAGCGCCAGAACTAATGAGATGTTGTATTTGTTGGGGAATTACTATACGTACGGATTTTGGTAATTCATTAAAACATATCATTAGTTGACGAGGAGAAGGTTTATCGAATGTTTTCGGCGGATGCCTTCCGGCTATGCGCATAGCCGAAATTTCTTTCTAAAAACAAGGAGGCGACTCTTTGCACAAAGGAAAGAAAATGCGTGTTGAACGTGGAGCAAAAAATAGAAAAACAGAGATAAGGGGGCGAGATATCCCCCGATTATGTATCGAATTCGGTTTCTTGCCCTCTTATCATAAGGAGGACAAAACTTATATGTGCGGAATTGTTGGATATATTGGAACGAATGATACGAAAGAAATTTTACTAAAAGGCTTAGAAAAACTTGAATATAGAGGCTATGATTCAGCAGGAATTGCCGTTATTAATGAGAATGGTGTTCATGTTTTTAAAGAAAAAGGACGTATTGCGGATTTACGTGATATAGTGGATGAAAGTGTACATGCAGAAGTCGGAATTGGTCATACCCGCTGGGCAACACATGGAAAACCAAGCAAAGTAAATGCCCATCCACACCAAAGTACATCGGAACGTTTCACACTTGTGCATAACGGTGTTATTGAAAACTATGAGCAATTAAAGGAAGCATATTTAGCAGATGTATCATTTGTTAGTGATACAGATACAGAAGTGATTGTTCAATTAGTGGAGAAATTTGCTGCAGAAGAAGCGAGTGTGCAGGAAGCTTTTCGTAAGACATTAAAATTGTTAGAAGGATCCTATGCATTAGCTCTTCTAGATAGCGAAAATGCAGATGTTATTTATGTGGCCAAAAATAAAAGCCCACTTCTTGTGGGTTTAGGTGATACTTTTAATGTGGTTGCATCGGATGCAATGGCAATGCTGCAAGTAACAAAGCAATTTCTTGAATTAATGGATCAAGAGATGGTCATTGTAACAAGAAATGAAGTGGTCATTTCTAACTTGGCCGGAGAAGTGATGGAAAGAACTCCATTCACTGCGGAACTAGATGCTAGTGATATAGAAAAAGGCACTTACCAACACTACATGTTAAAAGAAATTGAAGAGCAACCATTAGTGATTCGTAAGGTCATTCAACAGTATCAAGAGGAAAACGGGCAGCTTGTAATTGATCCTTCCATTGTCGAAGCATTAAACGAGGCAGATCGTCTGTACATTGTTGCTGCAGGAACTAGTTATCATGCGGGCTTAATCGGTAAACAGTTCATTGAGACAATGGCAAAAATCCCTACGGAAGTCCATTTGGCAAGTGAATTTGGCTATAACATGCCATTGTTATCAGAAAAACCATTGTTTATTTTCATTTCCCAAAGTGGGGAAACTGCGGATAGCCGTGCAGTACTTGTTCAAGTGAAAAAATTAGGATATAAAGCATTAACATTAACAAACGTTCCAGGTTCTACTTTATCGCGTGAAGCAGATTATACATTGTTACTACATGCTGGTCCAGAAATAGCGGTAGCTTCTACAAAGGCATATACTGCACAGTTAGCGGTCCTTGCAATCTTGGCAGAAGTAACTGCAAAGGGTCGGAATGTAGATGCAGAAATCGATATCGCACATGAGCTTGCGATTGTTGCAAACGCAATGGAAGAACTATGCGATGGAAAAGATGAATTTGAACAAATTGCAAGAGATTATTTAACAGTCTCCCGCAATAGCTTCTTCATTGGTCGTTCGTTAGACTATGCGGTATGTTTAGAAGCAGCATTAAAATTAAAGGAAATTTCTTATATTCAAGCAGAAGGCTTTGCTGGCGGGGAATTAAAACATGGACCTATTGCTCTTATTGAGGATGGAACACCTGTATTTGCCCTTGCTACGCAAGAAAATGTAAACTTAAATCTACGCGGCAATGTTAAAGAAGTAGCAGCTCGCGGTGCCAATACCTGCATCATCTCGATGAAAGGATTGGAAATGAACGGAGATCGCTTTGTTTTACCAGAAGTACATGAAATATTAACACCACTTATCTCTGTTTTACCAATGCAATACATTTCCTATTACGCTGCCCTACACCGTGGCTGTGACGTTGACAAACCTCGGAACTTAGCTAAATCGGTGACAGTGGAGTGATAATGAGGAAAAGTAGTAATTTTTTTGTAGATTTGCAATAAAGTCGCGATGTTTATTAGAAAGTTGCGAAGCTTTTCCCCTTTAGATATGATTGTCTAAAGGGGTGTTTTTATGTCAAAAAGAAAAAGAACATCTAAAATTGAGAAATAGATTAAAGAAGGTCGTGGCTCACGTATGGTTCAGAAAATAAACCATGCTAAAGATTCAAGATGTACCTTCGTTAGGTAGATCTACACGTTTGAAAGGAATATAAACAAACAGGCGAATGACTGAATATCGGGGGATATGATTTGGACTCATTCTTGAAACCCTGAAAATTTTGAAGTTACATAAAATGATACAAAGCTATTTGCCGATCCTTGATTTCCTCATAAAGCTTCTCAACTTGCTCTTAATGGATAGCGCTTCCAAACCCACTTCCCTTTTTCTAACTTCAATTGTAAAAAATATAATATGAAAGATCATTGCTAGCCTCCCTAAGCACCTTTACGCCTACTTGTAACGATACTTGGTTAATGATCAAACTTTATGTCAAAGCTACGCCTTGACTACTTTTACCATTTGTCGAATGGCTCCAAGATGATAGGCTGAATGAGCCAAAGAGGATAACACTTCATTGGACAGTAGTTCATTCCATTCAATAACGTCAAACGATTCCAAAAGTGTTAAGTATTCATTTCGTAATCCTTCCTGAATTAGGTTCCATTGCTGTTCATCTACTGAATGAATATCCCAACTTTTTCCCCAATCCATTTCCGGTTGTTTCCCCTTTTTTAAGATTTCATTGGTTCCCCACATGTGATAGCGGATGTGATCAATATGTGCGGCCAATGTTGTTCCATGAACTGACATTGATGCTTGGTCGCAAGATATTCCCTCTATTACACCGAAAATTCCAGAATTCGGTTCAGAATTTGTGAACCAACTTCCTTTTACAGGAACTGGGGGTCCTTCGAATGTTTCCTGTACCATCATTTTAACCGAGTTTCTAAATGTTTCACTCATGTTTAAGCCCCTCCAATAAATTTTTATTATGCATGCGCACAATTGCCAACTGAAATACCAACCGGATTCAGGTCAAATAAAAGTCGATTCGAATCCCCCCTTTTCGCGTTTCTTCCACTCTCCAATCTGCTCCTTCCACCATGTTGGGACTGTACTTGTTTTTAAATTTCTAAAAAAACTTCCTTATGAATTTAAGAGATTTCATATCTCATGATGGGTCGTTTCGGATGCTGGCGATGAAATTCAACAAAATTGAATTTGAACCGATTTCAAAGATACTTTTGCAAAACGACTTTCTTAGGAAATGTATATAACCATCTATAATTACTTTGATGGTTATATTATGAAGTGGTTGATTCTAACTGTCAATACCTTTTATAATGGTTATAAGGAAAATTCAAAGATTGTCATAATACTTACGGTAAGACAAGGAGAAGTGTCATATGTCTGATATAAATAAAAATGAACACAAGCATGATATGCTCGGCGGACGTTTGTGTTTAGATTTTGCCAATACAGTAAGTTGGCACGATAGCAGTGATAAATCACAGGAATTGCTAACGAGTTACGAGAAGCTGGTAAACTGGAGTTTGCATGCAAATATTCTTAATAAACAACAATCGCTTTCATTACTAAAAAAAGCAGAAAATCAACCTGTTAAGGCACAAGAGGTTCTTCAACAAGCAATTAAGCTGCGGGAATCGATTTTCCGAATCTTTAGTCAAGTGTCAAACAATAAAACACCAGCCTCTATAGATCTTTCTATTTTGAATGAAGCCTTAGGTAATGCTTACAGGAGGATGCAAATAGTGCCTGGTGAAAATAAATTTTCACTGGAATTTTTGAACTGTGAAGAAACATTAGATGGAATGCTTCCACCGATTGTTCAATCTGCTATAGACATCCTTATTTCTGAAAAAGAACTAAGTAGGGTGAAAAAGTGTAAAGGGCATCCGTGTGGTTGGCTATTTTTGGATACAAGCCGCAATGGTAGCAGACGTTGGTGTTCGATGGCAGACTGCGGAAATCGTGCAAAAGCAAAGCGGTTTTATCATAATAAAAAATAATAGCTCCTAAAAAGGAGTTATTTTACTTAAAATGGCACAATGCCAACATCTTTTCAAACAGTGGCTTCACCTAACCCTTACGCAGCTAATATCAGCCTTTTATGTCATCAATTAATAAAACTGGGGGACGTTATTGATATTCAACAAACGGGTGTTTTAATGGAGGAAAGATCACAGAAATGATCAAACTTTTTTTATAAAATAATGATTCAATTGAATATATTAAGAGCGCGTTTTGATCAATCTTTTTTTCAAAACACGCTCTTTTCTTTTTATTCGTTTATCAAGGTTATTAGGTATTAATTTGATCAAACATTAGTCCAAATCTACACGACGGTGTTAATTGGACCAGTAAAAAACTAGCAAATTGGATGGTCCTATCGTTTTGGTTGTTCAGTACTATAATATAGGGTATTTTTATACTATGACATAATTAACGGGTGATTATATGAAATATTTAATTGTAATGGTTGTTCTGATTTGTATAATCGGATTGGTCGCGACCATCCTAATTGCCATGACCGAAGGAAACAAATCTCAGGAAGATGGCAATAAGTACAATAACAGGAAAAGTATTACGGGTTTATCCTTATTATATATACTTCTTTTGCCAGTTTTCATTTTATTAGTTGCAATCATATGGTTTCTTTTATAAGAGGAGTTGAGAATAAGATTTTAATTAGTCCTAAGATTAATATTGAAAACATCTTGTCCTAGTAGTTATGTCTTCCAATTAATGAATCTATCAAAAAAATAATTTTAGCAGAATGACTTCAATTCATGAAAAGTCACTAATATAAAATCAAATAATGCTATATTTGCCAATTATAATTTTATTAAAAGTATAAATGGTAGCATGGCAGAGGAGGTCATTTGCTTGATTGAATTTCGCTTTGATCGTCATTCTAAAAAACCTTTATATAAACAAATTGCTGAATATGTAGAACAAGGAATATCATCAGGTGAGTTCCCCCCTGAAAAGTCACTGCCATCAGAAAGAAAATTAGCGGAAAAATTAAATGTCAATAGAAGTACGATAGTAGCAGCTTATGATGAGCTGCAGTCCCTAGGAATTGTGCAACGGAGGAAAGGGAGTGGCACATATATTAGCACTGATATATGGGGTATTTCCAGTAAACGTATCCCCAATTGGGGACGTTATGTTGAAGATGGTTCATTTTTGCCGAATTTACCATTAGTCCAAAAAATAAGAACTGAAACACAGGATAATCATTTGATTAATTTTGCAAGTGGAGAATTGGCACCGGATTTATTGCCTGATAAAATCATTGGTTCAATAATATCTAATAAGTATTTTTCGGGCTATCTTGGATATGATCATCCGCTAGGAAATAAGCAATTAAGAGAAACGGTTATAAACCATGTAAAAGAGTATAAACTTATCCAAACCAATCCAGATTCAATTCTTATTACATCAGGAGCACAGCAAGCCATCCATCTCATCATCCAATGTTTGCTTAAACCTGGTGATGCTGTAGCAATAGAGGACCCATCTTATGCATATTCGCTTCCTATTTTTCATTCAGCGGGATTACGAACATTCCACCTGTCGGTTGATGAAAATGGTGTTGATCCAGATGATATTATCTCCCTGTACAAAAAACATCGGATTCGCATGTTTTTTTTAAATCCGGATTTTCAAAATCCTACTGGAACGAAGATGCCTTTAAGTCGCCGAAGGCGGATATTAGATATATCGGCTGAATACGGAATTCCTATTATTGAAGATGATCCATACAGTTTAACTTCTTTTAATGGAGAAGTAGGTCCTAACTTAAAATCGATGGATGAAAATGGAACCGTTATCTATATTAGCTCACTTTCAAAAATTGTTGCTTCTGGATTACGTATTGGTTGGGTAATTGGTCCTCAAAAAGTTATTGAAAGATTAGCAGATGCAAAGCAGCAGGTGGATTTTGGCCACAGTATATTCCCGCAATGGGTAGCGAATGAATTTCTGGACTCTAAGCACTTTAACCAGCATATTTTAATCCTGCGGAAAGAATTGAAGAAACGAAGAGATTTGATGAAGGATGCTCTGCTATATTTACTGGGAAAAGAGGTTAGTTTTCATCTTCCAGAGGGAGGTATCCATTTATGGTGTAAATTAGATGTTCCCGTAAAAGTATCTCATCTCCTTGAACACTCTATACAACAGGGAGTAGTTTTTGTGCCAGGAAATATTTTAGGGACAAAGAATGGATTTGTCCGTTTGACATTTGGTCGTTGTGAAATTCAACAAGTTGAGGAAGGAATTAAGAGGTTTGCAACAGCATTAAGAACATCCTATAGATGAAAAACGGGTTTACTATTTACATTCCTAGTAAAAATTCAATAGAAGAACATTTTAACAAAAAAAATTTAGTATTATGCCCAAATGTAGTACCCCGACAAATGCTCCTTTTTATAATATTAAAAAGGAGTTCGATGATAAAATGGAGATCCTCTCTGTTTCTTTCATTATCGGGGTATTGATTAGTACATCATTTTACGCGGTAGCAGATTTTCGACCGTGGTATTTAGTTTCTGCATTCTGCATCACATGGTGACCATTAATTTTCATTGGAATAATGATAGCTTTATTTATGGATTTAGAAGAAATCTCCAATAAGCTAAACAGATAAAAGCACAAAACCACGAAATAAATCCAAAAACTGAAACAATGGTATTTTCGGACCACCCATATTTTAAGCTGAAATGATAATGAATGGGTGTCATTCTAAAAATACGCTTATCCGTAAGTTTAAATGACGCAACTTGTAAAATAACCGAAAGTTGTTCGGCAAAATAGATAAAGAACAAAATAGGGATTAAAATTTCTACTTTCTCTATAACTGCAAGAAATGAAAGTGATCCCCCTATCGCTAATGATCCTGTATCTCCCATAAATGCTTTGGCAGGATATATATTATATATGAGAAAGCCAAGTAAACATCCAATCATAATTAAACAAAAAATTTGCACCTCTGGTTTGTCTGAAACCACAAAAAAGAAAAAGTATGTTGGGATTGCAACAACCCCTAGAAGACCGTCTAAACCATCCGTAAAATTTATAGCATTTGCAGAACCTACGACAAATAAGGTGATGACAGTGACATAAAAAATCATTGGGAGTTCCAATGAAATATTTTTATAAATATTAATGCTAGTATCTATGCCTAATTCGTTGATTACGTAAAATAGCAAAGTACCTGTAAAGAGGAATTGAAAAATCAGTTTTGTCTTACCAGACACACCTCCAGGATCTTGACGAGAAGCTTTCCAAAAATCATCTAAAAACCCTACAAAACTAAAAAGAAAATAAATAATAGATAAAAAATACATTAATGGAGTAGGGGAAAACGCAATAGCTACTATAATTCCTATAAAAAGTATCATTCCAAACATTAAAGGAGTACCTTTTTTTAATTGGTGATCTGAAGGAAGTTCTTTTCTAATCGGTTGAATAAGCCTAAGTTTTCTCAAAACAGTTATTAATAGCGGAGATAATATTGCAACAATTATAAAGGCAATTAGAGCTGCGATTATTTGATTACTCACTTTTCATTTACTCCTTCTCTCTTTTGCAATCTATAAATATATTCTAGAAAATTCACTCAACTCCTCTATTTTAAAATATGTATTTTGTATATGTATTTCAGAGAACACGTCAATTAATAAACCTAGATTGTAGCAACAGAGGCTGGGACATAACAATTGATGTTTAAATGTAAGACGAACAATAATTCGGATAGCGGAGGAAATATACGTAGACTCCTGCGGGAAAGCATGAGCCGAAGACCCCGCACGAAGCGTAGCGGAGGAGGCGGCTAAGGCCATGCCCGCGGAAAGCGAAGTATATTTCCGGAGCAAATTTATCTACTTAACTTAGTTCGGATTCTCTTACATAAAAATACTTTTGTCCCAGCCTCAGTTAACTGTTATCCATTTTAAAATTTCTTCTGGCTGATCTTCAAACTTCTTTCCTCTAATGAAACATCACATCCTTTTTAAGTGTTAAGGCCATTGCAAGAGAGCTAGGCGTAGTTTATAAAACAGTAAAAAGGTATTTATCAAATGGCGTCGAAGTAAGTAAAGAAGTGTCAGAACTCAGTCAAGGAATAATGCAAAGTATAAACAAGAGGGTCGTACTTTATTAAGTAATGTGCAGTTGATTACAAATGGAAAAATAACTAATTAAAGGAGCGCTGAAAATATGCAATTAAAAATTTTAGATTCCACTTTTTCCGTTCTGAAATTACCTACAACTGTAACGATACCATTATGGGCATTGAACAGCGAAATATTTTCTATTACCCGAACAGATGAGGAACTGTCAATTGTATGTCCTACGGAATGTTTACCAACCAATCAGGTATTTAATAATATAGAAAAGGATTGGAGGTGTATAAAAGTAGAGGATGTTTTAGACTTTAGCTTAACTGGAATATTATCTTCTTTAGCAAATCCATTAGCCGAAAATAAAATCAGTATCTTTGCCATTTCAACATTTAATACAGATTACCTACTTGTTAAAAATCATTCAATTGAAAAGACAAAAATTATATTAGAACGTGATGGACACTCATTTAATATTATCAAATAAGTCTATTGAAAAAACGGGTGCATATCTGTTATGAAAAAGGTATTAGCATGTCATTTTTAATTCCTTCTTTAATTCCTTCTCTATTAAATACAGCGATTCCTTTTTTCTCGATGCTAAAAGGTTTGTTCCCAATGCTTTATAGTTGGTATACAAATGGAAGAGAAAAAGGAAGTGCAGCAAGAATATTATTATGTAACTAATCGTTATTTAACCAGTTTTTTATATAAAAAATCATATCAAATCTGGTCGTGTCCAATAGGACTCTGCCCCTCCCATTTCCTTTTTTCAAAATCCTCTCAATAAAGGTTCATTCAGCATTTATATCCGGTTAAAATTCTGCCAAAATAGTAGGATGTTTATTTTTCCTAGGTGTATAAGTTGACAAAATACCCCTTGGGGTATAATATTTACATGTTGTTGAATTACACAAAAAATTATTGCATAGTGAAGCTGAACCTCAATAGGAAACTTAAAGTAGTCGTGAATTACGACTTTTTATTTTCAACTCCTTTATACCCTTAGGGGTATTAGGTTTTGTTCTTCTACCAAGCAGTAATAGGATAAATAAAGCAAATTTAGAAGGAAGCGAACTAGAAAATTTAAAAGAGGAGAATCAATTATGAAAAACATAACAGCCGACGAATTACATGGGAAATTAAAAGATGGTGAAAAGGTTACGATTATTGATGTCCGTGAAGAATCAGAAGTTGCTACAGGTAAAATTCCCGGAGCAAAACATATACCATCAGCTGACATCCCGTATTCATTAGATAAGCTAGATAAAAATGAACATTATTATATTGTCTGTCATGCTGGCGGAAGAAGTTCTGCTGCATGTGAATTTTTAATCAATCAAGGCTATGATGTAACGAATATGACTGGCGGTATGCTGGCATGGAAAGGTGAAAAAGAATAGGAGGATTTGAGATGTTCAAGAAAGTATTAATTGTGGGTGGCGTTGCAGGGGGTGCGTCTGCAGCCGCAAGGGTAAGGCGATTAGATGAACGTGCAGAAATTATTATGTTTGAAAAAAGCCCACATGTCTCTATTTCAAATTGTTCCCTACCTTATCATTTGAGCGGGATTGTCGAAAATAGTGAGAGACTTGTATTAATGAATCCAGAAATCTTTAAAAACCGCTATAATATTGAAGCTAGAGTTAATCAAGAGGTTGTTCAAATTAATCGGGAAAAGAAAACGATTATTGTAAAAGATTTGGTTGCTGCAAAGATGTATGAGGAGAGTTATGATCATTTAGTGCTTTCTCCAGGAGCTACACCGATTCGACCAAACGTAGAAGGTATTAACAGCCCAAATGTTTTTACAGTACGTAATGTAGTTGATATCGAGAATATTAATTCCTATATTAAACAAAATGGAATCCATGATATTGCTGTAATTGGAGGGGGCTTTATCGGGGTAGAAGTAGCAGAAAACCTAAAATTAGCGGGATACAATGTAACGTTAGTGGAGTTTGCTAATCAAGTGATGACAACTTTTGATTATGATATGGCACAAATCCTTCATAAAGAAATGATCGACCATGGTGTGAACCTAATTTTAGAGGATGGATTGGCTAAACTTTCTGATGGATATGTACTGACAAATTCCGGGAAGAAAATTGATGCGCAGGCAGTTGTATTAGCAACTGGTGTAAAACCGGAAACGCGATTAGCGGAAGCTGCCGGTCTTGAAATTGGTGAAACAGGTGCCATTAAAGTAGACCACAACTATGTAACAAGTGATAGTAATATTTATGCAGTAGGTGATGCGATTGAAGTATATCATCGATTGTTACGCAAACCTACAAGACTAGCATTAGCGGGTCCGGCTCAAAAGCAAGCACGAGTAGCTGCTGACCATATGTATGGAATTCCAAGTCGAAATATGGGTGTAATCGGTTCATCATCCATACATTTATTTGAACTGAATGCTGCTTCCACCGGTCTAAATGTAAAACAAGCGAAACAAGCGGGGATTATGCATGATTCGGTTTATTTAATGCCAGGAGATAAGGTAGGATTAATGCCAAATAGTAATCCAATGCATTTTAAATTGATATATGAATATCCAACGGGACGAATTTTAGGTGCTCAAGCAATTGGAAAAGGAAATGTTGATAAACGCATAGATGTGGTAGCAACGATCATTACGATGAATGGAACATTGGAAGATTTAAAAGATCTTGAATTAACGTACTCACCCATGCTAGGAACGGCTAAGGATGTAGTAAATCATGCAGCATTGGTTGGTTTAAATCTACTTCAAGGCAAATATAAAGAAGTAAAGGTTTCTCAAGTTCGAGACTTAATAGAAAGCAATGCTTTCATAATTGATGCTCGTGAACAAGCAGAGTATGAGGCAGGTCATTTTAAAAATGCAATCAATATTCCGTTAAGTGAATTTCGACAAAGAATTGATGAAATTCCAAAGGATCAACCTGTATATATTCACTGTCGTTCCGGTCAAAGAAGTTACAATATGGTGATGGCATTACAGGGATTAGGATATGAAAACATATATAATATTTCTGGATCCTATTTAGGTGTAAACCTCTATGAATATTTTAATGATATCGTTACTGGTAGAGATAAAATTGTCACAGAATATAATTTTAAGTAATTCAAAAGGGGTATCAATTTATTAGGAGCGGTTATTGGTTTACTTTACATGGAGTTGTATAGAAGATAGTTTCCTGTTAAAGGTAATTCTGTGAAGAAAGAGGGGGAATAATGGATGAATTATGATAAATCGGTAGTAAATCGGTTAAAGCGGATTGAAGGTCAAATAAATGGTGTAATCAATATGATAGAACAAAATAAAGATTGTCGTGAAGTTATTACGCAATTATCAGCATCACGTTCTGCGATAGATCGTACAATTGGTTTAATTGTGAGTATGAATTTAGAGCAATGTGTCCGGGATAATATTGAAAAAGGCGAAGATACAAAAGCTCTCGTAAAAGAAGCGGTAGATTTGCTAGTAAAAAGCAGGTAAAAGGGTGAACAACTTCTCTTTCTTTAGAAAGAGTTGTCACCTTTTTCCTTTACTTTATTAAATACCCATATGGGTATAAAAATTAAAAGATGAAGTGAAATGGGGAGATTAGAATGGATATCATCCAATGGATTATTATTATATTAATAGCATTATTTGTAATCAGACATTTTTTACCGACAAAGGGTATTACAACTATATCAATTGAACAGACAAAAAATAAATTTAAAGATAAAAATGTTCAATTTATTGATGTACGTACGCCGGGTGAATATAAAGCCAATCATCGTCAACAATTTAAAAATATTCCACTATCCAATTTACTTAGCAAATTGGATCAATTAGATAAAAATAAAGAGATAGTTGTAATTTGTCAAAGTGGAATGAGAAGTTCGAAAGCAGCAAAATTATTAAAAAGACAAGGCTTTGAGAAAATATACAATGTAAAAGGTGGCATGAGCGCGTGGGTTTAAGAAAGTGCCATAAATAATGGGTTTCGATGTTATCCAATGATAGAAAAATATTTACTTACCTGTAGAATAATGAAACGATATTCCTTTAAATCCTATTCAAAACCGAAGATTTATCCGGTACTTTTCCCGGTAGATTTTCGGTTTTTTTATTCTAAACTTTAATCAGCCCAATTCATCGTACATAAGAAATTAAATTCTAGGAACCTAGTATCCATAATTTTGCACTATCCCCCCTATAAGTAAACATTGTAAAATTATCTTGTTTATTTAAACAATCTATCATAGCTAAAAGTAAAGAGGTGAAGGTATGCGGTACATTGTCTTCGATTTAGAATGGAATTCTACTTTTCAAAATGGAAAGTTATATAGTCAAGAAATTACGGAAATTGGGGCTGTGGAAGTAAGTGAGGTAGATGGAATTTTAGTGATTGGTAGGCAGTTTCATTCCTTTGTTAGACCTCTTCATTCGGTTTCAAAAAAAATAAAAAGTTTAACGAATCTTAAAGAACCAGATACATGGCTAGCAGCAAGATTTCCGAAAGTGATGGACCAATTTTACAAGTGGCTAGGAAATCAATCTTTTATTTTATGCTCGTGGGGAGAAGAAGATCGTAAAGTACTACTTCATAACTTGTCGTTTCACCAATTATCTGCAAATAAATTTCAATATTATTATAATGTCCAATCAGCGTTTTCACCATTAGTTAATCAGCAAAAAGGAAATCAAATAGGGTTAATGACGGCGATAAAATCATTAGGATTAATGTTTGATGGCAATCCCCATCGATCAATTGATGATGCATACAATACAGCAAAAGTATTGATTAAAGCGCATAAGCAATTATCCATTAACCCGGTTCCACTCATCGAGAAACTAGAATTGGATATAGAATATAATAATAAAGTAAACGAGCTAAAAAAGCTACGGAGAAAATTTAATCTTCATTATGAGGACTTATCCTTATTAGTAGGAAGAAGTAAAGAAGAACTAGAACAAATTGAGTCCTTTCAATTAACTATCAAGAAAAAAGAGATTAAGCGCTTGGTTAATTCATTATATATGTTTAAAAATGAGACGTTAGAAAAGAGATAATAGATCTAGATAGATTACTAGGAGCAAGATAAATAACGTAATAAACTAATTGAATAAACGTGTTAAACGTCGCTGTCTACGAGAAATAGATATTGATTATTCTGAGTAACTGGAATATAATGGCGTAATATTTATTTTTCCGTAGGGAGGGTAATGATGAAACAAGAGGAAGCTGTAAAAGCTATTTCGCAAAGTTTAAAAAAAGATCCGCATGTAAAGGCAATTTATTTAAAAGGGTCAATGGGAAGAGGAGAATATGATGAATTTTCGGATGTTGACCTCTACTGCTTGGTGGATGAGGAAGATGAAGCACTATTTTTGAAGCAACGAGTAAAGCATTTAGAGTCTTATCGAGAGCTATTGTTTTATGAGGATTTTTTTATTATTGCACCACAAATAATAGCAGTATTTGATAATCTTCTTCATGTAGATTTATTTACTGTTACCGAAAAGAGCTTCAAAGAAAAGGATTATTTCCGTGTGTTGTATGATCCAGAAGGTCGGTTAACGAAATTCCAATCGACACAAAATTTACTCCTTTCCTCTGAAGAGTTTAGTGATTTTGCCTATGATGTCGCCTGGTTTCTTTTCCAATACTATAAGGCGAAGCAAAGAGGGAATGATTTATGGGCTGTAGAAATGCTACAGCATGTTATGGTTAATCTAGCGAAAGTGTTATTACATAAATATAATCCGGAAAAAGCTCAATTGGGATTAAAAAGCTTGGAATCGAATTTGCCTTCAATTCCACTAGCAAAAGTAAAAACTATTTTCGAGTATATCACGCCTGCTTCCCATAAAAAATCCGTTTACCACTTAATGAATTTATTGAATGAAGAAATTGATTGGATAGAATCTAAAGTAGATAAACATTCGAAAGCAGCACCATTCATTAGATTAATGATAAATCTACTAAACTATCGATAATGAATAGGAATGATGATAAAAGGGAGGTAAAGTTAAAATGACACATGCATTAGTTATTGGAGGAACAGGCATGTTAGCGAACACATCCCTTTGGCTTGCGAGTCAAGGGTATCATGTTTCTGTAATCGGACGTAATCCAAGTAAAATGGAAAGCCTAATCAGTAAGGCAATAGATCATTCACGTATTACGCCAGTTATCGTAGATTATCGTGATAAATCCCAATTAAGAAAGAAATTACGAGAGACGATGGAGCAGAATGGACAAATTACATTAGTCGTTGCTTGGATCCACTCAGATGCGGAACAGGCACTACAGACAATAGTAAATGAAGTTTCACATCAGAACGACGAGAAATGGAAGCTATTTCATGTATTAGGAAGTAGTAAAAATTTAAGCGAAATGAAAGCAACTATTCGTTTACTAGATTCCATCTGTTATCACCAAGTGCAGCTAGGATTCGTCATGGAGAGCGGGTATTCGAGATGGCTAACAAATGAAGAAATTTCACAAGGTGTAATTGATGCTATTCAAAACGAAAAATTACTAAATACTGTCGGAACGGTGGAGCCTTGGGAAAAACGCCCCTTTTCATGATTAAATGATAAGGAACTAAGAAGGTTAATAGTTTATAAATAGGAAAAGCCATAAGGTGAGAAAATGAAAAATTATCTACCAAGAAATAAGCATGACATTGAACGTGTAAAACAACTCAAGAATTTAAGTAGAGAAGAGATCCTCCCGTTTCTACCTGGTTTAATGGAATGGATACAGGATATGAATTGGCCGATAGCAAACGAGGTAGCAGCACTCCTGTTAAAATATCCAATCGATATCATTCCTTTAATAAAAGATGTGTTAGCAACAAATGACCCTGTATGGAAATATTGGTGTTTAGAAGTTTTAGTTAAAAAATTGCCAGGTGACATAAAAAAGCAGCTTAAAAATGAATTAGTAAAAATCATAGTGAATCCATCAGAGGGAGAAAAGATGGAAGAACTTGATGAGACTTCACTAGAGATTTTACAAACAATAGATGAGGATTATTGAATAGTAAGGGGATAATTCCTTGAAAGCTAATAAATTTTTGGGCAGATATTACAGGACAACAGCCTATTTGTTTCTGGATGGTAATATGGTTCTGTAGATAACGCACATTTTACTAGTGTCCTAACTACTGGAACTAAGTAGGTTTTTTTTCTATTATGAAAGATCATTTCTAACACAGATAGGAATATTCAATTCCTCATCATGGATAATTTTAGCTTCTATTTGAAATACATTTATCAAAACGTCTGGGGGCATAACCGTTGCTGGGCTACCATATGCCATTAGTTGACCTTGCTTCATTCGATAAGATTGTGAGAAAATATTATTTTTAGAGGGAAAAGTCAAATTATTTTAATTGATACAAATACGTGTATATGGTATGGTTAATATAACAATGATAGAAGGGATGATGGGTGGCCGATGAAAAACTAATTCTACTGTTTACGAAACGTATATTACGTGAAAAAAACATTTAGGATTAGTCTGCCCATTATTCGATAAAGAACGGTTTCACCTACTATCAATAGGTGTATTTTGCGATGAATCCTACCCGGTATGATGGTAGGATTTTTTGTTTTTTGGAGGCTAATCCTCATAAGAGGTGAATCCATATGGAACTATGTCAATTTCATCATGTATCGATGGCTTTTGACGATAAAATTTTATTTCAAGATGTAACGATTTCACTCCAGGAAAATGATGTTGTCGGTTTGATTGGGGCAAATGGAAGTGGAAAATCAACGCTTTTACAATTATTACAAGGTAAATGGCAGCCTACAGCCGGAATGATTCAATGGTTCGTCCCACAAAAGCTAAGTTATGTTTCGCAAGAAGTAGAGAACGTGAAAGAAATGGTGTACACTCCTCTACATCAACAATGGAATGTTCCGAATAAGCCATATAAGGAATTAAGTGGTGGACAAAAGTTGAAATATCGCTTACTGCACGGCTTGCAGAAGCAATCACCAGTATTACTACTTGATGAACCAACCAATCATTTAGATGAAAAATCGGTTGCTCGCTTAATAACAGAAGTCCGTAAGTATAAAGGAACCATTGTAATTGTCAGTCATGATCGATATTTTTTAGATAAGGTTGCAACAAAAATTTGGTCGATTGAAGATACATTTATTTATGAACAACAAGGCAATTACTTTCATTATATGCATGTCCGTACGGAGCGCCGGCTAGCGCAACAAAGAGCATATGAAAAACAGCAGAAAAAAATAGTGATGATTGAATCGCAATTGAATCAGCTACAAGGCTGGTCACATGTTGCACAACGTGATTCCACAAGAAGTGAAAATTCGAAAGTTATGGGTGCAAAGGAATATGAGCGCATGTCTGCTAAGCGGATGGATAAACAAATCAAATCGAAACGAAAGCTATTAGAAAAGCAGCTGGAAAAGGAAAAAGTGGAGACTGTTTCCAGTGAACCGAATGTCTTGTTTTCCTTTAATCCAGTTGAAAAACGGGGAAATCGGATTATTGTATGTGATCAAGTGTCAGTAGCATATGGCGATTATACCGTTATCGAAGAAGCGACATTTCAGCTGAGGCATGGAGAAAAAATTGCGATAACGGGACCTAATGGATCAGGAAAAACTACGCTTCTAAAATTATTGCTAGGTAGGATGACGCCGACATCAGGAAATGTATGGATAACACCATCCGCAAAAATTGGATACTTATCACAAACAGTTTATGATTTACCGTTTACGAAAACTCCAGCACAGCTATTTGAACGTGAAACATTTAAAGAGCGGGGGAAAGTACAGACGCTCATGAAAAACTTAGGCTTCTCGACGATTCAATGGCAGCAGCCGATAGAGAAGATGAGTATGGGAGAACGGATAAAAATAAAATTAATGCAGTACATTTTAGAAGAAACGGATTTATTAATTTTAGATGAACCAACCAATCATTTAGATTTGCCGTCCCGTGAGCAACTAGAGGAAACGATCAATGCATATCCATGTACATGTATCATTGTCAGTCATGATCGTTATTTTCGTGAAAAAGTAGTGGATGATACGTTAGAAATTCATGCAAAGGTATTGAAACGGAAGCAAGTGATGGAAACGATGGATGGGAACAATATGGAGAGAATGCGTCTGGAAACAGAACTCCAATTTGTTCTAGGAAAACTAAGCTTATTAATCCCAAATCATGTAGACTATGCGGTTTATGATAAAAAATTTAATGAGATAACAGAGCAATTAAAAAAAATTAAACATAAAGGTAACTAAATTTTTCAGAAGCGCTTGGATAAAATCTTAACAATTATCCCAGCGTTATTTTTTCATTAGAAATTTATGTTAATATAATTATATTGTTATAAAAATTAAGAATAAAGGAACTAACTAAAGGAAGGACTAGACGAATGAAAAAGCTAACAAAGATTCTTTATCTCGTTATTGCTTTGTTCCTATTTGCTGGATGTGAAGGCAATACAAAAGAAGAATCTATGGCTAATCCTACGCTCAATAACTCGATTACAGAGTCAATTAATGAGGATGAAGCCGAAAATGAGGAAAACACATTAACAAAAGAATCAGATTCAGATGATGCAAATAGCCTCTCGGCAGAAGAAGCTAGTAAGTCAGAAACCGATAGTAGCAACGCTGTTATTGAGGATGAAGATCCACTTGCCAATTATTCTAGTCAACAAGTTGAATATGCTAGAGTTTGGCGGCAGCTTGGACCAAATCAAAATATAGATGAATTGGTTGTTACACATATTTCGGCCGGAACACCACTTGATCCTGATCATGACATTACGGTTAACTACCCAGAAGATGTTATCCGCCTAACAGGTTCTCGGTTAGTTGATGGGATCGTAACATATAGTGGGAATGGAGATGGCACAATCAATGTGTACGAGGTTCCGATACGTTGGTATGGCGGGATGCCTCCTCCAGAGGATTTAGATAAAGAAAAAGTTCTGGAAGATATGGAAGATATTATTCACAATACGGAGCTAGTATACGTTGACCCAGGTGATAACGAAGAAATCATTAAATTAATACAGTTGTTGGAGATTGATTAGTAAGCGAAGTAAAGAAAAATACATAATTCTGGCTGAATCCAAGAGGGTTCAGCTTTTTTATGTTAACTTTCTAATTATGGGCATAAAATAATCAAAAAGCCGAGCCCCTATTAGGATTCTCGGCAGTTGTAAAAAAATTGCAAAAGCTAAAATTATCTTAATCAAGAAAATTGATATAATGAACGAAGCTAAGCACATTGGCAGCAGCATATTATTGGTGCATACTGTTGTTTTCCTGCTGTTGTCACTTTCATTTTATTCGTATCCGGATAGTTCTCCCAAGCAATGCTTGCGGTTTGTTCTGTTTGTTCTTGACGCAATTTCATTAACTGAAAAACTTCAAAATGATTAAGCATGACGGAATCCTCCTTTATTAAATCAAATTTATTTGATATTTATATCAAAAAAAATCGATATACAAGTTAAAAATTTTTCAACAGGTCGGTTTGAAAACACAACAAAGCTCTGAAGACAATAGATGGTTAAGTTCCTTCTGATTGAGCTGATAATAGCTCCATGTACCCTTTGTTTCTTTAATTAAAAGGTTGGCATCTAGTAAAATTTTTAAATGGTAGGATAGCTTTGATTGTGACATATCCATTAGAGGCGCAAGGTCACAGACACACATAGCTCCTTTTTGCGTTAAGATATTCATGATTTTTAGTCTTTTTTTATCCGCAATGGCTTTGAATTTTCCTTCATATTTTTCAAAAAAACTGTCCATGGAAATATCTTGAACCTTGATTTCTGTTGTCATAATTACACCTCACAATTTAATCGGGTTTGCTTGATACCATTATATTATCCTTCCATATTTATTGTGTCAATATTTAATCAAAAAAATTTGATTAAATATTGCGTTAGGGAATATTCATGATTATAATATGTATATAAATCAAAATTATTTGATTTATATAGGAAATACAAAAAAGTTGATGAAGGAGATGGAGAGTATGAAGTGTATGAAGAATTTTTTCAGTAACATTGGTAATGAGGAAAATAAACCAGCAAGTTGCTGTGGAGTGGAGGTTAAAGAGATTAACGATAATCAAGAAGACACTTGTTGCAGTTCATCTACTAGCGAATGTTGTTTATAAGCTTATCCGATAAATATAATTCCGTTATGTGTAGGAAGGAAAAATAGATATGCCCTATCAGCGAACAAATTTTTCCTAGTTTTCTTTGAAACATCGCGACGAATCCTATTGGATCTCGTCTTTTTTTTATTTGTGGACGCTCTTTTACTAAATGGAAAAAGCGGAGATGATAGTTAATAGTAAGCAGGAATTTAGAATATATCACAAAAATGTTTTAATTATGATAAAATTCATTTAAACATAATTAGTAAAAATAGGATAAATCAAATCCCCCAGATTTATCCGTTAAATGAATGGAGGAAACTTTATGTACAGTCCAATTTAACTCTCCCCCACAGATAATTTCACATTTATACAAAATTTGGGGGATATACAATGAAATGGAATCGAAATTTCTCTTTCCTATTGTTTGGTCAAGCGCTAGCTAATATAGGAGATGTTTTATATATAGTAGCTGTTATTCAAATGGTCTTTGCCTTAACAGGTTCCGCAACGATTTCCTCGTTCGTGCCGTTTACAATAACAACAGCAATGTTTGTCTCAAGCATACTAACACCTCTATTAATCGGCAAAGTCAAATTAAAATGGTTAATGGCAGGGTCGCAAATCGGAAAAACAATATTGCTTATTATTTTAGGATTTATGCTTGTTGGAGTAACAAAAGAAAATTACTATTTCATCTTTATCTTTATCGGATGGATTGCCCTTTTTGATGGTGTTGCAAACCCAATTAGACAAACATTAATCCCGTATTATGTTCAACCAGAACATTTATTGCAAGCTAATGGGATAGCGGAAACAGTTACGCAAACCATCCAAGCTGGAATGTGGTTTTTCGGCAGCTTGTTCTTAATTATTCTTACTTCCCAACAGCTTATTTGGGTAGTAGGATTTTTGTTTGTTGTATCTTGCAGCTTCCTCTGCCTTTTAGAAAATGTTAGCCAGCAAATGGATTCGTCCTTGGGAAAAATAGAACAGATTAAATCAGGCTGGCAAATATTAGCAAACATTGCAGTATTAAAGAGGATTGCCTTGTTGGACTTTTTCGAAACAATTGCAGGAACGGTATGGATAGCAGCTATTTTATTAGTTTTTGTCAATGATGCTCTACATGCAGAGGAAAATTGGTGGGGATTTATAAATGGCGCCTTCTTTTTTGGGTTAATTGTTGGAAGTATTTATTGCATAAAGTATTCCGCCAGTATTGAAAAGAAATTAGGTCGTTTTATTTTTCTTGGGTCAATCGGTAGCGCGTTTATTACGATATGGTTTAGTTTGAATAGTATTCCAATTATCGCCTTACTACTATCTTTTTTCGTAGGATTTTTTAGCCAAATAAAAAGCATTCCACAACAAACCATCATCCAGACTAGCGTCTCCAAAGAACAGTTGGCAACTGTCTATTCTTTACTTGGTGCAGTTGGAACCAGTGTCTTTGGCATCGGATCACTTAGTATCGGTGCACTTGCAGACTTACTTGGAATTAGAATCGTTTTTGTCATTTCCGGATTATTACTTGCACTTGGAAGTCTACTAGTTTATAAAAATAAGCATCTATTTAACGGAACAAACAGGAAAAATTCCCCGTCCTACTATTAAGGCGGGGTTTAAATAGCCCTCGTTATGCTAAACTTGGAGTATAAATATCAGAAAAAGCGATAATAGGGGAGGATTACTATGTTAGGAGCTATTGAGGCTGGAGGTACAAAATTTGTTTGTGCTGTCGGGGACCATTTAGGAAATATTATCGATCGCGTACAAATCCCGACAACTGTACCAGAGGAAACGATGAAGCAAGTAATAAGCTTCTTTCGAAAATATGAACTAGACGCAATCGGAATTGGTTCATTTGGTCCGATTGATGTGAACTTGGATAGCCCTACCTATGGATACATTACTTCTACACCGAAGGAAGGCTGGAAAAACTATCCGTTTGTTCAAACAATAAAAGCGGCATTTTCTATCCCTGTAGGGTTTAATACGGATGTAAATGCTGCTGCATTAGGAGAAGTAACACTAGGAGCTGCTCGTGGCTTGGACAGCTGTCTTTACATTACGATAGGTACAGGAATTGGCGCTGGGGCAATTGTCCAAGGTAATTTACTTCAAGGACTATCCCATCCGGAAATGGGACATGTGTTGGTTCGCCGTCATTCGAGTGATACGTATAAAGGGAACTGTCCGTATCATCATGATTGCTTAGAAGGTTTAGCAGCTGGACCAGCAATTGAAGAACGTTGGGGCAAAAAAGGAATAGAGCTTTCAGACCAAATCGAGGTTTGGGATTTAGAAGGCTATTATATTGCACAAGCATTAATGCAATATATATTAATTGTTTCCCCAAAAAAAATTATTCTTGGCGGTGGAGTTGCTAAGCAGAAACAAGTATTTTCCTATATTTATAAGCATTTAACCGAATTGGTAAATGCGTACGTAGTTTTACCAGAGCTTTCCGAGTATATTGTAAGTCCTGGCTTAGGGGATAATGCAGGAATTACTGGCTCGCTTTTACTTGCCCAGCAAGCGCTAGAAAATGG
Source organism: Perspicuibacillus lycopersici (assembly GCF_025660475.1). Taxonomy (GTDB): domain Bacteria; phylum Bacillota; class Bacilli; order Bacillales; family Caldibacillaceae; genus Perspicuibacillus; species Perspicuibacillus lycopersici. Next base: position 29,938 of record NZ_JAOUSF010000006.1, read on the forward strand.
ATAATAATAATTGAATAGGAATAAATTGTCGTTCCTGCAGGCTATCAAAAGGTTCAGGAAATGTAAAAAGGGGCTAGTCTCCAAGGGGGAATCCCTGTGAGTCTAGCCTTTTTCTTATTATGACTACGACTGACCACTAGTCCATTTTAAACGATTGGAGTAAAAGTCAATTTTCGTAGACGAGTTCCTTCATTAACTCTCGATTTCTCGCTTCGAAAATATCATTATGAGAGGACACCATGGCGATACTTTCGGCTGCTGGTTCCGTATAGGTTTTAGCAGCATTCACCGCATTTACCGCATCCTGGAAGGCACCTGCTAACAGATTAATTTTTCCATCATAGCTTAAAATATCTCCAGCAGCAAAAATTCCTTTTTCCGTTGTTAAGCCTGTTGCCGTTCCTTGATAGAAATAACCATCCTTCTTTTCAATGTGTAATGATGGTGCAAATCCAAGGGAAGCATCTTGATTATACCCATGGTTCACGATAACGTGATCTACCTCTTGAAGTGTTACTTCCTCTGTTTTACTATTTAGTAATTGTACCTTTTCGATTTTCCTTTTCTCCGGATTGGCTATTAGCTTAGTTATCGTAGTATTGGATAACAATGATGCATTACTATTCCGTAATTGATCTACTTGTGCTTCGTGTGCAGAAAGGACATCTTTTCGATAAACCAATAGGATCTTTCTAGCAATTGGTAATAGCTCAACTGCCCAGTCAATCGCAGTATTGCCGCCACCGGATATTAATACTACTTTATCTTTAAACGATCGCAAGGATGGAACAGTGTAATGAAGGTTTGTCATTTCGAATTTTTCAGCACCCTCAACTTTCAGTTTTTGTGGGTTAACGATTCCACCACCATTGGCCATGATAACAGCTTTCGAATAATGTTCCTCCCCGGTATCCGTTCGAATAACAAAATGTCCATTTTTGTTTTTATCAATGACATCTACTTTTGTATTCAAGCATACGGCTGGATGGAAGGTTAATGCTTGTTGTACGAGCTGTTTTGTGAAGCTATCTCCTAATATTGGCGGTTGTCCACCAACGTCCCAAATCATTTTTTCAGGATAGAGCAATACTTTACCACCTAATTGTGGTTGGTATTCGATAATTTTCGTTTTCATCTTGCGCAAACCACTGTAAAAGGCCGCATATAAACCAGCTGGACCACCACCGATAATCGTTACATCGAAAAGTTCCTTCATCATTAATTTCCCCGTTTCATGAAATGATAGCAAAAAATAAGAAAATTCTTCTGTTGACAAAGATTATTCCTATACTTAATATAATGATTATAAACGATATTGATAATCATTCTCAACTAGAAACTGAAAAATATAATCCATTTTTTAAAGTGAGGGATATAGACATTGCGTTTACAGGTGAAAGATATTCGTGTTGGCTATGAAGAACAAACGATCATACACGACATGAGCATTCAAATTCCAGATGGAAAAATAACCACCATTATTGGCTCCAATGGCTGTGGTAAATCGACTTTATTAAAAGCGATTACAAGAATAATCTCCCATCAAAGCGGAAAAATCATTCTCGATGGTAAAGATATTCGGTTGATGAATACAAAGGAGCTTGCTAGGCAATTGGCGATACTGCCCCAAAGTCCAGAGAGTGTGAATGGATTGCTAGTGGAAGAGCTTGTGTCCTATGGTCGTTATCCTTATCAACGAGGATTTGGTAATTTATCGAAAAAAGATAAAGATGTGATTGATTGGGCACTTCAAGTCACGCGTACCGATTTATTTCGTTATAAGCCTGTCGATGCATTGTCTGGCGGACAGCGTCAACGGGTTTGGATTGCAATGGCGCTGGCACAAGAAACGGATATTATTTTTTTAGATGAACCTACTACTTATTTAGATATGGCTCACCAATTGGAAGTGTTGGAGCTTTTGCAACGATTAAATAAAGAAGAGGGCAGGACTATCGTAATGGTTTTACATGATTTGAATCATGCGGCACGCTTTTCAGACTATATGATTGCGCTAGCAAATGGATATTTAACCTGTGCGGGGAGCCCAGTGCAAGTGATGAATAAGGAAGTATTAGAGAAAGTATTTTCTATTGATGCAGTAATCGGAAAGGATCCAAATACAAATAAACCGATATGTATGACCTATAACTTAATTAAGGGGGAGAGAAAAGGTGAAAAAATCGTTAATTATTAGTTTTAGTTTGTTACTTCTATTAATGCTTGCAGCATGTGACAATAAAGCAAGCAATGTTTCTAGCGGAGGATCGAAGGATAATGAAATGATTACATACGAGTCAGAAACAGGTCCAGTGGAAGTACCAGCAAATCCAAAGCGAGTTGTCGTGCTTTCTTCGTATGCTGGCGATTTAATCAAGCTTGGTGTAAATATAGTTGGTGTTGATTCCTGGTCAGCGGCCAACCCGAATTTTGCTGCTGCATTAAAGGATGCCCAAGTAGTTACGAATGAAGATTTAGAGAAAATTATTGAGTTGGAGCCAGATTTAATTATCGGGCTAAATAATATATCCAACGCAGATAAGTTACAGGAAATAGCGCCAACAGTATTATTTACCTATGGCAAAAACGACTATTTACAACAGCATATTGAAATTGGGAAAGTGGTAAATAAAGAAAAAGAAGCAAATGCATGGGTGGAAGATTTTAAAACACGTGCTGCAGACTTAGGTGCAAAAATTAAAGAGAAAATTGGCGAAGATGCTACTGTTACCGTTATTGAAAACTATGAAAAGCAATTCTACCTTTTTGGTGACAACTGGGGAAGAGGAACAGAAATTTTATATCAAGCAATGGGATTAAAAATGCCGGCAGCAGTATCGAAAGTAGCATTAGAACCTGGTTATTTTGCCATTTCACAGGAAGTATTAGGGGATTATACAGGTGATTATGTCATATTAAGCTTAACGACTGATCAGGACACTTCGTTTTTAGACGCTGATTGGTATAAAGAAATAGAAGCAGTGAAAAATGGACATTTATTTGAAGCAGACGCAAAAGCCTTTTATTTCAATGATGCGATGTCATTGGATTATCAGTTGAACTTTTTTGAAGAAAAATTTTTAGGTGAAAATTAAATTGGAAGAGGAAGCAAAAAAATGGGAATCTTTCGTTCGGTACCCTTTTCTATAAAAATAATAGTAGGCATTCTTATTTCCATAATTTCGATGGTAATCGCTATCTATTATGGGGCAGCAAATACGAGTCTGCAGGATATTGCAGATGCGATATTTTCGTATCCCGGTGGCGAACACTATGCAGTGCTGCGTGAAATTCGCTTTCCAAGAGTAATTGCTGCCTTTTTTGTCGGTAGTGCTTTAGCTGTTGCAGGTGCAATTATGCAAGGAGTAACACGGAATCCATTAGCAGACCCAGGATTATTAGGTCTTTCCGCTGGTGCCAATGCAGCACTGGCGGTTGTTATGGCCATCCTTCCCTCGGTATCTTATTATGGTATTATGGTCGCATGCTTTATTGGCGCGGGAATTGGCATGATTCTCGTATATAGTATCGGCGCTTCGACTAAAGGTGGACTTTCGCCGTTAAAGCTTGTTTTGGCTGGTGCAGCGGTTACTGCCTTTTTACAAGCGATTGCCGATGGAGTGGGCATTCTTTTTAAAATTTCGAAGGATGTGTCGATGTGGACGGCAGGTGGCTTGATGGGAACAACTTGGCAGGCATTAGTAATTGTTCCAGTCATTGTATTCGGATTAGTGGGAAGTATCGCTATTAGTCGCCAGCTAACCATACTAAGCTTGAACGAGGAAATTTCGATTGGACTCGGTCAAAAAACGACTGTTGTGAAAAGCGTCATGATGTTTTTAGTAATTATTCTTGCGGGTTCTGCTGTTGCCCTTGTTGGCAATCTAGCTTTTGTTGGATTAATGATTCCGCATATGGTACGCGCATTTGTCGGTTCGGATTATCGCTACATTATTCCGATGAGTATTATTGTAGGTGGGACATTTATGGTACTAGCGGATTTATGTGGAAGGATCATCAATGCGCCATTTGAAACACCAGTTGTTGCATTAGTATCTTTGATCGGTTTGCCGTTCTTCTTAATCATGGTACGAAAAGGAGGACGACATTTTGCGTGAGTATAAAAGCAAAAATGTAATCAAGTGGTTAGCTATTTTATTAGTGTTATTTATTGTTGTTTTTGTAGCTGGAATTTCAATAGGAAGTGGTTCGTTAACAGTTGACCGGATTATTCCTACCTTATTGGGCTATGGCAGCTTTAAAGAAGACTTTATTTTGTTTACGGTTCGATTACCACGTATATTAATTTTAGCATTAGCAGGGATGGCATTAGCTGTATCTGGTACCATTCTCCAAAGCGTCACTAGAAATGATTTAGCGGAGCCTGGAATAATCGGTATTAATGCAGGAGCAGGAGTAGGAATCACGATTTTTTATTTATTTGCGAAAGCAGATATTATGAATTTTGCTTATGTAATGCCATTAGTAGGATTTGCCGGGGCACTGGCTACAGCTAGTTGCATTTATCTATTTTCCTATGAAAAAGGGAAAGGAATCCACCCAGTTCGACTTGTGTTAGTAGGTGTTGGATTTGCTTTTGCATTATCTGGTGTCATGATGATCTTGATTTCCTCTGCAGAGCGGAGTGAGGTTGATTTTATTGCCCAATGGCTAGCAGGTAATGTTTGGGGAACCGATTGGCCGTTCATTTTTGCATTTTTACCATGGATTATTATTTTATTTCCAATTGTATTTTTCAAAGCAAATGTCTTAAATCTACTAGCGTTAAATGAGCCAACCGCAATAGGACTTGGTATCCATTTAAAACAAGAACGCTTAAAGCTGCTATGTATTGCTGTCGCATTAGCGGCTGCCGCAGTATCGGTAACTGGAGGAATAGCATTTATCGGCTTAATGACACCTCATATTGCGAAAAGGCTAGTCGGACCTAGACATCAGTTTTTTCTACCAATTGCAACCTTAACCGGAGCAACTCTCCTAATGTTCGCTGATACGATTGGCCGCTCTGTCCTAGAAACAGCAACTATCCCAGCAGGAATTGTCGTTGCTTTAATCGGTGCACCGTATTTTTTGTATTTGTTGAAATCGGTGATTTAATCTATTGGCTACGTATCGAGAAGATAAAATTAGATACATTCTTCAAAAGCTTCCCCTTTTGGAGAACGATAATGAAAGAAGAAACGTTTTGTCTACACTCTTTTTTCTTTAAAAATCGAATGATGTAACTAGTGTATTGGAAAAAAAGGGTGGACGCTTTTCGTGGGCGGGGCGGAGGCGCTTCCCACGCTACGCTTAGTCCAGGGTCTCGACTGTCCCGCTTTTCCCGCAGGAGCGACAGTGAGGAGAAAGCACACCGCCAGCCCCCGGAAAGCAAGTGCCCGGAGCGGAAATCAACGGAATTTAAACGCAATGCACCGAGAGGGCTCTCACTGCCTTTTGTCGACAGCCTGAATGTTTTTGTAAACGTGATGATACGTAAAGTTTCATCACGTTTTTTATTTAGTAATCTTATTCATTACCTATTGCTGACGCAATAGCAAGAACCATTACTTGGCTACTACTATAATCCAGTTAAATAGCTAGCCTAGTGCGAATAAATACACCCCTTAAATGGGGTGTATTTATTTTTCTAATTACTATGATTCGTTATTATCCTTAATATCATTTTGCAATAATTCAATCTCTAATGTCCATTTATCTTTTGTACTAAGAAGTATCTGTCTAACAAATGGTGAAAAGGAATCTCCGTTATTTGATAGTTCACCATCTAACTGCTCTAGTGATTGTTTCAGCTTTTCTATAACTTCTTTTTTTTGTTCAACTGATATATATTCATAAAGTTTTCTCATTCTATTAATTTCTCCCCTTTAATTAATTTCTTACATACTATTCAAGGTTATTCTACCATGTTTTTTTATTAATTTTTTTGAGAAAATAGACTCATAATTAATACTTCAATATCTAAATTTTATTTTACTTTCTTGAATTTTTTAAAAAGCAGTTTAGAAAAATTTTATAAAATGAACAATAAAAAAATAAGGGTGATACCCTTATATTTTTATCCATTTAACAAACTTTTAATAAACTTTCCCAACTACAAACTAATTGATTTAATTCTCTTTCTAAAAAGGTAAGCATCTCATCTAAATAATCAAGGTACATATCCAATTCTGACAATTCTGACAATTAACTCACCTCAAACTTAATTATATATTAATACTATCGGAAGACGATGATTTTCCGAAAGGATTTTATCTTAGACGTATGAACGGTTTGTTGTGGCTAAGAGGATACGTTTGTGATCATTTACATGTGTGGAACCCAGAGGATCATTTTATTTTTATGAAAGAGTATATATAGCAACAGCCTAAACCAATGCATCCTTTTGTAATATGAATACATAAATGGGGATTATAGGTAAAAAGTACTATATCAGGTGAAAAATATTTGATAATAGTTACATTAAAAATTAGGAAATTTTCTGTTGGAAATTCTTCTAACTACTGGGAGGAATATGTCACAACTTGTTCTATTGCTCGATATAATAATTAGCTTTATAATACGAATAGGACTATTTACATGTGTCTTTTGTACTGTTAGTATTCAGTTTAATATTAATGATAAAGGCAAAATCATTGAAAGATGATGGCGCAAAACTAGAGGGGCTAATGTTTGAAAAACGATGCCAGCCAGTTACCGATTGTGACAGTGGTGAAAGTTAATCGGCAACGATTAACTTTTTTTCGTGAGAAAGGGCGAATCCTCTTGAAAAAACCAATTGAGAACCTTGAAGAGCTTAAAAGAAACTTATATTTATATGCTACCCCACTACTCGTGTTTGCTTTAATTATAAATAATTTATTTGATAAAAGTTTACCAATGAGCTTCTATTTAAATTGCATACTAATTATATATTTTTCCATTTGCTGGGTGATGATGTACAAACGATTCCTCTTTCGGTTTATTGAACTATCCAATCTATTCTTGATCAGTATTTTTCAAATAAATCTATTTTGGGAATCGGTTCAATTAATTATTCTGGGAGATAATACTAAGCTTGGTGATTTTGTCGTATGGATGCCGCTGTATGTCATTTATACATACTTAAGTTTAGGTAGAAAAAAAGGTGTTCTATTTTCGCTTGGTATTTTTCTTATCATGTTTTCTATTGGTAGCTATCACGTTAAACAATACAACTTGCTTACTATGGATTCCTTCATCCAATTTTATTTGGCACATCTTGTTTATATATTAGCTTTTTATTATTCTCAATTTGCTTTTGGAATGCTAGCAGAATTCAGTTCTATTAAAACAAAGGCATATATTGATTCGCTAACGGAAATTCCAAATCGGAGAAAGTTGGGCTTGAATTTTGAAAGCCTATTGAAAAGTGCATTATTAAACAACCATGAAATATCGGTAATTTTTGCTGATCTCGATAATTTTAAAAAAGTGAATGATCAATTTGGTCATGATGTTGGAGATGTCGTATTGAAGGAATTTACCAACCTCATTCGCAATAATTTATCTGAGCAGGAATTTTTTGGACGTTGGGGCGGAGAAGAATTTATGATTATTTCTCCGATATCCTTACAGCAAGCAATGAAATTAGCAGAACTGCTGCGGAATAGTATTGAACAGCATCACTTTGCAATGGTGAAAAATGTGACAGCAAGTTTTGGTGTTGCGAGTTACCAGCCGGGAGATTCAAAGGAAAGCTTAATTAAGCGAGCGGACATTGCTTTGTATCAATCGAAAAAATATGGAAAAAATCAAGTGAATGTTTATGGTTCCTATGAAGCGTAAACATTACAGGATATTCTGATATAAAATGCTAGGTTGAGAGAGTATGCCTAGCATTTTTTTGAAGGAGTTTATGAGGTTTTAATGAAAAAATTTTTGAAATTTTCCTGTTAAAATTCTACAATGGAAGAAGATATAAAAAAATGCTAATTGTTAGGTGTGAGGGGACAAATATTGGAGTTAATAATTATTCGACATGGCCAGTCAGAGGCAGATATATTAAACGTTCATGAAGGGAGAGCAGATTTTCCGTTAACTAGCTTAGGAGAATTACAGGCTAGAAAAATGGCGAAATATGTAGCAAAAAATATACAACCGGAAATTATTATCTCCAGTCCATTAAAACGAGCGAAACAGACGGCAGAGATATTACAAACCTATACAAAGTGTGAACTACTTTTGGAGCCGAATTTAATGGAGTTTAATAATGGAGTACTTGCAGGGTTATCAAGAGAAGAAGCAGCACACATGTATCCGCTACCGAAAAGTGGTAGACCAATCTATGTGCCGATTAAAAACGGGGAATCTGAATTAGAATTCCGTTATCGAGCAGACTATGTATTTCACAAAATAATTACAGAGTACAATATGTACAACAGAGTAGCGATTGTTTCGCATGGAGGGCTAATTTCAAATTTATTGCAAACGTTTTTAGATTTACCTGTAGCTAGTAAAGTGGCTTTTGCGACAGGTGATACTGGTTTTCATTATTTAGCAATGACGGAGAATTCAAGAATAATAAAATTCCTCAATATGCAAGCACATCTGCAGGTTGAATCTATAAGATGACGAAAGAATCAGCATAAATTGCTGAGACAAAGCTATATTTTTTAGAGGGGAGGAATATAGATGAAAGCAAAATGGTGGTTACTATTAATTAGTGGTTTAATACTATTCGTTTTATCTGCATGTGAAGATAAAGAGGTACAGCCCGATGAAGTATTTGCAAAGTATATTGAGCAATGGAATAAACAAAACTTTGCCGAGATGTATCCAATGCTTTCAGATAGTGCAAAGGAAATTGTATCTGAAGAAGATTTTACGAGTAGATATGAAAAAATCTACAATGACTTAGGGGTTAGCGACTTAAAGGTAGAATTTGAAAGGCCGAAGGAGCTAGAAGTAAAAGACGAAACGAGCTTTACTTTTCCATTTACCGTATCAATGAATACAATCGCAGGACCAATTGAGTTTTCGCACGAGGCAGAATTAGTCAAAGTCGAGGCAGAAGAAGAGGAAACCAATTGGTTGATTAATTGGGATACGGAATTTATTTTTGAAGGATTACAGCCAGAGGATAAGATTGGGATTGAGACGGTAAAATCTACTCGTGGGGAAATTTTAGATCGTAACGGAAAGGGACTTGCTATTAACGGGGAAGTAAATGAGGTTGGACTCGTACCAGAAAAAATTACAAATGAAAAAGAAGCAAAGGAAAAACTTTCTACTTTGCTAGCAATGTCTGTTGAAGAAATTGATTCGAAATTAAATGCCAGCTGGGTACAGCCGAATTATTTTGTCCCGCTAAAGAAATTTTCTAAAGAAGACGTGGAGCTAGAAAATAAATTATTGGAAATTCCAGGTGTGCAAATCAATACAGCGAATGCCCGGGTTTATCCGTTGAAAGAAGCAGCAGCCCACTTAATTGGCTATGTAGGTGAAGTAACAGCAGAGGACCTTGAGAAAAATCAAGGCTATGTAACAGGAGATGTTATAGGAAAAAGAGGTTTAGAGCAATTACTGGAAAGTAGGCTAAAGGGAGAGAATGGAGTAAAAATTACCATTGAAAAACCAGATGGAACGACAGCAACATTAGCAGAAAAGCCAGTGAAAAATGGCGAATCGGTTCAATTAACAATTGATTCTGTGCTGCAGCAAACAATGTTGAACAAATATGATGGTGCAGCAGGTACTGGAGTTGCAATTAATCCAACAACAGGAGAAACATTAGCAATTGTAAGTAGCCCTTCTTTTGACCCTAATCAATATGTTTTTGGAATGGGAGGAGAGCAGCAAAGCAAGCTAGAAGAAAATCCTCTGCAGCCATTGCTCAATCGATTTGCCTATCCACAAACACCTGGATCAGTTATGAAGCCATTTACAGCAATAGTCGGACTAGAAACAGGTACAATTACACCGGATTTAGCAAGAGACATTAAGACGAAACAATGGCAAAAGGATGATTCTTGGGGTGGCTACAAAATAACGAGAGTAACCGATCCTGGAAAACCGGTGAATTTAAAGGATGCCCTCGTATTTTCGGATAATATTTATTTTGCCCAAACCGCATTGGAAATCGGCGCAGATAAATTTATTCAAGGATTGAAAAACTTTGGATTTGCCGAGGAAATTCCGTATACGTATCCATTAGAGCCTTCCAAAATATCAAATGACGGGTCATTAAATGAAGAAATTCTTTTAGCAGACTCTGGCTATGGGCAAGGTGAGGTACAGACTAATATTATTCAATTAGCATCAGGTTATACGGCATTTATTAATGAAGGAAATATGATTAAACCGACATTATTAAAAGAAGAACCTACTTCACAGGTTTGGAAAAAAGAGGTAGTATCGAAGGAATACGCTAATCTCCTAGCAGAGGATTTGCGGGCAGTAATTGCTGAGCCAAATGGAACTGGGCGACTTGCTAACATGACTGAAGTGCCGTTAGCTGGAAAAACAGGCACAGCAGAAATTGCCAAGGCAGCTCAAGGTGAGCAAGGGACAGAGAATGGCTGGTTTGTAGCGTATAATACGGATAATAAAGATTTACTTATTGCGATGATGATGGAAGGGATTCAAGAGCATGGCAGTAAAATAGTCGTACAAAAAGTAAAGGAAATTTTTCAAGAAATGAAGTCATAGTGGAAAATGCCGTGAACAATGTGTAATTCAATGCACATCATTCACGGCTCTCTTTTTTTCCGAGCCTTATTGTACCGGATTTGGTTCATTTGCAGGCGATTGAATTAATAAATTTCGTCTTATCGCGAAAATTAGCTCGGCTAGTAAATAAATCATAACGAATGGTGCCATCCATGGCCATAGAAAATCCACTTTCCCATATATCATCACGAATATCAGATGAAGCCAGTGCAAGCAAGCATAGGAAAGTACCATCCAACAAATTGAAAACGGTAAGCAAATATGTCCATGCAATTGGAATTTTTGTTTAGAATAATCCCAATACTTGCGTCGGAAAAAGGTAAAAAGTAACCATCCACTCACATACTCAATAATGGTAGGAATCACTAGGTATAACATCAGCACAGTTAACAAATGCATATTTGGACTCAACATCAGGAGTAATAGTATCGGTGCAAATCCGTACATTGGCTTGAATGGACCGATGAAGAAATTATCCTTTACAAACTTGCGATTGATAATGTAATTATATGTATTCTCTAAAAGCCAACCTAAGCAAGCGTATATCATAAAAAAGAATAGTAATGAAAATACATTTGTAGAATCTACCCAATTGCTCATAACTTACTCCTTTTATTAAGTTAATAAAAAGCTATTAATAGTTTTCAATAATAAAAAGGAATTTATTCCAAAAGGAATAGAAACTAGAAAAAATAAACAATGACTTCATGTAGTGTAAATAAAAAAGGAGGAGTCGCCAACATATGGTCGGTTTCTCCTTCTCTACAAGAAAAATTATATTTTTTGGATCGAAATAACCTTTCGGATTTTTTGTAACGATTCTTTTCCTTTATCTTTCCGAGCAAGCATTACATTAACGTATATCGCATCAAGGATGCTTAATTGTGCATATCGGGACGATAATGCTTCTGCTCGATATTCAGTTTCCTCCGATACTGTATAGAGCGGTATATCGACAGCCTGACTCAGAGGAGACTTCATATAGCTAGTAATACCGATCGTTTTGACCCCATTTGCTTTTACTACCTTCAGCAGCTCCAATGTATCATTCGTTGACCCGGAATGAGAAATGAAGATCGCTAAGTCATTTTCCTTTAACTGGGAAGCAGACATAAGTTGAATATGGATATCTAAATTTGCGTTTACTGGAATACCCGTACGGATAAACTTATGATAAGCATCCATTGCAATGATTGCGGAACCGCCAACACCGAAAAATTCCACTCGATTCGCCTCGGTTACGGATTGAACGGTTTGATGAAAAGCTTCTCCATGAAAAACTTGCAAAGTATCCTCTAAAGTTTTTATATTTGATCGAAAAACTTTTTCGGTAATCGTTCGATAATCGTCTTCTTCTTTAATATTTTCATGAATATCAGTAATTGGGGTAACAATATCTGCAGCAAGGGCAATTTTAAATGCTTGAAAGCCTTTGAAACCAATTTTTTTGCAAAAACGGAAGATGGTGGATTCGGCAATCTTTAAATCTTCGGCCATTTCGTTAATGGTTGTATGAATAATTTCCTTCGGATTTTCTAAAACAAAGTCGGCAACTATTTTTTCTTTATCGCTTAAAAACGTATAGTGGGTTTTTATTTTCGCTAGACAATACGGATTGTCGGTCGTCAATTACGCCACCTCCGAAAAATTTTTCTATTACTTTTATTTTACAATAGAAAAAATTTTTTTCATAGATTGTATTATGAAATTTTTTTTGTATACTTAAAGTATTGGATGAAAAAAATTTTCACTTGGAGGTTTTATATATGAAAATAGGAATGATTGGTCTTGGGAAGATGGGTTATAATTTATCACTAAATTTACGAGATAATGGTTTTCAAGTGATTGCCTATGATAAGAATGAAGAGGTATTACCGAAGATTGCGAAGGAAGATATTCAAACGGCAGCTTCAATTAAGGAACTTGCAGCAAATTTACCTTCCCCAAAGGTGGTTTGGATTATGGTACCAGCAGGGGAAATTACGGATGCAGTTGTTGAGGAAGTAAGCAGTTATTTAGAAAAAGGTGATTACATAATCGATGGAGGCAATTCTAATTATAAAGACTCGATAAAAAGAGCCGAGGCATTAAAACAAAAAGGGATTTATTTCTACGATTGTGGAACAAGTGGTGGGATGGAAGGTGCCCGTCACGGAGCTTGTACGATGATTGGAGGAGACAAGGAAGCATTTGCCTATATTGAACCAGTTTTTCAAGCAATTACAGTTGAGAGTGGTTATTTATACACTGGAAAATCTGGTAGTGGGCATTTCTTGAAGATGGTTCATAACGGTGTTGAATACGGGATGATGCAATCCATTGCCGAAGGATTTGAGGTTCTCGAAAAAAGTCCTTTTGATTTCTCCTTTAAGGATGTTGCTCGGGTATGGAATAATGGATCGGTTATTCGTTCCTGGTTAATGGAGCTTACCGAAAGTGCCTTTACAAAGGATAATCGATTAGAGAATATGAAGGGGATAATGCAATCCTCGGGTGAAGGAAAATGGACAGTAGAAACTGCGTTAGATTTACAAGCAGCAACTCCAATAATCGCACTTTCATTAATGATGAGATATCGTTCACTTGAAACAGATACATTCTCTGGAAAAGTAGTCGCAGCCCTTCGAAATGAATTTGGTGGGCATAGTGTAGTAGAAAAATAAATACAGCCATTGTTATTAGCGGATAGATAAAAGTAGAAGGCCGATTTCATAAGAAATCGGCTTTCTTCTCTGAGGTGGGATACGAAAGGTTCGTATTAAGCCCACCACATATTTGTCGGAGAATCATAAATTAGAACATCTTTTAAGTTTTTCACCGCACGATTAAATCCTTCATCGATAGACATTAACGGATCTTCATGCTCTATGCTTACTACATAATCATAGCCATACGTACGAAGCGCACTTATCATATCAGACCATTCTTGCATACTATGGCCACAGCCTACACTACGGAAGGTCCATGCTCTTGTTTGTACATTACCATATGGTTGCATATCTGTTAATCCATACATATTGACATTGTCTTGATCAATATAGGTATCTTTTGCATGGAAGTGATGAATCGCTCCAGCTTTACCTAATATTTTTATTGCTGCAACCGGGTCAATTCCTTGCCACCACATATGAGATGGATCTAGGTTTGCTCCGATGGCATCACATGTTGCTTCGCGCAATTTTAACATTGTATACGGTGTATGCACTAAAAATCCTCCATGCAATTCTAAGCCGATTTTCACATTACTTTGTTGCGCTAATTCTCCAATTTCTTTCCAATATGGAATAAGTTTGTTTTCCCATTGCCATGTTAAAATATCAGCATATTCCGTTGGCCAAGCAACAACTGGCCAGTTTGGTTGTTTTGCATCTTCACTATCACCAGGTGTACCAGAGAAAGCATTGACAACTGGTACGCCAAGTAAAGAAGCTAGCTTAATTGTTTTACGTAATGTTGCATCTGATTGCTGTGCAAAAGCTTTATCAGGTGAGATTGGATTACCATGACAGCTAAATGCGCTAATTGTAAGTCCTCGAGAAGTAACGGCTTCTAAATAGGCTGTTCTTTTTTCTTCACTTTCTAATAATTCATCTAAAGGACAATGTGCATTACCAGGATAGCCCCCGGTACCAATTTCAACCGCGTTTAGACCTGCTTCTTTTACATGATCCAACATTTCTTCAAAGGATAATTCGGAAAACAATACAGTGAATACTCCTAATTTCATACTATTCCCTCCTAATTATAAAGAAACGATTTTTTTCGTTTCATAAGATTCTAGTGCAGCTAAAATAATTTCTAATGATTTTTTCCCTTCTTCGCCTGTAATTAATGGTTCTTTATTTTCTAGAATGGATGTAACGAAGTGATCGATTACATGGGTCTTCGATTGTCCACCATCTTCATTGGTTTGGATTTTTCCAAGTTTATGGTAAACAGATTCACCGTTGCGATACTCTTCTATTAAGGAATATTCTGGATCCGATTCTAATTTAAGGATGCCCTTTTCACCATAAATGGTTGTGGAATTATCATCACCAGTTACGTATGCCCAGCTAGCAGCTAATGTACCGATTACACCATCTGCTGTGCGAAGAATGCATACTGCATTATCATCTACGTCAGTATTTTGTTTTGCATTTGTTTCGACAAACGCACCAACTTCACTAAATTCGCCAAGTAAATAGCGAAGTAAGTCTGCTTTATGGACACCAAGGTCTCCCATAGCACCGATAAAGGCTTGTTCTTTTTTAAAGAACCAGCTGTTTGCACCATCTACGCTCCAGCCTTCTGGTCCAGGATGACCAAACGTTGTTTTAAAGCTATAAACCTTCCCTAATTTACCGCTTTCAATTATTTCCTTCGCTTTTTGATGAGAAGCGACAAAGCGTTGGTTATGGGCAATCATTAATTTTTTGTCATTTGCTTTTGCTGCTGCAATCATTGCCTCTGCTTCCTCTTTAGAAGTAGCCATTGGTTTTTCACATAGTACATGTTTACCGGCATTTAAGGCAGCAATAGATACAGGTGCATGTAAATAGTTTGGTAGACATACACTAATCGCATCAACTTCTGCTGATTTTAATAGTTCCTGATAATCTGTAAAAGCTGTAGCATGATATAACGTTGCCATTTCCTCTGCGCGTTCTGGAACAATATCACAAACAGCAACAATTTCCACAGCTGCATTTAATTGATATTCTGGTAAGTGGCGGTGTCTTGCTATACTTCCACAGCCAATAACTCCGACTTTAAGTTTACTCATTTTATACTCCTCCTTAATGGATAATTAGTTAATTATTGAAAGGTTACACGTTGTTTCTCTTTGCCAGATTGATAGATTGCACAAATCATTTTTTGTGTCTTTAATGCTTCTTCACCAGTAATTTCTGGTTCCATTCCGTTTTGGAGTGCATTATAGAAATTATTAATTTGTTTAATATGACTAACGCCCCAATAGCTTTTCACACCAGAATCATAAACAAACGTTTCTGCTGGATTGTTTTCTGCAATAAATTCTCTTCCGTCGACAAGCTTTACGCTCGCGCGGTCTGCTACCATTTTCGCGATACCATTTTCACAATGAAGTTCAATTTCAACTGGTGCATCATAGGAATAGTAGTTTATTGCATGGAATGCAGTAACAACACCATTTTTATAAGCGATGACACCTTCAGCCGCATCCTCTACTTCAATAATTTCATGTGCTCGATTGCTAATCGTTGCATCGATATATTTAATTTCGCTATCTACAAACCAGCGCATTAAATCCATTGTGTGGATGGCTTGATCAATGATTACGCCGCCACCTTCTTTTTCCCACGTGCCCTTCCAATCGCTTTTTAAGTAATAATCATCGGAACGATCCCAAGTGACAGTTAACTTACCTGCTTTAATCGCACCTAACTCGCCGCTTTCCAGCATTTTTTTGATTAGCTGAGATCCTGGATTATAGCGATTTTGGAAGATTACACCTAGAGTCACATTATTTGCTTTTGCTGTATTCACCATTTCTAATGCATCTTCATAGGCAATAGCCATTGGTTTTTCTGTTAAAATATGAATCTTTCTTTTGGCTGCCTCAATTGCAACAGGTGCGTGCAAATAATGAGGTAAACAAATATGGATGACATCCAGTTCTTCTTTATCAAACAATTCTAGATAATCGGTATAGTAACGACAATTGTATGTTGCCGCTTTCTCTTTTGCTCGTTCTTCTTTCGAATCACATACTGCCACTAGCTCTGCATTCTCTAGTTGCTTAACAGATTGTGCATGCATTGGAAAAATATTGCCGCAGCCGATAATGCCAACTTTCAATTTTGTCATGTAGCATTCCTCCCAATGAAAGAGATTTATTTACTAGCTAAGACTTCTAATGGTTGAACATTTCCGTAAACTGGACGAAGTCTTTCAACAGGAGCTGCCCATTGTACGGCATTGATTATTACCTTTTGAATAAGTTCTTGATGGTATGTTGGATAAGTTTCATGCCCTGGGCGGAAGTAAAATACTTTTCCGTTACCGCGTGAATACGTGCAGCCGCTACGAAATACCTCTCCGCCTTGGAACCAGCTAGTGAAGACGAGCTCGTCTGGTGCTGGAATATCAAAATGTTCTCCATACATTTCCTCTTGTTCTAATTCAATGTATTCTGGAAGTCCTTTTGTAATTGGATGGCTTGGATTAACAACCCATATTCTTTCCCTTTCCCCAGCTTCTCGCCATTTTAGGTCACAGCTTGTGCCCATTAAGGCTTTGAATATTTTAGAGAAATGCCCAGAGTGTAAAACAATTAATCCCATTCCGTTTAATACTCGTTGCCGTACCTTTTCTACGATTTCATCTGAAACTTCATTATGTGCAAGGTGTCCCCACCAAATTAAAACATCTGTATCTTGTAAAACATCATCGGTTAAACCATGTTGTGGTTGATCTAAAGTTGCTGTTCTAGTTTCAAAACCAGCAGTGGATAAAAAACCAGCAATGGCATTATGAATACCTGTTGGATAAACTTCCTTTACTACCGGGTTCTTTTGCTCGTGGCGATTTTCATTCCATACTGTTACTTTTACCAAGTAAATCACTCCTAAGTAATGAATAGTTATATTAGAACAGGATAAATGAAAACGCTTTATTCTATGCGCACAACGAAACTATTAGTATAGTTTTTTAAAAGTTCATCTGTCGAAACGCATGCTATGAGAAGAAAATAAATTAGTAAAACGTTTTCACAAACTGTAATTTTACTATATTAAATATTTGAAATTAGGTCAATAGCTTACATATAAGTCAGACTTTTCAGATTTATACATGTGATTGATTTGTTGAATTGAAAGAGGAAGATAACTTTTATTTTTAGGGAATCATTAAAAAAGCTATTGGGATAAGATAATTTTTCGTAATCTGCAAACAGAGAAACTAACTAAAAAAATATATATAGTAGGTAAATAATAAAAAATATAAGCGTTTTCAAAAAAATAAAAAATGGATATTGCCTATACTTTTTTTGTATGATACTATGACATTGTAAATGCAAACGTTTTACTAAATTTGTATTTACATAGTGACGGAATGTGTTTTTATGATGATTGCGGTGTTTATATGACTGGTTTTATTTTTTTGCTACCGAATGTAACCGTATTCATTGTAAGGGTGCATGACAAAGAAATGATCATTTATTATGAGGAGTGGGATGATGAAGAATAAAAGAATTTTCTCCAAATCACTAATGGCATTATCACTGGCAGGGGTATTACTAGCAGGTTGCTCTAGTGATGGAGGCTCAGACGAAGACAAAATTACGGTTGACGTTTTCCAATTTAAAGTAGAATTTAAGGAACAATTTGAGGATTTAGTAGCGAAATATGAAAAAGAACATCCAGATGTTAACATCAATGTTAAAACTGTGGGTGGAGGAAATGATTACGGAGCAGCAGTAAAAGCAGCATTTGCAGCTGGAGATGAACCTGATATTTTCAATGTTGGTGGACCTTCAGAGGTAGAGCAATATCGTGATTATTTGACAGATCTATCCGATACAGCAGCTGCAAAAGCAGCACTTCCTGGAACACTTGATAGTGTAACAGATGGCGAAGAAATTTTAGGATTACCATTTAACCAAGAAGGCTATGGATTTATTTACAATAAGAAAGTTTTTGAAAAAGCTGGTATTGATCCTAGCACATTAACTACTTACGACGCTTTTGAAAGCGCTGTTAAAACATTAGATTCGAAAAAATCCGAACTTGGTATCGATGCAGTATTTGCACTTGCAGCGAAAGAAACATGGGTTATCGGAAACCATTTAGCAAACGCATTTATTGCACCAGACTTTAACCATAGTGTTCTAGAAGCGTATAATTCTCCTACAATTGAAATCAGTAAATCAAATGAATTAAAGAGAATGCTAGATTTACAAAATGAATATTCTGTACAACCAGTACTAAGTCTTGATTATTCACAACAAGTGGAGCAATTATTCTCTTTAGAGAAAGTAGCAATGATTAAACAAGGTAACTGGATCTACAATACAGTGTATAGTATGGATCCTGAGTTCGCAGAAGAAAATATTGGGATTATTCCTATTCCGGTAGAAGGTTATGAAGGAAAATTACCTGTTGGTGTACCAATGTATTGGACAGTAAATAAAAATGCAGGTGATGAAGTTGTAGCTGCAGCAAAGGATTTCCTAGACTGGATGTATACATCTGAGACTGGTAAAGAAGCCGTTATGAATGATTTCAAATTTATCCCTGCTTACGAAGGATATGATCCAGCACAAATAGCAGATCCACTTTCACAAGAAATTTATAAATATGCTTCTGAAGGAAATACCATTGGTTGGGTATTCTTAGGCTCTCCTGTAGGCTGGCAAGAAGAATCATTAGCTGTAAATATGCAGAAATATTTAAGTGGTGAAATTGATTGGGATACAGCAATGGATAACGCTAAGAGCGATTGGGAAAAGGCAAGAAAATAATTTCGAGTAAGTAAGCATTTAAATACAACCAACAAAATAATGACATTTTGTTGGTTGTATCGTTTAACTTTCGATGGAAAGCATTCAGTGGGGGTGTAAGGAATGAAAAATAAAAGCTTATCTTTTTGGTTATTTCTCGGACCGGTACTTATAAGTCTTTGCGTGGTAGTATTAGTACCTTTAATTTATGGATTTATCTTCTCATTTACGGATTGGACCGGACTTAAAGGTAGTAATTTTATCGGGTTAGAAAATTACGTGGATTTATTTAAGGATAAAGAATTTCTTCAATCCATTTGGTTTACAACGAAATTTGCAGTTGTAGCTATTATATTATTAAATGTTATTGGCCTAGGACTTGCACTACTAGTAACGAGAAAACTAAAGTCCAGCAATTTTTTACGAACCATTTTCTTCATGCCGAATCTTATTGGGGGGTTAATTCTAGGATTCATTTGGCAATTTATTTTTATTAACGTATTTGATGGAGTAGGTAAATTACTTCATATGGAATGGTTAAGTGGCTGGCTATCTACAACAGAAACTGGATTTTGGGGACTTATCATATTAACGGTATGGCAATGGGCAGGCTATATTATGATTATCTATATTGCGTATCTTGAAGGGGTGCCTCAAGAACTTATCGAAGCTGCAGAAATGGATGGAGCGAACAGCTTCCAAAGATTCCGCAATGTTACATTCCCACTAATTCGACCTGCATTTACGGTATGTTTATTCTTAACATTATCCCATTCGTTTAAGATGTATGATCAAAACTTATCTTTAACGGCAGGTGGGCCATTTAACTCAACACAAATGGTGGCAATGGAAATTTACAAAACAGCATTCAATGAGAACTTAATGGCATTTGCTCAATCAAAAGCAGTAATATTCTTCATCATTGTTGCTGGTATCGGTTTAACTCAAGTGTACTTTAATAAGAAGAAGGAGGTTGACTTATAATGAAGAAGAAAAAAAGAAATTTACTAATTTTAGAGATTGTAGGCTTACTTCTTGCATTATTATGGTTATCTCCTTTCTATATTATGATTGTAAATTCAATTAAAACGAAGAAAGAAATTTTTAGTGACGTTATTGGAATTCCAGAAGAGTGGACATTCGAAAACTTTTCTAATGCGTTTATTGATTTAGATTTTATCCATTCTTTTATTAATTCCTTAATTATTACGATATTTAGCGTGGGAATCATTATTATTTTCTCTGCAATGGCAGCATATGCGCTTCAACGGAATAAGAGTAAATTAAGCGGGATGATTTTCTTTATATTTGTTGCAGCTATGCTTATTCCATTCCAATCGGTTATGATTCCACTTGTATCACTTTTTGGAAAAGTTGAAATGCTAAATCAAGTTGGCTTAATCTTTATGTATTTAGGCTTTGGTAGTAGCTTATCCATCTTCCTATATCATGGATCCTTATCAAGTGTTGCTGTTTCGCTCGACGAAGCTGCTACAATTGATGGTGCAAACAAATGGCAAATCTTCTGGCGGATTATATTCCCTATTCTTAAACCAATTTCTGTTACGGTAGGAATATTGAACGTCATCTGGATTTGGAATGACTATCTATTGCCATCATTAGTATTAAATGAACAAAGTGCAACTATTCCTTTAAAGATGTTCTTCTTCTTTGGACAATATACAAAACAATGGCATTTAGCACTTGCAGGCTTAACGATTGCTATTATTCCGGTTATCATTGTTTACTTCTTTGCGCAAAAGCATATTATTAAAGGGGTTTCAGATGGTGCGGTAAAATAATAACTACTTTTGTATTGGAATGTACGATTAAAATATTTAGGGGAAGGCTATTTTCTCCTTCCATTGTAAAGTTAATAATGGTGTAAGGTAAATATCGTAAGGAAGGAGGAGAAAGGGTGAGTGTTACAATTAAGGATGTGGCGAAAAAGGCGAATGTATCTCCTGCTACTGTTTCAAGAGTTATAGCGGATAGTAGCAGTATAAGTGAAAAAACGAAGAAGAAAGTTCGAAAAGTAATGGAAGAGTTGGGCTACTATTCCAATTATAATGCTAGAGTGTTAGTTCAGAAGAATACCCAAACGATTGGCATTGTGATGAAGCATTCTGCCAGCCATACATTGAATAACCCATTTTTCCCCGAAGTATTACGAGGAATAAGTTCTCTTTGTTATAAACATGAATATAGTATTTCGCTTACAACTGGTGAAACAGAGGAGGATATTTACGAAGAAGTAGTAAGAATGGTACGGAGTAGGAGAGTTGATGGTGTTATTGTGCTTTACTCGAAAATCAACGATAAAGTTGTACCATTTTTACTAGAATCGGATTTCCCTTTTGTTGTTATCGGAAAACCATTGAGCGATACGAATCGTATAATGTATGTTGATAACGATAATATTCAAGCAGCAAAGGAAGCCACAGAGTATATCATCACTCGTGGGCATGAGAAAATTGGCTTTATCGGAGGAGATCCGAATTTTCAGGTGGTTCGTGATCGTCTAAATGGTTTCCAACAAGCAGTAAATGACCATCACTTAGCATTGGACGAATCATATGAAAAATATTTCCAATTCAATCAAGTACAAGCGACGCAAATTGTACAAGCGTTTTTACGGATGCCGAAACCCCCAACGGCTTTCGTAATTACCGATGATATTAATGCATTACTTGTGATGCTTACTTTACGAGATTTAAATATTAATGTACCTGAAGAAATTAGTATTATTAGCTTTAATAATACGATTATCTCGAAATTAGCAACTCCGCCAATGACTTCTGTAGATACCCAAACCTATCAGCTAGGTTTTGAATCGGCAAAATGTTTATTGGAACTAATTAATACTCCAAATATTTTCAAAAAGAGCGTCATTATTCCAACGATTATTATCGAAAGAGACACTTGTATGGAACTAGTAAGAACTAGGAGAAATGGATATTGATTATGGAAAAACCTAAAGAAGCACCTCCAAGTGAGACACTATCTTTAGGCTTTTCTTTTTTTTATAATAGACTAGATGTTATTCATCTAGAGATCAAAGTTTGGCTGTTTTCTCAAGGATTGTTGTTATTTCATGAGATAAGTTTATTAAATGGAGTGCTGAGCAGACTGAGTAAACAAAGACTCCACGAAAAGCAGAAACGCATGTATTCTGTCTGCTGTCTTTTTACAAATATCAACAAGCTATACGAAAACAGCCTAAAGTTATCAAACTGTTAACTTATGACAAAAGAAAAATGTTAAGGAGTGCTTCCAATGAACTCATCCGGTTTGACTAATGGAATAAATAATATAAGTACTTGGATTATGCGATTTTCGGTAATAAATTTAATGTGGCTACTGTTTAATATCCCGTTAGTTATTATTGTCGTGAGTATGTGGATGAACAAAACTAACGATAGCACCATCCAATTAATAATACCTGCAGTAATTCTAGCGCCACTATTATTATTCCCTGCTACTACTGCGATGTTTGCATCTGCTCGAAATTGGGTGATGCAAAAGGAGGAACATTCCTTAATTCGATTCTTTTGGAAATATTATCGTGAAAATTATAAGCAGAGTGTTGGTGTTGGAGTCTTGCTTACTATTGTGTGGGTTATTTGGGGTGTTGATTATTACTACTTTAGTAAGGAATCTGTATTATTCATGGGCTCCTTCCTATTAATGGGTTTCCTATTATATGTGTATACGATCAACTTGTTTTCCATTCAAGCACATTATAATGAAAAGTTAATCGTATTATTAAAGAAAGCCTTTCTTATCACGGTTGGTAGTCCATTATTAGCCGTTGTTGTCCTTGTGAGTAATGGGATAATTTTTTATATGAGTATTAATGGTTTATTATTTTTACTGCCATTTTTTACGTTTTCATTAGTTGCATATTTATCCTTTTCCGCTTTTTACCGCCGCTATTTAAAGCTTGTTAGTAATCCTGAAAAATAATAATATAGTATCAATCGAAAAAATCGGTTCTTTCTTTATAAAGCCGTTAATACTGGTTTAGTAGCAATTATTGTCGAATCGAGTGACTTTAATGAATTTGTCCCACCTACTAAATAAAAATGGTTGAAATCCGAATGGAGGGCTATACAAAATGGTATAGTCTATTTTATTTGCGCGAAAAAGTGCGTTACAATAAGAGTATAACTAAAGAAGATAAGGTGTTTGAAATGAAAAAATGTATTGTTATTGGTGCCGGTGTTTTAGGAGCTTCTACTGCATACCATTTAGCAAAGCTTGGCGCAGAGGTAATTGTTGTGGATCGGAAGGATGCTGGTCAGGCGACAGATGCAGCAGCCGGAATCATTTGTCCTTGGCTGTCTCAACGGAGAAATAAGGCGTGGTATGCTCTTGCAAAGGATGGTGCTGCATATTATGCCTCCTTGATTCAACAATTAATAGAAGATGGAGAAACGGAAACAGGATATCATCAGGTAGGTGCCTTAAGTATCCATACAGATGAAGAAAAATTAATAAAAATGGCAGAACGAGCAATTAAAAGACGGGAAGAGGCACCAGAAATCGGGGATGTTCGGGTATTATCCCCAGAAGAAACAACTAAACTTTTCCCACCTCTTGCTGATCATTATGGTGCTGTTTTCGTCAGCGGTGCTGCTCGTGTTAATGGTCGCTCGCTAAGAAATGCATTAATAAATGCTGCAACAAAGCATGGTGCAACATTTATTAATGGCTCGGCAACTATCGAACATTATGAAGGTAAAATAACAGGAGTACAAATAGGGCACGATTTTTATGAGGCAGATGCAATCATAAATACGGCAGGCGCTTGGGCTAATGAATTATTAAAACCATTAGGAATCGATTTTCAAGTAACCTCACAAAAGGCACAAATTGTCCATTTGCAATTAGACAATCATGAAACCGCCAATTGGCCGGTAGTGATTCCACCGAATGATCAATATATTCTTGCCTTTGAGGATGGAAAAATGGTAATAGGTGCGACACATGAAAATAATATGGGTTTTGATAATCGGGTAACCGTTGGTGGACTCCACGAAGTATTCGAAAAAGCATTATCAATAGCTCCCGGCATGAAGCAGGCAACATTTTTAGAGGCAAGGGTTGGGTTTCGACCATTTACTCCAGGCTACCTACCAATCATCGGAGAAATTCCCGCCTATAAAGGACTTTATGTAGCCAATGGTCTTGGTGCCTCTGGTTTAACCGTTGGACCATTTCTCGGGGCACAGCTGGCGAAATTAGTGTCTGGGTATGCAGTCGATATTGAACTCGAGCTTTATGATGTATCAGAAGCAATCGATTTGTAAAAAGGGTGAGAATTATGAGTACAAAAACTAATGCAATCCGAATATTGGATAAGGAAAAAATTAATTACAATATTTTTACATATGATGTGAACGATGGGAAAATAAATGGGACAACGGTTGCGGATAAAATTAATCGAGCAGAGGCAACAGTTTTTAAAACATTGGTCACCCATCAAGGACAAAATATTTACATATTTGTCATCCCGGTTATGGCAGAACTAGATTTAAAGAAGGCTGCGAAAGCGGCAGGGGAAAAAAAGATTGAAATGCTTCATGTGAAGGATTTACAAAAGTATACTGGCTATATTCGCGGAGGGTGCTCCCCGATCGGTATGAAAAAAAGCTATCCGACCTTCATTGATTTACATGCGAAAGACCTACCGAGCATGGTCGTCAGTGCAGGGAAAATTGGAATGCAAATGGAACTTGCCCCAGAAGCATTGGCAAATGTTGTTCATGCTAAATTTGTAGATGTTATAAAATGAAAAAAGAGGCTGGGACAAAAGTAATTTTTATGTAAGAGAATCCAAACAAAGTTAAGTAGGTAAATTCGCTCCGGAAATATACTTCGCTTTCCGCGGACATGGCAAAAGCCTCCTCCGCTACGCTTCGAGCGGGGTCTTCGGCTTATGCTTTTCCCGCAGGAGTCTACGTATATTTCCTCCGCTATCTCTTACATTTAAACATCAATTGTTATGTCCCAGCCTCTTTTTCCTATGGTAATTACTCTTTATTATCTTCCATTGCTGCCTTTAATAAATCACCAAGACTAGTACCAAAGGAGTCCTCTTTTTGCGTATATTTTTGCAGCAATTTTCGCTCCTCGCGCTTGTTCACTGCTTTTTTCTTCTCAGCTGCTTTCTCCACTACATTACAGGTACGACACTGGAAGTATACACCAGCTACTCCATTATGCATTTCCATTTTTTTATGACATTGTGGACAGCGGCGATTAGACAATTTCGGGTCTTTTCTTCGACGATAGGAACAGCTCTGACTAGAGCAAACAAGTATTTTACCTTCTTTCGTATTACGTTCCTTTAAAAAGGATCCGCATTCTGGACATTTCGAACCTGTTAAGTTATGTGCTCGGTACGATTTCTCACTTTTGACAATCTCAGATACTAGGTTCTTTGTTTGTTGGCGAATATTTTGTAAAAAGCTAGCGGGATTTCCTTTGCCAAGAGCGATCATCTCGAGCTCTCTCTCCCATTTTGCCGTTAGTTCAGGTGATTTTAATTCATTATTCACTAGCTCCATTAACTGTTTTCCTTTTGGAGTAGAATGGAACTTTCCATTGTTTCGTTCGACTACTTCTGTTGAAACAAGTCTTTCGATAATTTCTGCTCTTGTAGCAGGTGTTCCAAGTCCATATTTCTCCATATGATACAGCAAGTCTGATTCAGAAAAACGGCTTGGTGGCTCTGTTAGTCGTTCTTGGAATTCCGCAGAGTGTACGAATAATTTTTGACCTTTTGTAAGGTTACCAAGTCTTTGGGGAGATTCGTCCATCTCATGATTTCCGGAAACCTTTTTGAAGCCAAACTCCATAATTACTTTTTCTTTAGCAGTGAATGTTTCACCTTCAATGTCCATGACCACTTGAATGGTTTCGTATTTATATGGTGAATGGAATAGTGTTAAGAATCGACGGACGATGAGATCGTACAGCTTTCTTTCATCTGCTGATAAATCGCCAATATGGACCTGCTGCTCGGTTGGAATAATTGCGTGGTGATCGGAAACCTTAGCATTATTAAACACGCGATTTGCCAATACTTTCCCTTTGTTTGCAAGAATCGGTCGAACATCCTCTTTATATGCGTTAGCGATACCGTGTAGCCGGTCAATCATTGTTTCCTTCATATCATTTGTTAAATAACGAGAATCGGTTCGTGGATAAGTCACGAGTTTATGCTCTTCATATAATTTTTGCAATGTATTTAATGTTTTCTTTGCAGAAAAACCAAAACGTTTATTGGCATCTCTTTGTAGTTCGTTCAAGTCATATGGGAGCGGCTGTTGTTCGGATTTTTCTTTTCTATTAATATCGCGAATTATCGCTTGTTTTCCGCTAACAGTGGAGACAATTTTTTCTGCAGTTTCTTTTGAAAATATTCGTTTTTCCCCAGCTTTTTCCCAGTCTGTTTGAAGTGGGCCGACCTTTGCTTGAACGGTCCAATATGTTTTCGGCACAAAAGTTTGGATTTGCTTTTCCTGATCAATGATAATCGATAGTGTTGGCGTTTGAACACGTCCAGCAGAAAGGGGATCCTTGTATTTAGTTGTTAATGCTCTAGATACATTTAAACCAATTAACCAGTCAGCCTCTGCACGACAAATGGCGGATTGATACAAATGCTCGAATTGTTTTCCAGGCTTTAGTTGCTTAAAGCCATCTTGAATTGCCCGATCTGTAACGGAAGAAATCCAAAGTCGTTTAATTGGCTTTCTCCAGCGGAGTTTTTCTAAAATCCACCGAGCGACAAGCTCTCCTTCCCTTCCTGCATCGGTTGCGATGATGACTTCCTTAATATCATTTCGCTTTGCAAGTCCTTCAATTGCTCGGAATTGATGGCTTGTCTGTTTAATCACTTTAAGCCCCATTTTCTCCGGAATAATTGGCAAATCCTCAAGCTTCCATGTTTTATATTTACTATCATAGTGTTCTGGCATTTTTAATTCTACAAGATGCCCAAGTGCCCATGTCACAATATATTGCTTACCTTCTATATAGCTTTTATGTGATTCGCGGCAACCAAGAACTCGTGCAATTTCTCGAGCAACACTAGGCTTTTCTGCGAGTACAAGTGACTTCATAATATCTCCTTTCAGTTGATGAAATTTACGTACAAACAAGCATTTATACTATTTGATTTTAGTTAATGAACGTTGGAAAGTAATGAATGAAATACATACATTTGGTTTTCTATAATCCAATATTTTGTTCTTGCATTTACTTAGTATAGCGTAACGGTCATAAAAATGTAATGGATAGGACTGCTAATCCAAATTCGTACCAAAACATAACGAATGCAAAAAGAGGAACATAGTAATTTATGGTATGCTAAAAAAATGAAATTTACTAAAACTGTTTGCAAGGCTGTAGAGTCTAATGGGGGAAGAGGAAGAATCGGGGTGTAAATATGGATATGGTCGAACAACTGTTGAAGGAAGCACAAAAAGGGGACCAGGAAGCATTCTTTCAACTACTTACTGTTCATAAAGAACAATTATATCGAGTAGCGTATGCCTATTTAAAAAATGAAGCAGATTCATTAGAGGCAATTCAGGAAGTGACGTATCGAGCCTATAAAAATATTAAAAAAGTAAAAGAACCTAAATATTTTTCAACATGGCTAACGAGAATTATGATGAATTATTGTAATGATGAATGGAAGCGAAGGAAACGGTTGAGTGGAAAGGAGCCAACGGAGCTTCTGCTCGCCCATGTAAAGGAAAATGACGCTAGACTTAGTATCGAAGCAGCTATCCAAACACTGGATCCGAAGCTTCAGGAAGTGATTGTTCTGAAATATTTTCAAGATATGACAATCGAACAAATTGCATATGTACTTAAACGACCATCTGGGACAGTAAAGACTTGGTTAAACAAAGCACTGCGAATGTTACGGAAGCAGTTAGAAGAAGGGGGCGAATTTCATGGGTAATAAGGAAGAGGAACAATTAACAGAAGCTAAAAATAAATTTGCAGAGATTCCAATACCGGAGACCATTGATAATTATATTTATGCTGGAATTCAAAAAGCAACGAATTATCGGAGGAAAGGGAGACGGACCTTTTATTCAGCCATTGCGGTTGCCGCATTATTATTCTTTTCGGTTATTTCCATACGGATTTCTCCTGTCTTTGCTAGTATTGTCAGGCAAATTCCTGGATTCGAACGATTAGTTTCTGTTATTCAAGGAGACAAAGGCTTAGAGTCTGCCGTTGCAAATGATTATGTGCAAGTAGTAGGAAAGTCACAAACAAAACAGGGGATAACGTTTACGGTAGATGAAATTATAGTAGATGAACAAAGGCTATTCATTTTTTATTCGATAACTACAGAGGAAAACTATGATTCTATTATTGCTTCAAAAGTGGAAATTACGAATCAAGATGGGGAAGATATTGTTGGTACATTAGCAAATGGAGCACATATAGATGTGGTTGCAGGGGAGACAGTGAAAGGGAAAATGGATGTTGGCTTCCTTGATGGGGTGGATATACCCGACGAGTTAAATCTAAATTTAAGCTTTCAAGCAAACGAAATAGACAATAAAGAAACCTGGAATATTCATTTTCTGGTAGATAAAGAAAAGTTTAGTGCTAATAAGGAAACTTTTCCATTGAATAAAACCGTTACCGTTGAAGGACAAAAGCTTACCTTTCAAGAGGTAACGATTTATCCAACAAGAATTGCTATCCATGTAAAATATGATGAGGCAAACACGAAGGAGCTATTTAGCTTCGATGATCTAGTCATTCTAAACGAGGATGGTGAGGAATGGGCAAGTGTTAAAAACGGTGTATCTGGTACAACAATAAATGCAAACGAGGAAATGTTATATTTAGAAAGCAATTACTTTGAAAAACCAGAGGAATTATATTTGCAATTTTCTAGTATACGAGCGTTAGATAAGGATCAAATGGAGGTGGTAGTCGATTTAACGAAGGAGCAGCTAATAAAAAAACCGGAGGAATTGCTCTCTTTATCAAAGGTTGTGAAAGAGAAAGATATAGTGAGATTAACCTTTTCGATAAAACAAACAAATGCATTTGATACTAATCAATTCTATGAAATTTTTAATAATCGTTATTTTGATCATGATGGCAATGAATATTCATTAGGAGGCTCCAGCTCCTACCGTTCAAGCGAATTAGGCTTTATGACAGAAATCTCCGTGAAAAACGTGGTGAATGCGAGTCCGCTGTACTTGGAAATTTCCGACTTTCCGTCGAGAATTGAACAAAAGACGACCATAAAAATAAAATAAGGGATTAGCGATAATAAATAGCCCTCCTATAGACACGATAGGAGGGACATTTATTATTTTTGCTGAAAGGATTGAATTGCTTTGTTTGCTAGTTTCCCTTTAACGACATCTTCCATGGGTGGATTGTAGAGTCCCGCCCGAACATTTAGGTAGTAGCGGTGCATTTGGTTAGAGGCAGACAATGCACGAGCACCAACAATTTTCATTGCCTTATCCACTATGGAAATAGCTGCATTAGTGACTGCTAGTTTCGTTACCTCTAATGCTTCCTCCAAGCTTTCTTTCTGGTTGGATTGTTCATAGCGTTCAATCGTTCCGTATAATAAATGCCTTGCAGTTGCTAGCTCTAGCTCTATATCACCGATAATCTGCTTAATATTTGGTGCCTCTGCTATTGGTTTCCCGAATGATGCTGGCACATAGCTCGCCGCAAAGCCGATAGCGTAATTTCGTGCGGCAGCAGCTATCCCAATGTAGCAAGCAGGAATATGAAGCAGCCACCCTTTATAAAGAGATTTCTGGTAAGCTGTATTAGAGAGTACAAAATGCTCAGGCACTGTTACATTCTCTAGTAAAAGTGTATGACTGGCTGTTCCGCGCATTGCGACACTATCCCAAGTTTCTTTTATGGAAAGTCCAGTAATGTCTCTTGGAATAATGACTAATTCCACTTCTGATTGCTCATTTGTTGCGGTTACAAGAAAGTAGTCAAGAATTGGAGCAAGCGAGGTAAAGGTTTTTTCCCCGTTAATTAGCAATTGATTTCCGTTTCTTTTAACGCTCGTTTTCGGCAGTGCTCCACGTGTTGGACTACCAGCATTTCTTTCAGATGCTGCTGTATTTATAATAGCCCCATTTTTTACTGCCGTTAGCAGCCAACTTGCAGTTTCTTCATTCCAATGCCGATTTTCTGCGTACTCTAAAATAATTCCATTATGCCAACCAATACAGAGACCGGTGGAACCACTGCCTTCTGCTATAGCTTCTTGGCATAGAATGTATTCATAAAGCCCCATTCCTTGACCGCCATATTCCTTTGGGAGAGTTAAAGTATGATAGTTGATTTTCTTTAAATCCTCAAAATCTTGAAAGGGGAAGGAACCAAGTGCATCCAATTGTGGTTCACGTTCCGTAAAAACTTGTTTTAACTGATTTATTTTCGTAAGTAATTCTTGTTGTTCGGGTGTTTTTATAAATGATGCCATTGTAATACTCGCCTCCATCAACAAGTGTAGACAAAATGAGTTTCTTTACTTTACAAATATATTAACAATTATCGACTGTATATGAAATCAAAACGATTCCAGTATCGATGAGTTTATTTTAGCTAGAGAAATTTGTTTTGATTAATTGCATTTTTTTATTAAAAAGACTAGGATACGATAAATAGCCAAGTAATGCACTAGTTATCACTGCTGTAGATAGTAGTAGAAATAGAATTAATAATTGAAACTGAACTGCTTGGATTGGGTCCGCGCCAGCAATTATTTGGCCACTCATCATCCCGGGTAATTGGACGAGGCCAATCGTTTTTTGGCTTTCAATGGTTGGAATAGTACTGGATTTAATGGCTGTTATTAATGGAATATGCACGGCTTGCTTTGGTGTACCACCAAGGGAAAGGATTAATTCCGTTTCCTCATGATGTGCCTCTATTTCTGATGTAAAGCGATTTAAAAATAGGATGGCAAGGACCATCGAGTTACCGATAACCATCCCACTAATCGGTATAATATATTGTGCCTTTGCAGGTGTGATATGAAGTCCAATTAGTATCCCCTGTGTTAATATTTCAATAAAAACAAAGGTAACGACTAATTTCCAAGTAATTCCTGTAACACTTCCCCCTTTTTTTCGTGCATTCTGGGTAGCAGCACTAATCATTAATATTAACATTAGCAAAATATAGAAAAAGTGATCTGAATCAAACACATAATGTAATAGGTAGCCAACAAGGAGTAGTTGAATGATTGAACGTACGGTAGCAATTATCGTATCCTTTTCTAAATCTAAATGTAATGTTTTCGAAAGAATAAGTGGGAGTATGACAAAGATGAGTGCTAATAATAAGGTAATATAGTTCAAAATGATTCCCCCTTTACAAACTGTTGGACACGCTCATTCGTTGGTGATGTAAGAATGGAAGCATCCCCTGCTTCCACAAGTTCTCCGTTCATTAACACCCACGTATAATCACTGACATTTATTGCTTGCTGTAAATTATGAGTGATCCAAATAACAGTGGTCGAAAATTCCTTGTTAATTTTTACAATTAATTCTTCGATTTCATGCTGGGATACCCGATCGAGAGAGGAAGTAATTTCATCAAGCAATAGCACCTTTGGACGATTGACGAGCGTTCTTGCAATGGAAACCTTTTGTCGTTGTCCACCAGATAAATCCCCTACTTTATGAAATAAAAATTTTTCCTCTAAGCCAACTAATAGTAAAAGCCTTTTTGCTTCCTCCTCTATCAATTGTTTCCCTTGTAATTTTAACGGTAATTCTAAGTTATTCCATACGGTTCCGCTTATCATTGGGGCATTTTGTAGTGCTAGGCCAATCATTTTTCGTAATGTGATGGGATCATAATCAGAAATGCGTTTCCCGTTAATATAGATTTCCCCTGAATTCGGTGAGCGCAAGCAATTACATAAACGAAATAGGGTAGATTTCCCTGCCCCTGAAGGTCCTACAATCGTGGTGATTTTCGCTTTAGGAAATATTCCGGTAAGGTTTTTTAATATAGAAGTATCCTCAACCGAATAATTTACGTCAATAAATTGGATAGCAGCGTCATGATTATCCATTTTGATGCACTTCCTTTATCTGTATGTATAATTCAAAACTTTAAGCTTCATTTTAATCCTAGGCTGTTTCGTATAGATTGGTGCATTTTGTAAAAAGATCGCAGACTGGATACACACCGCTTTCCTGCGGGCGAACGGCTAGCCTCTTTGTGGCTAACGTTCCTGCGGGGTATTCCCTTTCTCGCTTTTTCCGCGGGAGTCTTCTTGTATTCAGTCTGCATAGCGTTTCGTTTAATAAATTTATCTAATAAATAACAACAAACCTTTAGAAAACAGCAGGATTCTATAATAACGGTGTAGGAGTACAGCTTTATTATAGAATAAAAGCAGGCTGTATTCAGTTTCCGCACGATGGCTATACTCTATATGAAACAGCATAAAAGAAATATAGCTAACCGCAATTCCTACAGGTGAAAATTTACGTCACGAAACATTGACATTGCTTATTAAAATGTTTTATAATTAATTCGAAATCGAGATATTTTAAACAAAGGGTTTGATATTATGGACACAACCGAACAATTTGAAAAAGAAAGTGCGCTATCATTAAAATTATTTGTAGTATTAACAAGGGCACTGGAATCGATTGAAAAACAAGTCGTGAATAATATTAAAAGCTATGGACTGAACTTAACGGAATTTGGTGTCCTAGAATTGTTATACCACAAAGGAGACCAACCGATTCAGAAAATTGGTCAAAAAATATTATTAGCAAGCAGTAGTATTACGTATGTAGTGGACAAATTAGAAGAGAAGCACTTTTTGTCTCGTAAGGCCTGCCCAAATGATCGCCGTGTTACCCATGCATCTATTACCGATGAGGGAAAACAGTTAATCGAGGAAATTTTTCCAAAGCATGCAGAAGCACTTAATGAAATAATGGGTGGATTAAATGCGAAGGAAAAAGAATTAATGATTGATTTAGCGAAAAAATTAGGCTTGCATGCGCAAGGACTCTAATTTTTTTCTTAACTAAATATCTCGATTTAGTAATATATGATTTAATATATTTTTTATACAAAATGATAGACAAATTTGGTCTAGTATTTTATACTGAATTTATCTCGAATTCGAGAATAACCAAACAATACAATCTAGGAGGAATTATCAATGGTGAAAATTGGTATTATTATTGGAAGTGTACGTCAAGGACGTAATGCAGAAGCGGTTGGAAAATGGACTTATGATTTCGCTACAAAACGTAACGATGCAGAAGTTACTTATGAATTAGTAGATCTTGCTGATTATAAATTACCTTTCTTAGGTGCAGAAGCTACAGAAGCAGAACAAGCAGCAATTGCTGCATGGTCTGAAAAAATGGCATCTTTTGATGGTTATATTTTCGTAGCTCCAGAATACAACCACGCTGTTGGTGGAGCATTAAAAAATGCGCTTGATTTCTTAAGACCAGAAGTAGCGAACAAAGCAGCAGGTTTAGTTGGTTACGGAAGTTTAGGTGGCGTTCGTGCACACGAAAACTTACGTTTAATCTTCGGAGAACTTCAAGTAGCTGATGTTCGTACAGCTGTTACATTCTCTCTAATGTCTGATTTTGAAAACATGAGTGTATTCAAACCAGCAGATTATCATACGGCAAATGCAAATGACATGCTTGATCAAGTAATTGCTTGGAGCCGTGCATTAAAAACGATTCGCTAATTACTATAAATTTATTAAAAAGGCTTCTATGATTTTCATCATAGAAGCCTTTTTTGACGTCCAAGCACAAATTCACAAATTATGGTTGATATCTATAACAGTTTTCTGCCTTTCGAAGCTAACATATCTTGTACCTTGAAAAGTAAGTGTTCCAATATCACCATCTGCAAGCAATCCAAATTCCTTCCCAGTAATGCGAAATTCCGATCGATCGCCACTTTCAAATTCAAATGTAACAAAATATGTTGAACTTGAAGTGTGGTGATGTGCACCTGTTTCCCCGTGGTGGTGTGTGCTATTACTTGTATTCGTACGTTTTACTTTCACGATAGCTGGAACACTTAAACGAGGAGACGCTTCATTTTTTTTCCATTGTACGATATTTTGTATAATGGAAAATAGGATAAATCCAAATACAAGAATAAAAATAATTCCGATAAAAATTGGAATAATTGTAAACATTGAATTACCATGTAACATGAAATCGTCTAGCAAATGAAATACCTCCTAAATTAGTAATATTGATAATACGAAATGATGGATTACATAGATTCATTTCTGAAATGTTTTCGCAAAAAATCATTGTTCGTTGGAAAATACAACCACAAATTTGAAATAACAGTTATAATGGTATATGGTTCGCTTCATTAAATGATTGATAATGATAATCACTATCATTATAATGTTTTTGAATAAGATTGATTGCAAAGCTGAAACTAATGCATAACAAATATATTTATATCTAGGTGAAGGGAGAACAAAATGTCTAAAATAGAAAAAAATCTAATAATTGATCCAGATATAGATGAAGCTGTTGAATATGTCGAAGTCTGGGAAGATGTAGTAAGTATAAAGGACTTAGTTCTATCATTAATTATCTGCAGTATTACAACATTAGGAGCATATTTTATTGCGCCAAATGAACCACCAAAGCCGTTGTTTTTTGGCTTATTTGGAGCCATTCTCGGGTTTGCGATCTGCAGTATTTTGATCAAGCCAAAAAGAATTCTTGAATCAGCGAAGGATGGAAAATAAATGGATTTAACATTACTTATTTCAATGATAGCTGCAGCCCTTATCGGGACTGCATTATATACAATTATCGGTATTGTACCAGGAACGGACGAGACAGCCGTAATTGCACCAATCACATTAGCACTTGTTTTAGCTGGAATTGAACCGATTGTCGTCTTAACATTTTATTTATCCGCAATCATTGCACATAAACTAACCGATTCTGTTCCAGTAGCAGTTGCTGGGATTCCAGGTGGAGTTATGGCTACACCGATGGTTGAGCATGCCCTCGTATTGAAACGCTATGGGGAATCGGATACGAGTATTCGAAAAATGGTTTCTGGATCTGTAATAGGGACACTTGTATCGGTGCCAATTAGCCTTTTGTTGGCAAGTGCATTAATCCCTGTGTCTGATGTTATTAAAGATTATGCGAACCCACTTCTATTTGCAGGTGCAGTTTTACTTGCGTTATTGTCGAAAAATCGTTGGCTTGCACTCATTATCATTATTCCGTTTGCATTGTTAATTCAAGGGTTACGTAGTTTATATTGGAGCTTAAATATCGTACCAGAAGGAACCAATGTATTTATCTCGTTCTTTTTAGGAATTACAATTGGTCCAGTTATCATTACATTATTTGATTTGCTTAATAAAGAAAAAAGAACCAGCCTTGTACGTAATCGAAAAAACACGATAGTATTTAATGAAACGAAACAAGATAAAGGATTTCCAAATCCATTTAAAATTTTATCACCGAAGGAAATTGGATTAAGCTCTCTCGCTTCTGCGATTGGATCGTTTACATTCATTTTAAGTGCGGTAGGAACAACGACATTAATTGGGGAGTTATTTTCTAACCGAGAAAAGGATCCAGTGAAAAAATCCTCACTTGCAATTGCTTGTATGGAAGCATTAGCGAATGCTACTTACATTTCGGGATCGTTAATTCCACTGATTGCCTTAGGAATTCCGCTTTCTTCTGTTGCATTAGGACCGGCAAATGCATTGTTTAATGCGCCACCTGTTTTTACACTTGAGCATAATCTACATCATATATTATCGATGGGTGATTTCCTTTGGGCAACATTAATAGGTATCGGAATTTCATTGGTGCTTACTTATTTCGTTATTGTTCGTTATTCGAAGCAAATTTGTACGTTTGTTTTTAAATGGATTCCACATGAAGCAATATTAGGCTTGTTTTTAGGTTTAGTATTATTGTTAGCCTTTATGGATGCCGGTTGGATGAATATAGGTGGTGTCCTATTAATTGGGCTAGTTGCAGGTGTCCTTCATCGTTGGGGAGTTAATTTTGGAGTGCAATTTATGGTGTTATACTCTGCTCCTTGGATTATCTCTATATTGGCATAATACATTACTAAAAAAGCTATAAACACATCTAGAATTGAAGCTATCAAAAATTAGTCATTAAAGAAAGTAGGGAATAACATTGTTGTTTAACCCTCCAAAGAAAAAAGCGGAAGGTACTGCACACAGTAAAATAATTTTATTAGGGGAGCATTCAGTCGTCTACGGAAAACCGGCTATTGCACTACCATTTACATCCCTAAAAGTTACAGCCACTGTCGATACGACCGACTCATCTAATCTTTTGATTGATAGTGAAACATTTTTAGGAACAATAGACGAAATTCCGAAAAAAATGCGGGGAATTGCTGCATGTATAAAGGAAACATTGAAAAACCTTGGCAAAGATGAGAAGGGTCTCCGGATATCATTGCATTCTAGTATCCCAATTGGTAGAGGGCTTGGATCCAGTGCAGCATTAGCAATTGCAATAGTTCGTGGGCTGTACACTTATTTTGATCAAAAATTGGATAGGAAGCAGCTAATGAGACTTGTCAATATTGCCGAGACCTATGCACATGGAAATCCAAGCGGAATTGATATGATGGCAGCATCTAGTGAACATCCGGTTTGGTTTCAGAAAGGGAAGGAAACATTACCGGTTTCTATTGGTGCACCCTTTTATCTTATTGTTGCGGATACCGGAAGGATTGGAGATACAAAATCTGCAGTCGATAGTATTAAATTAAATTACGAGAGAGAACCGGAGGCTACGCGGAATTCGATTAATCTTTTGGAGGATTATACGATTCGAGCAAGAGATGCGCTAAATGAAGGAAATATTGTGTTACTAGGAGAATTATTGAATCTTGCACAAATAGAGCTAGACAAGCTTGGGGTTAGTGATGAAGGTATAAATAATTTAGTTAATTTAGCCCAAAAGGCTGGCGCCCTTGGTGTAAAATTAACTGGTGGTGGAAAGGGCGGCTGTATTATTGCTTTGGCAAGCAATGCAAATCAAGTAAAAGAAATATCAAACATACTTCTTAAAGAAGGTGCTAGAAATACTTGGTATGTTAAAGTTGCAGAAAGCAAGAAAGCTATTACATCTCAAATCCAATAGTATTCACTTTATTATAGACGAGAAGATATAAAAAAAAGATCTGATAGAAACTAGGAGTGTTAACGCTTGAAGGCAACGGCAAAAGCCCATACAAATATTGCATTAATTAAATATTGGGGAAAAAGAAACGAAGCATTAATTTTACCAACGAATAGCAGTCTTTCCATTACATTAGATAAATTTTATACAACTACAACGGTAGAGTTTAATAAAGAGCAAGCTACCGATGAATTTTATTTAGATGGGCAACAAGTAAATGAAAAAGAACAGAAAAAAATCACAAAATTCCTTGATGTAATTAGAAAATTAGCTGGAAAACAGGAATATGCCATTATTCATTCCATTAATAACGTACCAACTGCAGCAGGGTTTGCATCATCTGCTTCAGGATTAGCCGCCTTAGCTGCAGCTGCCACAAAGGCAATTGGCTTAGCGGTAGATAGGCGTATGTTATCGCAAATTGCAAGACGTGGATCGGGTTCTGCGTGTCGTTCCATTTATGGAGGATATGTTGAATGGCAAAAAGGAGAGAAATCGGATGGCACTGATTCCTATGCAGTACCAATTTTAGATGCAAAGGAATGGGATTTAACGGTTTTATCTGTAATGCTTGAAAGTAAGCCGAAAAAAGTGCTAAGTCGTGAAGGAATGAAACGAACAGTAGATACATCTGTATTTTATGACGGTTGGTTACAATCAGTGGATAATGATCTATCAATCGTAAAACAAGCACTTGCAGTAAAGGATTTTGAAATGCTCGGAACGGTTGTAGAAAAAAACGCATTGAAAATGCATGCGACTACATTAGGAGCAGATCCACCATTTTTATATTGGCAAAGTGGTACACTGGAAGTAATGGAGGAAGTAGCCTCCTTGCGTTCAAATGGTATACAGGCGTATTTTACAATTGATGCAGGACCAAATGTTAAAGTTTTATGTGAGCCTAAGGATGAACAGCAAGTTATTGCTGCATTAAATAGTTTGGTAGCTGTACGGGAAATTTTTGTATGTCATCCGGGACCAGGTGTGACATATGTACCTACTTCTTCTTGAGAATTTGTTAACTCGAGAAGAAAGGAGAAAATTTATGCAAAATAAAGAAATGGTTATTAAAGTACCAGGTAAATTATTCATCGCAGGTGAGTATGCTATTCTTGAAAAAGGACAACAGGCTATTGTAATTGCAGTGGATCGTTATATAACGGGTAAAATTAAAGCAAGTACGGAAAATATTCTCTCGCTTCCGCAGCTTAACTTTCCTACGGTTACTTGGAAAGAAAATGAGAAAGGATTAAAGCTAAATGTTGATAGTCCAAAACTAGTATTTATAAAAAATGCAATTTCCTTAGTCAATCAATATTTGAAAGAGCAAAGCATTCCATTACAACCGTTTTCGTTTACAGTAACGAGTGAGTTAGATGATCGTTCTGGAAGGAAATATGGGCTAGGCTCTAGTGCAGCCATTGTTGTATCGGTCATCACTTCTATGCTGCATTTTTATGCGGGTGAAAAAATCCAACCAACGAAGGAATTAATTTATAAATTATCGGCGATTGCTCATTATCGAACGCAAGGAAATGGCTCTTGTGCAGATATTGCGGCCTCGACGTATGGTGGTTGGTTACAATATGTCAGCTTCCGACCAGAGTGGCTCTCCCATCAAATGAAGCAAAGCAAACAATTAACGGAGATTGTAAGAGCCGATTGGCCACAATTGTTTATTCGGCGGGTAACTCCACCAGAAGGGTTACAGCTTTGCATTGGCTGGACGGGGGAGAGTGCAAAAACTGCACCAATGGTTGAAAAGATTCAATTGCTCAAAAATGATTATATACCGTTATACAAGGATTTCTTGAATAAAAGTCAATCGGCAGTTACCGCTTTAATTGAATGCTTTCAAACGAACGATTTAGAAGGTGCAATAAAAAGTCTTACTGAAAATCGGGAAGCATTAAAGGTGCTCGGAATGTATACGGGTGTATCTATTGAAACACCTGAGCTTGTAGCATTAATTGAAATTGCAAACAAATATGGAAGTGGAAAATCCTCTGGTGCAGGTGGTGGCGACTGTGGAATCGCATTTCTACGAGCAAATACCGATTTGGACAAGCTATATAAGGAATGGGAGCAAAGTGGTATTGTTCCGTTACCACTTCATGTTTCCTCAGTAGGAGCAACAACGGTAGCTAGTTAACGATTGTCTATCCTTTTTAGAGAGTAGGTGTTAGGATGAAAGATTCCATTAATCAACGCAAATCAGAGCATATTAATATTGTCTTAAATGAAAAGGTAACTGGTAATAATATTTCAACTGGCCTAGAGAATGTGAGATTTATTCATAATGCGCTACCAGAAATAGATTTTCATGAAATTGATTTAGCAACAAAATTTTTAGATTGGCAAGTAAAGGCACCGTTTTTAATAAGCTCGATGACAGGTGGCGCAGCAATGGCAGAATCAATTAATCGAAATCTAGCCATTGCTGCTGAGGAGAAGGGCTGGGTGGTTGCATTAGGATCCACTCGTGCACTTATTGAAAGTACCGAGCATCGTGCTTCTTTTCAGTTAAGAAAATATGCCCCGAATGTACCAATTATCGCAAATTTAGGTGCAGTCCAATTAAATTATGGCTTTAGTGTGGACCAATGTCGCCAAATTATGGAAATAACAGAAGCAGATTCATTAGTTCTCCATTTAAATAGTATTCAAGAAGTTGTTCAACAGGAGGGGAATACAAACTTTAAAGATCTTCTTCCAAAAATTAAACAATTATGTAGTCAATTAGATGCTCCGGTAGGTGTAAAGGAAGTAGGCTGGGGAATCGACGGAGAAGTTGCGAAGAAATTGTATGATGCTGGAATTTCTTATGTTGATGTTGCTGGGGCAGGTGGAACCTCTTGGAGCCAAGTGGAAAAACTACGCTCACAGGAGAAAGCGAAAAAAATCGCAGCAGAGGCATTTAGTGAATGGGGAAATCCGACAGTAGACTGCCTTCTTTCCGTTAAAGATACAGTGGCAAACATACCGTTAGTTGCAAGTGGCGGAATGTACACTGGCCTTGATGGTGCAAAGGCAATTGCTTTAGGCGCTAATCTTGTAGGCTTCGGTCGTTCTATTTTAAAAGCTGCAACAGAGTCAGTGGAAGCTGTATTAGAAGTAATGGAAACAAGAGAATTAGAATTGAAAATGGCGATGTTTGGAATTGGTGTGGCTTCGATTTCAGAATTAGCGCAAACAGAGCGGGTAAAAATATATCGCTAATTATCTACTTTTCAGACTTGGTTTTTCATATTGGTTGTATAGAAAAGAGGATCTCACAAATGGAAGATCCTCTTTTTATTTATTTACTTAGGCAAATTGCATCAACTTGTTCCATACGGTTATACTTTACCTTTTTCCTGTTGGAGAAAGACCATGTAATAAGAACTGAATCGTCATTTCCAGCTCTTCCTCCTCATCCCACTTGGCATCAGGAAGCAAAAAATATCTTGTAAAGAAATACCCAACAATCGTGCTCATTGTCATTCTTAGGACACTGGCAGACGGGATTTGAATGATTTGCCCTTTAGCTTGATAATGCTCCACTAACGATTGGAATCGTGTAAATACCTTATTTGCGATATTTTCCTTGAACTGCTCGCGAAGGTCTGGATGAAAGGGAATTTCTTGAATCAAGATGCGAAAAAGGGGTAAGTTTTTTTTCACAAATACTACCCGGTTTTCAATCATCCCGCGCAAAAATTCTTCATACGTCTCATACTTTGTATCTAACACTTTATATAAATCCTTCACTACAAACGGTGCAATGGACTTTGTTAATAATGGTGCAATAATACTTAGTAGTAAGTCTTTTTTTGTTTTGTAGTGGCGAAAAATTGTTCCTTCAGCGACACCTGCTTTTTTTGCTATTTCACTTGTCGAGGTTGCAGCATAGCCTTTTTCTGAAAAAGAATCGATTGCTGCTTGAATGATATTCTTCTGCTTTTCTGTTAGTTTTTCATCCGCAAATAATTGATCGATGATTGAATGTTGATCTTGCATTACGCACTCCTTTTCATCATATTATGTCATTTTATTATAGCGAAAGGATTCCTTGAATTGAAATAGATTAAAGGAAGTAGTTTAGATTTTTCGATAACGTCTTAATGCAAATATATTAAGTACAATGAATAGGATGGAAAACCCTAATAGAAATAGAACATCTTGATAAATCATATCCCATCCCATTCCACGCACCATGATGTTCCGCAGCGCATCTGCTGCATAGTATAGTGGAGTAAGTGGAATAATCCAGCGTAACCATTCGGAAATTGTATCTAAGTTAAATAGTCCAGAAAAGAATATTTGTGGTACTACTGCAAGCGGGATAAATTGAATGATTTGTAGCTCGTTATTTGCAAATGTTGATAAAAGTATCCCTAATGTTAATGCGGTTATCGCCAATGCTAAAGTTATTAATAATACATAGATAAAAGCACCTTCCATCAATAAACCAAGTCCATATATGGCATATGCTGCGATAATCGAAGCTTGAATGATGGCAAAAATACCAAACCCGATAGTATATCCTAAAACAATTTCCCATTTCCGAATAGGACTTGCAAGTAGTCTCTCTAGTGTACCGGTCGTTCGTTCCCGTAAAAAAGAAATACCGGCAATAAGAAAGGTAAAGAAAAACACAAAAAATCCTAATAAAACTGGACCGAAATAATCGAACGAGCTCATAGTACTCGATCCATAAATATATTCGATTTTTGGTTCACTTTGTATATCTTGCTGCACAGTGCTTAGTGAGCTTTGTAACCATTGTATGACAGAACCATTGACACTAGGATCGCTACCTTCTAGAACAACTGTTGGCTCCATACTATCGAAAAGCAAATATGCATCCAGTTCATGATCTGCAAGTGCTTCTATTGCTTGTTTCTCAGTTTCATAGGTAGTAATCTCAGCATCTGAAGCTAGCAATTGTGTTTCTAACGTATCGGGAATATTTACGAAACCGATTTTCGGAACGTAATCCTTTCCATTAAAAACGAGATTTAGCATCGTTAAAATTAAAATAGGTGCAACTATTAATAAGGCAATGGTTCGTTTATCACGAATGATTTGCTGAAGAATTCGAATGACTAAAGCTAAAAGTCGCATCTTAAGCACCTCCATAGATAAGGAATGCTTCTTCAATCGATGAAGCTTTCGTTTCTTGAACTAGCATATTTGGGGTTCCTACAGCAATTAACTTTCCATCACGAATCATACCTAATCGATCGCATTTCTCCGCCTCGTCCATTACGTGCGTTGTAACGATAATGGTCGTTCCATTTTCCTTCAATGAAACAAACGCATCCCATATACTTTTTCTTAAAACAGGATCGATTCCGACAGTTGGCTCATCTAAAATAAGCAGTTGTGGTTGATGCAGCAATGCAATGGCAAGCGAGAGGCGTCGCTTCATTCCACCTGAGTAATTGGAAACGAGCTTATTTAAATCGTCTGTTAAGGAAACTAGCTCCATCACCTCGGAAATCCGTTTTTTTCTTGCTTTATGTTTTAATCCATATAGGGATGCGAAAAACTCTAAATTTTCTTTTGCTGTTAGCTCGTTATATAGTGCATCTGACTGTGCCATATAGCCAATTTTATTAATTAAATGGATGTTTGGCATTTTATCTCCGAACAGGAAATTAGCGCCTTCCGTAGGAGTATCCAACCCAGCTAATTGTTTAACAAGTGTAGTTTTCCCTGCACCTGAAGGACCAAGGAAGCCGAAAATTTCCCCTGCACTTATTTCTAATGTAATTTCATGTAAAACGGAATGCTTACCGAATGCTTTTGATACATTGCGGATAGAAACAATATTGTTCTGTTGGCTCATATACACCATCCTTTATTTTATATAAATGAGTGATTACTCACTTATATTGTATGTTATTTTACCTTAAATTAAATAGTATTTTATTATTATCTTTTTCCTTTTCTACTTTTTGCTGGTGACGCTAAATTAAAGGGAGAGAGGAGGTTTACAACCGATTCCTTTTGGGGAATAGTAAAAGTAAATGTAGTGCTATTAAGATTGTGCTTAATAAGCCGCGTCCTATCTTATTGGTATTGACGCGGCTTTTTTTCAAATTGATGGTGTTAAAAAATACTGATTTTTGGATAGGTAAGGGGGATTTGCTAGTGAATAGCCTTTTAGTAATGCAAACGGATTTCGGAAATAGTGATGGTGCAGTTAGTGCAATGTATGGAGTAGCGCTTTCGGTTAATAAGCAGCTACGAATTTTCGATCTGACCCATGATATTCCACCGTTTCATATATGGGATGCCTCCTATCGCTTGTATCAAACATTACCATATTGGCCAAAGCATACGGTGTTTGTGTCAGTTGTTGATCCCGGTGTTGGATCTGATCGAAAAAGTGTGGTTGTTCGTACAGAGTCGGATCATTTTATTGTTACTCCGGATAACGGAACACTGACCCATATACATAAATATTTTGGAATTAAAGAAGCAAGGATCATTAATGAAGTGGTAAACCGACTACCATATTCACAGGATTCGTATACATTTCATGGTCGCGATGTTTATGCCTATACAGCAGCTAGACTTGCTGCAAAGCAAATTACCTATGATGAAGTAGGACCACTAATTCCAAAGGATTTGTTAGTTTTTCTTTCAGTAAAGGAACCGATGATAGTAGGAAATCAAATATTTGGAAGTATTGATATTTTAGATGTTCGTTTCGGAAATTTGTGGACAAATATTGATCGGGATATTTTTAATCAATTAAATGCAGTTTTTGGGAACTTGTTTGAGGTGAGTATTGTGCAAGGGGAAAAGCAAATTTACAAAAGTAAAATGATTTTCGCGAAAACATTTGCAGAAAATAATATAGGAAACCCATTATTATACATTAATTCGTTGAATCGAATC
Source organism: Perspicuibacillus lycopersici (assembly GCF_025660475.1). Taxonomy (GTDB): domain Bacteria; phylum Bacillota; class Bacilli; order Bacillales; family Caldibacillaceae; genus Perspicuibacillus; species Perspicuibacillus lycopersici. The sequence continues at coordinate 74,272 of NZ_JAOUSF010000006.1, forward strand.
GGTATTGCTATTAATCAAGGTTCGTTTGCAGCAACCTATCAAATAAAAGCAGGAGCCGATTGGAAAGTAATCATTCAACCAGTCGCAAAATAAAGAAAAATGGTTTTCATATATATTTTTTCGCATGCAGACTGAATACACTCTGCACATCCATTCGGGCGAGCGGTACTCCTTCTTGTATTCAGTCTGCTCAGTAAGTTTAAACAACAATATTTTACCTCTGATTAAATAACAACAATCCTTTAGAAATACGAAACAGCTTCTTTATTAATGCTCGATACTATCCGAAAGATCGATAGCTGTTTTAGCGGTTTGTAAATCAACGGAAAGCTGCTCCCTTAATTCTTGTGGGTGATAATAACCTTTTGCAATCATATAATTGCTTATTGCATCGTGAGTATCAATTGTTTGAAATAATTGTCTCTCCAATTCTGCTCGCAATTCGGGAGTAGCACTTTCGGTTAATGCAAGTGCTGTGTTGATAACCCCTGACTTTGTCGATATAAGAAAGTCCGTTGCTATTACTTGATCGGTCATCCCTTTCATTCCCATTAAATTTTTCAAAAGCCCCATCATATCGATTCGTCCCCTCGCTTTGTAATAAACTGCTGCATTCGCTTTAATGCATCATTTCCTGCAGTAGCATCATTCGTTAAAATTGTTTGAAGCTCTATATCCTGGGCTAAACCAGACATGGTCGTTGCTTTCGTTACACAAAGTGTTTTAAATGTCATTAATTCATGAAGCTCTAGCGTTTCATGTAATGCTAATTGTTTTATCATCGTTTTTCCACCTCATTGGCATAAAGTCTACTGTTTATTATTCTTTGCAATTTAGTCTCTATACTTGGGAAAATATAGCGGAAATACAAATAACTAATTTTATGAAAAAGTACAAGCGGTACCATACTATTTTTGATAATCATAGAAGAGGTGATTTTACATGCAAATGGAAACAGATAGCCTTGCCTTTCATGAATCGATGGACACCCATGAAATCCTTAACTTTAAAACGGTCTGTTTATTGAAATCGAAATTAATGCAAGGTGTTGTCTTTGATCAGGAATTAAAAGCATTGATGGAAAAGGATGTTAATCAATCGATTCAAGCGATTAAAGAGCTTCAGGACGTTTATCTAAAGGCTAGATTGCAATGAGGAGGAAAGAAAATGTTAAATGACTATTTAGATCCAATCCATTCAAAAGGAATGCCAGACCAAGCGGATTCTGCAATTGCAATGGATTTTTTAATAACGGCAAAAACAGGTGTGCGAAATTATGCAATTGCTTTAACGGAAGCTACTAGTCCGGAAGTGAAAGCCGTTTTACGTAATCAGTTAAAATCAGCAATTCAATTGCAAACAGAGATTTATCAATTAATGATGGAAAAAGAATGGTTCCATCCATATGATTTACCGAAACAATTTGAAATTGATTTACGCTCAGCGGAGCTAGCAGTTCAAATAGCAAGCTTGCCACTATTTCCAAAGGATACCGATCGATTAGGAACATTTGCGACACCGGAAAATTAAAAAGGAGGGATAATAGGATGAAGGCAGTTACGTATCAGGGGATTAAAGAGGTTATAGTTAAAGATGTACAGGCACCATCCATCCAGAAGCCTGATGATATTATCGTAAAAATAACGATGACAGCTATTTGTGGCTCTGACCTACATTTAATTCACGGTATGATTCCAAATACCCCAGAGGACTATGTTATTGGGCATGAGCCAATGGGAATCGTGGAGGAAGTCGGACCAGAAGTAACAAAGGTGAAAAAAGGGGATCGGGTAATAATACCGTTTAATATTAGCTGTGGACAATGTTGGTATTGTCAGCATGAATTAGAAAGTCAATGTGATAACTCCAATCCAAATGGGGATATGGGTGCATACTTTGGTTATTCAGGAACAACTGGAGGATACCCTGGTGGACAAGCAGAATATTTACGAGTTCCTTATGGGAATTTTCTTCCCTTCAAAATTCCAGAAAACAGTGAAGTGGAGGATGAAAAACTAATATTGATTGCTGATGCAGCAACAACTGCCTATTGGAGTGTAGATAATTCAGGAATGAAGCCAGGAGATACCGTTATTGTATTAGGCTGTGGTCCAATCGGACTTTTATGCCAAAAATTTGCTTGGCTAAAGGGAGCGAAACGTGTAATTGCAGTAGATTATATTGATTATCGATTGGAGCATGCGAAGCGTACGAATAATGTAGAGGTAATCAATTTTGAAAAACATAAGCATGTAGGTGAGTATTTGAAGGAAATTACGCACGGAGGTGCAGATGTTGTTATCGATGCGGTCGGGATGGATGGGAAAATGACACCAATGGAATTTCTTGCCTCGGGGCTAAAGCTACAAGGTGGGGCAATGGGTGCGATTGTGACAGCTGCACAATCCGTAAGAAAAGGTGGTACGATTCAAATAACCGGTGTCTATGGAATGCGGTACAATGCCTTTCCACTAGGTGATATATTCCAACGAAATGTCAATATTCGAACAGGACAAGCCCCGGTAATTCACTATATGCCAAAGCTATACGACTTAATTGCCCAAGGGAAAATAGACATCGGGGACGTTGTAACCCATGTACTCCCGTTAGACAAAGCAAAGCATGGGTATGAAATATTTGATACGAAGCAAGATAATTGCGTAAAGGTTGTATTAAAGCCGTAGGACGTAATATAGATGCAATATTTTAGCTGTTACTTACATGACGCTACTGCGGCTACTAATAACAATAGATAGTAAGTGATATGTCGCCTCCGCTCAATGTGGAGGTGTTTTTTGCTACCAGATACAGTGACGTTACAGACCAACTTAGCTATAATAGAAAATATAGCTGTCGAATTTTGGAAAGCAGAGATAAAATATTGGAGGTATTTTTCGTGAAAGGTAAATATCCAGATGATTCTTGGGGTTTACATACAGATTTATATCAAATAAATATGGTGGAATCCTATTGGGAAGATGGAATTCATGATAAGAAAGCGGTATTTGAAGCATATTTTCGTACCCAACCATTTGGGCATGGATATGCTGTGTTTGCTGGACTAGAAAAAATTGTGGATTATTTAAATAATTTTCGGTTTTCGGATAGTGATATACAATATTTACGCGAAGAGTTAGGGTACAAGGAGGATTTTTTACATTACTTACAAAATGTTCGTTTTACCGGTAATGTTCGTTCCGTAGTGGAAGGGGAAATTGTCTTTGGAAATGAACCGCTTCTCCGAATTGAAGCACCACTTGCTGAAGCCCAATTAGTGGAAACGGCAATATTGAATATTATCAATTATCAAACATTGATAGCGACAAAGGCGTCTAGAATTATGCAAGTCGTTGGTGATGGAGAAGTAGCCATGGAATTTGGAACAAGAAGAGCGCATGAATTTGATGCGGCAATTTGGGGTACAAGAGCTGCCTATATTGGCGGATTTAGCTCAACTTCAAATGTACGTGCTGGAAAATTATTTGGTATTCCGGTTTCGGGTACACATGCCCATGCAATGGTTCAGGCATATCATGATGAGTATACAGCATTTCATAAATATGCGCGCCGCCATAAGGATTGTGTATTTCTCGTAGATACTTATGATACATTACGCTCAGGAATTCCAAATGCTATTCGTGTTGCGAAAGAGCTTGGGGACCAAATTAACTTTATTGGAATTCGCTTAGATAGCGGAGATTTAGCTTACTTGTCGAAAAAAGCAAGGGAAATGCTAGATGAGGCGGGTTTCCCAAATGCGAAAATCATTGCATCCAATGACCTCGATGAACATACGATTATGAACGTTAAAGCACAAGGGGCAAAAATTGACTCATGGGGAATTGGAACGAAGTTGATTACAGCATATGAGCAGCCGGCATTAGGTGCTGTATACAAATTAGTTTCAATAGAAGAAAATGGAAAAATGATTGATACGATAAAAATAAGTAGCAATCCCGAAAAAGTAACGACTCCAGGTCTTAAAAAGGTTTATCGGATTATTAACAGACAAAATGGGAAATCCGAAGGAGACGTAATTGCACTTGAGTGGGAAAATATAAAAGAAGAGAGTCCACTAAAAATGTTCCATCCTGTACATACTTATATCAGTAAGTATGTCACGAATTTTGATGCGGTTGAATTACATCGGGATATTTTTGTAGATGGAAAACAAGTGTATGAAATGCCACATTTAAAACAAATTCAAAATTACACAAAGGAAACACTCGATTTATTATGGGATGCGTACAAACGAATTTTAAATCCTAGCCATTACCCTGTCGATTTAAGCCAGGCATGCTGGGATAATAAAATGGCGAATATTGATATGGTAAGTAAAAAGGTAATGGATTTTTCAAACGGATTACAATAAATAGTAAAGAGGGACGGTTAAATGAACAGAACCCATTGGTTAGTTATGCTAAAACAACGGGATATAGTTCAAAGCTGTCCCTCTTTCCGTTGAATATGAGGTTATCGTGTTATTTATCGATAAACATTTCTGTCCAGTAATGTCGACCAGAACCACCTGCGGCATAGCCAACTCCAATTTCAGTAAATTGGGTGCTTAATATATTTGCACGATGCCCGGGGCTATTCATCCATGCTTGCACAACAGCAGCCGGGGTTGTTTGTCCTTGTGCAATATTTTCACCAGCTGTTCGGTAGTTAATTCCAAAGTTTTTCATCATATCAAATGGACTTCCGTACGTTGGAGATGTATGGGAGAAATAGCCACGATCGCGCATATCCATACTTTTATATCTTGCCACCCTAGATAATTCCCAATTATGCGTTAAGGCAGTCAGTCCTGCTTTTGCTCTTTCTTGATTAACAAGGGTGACTACCTGTGCCTCGAAATTTTTCTCACTTATTGCAGGAATCGTGAGTTTTTGATTAGGATAAATTAACGCAGGGTTTTTAATTTGTGGGTTTGCCTGGATTAATTCGCTTAATCCCACTTGAAAGCGAACAGCTATTTTCCACATACTATCGCCAGGCTGTACCGTATAGGTTGTATTTTGTCCAAATGCAAAACTAGGGAATATCATCACAAAAACAGACAATAGAATAAGTAGCTTCTTCATGAACCTCACCTCCTCGGAATTACTGTCTCCAACCACTAATTCCTTATACCGGATATTAAGACGCAATAAATGTAAAAAATCGGAAGCTAAAGTGTAATATTCAAAAAAAATAAAACGTTTTGTTGTAACCCCTTTCATTTAGACAAGAAATCAGCTATACTATAAATGTGAACGTTTAGTGAACGAAAATTGACGAATATTTGAACGATAGTATCATTGTGTGAATAAAATGTAGCGGAGGGGTTTCCAATGGGAAAAATTTTAAGTGGCTTTTATTTACTAGCCGGTATTCTATGTACGGTTTGTATTTTCACATCGTTTTTTAATGGTTTTTATGTATTATCATCCTGGCTTCTCGTAGCTGCATTGATTAACTTTAGTCTTTATCGAGTTGTTTGGAACAGTGTCAGAAAGGAAAACGAACAAAAACATGAAACGATACGGGCATAAATCAATAGCGCAAAATACATTATTCACTTATCGGTGAGTTTACGAAAACCTTCGATAAGTGAATTTTTTTGTTGTTATTTTGTGAGTTAAATGAAGGACCCTGATTAGACTGAATATATAACTAGACCTATGTGGAACATCAGTATATATTTCATCTCTAGCCCAATCTAATACGTTAGTGCTATATGTATTTCCATTCTATACCTCTATAGTTGAACTGCTGTAATTTTATGTTATAATATATCCTGTCAAAAATAAAAATGAACTGTAGCATTCGCCACAATGAAAAGCATCTTAAACTGATTCTAATAAAGGGTCGGTTTTCTTTCGTTTCAAAAAGTAGTCACCAATATTTAACAAAAGATTTCCAAACGAAATGGTTATAAACAACACTACAATTGTGGTAAAATGGTAATCGTGCAATCTAAAAAATGATAATAACTGAAACTATGTGGGGATATAAGACTCCCTACTTTAACCAAAAATAAACAAAAAGTAATTGATAAGGAGAGTTTTGAATGGACTACAGAGTATTACTCTATTATAAATATGTTCCTATTGAAGATCCCGAAACATTAACAAAAGAACATTTAAAGTTCTGTAAAGAATTAGGTTTAAAAGGCCGTATTCATATTGGAGCAGAAGGAATAAACGGAACTGTTTCCGGAACTGTTGAACAAACAGATGCGTATATGGCGGCAATGAGAGAACACCCACTTTTCTCTGATATGGTATTTAAAATTGATGAAGCAGAAGGTCATGCCTTCAAAAAAATGCATGTACGTCATCGTAAACAAATTGTAAACTTAAGCTTAGAAGAAGACGTCAATCCAAATGAGCTAACTGGTAATTATTTAGAGCCAAAAGAGTTTTTTGAAAAAATGCAAGATCACAATACTATTGTCATTGATGTACGTAATGATTATGAGTATGATCTTGGTCATTTCCGGGGTGCTGTTCGACCGGATGTGAAAACATTCCGTGATACACCAGAATGGTTCCGCAAAAACAAAGATAAATTTGAAGGTAAAACAATTTTAACCTACTGTACTGGCGGTATTCGTTGTGAAAAATTCTCTGGCTGGTTGAAGAGAGAAGGATTTGAAGATGTCCATCAATTACATGGTGGGATTGTTACGTATGGTAAAGATCCAGAGGTAAAAGGTCAACTTTGGGATGGGAAATGCTATGTATTTGACGAAAGAATTAGTGTTCCAGTAAACCAAGTAGAACATGTCATTGTAGCAAGAGACTACTTTGATGGTCAACCTTGTGAACGCTATGTAAACTGTGCAAACCCAGAATGTAATAAACAAATTATTTGTTCTGAAGAAAATGAACATAAATATTTACGGGGCTGTACACATGAATGCCGTGTGCATCCGCGCAATCTATATGTAAAAGAACATGGATTAACAGAAGCGCAAATAAAAGAACGATTAGCTGCGATTGGCGAAGAGCTTGTGCACGCGTAATTGCTAATAAAAAATACTCCGATAGTTTCGGAGTATTTTTTTGTACAAAGAAAATCCACTATATAAGGTTGGTAATCGTCTACTATCGATTAGAATGAAAACATGAAGATTACAGCTATCAGTCCGCTAGTCTAGCAAGAGGGAAAGCTTGTTAACCAACAATGAGAGGAATCAGGATTGATCCAAATACTGCACTGAAAATCATGGCAGCTGAACTAATCGAACCGGTTGCCTGATCATATTCAAAAGCCTTTGCCGTTCCGATGGCGTGGGCAGCATTTCCGAAAGCCATACCCTTGCCGAGAAAGGTTTGAAAGCGGCAAAGTTTAATTAATGTCGGACCAAGTAAAACACCCGAAAAACCGGCTATCATAACAAATACTGCTGTTAATGCGGAAACCCCACCTAATTGCTCCGTAATTTTTAAGGCAATTGGAGTAGTGACATTTTTGGAAACGACAGAAGGGACCATCTCTTTTGAAATATGAAGAAGATACGTAAAGAAAATTCCTGTCCCTACACTTACCAATATACCGGTTAGCATTCCAGAAAGAATAGGTAGCAAATACTTTTTTAAAACATCCTTTTGTTTATATAAAGGGTAAGCAAGTGCAACGACTGTGGGGCTTAAAAAGTTATTAATCCATTCTCCACCTTCCATATAGGTGTCATATGGAAGGTTAAACGACACCAGAATGACTATAATTAGAACGGTACATAATATAGTTGGGTTAAAAATGGCAATCGGATACCGTTGATATAATTTGTTAATCGGTAAATATAGGAGGATAGTTAGTAATATCATCAAAAGTACAATATTTGTGTGTGTCATGCTGAGTATTTCTCCTTTTCTTTTTCCACAACCTTTTTTCCGAGTTTATCACTGACAAATCCAGAGGCAATCATAACTAAGCAAGTGCTTATCACTAAAGCTGCAATTAGTAAAAGTCCTTTTCCAGTGAATAAATCAAGGTAGTTCATCACCCCTACAGTTGCTGGAATAAAGAATAATGCCATGTAGGTTAACAAAAAATTAGCACCTGTATGAATCCATTTTTCAGGAATTACTTTACAGGACAATAAAAGAAAAAGTAGAAGTAGTCCAACAATACTCCCAGGGATTGGGAGTTTTAAAAGGGATTGAACCCATTCTCCTAATATACTAATCAAGTAAATAAAAGCTACTTGTGTAATAATTTTTAAGACCTTCATATATACATCTCCTTAAAAAAGGTGTATCCGGTAATACGTTCATTTCATACTAACTCATTCTACACCTGAACCCAACTTGCTACAATACCATTGCTTCATTCATACCAATATAATATTTTCTACTAGTGGTAATTATTAGATGTAATTGGAAAAATCATCGAGAAAATGATAATCACTGTAAATAGTGTTAATACTTTTCCTCATTAAAGAATACAATACATTTAACTACTTAACGCAGATAAATTTTTTTAAGATAATAAAAAATAGTCCAATACGGGTTGTTTCTTAAATGCTTCATGTTAATATAGGTATATTAAAAAAATGTAAGCAAGGAGTTTTTTCTGTGAATCAATCAGAACAATGGTCATCAAGAATTGGCTTTATTTTAGCATCCGCAGGATCTGCAATTGGATTGGGTGCTATTTGGAAATTCCCGTATGTTGCAGGAATAAGTGGTGGCGGGGCCTTTTTCTTTATTTTTTTATTATTTACCCTTATTTTAGGTCTTCCCTTATTATTAGCAGAATTTGCGATTGGAAGAAGTACGCAAAAGGATGCAATTGAATCTTACAAAGCAATTGCGCCAAATACGAAGTGGCATTTTGTTGGATATTTAGGATTAGTGACAAGCTTTATTTTACTGTCTTTTTATAGTGTTATTGGTGGTTGGATTATCGCATATATTTTTAGAACAATTACTGGTCAACTAAATGGAATTAGCGCTGAGCAATATGGAATCGTATTTGCTGAAACTATTTCCAATCCTGGGATCAGTATTAGTGTCCATTTTCTCTTCATGCTATTAACAGTAGTTGTCGTAGCAAAAGGGGTACAAAATGGAATTGAGAAAGCAAATTATATTATGATGCCTGCACTTTTTATTATTTTTATTTTATTAATCATTCGTTCACTTACGTTATCTCATGCAAGTGAAGGAATTTCGTTTTTATTTTTCCCAGACTTTTCGAAGCTTAATAGTGAAGCAGTATTAGCAGCGCTCGGCCAGTCTTTTTTTACATTAAGTGTTGGAGCATCTACGATGGTAACCTATAGCTCTTATGTGAAAAAATCGGAAAATTTACCACGTTCTGCTTTGTCCATTGTCATGATGAATATTTTTGTAGTTGTTTTGGCAGGATTAGCTATTTTTCCGGCAGTCTTTTCCTTCGGATTGCAACCAGATGCTGGGCCGGTATTGTTATTCCAAGTTTTGCCAAACGTATTTAGTCACATGCCATTCGGCATTCTATTCTTCTTAGCATTTTTAGTATTATTCTTATTTGCTGCATTAACTTCTTCCTTCTCGATGCTGGAGATTATTGTAGCCGTCATTTCTAAAGGTGATAAATCATTACGAAAGAAATGGTCTTGGATTATTGGATTTATTATTTTCTTAATGGGTATTCCTTCCGCTTTATCATATGGACCTTGGAGTGATATTACTATTTTAGGAAAATCAATTTTTGATGCAGCGGATTTCTTAGTAAGCAATATGCTATTACCATTAGGGGCATTGTTGATTGCAATCTTTGTCCCATATAAAATGAAGAAGTCTGTTTTAATGGAAGAAATGCAGCACGGTGGCGGATTTGCAAAAGGATTATTTAATATGTGGTATTTCGCGCTTAAGTATATCGCGCCAATTGCGATTATTTTCGTTCTATTGGATGTATTAGGAGTTTGGGACCTGTTATTTGGATAAGTAGAGAACTAATAGGCTTCGACAAAACAGGTGCTTATTTTCTAATAATCAGTTAAACAAACGTTTGTTTAACTTGGCAGTAATTGTTGATAGTCTCTTATTTACCAAAAAGAGGAAAAACAATATTCGACAAAAATATATGAAAATAATACAAAAAAGGAACGCTGCAAAAATGCAACGTTCCTTTTTTATACAGCTATTAATGAATGGAATGTCCTGCAGTTACTACCCAGATAGAACCGATGACAATTACGACAGCCATAAAGATCGCATATACCGTATGGATAATTTTTGAATAATTATCTTTTCCTTCATTTAAGTGCATAAACATTATTAATTGTAATCCAGCTTGTAGAACCGCTAATCCACCGATTACAAACATTATCGTTGTTTTTGGCAAGTCTGTTTTCAATGCCACTAGCAAAGCAACAACGGTAAAGGTAATAGATAATAAAAATCCAACGATATGACTAATGGGGAAGCCTTTTTCTTGGTTACTCATTGATTACAACACCCCCGCTAAATAAACAAATGTAAAGATGAAAATCCAAATTACATCAAGGAAATGCCAATACAATGACCAAATATGCATTTTTCCTGCAGTCGTTGGGTTAATTCCCTTTGTTAATAATTGAATAATAATGAGAATCGCCCAACCAGTACCTAATGTAACGTGGGCACCGTGTGTACCGAGTAGCACAAATAAACTCGACAGGAATGCACTAGTTTGCATTGTAGCTCCCTCATGGTAATAATGCATAAACTCATTTATTTCCATTGATAAAAAGCCAAGACCAAATAGTAAAGTAATAACAAGCCAAATAATTAGACCGCGTCGGTTTCCTCTGCGCATTTCAAAGATGACAATTCCAGCGGTGAAACTACTTGTTAATAATAATAAGGTTTGAATAATAACATCTTTAATCTCAAAAATCTCTGAACCTGCTGGTCCGCCAGCAGTACGATCTTTTAGCACACCGAATACAGAGAATAATGTGGCGAACAAAATAATTTCTGCAGCTAGGAAAACCCAGAAGCCTAAAATATTTAATTTACTTTGTTCAGACTGGTATTCAATAGGTGCTGAAGTATTTATTTTGCCTTCCATTTAGATTCACCTCTCCAAGTACGCTCATGTTTCACAATCTCATCGACAGGCACGTGGTACCCATCATTGGATTCAAATGAACGCATAATAAGTCCTGCAATAATTCCGATACCAACAATTGCGGCAAGTAAATGCCATTCGAAAACAAGGAAGAAACCAAAGACTAAGAAAATACCACCCATTATTGCTGGGAGTCCAGAATTACCCGGCATATGAATTGGTTTAATTTGATTTTTATCGAGAGTAAAGCCTTTGTTGTTCTTTTTCATTTCCCAGTATGCATCAAGTGAATCTACTTCAGGAAGTGTAGCGAAATTATAATGTGGAACTGGTGTTGCAGTTGCCCATTCTAATGTTCTAGCATTTCCCCATGGATCGTTTGCAGTCGTACGTTCTGCGTGACGAATGCTCCAATAAATGTTGTAGCAAAGTGCTGCGAAGCCTGCTGCTAAAATTAATGCTCCGACGCCCGATAGTAAGAATAATGGTTGGAAACCAGATTCTTCGGAATAAGTATAAGAACGTCTTACAGCCCCTTGTAAACCAAGGAAGAACATTGGGAAGAATGTTAAGTTAAAGCCAATATTGAATAACCAGAAATGCCATTTTCCAATTTTTTCACTAAGCTTAAAGCCGAATACTTTTGGCCACCAGTAGTATAGTGCAGCGAATACTGCATAAACTACACCAGGAATTAATGTGTAATGGAAGTGAGCGACTAAGAACAATGTATTATGGTATTGGAAGTCGGCAGCTGCCATTGCAAGCATAACTCCGGTCACCCCACCAATTAGGAAGGTTGGAATGAAAGCAAGTGCCCACATCATCGGTGCAGTAAATTCAATTCGACCTTTGCGCATCGTGAACAACCAGTTAAACATTTTAACCCCAGTTGGGATAGAAATCATCATAGTAGTGATGGAGAATACCGTATTTACTGCAGGTCCAACGCCCATTGTATAGAAATGGTGAACCCAAACTAACATACTTAAAGCTGAAATTAATACGATCGAAATAACCATGGAGCCATATCCGAATAGTCGCTTCTTCGTAAAGGTTGCGATAATTTCAGAATAAATTCCGAATGCCGGTAGGATTACAATATATACTTCTGGATGTCCCCATAGCCAGAATAGGTTCGACCAAAGCATATCAAGTCCGCCGCCAGAAACAGTAAAGAAATGTGTTCCGTATAAACGGTCCATCATACCTAATAATAATGTTACTGTAAAAATAGGGAAGGCAATTACAATAATTAATGAAGTGATTAACGATGTCCAAGTAAACATCGGCATTCTCATTAATGTCATGCCTTTTGTACGCATTTTTAAAATCGTAACAATAAAGTTAATACCAGTCATCAATGTACCGATACCGGCAATTTGCAGGGCAATCATATAATAGTTGTTACCTACGCCAGGAGTAAATTCCTTACCTGCAAGCGGGAAATAAGATGTCCATCCTGCATCAGGTGATCCACCGATAACGAAAGAAACATTAAATAACATTGCACCAGCAAATGTTAACCAAAAGCTTAATAAGTTCAATTGTGGGAATGCTACATCACGTGCTCCAATTTGAAGTGGAATCACGATATTCATAATCCCGATTAACATTGGCATCGCCATGAATAAAATCATGATAACACCATGTGTAGTAAATACTTCATTATAATGCTGTGCGTCTAAAAATGTATTTTCAGGAACTGCTGTTTGAGCTTTCATCATTAGTCCATCTACGCCACCGCGGAAGAACATGAGAACACCCATAATGATATACATAATCCCGATTCTTTTATGGTCAACTGATGTTAGCCATCCGTTCCATAGCCATTTCCATTTTTTGAAATAGGATAAAGCAGCTACGACTCCGACCATTGTTAAAACAATTGCAATCTGTGAACCTAAAATTAATGGATCGCCAGAAACTAATAATTGATCCCATTTAATGTCCACTATGCTCACCTCCGTGTTCTTCCTCATCCATATTCATGTTTTCATGATTCTCAGAGTTTTCATTTTCATCTTCTGTAAAGATTTTTCCAGGGTAGCCATGACCGCGATATAACTCAGGGTCTATATAAAGCTCTGCATTATGATCTGCATGATCAACCCAATCTAAATGAGTATTGGAATATGTTAGACGACCTAAATGTGTTGGTTTTAATAACTCTTTATATTCCTCTTCGGTAAGCTTAGGAGATAATTCCTTTGCTTCTTTTACCCATTTCTCGTAATCCGCAGGTGATTGTGCCTGCACTTCGAATTCCATTCCTGCATAGCCTTCACCATTGAAGTTTGTGTTTCTACCAAAGAATGAACCTTCTTCATCTGCAACAACGATAAGCTCTGTTTCCATTTTATTCATTGTGTATTCCTGTCCAGCTAAAGAAGGAATCCAAAATGATTGCATCGTACCAGCAGAAGTAAGTTTAAAGGTTACCGGACGATCCACTGGAATATTTACATAGTTAACTGTTTCGATATCTTCTTCTGGATAACTGAAAATCCATTTCCAATCTGCAGATGTAACATGAATCACTAATGGTTCAACATCTTCATATCCTTCTGGAACCTCTTCTAACGCGTACAATGTTTTAACGGTTGGAATAGTTAAAAGGATAACGATAACAATTGGAATAAGTGTCCAGATGACTTCTAGTTTGTGATTTCCTTTTTCATCAGGTGGTTCATAATCCGCGTTTTCTGGACGTGCCCGATATTTCCAGATAATATATACAAATAGTCCAACTACCACAACTAATACAAGCCCGATCCATATAAAGGACCAGTTGATTAAATCCATTATTGCTCTTGCCTGTGGTCCTTTTGGATCAAAAACAACTAAATTTGTTTCACAACCGCTTAATACCAATAAAAGCAGGATGGACATGGCGGAAACAAGCAGGCCTTTCTTTTTCTTCATAATTTTCTCCCTTTCCTAAGTATTATTGTGCATTTGAAAGTAAACAAAAAGGTGTTCATATGTTAGAAACTCTGTTCACAATTTAGTAACTAATTATTCATGAATTTGTCAAAATTTGCTCATTCTTTCACAAATATCAGCAAAATAAAGAAGTGAAAAGGGTTTCTGTATATGAGTTGGCATAATTAAATAAGGTTACAAAACACTATACTCATATTGTAAACCATCTGGCAATAGATTTTTTACATAAATTGTTACAAATTCGTTAAGGTTAGACAATATTTATGAAATAGTTTTTCGTCACAGATTTAAATCAATAAAATAAAGGCAGCATTACTTTTCATTTGATATTTTACAATAATAATAGCTTTAAGTCTAAAAAATTGCACGGAGAATGATTGTCTAATTTAATGAAAAAAATAGTGAAAAAAGGCACAAGAAAATTTTCGAATAGATATGTTTCCGCCGGGTAAACTATGCTTGATATCCGCTGGGATATCAAAATCCTACCAGAGGTGATTAGATGCGTTTTCCTCATGATGTTGATCGCACCGCTCAGTTATTTCGTCACAACTGGACACGGCCTAAACGCTCGAAGTCGCAAGTGAATGGTCATACCGAAATGTCGCAAAATAACATAATTTTAAGGAGTAATGCGAAAGCTCATCATTGGTAGGAAATGCGTACCTTTAAAGGTAGTAGTGAAAAAGGGCAGAGAACACATGTTGTTCCTGCTCTTTTTCTTGTTTTATGCTTTCCGATAAAATAATTAAATGGTAAGATATATAGGAAAATGCGAAAAAAAGCGAAAAAGTTTTCATTTTTATAAAATGTTGAAATAAACATTTAGTAATATTGGACAAGTAATAATGAAGTCAATAGGAATTAAATGTACATTCGGGGGTAAACATGGAAAATTGGATTACCGATTTTATGGGTCAATTTGGATATTTAGGTGTTTTTCTATTAATATGCTTGGAAAATGTGTTTCCGCCAATTCCATCTGAGGTCATTTTAACATTTGGTGGATTTATGACTACACAAACAGACCTTTCGATTGCAGGCGTAATTATTGCTGCCACCATTGGTTCTGTTGTTGGGGCGGTTATTTTGTATGGAATCGGATTGTTATTAGATGTTCACCGCTTGGAAAAGATAGTAGACAAATATGGGCATATACTACGTGTAAAGCGGGAAGATATTTACCGGGCAGACAGTTGGTTTCAAAAATATGGATTTTGGACTGTGTTTTTTTGTCGGATGGTTCCGTTAATTCGTAGTTTAATTTCCATACCAGCCGGAATGGCACGTATGAGTTTTCCGCTGTTCCTTTTATTTACAACACTTGGAACAGCCATTTGGAACACAATTCTTGTTTGTCTTGGCGCAAGAGTAGGAGAATCATGGGAAGATATCGTCGAGTATATGGACGTCTACTCCAACATTGTCTATGCAATCATTGCGATAATAGTAGTACTAGTCATTTTCTATTTCGTAAGGCGTGGAAAGAAATCGTAAATAATAGGAAGGCTTTTTAATCGACCGATATTGTAATCAACAGATTGTTACATAAAGCTAAAAAAAGGAGTTTATCTATGGATTTTCTTATCTATTTAAAAGCAATCATCCTTGGATTAGTGGAGGGACTTACCGAATTTGCTCCAGTATCCTCAACTGGCCATATGATCATAGTCGATGATCTTTGGTTAAAATCAAAAGAATTTTTAGGGAATGAAGGGGTGGCTAACACCTTCAAGGTTGTTATCCAGCTAGGTTCCATTTTGGCGGTTGTCGTTGTATTTAAAGACCGGTTCCTCGATTTATTAGGCTTAAAAAGAAAGAGCTATAAACTAGGTACAAAAGCACCTGGTCATTTAAAACTGACACATGTCATCGTTGGGTTAATACCAGCAGGAGTATTAGGCGTACTGTTTGAAGACTATATTGATGAATATTTATTCACAACAAATACAGTATTAATTGGTCTTATAGTCGGTGCGGTATTAATGATTGTTGCCGATAAATTCAGTAAGAAAGCTCCACAAATAGAGACAGTCGATAAAATTACCTATAAGCAAGCATTTTCGATCGGTTTAATTCAATGCCTTTCTCTATGGCCAGGATTTTCCCGTTCAGGAGCAACTATTTCTGGTGGTGTATTACTAAGACTTAGCCACCGGGCAGCGGCTGATTTCACGTTCATCATGGCAGTACCGATTATGGCCGGAGCAAGCTTTCTTTCGCTTTTGAAAAAATGGGAGTATTTAACAATGGATGCTATGCCGTTTTTTGTTGCTGGTTTTATTAGTGCATTTGTCTTTGCATTACTTGCTATTCGTTTCTTCTTAAAATTAATTGATAAAATTAAACTAACACCGTTTGCGATTTACCGAATCGTATTAGCGGTAATCATTTATCTATTCCTTATTTAAACCAATATCCCGGATCCGTTCTTCCAAAAGGTCCGGGTATTTTTTTTAAAGAGATGTCTTAATAATTCGATTTGTGGAAACATTTATGCTCCGTCAACGTCTAATTAACGAGGTGATAATAATGAAGAAACAAATATGGAAAAATTTCTTGATTATATTGATAGTCACTAGTATTACATCTGCTTGTTCACAAGGATTGGCGACTGAATCAAAAAATGGGAATCAAGCAGTAGAAAGTGAGGAAGGGAATGTGAAAAAGGATATTGTAAACAAACTTACTTTAAACAAAACAAGTCTTAAAGACAAAAAGTTTAATAAAAACGAAATAAAGCTAGAAGAAGGTACCTTCCAACCGACATTGCAGTTGTCCAAAACTGATCATGCAATCGCTATCGATTTTACAGCAGAAAACACATCTGGTAATCCGATAACATTAAGCTTTACCTCGGGACAAGAATATGATTTTTTAGTATACAATGGGAATAATGAATTGGTTTATCAGTGGTCGAAGGGAAGAATGTTTTTACAAGTAATTAAGGAAGTAACACTAGAAAATGGCGATAAAATCAATTATAAAAACACATGGAATTTTGTCGATAATGAAGGAAATGTTTTACCGGATGGAGAATACCGAATCGAATTTACCGTCACAGCACAGGTGAAATCAGCGGAAGGAAAAACGATAAAAACAAATGAACTTACCGCAGCAACTGAAATAAATACGAAAAAATAACAAAGAGGATGCCCCTAAATTAATGGGGCATCCTCTAATCTATATGAAGGGGAGGAGAAGAATAAGGTAACTATATGTTAACGGAGAATTATGAATAAAGTATGACCAAATGATGACCCAATCTTTAAATCGAGTAAAATAATATTATAATAAAGAAAAGTATAATTCTTGTTGTTAGATTGTGAAGAGGCAGGGGTTGAAACGATGAAAGTACTAGTGATTGAAGATAATGAAAGTGTTTGTTCCATGATAGAAATGTTTTTTGTAAAGGAAGGTATCCAAGGTGAATTTATACATGATGGGAAGGAAGGCTATGAACGGTTTCTGAATGGACAATGGGATTTATTGATTGTTGATTGGATGCTTCCAGGAATGGACGGAGTCACCATTTGCCGAAAAATTCGCGAGAGTAAATATGAGGTACCAATTATAATGTTAACGGCAAAAGATAGTGAATCTGATCAGGTGCTTGGACTTGAAATGGGTGCTGATGATTATGTGACTAAACCATTCAGTCCTCTTGCCTTAATGGCAAGAATAAAAGCAGTAACGAGAAGGGTTCACTATATAAGTAAAAATGAAGAGTCAGCGAATATTATTGAGACGAACCACTTCAAAATAAACAAAGATACACGGGAAGTATTTTTAGATGGGGAGCCGATAACAAGCTTAACACCAAAGGAATTTGATTTACTCTATTATTTTATTCAGCATCCACGACAAGTGTTTTCCAGGGAGCAATTGCTCGATCGGGTATGGGGCTACCAATTCTACGGTGATGAACGAACGGTAGATGTACATATTAAGCGACTCCGCAAGAAGATCTCTACAAGCACGCACTCATTTTTCCATACGGTATGGGGTGTTGGTTATAAATTTGATGAGACGGTGGATTAAATGAAATTAAAGTATATGTATCAACAAATGCTTAGTCATATCGGCATCATTATTGTTGCCTTTCTCGTTTTAAGCCTTGTTGTATCTCAATTTGTCGAGAATCTAGTATATAAAAATAAGGAAGAAGAGCTTGTAACCTATGGAAAGAATCTATTAGCGGATATGGACAAAGGCTATTATTTTGATCAAGGCACATTAGATCAGTATCAAAGCATCCTTGAACGGAGGAAAATATATTTTAGTGTGTTTGATGCAGATGGACAAATTCTTTATCCAATAGAAAATCAGAATTATAAATTCCAATTCTCAGATGAGGAATGGGAGCAAATTACGAATGGAAAATCGGTAGTCGTTAATGTAGATTTAAAACGCTTTGATCAAGCGGTTTCCTTTGTAGTGCTACCATATACAAATGGAGATTATTTTTTAGGTGGAGTATTATTAACAGCACCTGTTAGTGGGACAAATGCAATGATTCATCAGTTTAATAAATATTTATTCTATACAATACTCATTACACTTCTTGTCTCCCTTTTATTGAGCTGGTTTTTGTCGAAAATACATGTAAGAAGAATTAATCACCTTCAGAAGGCAACCTCTATGATAGCTACTGGAAATTACGACGTCACCGTTCCATCATCTAATTTTGATGAGATTGGGGAACTGGCAGGAGATTTTAACCAAATGGTCAGAAAACTGCGGGATTCGATGGATGAGATTGAGAGTTTAGAAAACCGTAGAAGGCAATTTATTGCAGATGTTTCTCATGAAATGAGGACACCACTAACAACCATTAGTGGAGTAGTAGAGGGTTTGAAAAATGATATGATTCCAGAATCAGAAAAAGAAAAAGGGCTGGAACTAGTAAGCAAAGAAACGAAACGGTTAATTAGACTCGTAAACGAAAATTTGGATTACGAAAAAATCCGTTCCAATCAAGTAGTATTAACAAAAGAAAAAATTGAACTAGCTGAGGTATTGGAAATTATTAAAGAACAATTAGACTTTCAATCGGCGCAAAAAAATAACGAAATAAAAATGGAGCTACAAGGAAATCCGCTAGTCTATGCGGACTATGATCGGTTGATCCAAATACTACTCAATATAACAAAAAACAGTATTCAGTTTACCGAAAATGGTGTTATTTATTTAAAAGGAATGCAAGAAAATGATTGTACGATTATCGAGATTGAGGATACAGGTATCGGAATGGATGCAAAAGAAATCGAAAATATTTGGCGTCGATTTTATAAGGCAGATCTATCTCGGAGAACGAACCCATTTGGTGAATTCGGTTTAGGGCTATCTATCGTAAAGCAATTAGTATTGTTACATCAAGGAGAAATTCACGTTACAAGTACGAAAGGACACGGAACGAAATTCACTATTAAATTGCCGCTGGTTTAGATTAATTTTTCCTATGTTATCAAGGTTAAAATAGTGATATGTATTCTTTGTACGGATGAGTAAGCTAATTAAAAGGTGCATATTTATTTAAAATTTTTTGAAAAAATATATTGACTGCCAGAAATGAATATTTTATAATTCAATCAATTGATAATTAATTCAATTAAAAAAATTCATATAGTGAGTATTTACTCTTATCCAGAGTGGTGGAGGGACTAGGCCCGATGAAACCCGGCAACCTTCAAACATCCGTTTGAAAAGGTGCCAATTCCTACAGATCTATATGATCTGAGAGATAAGAGGAGGAACCGTATATAACGCCCTCTTCTTATGAAGAGGGCTTTTTATTTTTACATAAAATCCTCTTCATTCTCTCTAAAACTACTACTACTCACTTTATGGATTAATCATGATGAACATTAGGGGGAATTGAAAATGACAAAAGGCTTTAAGGATGAAACATTATTATTACACGGTGGTCAAGAACCAGATCCAACGACAGGATCTCGTGCAGTTCCAATTTATCAAACGACTTCCTATGTTTTTCAAAATACAGAGCATGCGCAAAATTTATTTGCACTTGCAGAAACGGGAAATATTTATACTCGGATAACTAACCCTACGGTCGATGTGTTTGAGAAGCGGGTGGCAGCTTTAGAGGGTGGTACGGCAGCGGTTGCGACGGCATCAGGAGCTGCAGCAATTACACTTGCGATATTGAATATTGCAGGAACAGGTGATGAAATTATTGCAGCAACCAATTTATATGGCGGTACATTCAATTTATTTGCATCCACTCTTCCTCGCTTCGGAATTCAAGTAAAGTTTGTCGATGCAGAAGATCCAGAGAACTTTCGTAAGGCAATTACAAAGAAAACGAAGGCATTATATGGTGAAATTATTGGAAACCCAAGCCTACAAGTATTTGATGTCGAAAAGGTTGCTGAAATTGCAAAAGATGCGGCAATTCCATTAATAATCGATAATACCTTTGCAACTCCATATAACTGTAAACCGATTGAATGGGGAGCAAATGTCGTAGTACATTCTGCAACAAAATGGATTGGCGGCCATGGCAATTCCATCGGTGGGGTAGTTGTTGATGGAGGGAATTTTGACTGGAATAACGACAAATTTCCTGGATTTACAGAACCAGATAATAGCTATAATGGATTGAAATATAGTGATTTAGGTAATGTTGCATATGCAGTCAAATTGCGTGTACAGCTATTGCGCGATATTGGTGCATGCTTAAGCCCGCAAAATGCGTTTTATTTCCTTCAAGGGTTAGAAACGTTACATTTGCGGGTAGAAAGACATAATGAAAATGCCTTAAAAGTAGCGAATTATTTAAAAGAAAATCCTGCGGTAACATGGGTCTCCTATCCAGGATTGGGAGATCATCCATCCTATGAGCTAGCGAAAAAATATTTTTCAAAGGGTAATGGATCTATGATCGTATTTGGTATTAAAGGTGGAAGAGAAGCAGGAAGAAGGGTAATTGAAAATATTAAACTATTTTCCCATGTGGCAAATGTAGGTGATGCAAAATCATTAATTATTCATCCTGCATCGACTACCCATCAGCAATTAAATGCCGAGGAATTAGCGTTAACAGGTGTAACAGAGGAGCTTGTTCGCCTTTCCATCGGTATTGAAAATGTTGATGATATTATTGAAGATCTGGATCAAGCGATTAAAAAGGCAGTAGAGGAATTGGCGATTGCCAAATAAACGGGGCGAAGTAGCAAATGGTTTTAAATAGTTCATTTGAAATCGTGGAGCATCAGGAGGTTTCCATCGGAGATCTCCTCCTTGAAAATGGTACAGTATTGTCAAATGCTGTTGCTAAGTATGAGCGTGTTGGCAATAGGAATGGGCAGGTTGTACTTGTTTGTCATGCGCTAACCGGTAACGAACAAACGGTAGGCACGAACGAAAATCCTGGATGGTGGAGCGGATTAGTTGGCCGTAATCGACCGATAGATACGAATCTTTACCAGGTAATAACGTTTAATGTGTTAGGTGGTTGTCATGGTTCAACTGGACCACAAAGTATTAATGAGGTAACAGGGGAACGATACCGTGCGCAGTTTCCATTTATTACAATACGAGATATGGTGCATTTTCAAAAACAAGCATTAGAAGTACTTGGAATCAATCAGCTCCGAGCAGTCATTGGTGGATCCTTAGGTGGGATGCAAGCACTGGAATGGGGATTACTTTATCCTAATTCAGCAGAGCATATCATTGCTTTAGCAGTTACCCCTTATGTTGATGATATTGCTATTGCCTACAATCGGATTGGCATTGAAGCAATTGAAAATGATCCACTATGGAACAATGGCAATTATTGGGATGGAGCAATTCTTCCGGGTTTGAAAATTGCACGAATGATCGGTATGGTTACCTATCGAAGTGATTACCAATTGGAGGAAAGATTCCAAAGGAGCCTACAAAGGGTAGATGCTGGAAAAAAGCCATTTTACGCAGTGGAATCCTATTTAATCTATCAAGGGGATAAATTAGCAGCGAAATTTGATCCGAATAGTTATCTTACGTTACTTTATGCAATGAATAGTCATGACATTGGTAGAGACAGAGGCGGATTTCAAAAGGCATGTCAATCCTTTCTTCCGAGGTTAACACTTATTGGGTTTCAAAATGATTTGTTATATAAGCCGGAAAAGATGAAGGTATGTCAGGAGATCGTACCGAATGCCAATTTTTTTGAAGTGGAAACGAAATTTGGGCATGATGGGTTTTTAGTTGAGTTTGGAAAATGGGGATCAATTATTTACGATTGTTTACAAGACTAATGGGGATGGAGGTGGACGTTTATGGTAAAAAAAGCTGCAATCCTCGGTTTTGGTACAGTCGGTCAAGGAATATATGACGCAATTCAGACACACGATGATGAGTTACAGTCCATCCTAGGCGAACCAATTGAAATCGTCGCCATTCTTGTAAAAAATGAAGACAAAGGACGT
Organism: Perspicuibacillus lycopersici; assembly: GCF_025660475.1. Lineage (GTDB taxonomy): Bacteria > Bacillota > Bacilli > Bacillales > Caldibacillaceae > Perspicuibacillus > Perspicuibacillus lycopersici. Next base: position 96,690 of record NZ_JAOUSF010000006.1, read on the forward strand.
GCTGTAAATGAGGGGACAATCATCACTACTAGTTTTCAAGATATAGTATCGATTCCGGAGTTAGAAATCGTATTTGAGGCAATCGTGGATTGTGAACCAGCATTTACGTATATACAGGCTTTAATGAAAAAAGGTTGTCATATTATCACTGCCAATAAAAAGCTGGTTGCACACTACGGAAGTGAACTAATGGTTGCTGCTGAAAAATATGGTGTAAAGCTTCGATATGATGCTACAGTTGCTGGTGCTGTCCCAATTATTGGTGCATTGCAAACACTTTTGCGTACAAACCGGATGAATTCTTTTCAAGGGATATTAAATGGTACATCTAATTTTATTTTAACGGAAATGAGAACGAAAGGCTTATCATTTGACGATGCGCTACTACAGGCACAAACATTAGGTTATGCAGAGGCGGATCCGGCCAGTGATATTGAAGGCATCGATGCATGGAATAAATTAGTGATTTTAATTCGAACAATCACCGGAAACGAGCCTAGTACAGGTAACATACATCGAGAAGGGATTACCTCCATATCCCAGGCATTTATTTCATTGGCAGAAAAGATTGGTTTACGCTTTAAACATTTAGCATATTTTAACCAAGCACCATTACAATATTGGGTGAAGCCAGTTTTAATCGATGCAAGCCATCCTTTTTATCAAGTAGATGGGGTGAATAATAGTATTCATCTGGATTGCTCCCTTGCTGGAGAATTATCGTTTACTGGTCCTGGTGCTGGAAAATTACCGACAGCTAGTGCTTTGCTAGAAGATCTCGTTGGAATCTATCAAGGGATTAATGCTTATAATGGTCAAAAAACAGTAAAACTATTACTCAACGAAAGTATTTCGGCAGAAGAGAAAAATTGGGTGATTTTTTGTAAAGAAAATCAAGTAGCGCAACTACCCAATCAGCTCCACCAATTGCAAACGTATTGTGAAGCTAGAGAAGTAGTTCTTCTTGTGAAAGGATCGGAAATAGATATCCAATTACTGCAAAATTTCCTAAAGGTTAATGTATTTGAATATATTAAAATACAGAAAGCAAAGTATGTAGAATTAACTAACGTATCCTTTTTGCATAAATGATTGTTAACGGCTAGATATTATTATGAGAAATCTATTCTACTTAAAATTAGCCTGTTTTATAGACAATGTTGCAATTTAATGAAATAAGTTTTCTGTGTTAACCTATTTCCAACTAGCAATATTCTTTGCGAAAAAACGATAAATAATTATTCTATGAAAATAAAATAATGTAAATCAAAAAGGAATGTCTTATAATAATTCATAGACATTCTTTTTATTTGGGCTGTTTTCAAGCAGCAACAAGCTATACAAATACATTCTTAAAAATGAACGAAAAAACAAGTGACAATGATATACATGAACAATAATTCGAGGTAGAAAACAATTTAATGGGGTGCATGTATGCGGAAGTGGTATAGAAACACGAAAATAGGCACAAAGTATCGAATTGCATTAGTTGGAACCATTCTTTTATTCCTTGTTGCAGCAGGAATAGTCTGCTATGAATCGTATCAAATTCGAAAAAATCTCGAGACAGTTGAGAGACTTGATCAAATTAATGAGCTTGTAACGGAAATGACGAATACATTCAACACAAAGGATATTCGTGTGGCCGATTTCGTTATCACCAAATGGGTAGCATTCTATAGTGAAGCAGAACAATTAACAACAGAGCTAGAATCACTTGCTGACCAAATAACGCCATTGTTACAGGAGAAAGAACAAATAGAATTAATGAAGGAAATTAGGGATAATTTTGCATTGCATCATGATGTTTTTGTTAATGGAATTTACCCGGCAATCCAAAGCACCAATAATGCCGCCGCATTAGAAGAACGATCCTTGGCGCGAGATATCCGACTGGAAACAGTGGAAATGTTGGACGAGCTATTAAAAATGACGGAAGCAGATAATCTCCACGCACTGGAACAAACGGAACTCAAACAAAATCAGAGTATGATTGTATTAATCATTTCTATCGTTGTGGCAACTGTCTTTGGTGGATTGCTACTATTATTCATCAATCGGGGAGTAAAACGAAACTTAAGTAAAGTCGTGTCCGTTGCGAATGAAATCGCTAATGGCAATTTACAAGTTCTTGATTTGGACTATGTCTATAAGGATGAAATTGGGCAATTAAGCCAATCGATAAATACGATGAAATCGAATTTAAACACGATGATTACACACCTATCCTATGTGTCTAACCGCGTATTTGATAAAAGTAAAGAGCTAACCGAATTTGCAGATGAGCTTCAATCTGGTGGGGAGCAAATAGCTGCTACAATGGAAGAATTATCGAGTGGGTCGGAAGAACAAGCCCAATCAGCGAATAATTTATTTGAACAAACGAAGCATTATTTAGATACAATTGCTGCTGTTGTTTACCAAACAGAAGAAACGAAACAATTATCGGAAAATATGATTACAATCACCAATAAAGGAAATAAAAATATGGATACAACGGTTGGTCAAATGAAGGTCATTCATGAAAAAATTGATCAATCCTTTGAAGGACTTAAAGGGCTAGACGAGAAAATCAAAAATATTAGTAGTTTAACATCGGTTATAAAAGAAATTGCAGAACAAACGAATTTATTAGCATTAAATGCTTCCATTGAGGCAGCAAGAGCAGGGGAGCATGGAAAAGGCTTTGCAGTAGTTGCGAATGAGGTTCGGAAATTAGCCGTACAAGTTAAAGCTTCCGTAAAAGATATTAGTGGTATTTTAATTGATATTCAAGAAGAATCGGATTCCGTATTAACTTCCTTAGAAGAAGGTTATCTATTGGTTCGTAATGGTACTGAGCAAATGCATATTACCGAGGCAACCTTTGACGATATGTTAGTGATAATTGAAGAAGTCGGTAAACAAATCAGTACAATGACCGAAACATTATATGAAGTCATTGAGAATTCACAAACGATCGGGGCATCAATTGAAACCATTGCAGCAGTTTCTGAGCAATCAACTGCAGGAATAGAAGAAACGACAGCAACCGTACAACAAGCAAATGGATATATGGAGAAAATTCATAGTAATGCTGTTGAGCTTGAGCAAGAATCGGAAAAGTTAAAAGAAGTGATGAAAAAGTTTACTATTTAATTAATAGAAAAAGAGGAATTGCTAAAAATAATAGCAGTTCCTCTTTTTTATATGCAAGTTTCTGAATTAATAAATAAAATTAAAAAAACCTATTGCAACCCAATAGAATCAGTGTATAATAGGGAATTGTGAAGAAAATCAAGTAAACTTAAAGTTTTATAAAAATAAACTTTTTTCACTTAAAGTTTACTTGGAGTAAACAAAATGAATGATTGGGGTCCACTATGCGAATTGGTAAGAAAATCAAAAATTTACGATTAAAAAAAGGGTTAACACAAGAAGAGCTAGGAGAAAGAACGGATCTAAGCAAAGGTTATATTTCGCAAATTGAGCGTGATTTAAGTTCACCATCGATCGAAACTTTCTTTGACATACTGGAAGTATTAGGGTGTTCCCCAAGGGATTTTTTTGATGATAAGGAAAATGAGCAAAAAGTTATTTATGGGGAAGATGATCAAACAGAGTATATTGATGAAGAGCTCGGCTATAAGATCCAGTGGCTAGTCCCGGAATCCAATGAAAATGATATGGAACCGATTTTACTTACACTTGAACCGAATGGGAAGTTTAAAGAATTTGAGCCATCACTTTCTGAAACATTTGCCTTTGTATTAAAAGGACAAGTAGTAATCAAGCTAGGGAAAAGAAGCTATTTTGCCAAAGCAGGAGATTCAATTTATTTTCATGCCTCTGACGACCATCAAATAATGAATGATTTTCATGGAGTATCAGAGCTTTTACTCGTAGCAACCGAATCGTATTTATAATCAATCAAATCTAGTAGCTTGATGTGATCTCATCACGTAAAGAAAATACATAGGAATCGAAGGGGGATTAATTTTGTCAACTAGTACAATTATTCGTTTTGAAAATGTAACAAAGCAGTATGATAATGATGCTGCAGTACTGGACAATGTCAGCTTTGAAATGGAACGCGGGAAGTTTTATACACTTCTTGGTCCTTCCGGTTGTGGAAAAACAACAATATTACGTCTTATTTCTGGACTAGTAGAAGCGTCACATGGGAAAATTTACATCAATGATAAATTAGTAAATGATGTACCAGCAAATAAACGCCAAGTAAATACAGTGTTTCAAGACTATGCTCTATTTCCGCATCTAAATGTATTTGAAAATGTAGCCTTTGGACTTCGTGTGAAAAAGCTGAAAAATGCTGACATCCAGAAAAAGGTTCAAGAGGCGCTTCGTTTCGTTAACTTAGAGGCATACGAAAATAGAGAAATTAGTGAAATGTCTGGTGGGCAAAGACAGCGGGTTGCTATTGCGCGTGCAATTGTAAATGAGCCCGAGGTGCTTCTATTAGATGAGCCGTTGTCTGCTCTTGATTTGAAGTTGCGAACAGAAATGCAATATGAGCTTCGCGAGCTCCAACGTAGATTAGGAATTACCTTTGTGTTTGTCACACATGATCAAGAAGAAGCATTAGCAATGAGTGATGAAATCTTTGTTATTAATAAAGGCAAAATCCAGCAAAGAGGTGTCCCTACGGATATTTATGATGAACCGATTAATCGCTTTGTAGCAGACTTTATCGGCGAATCGAATATTATCCAAGGAAAGATGCTTCGTGACTTTGTAGTACAATTTGATGGAAAAGAGTTTGAATGTGTCGATCAAGGCTTCAATCCGAATGAATCAGTAGAGGTTGTTATCCGTCCAGAGGACTTAGAAATTACGACAAAGGAAAAAGGGCATTTAAAGGTGAAAGTGGATTCCCAGCTATTCCGTGGTGTTCATTATGAAATTTGCGGATATGATGAGAATGGAAATGAATGGATTGTACATTCCACGAAAAAAGCAGTAGTTGGCGAAGAAATTGGCTTGTATTTTGAACCTGAGGCTATTCATGTCATGAGACTAGGGGAAACAGAAGAAGAATTTGATGCACGTCTAGAAGCCTATGATGATCAGGGTGTTGAAAATGGAAACTAGAAGCAGAAATCTTTATTTAATCCCTTATGTCTTATGGATTGCCTTATTTGTTATCACGCCAATTCTACTCATTGTTTATTACTCTTTTATTGATATTCATGGCAATTTTTCTTTAATAAACTACCAAAAATTTTTTACACCAGTTTATTTGAAAATGACGCTTAGTTCCTTTTGGTATGCATTTTTGATTACTGCCTTTACGTTAATTGTTGCCTATCCAACGGCATTTTTACTAACGAAGACGAAATATAAGCACTTATGGTTGTTATTAATTATTGTTCCTTCGTGGATTAATTTGCTGTTAAAAGCTTACGCATTTCTAGGAATCTTTGGTACCTTTGGATTTGCCAATGCGATGCTTGAAGTGTTTGGTATTGGTACGAAACAAATTTTATTTACTGATTTTAGCTTTATATTTGTATCGGTATATATCTTTATACCATTTATGATTTTACCTATTTTCAATGCATTAGATAAATTGAATCCAACCTTTGTAGATGCATCACGTGACTTAGGTGCTTCTGGATGGACAACATTTTGGAAGGTAATTGTTCCATTAACGATCGATGGGGTCAAATCTGGCTGTCAGGTTGTCTTCATTCCGGCACTAAGCTTATTTATGCTTACTCGCCTCATTGCAGGAAACCGTGTAATTACATTAGGAACTGCTGTGGAACAACATTTTCTTGTAACGCAAGATTGGGGCATGGGTTCAACTATTGCAGTATTTTTAGTCATTATTATGGCAGTGATTATGTTTTTCACTGGAAATCGGAAACGGGGGTTATAAGATGAAGAAAAAATTTAAACTATCGAATCTTTATCTAGTGGTGATCTTCATCATTTTATACGTACCGATTTTCTATTTAATGTTTTATTCCTTCAATAGTGGTGGGAAAATGTATGATTTTGAAGGATTTACATTGGATTGGTATAAGGAATTATTTCAGGATTCTCGCTTACTCATTATTGTTTTAAATACAATCATCATTGCGTTATTGTCTGCTGGGATTTCTACTGTGCTAGGAATATCCGGAGCAATTGCGATATGGTATGTTCGAAAAGTATATGCAAAAAATTTCCTTTTATCATTAAATAATGTATTAATTGTGAGTCCAGATGTTATTATCGGTGCATCCTTCTTAATTTTATTTACATTCGTTGGGATAAAATTAGGATTTACATCGGTATTATTATCACATATTGCATTTAATGTACCGATTGTTGTATTAATGGTGTTACCGAAGCTTCAAGAAATGGGTGCATCGTTAATTGATGCAGCACGTGATCTTGGCGCCAGTCGCTGGGATGTATTGTCAAAAGTTGTTTTACCGTACATTACGCCAGGGATTTTTGCGGGATTTTTCATGGCACTTACGTATTCACTTGACGACTTTGCGGTAACGTTCTTCGTAACGGGGAATGGGTTTACAACATTATCAGTAGAAATTTATTCATTAGCTCGTAGAGGAATATCGTTAAATATTAACGCATTATCCACATTATTATTTGTCTTTACATTATTGCTTGTTGTCGGCTACTACTTCATTACGAAGCGAAATGCTCGCCCGATTGGATTGGGGGCAAGAAAATGAAAAAATTAATTCAAGCATTAGTTGCCTTATTTGTCGTTTCCTTTCTTTTGATTTTTTGGGTTGATAAATTAAATAGCTCACAAGGATATTCTGGTGGAAACACGATAACTGTATATAACTGGGGGGGTTATATTGATCCAACATTGATTGATCAATTTGAAGAGGAAACTGGCCTAACCGTAATTTATGAAACCTTTGATTCGAATGAGGCTGCTATGACAAAAATTCAGCAGGGGGGAACATCCTATGATGTAGCAGTTCCTTCTGAATATGCGATTGAACAAATGGTGGAGGACGATTTATTGTATAAAATCGATCACTCGAAAATCCCAAATTTAAAAAATATTGATGAGCGGTTTTTAGATCTTTCCTTCGATCCGGGAAATCAATATTCCATTCCGTATTTTTGGGGAACGGTAGGAATTGCCTACAATCCAACCCTTTTAGGAGATCGTGAATTTAACAGCTGGAATGATTTATGGGCAGACGATTTGAGAAATCAAATTCTCCTAGTGGATGGAGCTAGAGAAGTAATGGGATTTGGTTTAAACAGTTTAAACTATTCGTTAAATGATACAAATAAAGATCATTTACAAGAAGCAAAGGAAAAATTAGAAGATTTGCAGCCGAATATTAAAGGAATAGTCGGTGACGAAATTAGCATGCTTTTAGCAAATGGCGAAGCAGCGATTGGTGTTGTATGGTCAGGGGTCGCAGCTGATATTATGTGGGAAAATGAAGCGCTAGAATATGTCGTACCAGAAGAAGGTTCGAATTTATGGTTTGACAGTATGGTGATTCCGAAAACGGCGAAAAATATCGATGGGGCACATCAATTCATTAATTTTATGCTTAATGCTGAGATTGCTGCCCAAAATACAGATTGGGTAGGCTATTCTACTCCGAATAAAGCAGCGATGGAGTTGTTGCCGGAAGAAACGGTTACGGATGAACGTTTTTATCCATCACCAGAATTAACAGCGAAGCTCGAAGTATATGAAAATCTAGGAAAAGAAATGCTAGGCTATTATAATGAACTGTACTTACAGTTTAAAATGCATAAAAAGTAAAGAAGAAAAGGCTATTGCTTTCAATAGAAGCAATAGCCTTTTCACGTATGAATATAATGTTTATAATGGCAGTAATTTTTTTAAAGCAGCTACCGGGCTGAACTCAGCAAGCTCATTTTCTAAAATTAGTTCTTGTTCAAGTAAAGGGTAATTATAAAGTCTACCTTCATAAATAATTTCAAATGAATGGTGCTCATAAAAATCATGTGGTGTTACAAGTGCAGATGGTAGATCCCATAGTGGCATTCCACTCCGTTTAAAAACCTCTGCAACAAATTGGGAACAGAAAAAAGAATTTTTCTTTTTTATTGGATAATTCAGGAGCACCCCAAATAAACCAATAAAATTATAGGTAAACAGCTCTTTATTTGATTCGAAAAACTGAACTGTGTTGGCTATTTTTTTATATTCTTCCTCTGATACATTAATTTTTAAAAGCAGACATCTTGTGTTTTGAAAATATCGATAGGTACCGTAATAAATATCCTCTTTTACAAAACCAGCAATTAAAGGATTTCTTGGTTGTTTACGGCCGAAACTATACATCTCGGATAATTTCTCGTCAAACACAAGTGACACATGATTATATGGTGCGTTTGTAAACCATTTAATAACCCGGTTAAGTAAAGTCCCAGTATCCGTTAAAAGGATGTAAATGACTTTATTTTTGTTTTCCATAATCTCATTCTCCCTACGCAGTATCCCCAAAAATACGTTAAAAATTTTATCTATTGAGTTCGATTAGGAATTTGTATTATTAATGACGTATTAGAAGCTAAGAAAGTTTCAAAATATCAAGAAATATATATTTTAATCATAAGGCATTCCTTGAAAAATACAAGTACTAATTAATTTAATTTTTTCAATATTTTTGTAAAATAATTGTAATATAATTTTGAGAAAGCATCTGTTATGAAAATGGTATGGTAAAATCAAATCACAAATCTTTTCTAGTATACATGGATAGAATAAAATCGTAAACAATTTAATTGTTAGTTCTATTCCAACTCTATTGATTGGTATATATAATAGTGGTAGTGATTTTTGAAAAAGCTTAAAAGGAGCAAACAAAATGTGGAAGAAAATTGGACAAGTAATAGTGATTATCGCGTTATTAATTTGTCTTGGAACACCATCGATTGTGTTGGCGAGTGAAGGCGATTCTGAAAAAGCGATTGATGAAAAGTACGGTGCACCGATTGTTGTTTTAGGCGGTTCCTTAACAGATGCACAAAAGGATGAAACGAAAAAGCTCCTAAAGGTAAATGATGGAGACGATATTACAGAAATAACCGTAACTGGAGAAGATGCTGAAAAATACATTAATGGTGATCCGAATTCTCGAATGTTCTCATCTGCTAAAATTACACGCTTGGATAAAGGACAAGGTATTCGTGTCGTACAAATTACACCAGAGAATATTACAGAGGTTACGAATGAAATGTATGCTAATGCATTGATTACAGCTGGTATAGAGGATGCACAAATTGAAGTAGCATCACCTGTAAAAGTAACCGGGCATTCTGCCTTAACTGGAATCTTTAAAGCATATGAGGTGAGTGGAGAAGAATTGGATACTGCGAGACTAGAAGTAGCAAACGAAGAGCTTGATGTTGCTACATCTTTAGCAGAGGATGCAGGAATCAGCCAGGAGCAAGTTAGTGAGCTGTTAACAGAAATTAAACAAGCAATAGCAGAGCAAAACCCTGCCACTAGAGAAGAAGTGGAAAAAATTGTGGAGGATCAATTAAAGGAATTAAATATAACGATACCCGATAAGTACAAACAAATGCTTATCGATTTGTTTGATAAAATTCGAAACTTAGACATCGATTTTGGAGAAATGAAAAATCAATTAGAAAACCTTGCAAGTGATATTCAGGATAAGCTAGAAGAGGCTGGAATCGATAAAGGCTTCTTCCAAGGAATATTAGATTTTATTGGAAATATTCTTCGCGAAATTGGAAACTTCTTCGGGAATTTATTTGGTTCGAAATAACTACTAATTATAAGTAAAAAGGGCTACCTAGAAACAGGGGAGCCCTTTTTATATGGGGTATTTTAGTCTGCGGACTATCTACAAATAGCAGCATTCTATACGAAAGCATAATCGTTAAAATGTAACGGTTAAATTCAACCTTAGTGTAAAAATAAATTTAAAATGGTATAAATCACACCAGCTAATATTGCGGAAATTGGCAATGTAATAAACCAAGTAATGACCATCCGCTTCGCAGTATCCCACTTAACTCCGCGAATTCGATGCGCAGAACCAACGCCTAGTATCGAAGAAGAGATAACATGTGTCGTACTAACAGGCAAATGAATAAGTGTCGCTCCAAAAATGATTGAAGCACCTGTTAAGTCCGCAGCAACTCCATTAACTGGGCGGATTTTCATAATCTTACCACCGACCGTTTTTATAATCCGCCAGCCACCGACAGATGTTCCTAGACCCATGGCAAGCGCACATGAAAATTGTACCCAAAAAGGAACTTCGCCAGACTTAAGATAATTTCCTGCAATTAATGCCATTGTAATTATCCCCATTGTTTTTTGCGCATCATTTGTACCGTGTGTGTACGATTGTAATGCAGCAGTTACAATTTGAATGTAGCGGAATCGTTTATTTGTTTTCGGTAGGTTTAGATTTTTTAAAAATACTTTAAACAAACTATAAACAATATACCCTAAAACAAAAGCTAAAATAGGGGATAAAACCAATGCTTCGATAATTTTAATGAAGCCTTTATAATTTAATACTGTAAAATCGACACTTACTATTGCTGCCCCAGCAATAGATCCAATTAACGCATGTGAGGAGCTACTTGGAATTCCGAAATACCATGTAAGTAAGTTCCAAACTATGGCTGCAATTAGCGCCGAAAGAATCACGGTTAACCCATTTGGTAACACAAACGGATCCACGATATCCTTTGTAATTGCTTTAGCAACACCAGTAAAGGTCATGGCACCGACAAAATTCATTACAGCAGCTAAAAGTATAGCTTGTCTTGGTTTTAATGCTTTTGTAGAAACACTGGTAGCAATCGCATTTGCTGTATCATGAAACCCGTTAATAAAATCAAAACCCAGTGCAAAGATAACAATTAATATAGTTATTAAGAGACCAGAATCCATAGACATTTTTCCTTCTTTATTAATATTTTTCTAAGAATTTATTGATTATTAAGCATTTTTCATAACTACTGTTTCTAGTGCGGTAGCTACCGATTGACAGTAATCTGCAATTTCCTCAAGGCTTTCATAAACTTCTTTAAATTGAATAATTTTAATAGGATCTTTTTCTGTAGCAAATAATTCTTTAATCGCAATTCTTAATAAATGATCGCAGTTGGATTCATATTCCTTAATTTTTATAGCATGAAGATGTATATCTGCTAATTTTCTTTCAGATAACAATTCGATACATGTATGAATCTCAAATGCACAGTTTTTAATATGGGAAACAAAGGATTTCATATGCTCCGTAGGATGGATGATGGAATACATATCGAAAAGTGCAGTTGTTTCCTCTAAACCATCAATAACATCATCCAAAGTCAAAGTAAGAAGCAAAATATCTTCTCTTTCAATTGGTGTGATAAAAGCATGGTTTAATTCTTTAATTACTGTATGTACTAATGTATCCCCTTTAGCCTCATGTTCCTTTACTTTATCAGAGAATATTTTTATATCACTTGCTGTTTTTATTTGGAAGTCATAAAAGAAGGTTGCTGCTTCCTTAATATTTTCTGAGATATCACATAATAATACTGAAAATTTATCTTTCTTTTTCCCAAATGCCATATTTATTGCCTCCATAAAGATAAGATTAAACACACATATGCTATTATATCTCGATTGTGAGATTTAGTCATTTAGTTTCCATAAATGTTTTCCAATTGTTCATTTTCACAAAAAACGTGCAACCAAGTATTGCGAGTGAAATCAAGAAATATCAATGCTCACTTATTGTTACCAATAGGTGGTATTAATTATGTAAATATTTTTTTAAAAAAAGTCACAGAATAAGCCCAACATTCATATCCAGTAGAAAATGGTTAAAAGAATGGAATTTCATAAAGCGCAGGAGGTGCCACTATGGAAAATACAAAACAAAAACAGGATGATAATTGGAAGGATGAACTAGTAAATGCCATTACGCATGGTATTGGTTTTCTGTTAAGTATTCCAGCAATGCTGTATTTAATTGACCTTGCTGCGAATCAAAGCCGAATCCATCTGCTTAGTTATGTGATTTTTGGTGGCTCGATGGTGTTTTTATATTTCTGTTCGACGATGCTTCACAGCTTGTTCCATACGAAAAAGGCAAAAAAAATATTTCAAATACTTGACCACTCTGCAATCTATTTATTAATTGCGGGTACATATACACCGTTTGGATTAATTACTTTAAAAGGTACGATTGGCTGGGCATTGTTTGCAACAATATGGACATTGGCGATTGTTGGGATAATTTTTAAATGCTTTTTTATCGGTCGCTTTAAACATTTATCGACAATGTTTTATTTAGTGATGGGGTGGCTAATTATCATTGCAATTAAACCACTGTATGAAAATTTAACACCTGCAGGTTTTGGGTTGTTATTTACTGGCGGGTTAATGTATACAATAGGTACCATTTTTTATTCGTTTAATAAGTTACCGTTTAGTCATGGAATTTGGCATTTATTTGTCATTGCTGGAAATGCCTTAATGTATTTTTGTGTTTTGTTGTATGTATAATTCTATATTAATGCCTAAGATCCAATCAGTATTGGTCTTGGGCTATTTTTATTGATTGTACTGGCTGATATGAAATTGATACGAAATTGAAATTTTTTCTTTTGTATAAATATAGTAGAATAGAAATAGATATCAAAAATAGAAAGGATATTCGATGAAAGCTTTGAGATGTACTACATTAGTGGCATTGCTATTATTTTCCTTCTTTGTGACGGTCCAGTTTGCGAATGCTGAGGAGCCAAGTCTTTCCATACAGAGCGAGGCAGCGGTAGTAATCGATGGGAAGTCTGGCCAAATACTTTATGGTAAAAATGAAAACGAAAAAATGTATCCGGCAAGTATAACAAAAATCGCAACGGCAATATATGCACTTGAAAATTGTGAATTGGATGATGTAGTTACAGTTAGTGAAAATGCAGCAAATGTCGAAGGGACAAGCGTGTACTTAGAAGTAGGAGAACAGGTTACGGTTGAGAAACTACTTATTGGAATGTTGATTAATTCGGGCAATGATGCAGCGATTGCAATCGCTGAGCATATTGATGGATCAGTAGAGAAATTTTCGGAAAAGATGAATATGTTTTTGAAAAATAATATTGGCGTCACTTCTACTTCTTTCGTAAATCCAAATGGTCTATATGATGAAAATCATTATACTACCGCAAGTGATATGGCGAAAATTACCCAATATGCGATGAAAAATGAGCAATTCCGAAATATTTTTCAAATGCAGGAATATCAATGGGATGGTCTATCATGGGATACGACATTAATTACCCATCATCGCTTACTAAAAGGAGAATTTCCTTTTGAAGGAATTACTGGTGGGAAAAACGGATTTGTCGATGAGTCTGGCCAAACATTAGTGACAACTGCAACTCGTGGGGATCTTGATTTGATTGCTGTCACGTTAAAAACAAATTACAAAGATGTCCCATATACAGATACGATTCAGCTATTGAATTTTGGGTTTGATAATTTCCATACTGAAATGATTCCTAAATTTTCTACATTGCAATCCAACGGGAAAAACTATATAGCTCCAGAAGATTTATATTTCTCGGTAAAAAATGGGGAACAATATAAAGAAAATATAGATCCGGATGGACAGCTCAATATTGTAAATGATGCAAATGAAATTATCACAACGTTTCCACTTACTCCCGAGATAGAAGAATCTGAAACGAGTACGGTCGCGGTAAGTAATCCACATACGGAAAAAGAGTCATCAATCGATTTCTTCCCAGGATACGTAATCGTACTTTTCCTATTCATTATTGGATTCTTATTCGTTCGAAAAAGAAGGGCAAAAAAAGAATATTAAAGATAAATTTGGTTTTGAAAAAGGACAATTGCCATCGGGTAATTGTCCTTTTTTCATTCGGAATAATGGAAATTTCAGCCGTTAATGTGAAGCTATCTCCGTCTAGAGTAGGATACATTCATTGGAACCTATCATTATAATGAACGTATAAAGAAAAAATAAGCAAATCTAAAAATTCGGTAATATCAATCTAGTCAGGGAGTGAAGGAATTGGAAAATGTTATTGAGATTCAAAACGTAAAAAAATCCTATCGTAAAAAAGGTGCGAAAGAAAAAGTGGAAGCAGTCAAAGGGGTAAGTCTTACCGTAAAAAAAGGGGAAATTGTTGGCTTGCTTGGACCGAATGGGGCGGGAAAAACGACACTCATTAAAATGATGTGTGGATTACTAATCCCGAATGAAGGTACCATTCTAATCAATGGAATTAATATTCGTCAGAAGCGTCTTCAGGCAATGGAACATATAAGTGTCGTACTGGAGGGGAACCGAAATCTATATTGGCGGTTAACGGTAAAAGAAAACTTAGAGTACTTTGCGGGAAATCGTGGCCACTCGAAAAAACAAATTCAGGAAAAAATGGAGCATTTAATTGACAGGTTTAATTTACGGGAAAAGGAAAATGAAATGGTAAATGCTTTGTCGCGGGGAATGCAGCAAAAGGTTGCGGTAGCTGTTGCGCTAATTGCAAATACCGATGTTATTTTTCTTGATGAGCCAACATTAGGATTAGACCTCGAGACAAGCTATGAAATAAGAACTTTATTAAAGGAAATCGTCGAAGAAGAACAAAAGACGATTATTATTAGTACCCACGATATGCCAGTTGTCCAAGAGGTTTGTGAGCGCGTAGTGATTGTGAATCACGGTAATATTGTAGCGGATGACCGGGTAGAAAATCTTCTGCAGCTATTTGAAAGTAAAGCATACTTATTTACATTGAACGCTACATTAACGAAACAACAAATTAGTTTTCTTGAAACACATTTTGTCACATCGATTAGCCAAAACGATGTCGGGCAAACATTATTAGAAGTCAATATTCAACAAAGTGAAGATTTTTATCGAATTATCGACTTGCTTGCAAAAGAGCAAATACCAATCGAAAAAATTGATCGGACGACAGTCGATTTTGAAGAAGTATTTATGAAAATCGTAAAAGGAGGATATTCCCATGAAATGGCTAAATCTGTTTAAAGTGAATATAAAGCGGGAGGTAATTTTATTAAAAAGATACTTACCAAATACCATTAGTATGATACTAACCTTCTATATTATTTTTCTCGGTATGTTTTTTGGAATTCAGGTAGTAGGGGATCCGGGAAGTGCAGAAATGAATACACAGTACGTAATCGTAAACTATATTTTTTGGTATTTATCGATGGCGGTTATGGCAGGGATCGGGTGGACCGTGCAAAATGAAGTAACGTTAGGAACATTGGAGCAAATTTATATGTCACCATTAGGTGCATGGAGAATCTTCCTGGCACGAATTATTTCATCGACCGTTGTCGAAATGATTACGATGACGATTATGCTATTTGTTTCTATGCTGACAGCTGGAACGTGGTTAAATATTGATATTATTGCAATTCTACCAATCCTTATTTTAATGATAGTTAGTATGCTTGGAGTTAGCTTTATGATTGCGGGAGCTGCGGTCATTTTTAAACAGATTGGGTCATTTTTACAAATATCGCAATTTATCTTTGCTGGGTTAACCTTTGTTCCGTTATCCACTGCACCATTCCTTGAATTTGCGCCAATTGTAAAAGGTGTAGATATGGTAAGACAAATCATGATATTTGATTATTCCTGGACAGATTTTACAGTGGTAGATTATAGCTCGCTTATTTTGAATGCTATTCTATATTTTGCATTAGGAATTTTCGTCTTTTTCCGCTGTGAGCGGGTCGCAATGGAAAAAGGTGTGCTTGGCCAGCATTAATTATGAATTAAGAAATCTCATAGGAAAAAGAAAAGCCGCATCCGAGGGATGCGGCTATATTTATTATTTTTATTAGCATCTTCTACCGTTTGTGGGTAACGATGCGTAATTGTGGAATAATATAAAAGTACAGAAAAACAAAACATAGGTACACGTATAGAAAATTTTGTGGTAAAATAAAATTATTCGATACACCGCGGTGTATCGAGCATAATATCTCACATTAATTATCTCACGAATTTCTCTTTTTGTCAATCATTTTTTTGAGGAGTGGTTATATGGCGGAAAACAAGGATCTTACAAAGGAAATCGAACAAAGCCATGTGGATAATGTAATCCATGTCATTGAAAAAAAATTAACACGTATGGAGGAAAAAACTGGGACATTAAAACAGGATATCGTTAGTTTAAGAAAAACCTTTTGGGAAGATGTAACGGTAAATCTTGATGAACCAGATGATGTAATTGAAACACATACTAGTATCCGCCAGCAATCGGAGCTCCTTTCAGAACGAGAGCGTAGTCACAGGCAGTTATATAAACAATGGAATAATTTAACGCGCTTAAAATCCTCACCGTTTTTCGGAAGAATTGATTTTAAAGAGGACGGCGAGGAACGCACAGAAAAAATATATATTGGTTTATTCTCTTTAATGGATGAACAGGATGAGGAATTTCTTGTATACGATTGGCGTGCTCCAATCTCAAGCATGTACTATGACTATGCACCAGGTCCTGCGAAATATGAAACAATGGATGGCTTTATTCACGGTGAAATGGAGTTGAAACGGCAATATATTATTCGTGATGGGAAAATAAAAGTTTTATTTGATACAGGTGTAACGATTGGTGACGAAATGCTTCAGGAAGTATTAAGTGATCAAGCGGATACCCAAATGAAAAGTATTGTCGCAACCATTCAAAGGGAGCAAAATGAAATCATCCGCAATGATGAGAAAAAGTACTTAATTGTTCAAGGTTCTGCAGGTAGCGGTAAAACCTCGGCCGCTCTTCAGCGGGTTGCCTATCTCCTATATCGTTATCGAAAAAAGTTACGTGCGGATAATATTTTATTATTTTCCCCCAATCCGATGTTCAATAGCTATGTGGCGAATGTTCTACCAGAGCTTGGCGAGGAAAATATGCAACAAAGTACATTCTTCCAATATTTATTGCATCGACTGGATGACGATTTTATAGTGGAGGATCCGAACACGCAAATTGAATATATGCTGAGTACCAATCGTGATGCAATATTTTCTGTGCGAAAGGCAGGTATCCTATATAAAGCAAGCATTGCCTTCAAGCAGATGATTGATCAATACGTATTATACTTAAATGACGAAGGTATGCAGTTTAAAAATATTACGTTTCGTAAAGAGAAATTTATTAATAAAGAGGAAATTGAACAATATTTTTATTCATTAGATCGAAGCATTTCAATCCCGAATCGCATCATTATCGTTAAAGATTGGTTGCTTTTAAAGCTAAAAGAAAAAGAGCAAGAAGAACGTCCGAAGGAATGGGTAGAAGAAGAAAGAGAGCTGTTGGAACGTGAGGATTATTTAAAGGTATATAAAAAATTACAAAAGGAGCAGCGGTTCACGGACGATACCTTTAATGACTTTGATCGTGAAGAAAAATTACTAGCAGAATGGATTGTTCGAAAGAGAATTAAGCCATTACGAAGAAAAATTGAAAGCTTAGCATTCATTGATCTCCCTACGATTTATCGAAATATCTTTGCCTGGGCACTGCAATCAGACTTCCCGAATCTTCCAGATTGTTGGCAAGAAATTGGAGAGGAAACTGGTAATGAGCTGAAAAATAGACAATTAAATTATGAGGATGCAACGCCGTTTCTATATATTAAGGATAAACTAGAGGGTAAGCATATTTATTCAGGAATTAGGCATTTGTTTATTGATGAGGCACAGGATTATTCGCCATTTCAATTTGCTTATATTAAAGAAATTTTCCCAAATAGTAAAATGACAATACTAGGTGATATCAATCAATCGATCTATTCTCATTCAACTAATAATGAAAGTGGATTAGCGAAATCAGATAGTCTGTTTCCGTTAGAAGAACAAAAAAAGATAGTATTAACGAAAAGCTATCGCTCTACTAAACAAATTGTCGAGTTTTCAGAGATGATTTTAACGGATAGACCGTCGATTGAGCCATTTAATCGCAACGGAAGCAAACCTATGGTAGCTAAAGTAAACAATGTTCCCCATCTTAATGAGAAGATAGTCGAACAGGTTCGTAAGCTTCAGAGTGAGGGCAAGGAAACAATTGCTATTATTTGTAAAACAGCAAAAGAAACATTGGCTGCATATCAGGAGTTATCGAAGCAATTACCAATGCATTTGATTCAAAAGGAAACTCATTCCTATGAAAAAGGGTTATTAATCATCCCAAGCTATTTGGCGAAAGGGATTGAATTTGATGCCGTTATTATATATAACGGGTCTAGTGATGTGTATCATGAAGAGGATGAGCGTAAGCTATTTTATACTGCATGTACGAGAGCTATGCATAGCTTAACATTGTTTTATATAGGAGAAAAAAGTCCATTTTTACAAAAGGTAGATACAAGTAAATACGAGGAAGTAAGTTTCGCTTAATAGATGCTGTGTTTACTAATTATAAAAATAGAGAATGCCCCGAGGTTGTAAAATGCTTCAGAGCATTCTCTTTTCTTTTATGTATCACTTAATCTGCTGTGTAATCA
Source organism: Perspicuibacillus lycopersici (assembly GCF_025660475.1). Lineage (GTDB taxonomy): Bacteria > Bacillota > Bacilli > Bacillales > Caldibacillaceae > Perspicuibacillus > Perspicuibacillus lycopersici. The sequence goes on from NZ_JAOUSF010000006.1 coordinate 115,201, forward strand.
ATTTCAATTAAATCCCATGCCGTAACGATACCTAATGGCATTTCCGTACGTTTTCCGTTTTCAGTAACTACCGCCATTTTTAAATCCTCTTTTTTAGCATGGTAACTCTCATAAATATCCTCTACATCAAAAATACTATAATTTTTCGGTACAAAAATAACAGGATGTTGCTTTTCGTATGCAAATATTTCTTTTATTTTTACGTTTTTAAGAGACAAATTAGTAGCATCAATATGATCAGCTAGCCATTTTACAATAGTACCAGCCTTCAGAAGACCAATGCATTCTTTGTTGTGATAAATCGGATATTGTGAATATGGATATTCCTTCATTCCTTGAATAACCTTCATGATTGAATCTTCATATTGGTAGTAAACGACCCGTTTGGACGCGATGGATAATATGGAGTTTGGCCTTGTTAAAACTTTCGCGATATGCTCAATTCGCTCCACTACGCTTTCATGTGGTTCTGCTATGTAATAACCAATTTCGGTTTTGTCATGAACAATTGCATTTCGAAGTCTTGCAAATTGCAGGAGATCATCATAGAAAGCTTTTACGACTTTATGACGGCCAGCTCCAAAGCGAACGAGTTCGCTAAAGCTCTTATTAACTTTTAATAATCGTTCTAATGAATCCTGTATCTGATTAAAAGAAACTTCAAATCGTTCGGAGAGTAAGTTGATTTCTGGTTTCATAAAATTCCTCTTCCTTATTTTTTTCTTTTTGAAATGCCATTTTTAATGGATTGTTGTTATTCTGCGAAAAATGAGCTGCTGCTCAGACTGAATACACGGGGACTTCTACGGGAAGCGAAGTGTCTTCAGTATGCGGACTATTTACAAATAGCAACAAACAATACGAAAACAACCTTTTGAAACAGTTTTTAATTTTATAGAAGATCTGAAAAAATAATATGCTACGCGTGAGATACAATATTTTTTTTAGCGAGCTAGCTATTTATATTTCTATCATACCAAAGCGCCGTAAAAAATGGAAAATGGTTATACTATAAGGTTTACCATATTTCGTTCAATAAAAAAGTAAAAAAGATAGGGGAATTGTATGACTTTTATGCTAAGGACATATTCCTTTTCGAATATATCAAACGACGATAAATCCTGTCGATCTGGACGATGCCTTTGTACAGGATTAGTATTGTGCCGCAGAGAAAAATCCAATTGTGCCAAAATTACATCAAGGGAAAACTGGTAGAGTGTATAGAAATCTTATAAGTCTATTCGCGATTTAAAAAGGATTACCACTGGGGTATGTATAGAAGAATATCAATTATTTTTTCCGCTATTTGAAGAAAATATTTCCCATCTGTTTCAAGCAAAAGCAAGTGGTAGAAACAAGAACTAGCATTGGAGGAACAGCAAAAGAGCAGGAGAAAAACAGTGAAGTTAGCTAATCAAAGCTAGCATACTCGAAAGAAAAATAAATGATTTAGAAAGGGAAAAACCTACTGCTGCGTAACTTCTAGTCAAACAGTAGGTTTTTCCTATTGTACGTAAAATACGGCTCAACATTACCATTCATCTTTCCAAACTTTTCGGATCTAGCGCGTCTCGCAGACCATCTCCAATAAAGTTAATACAGAGGACGGTTACTAAAATTGCTAATCCTGGTGGAATCCAAGCTTCTGGGTTATTTTGTAAGATACGTATGCTTTGAGCTTCAGATATCATATTTCCCCAAGTTGGTGTTGGCTGTGGAATACCAAAGCCGATGAAGCTTAAGGCAGATTCTACAATAATATAAGAAGCCATCATTAGCGTCGCGTTAACAACGATTGGTCCAATTGCATTTGGAATGAAATGCTTAAAAATAATTCGTAAATCCGTTGCGCCGATTGCTTTTGCACCTAGCACAAATTCCTGTTCTCGTAACGATAAAAATGTCCCGCGAACAATTCTCGTTAATCCTGGCCAAGAGGTGAGGGCAATGATAGTAACAAAAATACCAATGGTAACTTTGTTTAAAATAGCGACAATAACTAACACAAGAACAAGAAAAGGTAAAATCAAAATCATATCGGCAAATCGCATAATAAATGCGTCGACTAGTTTACCGTAATAGCCAGCAATTGCTCCTAGAACTACGCCAATGGCAAGTGTGAATACCATGGCACTAAAGCCGACAATTAGTGATATTCGCCCACCATATAGAAGTCGTGCGAAATTGTCCCGACCGGAGCTATCGGTTCCAAGTGGATGCTCTGCACTTGGACTTTGCTCCACTAATAATAAATTGGATTTTGTTGGATCCTGATCGGTAAGGAGTGGTGCCGCCATTACTGCCGATACAATAATGAAAAGGATGAACACACTTGCAACAGCCATCTTATTTTTTAAAAACCGACCAAGTGCAAGCTGAAATGGTGTCCTGCTTTTTTCCTCTGGAGCAATTTGGCTAGTTCCTGGGTCTGCAACAGGTATATAGTTATTTTCCATTCATCTTCACCTCAATCATAACGTATTCGTGGATCTACAATGCTATATAAAATGTCAGCAATAAGGTTTCCGACTAATATAAACAAACCGAGTAAAAAGGCAATTGCCATTATTACTGGGTAGTCTCTGTTCCCAATCGAGGATAAAAATAATGTACCAAGACCTGGATAATTAAATACCCCTTCGGTAATAATCGCTCCTGCCAAAAGACTACCGATTTCAAAGCCGAATAGAGTAATAATCGGAATCATCGCGTTTCGTAATGTATGTTTATATAAAATATTTCTTTCCGACATTCCTTTTGCTCTTGCTGTCCGTATATAATCGCTACTTAAGACATTGAGCACTTCAGAGCGCATGTACCGCATGTAGGAGGCAGTACTAGCCAGTCCTAGTGTTAAACCAGGTAGAATAAGATGATGGATTCGATCGGTAAACAACTCCATGCCAGTCAAGCTTGTCGATGAGATGGAGCCTTGGGAAGGAAACCAGCCAAGCTGTATGGCAAATAAATATATGATAACTAGCCCGAAAAAGAAATTAGGAACGGCAAGTCCGAAAAATCCAAATCCAGTTGCTGCATAATCAAATAAAGAATATGGGTGTCTTGCGGAATATATACCAATTGGGATAGCGACAATAATGGTTATTAATAAAGAGAACAAACCTAAGTAAACCGTGTTTGGAATTCGATCCATAATAACCTCTGTAACTTCTCTTCCTTTGTAGCGAAAGGAATCTCCAAAGTCACCTTTGACCGCACTTGTTAGCCAATTGATATATTGCACGTGAATCGGATCATTAAATCCCGCTGCAGCTCTTTGCTCATCTAAAACACCTGCTTCGATATCAGGATCCAATATTTGTGAAAAGGGATCTCCTGGAGCAGCCTTTAAGAGAGCGAATACTATAATGGTTAGGGCAAAAAGCATAGGAATGAAAATGAGGATGCGTCTAATAATATATTTGTACATTGTTCCCCCTCCATTGAAGGTAAATATAAATTGCCTTTTTATAAAAGAATGTTTTCTTATAGAATGTTGCTATTCGTAAATAGTCTGCAGACTGAATCCACTCCTCTAGGCAATCCATTCGATATTTCTTATTCTCATAAAAATAATTCAAAAACAGATGATAAAATGAAGAGAAAGAGCATGCGGCGTTTGCACGCTCTTCCTCGCTAAACGGTTAATCCTGTACCCACCAAAGTTGTGGATCGTTAATAAATCCAGTTACTGCTGGAACAACACCTTGCATTCTCTCGTTATATGCATACAATTTATTTTGTGCATAAAGGATTAATGCAGGAAGGTCCTCTTGGAACATTACTTGCCAATCACTATACACTTGGTTACGAAATTCTGGATCAAATGCGTCTGGTGGGGTAACAGCGTCAACTAATAATTGATCTGCTTCTGGGTTGTACCATCTACCAAAATTGTAGGCATCTTTTGAACCCCAAAGTCCACTTGGATCTGGGTCACCGGATCCTAGTGTCCAACCTAATAAATACAGATCCCAATCCTGTGTATTTGTAAGCTCTGGAACATATGCTGCCATTTCTAATGGTTGCTGTAAATCGACACTAACACCAACCTCTGCTAGCATTTCCACAATAATTGGAGCGGAATCTTCTCTTAATTTGTTACCTAATGGATAGGCTAGCTTAAGCACCCATTCGTTACCTTCCGGGTCCTCTCTTAAGCCATCACCGGTAACATCTTTATATCCTGCCTCATCCAGCAATGCGTTTGCCTGTTCTTGACTAAATTCGTACTGATTTGGATTTTCCCCATCGTAAGCAGGAAATTGGGTAGCGATTGGTGCATTAATGATTTGGCCGCGTCCATGCAGTAGACCCTCGCCTGCTTTTGTTCCAATTAGTGCTTGACGATTTATAGCGTAAGCAATCGCCTGACGTACTTTCGGATCTTTTAATCTTTCATTTGGTACCCAGTTTTCTGGCTCGAGAACCCCAGCCTCAATGTCCTCTGGTGTTCGATAATTTTGTATGAATCCCAGTAACTGGTATCCAAAATCATTTTGCTCAATTATTTTCACGTGCTCCATATTCGCAACGGTATCATAGTCTGCTGCTTGGAAACCGTTAGGATCGGCAACAAAATCTATTTCCCCTGATTCCAATAACTGGAGAATTAAATCTTGATTAACTACACGCCATTCAACCGAATCTAAATACGGTTCCCCTAGGAAATAGTCCGGGTTTTTTGTTAATACGTAGCGCTCTCCCTCTACCATTTCAGTAAATTTAAATGGTCCTGTTCCGATTACCTCATTTGGTTGTAACGAAGCTGCTGCACTAGGCATATCAGCTACAGGAATATCCTTGAATATATGCTCTGGAATAATCGTAAAGCTGGCGTCCGCTAATGCCATTACATTCGGCTCTTTAAAATGGAAGGTTACGGTGTAATCATCATCAGCCACAACACCAGGGAACTCATCTGTTTCACCAGAAGTGTATTCTTCTGCCCCAACTAGCTTCGATACATAGCTGGAACGAACACCGCCAGCAGCTACATATTCTGGGTCAGCAATTGTTTTATACGTAAAGACCACATCGTTCGCTGTAAATGGTTGGCCATCATGCCATTTCACATCATCTCGCAATGTAAATGTTACAGAAGAAAAATCTTCACTAAATTTCCATTCCTTTGCTAAATGTGGTTCGAATTCAAGCTCATCATTTTGTGACAAAAGAGAATCATGTGTTAATCCTAAAATATTTGCTTCATATGCTTCCTGATAAAAGATAGGGTTAAATTGACCAGTTGGTGCGGTATCCATTGCGCCAACTACAGTACCACCGCTTTTTGGCTCAGATGTTACCGGATCGTTATTCCCATCATCAGGGTCATTTGTCGTTTCTTTATTTCCATCCGAACATGCAGCAAGCATACCTAGCAGGAAAACAATAGCTAATAAGGAAAGCCAACTTTTTCTTTTCTTCAAAATTTCCACCCCTTTAAAATAGTCAATTCAGGTCAAGCGTTGTTCGGAAGATAGGCGTTTATTTAGTGTTTTTTCACCTATCCTCTTACTTGGCACAATGGCTTTTATTACGGTTTAGGAAATCTCTAACCTTTGTAGTGTCATTATCTTTAAGCATCACCTCCTTTGATATAGTGAAGAAATATTTATTATATTTGAATATTCAGTTATTTTTATTTATAAAGATGACAAGCGACAAAATGACCGTTCCCTTGATCTGTCAACTCTGGTCTAACTTGTGAACAAACATCATGTACCTTTGGACATCTTGTACGAAATGGGCATCCGGAAGGTGGGTTGGATGGACTAGGTAGATCCCCCGTTAATATAATTTTTTCCCTTGCCTTTTTTTTGTCAACAGCGGGAACTGCAGATAATAATGCTTGTGTATAAGGGTGGAGCGGCTCGTGGTAGATTGCATGTTTTGGTGCAATTTCAGCAATTCGCCCTAAATACATGACCGCAACTCGATCACTTATATGTTTAACGACACTTAAATCGTGGGATATAAATAAATAAGTTAATTGTAGCTCATCTTGTAAATCTGCCATTAAATTAAGGACCTGTGCTTGTATGGATACATCCAATGCAGACACAGGCTCGTCGCACACAACAAATTTCGGATTCAAGACTAATGCCCTTGCGATACTAATTCTCTGCCTTTGTCCACCTGAAAATTCATGTGGATATTTCAAGCGATCGCTGGAACGTAAACCAACTTTTTCTAGTAAACTTGTTACTTTTGCTGTCCGTTCTTTTTTACTTAATTTCGTTTGTACAATTAAAGGCTCCTCTATTAACTCCCCTACATTCATTTTCGAATTTAGGGAAGCGAATGGATCTTGAAAAATAATTTGCATATCTCGTCGAGTAGCACGTAGCCTCCGATTGGTTAAATTCGAAATGTTTTGCTTCTCAAAATAGATTTCTCCTTCAGTTGGGTCGAGCAATCGTAAAATAACCCGACCTAATGTCGATTTACCAGACCCTGATTCACCAACGATTCCAAGTGTTTCCCCTCGAAAAACATGTAAAGATATATCGTCTACTGCCTTGACATGACCAATGGTATGCTTCAAAATACCCCCTTTAATAGGGAAGTATTTTTTTACGTTTGCTAGTTGTAAGATGACATCTTGTTCTGTGCCCTGCATAAGCTCTTTCTCCTGTAATGCCACGAGAACGCCCCCTTATTATAGATTTTAGTACCCATTTCGTTTGATTCTTTCCAGTTGTCCATGCTTTTTTCTATTGGTATTATTTGAAGTTTTTTCGTGTGTATAGGAGTAAAGAAGGAATGATTTTTACTATCATACTTTTAAAACATAGAAGTTATTACATTATTGTTCGTTTCCTTCGTATAAATAGCAGCGGACTTGATGTTCGTCAGTAAGATTTACTAATTTTGGATTATCCTCTCTACACTTTTCCATTGCAGACGGGCACCGGTCGGAAAATCGGCAGCCCTTTGGAAAATGATAAGACGGTGGTACCATACCGCTTATAGCCCCTAATCGTGGGACATCGTTATCAATATTTGGCAAGCTTTCTAGTAAGCCCTTTGTATAAGGATGCTGTGGTTGTTCAAATAATTGCGTAGTCGATGTGCTTTCTACAATTTGTCCACCATACATAACCATTACGCGGTCGGCATATTCAGCAACAATTCCAAGGTCATGGGTAATGAGCAAAATCGACATATTAAATCGTTCTTTCATTTCATTTAACAGATCTAATATTTGGGCTTGAATAGTTACGTCTAATGCTGTTGTCGGTTCATCGGCAATTAATAATTTAGGTGCACAGGAAATTGCAATAGCAATCATTGCTCGCTGCCGCATTCCGCCAGAAAGCTGGTGTGGGTACTCTCGCATCGTTTCTTCTGCACGAGGAAATCCGACCATCTTCAATAATTCGACAGCCCTAGTATAGGCATCCTTTTTCGTTAATTTTTGATGTTTTACTAAAGTCTCGATAATTTGGTTGCCTATTGTAAATACCGGATTTAAAGCGGTCATTGGTTCCTGAAAAATCATTGCGATATCATTGCCGCGAATTTTCGTCATTTGTTTTTCTGATAATGGCGTAAAGTCCGTTCCAGAAAATTTAATATATCCCGCCTCTATTTTCCCAGGTTTGTTAATTAGTTTCATAATCGATAAGGAAGTAACGCTTTTCCCACTTCCCGATTCACCTACGATTGCGACGGTTTCTCCTGGGTAAATGGCAAGATCAATACCATCCACTGCCTTTGCTACCTTTTTGTTTTCTAAGTAAAAATAGGTCTTTAGCCCACTTACTTCCAATAATGCGGGTTTATTCATAAACGTCACCTCGGTTTTGTTTATCTACCAATTCAAAAGGGAAAATAGTTATTTAATTAATTAGTATACTAATGTTTAAATATTTAGAATTAAATTTGCTGTTAATTTTAAAAATTTATACACTTTTTTTATATTAACGTTACTAGCAATTTGTAAACGGAATAAACTCCGCTTTTCGTGAAGTCTGTAGGCTTGTAAAGTAAAAACATGTATTCAAATTTGAAATATAAATTTTTCATTTTCAGGAATAAAAAGGTTATTAATACAAAATAATAAACCGATAATAAAATTTGAAAGGGTGGTAACTATGTTTAGCAGTTTAAAGCTTTCGGCTATATTGCTTGCGGCAGCTCTGCCAATTGCGAATGTTCTTCCTGATGAGAGTAAACTATTAAATGAATCAGCAGCTAGTACGGCAGAATTAGAGGAAGATTGGAACTATGTGCAAGTAGAACAGCGCTTAGGAGAAAATGAGGAAGTGCAATCGAAGGAAGCTAATTCTTCGACTGAGGAAGTAAAGCTTTCAGAGGCGCAAATAAAGGAACTAGAAGGCTTAACAGCAGATTTAATGGAAGGAAGAAAACAGCTAATTAATAAATATGTCGAATTTGGTATTCTAACGCAAGAGAAGGCAGATAAAATTTTGGAACATATGGACAAACATTTTCAAAAGCTAAAAGAAGAAAATTTCGTTCCGAAATGGGACAAGCATAAAATGCACAAGCATAAAGGAAAATGCGATTGTGAGAAAAATACAGATAATGTAAATCAATAAAAAAAGAAGGGCAGCTTAATTATAGGTTGCCCTTTCCTATGTTTACAGTAGCTATGGAAGAATCCAATTAAAAAGGATGCATTTAGCGCATTCACTACACTTGTTGATGGACAAGCAATTGGTTACAATGATTGAAGGTATATTTCACCAGTTTTTGAAGGGGGTTTTGCAAATGGAAGATAAATCATTTTCCGATGATTCTCGTTTTAAAATTGCCAAAAGAGAAGCGTGGATGGGTGTAGGATTAGTTATTGTTAATTTTCTATGGTGGTTTGGGTTTGCATATGGTTTAGGATCAGGCTCGCCAGAAGAATATCACTATATTTTAGGCTTTCCTGAATGGTTTTTTTATAGTTGTATTGGTAGTCTTGTCATCATGTCTATTCTCATATATTGGGCAGTGAAAAAATTCTTTAAAGATGTTCCTTTTGAAGAAGAGGATATGCAGCAGTAGGTTGGTAAAATAAGCGATATTATGATGAAAGTAGGATTTTGATGAATTGGGGTATTATATTTCCACTTATTATTTTTTTAGTAATTCTTTTTATCATCGGGTTTTGGTCTAATAAATATGTAAAGCAATCGAGTTCTTTTATTCAAGAATATTTTTTAGGTAGTCGAGAATTAGGTGGATTTATTTTAGCAATGACTATGATGGCCACCTATGGTAGTGCAAGTAGCTTTATCGGCGGACCGGGAGTAGCATATTCTACTGGTCTTGGCTGGGTTTTGTTATCGATGGCACAGCTACCTGCAGGATATTTTGTATTAATGATATTAGGAAAGAAGTTTGCAATTGTAGCGAGACAATACAAGGCGGTCACATTAATTGATTATTTAAAGGAAAGGTACCAAAGTAAATGGGTAGGGATATTGTCTGCCTTGAGTATTATTATTTTTCTTTTTTCCTCCATGACTGCTCAATTAGTTGGTGGAGCACGACTTATTGAATCGCTTGCTGGAATAAATTATACAAGTGCATTATTTGTATTTGTCGTTTCGGTAATGGCCTATGTTATCGTTGGCGGTTTCCGAGCTGTAGCCATTACTGATGCATTGCAAGGAACAGTAATGTTCTTTGGCACGTTAATATTACTGATTGCAACGATTATTGCTGGTGGTGGTATCAGCAATATTATGGCAGATTTAGTTTCAGAAAATCCAAACCTAGTAAGTCCGTTTGGATCTAATCGGGAATTAACGCCATTGTATGTATCTTCCTTTTGGATATTAGTTGGTGTTGGGGTTGTAGGTTTGCCACAAATTACGGTTCGCGCAATGTCTTATAAAAATTCAAAAGCGATGCATCGAGCAATTATTATTAGTACAATTTTCGTCGGTGTTATTATGTTAGGCATGCATTTGATTGGTGTTTTTGCTCGGCCGATTATTCCTGGAATTGAAATTGGTGATTCCGTTATGCCAACAATAACAATGAAGGTACTGCCTCCATTTTTAGCAGGAATTGTATTAGCTGCCCCGTTAGCAGCTATAATGTCGACCGTTAATGCTTTACTCATTTTGGTGAGCTCTGCATTAGTAAAGGATATTTATTTAAGCTACATAAATCCATCTGCTAGTACAAAAGAGATAAAAACGATTAGCTTCAGTGTAACTACAGTTCTTGGAGTGATCATTTTCTTAATGGCTTTGAGCCCACCTGATTTTCTTATCTGGTTGAATTTGTTTGCTTTTGGTGGTTTGGAAGCGGCGTTTATATGGCCAGTTATTTTAGGGCTTTATTGGAAGACGGGGAATAAATATGGGGCGATTATGTCGATGTTAGTTGGTGTCATTTCTTATATATTGTTTGATAGAAATTATCCAAGTGCACTCGGTATGCATACCGTTGTATTTCCAATTTTACTCTCGTTAATTGCGTTTATTATCAGCTCATTAGTTACAAAGAAGGCAACAGCTCAGTCGCTGTAAGGATAGAAAGGGAGTTACTCTAATCTAAACAAAAAGGAATAGATTTTTGCATCTATTCCTTTTTTATATCTTATTTTTCTTCTTATAAATCTTCTCCAATAATCCGAACTTCTCTTTCTAAGGCAACATTGAATTTTTCTTTTACCGTTTTTTGCACGTGTTCGATAAGGGAGATGTATTCGGTTGCCGTTGCATTGTCAACATTGACAATGAATCCGGCGTGTTTTTTGGAAACCTCTGCACCGCCTAGTCGTGTGCCTTGAAGGTTACTATCTTGGATTAGCTTGCCTGCAAAATAACCTGGTGGTCTTTTGAAAACACTGCCACAGGAAGGATATTCTAATGGTTGCTTTGATTCCCTGCGATATGTTAAATCATCCATCATTTCTTTGATTGCATTGAACTTTCCAGGCTTTAATTGAAAAGTAGCCTCTAATACAATATCGCCTTTTTCCTCGATATTGCTATGGCGATAGGATAACTCTAATTCGGAAGCAGTTCTTGTTTGGAGCTTTCCTTGTTTATCAACGACGATGCAATGATCTAGCACGTCTTTTACTTCTCCACCATAAGCACCTGCGTTCATATACAATGCGCCACCAACTGTTCCTGGAATTCCACATGCAAATTCTAGACCAGTCAAATGTGCCTCCAATGCTTTTCTCGAAACATCGATAATAGCTGCACCACTCTGGGCAGTAATTGTGTTGTTGTCTGCTGTAATGGAATGGAAGTTCTTTAAGGAAAGCACGATTCCGCGAATGCCGCCATCTCGAACAATCAAATTAGAACCATTGCCAATCAGTGTTAACGGAGTCAATTTTTTCTTGCAATATTGTACAATTCCTGCAACTTCTTCATAAGTATTTGGGGTAATAAAAAAGTCAGCCTTACCACCTAATTTAGTATACGTATGGTTTCGTAAATATTCATCAACGGCGATGTTATTTTTATCTACAATCGTTAGTAATTGATTATATATTTCCTGATTATTAGTCATTTCAAGTCATCCTTTATTTGTAAGTGATGAAAAAGCTTTTGCTGCTTCATCCACTAACTTTATCTTACGGTGAAAAAAAGAGTTGCGCAACCTTCTTGGGCGCTTTTTCTGTTATATCATATTTCCCTTCGAAAATAAATGTTCCGATCGTCTTTAATTAAAACATAGGAACGAATGAAATCCGAACTAAAAAAATGTAGTCAAGTGTAATACAAGTAGGAAAATAGTAAGGAAATTTTTCGTTTTATAAAGCTTCAAATAACCTTCTATGATAAAATAAAGGTAGTAGTACATAATACATGCAAAGAATACAAAATTTTCTGTAAGTAATAGAAATAAATATAGATAGGAAGAGGCTAGTGACGAACGATATTTACAAATTCTTTCAAAGAACAGGCGTAAAACGGTTTTTAATTTTTTCAATTATTATTTTTGTTTTATTTTTAATTGGCAGCATCATAAACATTGTTTTATTAACGTTTATTTTTTCGTTTTTAATTAATGGCTTGGAACAATTTATTACGAAAAGAATTCCTATTAATCGAAAGGTTACAGTACTTGCTATTTATGTTGCTGCAGTTTCTTTGCTTGTCTATGGTGCAGTTAAATATTTACCGATTATTATAAATGAAGTAACTCAATTATTTCATCAATTAGCGGATTTTTATTCAAAACCGATTTCAACAGACAATGTTATATTGAATTATATATTTGATCTATTGGAGAAATACAATATCTCGAACTATTTAGAAACGGGAGTTACGGTTATTTTGAAATTTGTTAACGACATTGGGACAGTAGGACTTCAGGTCTTTATTGCGTTAATTTTAAGCTTATTTTTCTTGTTAGAGAAAGAAAGAATAATCGTATTTACGAATAAATTTCAACATAGTAAGATTAGCTCCTTCTATAACGAAATTAAATACTTTGGTGGAAAGTTTGCGAATACGTTTGGTAAAGTAATTGAAGCCCAATTTATTATTGCTTCGGTTAATATGTTTATCACAACTGTATTCCTTTGGTTTTTACACTTTCCAAATCTTTTTGGCTTGGCAATTATGGTTTTCTGTTTAGGATTAATTCCGGTTGCTGGAGTTATCATTTCACTTATCCCATTATGCTTTATCGCCTATAGTATTGGCGGTTTGATGCATGTTGTATATATTTTAATCATGGTTGCAGTAGTGCATGCTATTGAAGCGTATGTGTTGAATCCAAAACTAATGTCATCGAAAACTAACTTACCGGTATTTTATACTTTTATTGTCCTAATTTTTGGGGAGCATTTCTTTGGAGTATGGGGATTGATTTTAGGAATTCCGATATTCGTCTTTTTGTTAGATGTATTAGGAGTGAAGACGTTAGACCCTGCGGCAAAGCCCGTTAAAAGTAAAAAATAATCGGCTCGTCGTCACCACCTATTGATTGAAAGGCTACAATGATAAACGAATCATGTATTAGAAATAAAATGCATCTTTTGGAGGCAATTATTTTGAGGAATTCATATCTAGAAATTCGTAAGGATAACAATGAATTTCCGATCGCCTGTTTTTTTAATAGTGGAGATTTAAACGTTCTTCCACACTGGCATAAAGAAGTGGAAATTGTCTATGTTTTAAAGGGAACATTAAATATAGGAATCAACGATACCATTTTAACAATGGCAGCAGGAGAAATTCGTATTATTAATGGCGGAGAGGTACATTATTACCTTTCGTCTCCTGATAGTGAGCGGATTGTTGTTATGTTTGATCATTCATTCTTTAAAGATATGAGACTAATAAACAAGGAAGAACACTCGCTTTTGCAATTATTGAATGGCTTTGAAAAATCAAGCCTCACTTGGCCGGAATCTACAGTAACTAGGCTGCAATCATTAATTCGAGAAATATATGAAGAGATGATTCAAAAAGAAAAAGGGTATTTATATGCCATTAAGTCGAAAATGTATGAGCTGATCCTCTGGTTATATCGAACAGTGTACTCGGATGAGAAATCGAATCAATATCAGTCGGAGGCAATTTCAAATCCGAAAATTCTCATTGATAATTTAAATAAAATTTTCTCGTTTATTGAAGAACATTATCAGCAAAAGATTACGATTGAGGATATTTCACAATATCTTGGCTTTAATCCACAATATTTTACGCGGTATTTTAAAAAATTAACTGGACAGACGTTTGTTACCTTTTTGAATGATTACCGTTTAAATAAAGCGAAATGGATTTTATTGAATGATGATTTGCAAATGATTGAGGTGGCAAGCTTAGCAGGTTTTCATAGTGTAAAAACATTTCATCATTTATTTAAGGAAAAATTCGGCACTTCGCCATTGAAATATAAAAAGTCAAAATACGGGAATAATTAATTAGATATTAAGGAAGAAAAAGGTATACTTCTGCTGTATTCTTAAGGAGACAGTAGGATATGCCTTTTTATTTTGGCTGTTTCGTAAGATTGTTGCTATTAGTAAATAGCCGATTAAATACACTCCGCTTTCCTGCGGGAGTCTACGTGTATTATAGTTGCTCAACCGTTCATTCAAGATTTCATATCTTATGAAAAACAACAATCTGATAGAAATCCGCCTTTATTTTTCAATCGATAATATGGACAGGATAGTGTGGATTGGAAAAATTTTTACAAAAAAATGAAAACGTTTTAACTGAAAGGGGTAATTCGATGAAAAACATTCCTGTAGCAGTTCAAATGTATACGTTACGTGATCAATGTGCTGAAGATTTTCTAGGTACTTTAGCAAAGGTAGCAGAGCTGGGGTACGATGGGGTGGAGTTTGCGGGGCTGTTTGGACATTCACCAGAAGAAGTAAGAGAGCATTTAGATAAATTGGGACTGAAGGCTGCGTCTAGTCATGTACCTTTAAGTGACTTAAAAACGAACTTAGCTCAAGTAATTGAAGAACAAAAAATATTAGGAAGTTCTTATATCGTTTGTCCATTTTTAATGCCTGACGAACGTTCAGAAGAAGATTACCTTTCGTTAATAGCCTTTTTACAAGTAGCAGGGGAAATTGTGGAAAAAGAAGGATTAACACTTTGTTACCACAATCATGATTTTGAACTAGAGCGTCTATCGGATGGTAGAACGGCATTAGAGGCGATTTTAAACGATACAAGCCCCGAATTTTTGAAAGCAGAGTTTGATATTTATTGGCTACAAAAATCTGGTGAACAACCAGTCGAATGGATTAAACGGTTTAAAGGACGCACACCAATTGTACATTTGAAAGACATGACAACAGATGAAGAGAAAGCGTTTGCTGAATTAGGTACAGGTGGAGTAGATTTGGAATCAGTTCTACATATTGGTGAAGAGGCAAATGTCCAATGGTGGGTTGTGGAACAAGATGTATGTCGTCGTAACCCATTAGAGAGTATTGAAATGAGCTTACATTATTTAAAATCTAAGCTTCCGTATTTAACGAAAGCATAAAGTAATTAACGAACAATTCATAAAAAAATCATCATTTGGAGGAATATAAAATGAGTACATTAAAAGTTGGAGTAATCGGCTGTGGAAGTATCGCAAGATATCGTCATTTACCAGAATATCATGCAAATAAAAATGTAGAAATCGTGGCAGTATGTGATATTGTTCCAGAGCGTGCAGAAGAAATGGCAAAGCAATATGGAGCAACAGCCTATACTGATTATCAAGAACTAGTAAACTTAGAAAATTTAGATGCCGTTAGTGTATGTTTACCAAACTATTTGCATGCTCCTGTATCTATTGCTGCATTAAATGCAGGGAAACATGTACTATGTGAAAAACCAATGGCAACATCAAAAGAAGAAGCAGAGGCAATGATTGAAGCAGCGAAAGCAAATGGTCGTAAGCTGATGATTGGACATAATCAACGCTTTGTTGCGTCCCATCAAAAGGCAAAAGAAATTATTGAAAGTGGCAAGCTAGGGAAAATTTATAGCTTTAAAACAACATTTGGTCATGGCGGTCCTGAAGGCTGGAGTATTGATGGTGCAGATAGCTGGTTCTTTAATAAAGAAAAAGCATTTATTGGAGCAATGGGGGACCTTGGTGTTCATAAAGCAGATTTAATGCGCTACCTATTAGGGGAATTCTCAGAGGTTGGTAGTTTCATTGAAACGAATGCGAAGTCTTATTCTGAAGTCGATGATAATGCGGTTTGCATTTTACGAACAGAAAATGGCGTAATTGGTACATTAGCGGCAAGCTGGGCATATGCTCCAGGTGGAGATAACTCGACTATTATTTATGGTGAAAACGGTATTCTTAAATTAGAAGCAGACCCAGAGTATTCCTTAATCGAAGAGTATCGAAACGGTGAAGTAGTCAACCATAAGCTAAGCAAAATTCAAACAAATGAAGAAGGTGGACAAACAACTTCACATGTAATTGACCACTTTGCAAATTGCTTATTAACAGATAAAGAGCCACTAATTACAGGCGAAGAAGGAAAGAAATCTTTAGAGATTATTTTAGGGGCTATTGAATCAATGGAAACGAAAAAAATCGTATCCCTATAATTTTACTTTCGTAATGAATAGGTTATAGACGGTGGAACGTTGCAAATCATCAATAAATTTACCGTAACATACTGGAGGACTTGACGATGGAAAAAAAATATAACTTGGCAATTGTAGGATATGGCGGTATGGGAGGCTACCATGCGAATCATATTTTAAAAGACCAACCAAGAATAGCGATTACTGGAATTTATGATATCAATCCGGAAAGAATGGAAGCTGCCATTACGGATGGTTACCAAGTATATGACAGCTTAGATGCCATATGTTCGGATGAAACAATTGATATCGTCCTAATAGCAACACCAAATGACGTGCATAAAGAAATTGCAATCCGTGCGTTGAATGCAAAAAAACATGTAGTTTGTGAAAAGCCAGTTACTATTTACAGTAAAGATTTTGAAGAAATGATTGCTGTTGCAGAGGAAAATAATCAAGTGTTAATGGTACACCAAAACCGTCGTTGGGACCAAGATTTTTTAACAACGAAGAAAATGTTTGATGAAAAAATGGTCGGCGATGTATTTCAAATTGAATCTCGAGTGCATGGAGCAAATGGGATTCCAGGTGATTGGCGTCATTTAAAAGAGCATGGTGGCGGTATGGTACTTGATTGGGGTGTCCACTTATTAGATCAGCTATTATTTATGGTAGATAGTAAGCTTACAAGTGTGTATGCGAACTTGAGCTATATTTTAGGTGATGAGGTGGATGATGGATTCCAAACGTATCTTACATTTGAAAATGGCATAAATGCTTTAGTTGAAGTAGGTACTACAAACTTCATCACGCTTCCAAGATGGTATATCAAAGGAACAGAAGGAACAGCTATCATCAATGATTGGAGTATTAATGGTAAAATTGTTAAACAAAATTCGGATGTATTAGCTGCAGCACCAAAACCTATTCAGGCTGGTCAAGGTTTAACAAAAACAATGGCACCACCTTCAGAGGAAGCAACGAGTACGTTAGCTTTACCTAGTGTTGAAAAATCAATGGAGGACTTCTATGAAAATTTAGTTTCTGTTATTGAAAAGAAAGCAGAGGCTATTGTCAAAAACGAAGAAGTGCTACGTATATTAAAACTAATGGAAGTAATTTTCAAAGCAGCTGAGAATAACGAAGTGATTAAGCTTTCTTTATAGGTTGATAATTAAATAGAACGTTACACAATTTACTAGCTGGACTCACAAATAGGGTTCAGCTATTTTATCATTAACTAAAGTTGCTATTAAAGAATTTTCTGGATATATATGATAGATATTTCATAAAATAATAAGTATTCAGTCGCGGTCTAAAGTTCAGGTAGTATCGTGCAATATTATTGTGAAGGAGACTAGCTAGATGAAGGTTACAGTTAATGATGTACTGCAATTATTAAAAAACAATATAGAGGTTCCTAAAAATACAGTCGATACGTTAAAGTTTGGTTCAGAAAATGCAGTGGTCAATGGAATTGCAATTGCGTTTATGCCAACTTATCGCGTTATCCAACAGGCAATCGATTTAGGAGCAAATCTATTAATCACCCATGAATGCTTATTTTACAACCATTGGGATGAAAAGCCATACGGAGAAAACCAAGTGCATGAAGAAAAGGAAAAATTATTGAAGGAATCTGGACTTGCTGTATTTCGGTTTCACGATTATTGGCATCGCTATCAGCCGGATGGGATTACGAAGGGACTCGTACAAGCATTAGAATGGGAGCCATACATTTCAGATGAGCTGCCAACTGCAACCATTGTTCAACTCCCAATGACAACCGTATTTGATATTGCGCAATATGTAAAAGGAAAGTTAGGGATGGACTATTTACGTTGTGTAGGAGACCTTTCGATGAAATGTCAGCGTGTAGGACTATTAGTTGGTTATAGAGGTGGAGGTTCCACTGCAATCCCTTTAATGGAAAAATATGATTTAGATCTTGTCTTATTTGGAGAAGGGCCGGAGTGGGAGACGCCAGAATATGTTCGGGATGCGATTAGTCAAGGAAGAAACAAGGCAGTAATCGCCTTAGGACATGCTGAAAGTGAAGAACCGGGAATGCGTTATTTAGCAAAACTAGTGCAAGGAAAATTTCCAACCATCCCAACCAATTTTATTTCTATGCAACCATTATTTCAGGTGATTTAGGGAATAGAATTAAAGAGTTAAAGAATAATAGTTGTTTCACTATTACTGGTTTAGGAGGAAGAATACATGTCAACGCATGAGAAAACATATGTTACTAATGCCAGCTTTATGCTTCATGGTGGAGATTACAATCCAGATCAGTGGCTAAATCGTCCCGATATTTTAGTATATGATGTGAAATTAATGAAATTGTCCCATACGAATACATTTTCTGTAGGGATATTTGCTTGGAGTACACTGGAACCAAGAGAGGGAGAATACAACTTTATTTGGTTAGATACTATTTTTGAAAACATCCACAAAATTGGCGGAAAGGTTATCCTTGCAACCCCAAGTGGTGCGCGGCCTGCATGGATGTCGCAAAAATACCCAGAGATCTTACGTGTCAATGAAAACCGACAAAAACAGCTTCATGGTGGAAGACATAATCACTGCTTTACTTCTCCGATATATCGAGAAAAGACGCAGAAAATCAATCGGAAGTTAGCCGAGCGATACGGAGATCATCCAGCGCTTTTACTGTGGCATATTTCAAATGAATATGGTGGGGAATGTCATTGTAATTTATGTCAAGATGCATTCAGAAACTGGCTAAAGGAAAAATATAATAATGATTTACAAGCATTGAATGATGCATGGTGGGGACCGTTTTGGAGTCATACATTTACCGATTGGTCACAAATTGAGTCACCATCACCAATTGGGGAAAATGCCGTTCATGGCTTGAAGCTTGATTGGAAACGATTTGTTACAGAGCAAACAATATCATTTTACGAAAATGAAATTGTACCGTTAAGAGAGCTAACACCAAATATTCCTATCACCACGAATTTTATGGCTGACACCGTTGACTTAATTCCCTTCCAAGGATTAGATTATAGTAAATTTGCTAAGCATTTGGATGTTATTAGCTGGGATGCATATCCCTCCTGGCACAATGACTGGGAAAGTACGGCTGATTTAGCGATAAAAGTAGGGTTTATCAATGATTTATACAGGAGCTTAAAGCAGCAGCCGTTCCTATTAATGGAATCAACGCCAAGTAATGTAAACTGGCATCCAATCAATAAAGCAAAGCGTCCGGGAATGCATCTGTTGTCCTCTATGCAGATGATTGCTCACGGATCAGATAGTGTGCTGTATTTTCAATGGAGAAAATCACGAGGTTCTTCTGAAAAATTTCATGGTGCAGTAGTAGATCATGATAATAGTCCAAACAATCGTGTGTTTCAAGAAGTTGCAAAGGTTGGAGAAACATTAGAGAAGTTAACAGATATTATTGGGACGAATCGACCTGCTGATATTGCAATCCTATATGATTGGGAGAGTAATTGGGCAATCAATGATGCACAAGGTTTTGGGATGGATACAAAGCGCTATCCGCAAACTTTACAGCAGCATTATCGTCCGTTTTGGGAAAAGGATATTCCGGTAGATGTCATCACAAAGGAACAGGACTTTTCTTCCTATAAATTACTAATAGTGCCAATGCTATATTTAGTAAGTGAAGATACAATTTCTCGTTTGAAATCCTTTGTTGCAAATGGTGGAAGACTTGTGATGACTTATATTAGCGGACTAGTGAATGAACATGACTTAACGTACTTATGTGGCTGGCATCATGATTTGCAAGAAGTATTTGGAATTAATCTGTTAGAAACAGACACTTTATATCCGAAAGACGAAAATTATGTTTCCTTTCATAACAAAATCTATCAATTAAAGGATTATGCGACTGTACTTTCTGTTCATGGTGCAAAAAGTGAAGGAATATATTTACAAGACTTCTATGCAAATACAGCAGCTATAACTAGTCATTCCTATGGAAATGGAAAAGCATATTATATTGGTGCTCGATTGGAAAATCAATTCCATACAGATTTCTATGATGAAATCATTGATGAGCTTGCTATTATGCCTGCAGCATCTGTAAAACATGGAAAGGGTGTTTCGGTACAAGTAAGAAAGTCCGCATCCGAAGATTATATTTTTGTCATGAATTTCACGGAAGAGAAACAACTAATTGCCTTTTCCGATACTGTGAAAGATATAATTACTGGAGACGAAATAACCGGGGAAATAATACTAGATAAATATGAAGTCAAAATTGTTTTGAAAAATACTAGTAAGTAAATTTTCCGCTATATTCGATAGCTTTCAAGATAAATTGTCTACATATTTTCAAGAGGAGCGGAAGAAGCAGTAAGAAGAGGGTATGTAATGATATACATGGATAATTTTGCATAATCAATAGAAAAATATTGAGGTGAGTGTATGTCCATTTTTTTCTTAAAAAAAGATAAAGTTTTTCACCTGCAATCCGAAAACATGAGCTACTGTCTTCAAATTATAAATGGTTATCCTGCCCATGCCTACTGGGGAAAGCGGCTGAGACATGGTGATCATTTAGCTAGCATACTAACACAGCAAAAAAAGAATTTTATTGACCGACTTCCACAGGAGTATCCGCAATATGGATCGGGTGATTTTCGCAGCCCTGCCTATCAAATCGAAATAGCGGATGATGGTAGTAGGGTCAGTGAGTTAATTTATACTGGATATCGGTTAATAGATGGTAAGCCGCCATTAGAAGGTCTACCGGCTGTATATGTGGAAGCAGATGATGAAGCACATACATTAGAGTTGCAATTGATAGATAACTATACGAAACTCGAAGTTTATTTATATTACACCATTTTTGAAAAAGCTAATGTTATTGCACGATCGGTACGATTTTTTAACAATGGGAAAAAGTCGCTGAAATTATTACGGGCTTTAAGTACGACAGTGGATTTCCATGATTCAAATTATGAAGCAATTTATCTTGCTGGAGCATGGGGTCGGGAAGCACATATGCAAAGAACACCGTTAAAGCCTGGGAATCTTTCAATCGATAGTAAAAGAGGGGTAAGTAGTCACCAACTAAATCCGTTTTTTGCATTGGCGCGTCCGAATGCTGATGAGAATCATGGCGATGTTTTCGGCTTTAGCTTTGTTTACAGTGGTAACTTTTTAGCGGAGGCAGAGGTAGACCCATATAATCAAACAAGGGTATCGATGGGATTGAATCCTTTTAATTTCTATTGGAATTTAGCACCTGGTCAAACCTTCCATACACCAGAAGTTATCATGGTATATTCCTCTAATGGAATTGGAGACATGTCACGCACCTTCCATACATTATATCGGGAGCGTTTAACAAGAGGAGCCTATCGTGATATGGAACGACCAATTTTAGTAAACAATTGGGAAGGAACGTATTTTGATTTTAATGAAGAAAAGCTATTGGAAATTGCGAAAGTAGGAAAGCAAGTAGGGTTAGAGTTGTTTGTTTTAGATGATGGCTGGTTTGGGAAACGGAATGATGATACTACTTCATTAGGCGATTGGTATGTCAACAAAGAAAAGCTTCCGAATGGTCTTGATGGCTTAGCGAAAAAAATTAATGGTATGGGAATGGCGTTCGGGCTTTGGGTGGAGCCAGAAATGATATCTCCGAAAAGCGAGCTTTACAAAAATCATCCAGATTGGTGTATTCATGTAAAGGGACGCAGGCGGACGGAATTTCGCCATCAATTAATTTTGGACTATAGCCGTAAAGATGTACGGGATTACATATTTAATCGATTGAGTGCTATTTTTACGAATGTTCCTGTTTCGTATATTAAATGGGATATGAATCGGTATATGACCGAAATAGGATCTGAGGCATTATTACCGGAACAGCAAATGGAACTACCGCATCGGTATGTGCTCGGACTTTACGAGCTACTGGAACGTTTTACAAAAAAATTCCCACATATATTATTCGAAAACTGTTCAAGCGGTGGCGGTCGTTTTGATCCAGGAATGCTGTTCTATATGCCGCAGACGTGGACTAGTGACGACACCGATGCGATTGAACGGTTAAAAATTCAATATGGAACAAGTGTTGTATATCCAACAAGTGCCATTGGTGCCCATATTTCTGTTGTACCGAATCATCAAGTAGGTAGAATGACTCCTTTAACTACTAGGGGAAATGTTGCAATGAGTGGGAACTTTGGCTATGAAATGGATTTAACGAAATTAACAAAGGAAGAAATAGAAATTGTAAAACAGCAGGTAGAATTATATAAAAGCATCCGATCTCTTGTGCAACAAGGCGATCTTTACCGTCTGAAAAGTCCATTTGAAGGAAATGAAGCTTCCTGGATGTTCGTTTCCAAGGATAAAAACAAAGCAGTCGTATTTTACAATAGAGTTTTATCGAAACCAAATGCTGCCTATCAACGGATTTTATTAAGTGGGCTAGATAGTAATAAAAATTATCAAGTAGAGGAATCGAAAGAAATATATGGTGGTGATTTGCTTATGCAAGCAGGTTACCCAATCCATCTTGCACGGAAGGATTTCTATAGTGTTTGCATTAAGCTACAGGCAGTAGATTAATAAATAAATAAAAATAATCCCCCATTACTTATGGAATACACAAATAATGGGGGAGATTTTTATTCGTTTACTTTATCTGCTGGGAATACGATTCCCACTTGTTTTCTAGCAGCTTCTAATAGACGTGCGGTAATACGTGAATTGAAATATGAATTAATCGATGATTCGGTTTTGCCACTTTCGATAAGCTCGATAAACGATTTCAATTCATAATACATCGTATTTTCGATTTGTGGTTTGCTTATATCCTCAATGCTTCCATCATTAAAATGGATCTCTACCTTCGATGGACTAGATATTTTATCAATTATAATCGTGCCATTTTCCCCTTGGATTTCAGAAGGTATAAAGGAATTGGATATTTTTGAATGAAAGACAACTGCCTCCATATCTTTATATGTGAATAAAATACTGCCTTGTCCATCCACACCGGATTCAAGCATATAGCCAGTTGCTTGTACCTTATCGGGCTCGCCAAAGAGCGCTACCATCGGATAAACACAATAAATGCCAATATCCATTAAGGAACCATTCGAAAACTCTGGTTTAAAGGCATTTAATATAATTCCTTCTTTATACTTATCATAACGAGAGGAATATTGACAATAGTTAGCAACATAACGACGGACTTTCCCGATTTTATGTAGATTTTCTTTTATGCTTAAGAAGCTTGGAACAAATGTTGTTTTCATTGCTTCCATCAGTAGAACCTTATTTTTTTGTGCACAAGCAATCATTAACTCGGCTTCTCTTTCATGTGAAGCAAAAGGTTTTTCGCAAATTACATGTTTGCCGTGCTCCATGAATAGCATTGACTGCTTGGCATGATGTGAATTAGGAGAAGCTATATAAATAGCATCAAAGCTATCACTTGCTGCCATCGCCTCTAAATCAGTAAAAATGTTTTCCACCTGATATTTTTCTGCAAATTCTTTCGCCCGTTCTTCCGTACGAGAATAAACAGCGGTTAATGAAAAATTATCTAATTGAAAACCACCGTCTAACAATTTTTCTGTAATCCAATTGGTTCCAATGATACCGAATCTAACCAATGATATTCACTCCTTTTGTTACGAATAGGGTAAGTCTTCGTAAGACAAGTTAATATATTTATTTCGGGTTTTATTATATAATTTTTTTAGATAAAACAGAAGTAAAATTTCGGCAACAGCAGTTTAATAAGGATAGGAGGAGAATAAATGTATTCAGCAAATGAACATCGATATGAGGAAATGAAATATAATCGAGTAGGAAAATCTGGCCTGCTGCTTCCTGCTGTTTCTTTAGGGCTATGGCATAATTTTGGCGGGGTAGATACGTTTGAAAATGGAAGGGCTTTATTACGGAAAGCTTTTGATTTAGGTATTACCCATTTTGACCTTGCTAACAACTATGGCCCACCTGCTGGATCTGCTGAAGAGATGTTTGGGAAAATGTTGAAATCTGATTTTGCACCTTATCGTGACGAAATGATTATCTCCTCAAAAGCCGGCTACTATATGTGGCCAGGACCGTATGGAGATTGGGGTTCACGAAAATACTTAATTGCTAGCCTTGATCAAAGCTTAAAACGGTTAGGGTTAGATTACGTGGATATTTTCTATTCTCATCGTCCGGATCCGAATACACCAATTGAGGAAACGATGATGGCATTGGATCACATTGTTAAACAAGGAAAAGCGTTATATGTTGGGATTTCTAACTATAATGCGGAACAAACGAAAGCTGCAGTGGAAATATTACGGGAATTAGGGACGCCGTTATTAATTCATCAACCTAGATATTCCATGTTTGATCGGTGGGTAGAGGATGGATTGTTGGATGTATTAGAAGAAAACGGTGTTGGATCCATTGCCTTTAGTCCACTTGCACAAGGCTTATTAACGAACAAGTATTTACATGGAATTCCGGAGGATTCGCGAGCAGCCAAAACTACTTCACCATTTTTGAATGCAAATGATGTAAAAGAAGAAACCATTAATAAAGTACAAGCATTAAATGAAATTGCACAACAACGTGGACAAAGTCTTGCACAAATGGCATTAGCTTGGGTGCTACGTGGCGGAAGAGTTACCTCTGTCTTAATTGGAGCAAGTAAAATAAGTCAATTGGAAGATAGTGTAGGTGCAATACAGCATTTGGACTTCGATGACGAAGAATTACAAGCAATTGAAAAAATTTTAAAAGCATAATTGAAATATCGAAAGACCCGACAACATACGAAAGTTTGTCGGGTCTTTATTGATAATAAGTAATAGATGGAGATAATTTTTGCAAACCATCTAATCTATATGGTTTAGTATTTCTTTAAATTCCGTTACGATAATATCTGCCCCTTCTAATTCGCCTGCTTTTTTAAAATCTGCGTAATCGCAGCCGACAACAATAAGCCCATTTTCTTTTCCTGCTTTAACATCAGAAGAGCGGTCACCAACCATCCACGAATTTTTTAATTGATGCTTGTCGAGTATCATTTTTACTAAATCAACTTTTGTAGCGGTTTGATATTCCCCGGCACTATATACACCTTCAAATAAAGACTGAAGTCCACAACATTGAACAACACCTTTTACATAATCCTCAAGCCCGTTACTCGCGACAAATAATCGAATTCCTTTATCGTGCAATGCTTGAAGCGTTTCAGTCACATTATCATAGAGTCTACCATTACCTTTTTCTAATTCCTCTAATTCCAATTCTGCTAAACGTTGATTAATGTAATCAACACTTTCTTTAGAAGCATTCGGAATGACATTAGACCAAATATCTTCTAAAAGCATTCCTAAGCATGCATACATTTTTTCGATTGGAGGTGTTTCTCCTGTATATAAACCCCGAGCCTTTAATTCAGAAAAACTAGTAAAGTAAGCAACATCAAGTACTGATTCGGTCTTAAATAATGTTCCGTCAATATCAAAAATCATCGCATCTGGTGTTTGTAAATTCATGATCTAACCTCCAAATATCGTTTTTATCACTCTAATTGGTATGTATATAAATCGTTTCTATTATAACATGTCGCCGAAAGAAAATTATCTTTAGAGGGGAAATGATAAAAATATTGTCATTATATTCATTGGAGAGTATGGTAAGTAAATAACCATAGGTGATGAAATACTAGCTATCATACAAATTTTAATTTATATTTGATATAATAAAATGGAAATTTCATGGAGATTTAGGAGGAACATGTGATGAGTTGGAGATTGATTGCAGAAAAATGGCAGAATTTTGCAGAATTAGACCCCGCTTTAAAGCAACAATTAGATTCATTGAAAAACGATGAGAAGAAACTAGAGGACCTTTTTTATAAAGAACTTGAGTTTGGTACAGGTGGGATGCGTGGAGAAATCGGTCCAGGCACAAACCGAATGAATATTTATACTGTCCGCAAAGCTTCTGAAGGGTTAGCGCAATTTTTGCTAAACCAAGGGGAGGAATTAGCAAAACGTGGCGTAGTTATTGCCTATGATTCGAGACATATGTCCCCTGAGTTTTCATTAGAAGTTGCGAAAACGGTTGGAAAACATGGGATTAAAGCATATTTATTTTCAGAATTACGTCCAACTCCAGAATTATCATTTGCTGTACGCTATTTGAAAGCAGCTGCAGGTGTAGTAATTACTGCTAGTCATAATCCACCTGAATATAATGGTTTTAAAGTATATGGTGACGATGGGGGACAACTACCACCGAAGGAAGCAGATTTGCTTGTAAATTTTGTTAATGAAGTAAAAGATGAGCTAACAATTAAAGTTGCGGATGAGAAGGCATTATTAGAAAACGGAACACTTCAATACATCGCAGAAGATGTTGATGAAGCATATTTAGAACAAGTAAAATCGATTCAATTAAATAAAGAGCTTGTAGACAGCGTCGGAAAAGATTTACAAATTGTCTTTACGCCATTACATGGAACCTCTAATAAGCTTATTCAAACTGGCTTGAAAATGTTTGGATTTGAAAATGTAGCGGTAGTAAAAGAACAAGAACAACCTGATCCAAATTTTTCTACTGTAAAATCTCCTAATCCAGAAGAGCATGCTGCATTTGAAATTGCGATTCGCTATGGAAAAGAATTAGATGCAGATATTTTATTAGGTACTGATCCAGACTGTGATCGTCTTGGTGTCGTTGTGAAAAACAATGAGGGAGAGTATGAAGTGTTAACTGGTAACCAAACAGGTGCAATCATGCTTCATTACCTTCTATCGCAAAAGAAAGCGAAAGGTATTTTACCAGAAAATAGCGTTGTATTGAAAACAATTGTTACCTCTGAAATTGGACGTGCAATTGCAGACAGCTTTGGACTACCTACTGTTGATACGTTAACAGGCTTTAAATTTATTGGGGAAAAAATAAAACAATATGAAAAAACGGGTGTACATACTTTCCAATTTGGTTATGAGGAAAGCTATGGCTATTTAATAGGAGACTTTGTTCGTGATAAGGATGCGGTGCAAGCTGCATTATTTGCAGCAGAGGTTGCAGCATATTACAAAGCACAAGGAAAGAGCTTGTACGATGGGTTAATGGATATCTTTGCGCAATATGGATATTATCGTGAAGGCTTACAATCGTTGACATTAAAAGGAAAAGATGGTGCTGAACAAATTGCTGGTATTTTAGAAGAATTTCGGGCAAATCCACCAAAAGAAATGGCGGGAATCGCAGTAACTGCGGTAGAGGATTATCGTGAAAGCATTCGTAAAGAATTTGAAACAGGTAAATTAAGCCCAATCAATCTACCGAAATCGAATGTGTTAAAATATTTCTTAGCGGATGGCTCTTGGTTCTGTGTTCGCCCGTCAGGAACAGAACCAAAATGTAAATTTTACTTTGCTGTTAGAGGAACCTCATTAGAAAACAGCGTGAGTTTACTAAACCAACTACAAGAATCTGTAATGGAAACCGTGCAGGGGATTGTGAATAAATAAGAGATAATCGTTTTTATTACAAAAAGTCTAACTGGATTATATTACCTACCAGTTAGACTTTTGTTATTTATATAATCCTTTTTAACTTTTTGTTTATGAATATTCCTTATTCTAACGATAAAACGACAACGGACATTGGAGGAAGTTTGACGGATAATTGGTTATTTGCAACAGTGAAGCTTGCAAATACCGTTGGTTTTACATTATTCGGTTGTTCAAAGGTATTATGTGCATTTGTAGTATTTGCTGTTAAAATTCTCCCTGTTATTGTTGTCTCCTCGAGAGAAATTCCTCTTAATTCAATTGATAGCTCCGTCGGACTCGTATGATCTAAATTAGCAAGATTCACATAAACTTTTCCTTCGCCATCTTTACTTGAGGAAACACTAACTTTAGGTAATACATCATCTTCAAGCTGATAATTTTCCAAATTACATTCAACCGCAAGAAGTGAAGCGTCTTGGTTGACTTTAAACATTTCAAATACATGATAGGTTGGCGTTAAAATCATTTTTTCCCCCTCTGTAAGTATCATTGCCTGTAATACATTAATGGTTTGAGCGATATTTGTCATATGTACACGGTCAGAATGTTCATGGAAAATATTAAAGTGAATTGCTGCTACAAGTGCATCACGAATCGTATTTTGCTGATATAAAAATCCAGGATTTGTCCCTGGTTCAGGATCAAACCAAGTTCCCCATTCATCGATAATGAGCCCAATTCGTTTTTCTGGATCATATTTGTCCATAATTGTTCCATGCCTTCTAATTAATTCATCCATAAATAATGCTTTTTTCAATGTAATAAACCATTCATTGTCTGTGAAGTTTAAGGAAGATCCCTTTCCCTTCCAAAAGTCTCCTGGTATTGTATAATAATGAAGACTAATACCATCCATTAGCCAATGGGCATTTTTCATTAATACTTCGGTCCAATTGTAATCATCTACATTAGCTCCACCAGCAATTTTATAAATACGGTTGTCTGTATAATTTCTTACGTACGTTTGATAGCGACGATAAAGGTCCGCGTAATATTCTGGACGCATATTCCCACCACAACCCCAATTTTCATTTCCAACACCAAAATATTTTAGCTTCCAAGGTTCTTCTCGGCCGTTGCCCTTTCGTAAATTTGCCATCGGAGATTCACCGTCAAAGGTCATGTATTCTACCCATTCTGACATTTCTTGAACGGTACCACTTCCTACATTTCCACAAATATATGGTTCGCAGCCTAAAAGCTCACACAACATCATAAACTCATGGGTACCGAAATGGTTATTTTCTACCACACCGCCCCAATGGGTATTTACCATTTTCTTTCGGCTTTCCCGAGGACCAATACCGTCCTTCCAATGATACTCATCGGCGAAACAGCCCCCTGGCCAGCGTAAAACGGGTACGTTAATATTTTTTAATGCTTTCAGTACATCACTTCGAATGCCGTTCGTATTAGGGATTGTGGAGTCTTCACCAACCCAAATTCCTTCATATATCCCTCTGCCAAGATGCTCTGCAAAATGTCCATAAATATGTTTGCTAATTTTAGATTTCTCAATATCTGTATTAATGATGATTTGATTTGTCATAGAATAAACTCCTTTCGAAATATGTATCCGCTTTCTTTAGATAGGAAAAATGAGTAAATAGAATAATCTCTAATCCACTAAAACTATAAATAGTAAACTATATAACTATTTACCATGATTTTATTACCCTTGTTCGTACATGTCAATCATAATAAAGTGGTATATTTCTATTATCTGTATGTTTTATCTGTCTGAAAGGATGAAAGAAATCCACTTAATATAGCGTTGTTATAGTAAAGCGAAGGAATATTGCTGCTTCAATAACCGTTTTGAAAAATATTATAAAAATAATAAACTTGTTAAAGAATATGTCAACATTTTTATTGAATGTACGTACAAATTGTATTAATATAAAATTATGAAAGCGATTTATTTTACTTAAATTTTATTTGCAAAGGAGTTGTTTTCATTTGTTAAAGGAGCTTAAGGAAGCGGTGTTAGAAGCGAATAAAGCATTACCAAAGTACGGATTAGTGACCTATACTTGGGGTAATGTAAGCGGTTACGATAAAGATACTGGTCTAGTTGTCATTAAACCAAGTGGAGTGGAATACGACGATATGACGATTGATGATCTAGTTGTTGTGAACTTAGAAGGGGATATTGTAGAAGGATCACTTAAACCGTCATCTGATACACCTACCCATTTAGTATTGTACAAACATTTTCCTGGGATTGGCGGAGTAGTACATACCCATTCACCTTGGGCAACAAGTTGGGCTCAAGCTGGTAAAGATATCCCCCCATTAGGAACAACACATGCAGATTATTTTAATGGACCAATTCCTTGCACAAGACCAATGAAAAAATCGGAGATTCTTACAAATTATGAATTGGAAACAGGAAATGTCATTGTGGAGACATTTAAAGCAAAAGATCCTAATGAAATACCAAGTGTGTTAGTTCATAGCCATGCCCCATTTAATTGGGGAAAAGATCCTCATGAGGCGGTACATAATGCGGTTGTATTAGAGGAAGTTGCAAAAATGGCATTAAATGCATTTCTATTAAACCCTGATTTGTCGGAAATGGACAGTATTTTACTAGAAAAACACTTTTATAGAAAGCATGGAGTAAATGCCTATTATGGGCAATAACAGGGAGGGTATATAGATGACTAAATATACGATAGGGATTGATTATGGAACACAATCGGGTAGGGCAGTTCTAGTGTCATTAACAGATGGGCAAGAGGTATCAGATCATGTGACACCTTATACGCATGGTGTTATTGATGAGGTTTTACCAGATGTACCTATTGAGTTAGAACATGAATGGGCGCTTCAGCATCCGCTTGATTATATAGAAGTAATTAGAAAATCCGTTCCAGCTGTTATTAACGAATCAGGAATTAATCCGAAAGATGTCATTGGAATTGGGATTGATTTTACGGCTTGTACAATGCTGCCAATTGATCAAAATCTTCAGCCACTTTGCTTAAATAAGGAGCTAGCTCGTAATCCCCATAGCTGGGTGAAATTGTGGAAACACCATGCGGCTCAGGATGAGGCAAATAAGATTAATAGTATTGCAGAGAAAAGAGGAGAAAAATTTTTACCACGATATGGTGGTAAAATTTCATCGGAATGGATGATCGCAAAAATTTGGCAAATCCTTGATGAAGCTCCGGAAATTTATGAGCAGGCAGACCAATTTGTAGAAGCAACGGATTGGGTCATATCTCAATTAACAGGTAATATAACACGAAATAGCTGTACGGCGGGATATAAGTCGATTTGGCATAAGCAAGATGGATATCCAAGTAAAGACTTTTTTAAAGCGCTAGATCCCCGATTGGAAAATATAGTAGAGACGAAATTAAGAGGCAATGTTCTCCCACTAGGTACGAAGGCAGGGACATTAACAAAGGAAATGGCAGTACTTACGGGATTACCTGAAGGAATTGCCGTTGCAGTAGGGAATGTAGATGCGCATGCAGCCGTTCCTGCAATGGGAGTTGTGGAACCGGGAAAACTTGTGATGGCAATGGGGACTTCTATTTGCCATATGTTATTAGGCAAAGAGGAAAAAGAAGTCGAAGGTATGTGTGGAGTTGTAGAGGATGGGATAATTCCTGGCTATTTTGGATATGAAGCAGGGCAATCAGCTGTTGGAGATATTTTTGAATGGTATGTAGAAGAAGGTGTCCCTGCATACGTTCAAGAATTGGCTGTGAAACAAGGATTATCTATTCATCAATATTTAGAACAAAAGGCAGCTACCTATACTCCTGGTGAAAGTGGATTAGTTGCCCTTGATTGGTGGAATGGGAATCGGTCAGTTTTAGTGGATACCGAATTGAGTGGACT
This sequence comes from Perspicuibacillus lycopersici, assembly GCF_025660475.1. Taxonomy (GTDB): domain Bacteria; phylum Bacillota; class Bacilli; order Bacillales; family Caldibacillaceae; genus Perspicuibacillus; species Perspicuibacillus lycopersici. Next base: position 146,633 of record NZ_JAOUSF010000006.1, read on the forward strand.
GATTATTGGTATGACTCTTCAAACAAAACCAGAGGAAATTTATCGAGCACTTTTAGAAGCAACTGCTTTTGGAACCCGTACGATTGTTGAAGCTTTTAAGAAAAATGGTGTGGAAGTAAACGAATTATATGCCTGTGGCGGATTACCACAAAAGAACCAATTATTAATGCAAATTTATGCAGATGTTACAAATCTTCCAATAAAAATTGCTGCTTCAAAACAAACACCTGCTTTAGGTGCAGCAATGTTTGCTGCGGTTGCAGCAGGAAAAGAAGCAGGTGGATATGACGATATTTTAGGTGCAGCAAAAAATATGGCACGTCTGAAGGATGAAGTTATTCTACCAATTGCGGAACATGTAGCAATCTACGAAAAAATTTATCAGGAATATAAGCTTCTTCATGACTATTTTGGACGTGGAGAAAACAATGTGATGAAGCGATTAAAAGCTTTACGAAATATTGCACGATAAAAATATTACCTATAACTGAGGAGGAAGCATAATGTTAGAAGTTAGACCTTATACGTTTTGGTTTGTCACAGGAAGTCAGCATTTATATGGAGAAGACGTACTACTAGAGGTAGAAAATAACTCAAAGAGTCTTGTGGAAGGGTTGAATCTAAAAGGTGGCCTTCCATATAAAATAGAATTTAAAAGAGTACTCACGACAAGTGATGATATTCATCGATTAATATTACAAGCTAATGCGGATGAAAATTGTGCTGGATTAATTACTTGGATGCATACTTTTTCACCAGCGAAAATGTGGATAGCTGGCCTTTCTGCTTTGCAAAAGCCATTATTACATTTAGCAACCCAATATAATCGTGATATTCCGTGGGACACTATTGACATGGATTTTATGAATTTAAATCAATCGGCACATGGTGATCGGGAATTTGGTTATATGGTCACTCGTTTAAGAATTGCTCGTAAAGTAGTTGTTGGTCATTGGGAAAATCCAGAAGTTCAAGGGAAAATTGGCTCTTGGATGAAAACGGCAATAGCTGTTGCTGAGGGAAGAAATATTCGTGTCGCCAGGTTCGGGGATAATATGCGAAATGTTGCAGTCACGGATGGAGATAAAGTTGAAGCGCAGATGAAATTTGGCTGGTCCGTAGATTATTATGGAATTGGTGATTTAGTAGTGAAAATGAAGGAAGTATCAGAGGAAAGAGTGGATGCATTATTTAACGAATACAAGGAATTATATGAGATCGAAGAAACAGCACTAGTTCCAGGTCCAGCTCAAGATGCTGTAAAAGAGCAAGCTAGAATGGAAATTGCTTTAAAAGAATTTCTTCAAGAAGGAAAGTATACGGCATTTTCCACTAACTTTGAAGATTTACATGGGATGAAGCAGCTTCCAGGATTAGCTGCACAACGATTAATGGCAGAAGGATATGGATTTGCTGGTGAAGGTGATTGGAAGACGTCCGCATTACTTCGATTAATGAAAATTATTGCCGATAACAAAGATACTACATTTATGGAGGACTATACGTATCATTTAGAGCCAGGCAATGAAACAATATTAGGGGCACACATGTTGGAAGTATGTCCAACGGTTGCAGCAACAAAACCGAAAATTATTGTTCGTCCATTAGGAATTGGCGGAAAAGAGGATCCAGCAAGATTAGTATTTGATGGAAAAGCAGGAGAAGGTATTGTTGTGTCACTAGTTGAAATGGGTGGTCGTTATCGTTTAATCATAAATGAAATAGCAGCGGAACAGCCAACTTTGGCAACACCAAATCTTCCAGTGGCGAAAGTACTATGGAAGCCTGAGCCTTCTTTAAGTGTTGCGACTGAAGCATGGATTTATTCCGGAGGTGCGCATCATACCGTTCTTTCGTTAGCAGTGACAACAGAACAATTATACGATTTTGCAGATATGGTGAATATTGAGTGTATTATTATTGATAAAAATACAAATATGCCAAGGTTTCGAAATGAATTGAAATTAAGCGATAAAACTTGGGGATAAATGGAATAAAAAAATAGATATCGATAAGTAGGGGAAAATAAAGAAACTGACAGTTTGGTCAGTTTCTTTGTTTATATAATTCTATTTTTTACAAATAATAATTAGTATGGTATCCTACTTGTGCGAATAAGTAGTTCTAAATAATGAAGTGGAGTGTAGCTTTGTGAGTGAGTCAAAATATAGTATGGTGAAACGTTGGATTAAATCAAAAATATTGGATGGTACTTTTCAACCATACCAAAAGATAAATTCTGAGAGTGAACTAATGAAACAATTTAATGTTAGCCGTCATACCGTGAGATTAGCGTTAGGTGAACTAGTAAGTGAGGGATGGCTATATAAGGAACAAGGTTCTGGTACGTACGTTTCGGAGCGTTCTACAAATGAAGAAAACACGATTAAATCTGCCGTGAAAAGTATTGCCATTATTACTACCTATATATCAGATTATATTTTTCCTTCTATCATCCGAGGTGCAGAACGAGTATTAACCCAGGAAGGATATCAAATCAGTTTATTTAGTACGAATAATGACCATGAAAATGAGAAAAGAATTTTAGAAACCGTAATTGCACATCGATATGATGGTGTAATTGTAGAGCCAACGAAAAGTGCCATTGCAAACCCTAATATTAACTACTATTTAAATTTAGAAGCCTTAAAAATTCCATACATTATGATTAACGCATTTTATGATGAGCTGGAACCAATAAGTGTAACAGTAAATGACATGGAAGGTGGCTATTTACAAGCAGAGCATTTGATAAAGCAAGGACATAAAAATATATTAGGCTTTTTCAAAACCGATGATATCCAAGGATCCAAACGGATGAAGGGGTACTTAAAGGCACACCGGGAATATGGCATACCAATTAATCCACAAAACATTGTGACGTATAATACGGCAGAAAAAAATACAGTAATCGATTTGTTAAATGAGAAATTAGATAATTCACCGGAAAAGATTACCGGAATTATTTGCTATAATGATCAACTTGCGATGAAAATACTGGATGTTTTAAGGCAGAGAAATTTAAGTGTCCCTGAGGATATTTCTATAGTAGGTTTTGATGACTCGTTCTTAGCGGAAATTTCAGAAGTGAAATTAACATCTATTAAACATCCAAAGAGTGAGCTTGGAGAAGTGGCTGCTAATCTAATTATTGAATTAATAAGACATACGAATAGTCAAAATACAAAGGATATGAAAAGATTAGAATCCTATGTATTTGAACCAGGTTTAGTATTACGTAATTCCACGATAGCGGTGGAGGATAATTAAGAAAGTAGAATAAACAATGGCTGATCGAAGCATGAATCGATCAGCCATTTTTTTTGAATGATTGAAATGTGGAAACAAATAAATTAAGTCTATATTCTCGTTTTATGATGTACGTATGACTTGTGGTTTTTTACACAAAAAAATTGAAATAAGTACGTACAAATCGTTGACAGATAAAAATTACAATTTTATAATTAGTTTATGAAAACGCTTTATTTTTAAGGTGGTGATAAAAATCTTTGTTATAAGATATACTCCTGTAAAAATGATGAACTATTAAAAGGATGATTGGGGGACAATGTAATGAAGTCTAGTAAAAAAGTATTAACTTATTTTCTTATTCTATTGATGGCTTTTTTTATAGTCGGATGTTCTTCTAATTCCTCTAAAGAGGAAGAAGTAGTAGGGGAAACGACGACTGTTGGACCAGAAGATGGTGCGAAATTAGAAATGTGGTTATTTGTTGATCTCCACCAGCAATTCTATACTGAAATGTTGAACAAATGGAATGAAGAACATCCAGATAAGCAAATTCAAATTAATTTTACGGTTTATCCTTATGCAGACATGCATACGAAATTAACATTAGCGATTCAATCTGGTGAAGGTATCCCGGATATGTCAGACATTGAGATTGGTCAATTTCCTAATTTCTTAGACGGAGAGGTGCCGTGGTTACCAGTTAATAGTTATGTAGAACCATATAAAGCTGATTTAGTAAGCTCCCGTTTAGATGCCTATGCAAAAGATGGTAATTATTATGGTGTTCCGACTCACGTTGGCGCGATGGTTATGTACTATAATAAGGAGATTTTGGAGCAATACGGAATTGACTATACTCAAATTAAAACATGGGATGATTTCACCGCAGCAGGTGAAAAGCTAAAAGAAGCTTCCAATGGTGAAGTGTTCATGACATCTGTTGATACAGGTGGTGCTGATTGGTTGACATTAGCTATGTCACAATACGGCGAATCATGGGTAGAAGACCCAGAAAATGCAAATGTACAATTGAAATCAATTGAAAATATGTTGACAATGCAACAAGGCTGGCTAGAAAGTGGAATTGCAGAAGTAACACCTGGAGGGCAAATTGATACAGAGGAAGGTTATGCTACAGTTGCTAATGGTGAGGTAGCGGCATTCCCGAAAGCAAGTTGGTATATGTCTCGTTTCACAGATTACATGCCTGAGATGTCTGGAAAGATAGCGCTTGCACCAATTCCTGTCTTTGAAGAAGGTCAAGCCCGTTCTAATGGTGTTGGTGGTACAGGAACCGTTATTTATAAGGAATCTGAGAATGCTGAATTGGCAGCTGAATTTATGGCATGGGCAAAATTGTCTGAAGAAGGCGGAGAAAAGATTTGGGATATTTTAGGATTTGATCCGGTAAATACAAAAGTTTGGTCTAATGATGTGATAACACATAATCCAGACAATAAATTCGTTCAATACTTTGTAAACAATCCATTCGATGTATTTTTAGAAATTCAAGATGAAGTAAATCTTATTAAAACGGTACCAATTACAACTACGATTAATGAAGCGTTTAACTTAACAACCTTAAATGAAGTACTTGAGAATGGTGCAGATGTCAAGGAAGCGCTTGCTGCAGCCCAGGAAGAAGTAGATTTTGAACAAGAATAAGTATAATAATTCGTTTAAGATTGCCTAATGAAGGCAATCTTAAACGCTCTTGAGAAGAGAGAGGAGGGGAACTGTATTGAAAGGAGTACAAAGTATTTTATTCTCTCAGAAGGCTGCTCCGTATATATTCATATTGCCTTTTATTATAAGTTTATCGTTTTTCTGGGTGTATCCGATGATATCAACAATTATCATGAGTTTCCAAGATATCGGGACTGGATACAGTGAGTTTATTGGGTTAGCAAACTACGAAAAATTATTAGGTGATTCCGTATTCCATACTGCTGTGAAAAACAGTGTACTTTATACCATTTTTACGATTATCATTTTAATTCCTTTACCAATGTTATGTGCCTTTCTATTGAACTCCAAAAATGTAGTGGCAAAGAGAACATATAAATCGATTATCTATTTACCTGCACTAGTTTCTGTTGTTGTTTCTGGTATTCTATTCCGATATATGTTCAGTGAAATGGATAGTGGTTTGATGAATCAAATTCTGAACTTTTTCGGAATCGACTCCACCCAATGGTTAAAAAATTGGGGGACAGGTATGTTTGCCTTACTACTACTTGCTACTTGGAGATGGATGGGGGTAAATACGTTATATTTTGAAGCGGGTTTAAGCTCGATCGATAAAGTACTTTATGAATCAGCAGAAGTTGATGGTGCCAATGCATGGCAAAAATTTTGGCATATTACTTTACCACTACTTAAACCAACCCGAATTTATGTAACGACAATCTCTATTTATGGCGGTATGGCTATGTTCCTAGAAAGCTACATGATTTACGGTGGCAATAGCTCCCCTAAAAATATCGGATTGACGATAGTTGGATATTTGTATAGACGTGGAATTGAAAAGAATGATTTAGGCTACGCTTCAGCAGTAGGTTTAGTATTGCTTATTGTAGCGTTAGCTATCAGCATGGTTTACCTATGGTCAAGCGGCATGTTTAAAAAGGAGGACAAATAGTATGAGCCAGAATAATACTGAACCGAATCAAAGTTCTCTTTTTGACGCAAGTGCACTTGTCGCAACAAAGAAAGTAAAGAAAAATAAAGATGGAAAACGGTCGCTATATAAAGTGTTGATTAATGGTTTCTTTGTAATTATGTGTGCGATTGTAGCGGTACCTTTTGTTGCTGGATTATTCGCTTCCTTCCGACCTGGTCAAATGTTAATTCGAAACGGATTGAATCTGCAGCTTGATTTTAAAAACTGGTCCTTTACGAACTACGGCTATTTGTTTGACGGTAGTACAGGATATTTAGATTGGTATAAAAATAGTATTGTGATAACCGTCATTTCCGTATTGTTAACGTTAATCATCTGCTATTTTGTTGCGTATGGTTTTGCGATGTATAACTTTAAATTTAAGAATTTCCTTTTCTTCTTAGTAATTGCAACGATGATGGTTCCTTTTGAAATATTAATGCTACCACTTTATAAGGAAATGATCAGTTTAGGCTTGATCGATACTTTCGCAGGTGTTATTCTCCCTGGACTAGTAGGAGCATCTACTATCTTCTTCTTTCGCCAATTTTTATCCGGCTTACCAAAAGAGCTACTGGATGCTGGAAGAATTGATGGAAGCAGTGAGTACGGAATTTGTGTGAAAATTATTATGCCAATGTCTAAACCAGCATTCTCGGCAATGGCGATATTAAGTGCAATGGGTTCATGGAATAGTATGCTGTGGCCATTAATTGTATTGCGTTCTGCCGATAAGTTTACTTTGCCAATAGGATTGAATACACTGATGACTCCTTATGGCAATAATTATGATGTGATGGTTGCCGGCTCTATGTTCTCGATTTTACCGTTGTTCATTTTATATTTGATATTTAACAAGTACTTTGTTGAAGGTATGACAGCCGGAGCGGTTAAAGGATAGAAAATAGTAGCTGCTCTGAATAATTAGCGAAGCAAGGATGAGCAACATTGGAAAACATATGTATGGATAGAAGTAATAAAAAAGAAGCGTTAACAAGGTGGGTATAAATTATGAAAATAAATTATCATTCTCCATTTTGGCAAAGGATGGAAAAGTTGTATTATGTCATTTTATTGAACCTATTATGGATTCTATTTAGTTTACCGATCATTACAATCGGAGCTTCAACGGCAGCGCTTTATCATACGACGTTTAATCTTGTGAAAGGCAAGGATGTACAAGTTTTTACCGATTTTTATCATGCCTTTAAGCTTAATTTTGTTAGAAATATGGTAATGGGATTGTTTGTCATTTGCTTTGGGCTGTTGTTGATGCTTGTACAAGGTTTTTATTTACAGCTGGCAACTGAAATTTCACAGGTGATTTATTATTTATATTTATTTGTTACCTTCTTATTTATTTTGTTTCTTGTCAATATCTTTCCAGTTTTAGGATCATTTAAGGGCTCTTTTTTGGAGATTGCAAGAATTACACTGTTTCTATCCATCAAATATTTACCAATGAGTATTTTAATGATAATAATCAATTTTTTCATACTTTATTTATGTCAATTTGTTATTCCACTAGCAGTAATTGCAGTTGCACTTATCGCATTTGTTAACAGTCATATATTTCTTAAAAAGGTATTAAAGGTAAGTTTTACTGCAGAGGAACTATCTAGTGTTAATTAATCTAAAAGATGTAAAAGAAAACATAAAAAAGGAATGTGAAGAAAATGACCGGAGAATTTGTAAAATCAAGAATGGTAGTCGATAAATCCTTTAAAATTTCCGAAATTAATAAAAGAATTTATGGATCATTTATTGAACATTTAGGAAGAGCAGTATATGGTGGTATTTACGATCCTGGGCATCCAACAGCAGATGAACAAGGCTTTCGTCAAGATGTCCTTGATTTAGTAAAAGAATTACAGGTTCCAATTGTACGCTATCCTGGAGGAAATATGGTTTCTGCCTATAATTGGGAAGATGGAGTTGGACCGAAGGAAAAACGACCAAGAAGATTGGAATTGGCTTGGAGCTCTACCGAGACAAATGATGTTGGGACCAATGAGTTTTTTGATTGGGCGAAAAAAGCAAATGCAGAGGTCATGATGGCTGTAAACTTAGGAACACGTGGAATAGATGCTGCACGCAATCTATTGGAATATTGTAACCACTCAGGTGGAACATATTATAGTGATCTACGAAAAGCACATGGCTATTCAAAGCCCCATAATATTAAAACATGGTGTTTAGGTAATGAAATGGATGGTCCTTGGCAAATTGGACATAAAACTGCGTACGAATATGGTAGATTAGCTGCAGAAACAGCAAAAGCGATGAGAATTGTTGATCCTACTATCGAACTGGTTAGCTGTGGAAGCTCTAATTCAGAAATGCCAACATTTCCACAATGGGAAGCAGATACTTTGGAACACACGTATGATTATGTCGATTTTATTTCTCTGCATCAATATTATGGAAACCGAAACAATGATACGGCAAACTTTTTAGCAAAATCATTGGATATGGATAATTTTATTCAAACGGTTATTGCCACTTGTGATTACATAAAGGCGAAAAAACGTAGTAAAAAATCTATGCATTTGAGCTTTGACGAATGGAATGTATGGTTCCATTCCAATGAACAGGATAAAAAGATTGAGCCTTGGTCTGTGGCTCCAGCACTATTAGAGGATATCTATACATTTGAGGATGCACTGCTAGTAGGTAGTATTTTAAATACATTATTAAAGCACTCCGATCGAGTGAAGGTTGCTTGTATGGCACAATTAGTAAATGTTATTGCCCCAATTATGACGGAAACAGGTGGAGGGGCATGGAAGCAAACGATTTTTTATCCATATTACTATACCTCCGTTTACGGACGAGGCACTGCCTTGCAATCCATTGTAGAATCACCAAAATATGATAGTAAAGATTTCACAGATGTCCCTTATCTAGATCAATCGGTTGTGTATAATGAGGATAAGGAAGAATTAGTAATTTTTGCGGTAAACCGTCATTTAGAAAATCAATTGTTAGTGGATGTAGATATTCGTTCATTTGCAGATTATAAGCTTGTGGAGCATGTCGTATTAGAAAATGATGATCCTAAGGCTGTAAATACGTTGCACCATGAACAAGTAAAACCACATAAATACGGTAAATCCTATATGGAAGATGACAAATTGGTTGCCGTATTACCTAAAATGTCATGGAATATGATTCGTTTAAAAAAATAGTTACCATTCACCCGAGCAAGAAGAAGTAGAGGGATTATTCCTTCTACTTCTTCTTTTGATATTTAAGAACTATTGGTTGACAACTATATACGGAATTCTGTACGCTATAGTTGTACGTACAAGATGAAAAAACCATGGAAATGGTTATCCATGTTTCTTTTTTTACTTAAGATACATTTGAATGAAAGCGTTTTTTTCAAAAAGGTGTTCAAGTAGATTTTTCTCTAGGAGGTCAAAGGATGCTATTACATTCAGAACTTAATAGGTTAGCAGAACAATTGCAAGTTAATGATTTTAAAATACCAGAAGTTGTACTAGAACCAAAAGCAATTTACCGTTTAAAGGATTTCCTAAAAGTGAAAAATATACGGAAAGTAGTCATCGTTTATGATCACAATACTTTTGCTGCAGTAGGAAAAATTCTATTGGAGGATTTGCAAGCAGAATCTTTAGAGGCAAAAGGGATTCTTGTAAAGGAAGAAAATGGGCAAGTCATTGCAGATGAAAAAAGCTTAGTTCAAGTATTTGTAGAGACTCCGAATGACACGGATATGTTAATAGCGGTTGGGTCTGGAACCATTCATGATATTGTCCGATTTGTTGGCTATAAAATGAGCATTCCTTTCCTTTCAGTGCCTACAGCTGCTTCTGTGGACGGCTTTACGTCTAAAGGTGCACCACTCATTTTACATGGGGTGAAACAGACGATTCAAACATCTGCACCAATTGCCGTTTTTGCTGATATAGAGGTACTACAGGCAGCACCACAAAAATTAACTGCAGCTGGATTTGGCGACATTTTAGGGAAGTATACATCGTTATTAGACTGGGAAATTTCTAAGCTTGTAGGTAATGAGTCATACAATGAAACAGCTGCATTGTACACAAGAAAGGCTTTAGAAACATGTGTGGCAAAAGTTGAGCAAATAAGTGTAGCGGATGAAGCTGGGATAAAAATTTTAATGGGGGCATTAATAGAATCTGGTTTAGTGATGCAAGTTTTAGATCATTCACGACCTGCTTCAGGTGCAGAGCATCATTTATCCCATTATTGGGAAATGCATTTATTGAAAACAAATAAAAAGCAATTACTACACGGTGCAAAGGTTGCGGTGGCTACCACTTTAATTATTGAGCTGTATAAAAAGTATTGGCAGGAAGTTTTACAATCTCCAAAAATAAAAGACTCTCGTTATCGAGAGGGGATTGAAAAACACGGTGCCTACATCTCTCATTTAATAGAACAATTGCCTTCACCTGCCTTTATTGAAGAATTAATTGAAAAAGTAAGCGGACCAACAACAATTGAAGAATTAGGGTTGCCAGTAGAATTAGTATCAAAAAGCTTAAATGAAGCATATCACTTACGAGATCGTTGTACAGGATTATTATTAATAAATGCTATAAAAGAAGCGGACTTTCAATATGTTAGTCTACTAAAACAAAATTAGAAAGGATGGTCAGCTATGCGAATAGAAAAAATTGCGGATATTGTTGTGGAAACAAAGGTTGGAGTAAAACCTATTTTACCGGCTACAGTTGAAGTAACATTAACAAATGGTGCGAAATCGAATTTGAAGGTTGAATGGGGGGAGGTTTTAGAAGAACAGCTACAGTTACCAGGGAAGTTAATTATTAATGGGAGAATTACATCACAGGAATATCCAAGCCCGCTAGTGGAACAACGGGCAGATCCATATTTGTTGAAGCACCATGATGGTTATTATTATTTTACAGGTTCCTATCCACTATATGATCGGATTGTTTTACGAAGAGCAAAAAAGATTGCTGAACTATCTACAGCTGAAGAAGTAGTAATTTGGAATAAGCATGAATCAGGGATTATGTCTGAGCATATTTGGGCACCTGAATTACATTATATTGAAAATAAATGGTACATATATTTTGCTGCTGGAGAAAAAGAGGATGTATGGGCGATACGACCATATGTGTTGGAATGTACAGATGAAAATCCGTTAACAGGGAAATGGATAGAAAAAGGCAAAATTAATATAAATTTTCCAAGCTTCTCTCTTGATGCCACTACATTTGCACATAACGGTGAGCGTTATTTAATTTGGGCGCAAAAGGTAAAACAAGATACAATTTCGAACTTATATATCGCGAAAATGAGCAATCCGTGGACTATTGAAGGTGAGCAAGTATTGCTATCGACACCAGAGCATGATTGGGAAAAACAAGGCTTTTATGTAAATGAAGGACCGGCTGTCATTAAACGAAATGGATTTATTTTTGTTGCATACTCTGCAAGTGCAACTGATGACCGCTATGCAATAGGGCTACTATCTGCTAAGGAGAATGCAGATTTATTGGATTTTAATTCATGGAAAAAATCAGCAGAACCAGTATTTGCTACAAGTGAAGAAACGAATAAATTTGGACCTGGGCATAATAGCTTCACAACAACAGAGGATGGGTCGTCTGATTTAATCGTTTATCATGCCAGACCGTATAAAGAAATTGTCGGGAATTCTCTTTATGACTATAATCGACATGCATATGTCCAACGAGTTTTTTGGAAGGAAAATGGAGAACCATATTTTGGGATACCTGGATTTGTGTTAGAGGGAATGAAAGCAAATGTAACAGTAAGAATCATAGTAAATGAGTAATAACTTGGATTAGTTTAAAACATGAGATTTAGCTAAAATTTAGGAGAATGTATTACGGTGGATGATTTTAAGTATATTAAAAAAGTCTAACTAAGTTTTTAACTCTTAGTTAGACTTTTCGTTATTAGTGTCCATTGTCAACAACTAGTGGTGGATCAATTGCTAGAACAACTTTACCATTAATGACAATCCAAATATAGCTATATTCCATATCGATATTATGATGTTCACGTAAATATCGCTGAAGTGCTTCTTGGATATTGAACATTCGATAAGCTAAATCCTCCGTTAAAAATGGAATGTCAAAAGGTAAATTAAATTCTAAGTATATATCATTTTCGGGATTATAAGCTGCTTCTGCTTTATTATTTAAAGGTAGAGCAAAAGCAAGTAGCAATACGAATACTGCTGAAACTATTAACTTTTTCATTGATTTCTCTCCTTTTTATAATTAAATATTTTATCCTTTATAGAAATAAAAGCTTGTACAACATCAGGGTGGTATAAGCTACCACTTCCATTTCTTAATTCAGTGATTGCTTGCTCTTTTGAGAGAGCTTTTCTATATATACGATCGGAAGTCATTGCATCGTAAGAATCAACAACAGCAACAATAGCAGAACCAATTAATATTTCATCGCCCTTCAGACCATATGGATAACCACTCCCGTCATATCTTTCATGATGCTGTTCAACAATTTTGGCAGCATTAATTAAAAACGGGTAGCCTGATTCTACCAGGAAGTTGTGACCGTAAATTGGATGCATTTTAATTTGTTCCCATTCCTCATCAGTCAATTTCCCAGGTTTTAGTAAAATACTATCGGGGATTTTAATTTTTCCAACATCATGCAAAAAGGCACCTATATTTAATTGATATAGCTCTTGTGAAGAAAGATTTAATTTTTCACCAAGCATCATTGATATGTTCATTATCCGATTGCAATGTCCGAAAGTGTATCCATCTTTTTCTTCAACTGAGTTAGCTATTTGCTTATAGTTCTCTAATTCATTACTAAAATTATGAAAAACAGGTTTTGATGTTATATATAACAACATAGTATCTTCAATTGCTTGGAATAAACAAACATTTTTTATAGGAATCATCTTTAAATAATCACCAGTAGAGGCAACTATTTTATTGGGACCAGTATGTATCTGTAATTTTCCTTCTAATATATGAATATATTCTAGTGCATCCCATCCGTCAGAAGGGCCGATTCCCCAGCGCATTCCAGTTAGAAGATGAATTTTTATAATCTCAGTTCCATCATAAGAAGCAAGAAGTTCTATATTCATTCCTCTAAGTGTAACTTTTTCAATTGATTCTCCAGTATTTTTAAAAATGACTCCAAAATCTTTAAAGTGCATGACAATGCCCCCGAATAAGTCTGTAGATGTATCACAATGTCTAGAATAATCTGTTTCTATTATATTGTAAATTTAAATAATTTCATAGTTAAAACTTCTGTTTTTTTTCTAAAATAATAGACGATAGATAAAAATAAGTATTTAGACCTAGACTTTTTTCGACATTTATTGACATTATTTTTGGGGAAATCGTTTATTTTCTACAAATTTCTTTTTTGTTTTTAATGCGATTTTATAAATATTCTAAAAAACGCATAAATTTTCTATTGATTAAATTAAAACACATCATTCGGCATTTGACAATAAAATTACTAAAATTTTCTAACAAGTAATAAAAATAGAATAGTAGTAAGCGAGTAATCGTATTTTCAATGCTCACGGAGTGAATTGCTACAAAATGAAATCCTTTTCATTTATACTAGTTTTATAATACGACTCATTAGAAAGGCGTTGGTTGCTATGAAATATCGGAATCTTGGCAGTACGGATTTATCAATTAGTGCATTAAGCTTTGGTACATGGGCTATTGGTGGCTCGTGGGGAAGAACGAATGACGAAGAAGCTATCAAAGGATTACAGCGCGCAATGGAGTTAGGAGTTAATTTTTTTGATACAGCAGATGTTTATGGGGATGGCCATAGTGAGGAATTATTAGCTAAAGCTACAAAAGGAAAAGCAGATGAAATATATATTGCGACAAAATTTTGCCGTGCAGGGGATATCAATGACCCGGAAAACTATTCCGAACAAACGGTTCGAAAATATGTGGAAGGTAGCTTAAAGCGACTTCAGCGGGAAACGATTGATCTTTATCAGATCCATTGTCCACCATTTGAAATATTAAAAAACACAAATGTTTTTGAGGTGCTAGATACACTACAAAAAGAAGGGAAAATCCGCTACTACGGTGTCAGTGTCGAAACAGTTGAGGAAGGATTGTTTTGTTTAGAAAATCCTAATGTTCGCTCCTTGCAGGTAATCTTTAATCTTTTCCGGCAAAAACCTTTAGAGGCGCTTTTTCCTGCCGCTAAGGAAAAAGGTGTCGGCATATTGGCACGCGTTCCACTGGCAAGTGGATTACTAACAGGAAAATTCAAAAAAAATGCAAGCTTTGAAAAGGATGATCATCGCAATTTTAACCGAAATGGAGAACAATTTAATGTTGGGGAAACATTTGCTGGCATAGCTTTTGAGAAAGGTGTAGAGCTTGCGGAAAAACTGCAATGGATTGCAGAAAATCGGGGAAATATGACAAGAGCTGCTTTGCGTTGGATTCTTGATCAAGAGGCAGTCACTAGTGCAATACCAGGCTTTAAAAATGTAACCCAAATTGAGGATAACCTGGCAGCTATTGAAGTTCCGAGCTTTTCAAGTGCAGAGCTCGAAAGATTAGCGGAATTTTATCAGAAGGAAGTTCACTCCCATATTCGTGGAGCATATTAATAATAGACTAAAAACATAATGCTCTTTTTTCCGTACGATAGAAAATAAAGTACGGCTCTTTTTATATGTCCCTCATTTTCATGGTAAAATAATGAAAAATTATTAACGAGGTGGCAGTTTATATGAAATTAGAAAAAATACATCACGTTGCTATCATATGCTCTGATTATGAAAAATCAAAGAAATTTTATACCGAGGTTCTTGGTTTACAAATCGTTCAAGAGGTGTTCCGGGAAGAAAGAAATTCATACAAATTGGATTTGGCTATTGGAGATCATTACCAAGTAGAATTGTTTTCCTTTCCGGAATCACCCGCACGACCAAGCTATCCAGAAGCTTGTGGATTAAGACATTTAGCATTTGCTGTGCAATCGGTCGAAGAAGCTGTGGCGGAGCTAAAAGAAAAGGGAATCACAGTAGAAGCTATTCGAATGGATGAGCTAACGAATAAGAAGTTTGTCTTTTTTGCAGATCCAGATGGGCTGCCAATTGAACTTTACGAAATATAATTGGACATACATATGCTTCTATCTATGTAAAACTTGTCAAATCATAAGGAAATTTTTTTATTGAAATCATAAACATACTTTGCTAAAATCATTTGTTAAATAGCTAAATATGTTTTGTCTTCGTATAAATTTGGTAATACGGTCCAAAAGTTTCTACCAAACTACCGGAAATAGTTTGACTACGGAGAGCGTGTCCCTTTGATTATCATTGGAAAATATTAGGAGATACTTTGTACCCATATAGGGCTTCTGTGTATTCCTTTGGAGAAAAAGAAAATCCTTATTTCTATTCGAAATCATTCGTACGTCCTTCGGCAGTCAGACTCTAGTGAATACTAGAGTTTTTTTATTAGGAGTAAATTTTCAATAATTAGCTCTGGCTCCATTTAGACAGACAATGAATATATTCAAAGCCTAGTTATTATTTTAGGAGGGACATCAAAATGGAAAAAGAAAAAGAATTACTTCGTAGAAAGCTAGATGTTGCAAGTAAACGTGTACCGGCAGATGTAGTCATTAAAGGCGGTAAAATTGTAGATGTGTTTAATCTACAAATAAAAGAAGCGGATATTGCAATTGTCGATGGAATGATTGTCGGTATCGGAACCTTTGAAGGGGAAAAAATGATTGATGCAACTGGAAAATACATTGCTCCTTCATTTATTGATGGTCATGTGCATATTGAATCTTCAATGGTCACTCCAAAAGAATTTGCTAAAGTTCTTCTGCCACATGGTGTAACCACAGTTATTACAGATCCTCACGAAATAGCAAATGTGTCAGGCACGGAAGGAATTTCCTTTATGCTACAAGATTCGGAAGGCTTGGATCTAGATGTATTTGTTATGCTTCCTTCCTGTGTACCAGCTACTTCATTTGAAAATTCGGGTGCAGTTTTAAACAATGAACATTTAGAATCCTTTTATTCCCATCCTCGAGTATTAGGGCTTGCCGAAGTTATGGATTTGCCAAGTGTGGAAAATAATGAGGAACAAATGCTAAATAAGCTAGTATCTGCTAGTATTCATCGCAATCACATTGACGGGCATTGCGCAGGATTTGATGAAAATGATATTAATATATATCGTACTGCAGGCATTCAAACTGATCATGAAAGTGTTCAGAAGGCAGAAGTAGAAATGAGAATTTCTAGAGGGATGCATGTATTGATTCGGGAAGGTACCTCCACAAGAAATTTGGCTGAATTAATTCAAATGGTTACTCCCTATAATGCGAGAAGATTTCTCTTTTGTACCGATGATAAGCATATTGATGATTTAGTAATGGAAGGAAGTATTGATTTTAATATTCGTAAAGCAATACAACTTGGGATGGATCCATTACAAGCGATTCAGCTAGGCACATTAAATGCTGCAGAATGCTATTCTCTTTCCACAAAAGGAGCAGTTGCCCCGGGTTATCAGGCAGATCTAGTCTTTTTAAGTGATCTAGAAACAGTTCAAATATGGAAGGTAATGAAAGCTGGGCAAATCATTGTGGAAAATGGAAGCTATCTTGGCCAAATAAATGCACCGGGGAAAACTGAAACGAATCCGTCGCTGGAGAATTTATTAGATACAGTTTCCGTTGGAACGATAAATAAAGAAGATTTAAAGATATATATAGGAGATAATAATCGCGCGAACATCATCGGAATTATCCCGAATCAAATTGTAACGAAGAAATTAGTAGAAGAAGTAACTACAGAGGATGGCTACTTTATTCCTGATAGTGGAAGAGATTTAGTAAAATTAGCGGTCATTGAAAGACACCGCCAAACAGGGAATATCGGTTTAGGAATTGTTAAAGGTTTTGGTTTGGAGACGGGAGCTATTGCATCTACTGTGGCCCATGATTCTCATAATATCGTAGTCGCCGGGACAAATGATCAAGATATGTTAAAGGCAATTGAAGCAATTAAAGAAATGAAAGGTGGACTTGTTGTCATTAAAAATGAGGAAGTTATCGGTAAAATTGGATTGGAAATTTGTGGGTTAATGTCAAGTAAAGGACATGAGGTTGTGCTTGAGGAAGTAAAAAATATTTATCAAGCATTATACCAAATATCGAATGATCCTAATATTGGCCACTTCTTTATTACGTTGTCATTTTTAAGTTTACCGGTTATTCCGCAATTAAAGCTGACGGATAAAGGGCTATTTGATGTAACACAATTTAAACATATTCCTATACAAATATAAGCTTTTTTGAAATAGTGTTAAAAAGATGTTTACTCACTGGAGCAAACATCTTTTTTACTATAATTTTACTAAAAAAATATTGAATATTTATTTTGAATGTTTTATGATATAGCTATAAAGTATTTCTTAAATTATTAAACAATTGATTTTAAAAAAACTGAAAAAAAATTATTTATGTGGAGGTTAGAATCATGACGGTTGAGATGTTATCTTCGATTTTTTATGAAAAGTTTAGTAAAACAGATTTTCGGATGTTTTTCGCTCCGGGTAGAATTAACTTAATTGGTGAACATACCGATTATAATGGTGGTCACGTCTTTCCTTGTGCTATTACGTTCGGAACGTATGCGCTTACAAGAGAACGAGAGGATCAAATATGTCGATTTTATTCAGTGAACTTCCCCGAAATAGGAGTAATCGAATTTTCATTGGATGAGTTGAAGTATGATGAAAAGCACAACTGGGCAAATTATCCAAAGGGAATGATTCGCTACTTCCTTGAGGCAGGGTATCCGATTAATCAAGGTATGGATATATTGTATTACGGTAATATTCCTAATGGCGCAGGACTTTCCTCTTCTGCCTCTATTGAATTAGTTACCGGCGTATTGCTAGAGAATATGTTTGGCCTAACCATCGATCGAGTAGATATCGTAAAAATTGGGCAAAAAGTAGAGAATTTATTTATCGGGGTAAATAGTGGGATAATGGATCAATTTGCAATCGGAATGGGTAAACAAAATCATGGAATTTTGCTTGATTGTAATAATTTGCAATATGAATATGCCCCAATTAACTTAGTGAATCATCGGATTATCATTATGAACACCAATAAACGTCGAGAGCTTGCCGATTCTAAATATAATGAGAGAAGAGCTGAATGTGAAGAAGCTTTAAAGGTTATACAAAATTATACTTCAGCAGAATCACTTGGTAATTTGTCGGTGGCAGAGTTTACTAGTTTACAAGAAAATCTCCCGAACGAAATCATAAAAAAAAGAGCGAAGCATGCTGTATATGAAAATGAACGAACAATTAAAGCACTTCAAGCATTAAAACAGCATGATTTAGCAGGCTTTGGAAAGCTTATGAATGAATCACATATTTCATTACGAGATGATTATGAAGTGACTGGTATTGAGCTTGATACAATTGTGGAAGCAGCGTGGCAGCAAGAAGGCGTTATTGGTGCAAGAATGACAGGTGCCGGATTTGGTGGATGTGCGATTGCCATTGTGGAAACCGATAAGATTCCAGCATTTGTTTCCAAAGTTGGAGAAACCTACGAACAAAAGATTGGATATGCTGCAAGCTTTTATGATGTAACTATTGGTGATGGGGCTCGGGAATTACCAGTCGAAAGTGAAATAGCATAATAATGTGTGATTTTCTCTTTTTCATGAGATTTTTTCCTTCTAACTAATGTAATTACGCCATAATAAGGTAAAATAAACAAAGAGCTTTTGATAAAAACAATAAAAAGGATGATTATTATGAGTATTTTAGTATTAGGTGGAGCTGGATATATTGGGTCACATGCGGTTTACCAATTAATAGATCGTGGCTACGATGTAGTAGTAGTCGATAATTTACAAACAGGACATGAAAAAGCAATTCATCCAAAGGCAAAATTTTATAGAGGGGATGCGAGAGATCGTGCCTTTTTAAAAAATGTATTTTCAAGTGAAAAAATTGACGGTGTTATTCATTTCGCTGCGAACTCACTTGTTGGGGAGTCAATGGCAAATCCGTTAAAATATTACGATAATAATGTGTATGGAACTCAAATTTTACTGGAGTCTATGATTGAAGCAAATGTGAAATATATTGTCTTTTCTTCCACTGCAGCTACATATGGGGAACCTGAAGTTGTTCCAATTACTGAAGAAATGCCGACTGTTCCAACGAACACGTACGGAGAAACCAAACTAGCTATGGAAAAAATGATGAAATGGTGTGAAGCGGCATTTGGTCTTAAATTTGTTGCATTACGCTACTTCAATGTGGCTGGTGCAAGAACAACTGGAGAAATCGGAGAAGACCATGATCCAGAAACACATTTAATCCCGGTAGTATTGGAAACAGCATTAGGAAAAAGGGAACATATCACCGTATTTGGTGAGGATTATCCAACAGAGGATGGCACATGTATTCGCGACTATATCCATGTAGAGGATTTAATTGATGCGCATATTCTTGCCTTGAATTATTTGCAAGATGGTGGAGAAAGCAATGTCTTTAATTTAGGTAGTAATCAAGGATTTTCCGTTAATGAAATCATTGAAATGGCTCGAAAAGTAACGGGTAAAGAAATTCCTGCCAAAGTGGGAGAAAGAAGAGCGGGAGATCCGAGTGTTCTTATCGCTTCTTCGGAGAAGGCGAAAAAGGTATTAGGCTGGAATCCAACAAAGACAAATATCGAGCAGATTATAAAAGATGCATGGCAATGGCATTCCAATCATCCAAATGGATATGAGGACTGAAGGTGACAACATGAGGATTTATGAACTGGTTCAACAGCTTGTTAATGA
Source organism: Perspicuibacillus lycopersici (assembly GCF_025660475.1). Lineage (GTDB taxonomy): Bacteria > Bacillota > Bacilli > Bacillales > Caldibacillaceae > Perspicuibacillus > Perspicuibacillus lycopersici. Next base: position 166,423 of record NZ_JAOUSF010000006.1, read on the forward strand.
AGGAGAGAAACGCCAGTTAATAAAAAAAGAAGATAAAATATATGTCCGTAATCAATTGTTAGCATTATTGCAATTAGATACATTTTCATTAGAACAGCCACTAACAGATTCCCAAGCAGTGAATGTGATGGATGAATTGGTGATTCCAGAGCTAGTCGAACAACTAGTGGAATATGCTTGTCAACACAATATAATAGAAGATTTCTTTGATTCCAAAGAAATCTTCTCAGCAAAAATTATGAACTGCTTTATTGCTCGACCATCTGAAATTAATGAAATATTCCGTCAAAAATACAAAGAATCGCCATCTGCGGCTACCAATTATTTTTATTCATTAAGTAAAAATAGCAATTATATCCAGATGAAGCGTATTCGGAAAAATATAAAGTATAAGGTTCCAACGGAGTTTGGGGAATTAGACATAACGGTGAACCTTTCCAAGCCAGAAAAGGATCCAAAGCAAATCGAAAAAGAAAAAAACAGTCCGAAACAATCAGGATATCCAACCTGTGTGCTCTGTGTTGAAAATGAAGGCTATGCAGGAAGACTTGGCTATGCAGCAAGATCCAATCATCGAATGATTCGAATTCCGCTTAAAGGGGAAAACTGGTTCCTGCAGTATTCACCATATGTATACTACAATGAGCATTGTATTTTATTGTCGGAAAACCATCGAAATATGCAAATTTCCCGGGAAACATTTCGTAATTTGTTACTGTTTGTCGAAAGGTTCCCACATTATTTCCTTGGGTCTAATGCGGATTTACCGATTGTTGGCGGTTCGATTTTATCTCATGATCATTATCAAGGTGGTTGTTATGATTTCCCGATGGCTAAAGCAACATCCGATTATTCCTTTACTTTAAACCGCTATTCAGAAGTGGAATGCTCTATTGTAAAATGGCCAATGACCGTCATTCGCTTACGGGCAAATCAGAAGGAAGAAATCATCGATGCTGCCAATTATATTTTAGGAAAATGGAAGAATTATAGTGATGAGCAAGTAAATGTTCTAGCATTTACGAATGATACACCGCATAACACAATAACTCCTATTGCTAGAATAAAAAATGGTAAATATGAAATGGATTTAGTTTTGCGGAATAATCGGACGAACGAAGAACATCCACTAGGAATATTTCACCCACACGCCGATGTTCATCATATTAAAAAAGAGAATATTGGTTTAATAGAAGTAATGGGTCTAGCGGTATTACCAGCTAGATTAAAAGAAGAATTAGTAGAAGTGGAAAAATATATACTTGAACAACCAAATAAGCTAAAAGAATATCATTTACCATGGGCAGAAAAATTAAAGCTACAGTATGCATCACAGTTAACCGAACAGAATGTTTCCGATATTGTTAAGGACGAAGTAGGAAAGATATTTTTGCGGGTGCTTCTTGATGCTAGCGTCTTTAAAAGAGATGCAAAAGGAAAGCAAGCATTGCAAGCTTTTATCCACCATTTGAACAATAATTATTATAGAAAGAAGTGAGGTTCTTCTATGAATATAGTTACTAAGGAATTTGGCATCATTAATGGGGAAAAAATTTATTCGTTTACTCTTGAAAATAACAATGGTATGCAATTAACATGTATTAACTTAGGTTGTATTGTTACGGAAATTAAAACACCTGATTCTAATGGCAACCTGGAAAATGTCGTGCTAGGGTATAAAACGGTAGAAGAATATTTGGAGAATAAAACCTTTTTTGGTGCGATTGTCGGACGAGTTGCTGGAAGAATTGCCAATGCACAATTTGAAATAGACAATAACCAATACTTCCTTCCGAAAAACGAGGGTAACAACCATTTACATGGTGGCATTAGTGGATTCAATGAAAAAATATGGCATGCAAAACCAATCGAGGCCGATCATGCTGTTGGAATTGAATTTTCTTATAGTAGTATAGACGGTGAAGAAGGTTATCCAGGTACAGTTAAATTATCTGTTACTTATTTATTAACAAATGATAATGAATGGGTCCAAACTATCAAAGGCACTACCGATAAGAAAACATTGCTTAATGTAACAAATCATTCGTTTTTTAATTTATCAGGGAATGCGAAAGCCGATATTTTATCTCATGAACTAACGGTTAAAAGTGATCAATTTCTAGAATTAAATGACCAGCTTTTACCTACTGGAAAAATGCTTTCAGTAGAAGGAACAGCATTTGATTTTCGAAATGGGCGCAAGCTAAATGATGGAAGGCTTTCCGAACATCCACAAAACCGATTAGCAGGTAATGGATATGATCATCCATTCCTATTGGCGGAAAATGAGCAGCAAGAAATCATTCTATTAGATGAAACGAGTGGAAGAACATTAACGGTAGAAACGAATCAGCCGTGTGTTGTAATATATACATCTAATCAAATGAGTGATGAGTTTACAACAAGTGAAGGTGTTCAAACGAAAAAATATTTAGCAGTTTGTTTAGAAACACAAGGACTACCAGATGCTATCCATCATGCGAATTTCCCTTCTGTCATGTTGGAACCAACAAGTGAATACAAGTCAGTGACAAAATATACATTTGGTGTACGGTAATGAATGTTCTTATTTTACCAGAGGGGAGGTTCAATGGATGACAACGATTAAAGATATTGCAGAAAAAGCAGGAGTATCAATCGCAACAGTATCTCGTGTGTTAAATTATGATACATCGCTTTCTGTGTCAAATGAAACAAGGAAACGTATATTTGAAGTTGCCGAAGAATTATCCTACAAAAAGAAATCAATAAAAAAAGGGGAATCTTTTTCGACAAAAATTGCGGTAGTACATTGGTATACGGAGAATGAAGAACTAGAAGATCTATATTATTTATCAATACGTTATGGGATTGAAAACAGATGCCGCCAACAAAATATTGAAGTGACAAAGTATTTTTACGATCATCTTGATGACAGTAAGATGGAATCTCCCCACGGAATTATTGCAATTGGAAAGTTCAGTGAGGCACAGGTCAATCATTTAACCACCTTTTCAGAAAATATAGTGTTCGTAGATAGTAATCCGAAGGAAGATTTTTATGATTCTGTTGTAATTGATTTCGAAAAAGTAACAATGAAAATAGTCGATTATTTGTTAAATAAAGGTCATGCAAAAATCGGCTATATTGGTGGTAGAGAAACCTATAAGGATCAATCGGCAACCATTGTGGACCTTCGGGAAAAAACCTTTCGAAGCTATTTACAAGAAAAGTCGCTTTATGATGAATCGAGTGTTTACATTGGAAGCTTTACAATCAATGATGGCTATTCCTTAATGAAGCAAGCAATTAATGAACATGGAGATCAGCTTCCGACCGCATTTTTTGCCGGAAATGATCTATTGGCAATCGGTGCAATTAAAGCATTATTAGAGGAAAATATTAGTGTTCCTGGCCGAGTAAATATGATAGGAATTAATGATATAAGTGTTTCCAAGCACATCTTCCCAGCACTTTCGACAGTAAGAGTACATACGGAAGCAATGGGAGAAACGGCAGTAGACACTTTACTTGAAAGAATTGCTGGAAGAACCATTCCGAAAAAAATATATATTGGTACAGAATTAGTAATACGTGATAGTAGTTTTTAATGGCTGTTTTCTAAAGGATTGTTGTTATTTCATGAAATAGGTTTATTAAAGGAAACGCTTTTAGCAGACTGAATACACGAAGGCTCCCGCAGGAAAGCGGAGTGTATTCAGTCAGCAGTCCTTCTAGAAAATGAAACAATCTATACGAAAACAGCCTTTCTAATAGAAACTATCGAATCTTTTACTTATTCTAAGGAAGTATTGGGCTGTTATTCGTTAATCGTTGCGAAAAAACAGCCCTTGTTTCATTTGTTGTATTGTCACTTCGAACTTTTTCCTCATTAATTATTCTTTCATTAAATCCATTCGTAAAGAAAAGAGTATAATTTATGAAATAACGAATAATTATTTTAATATATGATAAAATGAATTCGTTAATTTTCTTGGAGAGAAGGTTTCGTAGTTATGCTAGGATTATTTATAATTCTTCTGCTTGTTTTATTTTTACCGTTCACTATTAAATTTGTGGAACATAATTTAGAAATTTTCTTATTTGTGATGGGTTTAGCGGCAGCTATTATAAGTGGTGTTTTTAACCGGGAACTATTAGTACAAGCCTTGTTAGATCCAATTAAAATTACCGTTGCAGTGATAATTGCTGGTTTGCTATTTAAATGGTTTAGAAGGTTATTAGAAAATGGAATTCGTGCGATAAGTAATATGCTGCCATTCCGGCTATTTATCGCACTAATGGTCATTGTACTTGGATTAGTATCGAGCTTTATTACGGCGATTATTGCTGCATTAGTGCTTGTATTAATCGTTAGTGTATTAACATTAGACAAAAAATCCGAAATTCGCTTAGTAGTTATTGCCTGTTTTTCCATCGGTCTTGGTGCTGCGTTGACACCAATTGGTGAACCGTTATCGACTATTACGATTAGTAAAATGCATGAGGACTTTTACTATTTATTACAATTAGTTGGTCCTTATATTATTCCAGGGGTTGTGCTGCTCGGAATATTAGCTGCGATTCTCGTAAAACCTGAGAGGGGATTCGGATTATCGAATGAAGATAATATAGAATCATATGATGATATATTTGTTCGAGGAATAAAAATATACTTTTTTGTAATGGGATTAACCCTTCTTGGCGCAGGCTTTGAGCCATTGATTAACGAATATATAATTGGCTTAAGCTCTCATTTACTTTATTGGGTAAATATACTTTCTGCCATATTGGATAATGCTACGCTAGCGGCGGCAGAAATTAGTCCGGCAATGTCACCGGAATCTGTTAAAGCAGTATTATTAGGTTTATTAGTAAGTGGTGGAATGTTAATCCCTGGCAACATTCCAAATATTATCTCTGCAGGTAAGCTTAATATTACAAGTAAAGAATGGGCAAAAGAGGGACTACCTATTGGCTTTTCGATTTTAATTGTGTATTTTATCATTTTTTTATTTATTTAATTACAATGTAGGAGTAATGGGCTATATCGTGGGAAAAATGCATTCCTCATGATGTAGCCTATTTTTTTACTACTACTGAAAAAGTAAGTGCTACTTGCGATAAATTCAGTCCTTTCCTATTGGCAATTACGTGATAAGTAGATTAAAATGAGGATAGACAAATATTGATGGAATTTTTAAAAAAATATACATTGAAACTTTTTCAAATGTTTTTCGTAAATATACTATCAGGAAATTACCGTAGGATAAAAGAATTAAAGCAATGCTCGGCGGAGTGAAGGAGAAAAAATCGGATAATAATGGATATAGATAGTATCTATTTTAGAATGTATATGGAGTGAGTAAAGTGAAAGGATTTCTTCAATTTGTTTTACGGTCAATAGTTGCCACGATAGGAATGGTTGTAATTTGGCTGATTGCTTTTTTCGGAAATGATCAGCCCTATCTTGAGTCATGTCTATTTGCACTAATTGGCGGAGCAATTATCTATTATGTGATCAAAGCGATTACACATGTAAGTTTTATAAAACGGAACGGTTTAACGCGAAGTGAATATAGATTGGTACGGGAAAATTTGAAGGCTGCAAAAGAAAAAATCCAACGTTTGCATAAGGCTTACTTTCGAATTAGCAGCTTGACAAATGCGAAGCAGAATTTTGAAACGATGCGTATTGTTAACAAAATATACGCGATTACTAAAAAAGAACCGAGACGATTTTTCCAGGCAGAGGAGTTTTTTTATAACCATCTCGATTCCTTAGTCGAGCTCTCTGAAAAGAATGCATTTCTTGCTTCTCAACCTGCAAAAACTGCAGAGCTCCATGAATATATTAAAGATACACAGTTAACAATGAAAAAGCTTACAGATACGATTAAAGGTGATTTATACCGTATGCTGGAAAATGATATTGATACATTGCAATTTGAATTAGATGTAGCAAAGCAATCCATAAAGAAAAGGAACAATAAATAGTGCTTGGAGGTAATGGTAATGAGTAATCAAAATGAAACAAAGGCCTCTACTGAATTAGATGAGATGTTAGCAAATCCATTCGGTAGTCAGGATATGATACTACAGTCTAATCCAGTGGTTGATAATAAAGAGAAATCAAGAAAGCTAATGGATACGTTGCCAGAAGAGGGACGTAAGCGAGCAATTCAGTTAGCCACACAAATTGATCCCTATAATCAACAATCAATTGTCCTTTACGGTACAGAGGCACAAGCGAAATTAACTAATTTTTCATCCTCCATGCTAGAGCATGTAAAAAATAAAAGTGTTGGGGAAATCGGGGAGATCCTTACCGATCTCATGAAAAAGTTAGAACAGGTTAATCCAGAGGAATTACAGCCAGAAAAACGTGGACTACTATCCAGAATGTTTGGTAAAGTGTCAAAATCGATTAATGAAATCCTTTCAAAATATCAAAAAACTGGAGCTCAAATCGATAGAATTACGGTCAAGCTGGATCACTGTAAGAATACATTAATGTCTGATAATAAATTGTTGGAACAGTTATATGAAAAAAATAAAGATTATTTTCAGGCGTTGAATATTTATATTGCGGCTGGAGAGTTGAAATTAGAAGAATTACAAACAAAAACGATACCAGCATTACAGAGAAAAGCAGAAGAAACGCAGGATCAAATGGTATTTCAAGAAGTAAGTGATATGGTCCAATTTGCTGAACGATTGGAAAAACGTGTTCATGATTTGAAGCTGAGCCGACAAATTACAATCCAAAGTGCTCCACAAATCCGTCTAATTCAAAATACAAATCAGCAATTAGTAGAAAAAATTCAATCTTCAATTATGACTGCTATACCGCTTTGGAAAAATCAAATAGCAATTGCACTAACATTAATTCGCCAGCGAAATGCAGTAGCAGCACAGAAGCAGGTTTCCCAAACAACGAATGACCTATTATTACGGAATGCTGAAATGTTAAAAACAAATACAATTGAAACCGCTAAGGAAAATGAAAGAGGGCTTGTGGATATCGAAACATTAAAGAAAACACAAGAAAACTTAATCACTACATTAGAAGAAACATTACGCATCCAAGCAGAAGGTAGGGCAAAACGATACCAAGCTGAACAGGAACTAATAACAATGGAAGACCAACTAAAAGAAAAATTACTGGATATACGCAGATAACAGGAAAAAACAGTTTTCGAACAACGAAAACTGTTTTTTCTTTTGAATATATTTCCTATACGCTCGTTTAGAATGTAATACTTAAGAAACTTTTCTGCTATTATTCTGCAAGCCCATAGTAACTTTCAAAATTTCATGGAAAATACTAGTATGAAATGTAAGGAGTTTTGTTATAAACTTAATAGTTTGACAATATAATAAATTTTAAGTTAATATAAAATTTGTATTAAATACAAAGGGGATGGGTTATTTGAAAAAAATCAAGTCACTTTTATTGCTTTCTATTTTGATGGTATTAACACTTGCTTTAGCAGCGTGTGGATCAGACAGCAGTAATGGGGATGGAGATGGCGGTGGCGATGGAGACAAGCCGAAATTTTTACAAATGGTAACAGGTGGAACAAGTGGTACATATTATCCACTCGGTGGAGAAATTGCCCAAATTATTACAGATGAAACAGGAATTCAAACAGATGCTGTTGCTTCCAATGCTTCTGCTGAAAATGTTGCCTCCCTTCGAGATGGCGATGCAGAAATAGGATTCGTTCAAACGGATGTTATGGCTTATGCAGTAGAGGGTATTAATGCATTTGAAGGAAAACCTGTTGATAATGTGTTAGCACTTGCTTCATTATATCCAGAAACGATTCAAATTGTTACGGCTGCTGATTCCGATATTAATTCTGTTGAAGATTTAAAGGGGAAAACTGTTTCAGTTGGTGCTCCAGCATCAGGTACGTATGTTAATGCCGAGCAAATACTAGAGGTTTATGGTATGACAATGGATGACATTGATGTACAAAATCTTGACTTTGATGAATCAACGGGTGGAATTCAAGATGGAAATATCGATGCAGCATTCATTACAGCAGGTGCTCCAACTGGTGCAATCGAAGGGTTAGCTGCAACAACGCCAGTGAAGATTGTGCCATTAGAACAGGATAAAATAGCAGCATTAATTGAAAAATATCCTTACTATGCAGAGGACACTGTACCAGCAGGAACATATCAGTTGGAAGAGGATGTATCTACAGTTGCAGTGCTTGCGATGCTAGCTATTAGTGATAGTGTATCGGAAGATGTTGCCTATGATATTACAAAGGCAATCTTTGAAAATGCCGATTCATTAACACACGCAAAAGCAGAATATATTACGTTAGAATCTGCTTTAGACGGTATTGGCATGAAATTACATCCAGGTGCTGAAAAATATTATAAAGAGCAAGGAATTATGGAGTAAGTAATTAAAATACGGATAACTTTTAATCACAAAAAGAAATAATGGAAAAACTGGCCGGCCTCCAAACCTATCTATAGGCATTTGTTGTTGCCGGTCACTTTATTATTAATGGATGAGCAACTTTTTTAGTGAAAAAAATTAGGTGAACTACATATGAAACGAATTCTTTCAAGGAAATCCAATCAACTAATAATCTTACTTTTCCTCGCGCTCCTTTTACTATTATTTTTTTTACCTTTCCAAAAAGCTCTAGTGTTTTATAAACAAAATACCAAGCATATTGCAGCCTATCTTCCAGTAGAAGCAGGGGATAAATTCCAAATTATTTTTAAACATTCGATCCACCTTACAGATGTTATTGAAAAGTATAAAGTAACCGACGACAACCGGATTCAGCAATATGAAATGGTGTATGAGCAATTTGGAATAGGAATGCCATCCAATGCAGAGGAAGGACAATCTTTTGTATATGAGGATGGAAAATATCATATAAAAGGTATTGATACTAAATTTGACTCGATGAATATTCGAAATGGGAAAGTTGTTTCCGAACATCGACTTGTCTGGGGGAAACAAGGGGAGCATATGGTTTGGTTTAATGATTATTTTATCCCAGGAGAGTGGTATAAAGTGAAAATTAAGCGATTATCGCTTTGGCAAGTGCTGAAAGGAGTGAAAATTCATGACGAAGCAATCAACGAATGAACAAAAATTATCCACAAAAGAACAGGAAGCCTTGCTTCAACAATATGATTCAGAAGCTGCAACTCGGAATGTAACAGGAAAAATAGCGATTGTTATTTTACTAATTCTATTAGCGTTCTCTATTTTCCAAATTTACACAGGTGCTTATAGGGTCTATACAGCATATATACAACGGACGGTCCATTTAGGATTTGCACTAGTTCTTATCTTTCTATTATTCCCAGCAAAACGGAATGGAAAGAAAAAAAACGTAATCCCATGGTATGACTATATTCTCGCAATTTTAGCTTTCGTAGCTTGTGCGTATTGGCCGGTATTCTATGATGAGTTAGTACAGCAGATTGGAAGAATAACCTCAGTACAAGTGATAATCGGAACAATTGCCGTACTATTAGTTTTAGAAGCGACAAGACGTGCAGTGGGGTTACCAATTACGATTATTGCAGTCGCCTTCCTGTTGTATGCATTATTTGGTCCATATATGCCAGGGATACTCGCACATAGAGGCTTAAATTTCAATCAGCTTATTAAATCGATGTTTTTTACAACGGATGGGATATTAGGGACGCCATTACAAGTATCCTCAACATATATTTTCTTATTTCTTCTATTTGGCGCATTTTTAGTGAAAACGGGAGTAGGAAACTATTTTAACGACTTGGCGATTGCGATAGCAGGGCGTAGAACAGGTGGACCTGCTAAAGTTGCCATTTTTTCTAGTGCATTACAAGGAACAATTTCGGGGAGCTCGGTAGCAAATACAGTTACAACAGGCTCCTATACAATTCCATTAATGAAAAGACTAGGCTATAATAAAAACTTTGCTGGTGCTGTAGAAGCGGCTTCTTCCACAGGAGGACAGATTATGCCACCGATTATGGGGGCAGCAGCGTTTTTAATGATTGAATTTGCCGGTGTACCATATTGGGAAATTGCAAAGGCAGCTACTATTCCAGCAATCTTATATTTCTCGGGAATTTGGATTATGACACACTTAGAAGCGAAAAAGCTTGGGCTACATGGTTTGCCAAAAGAAGATATTCCGAAAAAAATGGAAGTATTAAAAAAAGGATATCTTTTGCTACCGATTGTAGCAATTATTTACTTCTTATTTAGTGGAAACAGTATTGAGAGAACTGCGTTATATGGGATTGTCATTACGATTCTAGTAAGCTTATTTAATAAGGAAACAAGAATTACCCCAAGAAAATTTATCGAAGCATTAACTGATGGTGCACGTACTGCTTTAGGGGTTGCTGCCGCCACGGCTTGTGCGGGTATCATTGTTGGCGTGGTAACGAAAACAGGATTAGGATTAAAGCTTGGGAATGGGGTCGTGGATATAGCGGATGCAATTGCGAACAACCCTACTACCATTCTATTATTAACATTATTCTTTACAATGATTACTTCGATCATTTTAGGGATGGGATCACCGACAACGGCAAATTACATTATAACATCAACGATAGCGCTACCAGCAATCATGGCGTTAAATGATTCATTAGAATTTACAGTGCCTGTTCTTGCTGCACATATGTTTGTGTTTTATTTCGGTATTGTTGCCGATATTACACCACCAGTTGCGTTGGCAGCATTCGCAGCTTCTGGTATATCTGGCGGTGAACCAATTCGAACAGGGATTACTGCCTCTAAACTGGCAATAGCAGCCTTTATCATCCCGTATATGTTTATTTTTAATCCAGCGATGTTAATGATTGACGCAACAGTTTATAATCTCATATGGATTTTATTTACGGCAATTACAGGAATGATTGCCATTGGAGCAGGAATGATTGGCTTCTGGTATAAGAAACTTAACTGGTTAGAAAGAATTATTTCGTTAGTAGCTGGCTTTATGCTAGTAATACCAGAAGGAATGACCGATATTATTGGTTTAGTGATATTTATTGCAATGATTGTTTATCAAATGATTGTGAAACGTAACAATGACCAGGATATTACACCGAATAAATCACAACAAACAAGTCTATCATAACAATAATGGAATGGAGCACGAGTATACTTACTTGGGGCTCCATTCCTTGTTAATTCAGACCGAATAGTTACATGCTTTTAGGAGCATCTACTCCGATAAGCTGTAACCCATTTTTTAAAACAACAGTAACAGCATAGACAAGCGCGAGTCGCTCCTGTAGGCCGTTATTGTTTGTAAGAATTTTTACTTTGCTATAGTACTTATTAAAGCATTTTGCTACATCGACCGTGTATTTTGCAATAATCGATGGATCGAGCTGGATGAACGCTTGTTGGACCTGATTGGAGAAGCTAAAGAGAAGCTTGATTAGCTCCCAACTGTCGTCATTTACTACATCGTTTGTAGCCAATTTCTTTAACGAGAAATTACTATTTATATTCCAATTTCCTTTTTGTAAAATCGAGCATGCTCTGGCAAATGTATATTGTACATATGGTCCAGTTTCACCTTCAAATGTAAGCATCTGTTCTAATGAAAATTCGATATTATTCATCCGATAATTTTTTAAGTCATGAAAAATGACCGCACCTACTCCAACTTGTTTTGCAACTTCTTTTTTATTTTCTAGTGTAGGATTTTTTTGTTCAATATTTTGTTCTGCTAATCGTATCGTTTCTTGCAGAACATTTTCGAGTAAAATTACTCTCCCTTTTCGTGTCGACATTTTTTTACCATTTTGTAAATAAAGTCCGAACGGCACATGTATCATAGATTTTGCCCATGGATAGCCCATTTTCTCTAATACTGCAAAAACTTGCTGGAAATGAACGCTTTGCTCGTGACCAACGACGTAAAGTGCTTTCGAAAATTGGTAATGCTCTTGGCGATACAGGGCAGCTGTTAAGTCACGTGTAGCATAAAGTGTAGCGCCATCTGATTTTTTTATTAAGCAAGGGGGTAAGCTTACATCCGTTAGATCGACCACTTCTGCTCCATCAGATACTTCTAATAAATTTTGCCCCTGCAGTTTTTCAATTGTTTCCCCCATTTTGTCATTATAGAACGCTTCTCCTGCGAAGGAATCAAAGGAAATATTTAGTAATTGATAGATTTTTGAAAACTCTTTTAATGATTCTTCGCGGAACCATTTCCATAAATAAACGGCTTCGGAATCACCATCCTCTAATTTTTTGAACCATTGTCGACCTTCGTCAATTAATTGTGGATGAATTTCTGCCTCTTCATGAAATTTTGTATAAAGGGTGAATAGCTCAGCGATAGGCTGTTTTCGTACTTTATCCTCGTCTCCCCAATGCTTGAAAGCGGCCATTAGCTTCCCAAATTGTGTGCCCCAATCTCCTAAATGGTTAATCTTAACTGCGTTGTATCCACATTTTTGCGCGATATTGCTTAACGCATTCCCGATGACGGTAGACCGTAAATGTCCCATGGAAAATGGCTTTGCAATATTTGGCGAGGAAAAATCGATAACAATAGTTTTTCCTGCCCCATCTGATAATGTGCCGTAATTTTCCCTTTCGTACAATATTTGATTCAGTACCGATATAGTAAATGATTCCCGGTGAATAAAGCCATTTACATATGGACCATTGGCTTCTACTTTTGAAAAACAATCTTCAGTAATGGATTGTGCGATTTGCTCTGCTATACTAGCAGGTGACTTTTTCCATGTCTTAGCCAATAAAAAACACGGAAACGCGAGATCCCCTAAGGAAGGATGTTTTGGAACTTCGATTAATCGGTAAATTTGTTCTAAGCTAATTTCGGTTTGTTTATAAATTGCTTGTGCAAATACTTCTTTTACATTCATATTCATTCCTCCAGTATATGGATTCCACTTTGAGAAAAAATAAAAAGCCCGTCTCTAAATAGAGACGAGCTAATAACCCGTGGTACCACTCTTGTTAACAGTATCAATCTTCCGTAGGTAGTGGAATTTAAATACTATTCCCTTTAGCTTATAACGTAGCATAACGACAAACCCTAGAGAGAATAACAATAAATTTCATAAATTCTCCTTCAGATTTGTCTCTCAGAAGTGCGTTTCAAAAAAGAGGGTTCATCGGGCTCACACCATCCCCAACTCGCTTAGAATTGCCACTTTCTCTACTCTCTTCGTCATCGAGATATCGATTATTTTTTTTTTTTAATAATTTTCATTCGTTTGATTATGTTCATTGTTTTTAATTATTATATACAATATTTTTATGAAAGCAAGCTAAATTTATTAAAAGACCTCAAAAAGAAACGGACAACAAGAAAGCTTGCTGTCCGTTCGTTCTATTCTTTATCTGTAGAAAACATATAACGCTTATGGTAAAAGCGGATGCTAAATATTACGCCCATTGCAAACATATTACCCATTAAGGAACTTCCTCCGTAGCTTATGAATGGTAATGGAATACCAGTAATTGGTAATACTTGAATTGTCATACCGATATTTTGGAATACGTGGAAGGTTGTCATACTAATAATCCCTGCACAAATATAGGCATTAAATTGAGTATTCGATTCCAGTGCTATTTTTATTAAATGATAAATAAGCAAGAAGAATAAACTAATCACTAAACTTGCGCCAATAAATCCAAATTCTTCTGCTATTACACTAAATACGAAATCGGTATGGCGTTCCATTACGTAAACTTCTTTTCCTAAATAGCCCTTCCCAAAAATTTCTCCGGATCCGATTGCTTGGAGTGAAGAAATTAAATGGTATCCTTCATTCGATGAATAACTATACGGATCTAGCCATGAGTAAATCCGTCCATATTGATAAACGTCGATATGATCTTTAAGAAATTCAGGGAAATAGATCATAATCGAAATGATGGTGACCCCAAGAATCGCGACAACACTAAAGGTAGGTAAAATGATTTTCCAGCTAATACCGGAAACAAGAACCATTCCAGCAGTAATGGCAATGATTACGAGGCCAGTACCTAAGTCTGGCTGCTCTAAAATTAACGCCAATGGTACAAGTGTAGTAATCCCAATTTTTAATAACAACCAGCCATCTGTTTTCAATGTTTTCGTTAAAAACTTTTGATGGTGGTCGGCAATTACCCGACTAATAGCCAAAATCAAGAAGGTTTTCATAAATTCGGATGGTTGAATACTAGCGGGACCAAAAGTAAACCAACTTTTCGCACCATTTCTCGGTTCTGCTATAGACGTAGGAGCGAATATTAGTGCAACTAAGAGGAAAATTCCAAATCCATATAAAATCCAGGTTAATTTTTTATATTGATCTGGATCGAAAAGTAGAGAGCCTGCAATGATGAAAGCACCTACTCCATACCAAAATATTTGCATCTTAACAAAGTTAATTTCATATTGTCCGGAGGTTTGTGCACTTGAAATAGCAATGATGCTAACGATAAATAGCAAAAATATAATAAAAGCTAAAGTCCAATCAAAACGATCAGGCACTTTTTTTTGATTTTCCATGATAGGTCACCTTTTCAATAATTTGTATCTCAACTTACTTGTTTAATTGTGGCTTATCATTCTTTGACAAATATAAAGAATGGCAGTAATTGAAATAATTTCCTTTCCGTGAAATAGAATTAGAATTATATCACCGAAAAATAGTTTACCGTCATAATGTTATCAAAGAAAGAAGGATGTGACAATGAAAATAGAAGAGGAAAAAATTGCATAATGAAAGGAATATTATAAAAAAATATAACGGTTTTATAGCATATTGCTGTGCTGCTTATTCTATAGAATAAAATGTATTACGTATCATTCCAAATTAAGAAGAAACTACAGTTAATATTTACGTATAAAAAGGAAAAATCCCCCGTGTTGGGAGATTTTTTTCTCATGATGTAAGTTATTAGATTGCTTCTGAATTAGCAGCGCGTAAGCTTATTGGCTGCTTAATGTTGTTATTCTCCAATTGGATCTTTTTCACTTCAACATATTTAATATGATGATCTTCCATTTCTAAAATATGAAACTGGAAGTCTTCATAGGAAAGTGTGTCTCCTTGTTTTGCCTCAAAATTTTCCGTCAAGATCCAACCACCAATTGTATCGACATCCTCATCATTAATATTTAAGTTAAGTAAATCGTTGACTTCACTTACCAATACTTTTGCATCAAAAATATAATGATTATCTGAAAGCTGTCTAATTAATGGGATTTCATCTAAGTCGAATTCGTCGCGAATTTCTCCGACAATTTCCTCTACGATATCTTCAACTGTCACGAGACCACTAGTACCACCATATTCATCAAACAGAATAGCCATATGGATTTGTTCTTTTTGCATTTTTAATAGTAAATCATGAATCGGTACCGTATCAATTACTCGTATAATTGGCCTCATATAGGATTGAATCGTTTGTTTTGATAAATCCTGACCAGATATAATAGCGGTTAAAATTTCTTTTATATTAATTAAACCAATAATATGGTCCTTATCTCCATCAATAATCGGATACCTTGTAAATTTTTCGTTTCGCGCAATCGTTAATAGTGACTCAATCGAATCGTTAATATCTAGACTAACGATTTCCGTTCTAGGCACCATAATTTCCTTTGCGATACGATTATCAAATTCAAAAATATTATTCACATACTTAAACTCTGATTGATTAATTTCACCATTTTTAAAGCTATCCGTTAAAATGATCCGTAGTTCTTCTTCCGTATGAACGTTCTCACTCTCGGATGCTGGCTTTAAACCAACTGCTTTCGTGATGAGTCGAGCGGAACCGTTTAAAACCCAAATAAACGGGTACATAATACGGTAGAATAATATTAAAGGTCTAGAAAACAATAATGTTACTTGCTCAGCTTTTTGAATCGCCAATGTTTTTGGAGCTAATTCTCCAACTACTACATGAAGGAAAGTCATGATGATAAAAGCAAGACCAAGTGATAAAACGTGGGATACCGAGCTTGGAATATCGATATTCACAAATAGTACGGAAAGCAATCCCTCAAACGTTGACTCACCAATCCACCCAATACCTAATGCTGTTACAGTAATCCCCAATTGACAAGCAGATAAATATTCATCCAGGTTGGTAATTACTTTCTTTGCTGCAATCGCACTTCTTCTACCTTCTTCAATTAACTGATCGATTCTTGATGAGCGGACCTTAACAATCGCAAACTCAGACACTACGAAAAATGCAGTTAAAGCAATTAAAATGGCAATATAAATCAGACCAACTAAGTCGTCCAAGTAATTTCCCTTCTCGCAAATATACGAGTAGGGAGTTCACCTCCTAAAGGAATTCAATTTTTTTTATTCATTTATTAATTATGAGAGAATCATAGCGTTATTACGAAAGCTCATTCCTCCTTATGATAAATATTTTACTATAAATCTTGCTTTTTGTTAATGAATGATAGCCTAAGGGAGCTTTGTAATCCCTTTTGTCATAAGTTTCTTGACTATTGGCTACCCGAATAGGTGTGTTTTAGCTAAGTAACCATCTATAGAAAAATAAATTGTTTACGGAATATTGCATTTGAAAATGATGCGAGCGTGATGTGATTTCGGGAAACCATCATGAATTTGTGCTTGAAATAGCGGAAAAAAACTTTCTTATTATTATAATTTTGAAAATATTCAATGTCAACTTATCTGTTCATTTTATAACAATGCTAGGAAAAACCTAATCATAAAATATATATGCTTGTTATAGTCAGTTCCATAACTTAGAAGAATAATTATTATAAAAAAGCTGCCCCAATGGTACATACCGCATCGACCGGTTTAAAGGTAGAGGTATGGATGGGACAGCGCAAAAACAATTTATAATAGTTTTTGTAAAAATACGGTCGCAATGCTGAAATAAGTGATTAGCGAAAAAATATCATTTAATGTCGTAATTAATGGTCCAGAAGCAATCGCCGGGTCAATTTTTAAACGATAAAGGATTAAAGGAATGACCGTACCAGCTAATGTTCCAATAATTAACGTGAGGAAAAGGGATAGTCCGACAACTAATCCTAAGTATACATTTCCTTGCC
Organism: Perspicuibacillus lycopersici; assembly: GCF_025660475.1. Classification (GTDB taxonomy): domain Bacteria; phylum Bacillota; class Bacilli; order Bacillales; family Caldibacillaceae; genus Perspicuibacillus; species Perspicuibacillus lycopersici. The sequence continues at coordinate 183,480 of NZ_JAOUSF010000006.1, forward strand.
AAAAATAGGCGATTAATGAAATCAAAATTCCGCACGTAATCCCTATAATGAGGCCAACGACAAATTCCCTCCCAATTAATCGATAGATGGCTTTCTTATCTAAATCTGTACCGGCTAAACCACGAACGACAACTGCTAATGATTGTGTACCCGTATTCCCAGTCATCCCAGAAATCATTGGCATAAAAAATGCGAGTGCAACTACTAAATCCAATGTTTCCTCGAAATAGCTGATGATGCTTCCAGATAAAACGCCGATGATAAGAAGAAGGACGAGCCAAGGGAGACGTCTCCAGGCTGCGACAGTTGCCTTTGTATCAAAATCAATAGCTTTACCTGATGCAGATAGCTTTTCAATATCTTCATTCGCTTCTTTAATAATAACATCTAGCATATCATCGAAGGTAACAATTCCAAGCAGAATATTGTTTTCATCAACGACCGGCAAAGCGAGGAAGTCATACCGTTCCAAAAGACGAGCGGCTTCCTCCTGGTCGGTATAATCTGATACGGATATCACCCGTTCAAACATAATGTCATTAATCCGTTGACTGGCATCTGCTAACAGAAGATCCCGATAGGATACAACTCCAACAAGCTTACGATTTTCATCTACTACGTATAAATAGTTGATTGTTTCCGCGTAGTTAGCGAAATTTTTTAATTTATCAACTGCATCTCGAATCGTATAATAATTTCGGATCCATACAAAGCGGTTTGTCATCAAACGACCAGCAGTTTCTTCTGGATATTTCATGATATTTTGTACAATGGTGGACTCTTCAAGCTGCATTTCTGCTAGTAGAGCGGACGTTTTTTCAGGAGATAGATCATGGAGTAATGATGCTAAGTCATCATTATCCATCATGTTTAATACTTCTCCTTTTTTGTCCAATGTTAATTTGTTTAAAATTTCAAATTGGAGATCGGTATCCTCTACTTCTTGTACCACATCAGCCAAAATATTATTGTTAAGGTGGTGTAAAAACCGTGTTTTAAATTTTGCTGGAATATTTGTATATAAAATGGCGATATCGTATGGCTGAAGTTCATCCAATATTTTTTCTAATTCTAGTTTTTTGTTTTCGCGAAGGTATTTCACAACAACTAGAGGTAATTGATCATCAGATAATAAATGATTCAATGATAATTCCTCCTTTCTGGCAAAATAATTCCTGTAGCACAATGGAAATGAAGAGGGTTTGTGTGGCTTATTGTAATCGTCTGCAAAATGAATACTCTCCGTGTCTCCATGTATTCATTCTGCTCAGCAGTTTATTCAGTATTTCTCATCTTAGGAAATAACTACAATTAGAAAACGACTTAAAAATATAGAGTTTCTCTTTTAAGTCAATGCTAATACTCATTATGTTTGTGAAAAGATAAACTCATTTTCACATAAAAAAAGTCCAATGACAAGGAGTTTGAAAACAGATTAAGTATGTTACATTTCATTTACACTTATCGTAAATTATAGTATGTCTTATTTTAAAAATGGTACTATAAGTAAGAAAATTTTTATCGATTTTATGAGAAATTCATTTATAATAAAAAACAACTTGTGTGAAAATTAGTAAAAATACTAGTAATATGGGATGATGGGCCGAATCGGAGAATGAAAAGGTAAAATTAATGATTCTATCGGTAAACTTTTTTATAATAATCCCGTCTATATTTATAAATACGTTTGAATTTGTATTGGAATGAAGTGGAGCTGAGTTGATGGCAAGGAATGAAAGCAGTAGAGATATTGTTTATTTATTAGTGAACACCCATGATCATAATGTGATTTCCTACGGGATAACGTTTCATGAATTTATTGATGGACTAAAAAATCCACTTTCGAACTTGTTATTATTAAAGCATGAATATGAAGATAGTGAATTTCATTTACATACCCAATTATCATATGTTACGAAAGATCATTTGTTAAAGGCTTCGAATCACGATGTGAACAAGTTTAGAAGTTTTTGTTGGGTAGATTTCGAGGATATTTTTAGTTTAGATACAATTGAGGATAAAGAACTGGCAGAGCTTCTATATTTAGGACATATGAAAAAGCACTTATCCTTACCTTTCTTTCAAAACATCAACAATCGATTTGCCTATTTGACAGATAATGATGGGTGGATGAATAAAATTTATTATCGCAATTGGGCTGATTTTTATGACGTGTTAAGTTCGGTTATATCGGGAAAGTTAAGCGATAGAAAGATTGATAAGTCGATCATTAATTTTCGTAAAAAGAAATTTTATCCCCCAGTCGATCAATCTATTTTACATCAACTAAATTCCAAGTTTACCGAAGGAATAGTGATTTCATTCCATTCCATCCGATTGATGAAGAACCAAATAGAAATTCCATTTTGGGTAGTCGGAGATTTTTATGATATGGATGAGATGATGGAAGTGTATCACGAAAAGCAAGTATTACCACCTGCTGGCTATCTATCCTATGATAAAAAGCAAAGAGATTGGACGATAGACTTTACAAAGAAATTAGAAAACGGGTAATGGGATGGTTTATTAAAAACTTAAATTTGATTATTGTGCATTTGAACAAAACACCAAAGTAATTATTGGTGTTTTTTGTTTTATTAAACTATGTAAGCAATTGTAGAAAGCGCTTATAATTATATTGAATAAATATGTTCTGCAAATTTAGGAGTTTTTGATAAATATAGATGATCGATTAAAAGCTGAAAATACATAGGATTGGAGTGCTTTCATTGAAAATTGTTATAGCCCCAGATTCATTTAAGGAAAGTTTGACTGCTCTTGAGGTTGCAGTAGCAATCGAAAAAGGATTTAAAAAAGTGTATCCAGAAGCATCGTTTGTCAAAGTACCAATGGCTGATGGTGGGGAAGGAACTGTACAGGCACTTGTGGATGCAACAAATGGGCGGATTATCGTCAAAACAGTTACAGGACCATTAGGTGAACCAGTAAAAGCTTTTTTTGGCATTTTAGGTGATAGCAAAACAGCGGTAATTGAAATGGCTGCTGCATCTGGGTTGCATCTTGTTCCAATGTCGAAAAGGAACCCATTGCTTACAACCTCTCGAGGAACAGGTGAACTAATTTTAGCTGCACTTGAGGAAGGGGTTAACCATATTATCATTGGCTTAGGGGGAAGTGCTACAAATGATGGCGGAGCGGGAATGGTAAGTGCGTTAGGAGCTCGGCTTTTAGATGTGGAGGGCAATTCGATTGGAGAAGGTGGAGGGAGTCTAAATCTGCTTCATACGATTGATATTTCTTCATTAGATCCTCGACTTCAACAGGTGAAAATGGAGGTTGCCTGTGATGTTACCAATCCGTTAATTGGTCCTCATGGTGCATCTGCAATTTTTGGACCACAAAAAGGTGCAACATCGGAAATGGTACAGCAATTGGACGAGAATTTAGCCCATTATGCAAAAATTATTGAACGGAAACTTGGAAAGCAGATAGCTGAAGTTCCTGGTGCAGGCGCAGCAGGTGGTTTAGGTGGTGGTCTGATAGCCTTTCTTGATGCAGAGATTAATAGTGGAATACAAATTGTGCTTGCTGCAACGAAGCTAGAAGAGAGTTTACGTGGTGCAGATTTAGTAATTACTGGAGAAGGAAAAATCGATAGTCAGACCATTTACGGAAAAACACCAATTGGGGTAGCTGAAACAGCAAAACGATTTGGCATACCAGTAGTAGCGATTGCAGGAAATGTTGCAAAGGATAGTGAGGTTGTTTTGGAGCATGGGATAGATGGATTATTTAGCATCGTACCAGGGATTGTTACATTAACGGAATCACTTGAGAATGCTGCGGAAAATATTGAGAGATTGGCTAGAAATATTGCTTGCCTGATAAAGATCGGAGGAACTTTAAACGTTAGTAGGTAATCTGAGAAGCGAATGAATAACGACAGTTAAAGTTGACCTTTTGCTATGTTTTATAACATGGAAGTCAACTTTTTTGTTTTATGTAAACTTATTATATTACTATAGATAATGCATTTTTTATTATCAATATATTTTTGTGCTATGTAATCAGAGAGTTAAAGATTCTAATACAAGGTACAAAAATAGGCACCTCACCCATATAATAAAAAAGACAGGAAAAAACAATAGAAATACTTTAATGTCGAAAAATTAGTGGTAAAATAGATGAAGAAAAAAAGCAGCCTTTTTTTCGATGACACAATAGATGACAAATACTTTAAGAACAACCTTAAAAGTTGGAGGTTTGTATGAAAACAAAAATTAATTTACTATATGGCGGAAAATCCGCTGAACATGAAGTGTCTATGCGAACGGCGTTAGCAGTTATTCAGGCATTAGATTTTCAAAAATACGAGGTAAATCCTATATATATTACAAAAGCAGGTCAATGGGTTCAACGTGAGGCACTAGAAAGTCCTGTTAAACATTTAAGTGAATTACAAATAGGTGCAAATACTTCTGATGATACTGCGCTTCAAGTAAGTGCGAATGAAATTTTTGTCAAAACAAAGGAATCGGAAGAAAAAGCAGTTATTTTTCCGTTATTACATGGACCGAATGGTGAAGATGGTACAGTGCAAGGTCTATTAGAAGTACTGAACCTTCCATATGTAGGAAATGGTGTATTAGCTTCTGCTGCTGGGATGGATAAAGTAGTAATGAAGCAATTATTCGCTCAAGCAGGTTTAAACCAAGTAGCATATGTATCCTTTATCCGCAATGATTGGGAAGAAAATCATGAACAAGCCTATCGTAAAGTTGAAGAAGAAATTGGATACCCATGCTTTGTTAAGCCAGCGAACTTAGGATCAAGTGTAGGTATTAGCAAATGTAATAATCGGGAACAATTAAATCAAGCATTTGTTGAAGCATTTCAATTTGACCGCAAAATTATTGTAGAACAAGGTGTCGTTGCACGAGAAATCGAAATTGGTGTACTAGGCAATGATCGCCCAGAATGCTCGGTTGTAGGAGAAATTGTACCAAAAACAGATTTCTACGACTATAAAGCGAAATATGAAGATGGTGATACCGCGTTAATCATTCCGGCGGATATTCCAGAGGAAACTTATGAAACTGTAAAAAATATGGCAACCAAAGCATTTAAAGTATTAGATTGTTCAGGATTGGTTCGTGCGGACTTCTTCTTAACAAGTACTGGAGAAGTATTAATAAATGAAGTAAATACAATGCCAGGATTTACTCCAGTAAGTATGTTTCCACTTCTTTGGAAGCATACTGGAATCGATTACCCTGCGCTAATTGATCGTCTTGTACAGCTAGCACTTGAACGCTATAACGAAAAACAAAAAATCCGATATACAGTGTAAACAATTATATTTTTTCAAGCGGTATGTAGTATTAATTATAACAACAAACATTAATTGCAGGGCAAACAATACGTTGGTCTATGCGTTATTTAATACGAACACGTTCACTTTCGCAAGGGTTGGCAGCATTCCAGCCCTTGCTTGATTTTACGTTTAAAGTCCCACCCTTCCCCATACCAATGGCTGCACGAAGTGTATTCCATCTGCGTACTGTTTACAAATAGCAACCAACTACGAAAACAGCCGATGAAAAAATAAACAAGGGTATATACATATGAATAAAAAAGGAGGTTATTTCCATTGATTAAAAGATCCGTTATGGAACTTATAAACATGATTGACGTACAAAATGATTGCGCGTCATTTGCAGATACATTGATTACAGGTGTATCATTCAACACTCGAACAATTGAAAAAGGGAATTTATTTATTCCGTTAAAAGGGGAAACACGTGATGGCCATGAATTCGTACAATTAGCCTTTAATCAAGGGGCTGCAGTATCACTGTGGCAAAGAGACGTTCCTAATCCTCCGAAAAACGTACCATTATTAATCGTTGAGGATACTTTAGTAGCGATGCAGCAATTAGCACAAAGCTATCGAAAAGAGCTTTCCTTAAAGGTTGTTGCAGTAACTGGAAGTAATGGAAAAACAACTACGAAGGATATGTTGGCAGAATTATTATCCTTAAAGTATAAAGTTCAAAAAACGAGTGGTAATTTCAATAATCATCTTGGATTACCTTTAACTATTTTAGGATTGGAAGACGATACAGAGGTTGCTGTATTAGAAATGGGAATGAACCATTTTGGTGAAATTGATTTATTAACAAATATTGCAAATCCTGATGCAGCAGTTATTACAAATATTGGTGATGCACACTTACAGGAGCTAGGTTCTCGTGAAGGAATAGCCAAAGCCAAAATGGAAATATTAAATGGCTTAAAATCGAATGGCTTATTTGTATTTCCGGGTGAAGAACCGTTAATTACAAATGCATTAAAAAATATTCCGAATAACTGGAAAGTAAGAACGTTCGGCAAGCACGATAGTAATGATGTATACCCTACATCCTTAAAAATGACAGAGAGTGGATCTGTATTTGAAATAAACGAATCCAATGATATTTTCCAAATGCCAGTGTTAGGCGAATATAATGTAATGAATGCACTAGCTGCAATGCTTGTTGCATCAGAATGGGGAGTCCCATTTGAACAAATGAACAAAGCATTCGCTAATTTAAAGCTGACAACGATGAGAATGGAAATGTCTGATGGTATAAACGGCTCGCACGTTTTAAATGATGCCTATAATGCAAGTCCAACTTCTATGAAGGCTGTCATTGAATTAGTATCTAGTTTAGAAGGATATACGAAAAAAATCGTCGTCCTTGGTGATATGCTAGAGCTTGGACCAAATGAAGCGGAATATCATTTGGAAATCGGAAGCTATTTAAATCCAGAAACGATTGACCTTGTTTATACTTATGGAGAGTTAGGAAAGCTAATAGCAAAAGCTGCGGAAGAAAACTTTGGTAGCGCAAGAGTATTTGCTTTTGAAAATAAAAATGAATTAATTAGCCACCTGAAAAGTCATTTGGTAAATAATGCTTTAGTGGTTGTTAAAGCATCAAGAGGGATGAAGCTAGAAGAAGTGGTTCAATCTATTACAGAATAGCTTTTATTTGAAAAAGAAGAGCAATCGTTCCTTGAAATAAAAGAAATATATTCCATGAAAATACAAATACACCAATTGTTTATCAATATCCTTTCGTTTAATTTCGCCTAATTCGGTTAAATTAACAGTAAAAAAGGGTGGAAATAATGATTGGTGTCTTATGTATTCATGGTTTTACAGGATCACCGAAGGAAGTCGACCCGTTAGTTCGCTTTTTTAAAGAACATACTGATTGGTTAGTGAAAAGTCCAACACTACCAGGTCATGGTGAAATGTTGTCTTTAAAAGGTGTACGCTTCGAGGATTGGATTCAACATGCAGAAAATGAACTGCATGATTTGTTAGAAACGTGTGAAACGGTTTATATTTGTGGGTTCTCCATGGGGGGATTAATCGGAAGCTGGTTAGCTGCCAAATATAAGGTAGATAAATTGGTATTATTAAGTGCGGCAGCGTATTATACGAATCCGAAAAAGTTTTGCAAAGAGTTATTTACTATGATTAAGGATAGCTGTAAAAACCATTTTCAGAAAAACCATGCGTTCCAAAAGTATATCCGGAAATTTCGTGCTACCCCAGTATCTGCCTATATCCAATTTTGCAAATTAGTTCAGTCTATCCGCCCACAGCTCCCAAACGTAGATGTACCAACATTCATTGTTCAAGGAAAAAAAGATCCGATTGTTCCGGAAAAAAGTGCCCATTACATATATAAAAATATATGTGCTACAGAAAAAAAGCTACTATTCATTGAAGAAGCAAATCATCTTATTTGTTATGGAGAGTTTCAGGAGATGCTCTTTTCTGAAATATTGCAATTTCTAAACACTTCCGTACCGTGTGAAAAAATTGCAATCAATAATATTTAATGGTAATATTAATTGAATCTAATGGAAAAATAATATAGTAAATAATAAATATACTCTCAAAGGTACGAGAGTATTTTTTCTGTTAATAAAAGGAGTATGAAAAAATTGGGAAAATTTGAAGACTTAAATTTGAGTTCAAGTACGATGCGTTCATTAAAACGAATTGGTTTTGAAGAAACAACACCGATACAAGAACAAACGATTCCACTTAGTTTAGAGGGCCACGACATTATCGGGCAAGCTCAAACAGGTACAGGTAAAACTGCTGCTTTTGGAATCCCGCTTATTGAAAAAGTAGATATGAAGGATAAGACAATTCAATCGATTGTAATTGCACCTACGAGAGAACTTGCCATCCAAGTATCTGAAGAATTATATAAACTTGGATTCGACAAACATGTTCAAGTTTTAGCTGTTTATGGTGGACAAGATATTTCTCGCCAAATTCGTGCATTGAAAAAGAAACCGGCTATTATTGTTGGTACACCAGGTCGTCTTTTAGACCATATCAATCGCGCGACGATTAAATTGTCAAATATCCACACAGTAGTTCTTGATGAAGCTGATGAAATGTTAAACATGGGATTCATTGAGGACATTGAGGCTATTTTAGAAAAAATTCCTACCGAGCGTCAAACATTACTGTTCTCTGCAACTATGCCAGAAAAAATTCGTCAAATTGCTTTACGCTTTATGAATGAACCGAAATTAGTACGTACAAAAGCGAAAGAAATGACAGTTCCGCAAATCGATCAATACTTTGTAAAAGTAGAAGAACGAGAAAAATTTGACGCATTAACTCGTTTATTGGATTTCCATTCTCCTGAATTAGCGATTATTTTCGGTCGTACAAAACGTAGAGTCGATGAGGTTGCTGAAGCATTGTCCATTCGTGGATATACAGCGGAAGGGATCCATGGGGATTTAACGCAAGCGAAAAGAATATCTGTATTACGTAAATTTAAAGAAGGTTCCATTGACGTTTTAGTTGCTACAGATGTAGCTGCTCGTGGTCTAGATATCTCTGGTGTAACACATGTTTACAACTTTGATATTCCTCAAGACCCAGAAAGCTATGTTCACCGTATTGGTCGTACTGGCCGTGCAGGAAAAGGTGGTATGGCAGTTACTTTTGTATCTCCTCGTGAAATGGGATATTTACGAATAGTAGAAGAAACAACGAAGAAAAAGATGAAGCGTATGGATGTACCAACAATGGCTGAAGCTATCGAAGGACAACAACGTTTAGTAATGGATAAGCTTAATACCATTATCGAAGAAAATGATTTAACATTGTATAAAAAAGCCGCAGAAGAATTGCTTAAAGAACATGATAGTGAAGCAATTATCTCTGCAGCATTGAAAATGTTAATTAAAGAACCAGATAACACACCTGTGAAAATTACACAAGAAGCTCCACTGCCGATGAGAAGAGATAGAAGATCCTCTTCATCAAAAAATGGCGGTCGCAGCAATAACCGCGACAGCCAAAGAAGACGTGGCGATCAAAGAAGAAATAATGATCAAAAACGAAGTGGAAATCGAAATAGCCAAAGAGAAGGCAGAAGTAATCAATCAAGAAGTAGCCAAGGCTATAAAAAAAGCAAATAATTTCTAATAGGAAAATGGTGTTAGATTTAAGTGGGAAGAAACCCACATTGTAAATCGCACAAGAAGAAGACCGACTTTGGATAAGTCGGTCTTTTTATTACCAATTATTGTCTTATTCAACTTTATTTTCTTCACTTTGACGGATGATTTCGTCAACGACTTGTTCAATCGGTGCTGTGGCGTCGATTATAATTCCGTTTTTCGGAATGTCTTCTTTCGTTTGGTGCAATCGTACGATTAGTTCTCGCTCTGATTTCTTTGCACCCCACTCATCTTTCGGTCGCTCGTCAAGTCGTTTGTTTAATGTATCAATGTCGACATCTAGGACAAATACACGGTCAAATAGATCTATAAATTTTGAAAAGTTCCTAGAACCACCGCAGAAAAATGTTACCTCATCATTCTGGTTGGCAATCAAAGCTTTTACTTTATCTACATTCCAAATGTGGTGCTCGTGCCCCTTACCGGCATTTGTCGGTATACCAGTTTCTGGATCACCTTGATAAGCCAAATCACGGTCACCGTGAATAGCATGGTAGCCCCGCCGCTGTAATTCATTGCAGACGGATGTTTTTCCAGTGCAAGAAACACCTTCAATCAGATAATTCCTAATACCCATGGCTAGATCCTCCGTTTCAATTGGTCATCATCGTTATGTATACATAGTTTACAGCAATTTGAAGTAAGTTTAAAAGAAGGAAAACGAGCAACCATCGAATCTGATAGGAACTGCCTAACTATGGCTGAAATAATAAAAATTAAAGAAATTTGGAAGCATTTATAAAATCAATAGGCTCCTTATTATTCCTATTGCAGATTGCTCAAGAGGTAAAAAATAAGCTAGTTAATTTTGAAAACTTTTTATATACTAGACCGTATAAATATTGCTAGAGAAATTTTTTACAGCACAGGAGGAGAAAGATGATTGGCGAACCTAACAACCGGATTTCAAAGGGGGCATTAACCGTATGGCGGATTCATGGAATCATTGGCTCGGTCATTACCCTAATTATATCGTTCACTTTAGGGACTCTTTGTTTTCTTTTTGATTGGCCAGTGTGGATTGTTTATGGACTAGCTGTTCTCTTTATACTTGAAGTTTATTATTTTGTCCTCTTTCGTCCGAAGCTCCGTTGGTTGCGTTGGCGCTATGAGGTAAGGGAACAAGAAATTGAAATACAGCATGGGCTATTTGTAGTGAGGAAAACATTGATTCCGATGATACGAGTCCAGCATGTCGATAATACGCAAGGACCGATTTTAAAAAAATTTGGGTTAGCTACAGTAACTATTTCTACTGCAGCTACGCAGCATGAAATACCTGCATTAGAGGAAGTGGAAGCAGAAGAGCTTCGACATGTCATTTCGAGACTAGCAAGGGTGGCTGACGAAGATGTCTGAGAAAAAACGATTACACCCGATAACCATTGTAACAAATACATTTTCTACATTAAAAGACGCAATTTTTCCGATTATTTTAACCGTTATTGTTGGCGGTGGGAAGTCAGATGGTTCATTCTTCTGGGATTTATTTTTTGTACTAATTCTCCCACTCATCGTCATGGTTCTGCTGATTGTTTTTGGAGTCATTTCATGGATGCGATTTAACTATCGCTTAGAGGAACAGGAGATACGAATTGAACACGGGGTGTTTATACGGAAGAAACGCTATATTCCGTGTGAACGGATTCAAAGTATATCTACTACAGAAGGTATGCTTCAGCGACTTTTTGGACTAGTGAAGTTGACGATTGAGACTGCAGGAGGATCGGGAGAAGCAGAGGCGGTATTAGCAGCGATATCGAAACATGAAGCAAACGAAATACAATTATACATAAAGCATGCTAAAGAGCAAATTAGCGAAACAGAAGAAGCAAATGAGGATGTTGCCGAAAGAACGAATGTATTGGAACAGAAGAATATAGTATTCAGAATGAGCTTTAAAGAGATTTTTATCCTTGCCATATCCAGTGGGGGAGCACTTGGGGTAATTGCTGCTGTTTTTGCTTTTTGTTCACACTTCGATGAATTAGTACCATATGAAAGATTATACGATAGGTTGGAAACAATAGTTGCCAATGGAGTAATTATTGCAATTTTCATGGGCTTATTAGTTATTTTATTTGCATACTGCATTGCCATTATTCGGACGATGATCAAATATGCATATTTTTCAGTGGAGAAAACAGCGGAAAATTTAGTGGTTTCACATGGCTTATTGGAAAAGCAAAATATTAATGTCCCGTTAAATCGAATCCAAGGAATCATTATTGAGGAAAGCATTATTCGGAAATTATTTGGTCTTGCTACTGTTTCAGTAATAAATGCAGGAAGTTTTTCAAATGAAGGAGAATCTGGAAAAATTATTATTTTCCCTTTAATTAAAACGAACAAAATTGCAGCTGTGATGGAGGCTTGTTTGTCAGAATACCAAATAGAAGAAAGTTTTGCCAAAGTACCAGCTCGGGCAAAATCACGATATATTTTGCGACCGATGATACCACTTGTTATACCTGTTGGCGTCGGTATATATTTTCTTCATCAATGGGGTCTATTATTGCTGTTATCTTTCCCGCTAGCAGCATATTTTGGGTATCTAGGTTATTTATACGCAGGCTGGAATATTAATCAGCAACAGCTCGTGCTTCGTAGTCGATTTATTAATGCAAAGACAGTATATATGTTTAAAAACCGAATTCAGTCTTTAGAGATATCATCGAATTTTCTCCAGGATAGAAAGCGACTCGGCAGTGTATCGGCTACTGTCATGTCGGGACTCGGTGGTGCCGGGGGAGAAACAGTCGATATTGACCGGGAGGAACTCTTTTTTATTTATTCTTGGTATAGTAGAAATTAAATAATATGGAAGAGGTATAAAAGGGAAAAAACATACTTTCCAGCAGGAGATCGACTGATTAACTAGCCTGCTGGATCCACCATATTTACAAAGTTATACCTATCCTATACAAGCCGCTTTTGTCACCATCGTTTTCGTACAAGTAATAATCCACAAATTAATCCCCAAGCAAAGCCTCCGATATGTGAAAGGACATTTGTATCTTTTTGCAAAAACGATAAAATGATAGCCAATAGAATGACGACGCTTAATGTTCTTGTTTGCTCAAGTGTTAATTGCTTGAAATAAATTAGTACTGCAATCACACCGAGAATTCCAAACACAGCCCCGCTAGATCCAACATGTACCAATGTTAATGAACCAAATTGATATGTAATAATGTTCGCAAATACTCCTGAACTAATGTATATTAGCAAAAAAGTAGCTCTTTTCATTTTTATCTCAAGAATGGAACCAAATAAATAAATAGCAAAGCAATTAAATAATAGATGTGAAAAATTTGTATGAATGAAGATAGGGGTAATTAATCGCCACCATTCGCCATTCGCAATTAAAATATTCACCCCTGCCATGCTTTCAAAAATGACGCGACTTGAGAGTATTGTCGCTATATAGAAAAAGATATTAACAATAATTATTCCATTAACAACGGGATAGCTTTTTAAATAGCGGAAGAAACCTTTGCTTCTGTACATGAAAATTACCTCACTATTGGTTGATAGAATGGGAACCTGTACAATATGTATATGTGAAGAGATAAAAAAATAGAAGGTGCTTATATGATAAAAGGAATTGGAATCGATATTGTTGAGATTGATCGAATACAAGAAAAACTGGAGCGGAATGAAAAACTAAAGCTTCGGATATTGACGGTAAATGAACGGAAAATATTTGAGGATTTATCGGAACGACGAAAATTGGAATTTCTCGCAGGAAGATTTGCCGCGAAGGAGGCATTTTCAAAAGCAAATGGAACGGGAATTGGTCGGGATTTATCGTTTCAAGATATTGAAATTGAAACGGATGCTCGAGGAAAGCCGACGATTGTAAAACCGATTTGTCATGGAGTTCATCTATCGATTACCCATAGCGAGAATTACGCAGTGGCACAAGTAATAATAGAAGAAATTTAAATAGATGGGAACATTATTCACCTTCCGAAAAAACATGTCCGATTCAGTAGCATAAATGAATAGTTTGTCTCATATATTCATAGTGCGATACATGGAGACAAGTTGGATTGATAAGGAAAATGCTTTGTTTTCGTTTTCTAGAAGCTTTAGGAGAACGAAAATAATAGGCAATAATTAGTCCCACTTTCTCTCGTTACGATTGAATCGAAACAAGGGGTGTGAATGATGAAAAAGAGATGGTTGTATCTGATAGGTATGTTAATGATCCTATTGTTGGCAGGATGTGGGACAAAATCCCAGGAAGAAATTGTGGAGAGCTTAAATGCTAAGGTAGAAGCTTTAAAAGGTTATAAGCTAAATGCCAAAATGACATTGACAATGGGTTCGGAAAACCAGTCATATGATGTGGAAATATGGCATAATAAACCGGATTTTTACCGAGTTCACATGAAAAATGCAGAAAGAAATCAAAGCCAAATGATCTTGAAAAACACAGAAGGTGTATATGTGTTAACACCAGCATTAAACAAAAGCTTCAAATTTCAAAGTGATTGGCCAAAAAATAGCAGTCAGCCGTATCTTTACGAATCACTTGTAGAAGATATTTTAAAAGATAGCTCAGCGAAGCTAACGGAAACAGAAGATCATTATGTGTTTGAAACGAAAACACGGTACCAATATAATAAAATGCTGCCAATACAAGAAATTACGTTTAATAAAAAAGATTTAACGCCAGTAAGTGTAAAAGTTATGGACCAGGATCGAAATGAAATGTTAGCGGTAGAATTTTCGAAAGCAGAATTTGATTCGAAATTTGATGAAGGCTCCTTTGACCTACAAAGAAATATGACGAGTGCACAAATAGAAGTACCAGTAAGCACTACGGAGCAAAATGAAACGAATGATTTTAATGTGTTAATTCCACTAGCAGAGCTACAAGGCACTAGTCTTGTCGATGAACAAGAGGTGGAAACCGATAATGGCAAGCGTGTTATTTTAACCTATGAAGGGGAGAAATCCTTCACGTTAATCCAGGAAAAGGTGGAAGTGATAAATACTGCTAGCATGTCTTCAACCTTTGTTAATGGTGATCCGGTTGATCTTGGATTTACAATTGGTGCATTAACAGGTAATACGTTACAGTGGACTGCCAATGGTGTGGAATATATGCTTGCATCCAATGATTTGACGCAAGAGGAAATGGTAATGCTAGCACAATCTGTTCAAGCAGCTCCAGAAAAATAAAGCAATGGCAAGATAGCCCTACTTATTTCGAGGGGGCTATTTTTGCGTCCAAAAAGCTTAGTCCCGTTAGTGACAATTATTTCGTCGTTCAAAAGCTTTCGATATTGACAGGTTTTATCGTTCCTTTATAATGAAATGATAAATATAGGCTGGGAGACATAAATATTTATTTACACTGCTGAGCAGACTGAATACAGCCTAAATATAAGAACTGAATAAAGGAAGTGTTCCTTTTGTTAGAAGCGTTTTATCGAGATACCTGGGTGGAAGTAGATATGGATGCAATAGCGGCAAATGTTCAGTCCATAAGAGAACAACTACCTTCATCTACACAAATGATGGCAGTAGTGAAAGCGAACGCATATGGACATGGGGCATTAGAGGTGGCAGAGATTGCCTTAAAATCTGGTGCTATATGGCTAGGGGTTGCGATACTCGAGGAGGCAATTTATTTACGAAAAAATGGTGTAACCGCACCAATTTTAGTTCTAGGTTATTGTCCTCCTGAATATGCTCATATTGCTGCAGATTACAGGATCTCGTTAACTGTTTTCCATAAAAATTGGCTAATTCAAGCAAAAGAATCTCTTAAAAAAGTATTGCCGATTCATTTGAAATGTGACACAGGCATGGGAAGAATAGGGGTCATTGATGAAGAGGAGCTAGTAGATGTTTTAGAAGAAATTGAACGTTCCGATTGCTTTGATTTCGAAGGGATATTTACCCATTTTTCCAAGGCAGATACAAAAGATAATCGCTATTATTTAAAACAATTAGCAACATTTAATCAATTTTTGGACATAGTAAAACAGAAGCCAAAATGGATTCACGCTAGTAATAGTGCAGCAACGTTACTTTATCAAGATGGATTATTTAATTTAACTCGTAGCGGGATTACCATTTATGGACTTACACCTTCAACAGAAATTAAAGATGATTTACCAATTAGTTTAAAGCCAGCCTTTTCCTTGCATTCAAAACTTGTTCATGTAAAAAATGTCAAAAAGGGAACCAAAATTGGTTATGGATGTACGTATACGGTTGAGTGCGATGATGAATGGATAGGCACAATTCCGATAGGCTATGCGGATGGATGGATTCGCGCATTACAAGGTCAAACGGTTCTAATTAACGGCATGCGGGCACCAATCGTGGGGCGTATTTGCATGGATCAATGTATGGTAAAGCTACCTTCCTATTTTCCTGTCGGAACAGAGGTAACGTTAATTGGAAAACAGCAGAACGACGAAATCACAGTGGACGAAGTTGCAGACAAATTACAAACAATTAATTATGAAGTGATTTGCATGATATCTAATCGAGTCCCAAGAGTATATAAAAAAGGTAACCAAGTAGTAAAAGTAGTAAATCACCAGTATTAAAAATGCGCGTAAATATAGAATTTCATTATTGGCGAAAGCCTGTATAGAAGGATAACACGCAGTTTACAGCTGGAAAGTGAAGTGTTTTCCTTTGGCAGAATCCGTTATTTTATATTTATTATTCAATACAACAAGTTTTTAAAACACTGCCTTTAATCAATCGCTCGCATAAAGTATGCTCCAAAGTAAAAATAAATATTTTTGTTGCATAAAGTATATGTTTAATGGTTGATAATAGGGTAGAAATAAAGGAAATAGCTTTTCTTTATAAAGGAATAGTGTTACTATGGAGTAAGAAATGTGTAGTCGAGTATGGTGGAGGTGTCTTTTGTGTCTGATTCCAGCGCAACACAAGAAATATTAGTGAACTTACCGCAAAGTCTATTATTAGAAATTGATGGTTTCGTAAAACAAGAAAATGTTAATCGTGATGAACTCATTTATCAAGCGACAAAAATGTTTTTACGTGAACGAAAAAAGAGACACATTCGCGAATCGATGCGAAGAGGATATATGGAAATGGCGAAAATAAACCTATCCATTGCATCGGAAGCTTTTCAGGCGGAATATGAGGCAGAACATACAGTAGAGAGATTAGTAAGCGGAGGATAAGCCTTTGATTGTAAAAAGAGGCGATGTTTTCTTTGCAGACCTTTCCCCTGTCGTTGGTTCAGAACAAGGTGGCACTCGACCTGTTCTTGTTTTGCAAAATGACATTGGTAATAGGTTCAGTCCTACTGTGATTATTGCTGCGATTACAGCTCAAATCCAGAAGGCAAAGCTGCCGACTCACGTAGAAATTAATGCAGAAAAGTACGGATTTGAACGGGATTCGGTAATATTATTAGAACAAATTCGAACAATAGATAAACAACGCCTAACGGATAAGATCACTCATTTAGATGAAGAAATGATGGAGAAAGTCGATGAGGCGTTGCAGATTAGTTTAGGATTAATCGAATTTTAATTCGAATACAACGCTCTTTTCAAACAAGAGCGTTTTTTCGTACATATTGGTCTCCTTTGTCAACGTTTCGGTAAGGAATATATGTGGGAAAGGTCATTTTGTGTTAACAGATTGTTCTGCCAAGGTAAGTCTTTATAGGCTTACTTTTTTTGTGTTTATAGAACGAATTTCCTATAAGAAAAATGGGAGTATATCCCTATATATTTGGGATTTAATCACTCATTGTTGACAATATATTTTAGTATGGTAACGTAAAATTATCTAATTCTTCGGAATTCCTATGAGAAAATAATTTACTAAAGAATGAATAAAAAATAACATAAAGGATGGGACAGAGGGGGGTTATACATTTGGATAAAAAAATAGCAAATTATATTAAAACCCATAAAGAATTAATATTAAGTAGATGGAAAAGTGAAATGAAGGAACAAGGTGATGAGCGATTTGTCCGTGTTGTTTCCAATCGCGTTTTTGACGGAGCTAGCCAGCAATTTATTGACTTAATAGTCTCTAATTTAATGGAATCGAACGAAGAATTTTCCCAAAGATTACATAAGTTTGCCGAGAATGTCGTACATATCGGCTGGCCATTAAATTTCGTAACACAGGGGATACGGAAATTTAATGAAATTATCTTCCATGGAATGAGTGAGGAAGGAGTTGTTACAAGGGAAAATTATATGGAATTTACAGAGGGCTTTGACAAATGGTTTGGCCCGATGAATGATGAAATATTGTCAACCTATACTTCCACATGGGAAAGAACAGTTACATTACAAAAAATAGCATTGAAGGAACTGTCAGCACAGCTTATACCGGTATTCGAGGGAATTTCGGTTATGCCGCTTATCGGGACAATTGATACGGAACGTGCAAAACAAATTATGGAAAATCTTTTACATGGTGTTGTGAAACATCGATCTGAAGTAGTTCTTATTGATATTACTGGTGTACCGATAATCGATACGATGATCGCACATCACTTAATTCAAGCAGCAGAGTCTGTCCGATTGGTAGGGGCAAAATGTATGCTTGTAGGTATTCGTCCAGAAATTGCACAAACGATTGTTACATTAGGAATAAATTTAGATTCTTTAATAACAAAAAACACATTGCAAGCAGGAATTGAAGCTGCATTGGAAATGACCAATCGAAAAATTGTTGGGGTGGAGGTTGAATCGTGAAAATCCCTATTTTAAAGCTACATGATTGTTTGTTAATTTCAATCCAATGGGAGTTGGATGATGAGACAGCATTACAATTTCAAGAGGATCTATTAAATAAAATTTATCAAACGAATGCAAGAGGTGTCGTTATTGACTTAACCTCAGTGGATATTATTGATTCTTTTATTGCAAAAGTTCTAGGCGATGTGGTCCATATGTCAAAATTAATGGGGGCACAGGTGGTACTTACAGGAATCCAGCCTGCGGTAGCCATAACGTTAATTGAATTGGGTATCAAACTGAATGATGTCCATACCGCATTGGATTTAGAAAAAGGTTTAAAGAAAATAAAGATGGAATTGGGGGAGTAGTTACATGACCCGATCCTTCGTCAATATAATCAATGAGTGGGACATCGTTGCTGCACGTCAGCTATGTCGAGAGTTTGCAAAGGAGTTGGGTTTTGGCATAGTTGACCAGGCCAGAATAACCACTGCGGTAAGCGAGCTTGCTAGAAATATATTTTTATATGCAAATCAAGGGATCATCATAGTTGAAAAAATAGAAAAAGACGGATCTGTTGGTTTAATAATTATTGCGGAAGACCATGGACCTGGCATAGGGAACTTAGCAAAAGCGATGGAGGATGGTTACTCTACTTCGGGCGGACTAGGTGCGGGATTACCTGGTGTTAAACGATTAATGGACGATTTTTCAATCGATTCAGAAGTTGGGAAAGGAACGGTTATTAAAACAGCAAAATGGCTTCGTTAGGGGGATCGTAATGGACTTTCAGGAATCGTTATTATGGAAATATAAGGATATCTTAACAAAATATTTAGCGGTTCAATCGGAACAAACGTTATATTTAACACAAAAGCTTAGCAAGGAGATATTAGAAAATCATATACCTCCTGAGGAAGTAATTAATCTACATAAATCGGTTTTAAATGAATTGATTCCGGAAGTCCCTAGTGAAGTCTTGGTATCATTTGATATTTTACTAGAAATTATGATGTCCTATGGTTTGGCATACTTAGAACACCAAAGTCTTCGATATAAACAAATGGAACTAGAGATGGAATTGGAATTTGGTGCGAACATGCAAAAGATGTTACTTGGTTCAGCTATTCCGAAATATGATTATTTAGATATAGGTGCTATCAGTATACCTGCGAAAATCATGAACGGAGATTATTTTCATTTTGACATTGATTCCGATCAAGAGCTAAAGGTTGCAATTGCCGATGTCATCGGCAAAGGAATTCCGGCCGCTCTTTGTATGTCCATGATTAAATATGCGGTGGATAGTCTTTCATACTCTAAACATAATTCTCCTGAGGTAGTACTCGAACGATTAAATCGTATCGTGGAAAAAAATGTTGATTTAGGGATTTTTATTACGATGTTTTATGGGAGCTACAATCCGAAGCAACATGTGATTCAATATGCATCTGCAGGGCATGAGCCTGGATTTTTTTATAATAAAAAAGAAAATTCTTTCGTCGACCTCCAAGCAAAAGGCTTATTGCTTGGGATTGATCCGCATGTAACCTATCCAAAGTTTGAAATAAGCTTGGAAATAGGGGATATGATTATTTTACTTTCCGACGGTGTCACGGAAACGCGTACCGAGGATGGCTTTTTAGAACGAGAAATGATTATTGATTTACTTAATAAATACATGCACTTGAGTGCACAAGAAATCGTAAATAATATTTATCGTGACCTTTCTAAAATTCAGCATTATCAAATTAGAGATGATTTTACCATGATAATTATGAGAAGGTTAGTTTAACCTTTATGGTTTGAGGGTATGAGAAAAACAGTTAGAGTTTAACGGGGTGGATACTCATGAATATTACTGTTGATGTAAACAAAACAGATGGTAATACGATAATGAAAATATCAGGCGAAATTGATGCCTATACAGCACCAAAATTAAAAGAAACAATCAATCAATTAACAAAAGAAGATGGAAAGAATGTAGTAATTGATTTAACAGATGTAATCTATATGGACAGTACTGGTTTGGGAGTGCTAGTAGCTGCGTTTAAAAAGATAAAAACGAACGGGGGTAGTTTTATCTTGACAGGATTATCCAACAGATTACAACGATTATTTACAATTACTGGATTATCAGAAATTATGGATATAAAGGGTGAATCGAAATGAATCAACCTGTCGATGTTGTGGAAGTGAAATTACCGCCAAAACCAGAATTTGTTGGAGTTGCACGATTAACAACTTCCGGTATTGCAAATCGGATGGGATTTTCATATGAAGCTATTGAAGATATGAAAATTGCTGTAAGTGAAGCAATTACAAATGCAATTCAGCATGCATATAAGCAAGAAGAAAATGGTACGATCAATTTACATTTCCATATTTACTCAAAAAAGCTTGAAATTATCGTTTCGGATAAAGGGGAAAGCTTTGATGTTGCTGAGGTGAGAGGAAAAACTAGGCCATATCATCAGGATGAGTCGATAGAATTCATGCGTGAAGGAGGTTTAGGTTTATTTTTAATTGAAACGCTGATGGACGAGGTAGAATTTCATCAAGAAGACGGCGTTAGTGTGCAAATGACAAAGTTTTTGGAAAGAGAGCAGGTGGAAATGGATGCAGAGGCATTCTCGCCAAAATGACCAGTCAAAAGAGGATGTTTTAACATGGATACGTAATTTTCAAGAGCATAATGATGAACATTCTCAAAATAATTTGGTGCTCCACTTTAAGCCGTTAGTAGAAACACTTGCAAGAAAGTATGCAAAGGGTAAGGATTTTTATGATGACTTATTCCAAGTTGGTATGCTTGGCCTATTAGGTGCCATCAGAAGATATAATGAGAGCTTTGGAAAAAGCTTTGAAGCCTTTGCTGTTCCGACCATTATTGGTGAAATCAAACGGTATTTGCGTGATAAAACATGGAGTGTCCATGTGCCAAGGAGAATAAAAGAGCTCGGGCCAAAAATCAAGTCTACAGTAGAAATGCTAGAAAAAGAGCTTTCTAGATCACCGACCGTATTAGAAATTGCAGAAAAATTACAGGTTTCAGAAGAAGAAGTATTAGAAGCGATGGAAATTGGGAAAAGTTATCGAGCGTTATCGGTTGACCATACGATTGATGCAGACTCAGACGGAGGAACAGTCACATTATTAGATATGGTTGGTACAGAAGAAGAAGGCTTTGAAAAGGTAGATCAACGTCTTGTTGTAGAAAAAGTGATGCATGTTTTAAACGAAAGAGAAAGACAGATCATCCAATATACTTTTATTGATCATATGAGTCAAAAGGAATGCGGAATCAAGCTAGGAATTTCGCAAATGCATGTGTCCAGACTACAGAGGAGAGCGGTACGTAAGCTGAAAGAAGCAGCAAATTTAGATATATCAAATCCGGAGTGTATGTTATGAATTGTTTTCAAAGCAGTAAAATTCACGTTTTTGCATCACAAGCGATGAAAAACGGGAATCAAGTTAATGGCGATGGGTATTATTATTATTTCTGTGATAATTATTTTATTTGTGTTGTAGCAGATGGATTAGGTAGCGGTGTGTATGCAAACGAATCATCGGAGGCAGTAATTTCTGTTGTGAAGGAACATCATGAAGAATCGGTCGATACGATAATGAATTATTGTAACAAAGTATTGAGTAATAAGCGTGGTGCGGCAGTATTACTTTTGAAGGTCTATTTTGATAAGCGAGAATTGGAATATAGTTGTATAGGAAATATTCGCTTTCTCATTTCTTCTCCATCAGGAAAGCTCATTTACCCAATTCCTGTAACAGGATATTTATCCGGGAAACCCCAATTTTTTCACAGTCAAACATATTCCTATCAACCTTCAACTAAATTCTTAATCTATTCAGATGGCCTAGCAATAAGAAGCGGTAAATCATATATAATGAACGAGCTCCCGATTGAACGTATTGCGGTCGAGCTTCAAGATTATATGATGAACAATCAACAGAAAGACGATGCAACCTTCATTATTGGTTCGATTAATCAATAAACGCTTATTTACTTCTGCTCGAAATTCGGGCAGTTTTTTATTTAGCCTATTTAATGAGCAATCTTAACATGTTTTGTGAAAGCTATATATAGTATGAGATAATATTCGTAGTTTGGTAAAATAAAGTGAATGTCTAATGAAGAGAATAGACAGGTAAATAAGGAAAAATTACCACGATCTATGTAGGAGTGAAACGTTTTGGTAGAAATTTTAGAAAAGAAATCGGATTTAGTTCTTCAAATAGCAAAAGAACTAAAAATTAAAGTTGGACAAGCGCAAAGTGTGATTGATTTAACGGAAGAAGGGAATACAATACCATTTATCGCGCGGTACCGAAAAGAACGGACTGGCGCGCTTGATGAAGTAGTTATTCGTGATATTCTTGAGCGCTGGACATATTTAATGAATCTTGAGGATAGAAAGGCAGAGGTCCTTCGTATAATCGAAGAACAAGGAAAATTAACGGACGAGCTCACTACGTTAATTACAAACGCAACAAAGCTTCAAGAAGTAGAGGATTTATATCGACCATATAAACAAAAGCGGAGAACGAAGGCTAGCATTGCGAAGGAAAGAGGACTAGAGCCACTTGCCAATTGGATGCTTTCACTTCCAGATAATGGTGATCTTGCCAGTGAAGCAGAAAAATATATAAACGAGGAATTAGCGGTTCTAACTAGGGAAGATGCAATTAATGGAGCGAAGGATATCATTGCAGAGGTTGTATCAGATCAAGCAGAAATTAGAAAATGGGTTCGTTTTGAAACATTAAAACATGGAATAATACAAGCTTCTGTTAAAAATGAAGAAAAAGATGAGAAGCGGATTTTTGAAATGTATTATGAATACGAAGAGCCTGTAGGAAAAATTGTGCCGCATAGGATATTGGCAATCAATCGTGGGGAAAAAGAAGATATTTTAAAGGTTGCCATTAAGCCAGATATCGACAAAATTTTAGCTTATTTACAAAAAACATTTATTACAAATGAACGCTCCAGTGTTGCGGCTGAAGTTTTCTCTGCGGTAGAAGACGGGTACAAGCGTCTGATTCAGCCATCGATTGAAAGAGAAGTTCGTAATGAATTAACGGAGAAAGCAGAAGAGCAAGCAATCCATATTTTTTCGGAGAACTTACGCAAGCTGCTCCTACAACCGCCATTAAAGGGAAAAATAGTTCTCGGTGTGGATCCTGCATATCGCACAGGCTGTAAATTAGCAGTTGTAGATGAAACCGGAAAAATGTTACATATCGATGTAGTTTATCCACATCCACCAGTTGCGAAAAGAGCCGAGGCAGAGAAAAAAGTACTCGATATTTTGAAGAAATTCAAAATTGAAATGGTTGCTATTGGTAATGGGACTGCCTCTAGAGAAACGGAAGAATTTATTGCAGAGCTGTTAAAGCAAATGGATGGTATTTATTATTTAATTGTCAATGAAGCAGGTGCAAGTGTTTATTCTGCTTCCGATTTGGCTAGAGAAGAGTTCCCGGATTTACATGTAGAGGAAAGAAGTGCGGTGAGTATTGCAAGAAGACTGCAGGATCCTTTAGCAGAACTAGTAAAAATAGATCCGAAATCTGTTGGTGTTGGACAATATCAACATGACGTTTCCCAGAAGAGACTACAGGAATCATTAACCTTTGTGGTAGAGACAGTAGTTAACCAAGTAGGTGTTAATGTAAATACAGCATCCTCCTCCCTTCTTCAATATGTATCGGGATTATCAAAAGCAGTTGCAAATAATATCGTGAAATATCGTGAAGAAAATGGAAAGTTTACGAATCGGAAGGAATTAAAAGGAATTCCGAGATTAGGTGCAAAAACATATGAACAAAGTATTGGCTTTTTGCGAATAGTCGATGGGGACGAACCGCTTGATCGTACGAACATCCATCCAGAAAACTATGCAAATGTAAATAAATTATTGAAGTCACTAGGATATTCAAAGGATGAAATTGGATCTGACAAACTGGTAGAAACATTAAATGGACTTCGCGTTCAAGATTTAACGAATGAATTAGAAATCGGGGATTTGACATTAAAGGATATTATCGATTCCTTGAAACGGCCAGAACGAGATCCGCGGGATGAATTATCTAAGCCACTTTTAAGAAAAGATGTATTACGACTGGAAGACTTACAGCAGGGAATGGAGCTACAAGGAACTGTGCGTAATGTAGTGGACTTTGGTGCATTTGTTGATATCGGTGTAAAACAAGACGGACTCGTTCATATTTCCAAAATGAGTCATCAGTTTGTTAAACACCCACTTGATATTGTATCTGTCGGTGATATTGTTACGGTTTGGGTAGATGATGTGGATATGAAAAAAGGAAGAGTCGCATTATCGATGGTGAAAAAATAGGAAAAAGAGGCTGGGACATAACAATTGATGTTTAAATGTAAGACGAACAAAAATTCGGATAGCGGAGGAAATATACGTAGACTCCTGCGGGAAAAGCATGAGCCGAAGACCCCGCACGAAGCGTAGCGGAGGAGGAGGCTAAGGCCATGCCCGCGGAAAGCGAAGTATATTTCCGGAGCGAATTTACCTACTTAACTTTATTCGGATTCTCTTACATAAAAATACTTTTGTCCCAGCCTCTTATATAGTTGAAATAACTAGGGATTTTCCTATTTACATTAAGAATAGTATTTTTTTCGATAAAAATTCCAGCATTGGTTCAATAGTTTTATTTGGTATCGATTTTTTTCCAAAAAAGCACGTTGGATTTGTTGTTTAAACCAATTAGGCATAATTTCTCCCTCCTTCGTTTAAAGAGAGGTATAGTATTTAACATCCATTATTTGATGAAATTATTTGGATATGAGAAAAACTTAACTAGGACGTTTGGATTTGAATCATCTCTAGCTGTGGATAGGTATCCTATAATAAATGTATGTTATAATGGGTTGTCAAGTTCACTAAGTAGGGGATAGAAATGAATAACGAGCAATTACAAATTTTAGTAGAAAAAATTTCCCTGGATTTTTTTAACCTTCCTTTCCTCCATCAGGCTATTTTTAATAATCGTCTCCGAACAACTGGTGGTAGATATTTGTTGAAATCAGGAAATATTGAAATCAATAAAAAGTATTATGAGATTCATGGGGAATCAGAATTAATAGGAATTATTAAACATGAACTATGTCATTATCATCTCCATCAAAGAGGGAGAGGGTACCAGCATAAAGATAAGGATTTTAAACAATTAGCTACAGAAGTAGGGGCACCAAGGTTTTGTACGCCGTTACCTAGTGAGCATCGTCCAACAAAACCAATAACCTTGCATTATTATCAATGTGCATCGTGTAGATTGCTGTATCGAAGGAAGCGGAGAGTCGACACCAAAAGATTTGTTTGTGGGAAATGTGGGGGGAAGCTGATTAAAATTGCTCGACCACGGTGAGGAAGACTGTCATTTATTTTCCAATTTTCCGGTCTCCATTTTTATCTTGAAATATTTTTTTGGAAATGTGTTGACTTTTAGTAAGAGACCATGTAAAATACTAAGAGTCGGTTGGCAATAACGAATATTCCGCAGTAGCTCAGTGGTAGAGCTATCGGCTGTTAACCGATCGGTCGTAGGTTCGAGTCCTACCTGCGGAGTTCCTATTATGGCCCCTTGGTCAAGCGGTTAAGACACCGCCCTTTCACGGCGGTAACACGGGTTCGAATCCCGTAGGGGTCATTATTATTCTTATAATAATTCTATATTGGTTTTTGCTTCAAAATTATTGGGCTATAGCCAAGCGGTAAGGCAACGGACTTTGACTCCGTGATTCGTTGGTTCGAATCCAGCTAGCCCAGCCACTTTTATTATAGCTTTAATATCGAATTTTATATTTTTGTATTAAATTCGAGTCATTAGCTCAGTTGGTAGAGCATCTGACTTTTAATCAGAGGGTCGCAGGTTCGAATCCTGCATGACTCACCATTTTATTTCTAACAGTTTACATTTATTTCTTGATTATAATATATAATAACTGGTATTATAGTGTTGTCGCCATAATTAAGCGGTCGTGGCGGAATGGCAGACGCGCTAGGTTGAGGGCCTAGTGGGAGTTAATCCCGTGGAGGTTCAAGTCCTCTCGGCCGCACCAAAAAAATATTTGACAATCATTTGATAATATGATAGAATAATTAAGTTGCTTGAATGCGCCCGTAGCTCAATTGGATAGAGCGTCTGACTACGGATCAGAAGGCTATGGGTTCGACTCCTTTCGGGCGCGCCATAAAAGTTACGGGAAGTAGCTCAGCTTGGTAGAGCACATGGTTTGGGACCATGGGGTCGCAGGTTCGAATCCTGTCTTCCCGATTTGATAAATTTATATTATATGCGGGTGTAGTTTAGTGGTAAAACTACAGCCTTCCAAGCTGTTGTCGTGGGTTCGATTCCCATCACCCGCTCCAATTACTATTGAACCTTGAAAACTGAACAAGACGAAGCGTTTAATTAAACTATTTTTAAAACATTTTTGAGCTAATCAAACACTTTTTGGAGAGTTTGATCCTGGCTCAGGACGAACGCTGGCGGCGTG
>NZ_JAOUSF010000007.1 GCF_025660475.1 Perspicuibacillus lycopersici
GCAAGCTTCTAATTTATTCGCTCGACTTGCATGTATTAGGCACGCCGCCAGCGTTCGTCCTGAGCCAGGATCAAACTCTCCAAAAATAGGATGTTTTTGTGCCGATGTTCGCGACAGGACGTCACGGCTCTTAATCGGCCAAAAAGTGTTTGATTAGCTCAAAAATGTTTTAAAAATAGTTTAATTAAACGCTTCGTCTTGTTCAGTTTTCAAGGTTCAATCTTCAATCTTCACTGTCATAAGCGACTTTCTTAATATAACAGTTATCATGCTTTTTGTCAAATCTTTTTTTCGCTTCTATTTTTTAATTATTTTCTTATTAATTATTTTCGTAGAAGCGACGTTTATTAATATATCAAGATTATAATTCCATGTCAACATTTAAATTATTATTTTTCAAATTTCCATCTGTATTGCTTTTTTCTTTCCTAATATACATAAAGCACTCTGTTGGTGGTGCAATCCTTTTAAATAAAGAAAATAATAATTCGTATCGTTCTTCCATCCCTCTTTTAACAATATGATTAATTCGATCATCCTTTAAATCAAATAACAGCTCATCCATTTCTCGTTTGAGCATATACAATAATTCTTCTACTTCTTTTTTATTCACTATTAATCCAATCATCAGGACACCTCAACTCATGCATTGTGTAGTTTTAAATTTTATTATGTACACTTGTTACGATTTTACTCATAAAATTATTTCGCATGAATATAGAGCAGTCATAAACTTAAAAATTCATACATACGTTGGGAGTAGACAAGTTGGACGAGGTGATTAGTGTGAATTATTTTCTAATATTAAATGGCAAAAGGTTGAAGAATTATGCAGTGATTATATTAACAGCTTTTGTAACAGCTTGGTTTTTCTATATTCAAAATCTATCATTCTCTGCATTCTCAACGGATGATGGACCAAAGGCTGTTTATAAAGGGAAAAACGGTATAGCTTTGACGTTTAATATCGCATGGGGAAATTCAAAAGCTGAACCAATTATTGACCTATTAGTGGAAAAGGATGTGAAGGCAGCCACCTTTTTCTTGTCCGGATCATGGGCGGAACAACACCCGAACATTGTAGAAAAAATCGCAAAAGCGGGCTATGAGATTGGTTTGTTAGGCTATGAATACCTTGATTACGAAGAGGTAGAGGACAAAAAAATTCGTCAAGATATTTTAAAGGCGGAAGAAGTATTTACAAAGCTAAATATAAAACATAAAAAAATCTTGCGTGCACCTAATGGGCATTTTGACAATCGCCTATTACCGATTGCTGAAAAATTAGGGTATACCGTAGTTCACTGGAGCATCGATTCGAAGGACTGGAAAAATCCCGGAATAGAAACCATTGTGAACAATGTAAGTGAAGCAAAGGCAGGCGATATTATTTTACTTCACGCTTCAGATTCTGCAAAGGAAACTGCTGTTGCCTTACCGGAGATTTTAAATAAATTCTCGGAAAGTAAAACAAATTTAGTAACTATTTCAGAAATATTAATAGACGGTACAGCAAATTCTAAAGAAATTACAGATTAAATCGATGCTTTGTTTGTAACCAAACTTTATTTCATGAAATCTTGGAGTAGATAAATGCGAATACGTGACACTTATTATATGAATTATTCGTGTAATTGTATAGATCAATAGCAGATGGTAAAACTATACCCAATTCTTGGAATAAAGGGTGGGAAATCAATGTTCACCAAAATTCTGCTTTGGGTACTGCTTATTGCTCCCTGGTTTACGTTATTTTTATTGAAAAAAGAGGATATTAAACGTTATATGCCGGCAGCTATTTTTGCAACCTTATTAATGATTATTTATAACATCATTGCTGCCAACCAACATCATTGGGAACTAAATATACGCCTCATATCCTGGCTAAAGCCTTTATTTACTTCCGGTATATTTGGGGCTTTTCCAGTTATCACTATATGGATTTTCTATTTTACCTATCAACGGTTTTGGATATATCTTCTGACGAATATCATATTAGATTTTATGTTTGCTGTTTTTCCTGTTCATTATCTTTTACAGGACGTTTTAGGAATTTACCATCTCGAAACGACTACTACTTGGGAACGTTTTATTATATTTGTTGTAGAATCCGTTATTATTTACGGTTATTTCAAATGGCAAGAAGGAATCTTTCAGTATAAACAAAGTTAATACATAGAAAAACAGACCAATATTACTTGGTCTGTTTATAGGAAGCTAATACACAGCTTCCTTTTTAATTTGTTCTATTACTTAACGACCAATTCCTTTTTCGCTTTTAATGCTAGTCGTTCTTTTTGGGATTGCTCGATATACTTTGGCAGAGCAAGTAATTGGTAAGCATTACAAATCAATAATGGATATAACATTAAGTGTAGCCAGCTTTCTTCGTTAGCACGTAAAACTGGGACCCATTCCAATGTTGTCACGACTACCATAAAGAACAATGCGGGTACAAATGTATCCTTTGTTGATTGTTGAGATTTTAAGTATGAAATAACCAAACTTATCAATAATATTAACAGTGCAACAAGAATATATGGTAATACGCTGTCTCCATCTTGCGCAAATGCGTTATAGCGTAAATATACAAGGTCAAATAAAACAAAGGCAGTTATCACTAACTGAACCGCGTTCCATAACGAACGAAATAAGCCCAATCCGATACGGTGAACGGTTAAATAAGCAAAATAACCCATTTGACTAAGTGTACCAAAAATAAATCCAATACCAACTAACCAAAGGGCAACAAGTCCAATTTCTAAAACGTCCATTGCAACAAATATGGATTTGTATTTATCCCATTCGATAGCAAACCCAATAATAACGGTTGCAATTCCTGCAATTATTAAAGTTTTTAGGTAGAATTTAACCCAGTTTCTGATGTTCACATTCCATCCCCCAAATTTATGTAAAATTATTACTACTATTTAAATTGTAACAACCAGTACAAGAAAAATCTACCCATACTTCGGAACGAATATTTTTAAAAAAAATCCTCATCCTAATAACAAGTGGATGGGAGAAAGGGGCTTATTACCATGAAGAAAAAATCATTGATTGTGCTCCTACTGTTCTGTTTAACCATTTTCGCAAATGGTTGTTCGACACAAAACAATGCCGCAGAAGTAGATTATGATGAAACGAAAAAAATGGTAGTCGATATATTGAAAACAGACGATGGAAAAAAAGCATTAAAAGAAGTGTTGGCAGATGAAGAATTAAAGCAAGAGCTTGTAATGGACAATACGGTTGTAGCTGATTCCATCGCAAAAACGCTAGTGTCAGACAAAGGGAAGGAATTTTGGAAAACATCGTTTGAGGACCCTGATTTTGTTAAAGCATATGCAGAAAGCATGAAAACGGAAAATGAAAATTTATTAAAGGGATTAATTAAAGATCCGGAATATAGAACGATGCTCGTGGAGGTTCTTCACGATCCAGAATTGGAAACCGAATTGTCTGATTTACTAAAGAGCACGGATTATCGGAAACATCTGCAATCAGTTATTACCGAAACAATTGAAAGTCCATTATACCAAGCGAAAATCCAAGAAATATTACTTAAAGCTGCCAGTGAACAAAACAAAAAAGAAGAAAGTAAAGGAGGAGCATAATATTCTTCTCTCCTATATATGGAAGGCTGAATCACTGAAAAGGAATGTGATTCAGCCTATTTTCATTATTTTTCCATCATATCGATAATTTTTTCAGCAATTTGGAAATAGATTTTCCCTATTCGATGTTTTATTTGATATACCGATGGCGCAAAATCATCCTCATTCCAATCTGGTTGATCAAGCGGTATTTGACCTAATAATGGTGCTTGTAATTCTTCCGATAGCTTTTGACCACCGCCACGACCGAATACATATTCTTTTTCTCCAGTCGTTTTACTTTCGAAATATGCCATATTTTCAACAACACCTATTACTTCATGGTTTGTCCGCACGGCCATTGCACCTGCACGTGCAGCAACAAATGCTGCCGTTGGATGTGGGGTTGTCACTATGATTTCTTTACATTTCGGTAGCATCTGATGGACATCTAGTGCCACATCGCCAGTTCCTGGTGGTAAGTCTAATAGTAAATAATCTAAATCTCCCCATTCGACTTCTTTAAAGAAGCTTGTTAACATTTTTCCTAACATTGGACCACGCCAAATGACTGGGGCATTATCCTCCACAAAAAATGCCATGGAAATAACCTTGACTCCAAATCGATCAACTGGGATTATTTTTTCCCCACGGACAACTGGACGGTCGACTATCCCCATCATATCTGGAACACTGAAACCATAAATATCAGCATCGACTAATCCTACCTTCTTCCCTAATCTAGCAAGTGAAACAGCTAAGTTTACGGATACAGTAGATTTACCTACGCCACCTTTCCCACTAGCGATAGCAATTACTGTTGTGTTACTATTCCCAAATATTCCTTGGTCATCTCCAGCTGGACGGTATTTTTCAATAACTTCTTCTGGTAATTGAGTAAAACGTAAGCCTACGGTAGCCGCTCCTGCATCCTTTAATATTTTTACTACTTTTTGCTGTAATTGAATTTGTTCACTTGTTCCCACTTTTGCAACCGCTATCTTTACGCTTACATGTTGCTTTTCTTCTTTTATCTTTACCTCTACTATTCCATTGAGTTCTTCTAATGTCTTATGTAAAAACGGGTCTTCGATATTATTTAATAGTTGCCTTACTTGATCCTCAGTTAGCATTCTCTCTCCACCTTTTATTTGTTGTCTCCTTCATTATAAAACAAGTTTCAGTAATTAAAAAACTTTATGTTTTAAGGAAATGTAGTTTTTCGATGAGCTGGTACAATAAAACTATACAAAATAAAATAATCCTTTGCTAATTAGATTAACAAAGGATCTTAAAGTGTGTTGCACAATGTTAATTTTCATCATCATCTTCTTGTTCTTCTAATTTTTGTTTTTCGTCCAGTTCATTCGTAAAATACCGTGAGACTCCTTCATAAATAGAGGCTGCTATTTTATCCTGGTAGCCTTCTTGCATTAATAGGTCTCGTTCCGTAGGGTTGGATAAAAAGCCAACTTCCACTAAAACACCTGGCTTTTTCGTGCTTTTCATTAAATAAACATTATTGATGGATTTTGCTACACGATCTGTGTTTTCTAATTTATCTACGAGTTCTTCCTGTATCAACTCTGCTGCAATTTTACTTTCCACATAGCGTGTTCCGTAAAATGTTTGCGCACCATGCCATCGGGACGACGGAATAGAATTTAAATGAATACTAATAAAAAGATCTGCTTCTGATTCATTAATTAAATCTACTCTCCGGTGTAAGTCTTCTACTTTCCTTCTACTTAACCCTCTTGTATCCTCATCTGCTAAGTCGGTATCCTTACTCCTTGTCATTAATACAAGAGCTCCTTGTTCCTGTAGATAATCGCGAAGTTTTTTGGATATTTCTAATGCAATATCCTTTTCTACTGCATCGCCATTATCTGCCCCTCCATCCGGTCCACCATGACCAGGGTCAATGTATATAATTCGTCCGCTTAAAGGTAAATTCCAAGCATTCCAAGTCATACTAATAAATCGGTCTTGAATAACATATATTAGTAAAGCAATTCCTATAATTCCCATGCCGAGGGTAATCCATTTTTTTCTATTCATTTCCCCTACCTCCTTGCCTGTCCTATATCACTATATGGACAAAGACAAAGATTTAGAACAAAGGAATTACGGAATTGCATCGCAATATTCAACGATAAATCACTACTAATGCATGCGCATTTTATATTTCATTTTTCCTTTCGTAAATCCTTCTACCCACCAATGATCCACATATTGCTCGCATTTATAGTGTAACGATTCATCTAATGCCCCGTTTCCACCATCAAAATTACTCCAATACGATATAAAATCCGCTAGTGCCTTTGCTAAATTTGTTTGTTCCTTCAATGATCTCGGTTTGATGGATTCCATTGGCTCTCCATAATATCCAAGTCGACTATAGTGGCTACCTAAAATATATGCTTCAACTGCAACATCATAGCAGCCCTCTTCAATCGCATTATCCATAACCATGCCAATTCCAGAATAAATATTCCCAAAGTGAGCTTGCACACTTTTTTTTAATTTTTCCAATGACAGCTCACGGAGTACACTTCGTTCAAATTTAATTTGCTTTTCTCTACGTCTTCTCATGAGCGAAGTATCGATATTCAAAATAAATTCCCCCTTTGTACTATTGTTTACTTAGACAAAGGGGGAATTACAAGATAAGTGATGGAATGATTGGAAACATTTTTTTCAAAAATAAAGATAAGTGTTAAAACAAAAGTCGGGAACAATATATAACAAAGGAAACCGTAATACTACTAAACAATGTGGAATACATAACAATTTGAGCGGCAAACTCTGGATAATTATCATATTCCTCCGCTATTATCGCACTATTAACAGCCGTTGGTGTCGAGGAAGCAATGAACAAAGCTTGGGCAAAGGTACCTTCTAAGCCAAAAACCCATATGATTAAAAAGGCAATTGCTGGACCAAGCAATAAACGGATAAATAAACTCCAGGAAACATTTGCTAGCCCCGATTTTATTTTTATTCTTGCCACTTGCGCTCCAAGAGTTATTAGCGCAATACCTATCATTGCATCGGCAATATAATTTGCTGGCACCCATATAAATGACGGTAACGGAACATTCCACAAATTAAATACTAAAGCGAGTAACATCGCATATAATACTGGCATTTTTAAATAACCTAACGCTGCTCTTAACTTGCCGATTCGTAACGATTGTAAAGAAAAAATTCCATAGGAAAAGGTAAAGATATTTTGTAACGCAAGCACAATTACTTGTATGGACATTGCAAAAGGATCACCTTTAAATACAAGGTCATTGACAGGCACCGCATAATTTCCTGAATTGAAGAAGATGACACTATTAGAAAAGGTCGTTTTCTTTCCATTTTCTAGGCGCATGATTTTAGCGAAAACTCTTGAAACGGTAAATAAAATACAAATATAAAAGAAAATAAACAAAAATACTTTACTAAATAAAGAAAACGATAGCTCTGTCTGATATAGCCTGACGAAAATAAAACCCGGTACAACAAAATAAATATTTAATTTCGTTAATGTTTGGATATTTAGCTGAAACTTTTTCTGGAGAATAAAACCAACCCCGATAAGAACAAAAACAGGTAAGATGATTTCGTAAAGTATAATAAAGAATTCCGCCAACCATGACACCCCTTTAATTAAGCAACATTTCTTCCTTCCAATTCTTTTTCTTTTTAATTAGACATAAGAAGGGCCGATTCGATCGTTGAATCAGCCGCTTATTCCATTGGTACTATTTTTTTCTTCGCTGTATTTGGGAACGGACAACTGTTTCGAGCAAATTAACGGAAAAAACTCCATAAGCTTTCCCCGATTTTCTCATACTTATTGTAAATTTCTTTGTATAGCATATAGTTTTCCATATTTGGATGGGTTACTTTTTCCTTTGGAAGGTTTTCTTTTATCGCAGCAAATGACTCCGCTTCCCCTATTGCAACTAGCGCTGTCCAAGCCGCTCCCCAAGCGGCATTATGATGGGTTTCTGATAAGTAAATATCTTGGCCAAAAACATCTGCCATAATTTGTACCCAAAGTTGAGAACGAGTTAATCCCCCATTTACCGTTATTTTTTTCGGAGGGCCAACTAAACGGGTTAACGATTTGCTGATTTGATAAATATTAAAGGCAATCCCTTCTAAAACCGCCCGAACTACATGCTCTCGCTTATGGCCGATAGCTAGCCCAAATAAATTTCCTTTTGCCTGTTGATTCCATAACGGTGCACGTTCTCCATTTATGTATGGATGAAAAATCAACCCACTTGCCCCCGGAGCCACGTGGTCTGCCTCATGTAGTAGCTGGTCATGAGTCCCGGAAAAGGATAAGAAATCTTTCACCCATTGTAATGCGATTCCCCCATTATTTGTCGGACCGCCAATAATGGATGTGTCCTTCGTAAAGGCATATGTAAAGGTTCCCCGATTTTCATTAATTGGAAAGCCATTAGCAAATTGGCGAATTGCACCACTTGTACCAACCGAAACATTTACTTCACCGGGTAAAATTGCACCACTTCCTAGATTGGCAAGCTGCCCATCGGCAGATCCAATCACAAATGGAAGCTTCCTAGAAATCCCTATATCCTTTGCAATCTCATCATCGATATCGACCAATATTTCGGTCGGTGGAACAATGTCGGATAATTGTTCTTTTTGAACACCAACTATGGATAGAGCCTCTTCATCCCAATCCAGGGTAGATAAATTCAAAAGACCGGTGGATGAAGCCATCGCATAATCAACTACTCGTTTGCCAAACCATTTATGTAAAATATATTCTTTAGCAGTCATAAAATATGCGGCATTTTCATATGGTGTAAATTGATTTTCCTTCATCCACAATAGTTTAAGGAAAGGTGACATCGGATGAATAGGGGTCCCTGTTTTTAAAAAGATAGAAGCTCCTATTGTATCCTTTACACTTTCTGCAATTTCACTACTTCTTCCATCCGACCATATCAACATATGCGATAGTGGTTCATAATCTGCGTCTAAGCAAATTAACGAATGCATCGCACAGGATATCCCTACGCCTAATAATTCTCCCTGTGCAATACCTGCTTTTTCTATAACATCTCTTATCATCGCAACCGCTGCTCGTTCTACTTCCTTTGGATCCTGCTCCACCCATCCCGCTTGCGGATAATAGGTAGTTAGCATCTGCTCAGCATCTGCTATTTGTTTTCCCTGAAGTGTAAACAAAACAGCCTTTACACTTGTTGTACCAATATCTAAGCCAATAATTAACCTTCTAGTCATCATTATCTACATCCTTTATTCATTCATTCTCGTTCTTTTTCGGTGACTATTGTAATGACTGCTTTCCCTTGGTTAATTAGGATGACAGTGCTTTGTTCATACTTCCACTCTGATAGCCAATTAAATCCAATGTGATATATTTATATCCAAATTCTTGGAGTTTATCGGAAATTGGCTGGTGATTTTCTAATACAAATGCCATATCCTCTGGATTAACTTCTATTCTAGCTATGTCCTGATGTGTCCTTACCCGCACTTGACGTAAGCCAAGGGATTTTAAAAATGCTTCTGAAAGATCAATTCTCGTTAGTTTTTCAATAGTAATTTTCTCGCCATAGGCAATGCGAGAGGATAAGCATGCAAACGATGGCTTATTCCAAGTAGGCAATCCCATCTCACGGGAAAGCTCGCGAATTTCCTCCTTAAACAAGTTTGCTTCCTGTAAAGGACCACGAACACCCTTCTCCTTTGCTGCACGCATCCCTGGTCGAAATTCATTCATATCATCTGCGATCACCCCATAAACCACATTTTGAAATCCATTTTCTTTCATGATCGGGATGATTTGATTAAATAAACTATGCTTACAAAAGTAGCAGCGATTTTTATTATTTTCCGTATACCCGGGAATTGCCAATTCTGATGTTGCAATTATGCGGTGCTGGGCACCTATATGCACTGCCAGCTTCTTCGCCTCTAACAGTTCACTTGTTGGATAGGTTTCCGAATCAGCAGTTACCGCGAGCACATTTTCCGAACCTAAAGTATCTATGGCCACCTTTAATAAAAAGGTACTGTCGACTCCTCCAGAAAAGGCAACAACAACATTCCCCATTTCCTCAAGAATGGACGTTAACTTCTCGTATTTTTCCGTTAACATTGCCAATCTCCTCTCTTTGGAAAAACTCCAGCTTCCTTATCTATATATTTTTCTTTATATGGTCATACTTCCGAATCCGCCATCCACCCGGATAAAGGTTCCTGTAACAAAGCCGGACGCTTTATCAGACGCAAGGTAAACAGTGGCACCTTGTAATTCCTCTGGCTCACCGAAGCGTTTCATCGGGGTATGATTCATAATCGCTGCAGTTCTTTCTTCATCTAAAATTTTCCGGTTTTGCTCAGCCGGGAAAAATCCTGGTATTATCGCGTTTACACGAATCCCATATGGCGCAAATTCTCTTGCTAAAAATTGTGTTACACTATTTACTCCTGCCTTCGAAGCCGAATAAGTAAATACACGAGATAACGGAGGTGCAGAAGAAACAGAGGAAATATTGATTATGCTCCCTTTTTTTCCCTGTGCAATCATTCGTTTTGCAAAGGTTTGAATCGAGAATACAAGCCCTTTTAAATTTACATCCATGATGTCATCCCATTCTTCTTCGGTTAATTCAGAGAATGGCGTAGAGCTATTTTTCCCCGGTGCATTAAGCACAATATCCCAAATCCCCGACCAGTCCTCTATCGCCTGTGCTACCTTCGTAATATCCTCTGTTTTACTTACATCTGCTTGAAATGATTTTGCAATCCCGCCAGCAGCAATTATTTCTTCTGTCACCGCTTCGGCTTTTTCGAAATTACGACCGACAATTGCTACTTTTGCTCCATGTTCTGCTAGTGCTTTTGCCATCACACTTCCTAAAGTGCTATTTCCACCGATTGCCACAGCCGTTTTCCCCGTTAAATCAAATAATTTACTCATAGCTCTCCCCCATTATTATTTTAGATTTCCTTCTTCATTAAAAGATAAATCATATACATCCGAAATCTGCTCTAAGTTCGGATGGTTGTTCACATAGTCCAATAACGCCTCCGAAACCTCAATTTCTCCAACTTTTAGTGTATTTTGTATCCGTACAAGCTTCACCTTTGTGAAATCAAAAATATTACATGTTTTCACTGCCGCTTGGATTGCTAGCTTATCATTCGGTAATGCAGTCGAAATATGGGTTGGTCCAACAACGGTAGAGGTTAATCCATTCGCATAGGTTGCTTCTCGGTCCATTTTGTCGACTAGCCGCTGTGTGGTAAAATCAGCTGTCCCTACACCGTTGGCATTTCCTTCCGTTTCCTCTGTTAAATCAAGGACAACCATTTTCGTTACTTCTGGTCCACCGTATGCATAAGGAGTAGGATATCTCCCCGTTACATTCGGGTCCATTCCATCCCCACTGATGTTTTTTCCAATTTGATCGATTACAAGCACATCAATCTGGTCAAAAAACAGCTTTGGTAATAAACTTTTTGCTAATTTTTGTAACTCCGGTTCCTTTTCTTCAATTTCCTCTGATGCTAGTACGGCAACTTTTGCTACCTTATCAAAGGAATTTTCAACCGTCGCTACTGCAAATAAGAATGGCATTTTTGCAAGCGCGATTTTTGCCATTGCCGGTACATGCTCTGCCATATGTTTAAAACCAAGCTGATGACATGCCTCTGCTCCCTTTTGCTTTCCTAAACCGATACTAATCATCTTCATAACGCCGCTTTCGACCTTTCCGCGAAATGCGGTATGCGGTTTCACTCGATTGATTACGACAATGCCATCCGCCTTGGATGCATATTTATCTATGTACACTGGTAGACCATTTTCTAGCTCTCCAATTTTTACTACCTCCATTGAGGAGCGAATTTCACACCCAACACTGTCTTCTGTTACTCCAAGATGGGCAAGTACTGCTTTCTGGCCTGCTGCGGTTGCCCCACCGTGGCTACCCATCGAAGGTACGATAAAAGGCTTGGCACCAAGTTCCTGAAGAAATTCCACTGTAATCCTAGTCATTTCCACTAATTGGTCAATCCCTCTACTACCTACCGCAATGGCAACCTCCATTCCTGGCTTTATCCTATTTTTAATAGCTTCCTTATCTAATTCCTGTCGTAATGCTTCTGAAAAATTATCAACTGCTGTTGGGTCAAATGTTTGTTTTACT
This sequence comes from Perspicuibacillus lycopersici, assembly GCF_025660475.1. Lineage (GTDB taxonomy): Bacteria > Bacillota > Bacilli > Bacillales > Caldibacillaceae > Perspicuibacillus > Perspicuibacillus lycopersici. Next base: position 11,813 of record NZ_JAOUSF010000007.1, read on the forward strand.
TTTGCCATTTTAGGAAGTGGTATATCTTTTAATAATTCTTGCAAAATACCCATAATCAGTAGCACTCCTTTATTTACTTATTCGGTTTATCTGATTGGTTCATTTCATCCATCGATACAAAAAATAATCTTGAATTGTAAGGGATTACATTATAAGCTATTCTAATAAGAATTTTCATTTACTTTCCGTTACCCTAATAATTTGTTTGGCAAACAAATTATTTATTTTAGTTTAGTATTCTTTGGTTTCTTCGTCAATAATAAATTATGGTGAATACTATACAAACACACTGTCCCTACTACTTTTTATTATGATTTCTAAACTAAAATTACCTTGCAAAACTGGTTTTTCTGATATACTTTATTTAAATAATTTGTTTACTGAACAAATTATTTATTTTATCTTTATTGAATGTATTTAAAGGAGTAAGCAAATGGTCATTGGAGATAGTGCCTATATAAAAAAAATAAATCGAAGTTTAATTTTGCAAAAGATTATCGAGCATGAATACATATCACGGGCAGACTTGTCTAAAATTACCGGATTAAATAAAGCAACGATTTCTGTTCAGGTAGCAGACTTATTGGACGAGGGGCTAATCGTAGAGACACAGCAAGAACATAATAATGTTGGTAGACGACCGATTATGCTATCGATTAATGAACAGGCAGGCTTTGTTTTAGGGGTCGATTTTAATTATCAGCAACTCATGTATACAGTCTCGAATCTGAAGGGAATTTCCGTACAACAACAAACCGTAGTACTAGAATCTGAGGCGTATGAAACCGTAATCGAACAGCTTATCGAGGATATTCATCGTTATCAAGCAAACTATGCTGACAGTCGCTATGGTTTAGTTTCTGTTACAATTGGTGTCCACGGAACAGTGAATAAAGAAACAGAGAGCATTCGCTTCTTTCCAGCATATAATTGGCATCAAAAAAATATAAAAACGGATTTAGAGAAAGCGCTCGATATTCCGATTGCCATTGAAAATAATGCGAATTTATCGGCATATGCAGAAAAGGTATACCACTACCATGAAAGTACCAATCTTCTCAGTGTCATTTTAACCTCTGGCATTGGTTCTGGAATTATTATCGACGGAAATGTCCATAAAGGGTATCATGGCTATGCTGGCGAAATGGGACATATGATTATTTCTCCAGATGGAGAGCTTTGTCGTTGTGGAAACCATGGTTGCTGGGAGCTTTATGCCTCTGAGCCAAAGTTTCTCGAAAAGCTAGCAATTGCCTTAAACTTACCGAGTATTACAATTGCTGAAGTAGAAACATTACGGGACGAAAATAATCCGGTTGTATGCGAGCATTTCGAACGATTACTTCATTATTTATCTATTGGCTTGAATAATGTTATTAATTTATACAATCCAGAAACAATCGTATTAAATAGTCGACTATTGCATGTATTCCCAAATAGCATTGATAGGATTACCGAACATCTTCCCTCCTCTGTCAGCCAATATCGGGAAATTACGCTCTCCCAGCTAGGTAACAATGCATGTGGGATGGGAGCTTGCGCACTCGGTATCCAGCACTTTTTAGATGTTAGTGAAATGAGAGTAAAAGCTGCCGGATAACTACCCTTGAAAAGGCGTGTCGATTCCTGTTAACCGCACGCCGTTCTTTCCTTATGACTCGTTATAATGAATTACCTTCCACACCTCCGCATATACCTTCTTCAATGGGATGCGATGTGTTTCTGCAATTTGTTTACAATCCTCATATTCAGGAGAAATTTGAATCGTTTCCCCATTCCAAAGACCTTCTTTTACCTTAACTTGTCCCCAAATCGTATCTATAGTTATAAACTTCCGCTCCATACGATGAACAGTAATAGGATAGTAGCGGACCCCTAGCGTTGTTGTTTCATTGAATAATATTTCCTTCATTTTCTCTAACAAATGCTGTCCACATAGCAGCTGTACTTGAACCCCTGGCCGGTTTTTTTTCATATAGATTGGTGTATAAAATACATCATTTGCCCCCGCTTCAAAGAGGAGATCCATTACATAGCCAAGCCATTCTCCGGGCGTATCGTCCAAATTAATTTCCATTTTTATCATTTGATCATCAATATGCTCACGATTCGGAGGGAGATTATTTTTCATTTAATTACTCCTTTCCTGCAAATCCTTAGCCTTTGGAGGCTAGTCGATCAATTAGTGCAGCATTGTATCCGCCGCCAAAGCCATTATCGATATTTACCACACTGATTCCAGAAGCACATGAATTGAGCATTGTCAGTAGGGCTGATAAACCATGAAAATTGGCTCCATATCCGATACTAGTTGGAACGGCAATGACTGGATGGGATACGAGTCCGCCTACCACGCTTGGCAACGCCCCCTCCATACCGGCAACCACAACAGAAACGGTTGCATGTTGAATGGCGTCCAGCTGATCAAATAGCCGATGGATTCCTGCTACACCGACATCATAAAATCGCTTTACATTGCAGCCAAGCACCTCTGCTGTTAATGCAGCCTCCTCTGCCACCTTCAAATCAGACGTTCCTGCACAAATTACGGCAATATATCCTTTCGATTCATCATATGTGATCGGTTGATTTTTCCAATATACTAAATGAGAAATCTCGCTATAGGTAAATTCGGGATGCTTTTTAATAATTGCCACTGCCGCCTCCTCCGTGACGCGAGTAATCAATACTTCCTCCTCTCTTGCCTTTATTGCCTCGAGAATGGAAATGATTTGTTCGACTGTCTTTCCCTCACCATAAATAATTTCTGGAAAGCCTTGGCGTTTCTTTCTATGATGATCTACTTTTGCAAACCCTAAATCTTCGTATAATGCTAATTTCTTTTTTGCTTCATCGATATTTAATTCCCCTTGTTGCACTTGCTTTAAAATAGTTTCTATCATATTAGTACCTCATTTATCCAATCATATATTCATTAATGTTCCTTATTTCATCATTTGCCAATAACAACCCGCAATACATTCGGATGCTCCGGAAAAGTTTTCATTCCTGCTCCATAACCAATCGATTGCACTTGCATGGACGGCATTGTAGAAAACTTAGTTGCTAATACAGCTGCGATTGCAGCACCGGTAGGAGTAGTTAATTCTCCTTTAATTTCGCTTTGAACAATTGGAACACCAAGTAATATTTCTAATGTCGCTGGTGCTGGGACCGGATAGATACCATGATCAATATGAATTTTTCCTGAGCCGACTGGAATTGGTGCAGATATAATTTCATCAATTCTTAAATAATCGATCAAAATTGCAGTTCCGACGATATCAATAATTGAATCAACCGCTCCGACCTCATGAAAATGTACCTTTTCCAATGGTACCCCATGAATTTTCCCTTCGGCTTCTCCGATTTTTTTAAATATATTTATGGCAATTGCTTTTACATTATCTGATAAGGCAGCTGCTTCAATCATGTTTACAATATCCAGATAGGCACGATGATGATCATGTATATGCCCATGGTGATGATGGTGATCATGCGTATGTTTATGCTCGTGGTGATGGTGATGATGAACTGCTTCGGTATGTATATCTTTCTGATCTGCATTATGAGCATGTCCATTTTTGTGTTCCTCATGGCTGTGGTCATGGTTATGTGAATGTGTATGTCCTACATGGCTGTATCGATGCTCATGAATGGGTATATGTTCCCCATGGCTGTGCGCATGCTCATGTATTAGTTCATGATCCTCATGACTGTGCGGATGTTTATGTAACAGTGTTTGTTCCTCATGGTCGTGCGCATGCGAATGATGTGTATGCGCTTTATCTTTAGCGTGAACAAATTCCTCTGAAAGCAATTCAACATCAAACTTTGTACTAGAAATACCGTTCTTCACAACCTTCATTACCGACAAACGATATTCATCCATTATTTGCAGCTTTTTCAATTCCTTTTCCAAATAGGAAAAGTCTCCTCCAGCATCAAGCAATGCGCCAATCATCATATCACCACTTATTCCGGAAAAACAATCCAAATATAAAATCGTCATACTTAGCGCTCCCCTCAGGCAATTATATTTTGTACATCTACTATATCTAGAACAAAGGAAATTTTCAAAATTATTGTCTTAACAAAAAAAGCAGTCTTTGAAAATACTTCAAAAACTGCCTGATTGATCTAATCATTAAAACCAATTGGTATGGAACACGCCATCTTTATCTTTCCTTTGGTACGTATGTGCACCGAAATAGTCACGTTGTGCTTGGATTAGATTTGCAGCCAAGTCTTCTGAACGGTAGCTATCAAAGTACGCAATTGCACTAGCAAAGGTAGGAACCGGAATACCATTTTTAATCGCAATAGAAACTACTTCACGTAATGCACTTTGATATTCTTCGACAATTCCTTTGAAATAAGGATCCAATAATAGATTCGCAATTTCTGGATCACGATCATATGCATCTTTAATTTTTTGTAGGAATTGTGCACGAATAATACATCCTCCGCGCCAAATCATAGAAATTTCACCGTAGTTTAAATTCCAATCGTATTCAGCAGATGCTGCACGCATTTGTGCAAATCCTTGTGCATAGGAACAAATTTTACTCATATACAATGCTTTTCTTACTGCTTCAATTAATTCTGCTTTATTGCCAGTATAGCTTTCTGTTTTCGGACCTGATAACAGCTTGCTTGCTTTCACACGTTCATCCTTCAAGGCAGAAATAAAGCGTGCAAATACTGATTCGGTAATAAGTGGAAGTGGAACACCTAAATCAAGCGCATTTTTGCTTGTCCATTTTCCAGTTCCTTTTTGACCAGCAGAGTCTAAAATAACATCAACAAGCGGTTTCCCTGTTTCTTCATCCATTTTCGTGAAAATATCTGCTGTAATTTCAATTAAATAGCTATCTAGCTCCCCTTTATTCCATTCAGAGAACACTTCGTGAAGCTCTTTTGCATCTAATCCGAGAACATTTTTCAAAATGAAATAAGCTTCTGATATTAATTGCATGTCTCCATATTCAATTCCGTTATGTACCATTTTCACATAATGACCAGCACCATTTGGTCCGATGTATGTAACACATGGTTCGCCATTTACTTTTGCAGAAATAGCTTCAAAGATTGGAGCAACTAGCTCATATGCTTCTTTTTGTCCACCAGGCATCATGGAAGGTCCTTTTAATGCTCCTTCTTCTCCACCAGATACACCAGTACCGATGAAATGAATTCCTGTTTGATCTAATTCCTTATTACGGCGTATTGTATCTTCAAATAATGTGTTACCACCGTCGATTAAAATATCGCCCTTTTCCAAGTATGGCTTTAATGATTCGATGGTTGCATCTGTAGCGGCACCTGCTTTTACCATCAATAAAATTTTTCGTGGTTTTTCTAAAGAGTTTACAAATTCTTCAATGCTATAGCCAGCAACGAAATTTTTACCCTTTGCTTCATTTTCCATAAATTCCTTTGTTTTTTCAGGGGAACGATTAAATACCGCCACACTATATCCTCTGCTTTCAATATTTAACGCAAGGTTTTTCCCCATAACCGCTAAGCCGATAACGCCTATTTGTTGTGTCATGTTGTTTGTTCAATTCCTTCCTACTTAATATATTTTCTTCCATCTACTGGAACCCCATTAAATGGAAAAATAATTTTTAGCATTTTCATAACAAATACGTCTAATGTACTTCCCTAACAATGCCTTATCATTCGGAACTTTACCTTCTTCAACCCAAGTTCCTAACAGATTACATAATATCCTTCTGAAATACTCATGTCTAGGGAAAGATAGAAAACTTCTGGAATCTGTTAACATTCCAACAAAATTACTAATCAATCCAATGTTCGCGAGGATTTTCATTTGGTCTTCCATACCATCAATTGTATCATTAAACCACCAAGCCGTCCCAAACTGAACTTTACCCGGGATTTCGGCGCTTTGGAAATTACCTGCCATTGCAGCTAATACATGATAATCTCTAGAGTTCACACTATATAAAATAGTTTTCGGTAATTTATTTTCACTTTCTAGTGTATCCAAAAATTTGGATAATTTATCTGCTATTAATACATCACCTATCGAATCATAGCCTGCGTCAGGACCTAACAATTGATACATCCGGGTATTATTATTTCTTGTTGCACCTAAATGGAATTGCATTGCCCACCCTTTTTCGGCATATAGCTCTCCGAGTGTAAGCAATGTATATGTTTTAAATTGTTCTACTTCTTTTGGCGATAGTATTTCCCCATTCAACCGCTTCTGGAAAATTACAGAGACTTCCTCTTTGGTAGCATTTTCGAAAAACATAACACTAATACCATGATCAGAGCTTCTGCAGCCTAGTTCATCAAAATAATTGACACGACTTGCAAGCGCGTCAAGAAATGCTGGATAAGATCCAATCGATTGATTTGTTATTTCTCCTAATTTTTCTACCCATGGGAGAAAATCTTCTTTTTCAATACTTAATCCCTTATCTGGTCGAAAGGATGGAGACACGTTAACGGAGAAGCCTTCCTTTTTCAATTTAATATGACTAGCTAAGTCATCTGTTGGATCATCCGTTGTTCCTACAAATTCTACCTTAAATTTTTCTAATATGGAACGAACCTTTAATTCAGGTGTTGCCAACTTTTGATTGGCTTCCTTCCAAATTTTATCTGCACTCGCCTCATCTAACAATTCATCTATTTCAAAATAACGTAATAGCTCTAAGTGTGTCCAGTGATACAATGGATTTCCGAATGTATTCGGTATCGTTTTTGCCCATGCGATAAATTTTTCGTAATCGCTCTTTCCACCCGTTATGTATTCCTCTTCAATTCCGTTTGCTCTCATTGCTCGCCATTTATAATGATCCCCTGCTAGCCAAATTTCTGCTAAATTGGAATAGCTTTTATTCTCTAATATTTCCTTTGGAATTAAGTGATTGTGATAATCAATAATTGGCAAACCCTTCGCAACATCATGATACAATTCTCTAGCAGTTTTATTATACAATAAAAAATCATCGGTAATAAATGTTTTCAATTTGTTCTCCTCCAACATATGATAAAATATTGTCTAATTTTGTTCGTTAATTTGTTTGGTAAACAAATTAACGTACTTGCAAAAGCCAACACATCTCCTTTTGTTTGACTTTTGCCTCTGTTTTCTTGATATGTTTATCTTTGATTAATCGCATGATGCCCGGAGACTACCATTGCCTTTTCCTGCGCAAGTAAGCACAATTCTGCTGCTTTAAATACATGCTTCTGGGACATTGCATTCTCCGTTCGATGGATGCAATCTAATATTAGCTGACCAAAATAAGGGAAGCCTACTTTTCCACTGAGGTCAAAATATTGTTCGCCATCTTTGTTTACTAAAAATAAATGATCCCCAGTCTCTCCCCTAGCAACATCTATATACTTTCGAATTTCAATTGTACCTTCTGTTCCCGTTATAAAGGTTCTTCCATCTCCCCAAGTGCGTAATCCATCTGGTGTAAACCAATCGACTTTAAAAAAGAATGTTGCACCATTATCTCCAACGAGTGTTGCATCCCCATAATCCTCTAATTCTGGATACTCCGGATGATGATAATTTCCTACTTTACTATGTAGAATAGTAGCATCTGCACAATCTGCATAATATAAAAATTGTTCTATTTGATGACTACCAATATCACAAAGTATTCCACCGTATTTTTCTTTTATAAAAAACCAATCCGGTCTGCTAGGAGCATTCAGGCGGTGTGGGCCAAAACCCGTAACTTGAATGACACGACCAATTGCCCCTTGTTTAATTAAGTCACCAGCAAACACTGCTGATTCAACATGAAGACGTTCACTAAAATACACCATATACTTTTTCCCTGTACGCTCCGCTACTGCCTTTGCTTCCTCTAATTGCTGCAATGTCGTAAACGGTGTTTTATCTGTAAAATAATCCTTCCCTGCTTCCATCACTTGAATCCCTACGCTACTTCGCTCCGATGGTATAGCAGCTGCTGCTACTAATTTTACTTCTGGATCATTTAAAATCTCCGCTAAGGAAGCTGCAGGACGCACCGTTGGAAACGCTTTAATAAATTCCTTAACTCTTTCTGGATCTGCGTCATATACCCATTTCAATGTAGCCCCCGCTTCTACTAAACCATTACACATGCCATAAATATGTCCATGATCTAAACAAGCTGCTGCTATCGTAAATTCCCTTGTTTTTACAACCGGATTTGGCTTTCCTTTCGGAGCATACGTCATTCCATCCTTACTCATCGAACATTCCTCCTGTTTGAAATGTACATTAAGAACCAATCTCTACTTTTACCTCAATTTTAGCATAATGAATCAAAATCTTTTGACTCATCTTCTCCTCTTTTGTAATAAAATTGACTGAGAATGCTTTTTTTGTTTTGGGCATTGGTTGGTAGATACATGATAGTTAACCTGGTTTTTGACATTGAGGGAATAACACCCCCCTATAATGAAATTAGATTCCATTTTTATTCTTTCTAAAATAAACAGATAAAAAAAGACCCCCAAAGCAAGAGCTTTGAGAGCCTTTTGAAAACGTAAAATTAACGTTTTGAGAACTGAGGTGCACGACGAGCGCCTTTAAGACCGTATTTCTTACGTTCTTTCATACGAGCGTCACGAGTTAATAATCCAGCACGTTTTAATGTTGGACGATATTCAGGATCAGCTTGTAATAATGCACGAGCAATACCGTGACGGATAGCACCAGCTTGACCAGTGTAACCTCCACCACTAACATTTACTAATACATCATATCTTCCTACAGTTTCAGTTGCAACAAGTGGTTGTTTAACAACTTCACGTAATGCTGCAAAAGGAATGTAACTTTCGATATCACGATCATTGATAACGATTTTTCCGTCACCAGGTACTAAGCGAACACGTGCAACAGAACTTTTACGACGACCAGTTCCGTAATATTGTACTTTAGCCAAAATATTTTCCCTCCTCTATTAGATTAACCGCGTAACTCGTAGTTTTCCGGTTGTTGTGCTTGATGTGGATGTTCAGCTCCTGCATATACATGCAATTTCTTGAACATTTGACGTCCTAAAGAACCTTTTGGAAGCATACCTTTAATTGCAAGCTCCAACATTCTTTCAGGATAGTTTGTACGCATTTCATTAGCAGTTCTTACTTTTAAACCACCTGGATGTAAACTATGACGATAGTAAAGTTTGTCAGTTAGTTTTTTACCTGTTAATTCAATTTCAGAAGCATTTAAAATAATAACATGATCTCCAGTATCAACATTTGGTGTGAAAGTTGGTTTATGTTTACCGCGTAAGATCGAAGCGACTTCAGAAGCTAAACGACCAAGCGTTTTGCCAGATGCATCGACAACATACCATTTGCGTTCAATTTCTTTTGGCTTTGCCATGTAAGTAGTACGCATTAATTACCCTCCTAATTTCAATAAAGATTGTTTTATATCGTAACACAATAAGTTTCCGGGGCTTATCATGGATAAAAACAATGTACCATATGATATGATAACTTTTTCAACCCCTTATGTCAAGGGAATGTTACACTCGGAAACGTTGTTATAACAAAAAAATAGCTAGAAAGTTTTCCCATCTTTTAATTTTTGGATTTCATTGGAAAATGTCACTAAGCATCTTCCAGACTGTAATGCCGATAGAATAAATTGGCAGAGCCATAACTCATTCAAGTACTCATTGCCTTCCTATTGTCTCCATCGTATCTAAAGCTACATCTTTAAAACAGCTATACTCAATAAAATACTTTCCACAAGTAAAGTCCGTGACCAGGAACTGTTTTTCCAGCTAAGGAACGGTCTCTTCCTTCGAGAATGGCTGGAATATTCTCAGGCTGTAATTTTCCTGCACCTACTTCTAGCATCGTTCCTACGATAATCCGAACCATGTTATAGAGAAATCCATTTCCACGGATTTGAAAGACTAACTCTTCAGCTGTTTCTATAAGTGTAAAGCTTTCGATTGTACGAATATGATCTGTCACAGACGTTTTTGCAGAGCAGAAGCTTGTAAAATCATGGGTCCCTTCCAATATCTTCATAGCCTGTTTCATCTTTTCTAAGTTTAATGGAAATGGATAATGATACGTATAATTTCGTAAAAAGGGATCGCGCTCTTTTTTTCTTAAAATTCGATAACGGTATTCTTTCCCATGGTTTGAGAACCGTGCATGAAAGTCATTTGCCACATATTGTGCATGTAAAATGACAATATCCTCAGGGAGTAGCGCATTCAACGCCATTACCCAGCGGTCTTCTCCCATAAAAATACTACTATCAAAATGAAAGACTTGCCCCTTCGCATGGACATTTGCATCAGTTCTACCAGATGCATATATTTTTACCTGCTGATTTTTATGCATCTTCGCTAATACTTGCTCAATCTCCCCTTGAACCGTGCGTTTGTTTGGTTGTACTTGATACCCTTGAAAATGCGTTCCATCATATGCCACAATACATTTAATTCTTTTCAATTCCATACCCCATTTACTTCTATAGTTGGAATATATTCATCTTTATGATGCTATGAACGAAATACATACAATAATCCACCTAAAAGAATGACTAATAAAGCGGCAAGCGTATCCATGCCTTTCCACTTTAATAAGCGATATTTCGTTCTTCCTTCCCCTCCACGATAACCTCTAGCCTCCATCGCAATGGCTAGCTCCTCAGCACGTTTAAAGGCACTAATAAATAATGGAATTAATAGCGGGACAACCGATTGTGCACGTTTTTTTAGCGAGCCCTCAGAAAAATTTACTCCTCTAGCCATTTGTGCCTTCAAAATTTTATCCGTTTCATCCATTAACGTAGGTATGAATCGAAGGGCGATGGACATCATTAATGCCAATTCATGAACAGGAAACCGTAGTTTTTTTAAAGGGTTGAGCAAGCTCTCCATTCCATCTGTAATATCGATTGGACTTGTTGTTAATGTTAATAGTGAAGTAATTAGCACTAATAGGAAAAAACGTAATGAAATAAAAATCGCTTGTTGTAAACCATGCTCATAAATTTTTATCCAACCAAACGTAAAAATAACGTCTCCTTCTCGTGTAAAGAAAATATGGAGAAAGAATGTAAATAAAATTATCCAAAAAAGAAAACTTAGGCCATTTAATAAAAATTTTATTGGAATTTTTGATGCAAAAATGGAAGCAAACGTAAATAATACCAATATCCCATAGGTTAAAAGATTATTCGCTAAAAAGATGACGCCTATAAAGAGTGTAATTACCACTAGCTTTGCTCGAGGATCCATCCGATGGACAAATGATTCCATCGGTAGATAACGGCCAAAGATCATTTTTTCCATCATAAGCCATTCCCCCGTTCAAAGAAATGTTGAATATTTTTCACCAAATCCTGCAAGGAAAGGCTAGGATCGGCTATTCTCTTGCCAATTTTTTCTTCCAGCTTTAATTGAAATCGAACCGTTTCTGGCACGTCTAATCCTAGATCTATTAATTCCTTAGGGTTAGAGAAAATATCATGTGGCGTCCCTTGTTTATAAACAGTGCCCTTATGCATCACGATGATATGATCTGCATATAAGGATGCATCCTCCATACTGTGGGTTACTAGCACAATGGATATCCCCTGCTCCTTACGTAGCTTGTCAAACATGGTCATTATTTCTGTTCTACCACGTGGATCAAGACCTGCTGTGGGCTCATCTAAAACAAGTACATTAGGATTCATTGCTAATACCCCTGCAATTGCAACACGACGCATTTGTCCACCAGATAGATCAAACGGCGATTTTTCTAATATGTCCTCCGATAGGCCAACTTGCAAAATTACCTCTTTTGCCTTCTTTTTTGCTTCCTCCATTGGCACACCAAAATTCATAGGACCGAAACAAATATCCTTTTCCACTGTTTCCTCAAACAGTTGATGTTCTGGAAACTGAAAAACGATACCAACACGCCGTCGAATTTCCCGCAATTTTTTCTGCTTCTTTTCTGAGGAAATGATTGTATCGCCAATTTGGATTTCACCAGCAGTTGGCTGCAAGAGCCCATTGAGATGCTGGAGAAGTGTTGATTTTCCAGAGCCTGTATGACCAATTATCGCCGTATAGCTATTGGATGCAATGGAAACATTAATATCATAAATTGCACGGTGTTCAAAAGGTGTATTTGCTTGATATGTATAGGCTAAATTTTTTGTTGTAATTTCCATAAGTAATCCACCAACTTATCCTCTTGTAGCATTGAATCATCAATCCCGAACCCATGCTTAATTAACTGTTTTGCAAGTTTATGGGTAAAAGGAATATCTAATCCAAGTTCTACTAGTTTTTCATCTAATGCAAAAATATCTGTTGGATTCCCCGTATGAAAAACTTCTCCCTGGTTCATAATCATAATTCTATCTGCTCGAGCAGCTTCCTCTAAATCATGGGTAATCGAGATTATTGTAATATTATCTTCCTGTTTTAGCTGTCTAATCGTCTCTAATACTTCATTCCGACCTCTAGGATCAAGCATTGATGTAGCTTCATCCAAAATGATGATTCTCGGACGCAAAGCAAGCACGCTGGCTATTGCAACCCTTTGCTTTTGACCACCAGATAGATGGTGTGGCTCTTGATCAAGAAATTCACCCATATTTACTTTTTCTAAAGCATCTTGAACTCGAACAACCATTTCTTCCCTTGGAATGCCATGATTTTCTAAACCAAAAGCCACATCATCCTGTACAGTTGTCCCTACAAATTGATTATCAGGATTTTGAAATACCATCCCTACCATATCGCGTATATCCCAAACAGTATCATCACTAAGATTTATATCATTTATGTATACTGACCCTACTTCTGGAAAAAGAAGACCATTCATTAATTTAGCAATTGTCGATTTTCCAGAACCGTTATGACCAACAATTGCTAGCCATTCTCCTTCATAAACCGAGAATTGTACATTCTTTAATGCCAATGGACTGTTTTCATCATATCGATAGGAAACATTTTGAAATTGAACAATCGATTTATTCATAATCTCCATCCTTTTAGCTTAACATCAATAAAATAGCTTTCTCTTATGTACTATAGCATGTAGCTGGATATATGTTAAAGGCTGTTTTCTCAAGGACTGTTGTTTATTCATGAGATAGGATTATTAAATGAGATACCGAGCAGATGGAATACACGAATACTCCCGCGGGAAAGCAAGACAGGGGAGACCCCCAGGAACAAAAGCGATGAGGAGACTCACCGCTCGCAGGAAGACCAAGTGTATTCCGTCTATTGTCCTCTTTTTAGAAAAAGCAACATTCTATACGAAAACAGCCATATTAAAGATTTAAATTAGCTTTCCCAATAATTCTCTATAAATAAAAAAAGCCTGCACCCCTTCCATGCAGTCTATTTTTATACAATATAAAAGAATTGGAAAGGCATTTTTATGCACTTGCGTACAATTGCTCTAACCTATGGAAAGGGGTACTAGAGCTAGACGAAGGTTTTCCCCTCATCGTAACACTCGCCTTTTTATTTTCGAAAAAACATAGTAAAAATCAGATTATTAAAAACGGAAAATGGTAAAAGAAAAGGGCAAAACCAGTATGAAAACTGTACTGCCCTTTTTTTAAACGTTGAATAAAAAAAGGTAAAACTAGTATTTAAACAACGCTAGAATTCATTTGTCTCTTACACAAGTTCGATAATAACCATTGGTGCACCGTCACCACGGCGAGGTCCTACTTTAAGAATACGAGTATACCCACCTTGACGTTCTTCATAACGTGGTGCAACTACGGAGAATAATTTTTGTAATGCATCTTGATTATTTTCCGCATCAGCAACTTCTTTACGAACGAATGATGCAGCTTGACGACGAGCATGAAGATCTCCACGTTTTCCTAAAGTGATTAACTTTTCAACTACGGAACGAACTTCTTTCGCGCGTGCTTCAGTTGTTTCAATACGCTCGTTGATAATAAGATCAGTTGCTAGATCACGAAGCATAGCTTTTCTTTGATCACTAGTACGTCCTAATTTTCTGTATGGCATGTTGTTTCCCTCCTTTATGAAGATTCATTTCTTCATAGTTAAACATGATGTTTATCAATCGTCTTTACGTAGACCAAGACCTAAATCTTCTAATTTAGCTTTTACTTCTTCTAAGGATTTACGACCCAAATTACGAACCTTCATCATATCTTCTTCCGTTTTATTCGCTAATTCGTGAACAGTATTAATACCAGCACGTTTTAGACAGTTATATGAACGAACAGATAGATCTAATTCTTCAATCGTCATTTCAAGTACTTTTTCTTTTTGGTCTTCCTCTTTTTCTACCATAATTTCAGCGTGTTGTGCCTCATCAGTTAAATCAACGAAAATATTCAAATGTTCCATTAGAATTTTTGCACCTAAAGAAATAGCCTCTTTCGGGCCAATGCTTCCGTCAGTCCAAACTTCAAATGTAAGCTTGTCATAGTCCGTTGATTGTCCCACACGAGTGTTTTCAACATAGTATGAAACACGTGAAACCGGGGTATAGATCGAATCAATAGGTATAACACCAATTGGTTGATCCTCTTTTTTATTTTCATCAGCAATCGTATAGCCTCGACCACGTTTTGCTGTAAGTCTCATACGAAGATTACCGTTTTTTGCAAGCTCAGCAATGTGTAAATCTGGATTTAAAATTTCCACATCACTATCGTGAGTAATATCAGCTGCAGTTACAACTCCCTCACCTTGAATATCAATCTCTAACGTTTTATCTTCATCTGAATAGATTTTTAACGCTAGTTTTTTCAAGTTCAAAATAATAGTCGTTACATCCTCTACGACGCCTTCGATAGTTGAAAACTCATGTAGTACTCCATCTACCTGAATAGATGTGACAGCGGCACCTGGGAGTGAGGATAGCAGAATACGACGTAAGGAGTTACCCAAAGTTGTACCATATCCACGCTCAAGCGGCTCTACAACGAATTTCCCGTACTTGGCGTCTTCGCTGATCTCAACTGTTTCAATTTTTGGTCTTTCAATTTCGATCATTCAAATTACCCTCCTTCAAAACGTCGAAACCCCGGTCAGATTTAAGCATAAGCTCTAACCGAAATTCCCCCATATAAGTATTCCCGTTTGTGCACAACATTTAGGTTTTCTATATTTTAATAAATAACCATATCATAACCCATTATAGACAATGATACAAAATCTATACACTAAAATTATACACGACGACGTTTTGGTGGACGGCAACCATTATGAGGTACTGGAGTTACATCTTTAATCGCAGTAACTTCAAGTCCAGCAGCTTGTAAAGCACGAATAGCAGCTTCACGACCTGCACCAGGACCTTTAACATTAACCTCTAAAGTTCTCATTCCATGTTCCATAGAAGTTTTTGCTGCAGTTTCAGCAGCCATTTGTGCTGCAAATGGTGTAGATTTACGAGAACCTTTAAAACCAAGAGCACCTGCACTTGACCATGAAATTGCGTTTCCATGTACATCAGTAATGGTTACAATTGTATTATTAAAAGTAGAACGAATATGAGCTACTCCAGCTTCAATATTCTTTTTCACACGGCGTTTACGAGTATTAGTTTTACGAGCCATAGTAATCAACGACCTCCTTTACTTATTATTTTTTCTTGTTAGCTACTGTTTTACGAGGACCTTTACGTGTACGAGCATTGTTTTTCGTATTTTGTCCACGAACAGGTAAACCTCTACGGTGACGCAATCCACGATATGAACCGATTTCCATTAAACGTTTAATGTTAAGTGAAACTTCACGACGAAGATCCCCTTCAACTTTTAATTTATCGATAATATCACGAATTTTATTTAATTCATCTTCTGTTAAATCACGAACACGAGTATCTTCAGAAACACCAGCTTCAGCTAAAACTTTTTCAGCTGTTGGTCTGCCAATTCCAAAAATATAAGTTAAAGAAATAACCACTCGTTTGTCGCGTGGAATATCAACACCTGCAATACGTGCCATTAAAGTGCACCTCCTTCAATAATTATCCTTGTTTTTGTTTATGTTTAGGGTTTTCACAAATAACCATTACTTTTCCGCGTCTGCGAATGACCTTACATTTTTCGCAAATCGGTTTCACAGATGGTCTTACTTTCATAATTATTCAAACCTCCTTACTAATCGGAGCATAATTTATTTAAAACGATACGTAATTCTTCCTCTTGTTAGATCATATGGTGATAATTCAACAGTAACTTTATCACCAGGTAATATACGAATAAAATGCATACGAATTTTACCAGATACATGAGCAAGAACCGTATGACCATTTTCCAATTCTACTTTAAACATCGCGTTTGGTAAAGTTTCAGTAACCGTACCTTCCACTTCAATTACATCGTCTTTCGCCATTAAAATCGTCTCCCTTCTCTTCAGTCAAGTACTCCGAACGAAACTTATTTAAAGCATACCGAAGTTTCCCATTTGTAACTCGACCGGTTTGTAAAATACTATCTCTTACTTCAGGGGAAACATATGAACATAGTAATAAATGATTCATATTTTTTTGCTTTGGAATATCAACGCTACGTTTATCTCCATCCGCAATAAAAACGAAAGAATCATTAATATGTTCAATAATGATTGCAATTTGTCCGGCATCTCGACCCTTTTTTACTAGCACAAAACGACCAATATGTGCTCCTGAAACAGGATCTATCAATATTAATCACCCACGAATAGGTTTTATAAACGTGCACCCAAAAAAATATTATACTCCTTTAAGGAAAAAATTTCACCTTTAAAGTAAATATATTTTATGGAAATAAAAACCAAATATAGTTTTCCGGTATTAGCGATAATGGTTTGAGATTAACTATCTAAAAATAAAATACGTAGTTTTATAATTTAGAAAGCAACTCATCGATATCAGCAAAAACTTTGTCTATATCTTGAAGGCCGTTAATGGTTTTTAAATATCCTTTATTAGCATAGAAATCTAATAATGGTTGTGATTGTTTAATGTTAACTGCTAAACGATTTTCAACGGTTTCTGCATTATCATCGGCACGTTGGTAAAGCTCTCCGCCACATTTATCACAAATATTTTCCTCTTTTGGAGGATTGAATACTAAGTGATAAGTAGCGCCACAAGATTTACAAATGCGACGACCTGTTAAACGTTCCATCAATACATTTGCATCAACATCAATATTAATACAATAGTTTATTCTCTTATCTAACTCAGACAAAATTACTTCTAAACTTTCCGCTTGAGGAACCGTTCTAGGGAATCCATCAAGTAAAAATCCAGAACTGCAGTCATCTTTACTCAAACGATCACGAACAATACCAATAGTAATTTCATCTGGTACTAATTCGCCTTTATCCATGAAAGATTTTGCTTGTAATCCTAGTTTTGTTTCATCTTTAATCGCTTGACGAAACATATCACCAGTAGATATATGAGGAATATGGTATTTTTGTACAATTCTTTCTGCTTGGGTACCTTTACCTGCGCCAGGTAATCCCATTAAGACCAAATTCACAGCTATTCCCCCTCAAAAAATTAGGATTTTAGGAACTTCTCAGAAGGAATGTTCCTAAAACCGCAGTCTATTTAATAAAACCTTTATAGTGACGTTTAACAAGTTGTGATTCCAATTGTTTCATCGTATCAAGTGCGACACCAACGACGATTAACAAACTCGTACCACCAATTTTTACAGATGCCGGTAAGTCCGCAAGATTTGTGAATAATACCGGAAGGATTGCCACCACAGATAGGAATATCGCTCCAACAAATGTTAAACGATATAAGACTCCTGTAAAATAATCTTGTGTTTGTTTACCTGGTCTACGCCCAGGAACAAATCCGCCTTGTTTCTTTAAGTTATCTGCCATTTTTTCAGGATTAACTTGAATAAAGGCATAAAAATAAGTGAAGGCAACAATTAATAATACATAAAGAGCCATACCAAATGGGTGGGAGTAATCGAACCACTCTATGATCCATCTTGTTACGGCATTATCACCGAAAAACGATGCAATAGTAGGTGGTGTGATTATGAAGGATACGGCAAAGATAATTGGAATAACTCCAGCTGCATTTACTTTTAAAGGTATATGTGAAGAGTTATTATCTAATGGACTACGACCAGCTACACGCTTTGTATATTGTACTGGAATCTTACGAATTGCCTGTTGAATGAAAATTACTCCAACAATAATTGCTAGAATCAACAGAACTAAAAGAACCATTAGTAATATACGAATAAAGAGCTGATCTCCCGCATTTTCAAACTGCTGTGCATATAGTTGGTTAACCATTGTTGGGAAACCAGCAACAATACCAGCAAAGATGATAATCGAAATTCCATTACCCACACCTTTAGCTGTAATTAACTCACCTAACCATAATAAAAAGGCAGTTCCAGTAGTTAATACTAATGCAATTAGTAAATAATCCCCTACGGAACTATCAGGAATTAACAAGCCACCATAAGTAGCATTAAATCCATAAGACATTGCTAAAGCTTGAATGAAGCCTAAAATAACCGTTGCATAACGAGTGATTTGAGCAATTTTTCTTCTACCCATTTCACCCTGTTTAGACCATTCCGTGAACTTCGGAACAACATCCATTTGCAAAAGCTGCATGATAATAGATGCGGTGATATAAGGCATAATCCCCATTGCTAAAATAGAGAAGTTTTGTAATGCCCCACCACCGAAAATATTTAGCACACCAAATGCACTTAACTCACTTTCGAATTTTAACACATCAGCGTCTACACCTGGAACAGGAATAAACGTACCGATACGGAAAATTACGAGCATGATTAATGTAAACAAAATTTTATTTCTAATATCTGGAACACGCATAAAATTGGAGAATGTCTGGAACATTAGATCACCTCAGTTTGACCGCCTGCAGCTTCAATTGCCTCTTTCGCAGCAGAGGAGAATTTGTGTGCTTTAACTGTAAGTTTTTTCTCGATAGTCCCTTTTGCTAATATTTTGATACCAGCTTTTTGTTTGCTAACAACGCCTGTTTCAATTAATAATTCTGGAGTTACTTCCGTGCCATCTTCAAATCTGTTTAATGTATCAAGATTAACAACGGCATACTCTTTACGATTAATGTTTGTGAAACCACGTTTAGGTAAACGTTGGAATAAAGGAGTTTGACCCCCTTCAAATCCTGGACGAACACCTCCACCAGAACGAGCACCTTGACCTTTTTGACCACGACCACTTGTTTTACCATGACCAGTAGCTGTACCACGGCCAACACGTTTACGTTCTCTACGAGCACCTTCATTTATTTGCAATTCATGAAGTTTCATTACTTGCACCTCCTTTGAAGAAGTTAGCTTCTTATTGTTCTTTCACCGATACTAAATGTGAAACTTTGTTAACCATACCACGAATGGCTGGGTTGTCTTCTTTCACAACTGTTTGTTGTACTTTTTTCAAGCCTAATGCTTGAACGGTATCTCTTTGATCTTTCGTACGACCAATTAGACTGCGAGTGAGGGTAATTTCTAATTTGTTTGCCATTGATTTTCCCTCCTTATCCTAACAGTTCTTCGACTGATTTATTACGTAATTTTGCAACATCCTCAGCACGTTTTAGTTGTTTAATTCCGTCCATAGTAGCACGAACCATGTTGATTGGAGTATTAGATCCTAAAGATTTCGATAGGATATCACCAATACCAGCAAGTTCTAATACGGCACGAACTGGACCACCAGCGATAACTCCAGTACCTTCACGAGCTGGTTTTAATAGGATATTACCAGCACTGAAGTGTCCGATTACTTCGTGAGGTATTGTAGATCCTACACGTGGAACCTCGATTAAGTTTTTCTTAGCATCTTCAACTGCTTTACGAATTGCATCTGGAACTTCTTGTGCTTTACCAGTACCGAAACCTACATGACCGTTTTTATCGCCAACTACAACAAGTGCAGTAAAACGGAAACGACGACCACCTTTTACAACTTTCGCTACACGGTTTACGGTAACTACACGTTCTTCAAGTTCAAGTTTACTTGGGTCAATACGACGCATAAATGTTTTCCCTCCTTTATCTCTTAGAATTCAAGTCCATTTTCACGAGCTGCATCAGCAAGTGCTTGAACGCGTCCATGATATAAGTATCCACTTCTATCAAATACTACAGATTTGTAACCTTTTTCTACTGCACGTTTTGCAATAAGTTCACCGACTTTAATAGCGGCTTCTGTGTTGCTTGTGCCTTCAAGGTTGATTTCTTTATCTAATGTAGATGCACTTGCTAAAGTAATCCCTTTAGAGTCATCAACTAATTGAGCATAAATATGCTTGTTAGAACGGAAGATGTTTAATCTTGGACGTTCAGGAGTACCGGATATTTTTGCACGAATACGAGCATGTCTTTTTAAACGAACAGCATTTTTATCTGGCTTTGTAATCATTATTTGTCACTCCTTTCTAAAGCGTTAAGCGGCGGTATTATTTACCAGTTTTACCTTCTTTACGGCGTACAAATTCGCCTTGGTAACGGATCCCTTTACCTTTGTAAGGTTCTGGTGGACGTACTGCGCGAATGTTAGCAGCTAAAGCTCCAACTTTCTCTTTTGAGTTACCTTTAACTACTACTTTAGTATTGGAAGGAACTTCGATTTCTAAATCATTTTCAGGTGTGAATTCTACTGGGTGAGAATATCCAACGCTAAGAACAAGTTTGTTACCTTGTTTTTGTGCACGGTATCCAACACCAACTAATTCTAGAGTTTTTTCAAACCCTTTGGATACACCCTCCACCATATTAGCTAGCAACGCACGAGTTGTACCATGATATGTTCTATGTTCTTTAGAATCAGATGGACGAGTTACTGTTAAAACATTCTCTTCAACAGTAATTGTCATATCTTGATTAAATGAACGAGTAAGTTCTCCTTTTGGTCCTTTTACAGTTACAGTATTTCCTTCAACTGTAACTGTAACTCCAGCTGGAATTTCAATAGGTTTTTTACCTATACGAGACATTCTATTGCACCTCCATTCATATCTATAATATTACCAAACATAAGCTAGGACTTCTCCACCGACTTGTTGAGCACGAGCTTCTTTGTCAGTAAGTAGACCTTGTGAAGTTGAAACAATCGCAATACCTAAACCGTTAAGCACTTTAGGTACTTCGTTAGCTTTTGCATAAACACGTAAACCAGGTTTACTGATTCTTTTTAGTCCAGTGATTACACGTTCGTTGTTTGGACCATATTTCAAGAATACACGGATAACACCTTGTTTGTTGTCATCAAGAAATTCAACATCACGGATATATCCTTCACGTTTTAAAATTTCAACGATCTCTTTTTTAATTTTAGATG
Source organism: Perspicuibacillus lycopersici (assembly GCF_025660475.1). Taxonomy (GTDB): domain Bacteria; phylum Bacillota; class Bacilli; order Bacillales; family Caldibacillaceae; genus Perspicuibacillus; species Perspicuibacillus lycopersici. The sequence continues at coordinate 33,142 of NZ_JAOUSF010000007.1, forward strand.
CTGAAACTTCTAAGCTTTCGTGACGGACCATATTCGCATTACGAATGCGAGTTAATAAATCTGCAATTGGATCTGTCATTACCATATATATTACCTCCTTCCCATGTTGGGGTTTTACCAGCTTGCTTTTTTAACACCAGGAATTTGTCCTTTGTACGCTAATTCACGGAAACAAATACGGCAAAGTTTAAATTTACGATATACAGAATGAGGACGACCACAACGTTCACAACGTGTATATTCTTGGACTTTAAATTTTGGTTGGCGTTTTTGTTTCGCGATCATTGATTTTTTAGCCACGATTTCGCCTCCTTTATTAATTGATTACTTTTGAAACGGCATACCAAATTGAGTTAATAACTCACGAGATTCTTCATCAGTATTTGCAGTTGTAACAATTACGATGTCCATACCGCGTACTTTAGTTACTTTATCATAATCAATTTCAGGGAAAATCAATTGTTCTTTAATACCTAATGTGTAGTTACCTCTTCCGTCAAAAGCATTTTTAGAAATACCACGGAAGTCACGTACACGAGGTAAAGAAACAGAAACAAGTTTATCTAGGAATTCATACATACGTTCACCACGTAAAGTTACTTTTGCACCGATTGGCATACCTTCACGTAAACGGAAACCTGCGATTGATTTCTTAGCTCTTGTTACAACAGGTTTTTGACCTGTGATTAAAGTTAGTTCTTCAACAGCACTATCTAAAGCTTTAGAATTTTGTACTGCGTCACCAACACCCATGTTGATTACGATTTTTTCGATTTTAGGAACTTGCATTATAGATTTATAGTTAAATTTACTCATTAATGATGGAGTAATTTCTTTATCAAATTTTTCTTTTAGGCGGCTCATCTTGTGTACCTCCTTTCTCTTCTACTGATTATTTATCTAAATCCGCGCCAGATTTTTTTGCAATACGAACTTTTTTACCATCTTCAACTTTGTAACCAACACGAGTTGGTTCTCCAGTTTTTGGATCAAGTGGCATAACGTTAGAAACATGAATCGCTGCTTCTCTGCTAATGATGCCACCTTGTGGATTATCTTGAGAAGGTTTCGCGTGTTTTTTAACGATATTTACACCTTCAACAACCACACGATTGTCCTTAGGATACGCAGCTAAAATAACACCTGTTTTGCCTTTATCTTTTCCTGTAATTACTTTAACTTTGTCACCTTTTTTTACATGCATACTTCGCACCTCCTTAAAGGTTAAACGATTGTCATCTTATAATACTTCTGGAGCAAGTGAAACTATTTTCATGAAGTTGTTGTCACGAAGTTCACGAGCTACAGGTCCAAAAATACGTGTTCCACGTGGACTTTTATCGTCACGAATAATAACACAAGCATTTTCATCAAAACGGATGTAAGTTCCATCGTTACGACGTACACCACTCTTCGTACGTACAACAACAGCTTTTACTACATCACCTTTTTTAACAACGCCTCCTGGTGTTGCTTGTTTAACTGCACAAACAATAACATCACCGATATTAGCTGTTTTACGACCAGAACCACCTAGTACTTTGATAGTTAACACTTCACGAGCACCAGAGTTGTCAGCAACTTTTAAACGTGTTTCTTGTTGGATCATCTATAGAACCTCCTTTCGGAATACGATCTAATATTTAATTAGATTATAACAGCTTTTTCAACTACATCTACTAAACGAAAACGTTTTGTAGAAGAAAGTGGACGAGTTTCCATAATACGTACGATATCGCCGACTTTTGCTACATTCATTTCGTCATGAGCTTTAAATTTCTTAGAATACTTAACTCGTTTACCATAAAGAGGATGTTTCTTATAAGTTTCAACTAAAACGGTAATAGTTTTATCCATTTTATCAGAAACAACACGTCCAGTGTAAACTTTGCGTTGGTTGCGTTCGCTCATTACATGGCCCCCTTTCTTCATTAGTTATTAATGCCGATCTCTCTTTCACGAATGACTGTTTTCATACGTGCGATTGATTTACGTACTTCACGAATTCTAGCAGTATTTTCAAGCTGTCCTGTCGCTAATTGGAAACGTAAATTAAATAATTCTTCTTTTAATGATTTTACTTTTTGTTCAATTTCGGCAGTGGTTAAATCACGTACTTCATTAGCCTTCATTTATTTCACCACCAATTTCTTCTCTTTTTACGAATTTACATTTGATTGGTAGTTTATGTGCTGCAAGACGCAATGCTTCACGAGCAACTTCTTCAGACACGCCTGCGATTTCAAACATAATTCTACCTGGTTTTACTACAGCTACCCATCCTTCAGGAGCACCTTTACCAGAACCCATCCGAACTTCTAGAGGTTTTGCTGTGTATGGTTTATGAGGGAAGATTTTAATCCATACTTTCCCACCACGTTTCATATAACGTGTCATAGCAATACGCGCAGCTTCGATTTGACGGTTTGTAATCCAAGAAGCTTCAACAGCTTGTAGACCATATTCACCAAATGCAATTTCCGTACCACCTTTGGCACGACCACGCATATTACCGCGATGTTCACGACGATATTTTACACGTTTTGGCAATAACATAATTAATTTCCTCCTTCCTCGGATTTTTTCTTAGTAGGAAGAACTTCTCCACGGTAGATCCAAACTTTAACACCAAGTTTTCCGTAAGTAGTATCAGCTTCAGCATGTGCATAATCAATGTCAGCACGAAGTGTATGAAGTGGTACAGTACCTTCACTGTATTGTTCAGAACGAGCAATATCAGCTCCACCTAAACGACCAGAAACCATTGTTTTGATTCCTTTAGCACCAGCACGCATTGTTCTTTGGATTGCTTGCTTTTGTGCACGACGGAAAGAAGCACGGTTTTCTAATTGACGAGCAATATTTTCTGCTACTAATTTAGCATTAAGATCTGCTTTTTTAATTTCAACGATGTTGATATGAACTTTTTTACCTGTTAATTCGTTTAAAGATTTACGAAGTGCTTCAACTTCGGAACCACCTTTACCGATAACCATACCAGGTTTAGCTGTATTAATCGTGATGTTTACGCGATTAGCTGCACGTTCAATTTCAATACCGGATACAGCAGCATCTTTTAAACGTTTGGAAATGTATTCACGAACTTTAATATCTTCATGTAAAAGAACTGCATAATCTTTGCCTGCGTACCATTTGGATTCCCAATCACGGATAATACCAACACGCAAACCATTAGGATTTACTTTTTGACCCACTATTTATCCCTCCTTCTTTTCAGATACCACGATTGTAATGTGGCTAGTACGTTTGTTAATTTGTGATGCACGACCTTGTGCGCGCGGACGGAAACGTTTCAAAGTTGGACCTTCATCAACGAATGCTTGAGAAACAACTAGATTGTTTACATCCATTTCATAATTGTGTTCTGCGTTAGCGATAGCAGAATTTAGTACTTTTTCAATGATTGGGGAAGCTGCTCTTGGAGTTAACTTCAAAATAGCGACTGCTTCACCAACTTGCTTTCCTCGAATTAAATCAACGACTAAGCGAGCTTTACGAGGTGCAATACGAACTGTTCTAGCGACAGCTTTTGCTTGCATGGATTTGCCCTCCTCTCATTAACGTCTTGTTTTCTTATCATCAGCAGCATGACCTTTATAGGCACGCGTAGGTGCGAATTCACCAAGTTTATGACCAACCATGTCTTCTGTAACATATACAGGTACATGTTTACGTCCATCATAAACAGCAATTGTATGTCCTATAAATGCTGGGAAAATTGTAGAACGACGAGACCAAGTTTTAATTACTTGTTTTTTTCCATCTTCATTTAATTTTTCTACTTTGCTAATCAAATGATCATCAACGAATGGACCTTTTTTTAAGCTACGACCCATAAGTGAACCTCCCTTCGTGATTGCCCTACGGTTCTAGAGATGAACCGTAGCCCAATCTCATTATTTTTTACGACGACGTACGATAAATTTATCAGACTTGTTATTTTTCTTACGAGTTTTATAACCAAGTGCTGGTTTACCCCAAGGAGTCATTGGAGATTTACGTCCAACTGGTGATTTACCTTCACCACCGCCGTGTGGATGGTCATTAGGGTTCATTACAGAACCACGAACTGTTGGGCGTTTACCTAACCAACGAGAACGACCTGCTTTACCGATTGTAATTAATTCATGTTGTTCGTTACCTACTTGACCTACTGTTGCGCGGCAAGTTCCAAGAATCATACGTGTTTCGCCAGAATTTAAACGAACTAATACGTATTTACCCTCTTTACCTAATACTTGTGCACTTGTACCAGCAGAACGTACTAATTGTCCACCTTTTCCAGGTTTCAATTCGATGTTGTGGATAACTGTACCAACAGGAATGTTAGCTAATGGTAATGCGTTACCTACTTTAATATCTGATTCTGGTCCGGATAGAATATCCATACCAACTTTTAAGCCTTTTGGAGCAATGATGTATCTCTTTTCACCATCATGATAGTGAATTAATGCAATATTTGCAGAGCGGTTTGGATCGTACTCGATTGTAGCAACGCGTCCTGGAATGCCATCTTTATCTCGTTTAAAGTCAATAACACGATATTGACGCTTATGTCCACCGCCTTGATGACGAACTGTTAACTTACCTTGGTTGTTACGGCCAGCCTTTTTATTTAAAGGTTGTAACAATGATTTTTCCGGTTTGTCAGTAGTAATTTCTGCAAAATCGGACACTGTCATGCCGCGACGACCATTAGAGGTAGGTTTATAATGTTTGATCGCCATGTTTTTCCCTCCTCTTCTAAATAATATTATCCTTGAAAGATTTCAATATCTTTACTATCTTGTGTTAACGTTACGATAGCTTTACGGCGTTTGTTAGTGTAGCCAGTATATTTACCCATTCTTTTGAACTTACCTTTGTAGTTCATAATGTTAACGTTAGCTACTTTTACACCGAACACTTCTTCAACTGCTTGTTTAACATGCGTTTTATTAGCTTTTACATCAACTTCAAATGTATATTTTTTTTCATTTAAAATATCCATTGAACGTTCAGTAATTACGGGGCGCTTAATCACATCGCGAGCATCCATTATGCTAGCACCTCCTCTACTTTTTCAACAGCATCTTTAGTCATAATTAATTTATCATGACCTACGATATCTAAAACATTAATCCCTTTAGTATCAATTACTTTTACTCCAGGAATATTTCGAGCGGAAAGGAACACATTTTCATTTGTGTCACTAGTTACGATTAAAGCTTTTGTATCAACTGATAAATTTTTAAGAACTGATACAAACTCTTTTGTTTTTGGAGCTTCAAAAGATAGAGTATCTAACACTAAAATGCTGTTATCTAACACTTTTGTAGATAAAGCGGATTTTAATGCCAAACGACGAACTTTCTTAGGAAGTTTGTAGCTATAACTACGTGGTACTGGTCCAAATACAATACCACCTCCACGCCATTGTGGAGAGCGAATGGAACCTTGACGTGCACGACCAGTTCCTTTTTGACGCCATGGTTTACGTCCACCACCACGAACTTCAGAACGGTTTTTTACCTTAGAAGTACCTTGGCGAGAAGAAGCACGTTGGCTGATTACAGCTTCAGATACTACATGATTATTTGGTTCAATACCAAATACTGTATCATTTAATTCGATTTCTCCCACTTGGGATCCAGTTTGATTATATAACGTTACTTTTGGCATTCCTTTTTTCCTCCTTTCTCAAATAATTAGTTAGCTTTTACCGCACTTTGAATTTTTACTAATGCTTTTTTAGGTCCAGGTACATTACCTTTAATCAATAATAAGTTGCGTTCAGTATCAACTTTAACAACTTCAAGGTTTTGAATGGTAATTTGATCTCCGCCCATACGTCCAGGTAATGCTTTACCTTTGAATACACGGTTTGGAGCAACAGGTCCCATTGAACCAGGACGACGATGATAACGAGAACCGTGAGCCATAGGTCCGCGAGATTGTCCATGACGTTTAATTGCGCCTTGGAATCCTTTACCTTTAGATACACCTGTTACATCGACAACTGATCCTTCTGCAAAAATATCAACTTTTACTTCTTGACCAACTTCGTACTCTTCTACATTAATATCTTTAAATTCACTGATGAAGCGCTTAGGTGCAGTATTCGCTTTGCTAGCATGCCCTTTTTCTGGTTTGTTAGCTAATCTTTCAGGTTTTTCGTCAAAACCTAATTGGATTGCTTCATAACCGTCGTTTTCAACAGTTTTTTTCTGAAGAACTACGTTTGGAGCAGCTTGAACAACAGTAACTGGAATTAAATCACCGTTTTCTAAGAATACTTGCGTCATACCGACTTTTCTTCCTAAGATTCCTTTTGCCATCAGTCACACCTCCTAAAATTCTTAAATATTGTTATTATAATTTGATTTCAATGTCTACACCAGATGGTAAATCTAATCTCATTAATGAATCAACAGTTTGTGGTGTTGGGTTAACGATATCGATTAGACGTTTATGTGTGCGCATTTCAAACTGTTCACGAGAATCCTTATATTTATGAACTGCTCGTAAAATCGTATAGACGCTTTTTTCTGTTGGAAGTGGAATCGGACCACTAACAGAAGCACCAGAACGTTTTGCAGTTTCTACAATTTTTTCTGCAGATTGATCAAGAATTCTATGATCGTATGCTTTTAAACGAATGCGAATCTTTTGTTTTGCCATTATTTTCCCTCCTTTTCGCCTACTTTTTATAGACATTCTCCATGAAAATTTCCTGCACATCCGCCATGGCAAAGCGGCCGGGTGTGTCAGCAACCTTTCACTTCATCGCGTTTTTAGCCAACATTGAATATTATACATGTAAACTGCTTATATTGCAACTTTTTATAAAAAATATATCAACGTTCGACCTTATTCATTATACATTCCAAACGCTACTATTTCAACTCTTTGTCCATTTTTTATACTAGCAATGTTTGCTAAATCATTAACTGTATATTTTCATTTCTGTTATTTTTCTTATATCTAGTTATGATTGTTATTCGAATAATATTAGTTCGTGATATAAACATAAAAATAAGAGTAGATCAATTACGATCTACTCTTACAAAAATAATTATTTACTCAATAATTATTTAACGATTGTAGCTACTACTCCAGCACCTACAGTACGTCCACCTTCACGAATTGAGAATTTAGTACCATCTTCAATTGCGATAGGAGAAATAAGTTCTACGTCCATAGTGATATTATCACCAGGCATTACCATTTCAACACCTTCTGGTAAGTTGATTACACCAGTAACGTCTGTTGTACGGAAGTAGAATTGTGGGCGATAGTTAGAGAAGAATGGAGTATGACGTCCACCTTCTTCTTTAGACAATACATAAACTTCAGCTTTGAATTTTGTATGTGGTGTAATTGTACCTGGTTTAGCAAGTACTTGACCACGTTGGATATCATCACGAGCAACCCCACGAAGAAGAGCACCGATGTTATCTCCAGCTTCAGCTTGATCAAGAAGTTTACGGAACATTTCAACACCTGTTACAGTAGTTGATTTTGGTTCTTCAGTCATACCAACGATTTCTACGATGTCCCCTACTTTAAGGATACCACGTTCTACACGACCTGTAGCAACTGTACCACGACCAGTGATTGAAAATACATCTTCAACTGGCATCATGAAAGGTTTGTCAGTTTCACGTTGTGGAGTTGGGATATATTCGTCAACAGCAGCCATTAATTCATGAATTTTTTCTTCCCATTCTGCTTCACCTTCAAGAGCTTTTAATGCAGAACCTTTGATTACAGGAATGTCATCACCAGGGAAGTCATATTCAGAAAGAAGGTCACGAACTTCCATTTCTACTAATTCTAATAATTCTTCGTCATCAACCATGTCGCATTTATTTAAGAATACAACGATGTAAGGAACACCTACTTGACGAGAAAGAAGAATGTGTTCACGAGTTTGTGGCATTGGGCCATCAGCTGCAGATACAACTAGGATAGCTCCATCCATTTGTGCAGCACCAGTGATCATGTTTTTAACATAGTCAGCATGTCCTGGGCAGTCAACGTGAGCATAGTGACGAGTGTCAGTTTGATATTCAACGTGAGCTGTAGAGATTGTGATTCCACGTTCTCTTTCTTCTGGTGCACCGTCGATTTGATCATATGCACGAGCTTCTGCTCCACCAGTTTTTGCAAGAACTGTTGTAATTGCAGCTGTTAATGTAGTTTTACCATGGTCAACGTGTCCGATTGTACCAATGTTAACGTGTGGTTTTGAACGATCGTATTTTGCTTTTGCCATTAGGAATAATCCTCCTTTAATATAAATATATTTATTAAGTATAAATAGGAGGTTAAGGATTAGAAACTACCAATCCTTAACAACCAAATAACCTACAATAGTAGTTATACAAGATTCATTTATTAAAATCAATTATTCACCACGATTTTTTTTAATAATCGCTTCGGAAACTGATTTAGGTACTTCTTCGTAGTGATCAAAGTGCATGGAGAATACTCCACGTCCTTGCGTACTAGAACGAAGTGCAGTTGCATATCCGAACATCTCGGATAGAGGTACAAACGCACGTACTACTTGTGCATTACCACGAGCTTCCATACCTTCTACACGTCCGCGACGTGCAGTAATTTGACCCATGATATCGCCTAAGTATTCCTCAGGAATAACTACTTCTACTCTCATTACAGGTTCTAATATAACTGGGTTACATTTAGAAGCAGCATTTTTTAATGCTAAAGAAGCAGCAATTTTAAATGCCATTTCACTGGAGTCAACATCATGGTAAGAACCATCATAAAGCTTAGCTTTAATGTCAACTAGTGGATAACCAGCTAACACACCACGTTGTAGAGCGTCTTCTAAACCAGCTTGAACTGCTGGAATATATTCACGTGGAACGACACCACCAACGATAGCATTTTCGAATTCAAAACCTTTACCTTCTTCATTTGGAGAGAATTCAATCCAAACATCACCATATTGACCACGACCACCAGATTGACGAGCAAACTTACCTTGTACTTGCGCACTTGAACGGAAAGTTTCTCTGTAAGCAACCTGAGGCGCACCAACATTAGCTTCAACTTTGAATTCGCGTTTCATACGATCCACGATGATATCTAAGTGAAGCTCACCCATACCAGCAATAATTGTTTGACCAGTTTCAGGGTCAGTGTGTGCACGGAATGTAGGATCCTCTTCTTGAAGTTTTTGTAAAGCTTGAGACATTTTGTCTTGGTCAGCTTTTGATTTAGGTTCAACAGATAATTCGATAACTGGTTCTGGGAATTCCATGGATTCTAAGATTACAAGATCTTTATCATCACATAATGTATCCCCTGTGGTTGTATCTTTTAATCCAACTGCCGCTGCAATATCACCCGCAAAAACTTCAGAAATTTCCGCACGGTGGTTTGCGTGCATTTGCAGAATACGTCCAACACGTTCACGTTTACCCTTAGTAGAGTTTTGAACGTAAGAACCAGAAGTTAATGTACCAGAGTACACACGGAAGAATGTAAGTTTTCCTACGTATGGGTCTGTCATAACTTTAAATGCTAACGCAGCAAATGGTTCGTCATCACTAGAATGTTTAAGAACTTCTTCACCAGTATCTGGACGAGTACCTTTAATAGAAGGTACGTCAAGTGGAGAAGGTAGGTAATCAATTACTGCATCAAGCATTAATTGAACCCCTTTGTTCTTAAATGCAGAACCGCAAAGTACTGGGTAAAATTCTACGTTTACAGTTGCTTTACGAATTGCTGCTTTTAATTCTTCAACAGTGATTTCTTCACCTTCAAGGTATTTCATCATTAATTCTTCGTCTAACTCAGCAACAGCTTCTACTAGTTTTGCGTGATATTCGTCTGCAAGATCCTTATATTCTTCAGGAATTTCACGTACTTCGATTTCAGTACCTAAGTCATTACCGTAGAATGTAGCTTTCATTTCAACTAAATCAATGATTCCTCTGAATTCATCTTCAGCACCTATTGGTAATTGAATTGCATGAGCATTTGCTTGTAAGCGATCATGCAAGGTACCTAATGAATAAATAAAATCAGCACCGATTTTATCCATCTTATTTACGAATACAACACGAGGTACACCATAAGTTGTTGCTTGGCGCCAAACTGTTTCAGTTTGTGGCTCAACACCAGATTGTGCATCAAGTACTGCTACAGCTCCATCAAGTACACGAAGTGATCTCTCAACTTCTACAGTGAAATCTACGTGCCCTGGAGTGTCGATAATATTAACGCGGTGACCATTCCACTGTGCTGTTGTAGCAGCAGATGTAATTGTGATACCACGTTCTTGTTCTTGTTCCATCCAGTCCATTTGGGAAGCACCTTCATGTGTTTCACCAATTTTATGGATTTTACCAGTGTAATAAAGCACACGTTCAGTGGTAGTAGTTTTACCAGCGTCGATATGTGCCATAATCCCAATGTTGCGAGTTTTTTCTAAGGAGAACTCTCTTGGCATCGCTATTTCTCCTTCCTTATTAGAATAGTCTATGTGAATAATAGAGAAACCTGTTTTTTAGTTTTATACGATATATAAATCTTACCAACGATAATGAGCAAATGCTTTGTTAGCTTCTGCCATTTTATGTGTATCTTCACGTTTTTTAACGGAAGCACCAGTGTTGTTTGCTGCATCAAGAATTTCATTAGCTAAACGTTCTTCCATAGTTTTTTCTCCGCGTAAGCGAGAGTAATTTACTAGGTAACGAAGACCTAATGTTGTTCTACGATCTGGACGCACTTCAACTGGTACTTGGTAGTTTGCACCACCAACACGACGAGCGCGTACTTCCAATACAGGCATTACATTTTTCATTGCTTGTTCAAATACTTCCATTGGATCTTTACCAGTGCGTTCTTTGATTAAGTCAAATGATTTGTAAAGAATAGTTTGAGCTTTACCTCTTTTACCATCAACCATAAGTTTGTTGATTAGACGAGTTACTAACTTGGAGTTATAAATAGGATCTGGTAAAACGTCTCTTTTTGCTACAGGACCTTTACGTGGCATGTAAATTCCTCCTTTCAACAGGAATACTAGATGTTTTAGTTTTTACGATTATTTTTTCTCTTTAGGTTTTTTCGTACCGTATTTAGAACGACCTTGTTTACGGTTGTCTACACCAGCAGTATCTAACGCACCACGTACGATGTGATAACGTACCCCTGGTAAGTCTTTTACACGTCCTCCACGGATTAACACAACACTATGTTCTTGTAGGTTGTGGCCAATCCCTGGGATATATGCAGTTACTTCAATCCCGTTTGTTAAACGAACACGAGCATATTTACGTAACGCTGAGTTCGGTTTTTTCGGTGTCATTGTACCAACACGAGTACAAACACCACGTTTTTGAGGGGATGATAAGTTAGTTTGTGCTTTTTTGAAGCTGTTGTAACCTTTGTTAAGAGCTGGAGATTTAGATTTTTCTACAACTGCTTGACGAGGTTTACGTACTAATTGATTAATTGTAGGCATTATTGTTTCCTCCCTTCTCGGTTATTTTGTAAGCCCACATATCCAGGTGGTTCATTTTTTAGCAAAAACAAAGCCTTTGTAGCATACTTCTACAAAAACTGTTTTAATAAACTAAGACAACAGTTGCAGCTCCCACTTCAATTCCGCATGCTTTTCCTAAATCTTTCATAGATTCGACATACGTTATCGGAATGTTTACTTGCTTCGCTGTATCAATAACAGCTTTAACAATCTTCGAATCCGCATCAGATGCAATAAATACTTCTTCTGCTTTTCCAGATTTTAGAGCTTTCACCGATTGTTTCGTTCCAATTTTTTTGTTTTTAGCCTGTTTTACTTTTTCATAAGACATATGAATATCCTCCAAAGTAACAGGATAATGGAGCACCTAAAATATAGTATCATTTTGTGGTTTTAATGTCAATAAATATTCAAACGAATTTTTATAGTTGTCTGGATAACAAATGATTATCCAGACAACTATTTTTTATTAATCTACTGCAACAGGTTCTTCTGTTTCAGCTAATTTCTTCACTTTTGCCTTCCTGTACATTGGCATACCTGTACCTGCCGGAACAAGTTTACCAATAATTACATTTTCCTTGAGGCCAAGAAGTTCATCTTGTTTTCCTTTAATTGCAGCATCTGTTAATACTCTTGTTGTTTCTTGGAATGATGCAGCAGATAGGAACGAATCTGTTTCTAGGGAAGCTTTCGTAATACCTAGCAACACTGGTCGACCAGTTGCAGGTAATTTTCCTGAAAGCAATGCTTCTTCGTTTGCAGCTGTGAATTGGTGAATATCAAGCAATGTTCCCGGTAAGACATTCGTGTCACCGGAATCAATGACTCTAATTTTTCTTAACATTTGTCGAACCATTACTTCGATATGTTTATCGCCAATTTCTACCCCTTGCATACGGTATACTCTTTGTACTTCATGTAATAGGTATTGTTGTACAGATAGAACATCTTTAACTTTCAATAATTCTTTCGGATCTACAGAACCTTCGGTAAGCTCTTGACCACGTTCTACGATATCACCAACTGTAACTTTCAATCTTGCAGTATATGGTGCTGTGTAAGAACGTGTTTCAATGCCGCCAGATATAACAATTTCTTGTTGACGGTCTTTACCTTCGTTAATTGCTGTAATTTCACCAGCGATTTCCGTGATTACTGCTTGACCTTTTGGATTACGCGCTTCAAAAATTTCTTGTACACGTGGAAGACCTTGTGTAATATCGTCTCCAGCAACCCCACCTGTATGGAATGTACGCATCGTTAACTGTGTTCCTGGTTCACCGATGGATTGAGCAGCGATAATACCAACTGCTTCCCCAACTTCAACTTCTTGACCAGTCGCAAGGTTACGACCGTAACATTTTTTACATACGCCGTGGCGTGTATTACATGTAAATGCAGAACGAATCCATACACTTGTGATACCAGCATCAACAATAACGTTTGCTAGATCTTCAGTGATTAAATCGTTAGCTTTTACAATTACTTCTCCGGTTTCCGGATGTTTAATTACTTTTCTTGCATAACGTCCAATTAGTCTTTCATCAAGTGGTTCGATGATTTCTGTACCTTCTGTTATTGCAGATACTAGTATACCTTTATCTGTTCCACAGTCTTCTTCTCGTACAATTACATCTTGCGCAACGTCGACGAGACGTCTCGTTAAGTAACCAGAGTCAGCAGTCTTCAAGGCTGTATCGGCAAGTCCTTTACGAGCACCATGTGTAGAGATGAAGTACTCTAATACAGTTAAACCTTCACGGAAACTAGATTTAATTGGTAACTCAATAATCCGTCCAGCTGGGTTGGCCATCAGACCACGCATGCCTGCTAGCTGTGTAAAGTTAGATGCATTACCACGGGCACCAGAATCACTCATCATGAAGATTGGATTCATATTATCTAGTGATGCCATCAATTTACCTTGGATATCATCTTTCGCAGCGCTCCAGATGGAAATAACGCGATCATAACGTTCATCTTCGGTAATTAACCCTCTTCTGAACTGTTTAAGCACATTATCCACTTTCTTTTGAGCTTCATCTAAAATTTCATTTTTCTTCGGTAATACGATGATATCAGCAATACCAATTGTAATACCTGCTTTAGTAGAATATTTAAAGCCTAGGTCTTTCATGCGATCCAACATTTTAGATGTTTCCGTAATCTTGAACCGTTTAAAGATTTCAGCAATGATATTACCTAAATAGCCTTTTTTGAATGGTGAAATCAATTCTCTAGAAGCAATAACTTCTTTCACATCTTCCGTTGGTGAAATGAAGTATTTTTCTGGAGTTTTATCTTCTAAATTATTCTTCGTTGGCTCGTTAATGTATGGGAAAGATTTAGGTAAAATTTCATTAAAGATTAATTTCCCTACAGTTGTTAAGAGCAATTGCTTGTTTTGTTCTTCTGTAAAGGTCGGGTTTCCTAAGGAACCAGCTTGGACAGCAATTCTTGAATGGAAATGAACATAACCATTTTGATAAGCAAGCAATGCTTCTTCACGGTCCTTAAATACCATACCTTCACCAATTGCGCCTTTACGTTCAAGTGTTAAGTAATAGTTACCTAATACCATATCCTGAGAAGGTGTAACAACTGGTTTACCATCTTTAGGATTAAGAATGTTTTGTGCAGCTAACATTAATAAACGAGCTTCTGCTTGTGCTTCAGCTGATAACGGAACGTGCACAGCCATTTGGTCACCATCAAAGTCAGCGTTATAAGCTGTACATACTAACGGATGCAAACGAATTGCTCGACCTTCTACTAAAGTTGGTTCGAATGCTTGGATCCCTAATCTGTGAAGCGTTGGTGCACGGTTTAATAATACCGGATGCTCCTTAATTACTTCTTCTAATACATCCCAAATTTCAGGGTGAAGACGTTCAATTTTACGTTTCGCAGATTTAATATTGTGTGCAAGACCTTTTGCAACTAATTCCTTCATAACAAACGGTTTGAATAATTCAATTGCCATCTCTTTCGGTAAACCACATTGGTACATTTTTAAGTTTGGACCAACGACGATAACAGAACGACCAGAATAGTCAACACGTTTACCTAGCAAGTTTTGACGGAAACGACCTTGTTTCCCTTTCAACATATGTGATAAGGATTTTAATGGACGGTTTCCTGGCCCGGTAACTGGTCTACCTCTTCTACCATTGTCAATTAATGCATCTACTGCTTCTTGCAGCATTCTCTTTTCATTTTGAACAATAATACTTGGTGCACCAAGATCCAATAAACGTTTTAAACGATTATTACGGTTGATTACACGACGATACAAATCATTCAAATCAGAAGTTGCAAAACGACCACCATCAAGCTGTACCATTGGACGCAATTCTGGCGGGATAACTGGAAGAACATCTAGAATCATCCAAGAAGGTTCATTTCCGGAATTGCGGAAAGCTTCGATAACTTCCAAACGTTTAATCGCACGAGTACGTCTTTGCCCTTGTGCGGTTTTTAATTCCTCTTTTAATGTAACACTTTCTTTATCAAGATCGATGTCTTGCAATAATTTTTTAACTGCTTCAGCACCCATGCCAGCTTGGAATTTATTACCATATTTTTCACGGTATGCACGGTATTCTTTTTCAGATAAAAGCTGTTTCTTTTCTAAAGAAGTGTTTCCTGGTTCGGTAACAACATAAGAAGCAAAATAAATAACTTCTTCTAGAGCTCTTGGTGACATATCTAAAAGAAGACCCATTCTACTTGGAATTCCTTTGAAATACCAAATATGGGTAACAGGGGCAGCTAATTCTATATGTCCCATTCTTTCACGACGAACTTTTTGACGTGTTACTTCTACGCCACATCGGTCACAGACGACACCTTTATATCGAACTCTTTTGTATTTACCGCAATGACATTCCCAATCCTTCGTTGGACCGAAAATACGTTCACAGAATAACCCATCTTTTTCAGGTTTTAATGTACGATAATTAATTGTTTCCGGCTTTTTCACTTCACCATATGACCATGAACGGATTTTATCTGGTGAAGCAAGACCTATTTTCATATACTCAAAATTATTAACATCTAGCAAGGGGCCGACCTCCTATTCGCTCTAGGTATTACACCCAATTTGCCTCTATAGCGTTAAAAAAACTCAATACTTACACCCTTAAAGGAGCTACCTGTATTGAGTTTTTCTATTAATCCTTATTCAACTGCGCCTACTTTTTCCGACTCTTTTGTTCCGTTTTCTGATTGAATAGTTAAAGAATCTGATGAAGGAATATCATCGTCCTCTAAATCTTTCATATCAATTTCTTGATGATTTCCAGAAAGAATTTTCACATCTAAGCCTAAACTTTGTAATTCTTTCATTAATACTTTAAATGATTCTGGTACACCTGGCTCAGGAACATTCTCGCCTTTCACAATAGCTTCGTATGTTTTCACCCGACCAACAACGTCGTCTGATTTAACCGTAAGAATTTCTTGTAAAGTATAAGCTGCACCATATGCTTCAAGTGCCCAAACTTCCATTTCACCGAAACGTTGTCCTCCGAATTGTGCTTTACCACCTAGAGGTTGTTGTGTTACTAATGAATATGGACCAGTTGAACGTGCGTGAAGTTTATCGTCAACCATGTGTGCAAGTTTAATCATATACATGATCCCTACAGATACACGGTTATCGAATGGTTCACCGGTTCTTCCATCATAAAGAATTGTTTTACCATCGCGAGCCATACCAGCTTCTTCTAATGTATTCCATACATCATCTTCACGGGCACCATCGAATACTGGTGTAGCAACATGAATTCCTAATCTTCTAGCTGCCATTCCTAAATGTAGTTCTAATACTTGCCCGATATTCATCCGAGAAGGTACCCCTAGTGGATTTAACATAATATCAATAGGTGTTCCATCTGGTAAATATGGCATGTCTTCTTCTGGTAAGATACGGGAAATAACCCCTTTATTACCATGTCGACCAGCCATTTTATCCCCTTGATGAATTTTACGTTTTTGTACGATATATACACGAACGAGCTGATTTACTCCCGGAGGAAGTTCGTCTCCATCTTCACGATTAAAGACTTTAACATCTAAAATGATACCTTCTCCACCGTGTGGTACACGTAAAGAAGTATCACGGACCTCACGTGCTTTTTCGCCGAAAATGGCATGAAGGAGACGTTCTTCTGCTGTTAGCTCTGTCACACCTTTTGGAGTCACTTTCCCTACAAGCAAATCACCATCTTTAACTTCTGCACCAATACGGATAATTCCGCGTTCGTCAAGATTACGCAATGCATCTTCTCCGACATTAGGAATATCACGCGTGATTTCTTCCGGTCCTAATTTTGTATCTCTAGCTTCTGATTCGTATTCTTCAATATGAACAGAAGTATAAACATCATCTTTGATAAGGCGTTCGCTCATGATAATCGCATCTTCGTAGTTATAACCTTCCCAAGTCATAAATCCGACCATTACATTACGACCAAGAGCAAGTTCCCCTTTATCCATAGAAGGACCATCGGCTAAAATTTCACCTTTTTTCACTCGGTCGCCAACTTTAACAATTGGTCGTTGGTTAAAGGACATACCGTTGTTAGAACGCATGAATTTATGCACTCGATAACGATCTAAATCCCCAGTAACTTCTTTACCATCTACAATTGCAATACGACGAACACGAACTTCTTTACCTTCTACGTTTTCAACAATACCGTCATGCTTACAAATAACTGCCGCACCAGAGTCTTTCGCATTCACATGCTCCATACCTGTTCCAACGATTGGTGCTTCAGGTACAAGCAATGGAACTGCTTGACGTTGCATGTTCGCACCCATTAACGCACGGTTAGAGTCATCATTTTCAAGGAACGGAATACATGCAGTAGCTGCAGAAACTACTTGTTTTGGAGATACATCCATGTAGTCTACGCGGTCAACACTGACTACTAAGTTTTCGCCTCGGAACCTAGCAAATACTTCTTTATCTTGGAAATTACCTTCCTCATCTAAAATCGCATTTGCTTGGGCTACTACATAGTTATCTTCTTCATCTGCTGTCATGTAATCAATATGATTTGTTACACGGCCAGTTTCTGGATCGATTTTACGATATGGTGTTTCGATAAAACCAAAACGGTTCACTTTCGCAAATGTTGATAACGAGTTAATTAAACCGATGTTCGGACCTTCTGGCGTTTCAATTGGACACATTCTTCCATAGTGAGAATAGTGAACGTCACGAACTTCAAATCCTGCACGTTCTCTAGTTAAACCACCAGGTCCCAATGCAGATAAACGTCTTTTATGAGTTAATTCCGCTAACGGATTCGTTTGATCCATAAATTGTGATAACTGTGAGCTACCAAAGAATTCTTTGATTGCAGCAATTACTGGACGGATATTAATCAATTGTTGTGGTGTAATAGTGTTCGTATCTTGAATAGACATTCTTTCTCTTACAACACGTTCCATCCGAGATAAACCAATTCTGAATTGATTTTGTAGTAATTCACCAACAGAACGTAGACGACGATTACCTAAGTGGTCAATATCATCTGTTCTACCTACTTGATGAAGTAAATTAAAGAAATAACTAATGGATGCAATAATATCTGCAGGAGTAATATGTTTAACCTCTTCTGTGATATTTGCATTTCCGATAATGTTGATTTCCTTTTCTGAATCATCAGCAGGTGAATATACTTTAATCGATTGAATTAAGACATCCTCTTCCAATACTCCACCCACTGGATTAAAGGTTTTAAATCCAATCCCTTGTTCCAAGTACGGTAAAATACGGTCAAGTGTACGTCTTTCTAATACAGTACCTTTTTCTGCAATAATTTCACCAGTTTCTGGGTCAGCAAGCGTCTCTGCTAATGTTTGACCGAAAAGACGGTTTGAAATATGCAGCTTTTTGTTAATTTTATAGCGACCTACATTTGCTAGATCATATCTCTTTGGATCAAAGAAACGAGAAACTAGTAAACTTTTCGCATTATCAACCGTCGGAGGTTCTCCTGGTCTTAATCGCTCATATATTTCAATAAGAGCTTTTTCGATGTTATCTGTATTATCTTTTTCAAGAGTGTTTCTTAAGTACTCATTATCACCAATTAAATCAATGATTTCCTGATCAGTGCCAAAACCAAGGGCACGTAAAAGAACAGTAATTGGTAATTTGCGCGTACGATCGATACGAACATAAACTACATCCTTCGCATCTGTTTCATACTCCAACCAAGCACCACGATTCGGAATAACAGTCGCAGAAAAACCACGTCTTCCATTCTTATCGACTTTAGCGTTATAATAAACACTAGGAGAACGAACTAATTGTGATACAATAACCCGTTCAGCGCCATTAATAACAAATGTGCCCGTTTCTGTCATGAGTGGGAAATCACCCATAAATACATCTTGATCTTTTACTTCGCCAGTTTCTTTGTTAACTAGCCGTACCTTTACTCGAAGCGGTGCTGCATATGTAACATCGCGTTCTTTCGATTCATCTACAGAATACTTTGGTTCTCCTAAGCTATAATCAATAAACTCAAGTGACAAGTTCCCTGTAAAATCCTCAATTGGAGAAATATCCTGGAACATTTCTCTTAATCCCTCGTCTAGAAACCACTGATACGAAGAGGTTTGGATTTCTATGAGGTTTGGTAATTCTAATACTTCGCTAATTCGTGCAAAGCTTCTACGTTGGCGGTGTCGTCCGTACTGAACTAGTTGACCTGTCAACTGATTCACCCCTCAAATCAAGCGTTTTGGAAAAGCATAATAAATCATAAGAAGTTAAGATATTTCACTACCCTAACCCCACAAAAAGAAAAGAGGTTTCCTTAGAAAACCACTATTTAAAATGAATACATTATTTATACTATTTTCCCCAATTCAATGTAATTATATACATAATTAACTAAAAATTGGGTGAATAAGTAAATACATGTTGGCATTAAAATATACTAACATAAGGAAATAATTATGTCAAACTTTTTTCCCTTTTAAAATATAGTAGCCCTTGTCTTTTTTCACGACTTCTACTTCACTAAAAATTTCCTCCATTTTAGCCTTTGCAGAAGGGGCACCTTGTTTCTTTTGAATAACAACCCACAATTCACCATTATCACTCAAGTGTTCATAACTTTTTTCTAGTATTTCAAACACTATTTTCTTTCCTGCGCGTATGGGTGGATTGGTTATAATCGCAGCAAATGAATTAGCCTTCACATTATCAAAAACATTGCTTTCATATATCATTACATTTGTTATTTGATTCGTTTGTGCGTTTGCTTTCGCTAATTGGAGCGCTCTCTCATTAACATCGACCATATGTATATCGCGATTAGGATAAGATTTTGCAAGAGCTAAACCGATAGGACCGTACCCACAACCAACATCTAATAATGGTCCATCTATTTCCGGATCAATAAATGTTTCAATTAATAATCTGGATCCAAAATCAACTTCTTTTTTAGAAAAGACACCATTGTCGGTTTGAAACTGAAAGGAAAAGCCTTTTAATTGGTAGGACCATACAACCGGATTACTTGCTGTTTGCGGTTTGTTAGAATAATAATGTTCCGTCATTCATATCACCTTCAGCATTCAAATTAAAGCCGGAAACTTGGTAAGGGTGGTTACTAGATGTATTGGAAGAAATGCTGTTATTTTGAAAAAAAGCTCGCTTGATAAAGCGAGCCTTTTATTAAGTTAGCAGCTGCTAACTTTCATTTATATAGAGAAGCTATTATTTAACTTCAACGCCAGCTCCAACTTCTTCAAGTTTAGCTTTAATTTCTTCTGCTTCTTCTTTAGAAACTGCTTCTTTAACTGGTTTTGGAGTGTTATCTACAAGTTCTTTAGCTTCTTTAAGTCCAAGACCTGTAATTTCGCGAACAACTTTGATTACTTTGATCTTTTGAGCACCAGCATCAGCTAATACTACATCAAATTCAGTTTGTTCTTCAGCAGCAGCTGCACCAGCGCCACCAACTACAGCTACAGGAGCAGCAGCAGTTACACCAAATTCTTCTTCAATTGCTTTTACTAAGTCATTAAGTTCTAAAACTGTCATATTTTTTACAGCTTCAATGATTTGTTCTTTAGTCATTTTTAGTTCCTCCTATTTTATATGTTCTAATTGTATAAATTAATTACGCGCCTTGTTCTTCTTTTTGATCTGCAACTGCTTTAGTAGCAAGAGCAAAGTTACGGATTGGAGCTTGTAGAACACTAAGCAACATAGAAAGTAAACCTTCTCTGGATGGAAGTTCAGCAAGTGCTTTAACTTCTTCAACAGTTGAAATGTTTCCTTCGATTACAGCAGCTTTGATTTCAAGAGCTTCATGTTTCTTAGCAAAATCATTAATGATTTTTGCTGGAGCAACAACGTCTTCCGCACTGAATGCAATAGCGTTTGGTCCAGTAAGAACTTCATTCAAACCAGCTAATTCAGCAGTTTCAGCCGCTCTACGTGTTAATGTGTTTTTGTAAACTTTGAACTCGATACCAGCTTCGCGAAGTTGTTTACGAAGTTCAGTTACTTCAGCAACATTTAATCCACGGTAGTCAACTACAACTGTAGAAACACTGTTTTTAAGTTTTTGGGCGATTTCATCAACCACCAATTTCTTTTGTTCAATTGCGTTGCTCATACATACACCTCCTAGAGAAATTTCTCCATCTATACCGATCCACAATAAAACCTCCAGGTCTTTTGTAGACATGGAGGTTGATACATAGCAAAGTTATCAGCTATCAATTAAAATTAATTGAAGCTTCTATGTTTCATTACCTAGGTAGGAAATTAAGCTTTTCGCACCTACTGTCTACGGTATAAATGTTATTTTTAAAATCAACAAAATTTATATTAACAAATTTGTAGTACTTTGTCAACTATCTATTAAGAAATAGTAGCGCCGTCTACTTTAACCCCAGGACCCATTGTAGAACTTACAGTAATGTTTTTAATATAAGTTCCTTTAGCTGCTGCAGGTTTTACTTTTAATAAAGTATCGAAAATAGTTTGCAAGTTTTCTTGTAATTTCTCTACGTCAAATGAAACTTTACCGATAGGCACATGGATGTTACCAGCTTTATCTACACGGTATTCTACTTTACCTGCTTTGATTTCTTTCACTGCACGTTCAACATCAAATGTTACAGTTCCAGTTTTAGGGTTCGGCATTAAACCTTTTGGTCCTAATGTACGACCTAGTTTACCAACTTCACCCATCATATCAGGAGTAGCTACGATTACATCAAAGTCAAACCAACCTTGTTGGATTTTGTTGATGTAGTCAGAATCACCAACATAGTCAGCGCCAGCTGCTTCTGCTTCTTTTGCTTTCTCACCTTTTGCAAATACTAATACACGTTGAACCTTACCAGTTCCGTTTGGAAGAACTACTGCACCACGAATTTGTTGGTCAGCTTTCTTCGGATCTACTCCTAAACGAAATGCAGCTTCAACTGAAGCATCGAATTTTACAAAATTTGTTTTCTTTACAAGTTCAAGAGCTTCTTTAGCATCATACGCTTTTGTACGATCAACTAATTTGGAAGCTTCAACAAATTTTTTACCTTTATTAGCCATTATTATCCTCCTCGATTGTGGTTTTAACGGAATAACCTCCCACGAATAGAGGTTGCGATTTGAAAAGCATGGATGACATTTCTTTATCCTTTGCTAAACACATCACAACCCCAAAAAACAACTAAATAGTATTTAATCAATTAGTCTTCGATTACAATACCCATACTACGAGCAGTACCTTCAACCATTGCCATTGCTGCTTCAACGCTTGCTGCGTTTAAGTCTGGCATTTTAGTTTCAGCAATCTCGCGTACTTTATCACGTTTAACTGTTGCAACTTTTTTACGGTTTGGTTCACCAGAACCAGACTCGATTCCTGCTGCTTTTTTAAGAAGCACAGCTGCAGGTGGGGTTTTCGTAATAAACGTAAATGAACGGTCTTCGAATACCGTAATTTCTACTGGAATAATTAAACCAGCTTGATCAGCTGTACGAGCGTTAAATTCTTTACAGAATCCCATGATGTTTACGCCAGCTTGACCTAATGCAGGACCTACTGGTGGCGCAGGATTAGCTTTACCTGCAGGAATTTGTAATTTCACCAATTTAATGACTTTTTTAGCCACGAGACACACCTCCTTAAGTCCGTGATGTGGTAATTGGGGTATTCCCCTCCCACTCATTTCATATATATAATAAATATATTTTAACTAATGTCAATCTCTAAACTCTAGAGACATACTGACTTAAAAATATTATCAGATTTCTATTCATATTTCAAGTTTTTTTAGATTATAATTTATTGATCTGCGAAAAATCAAGTTCTACAGGTGTTTCTCTACCAAACATGTTAACCAATACTTTCACTTTTGCTTTATCTTTATCCAATTCTTCTACAGTTCCTGTAAAGTTTTGGAAAGGTCCTTCGGTTACTTGTACAGTTTCGCCTAGTTCAATATCGATATCGATTCGTCGCTCATCAATACCCATGCGTTTCAACAAGCTAGTTACCTCTTCTGGTAATAATGGAGTTGGTTTTGATCCTGATCCACTTGAACCTACAAATCCAGTTACACCTGGTGTATTTCTTACTACATACCAAGAATCATCCGTCATGATTAATTCGACAAGGACATATCCGGGAAATACCTTTTTCTTCACTACTTTTGTTTTACCGTTTTTAATATCGGTTTCTTCTTCTTCAGGAACGACAACGCGGAATATTTTATCTTGCATCCCCATTGTTTCTACCCGTTTTTCTAAATTTGTTTTTACTTTATTTTCATACCCTGAATACGTATGAACTACATACCAATTTTTTTCCATTAAAAGAGGACTTTTGTCCTTCCCTCCCTGATTTATCAATTTAACTTTTGGCTATTATAGATTATCGCTATACTCATTATTCCGCAGAATGAAGAAACTTCTTTGCTTTTACGTACATAACAATAACCTTTAAAACTAGCCTAACTTTATCAGACTATCTAATAAAATTTTTGAGTAATTAAAAAACCCGTTGACCGGGTTTTAATTAATCATTTATTACCATTATAGCAAAGGATAAATATGTTATTCACTATTTAAGGAATTAATTCTATAATTTGTGAAATTCCTAAATCGATCAACGTGAAAAATAGTGCAAAAATGACAACAGTTGTGATGACAGTAATGGTATATTTCGTTAACTCATTACGATGCGGCCATCGAACTTTTTTCATTTCTTCAGCTACGCCGTGAAAGAAACCACTAATCTTCTGCATAACAGACCTCCAAGACCGGAAATATATTCACTATTAAATCTAACAAACTCATGTTTGTCGATGTATTGTGTGTAAACGGCAATTTGGACAATATTTTTTTAACTCAAATCGAACACTATTATCTTTTGATTCAACCGTTTTGTAATTTCTTGAACCACATTTTTCACAAGCCAAAATAATTTTTTTTGACACGATTTTCACCTTATTTCCGTTTTGTGTCAAAACTTATTACAATAAAATAGTATCTCTATCTTTCAAACTGTAACATGCAATTTAATAGTATGTCAATAATCTTTTAGAAGATTCGTTCTATACTTACGGAATTACTCCGTTTGTTTGGAATGATATTTTATAAATCAAATATAATTATAAATGCAGGTCATTACTCGTGATTTCTCTTGTTTCTAAATACTTTTCTAATTTTCTCTTCACGCGCTGTAACGCATTATCAATCGACTTAACATGTCGGTTTAGTTCTTCTGATATCTCTTGGTAAGATTGTCCATCCAAATAAAGGGCTAATACTTTCCGCTCCAAATCACTTAACAACTCGGACATTTTCACTTCGATATGATCGAATTCCTCCTGGTTAATCAGCATTTCTTCTGGATCTAATGCTTTTGTCTCTGAAATCATATCCATTAATGTACGGTCTGATTCTTCATCGAAAACAGGCCTGTCCAATGAAACATATGAGTTAAGTGGAATATGCTTCTGACGCGTAGCGGTTTTAATAGCGGTAATGATTTGCCTTGTAATACATAATTCCGCGAAAGCTTTAAAGGATGTGAGCTTATCATCTTTGTAATCTCTCACTGCCTTAAATAAGCCAATCATACCTTCCTGAACAATATCTTCACGATCCGCTCCAATTAAAAAGTATGACCTTGCCTTGGCGCGAACAAATTGTCTGTACTTATGAATGATAAAATCGAGTGCATCACTTTCCCCAATATGCACTAGCTCAATAATCTCTTCATCATTCATATCTTTATATTTTTTGCTAGAATTTAATCTATCAACGCCGTGCAAACAAATCACCCCAAACAGATCCTAGCATTTGTAATTTTAATTATACAGTAGCCTGTTTTTCAGCGTCAACCAACTTTTATTCCCCTCTTCTGAATTTTTCAAAAAAATCGGCGACTTCCTTTGACAGAGGAATTTTGGACAAAGGTTTCTTTTCTTGTATATATTGCATATTTTTATTTATATTTTTACCAATTTCTTGAATTTCATTGTACAATTCTCTTGCTGATTTTCGAAAAGCCCCTTGTCCAAAAATTGCCCATTGTTCTGTGTAATCAGAGGTTGCGACAAAAACTTTTGTTTTTCTATTCGTTAAATGGATAGCCATTTTTTCGATTTTTTCATCAGCTGTTTCATTTTCTTTTGTAAAAATAACTTCCAGTTTATAGTTTTTATACTTCCGTTCCAATCCTTTTACTACATAGGCATCAAACACAATAATAACGCGAATCCCCATATATGCCTGATACTCCGCCATCAGCTCGATTAAGCGGTCTCTTGCAGCTGCTAAATCTTTCTTTTTTAAATCTCTTAATTCTGGCCAAGCGCCTATCATGTTGTAGCCATCTACAAGTAAAATATCCATGCTAATTACCTAATTGGATAACGTTTTCGATAGATTTCATACATTAGTAGTGCAGCTGCAACAGATGCATTTAATGAAGTTACATGCCCCTTCATTGGTAAATTTATAAGAAAATCACATTTCTCTAGATTCAATCTCCCAATTCCTTTACCTTCACTACCAATCACAAGGGCAATCGGAAGAGAACCATCAAGCTCGCGGAAATCTTGGTTTCCTTTAGCATCCGTTCCCGCGATCCACACACCTTTTTCCTTCAATTCATCTATTGTTCGTGCAATATTTGTCACACGTACTACCGGAATATGTTCAATAGCACCTGTAGATGCTTTCGCAACGGTAGTTGTTAATCCGACAGATCGGCGTTTCGGAATAATAATACCATGGACACCACTCGCATCAGCTGTTCGCATAATCGATCCTAAATTATGTGGATCTTCTATTTCGTCTAATATAAGAAAAAATGGCGCTTCCCCTTTTTCCTCTGCACGCATAAATAATTCATCTAGTTCATAATATTGGTATGCTGCAACCTGTGCGATTACTCCTTGGTGGGCACCTTCTACCATTTCATCCAATTTTTTTCTTGGCACAATTTGCACAATAATCTTTTGTTCTTTTGCTTTTTGGATTAGTGGTTGCATTGCACCTTTTTGTGAACCTTCCCCGATCCATATTTTATTAATATCACGATTTGACTTTATTGCTTCTAATACGGCATTTTTACCGGTAATATAATTATTTTCCATACCTTAACCCTCCTTTCGTTCTTCTAAAATGGAAAATGACTGATAGATTATCTCCTCTAGACGGGAAAAATTACCCAAAAGGTAATGATATCCAATTAGTGCTTCAAAAGCTGTACTGTAGCGATATGTTTGAATATCGGTATTTTTAGGGACCGTGTGGCTTTTAGCATTCCGGCCCCGCTTTACTACCGCTACCTCTTCTTCTTCTAGAACATTCTCATTCATAAGAGAATGGATAACATATGATTGTGCCTTAGCGGAAACATATTTCGTTGCTTTCCGTTGTAAAAGATTAGGCTTAATTTCACCTTTACTAATGAGATGACGCCGAACATACAACTCATAGACACCGTCGCCCATATAGGCAAGTGCTAAACTATTTAATTCTTTTGGATTTACCGTTGACTCTAGTAATTTCATCGTTTAGCCTCTTTTCCAACGTGTTCCTTGAGGAGTATCTTCGAGAATAATATTTAAATCCTTTAACTGATCACGGATAAGATCCGCGGTTTGGAAGTCACGATTTTTTCTTGCTTCAATTCTTTTTGCGATTAACTGTTCAATCTCCTCGTCAAGCAATTCCCCTTTTGTATCAAAAGTTAAACCTAGCACTTGGAAAAACTCCTCAAACAGCTGGATAAATTGATTGATTACTTCCATCGATGTATTTTTTTCCATCAAATAATAATTCGCCGTTCTGGAAAGATCAAATAGAACAGAAATAGCATTTGCTGTATTAAAATCATCATCCATCTCACGAATGAAATCCGCTTTATGTTTTTGAATTTCAGCTAACCATTTTTCGTTATCATTTGTTAAATTCGTACTGGCTTCTTTTCTGTGATTTAAGTTTTGATATGCTGTTTGTATCCGTTCCAAAGCAGATTTTGCATTGGAGAGTAATTCATCACTATAGTTAATCGGATGACGATAATGAACAGATAGCATGAAGAATCGTAAAACGGTTGGATTATGCTCTTTAATGATTTCATGCACTAATACAAAATTACCCAATGATTTAGACATTTTCTCATTATTAATATTAATGTAACCATTGTGCATCCAATATTTCGCAAAAGTTTTTCCTGTAAAGCTTTCCGATTGCGCAATTTCATTTTCGTGATGCGGAAAGGCTAAATCTTGGCCACCAGCATGTATATCAATCGTATCTCCTAAATATTTTCTTGCCATTGCAGAGCATTCAATATGCCAGCCTGGACGACCAATCCCCCAAGGACTTTCCCAATAAATTTCATTAGGTTTCGCTGCTTTCCATAATGCA
This sequence comes from Perspicuibacillus lycopersici, assembly GCF_025660475.1. GTDB lineage: Bacteria > Bacillota > Bacilli > Bacillales > Caldibacillaceae > Perspicuibacillus > Perspicuibacillus lycopersici. The sequence goes on from NZ_JAOUSF010000007.1 coordinate 60,612, forward strand.
AAATCCAATGGATCCTGTTTCTTTTCGCCAATTTCTATTCTAGCACCAACACGGAGTTCTTCTACCGATTGATGTGATAATTTACCATAATCATCAAACTTCCTCGTTCTGAAGTAAACATCCCCATTGGATTCATAGGCATAATCCTTGTCTACTAATCCCTTTATAAAATCAATAATGATATCCATATTTTCTGTTACTCGCGGATGGACTGTTGCGTGCTTGCAACCTAAGGCATGAGTATCTTCGAAGTACGCTTGGATAAATCGATCAGCAATCGTTGGTACATCTTCCCCTAATTGACTGGCAGCCCGAATTAATTTATCATCGACATCGGTAAAATTAGAAACATAATTTACATCATATCCACGATATTCTAAATAACGACGAACTGTATCAAAGACAATAGCAGGTCTAGCATTACCGATATGAATATAGTTATATACTGTTGGCCCGCAGACATACATTTTTACTTTCCCTTTTTCTAGTGTTTCAAAAACTTCTTTTTCCTGCGTTAATGTATTATAAATTTTTATTGTCATGACCTTTACTCCTTTCTTGGCGTAACAGCTCTACTTCTGTCTTTAATTCATCTATTTGTTTTTGCATGGAGATACATATATCGGCAATCGGGTCTGGCAGATCTCGATGATTCAAATCCTTTTTTACTCTAATCCCATCTTGAACAACAACCCTTCCTGGTATACCTACAACGGTTGCGTTCGCTGGTACATCTTTTAAGACAACAGACCCCGCTCCAATCTTTGAATTCTCACCAATAGTGATTGAACCAAGCACTTTTGCACCAGTTGCTACTAATACATTGTCCTTAAGCGTTGGATGCCTTTTCCCTTTCTCTTTTCCAGTTCCACCTAGCGTAACTCCTTGAAAAATCGTAACATTATTTCCTATTTCACATGTTTCGCCGATTACAACACCCATGCCATGGTCGATAAAAAATCTCCTTCCAATCGTTGCCCCTGGATGTATTTCAATTCCAGTAAAAAATCGGCTAATTTGAGAAATGGCACGTGCGATAAAATATAATTTCTTTTTGAAAAACCAATGGGCCATTCGATGAGCCCAGATAGCGTGTAATCCTGAATAGGTTAATACTACTTCAATGTAGGATCTGGCTGCTGGGTCTTGCTCAAATACAACTTCAATATCTTCTTTTATGCGTTTGAACATTATACCTCCCCCTTGCTTCGGAATAACCTTAAACCCAATATTTTTCCTAAACGATTTGTCTTAAAAGCTTTCTGTAAAAAGTTGGGAGCTTGATAATTTTTATTAAATGCGCGAAGTAGAATGAATACAAGTAGACTCACGCTATTTTCCTTAGGAAAATGGATTAATTCATACAGTGGGCTACTATATTATTTACTTTTGAACACATTGCATTTGTTATTTTTCCCCATAAAAAAAACGCCCCTGTCAATAAGACAGAGACGCTTTCACGCGGTTCCACTCTGTTTAGACTATATGTTAGATAAATAAGTCTCCACTCTGCCTAATAACGGTAGGGAACCGCCTTTATTTACTAATACACTGTTGTTCAATAAAGGACTCCGAGGTGCATTTCAATAATTCCGCTCTAGGTCACTTCCAGCCAAGGTGACCCTCTCTGATAGAACATCATTATTTACTTCTCCTCTTCAACGCATTAACTATATTCACATCTATCTTGTAAAACTAATATATTATATTTTCAGCTAAATGTTAACTCAAAAGTGCTTGAATTCGTTTAATTACTTTATCCTTCCCTAATACTTCAATTGTATTCGGAAGTTCCGGTCCATGTGTTTCAGCAGTAACCGCTACACGGATTGGCATAAATAATTTCTTCCCTTTTTGTCCGGTTTGTTTTTGCACTCGTTTAATTGCACCTTTAATTTCCGCCGCTTCAAATACTTCTAGTGCTTCTAATTCCTGAACAAATGCTTGAAGTACTTGCGGTACTGTTTCATCCGCTAAAACCTCCGCTGCTTCCCCTTCGTAAGCAATATCATCTTTGAAGAAGATTTCTGACAGCTCAACAATTTCTGCCCCATAGCTCATCTGTTCTTGATATAAAGCAATTAATTTTCTTGCCATTTCCAATTCAACTTCGGTTGGATGCTCTGACACACGGCCAGCTTTTATTAAATGCGGCAATGCTAATTCTACTACTTTATCTAAATCCAATTTTTTCATGTATTGATTATTTGTCCAAGTTAATTTTTGCTTATCAAATAATGCTGGAGATTTGGAAAGTCTTGCTGGATCAAAAATTTCAATGAACTCTTTCCGAGAGAAAATTTCTTCTTCCCCAGAAGGAGACCATCCTAAAAGTGCAATGAAGTTAAATAACGCTTCTGGAAGATAGCCTAACTCTTCATATTGCTCTATGAACTGAATAATGGACTCATCCCGTTTACTTAATTTCTTTCTACTTTCATTAACAATTAATGTCATATGACCGAAGATTGGTGCTTTCCATCCAAATGCTTCGTAAATCATTAATTGTTTTGGTGTATTTGAGATATGGTCATCTCCACGAAGTACGTGAGTGATTTCCATTAAATAATCATCAATTGTTACCGCAAAATTATAGGTTGGGATTCCATCCTTTTTAACGATAACAAAATCACCGATACCATCCGATTCAAAGGAAACCTCATCCTTAACCATATCCTTAAATGCATAAACCTTCCCAGCTGGTACATGGAATCGAATACTTGGTTGTCTTCCTTCCGCTTCTAACCGTTCTTGATCTTCCTTAGTCAAATGACGGCATTTTCCAGAATAGCGAGGCATTTGACCGCGAGCAATTTGCTCTTCCCGTTCTTTTTCTAATTCTTCTTCCGTACAATAGCATTTATAAGCAAGTCCACGATCTAAAAGATCATCATAGTATTTTTTGTAAATATCATTTCGTTCTGATTGACGATAAGGTCCGTATTTACCACCTACATCGACACCTTCATCCCAATCCATTCCTAGCCATTTTAAATATTTCAATTGGCTTTCTTCTCCGCCAGCAATGTTTCGCTTTTGGTCTGTATCCTCAATGCGAATAATAAATTTTCCCTTTTGATTCCGTGCAAATAAATAATTAAATAACGCTGTTCTAGCATTTCCAATATGTAAATGTCCTGTTGGACTCGGCGCATAACGTACGCGAATTTCGCTCATTGTTTTTTACCCTCCAATTTTCTTTTCAAGCTATATATATCTTTTTTTAATAGTTAAAAATAAATACCTTTTTCATTGTACATCAAATAAAATCATTGTAAATTATTATTCCTGGAAAGTTTGAAGAAAAAAACTATATTACTTTTTCTAAAAGTACTGCCGCAAGAGAGGCAATTCCTTCTTCCCTTCCGGTAAACCCTAATTTTTCTGTAGTAGTCGCTTTTACATTTACTCGAGAGAGCTCTGCCTCTAATAATTCAGCAATATGCTCCTTCATTTGGTCGATATATGGCGCCATTTTTGGTTTTTGGGCAATAATAGTGCAATCTAGATTTCCAAGCTGATAGCCCTCTTTTTTCACTAATTCCCACACTTGCTTTAATAAGACACTGGAATCTGCATCCTTAAAGGTTTGATCTGTATCCGGGAAATGCGTTCCTATATCTACAAGCCCTACTGCACCTAAACAGGCATCTGTAATGGCATGGAGTAATACATCTGCATCCGAATGACCTAGTAGCCCTTTATTATTTGGAATTGTTATTCCACCTATAATTAAAGGACGACCTTCTACTAATTGATGCACATCATAGCCTTGTCCAATTCGAAACATAAATAACCCCTCCTTACTTAAATCCGAAGTTCTACCTCATTTCTTTCGATAAAATAGCTTGAGCAAAATAGAGATCCTCTTTTGTCGTAATTTTAATATTATCATAATCACCTTCAACAATAATGACTTTTTCACCTAGTCGCTCCACTAAACTTGCATCGTCGGTACCGATGAATTGGTCCTGTTCTGCCATTATATGCGCATGCTTAATCAATGCCAATGAAAAAGCTTGCGGTGTTTGAATCGACCATAATGTATCACGATTGATTGTTCCCTGCACATACCCATTTTCTACTTTCTTTACGGTATCCTTCACTGGTACGGCTAAAATTGCCGCCCCATGGGCTTTTGCCGCTTCCACTAATTGATGAATATGCGATTGCTTTATAAATGGTCTTGCCCCATCGTGAATTAAAACAATCGTTTCCTCTTGGATACTTTGTAGCCCAGCATACACACTATGCTGTCTCTCCTTGCCACCTTTGACCATCGTTTTGATTTTTTTTAAACTGTAACGACTAATAAATGTATGGATATCTTTACGATCCGCATCATTTACTGCAAGCACAATGGATTGACACCAATCGTCTTGTTCAAATACCTTCAATGTATGTACGAGCACTGGTATTTCATTTATAGAAAGCAAAAGCTTATTTTTCCCTGCACCCATCCGCTTTCCAATGCCGGCTGCAGGAATTACTACTGTATATCCCATTCGCTTTTATCCCCTGAAATTTATAGATTATTCTCTATATATTAATATAAGGGGAGTTCATTTAAAAAACAAATGAATCTCCCCTTATATTATAATGCTTTTTCTAATAGTTTGGGCTTGGCAAAAATCATTCGCCCAGCTGAAGTTTGCAGCACACTCGTTACTAGTACATTAATCGTTTTACCAATATAGTTTCTGCCTTCTTCCACTACAATCATTGTTCCATCATCTAGATAGGCAATCCCTTGATTTTGTTCTTTCCCATCTTTGATGACTTGGACAACCATTTCTTCTCCTGGAAGAACTACTGGTTTCACAGCATTTGCTAAATCATTAATGTTTAGCACCTGCACCTTTTGTAATTCACAAACTTTATTTAAATTGAAATCGTTTGTAACTACCGTGCCATTTGTTAACTTTGCTAGCTTCACAAGTTTACTATCTACTTCCTGAATATCCTCAAAATCACCTTCATAAATTTCTACCTTGATTGATAATTCTTTTTGAATCCGGTTAAGAATATCCAAGCCTCTTCTCCCACGATTTCTTTTTAATACATCGGAAGAATCAGCAATATGTTGCAGCTCTTCTAATACGAATTGCGGAATGACAATCGTTCCTTCTAAAAAGCCAGTTTGACAAATGTCCGCAATTCGCCCGTCAATAATTACACTTGTATCTAATATCTTTAAATACCCAATTTTTTTGTTTGCATCTTCTTCGATTACTTTTTTCTTTCCACTTCGATTCGTAAAAAGATTGATTAATTCATCTCTCTTTTTAAATCCAACTTGAAATCCTAAATAACCAAATAATAGCGTTAAGACTATTGGAGCTATTTCATTAAGAACCGGGAACTGAATGGCATTTAATGCAAACCCAATTAAAAATGCTACAATTAATCCTACTATTAAGCCTATTGTTCCAAATAGCAAATCTAGAATCGGTGCTTTTACCATTGTTTCTTCAAACCATTTAATCAGATTTACTACATGCTGAACTGCCCAAAAACTAATAATATAAAATATAATAGCACCTAAAATTGCTGTTACATACGGATTATTTATAAAGGTAATATCCTCTATACTTGCCACTACATATAAATATGGCAATAATAGAATGCCTAAAGTCCCGCCAATTAATAAAAAACAAGCTTGCACAATTCGTGTTAGCACTGTTTTTTTCACCTCCTTGTTTACATTATAAACAAATAAATTCTTTTGAAACGTAATATTACATTTTTATTTTGAAAATGTTAGTTTTTTGAAATATAGAATGCATTTTCCATTATATTATCTGTTAATCTAATGCCATTTGTAGCGCTTCACGAATGGTTGAAACTCCAATTAACTCTAATTGTGAGTTCGATTGCCAGCCAGTTATATTATTTTTCGGAACAAAAATTCGTTTAAATCCTAATTTTTCTGCCTCTTTTACCCGTTGCTCAATTCGCGAAACTCTTCTTATTTCCCCGGTTAAACCAACCTCGCCAATAAAACAATCCGTAGCTCTTGTTGGCTGATCACGGAAGCTAGAGGCGATGCTGATTGCGACAGCTAAATCAATTGCCGGCTCATCTAATTTCACTCCACCTGCTGCCTTTAAATAGGCATCTTGATTTTGTAATAGTAAGCCTACCCGCTTTTCTAACACAGCCATCAGCAAGGATACTCGATTATGATCGATTCCCGTTGCCATTCTCCGCGGATTCCCAAAGGTTGTCGGCGATATTAATGCTTGGATTTCCACAAGGATGGGTCTTGTTCCTTCCATCGATGCAACAACAGTAGAGCCAGAAGCACCTTGCGAGCGTTCCTCTAAAAAGATTTCGGACGGATTTTCTACCTCTTCCAGACCGGACTCCTTCATTTCAAAAATACCAATTTCATTAGTAGAACCGAAGCGATTTTTAACTGCCCGTAGTATCCGGAATGTATGATGCCGTTCTCCTTCGAAATATAAAACGGTATCCACCATATGCTCTAGCAGTCTTGGACCAGCGATGGCTCCTTCTTTCGTAACATGCCCAACGATAAATATTGGAATTCCATTTGTTTTTGCAATCCTCATCATTTCACTTGTACATTCTCTTACCTGGGAAACAGATCCAGGTGCAGAGGTGATATCTGGATGATAAATTGTTTGAATGGAGTCTATAATAGCAAAGTTGGGTTGTAATTCTTGGATTGTCTGTTCAATAATAAGAAGATTTGTCTCTGAAAATACATATAAGTTATCGGATAATACACCGAGTCTGTCTGCTCTTAATTTCGTTTGTTTTACCGATTCTTCTCCGGAAATATAGATGACTTTTTCACCCTTATTGGCAAGCTGATTGGATACTTGAAGGAGGAGTGTAGATTTTCCAATTCCTGGGTCCCCACCAATTAGCACTAGGGAACCACCAACAATTCCGCCACCTAACACGCGATTTAATTCCCTAGAATCCGTTAATGTTCTTGGGTCCTGCTTAGATTCAATTTTCGTAATCGGAGTTGCCTTTTGCCCACCAACGGTTGTTGACGTATGATTAAACGCTACACGACGATTACCTTTTACCTCTTGAATTTCCTCAACGAATGAATTCCATTCATTACAACTTGGGCAACGCCCTAGCCATTTCGGAGATTCATAGCCGCATTTTTGACAAGTAAACTTTGTCTTAATCTTTGCCATTACTTTTCCCCTTTAAATTTCTAAAGATTGCGCAATCAAATTTTTGCCGCTACCCTTATGTGAATTAATTATATTTTCCCATACCGTAATAGGGAGAGGCAACCCACTAAAGTACTATGTTTCATTAGGTGAGTTGCCTCCTTTGTTAGATACTTTATTAAATTATTCTACCGCTCAGGAAAAAACATTCGTTTTCACTTTGAATTCTCCATCTTCTACATCAACGGTTACTTTCTGTCCTTGCGTCACGGCACCTTTTAATAATTCCTCAGATAATAAATCTTCAATATGCTTTTGAATAGCTCTTCTTAATGGTCTCGCACCATATTCAGGATCAAAACCAAAATCAACAATTTTTTCCCGTGCCGCATCTGTTAATGTTAGTTCAATATTTTGCTCTTTTAATCGTTTGATTAATGTATCGGATAATAATGTTACGATATTTTGTAAATGTTGTTTTTCAAGTGAATGGAAAACAATGATTTCATCAATCCGATTAAGAAATTCTGGACGAAATGCACGCTTCAACTCTTCCATTACTTTATCTTTCATATCTTTATAATCTTGGGTACCATCTTGTATATTAAATCCAACATATTTATTTTGTTTTAATGACGATGCACCAACATTAGAAGTCATAATAAGAACAGTATTACGAAAATCGACTGTCCTACCTTTAGAATCCGTTAATCGTCCATCTTCTAAAACCTGTAATAAAATATTAAAAACATCTGGATGTGCTTTTTCTATTTCATCTAAAAGGACAACGGAATACGGCTTTCTTCTAACCTTCTCTGTTAATTGTCCACCTTCATCATACCCTACATATCCAGGAGGGGAACCAACAAGACGGGAAGTGGAATGTTTTTCCATGTACTCGGACATATCGATTCGGATCATCGCATCCTCGTCACCAAACATCGCCTCCGCAAGTGCTCTTGCTAATTCCGTTTTCCCTACACCAGTAGGTCCAAGGAAAATGAAGGATCCAATTGGACGTTTTGGATCTTTTAATCCCGCTCTTGCTCTTCGCACCGCTTTTGATACAGCCTTTACAGCTTCATCTTGACCGATGACACGAGAATGAAGAATTTCTTCTAATTTTAATAGTTTTTCTGTTTCTGTTTGAGCTAGCTTTGACACTGGTACACCAGTCCAACTGGAAACAACATTTGCAATATCTTCTATTGTTACTTCATTATTTTCTTTTCCTTGTTTTGCTTTCCACACTTTCTTCGTATCCTCTAATTGTTCACGGAGTCTTTGCTCCATGTCACGCAAGGAGGCTGCTTTTTCAAATTCCTGGCCTTGAACGGCGGCATCTTTTTCTTTTCTTACTTCTTCTAATTTTACTTCTAGCTCTTTCAAATTAGGAGGCGTTGTAAAACTGCGAAGTCGTACCTTGGAACCTGCCTCATCTATTAAATCGATTGCTTTATCTGGTAAGAAACGGTCGGTAATATAACGATCGGATAACCGGACAGCAGCGTCAATTGCTTCATCCGTTATTGCAACACGATGATGTGCCTCATAACGATCGCGAAGCCCTTTTAGTATTTGAATGGATTCTTCTACAGATGGTTCATCAACCATTATCGGTTGGAAACGCCGCTCAAGAGCTGCATCCTTTTCAATATATTTTCTATATTCATCTAATGTGGTTGCACCAATACATTGGAGCTCTCCTCTTGCAAGAGATGGTTTTAAAATATTGGAAGCATCGATAGCACCCTCTGCACCACCTGCACCAATTAATGTATGAAGTTCATCAATAAATAGAATAATATTTCCTGCTTGACGAATTTCATCCATTACTTTTTTCAAACGATCCTCAAATTCCCCACGATATTTAGTCCCCGCAACTACGGTACCCATATCTAAAGTCATTACACGTTTATTTCTAAGTATTTCGGGAACTTCATTATTTACGATTTGCTGTGCTAATCCTTCTGCAATTGCCGTTTTCCCTACTCCTGGTTCACCAATCAACACTGGATTATTTTTTGTTCTTCTACTTAGAACTTCAATCACTCGTTGAATTTCTTTACTTCGACCAATTACTGGATCTAAGCTACCTTCTCTCGCCACTTGGGTTAAATCGCGAGCAAGGCTATCTAATGTCGGTGTATTAACATTAGAAGTAGACCCATTAGAATGTCCACCTGCTTCGTTATTACCTAATAATTGCAACACCTGTTGTCTTGCTTTATTTAAGCTTACACCTAAGTTACTTAGTACTCTTGCTGCTACACCTTCTCCTTCACGAATTAATCCAAGAAGAATATGTTCTGTTCCAACATAGGAGTGTCCTAGTTTTCTTGCTTCGTCCATGGATAGCTCAATTACTTTTTTTGCTCTTGGTGTATATGGAGGCGACTGGGTTTTTTCTTTCCCAATACCAATTAAGTTCTCTACTTCCTTTTGGATTTTTTCCGACGTTAAGCCGATACCAAATAATGCTTTGGCAGCGATTCCTTCGCCTTCTCGAACTAATCCTAAAAGGATGTGTTCGGTACCTACATTACTATGGTTTAGACGAATTGCCTCTTCCTGAGATAAAGCTAATACCTTCTGTGCTCTTTCAGTAAAACGGCCAAATAACATAATTTTGCCCCCTTAAATTAATCATTTTTTCCTAAAAGAAGACGCTCCCGAATTAATGTAGCTCTTCTTACATCACGTTCAAATGGCCGAAGTTGGCCACCAGCATATTGTTGTAAAAACCCCGGTTGGGTTAAAATCATTAATTCATTTAAAATTGATTTAGGTATGTCCTTTATATATCCCATATCTATACCCAAACGAACATCTGATAAACATCGAGCTGCTTCTTTAGATTCCATAATTCTACTATTTGTCAAGATACCTAAGGAGCGATATACTCTATCTTCCAGCTGAAGACCTGAAGTTTTAGCCAATACTTCTCTTGCGGATTTTTCTTGCTCAATTATTTGTTCGACAACACTTGTTAAATCTAAAATAATATCTTGTTCAGATTTACCTAATGTGACTTGGTTTGAAATTTGGAATATATTCCCCAAAGCTTCACTTCCCTCACCATAAATTCCTCGCACAACTAAACCTAATTGATTAATGGAAGGGATTAACTGGCTCATTTGTTGAGTCATCACCAAACCTGGTAAATGGACCATTACAGATGCTCTTAAGCCAGTTCCAACATTAGTTGGACAACTTGTTAAATAACCTCTGACTTCATTAAATGCGTACTCCAAATGTTGCTCTAGTTGATCATCCACCGCATTCGCTAAACTTAATGCTTCATTTAATTGTAATCCAGGGAAAATACATTGTATTCGAATATGATCCTCTTCATTCACCATAATGCTAATCTCTTCATTCGGCGTTAGTAAACACGCACCGTGTGAAGAGTCTTCTGCTAAATTTGGGCTAATCAAATGTTTTTCGACTAATACTCTTTTATGCAATGGTTGCAATTTCTCCATTTTCAAAATTTCAATATCCTTTAATGGATGTAACGTCAATAGTGGCAAAGTATCTTCAATTTGTTGGAGAACATTTTTTGCATCTTCAGGAGTAAAAATCGTCGGGAATAAATTATTCTTTAGATTTCTCGCTAATCGAATCCTTGATGTTAATACAATATCGGATTGCGGACCGTTACCGTTCATCCAAGAACTTCTTGACTGGGTTAAAAATTTCTCTAAAGACAATTTCTAGTTCCCTCCTTCTTGCATCAACTTCTCAATTGATCGAATTTCATCACGTATTTCCGCTGCCTTTTCAAATTCTTCGTTTACAACGAGTGTTTGCAACGTTTCCTTTAATATGTCAATTTTTTTCTTGAGATGGAACGTACCACCGGATCGTTGAGGGATTTTTCCGCTATGCTTCCAGTTACCCCCGTGTAATCTTCTTAAAATTGGAGTTAATTGCGTTTCAAATACCTCATAGCAATGTGCACATCCAAATCGTCCTACTTTTAAAAATTGGGAAAATGTCATTCCGCACTTATCACATTGAACCAATTCGTTTGCTTGATAATCTTTATTTTGCTGTTCCTGCTGAAAACTTGGTTGTACATTAAATAAACCTGCCAACAAGCTATTAATAGTTAAACTAGGTGATTGGTTAAACATAAAGAAATCCCCTTTTTCTCCTGCGCAATGTTCACACAGATGGACTTCTGTTTTCTCACCATTATTTATTTTTGTAAAATGCAAGGTTGCAGGTCGTTTCTGACATTCTTGACAAAGCATGATTTTCACCTCTTACATAGGGGAATTATTCGTATTTTAGTACCATCAACATAGCTTTGAGCATTCTCGCTCGAAGTTGATCCCGCTCTGGTAGTTCGATATAAATTACCGATCGATTTAATACACTTTCCATTAATTTTGCTTCACGATCCGTTATAACATCTTCCTCCACTAGCCGGTTAATGATATCGACTGCTGGTGCTTGAGGAATTGCATCACCAATTAATGAAATGATTTGATCAAGTAAATGTATATCATTATTTGGCCTTACTTTAATGATCCGAATATATCCGCCTCCACCACGTTTACTTTCAACTAAATAACCTCTTTCAATAGTAAAACGAGTATTAATCACATAATTAATCTGGGAAGGCACACATTGAAATTTATTGGCTACTTCACTTCTTTTAATTTCAACAATTTCTTCATTACTCAATTCCAATACTTGCTTTAAGTACTCTTCAATAATATCTGAGATGTTTCTCAAATTTTCCTCCCTCCTGAAATCTACAATATTATTTTATATGCACGTCGTCTGACTTTGACTATATTTGACTTTAATATATTATATATTTTTTTATTTCGAAAGGCAATTAGGATGACCAGTATTTTATTAAATTATTCTCTATATATTATTTTTTCCCTGCATTTATATTTCTAAACAGTACTAAAATTACAGGTAGTTACTTTTTCATTTATCTTTCAATAATATGTGGATTTGTACCTAAATACACTTTTATTGGTAAGCCTTTAATAAAAAAAGTTATTTTCATAAATAGTGACGTTACTTCAATAGCTTGCAGACACTATAACTTTTTTAGCTCATCAAAAAAAGATTCTTCAGAGTAAATATAAAAAAGACAATCTGATCAATTGTCTTTTACCCTTCGTAATGTGAAAGCCCATGTGCTTTTAGCTTTCGATCCCATTTATATGCACAAAAAAAGAACAGCTTTATTTCAGCTGTTCTTCGCGCTGCCTGGCAACGTCCTACTCTCACAGGGGGAAACCCCCAACTACCATCGGCGCTGAGAAGCTTAACTTCCGTGTTCGGGATGGGAACGGGTGTGACCTTCTCGCCATAGTTACCAGACAATTATTAATGAAAGGATTATTCCTTCAAAACTAGATAATGTAAGGTAAACTCCAAGTAAACATTCTTTTGGTTAAGTCCTCGAACGATTAGTATCCGTCAGCTCCATATGTCACCATACTTCCACCTCGGACCTATCAACCTTGTCATCTTCAAGGGTTCTTACTTAGCTTACGCTAAAGGGAAATCTC
>NZ_JAOUSF010000008.1 GCF_025660475.1 Perspicuibacillus lycopersici
ACGCCGCCAGCGTTCGTCCTGAGCCAGGATCAAACTCTCCAAAAAGTGTTTGATTAGCTCAAAAATGTTTTAAAAATAGTTTAATTAAACGCTTCGTCTTGTTCAGTTTTCAAGGTTCAATTTCAATCACTTCACTAAAAGCGACTTATTTATTGTATCAAATCCAAAGTGATTTGTCAACATTTTTTTATCACTCGAAAGTTTAAAAACTTTCAAAAGCAACTTTTATATAATATCAAATCATTTTTACATTGTCAAGCAATTAATTTATTTCGTTTTGTGTTCTTAACAACAGAAATAAATATACCACCTTTTTTCCATCGAATCAACTAAAAAATGAAAAACAATGTATTAAAAAAATTTATTATATTTGTTCAGCTATTTACGTTTCGCACTAGTTCCTAATAGCTTTTTAGTTTACTATGTTTCGGATACCAAAATGACGAAGCTTTTGTCCTATTCACCGGCTACGCAACAAAGAAAAAGCGCAGCCTCACCGTTCCCTCTTTAAAATAACAACTGTAACAAAAAAGAGAGCAGCTTTAAAAGCATGCTCTCTAACAATAAGACATTTATTTGAATTAACGATGGCGCATTAATGGGAATAATAGAACATCACGAATGGATGGTGAATTCGTTAATAACATAATTAAACGGTCAATCCCTATTCCAAGGCCGCCTGTTGGAGGCATTCCATATTCTAACGCTTCTACAAAATCTTCATCCATCATATGTGCTTCGTCATTTCCTTGTGCACGTTCTTGTAATTGAGATTCAAATCTTTCTTTTTGATCAATCGGGTCGTTTAATTCTGTAAATGCATTCGCATGTTCACGACCAACAATAAATAACTCAAAACGATCCGTAAATCGTGGATCATCAGCATTTTTCTTCGCTAATGGAGAAATTTCAACAGGATGTCCAAAAATAAAGGTTGGTTGGATTAATTTATCCTCTACCTTTTGTTCAAAGAATTCATTTACAATATGCCCGTATTGCATCGTATTATTGATTTCCACACCGTGTTCTTTTGCTAGCGCACGAGCTTCTTCTACCGACATCTCGTTCCAGAAATCAGCACCGGTAAATTCTTTAATTGCATCTACCATATGAAGTCTCTTCCAGTTTGGCGTTAAATCAACTTCATATTCACCATATTGAATTTTCGTTGTTCCTAATACTTCTTTAGCTACATGTGCAATTAAGTTTTCAGTCAAGTTCATAATATCATGGTAATCTGCATATGCTTCATATAGCTCTAATAATGTAAATTCAGGATTATGTCTTGTTGATACTCCTTCATTACGGAATACTCGTCCAATTTCATACACTTTTTCCAGACCACCAACAATCAGTCGTTTTAAATGCAGCTCAATTGCAATACGAAGATATAATTGCATATCTAAAGCATTATGATGAGTAATAAACGGTTTCGCTGCCGCTCCACCTGCAATAGAATGAAGTAGCGGTGTTTCTACTTCTAAAAAACCTAATCCATCTAAATAGCGGCGAATCGATTGGATAATTAAACTACGTGTAATAAATGTTTGTTTACTTTCTGGGTTCACAATTAAATCTAAATAACGTTGACGGTATCGTTGTTCAACGTCTTTTAAACCATGGAATTTATCCGGTAATGGACGTAGTGCTTTCGTCAACATTTGAAATTCGTCTGCTTTAATAGAAAGTTCTCCAACCTTCGTTTTGAAGACCATCCCTTTAACACCAACAATATCTCCTAAATCAGCTGTTTTGAAAACAGAATACTGCTCTTCCCCAACATGATCCTGGCGAACATATATTTGAATTTGGCCAGTTAAATCTTGAAGATGGGCGAAACCAGCTTTCCCTTTTCCGCGTTTCGTCATGATTCTTCCTGCAAATTCTACTATTACTGCTTTTTCTTCTAATTCTTCATTCGAGAACTCTTCAAACATATTAAATATTTGCTCAGAACTATACGTTCTGTCAAATCGTGCTCCAAATGGGTCAATACCGTTCGAACGCAAGTCTTCCATTTTTTCTCTTCGAATCTTTAATTGGTCATTTAATTCTTCATGACTCATAGAAAATCATCTCCATCATTATATTTCGAAAAAAGCTTACTGCTTATGTAAAAGTATACTTTGGTGAAAAATAAATTCATAAATAAGGAAAACTGCCAGCATATTACTGGCAGTATATAACTCAAAAATATTATAGGTTAAATTTGAACTTATTGTCAAACTAGCCTTTATCATTATTAGCTCCAATTATCTAGATTTCATTCGATAGAGCGCGGTTTTGTTATCTCAAAATTTTCAACTATTTTTTAAAAAACAGCCTATTACAAACAACTTTTAGTAGGTTAAACTGCACCTGCAGCTACTAATACTCTTCTTTCTACTTCTTCAACTAATTGATTTAATAGGTCTACTATCTCTTGCCGAGTTTCACATGTATTTATTGCGTTATAAAATTTGTTACTACCTGTGATTTCTTTTAAATACCATACAGCATGTTTTCGCATTTCACGAACAGCTACCGTTTCCCCTTTTAATGTAATAAGTCGTTCTAAATGTAAAATACAAACATCTACTTTTTCACGAGCGGATGGCTCTTCAGCTAAGACACCTGTTTCTAAATAATTTACGGTTTGATAGATCATCCACGGATTTCCTACTGCTGCACGACCAAGCATTACGGCATCGACACCAGTTTCATCAAGCATTCTTTTTGCATCTTTTGGCGTGTTTATGTCGCCATTCCCTATAACAGGAATAGAAACAGCTTGTTTTACTTCACGAATAATATCCCAATTAGCGACACCATCGTTCATTTGTGAACAAGTTCGTCCATGGATAGTAACTGCCGCTCCACCTGCACGCTCCACAGCTCTTGCGTTTTCCGCTGCATAAATATGCTTGTTATCCCAACCGATACGCATTTTAACTGTAATTGGTTTTTCTACCGCATCTACAACTGCAGAAACTATATCATAGATTTTATCAGGATGTAATAGCCATCTTGCAGCCGCTTTACCTTTAACGAAATTATTTACTGGGTAATCCATCATAATATCAATAATATCTGCATTCGTATTTCTATCAACAAATTTAGCAGCTTCTACTAAGTTTGTTTTTTCTTCGCCGAAAATTTGTATGCTGATCGGCTTTTCTCTTTCATCTATATATAACATGTTTAACGTTTCATCGTTTTTATTAACAATACCTTTATCACTAATCATTTCACAGCAAACTAATCCTGCACCAAATTCTTTTACTGTTAATCGGAATGCCGAATTACCGATCCCTGCCATCGGTGCTAAAATGACACGATTTTTTATATTAACATTACCAATTTTAAACAATTGATTCCCTCCGTACATTTGCTTACTAATCATTACGGCACACATAGGACATTCTTTATCCTTCATTTTCCTTAATGGAAAGTGTAAAAAGAATTAGCTTGAACTATTTTCCTCTTCTGGTGGCTTTAAATCATCGATCGTGATACTCAATATTTTTGAAATATCGGAGACTAGCGCATTTGAAGGTAATCTTGTTCCCCTTTCTACTTCTCCTAATACAGAGACAGATATTCCTAGCTCATCAGCCAGCTCCTTTTGCGTAAAACCTTTTAACTTTCGAAAAGCTCGTATACGTCTACCCCACTTTTCACTTTCCATAACCGAACTCCTTTATTAAAAATATTGTCAATTAATTGCGTAATCGATCTCTCTTGAGATGGAATCTTTAATAACGGATTGATTTCTGCTAAAGGTATAAGGACAAATGCTCGTTCACTCATTCTCGGATGAGGAATAACAAGCTGTTCAGTGTCTATATTTTCTTGATTATATAATAAAATGTCAAGGTCTATCGTTCTTGGACCCCAATGGATAATTCGTTTCCTGCCTAACTTATGTTCAATCGATAAGCATTGATCTAATAGCTCATTCGCACTGTAGTCTGTTTCTATTTCTACTACCATATTTAAAAAACATTGTTGGTCTTCGTATCCGACAGGATCTGTTTCATAAATAGAGGAGTAGTTCGTTAGTTTGATTTTATCGGATATATTTAGTTCAGAAATTGCTTCTTTTAGATACATTTCCCTTGTACCAATATTTGATCCTAGCGATAGATATGCCTTATTATTCATATGATCATCTTCCATTTTTCATTTTTAAAATCGGTAGTTACCAATAGATTATTGCTTGTTGTTAATATCCCGCTGACTAAACAAACGAATGCCAACAATCATCAGAAAACACCCTTACAAAAATTACTACTTCCTTATCTCGTTCTTGTTATTTCTACAGCAACCGATCGATAATGGCCAGGTATCGGCGGGTCCGGTTTGATTAATTTAACCGTACAAAATTGTACTTTCGAATATTTTTCGAGAATCGTTTGGGCAATTTTTTCTGCAACTGCCTCGATTAATTGATAGCTTTCCCCTTCCACTATTTCTTTACAAACGAAATACATTTCTGCATAATTGACGGTCTCTGCTAAATCATCCGTTTCTCCCGCTTTTTTCAAATCTGCTGCTACTGTTAAATCTACTATAAATCGTTGTCCTAATACTTTTTCTTCTGGGAGCACGCCATGGTAGCCATAAAACTCCATAGCATTGAGATATATTCGGTCCATTGTGTTACTCCTTTATGTTTATGATTCCATTTTTGTTTTTCCAATTAACACATCCATCATTTTTGCCATTCTGCTCATTTCTTTGACATCATGGACACGGATGATGGAGCTACCTTTTTCTATACCATAACAAACAGTTGCTCCTGTTCCTTCCATTCTCTCATTAACCGGTAAGTCTAATACCGCTCCAATCAGAGATTTTCGGGAGGTACCCAATAATACGGGATATCCTAAAGCTACTACCTTATCTATATTTCGCATCATTTCAAGATTTTGTTCCACTGTTTTAGCAAAACCAATGCCTGGATCAAGAATGATTTGATCATCTCTTACTCCACGCTTTTTTGCTATAGTTATACTTTCATATAGATCCAAAAGTGCATCACGAATAAAGGATTGATAATCCATATTCTCTCGATTATGTGTCAAAATAATCGGCACATTATATTCCGAAGCAACATCTGCAATCTCCGGGTCCTTTTTTGCACCCCATATATCATTAATGATGTGTCCTCCTGCTTCGATTGCTTGTTTGGCTGTTTCTGCTTTATATGTATCAATAGAAATCGGTACAGGTAACATTTTCGCCAATTCTGAAACGACCGGGACGATTCTCTCGATTTCCTCCTCTGCGGAGACAGGAGCAAATCCTGGTCTCGTTGATTCACCACCGATATCGATTATATCTGCACCATCTTGTACCATTGCTCTAGCATGGGAGAGTGCCCTATTTATTTCATTATGTCTTCCACCATCTGAAAAAGAATCAGGAGTGACATTCAATATCCCCATGATATAGGTTTTATTACGAAAATCTAACAAATAGGACCTACATTTCATCTTACTCATAAACACACCCCTTATTAACGAACTATACGCATTTACCATTTTATCAAAAAAGGCTCTATTAAATAGAAAAATTTTTTCTAATACTATAAATAAAAACTCCCTACTGTGTAGCAATATTTTCACACAGTAGGGAGCCTTATCTTTTAACAGTTTTTCATATCTTTATTATTCAAAGTTATATAATGGTGTACTGAAATAGCGTTCACCAGTATCTGGAATAATCGCTAATACTTTTTTACCTTTTCCTAATTCTTTCGCTACCTTTAATGCTGCGCTAATGGCTGCACCTGAAGAAATACCACCTAAAATACCTTCTTCACTTGCAGCACGACGAGCACCTTCAAATGCTTCTTCCGTAGAAATATGGATGATTTCCTCATAAAGCTCCGTATCCAAAACAGTTGGTACAAAGTTTGCACCGATCCCTTGGATTTTATGCGGCCCTGGGTTTCCTCCAGCTAATATTGGAGAATCCTTTGGCTCCACTGCAACGATTTTTATATTTGGATATTTCTCTTTTAAAACACTGCCAGCACCAGTAATGGTTCCTCCAGTACCAATTCCTGCAATAAATGCATCTAATTGGTCACCCATTTGTTCTATGATTTCTGGACCTGTCGTTAATCGATGAACTTCTGGGTTTGCTGGATTATCAAATTGTTGTGGCATGAAATAGCCATTTTCCTTTGCAAGCTCTTCTGCTTTATCGACAGCACCCTTCATTCCTGCTGGTCCTGGTGTTAAAACGAGATCTGCTCCATATGCACGCAGTAAATTACGTCTTTCCACACTCATTGTTTCTGGCATTACTAAAATTGCTTTATAGCCCTTTGCAGCTGCAACCATAGCTAATCCAATTCCAGTATTACCACTTGTTGGTTCAATGATTGTATCACCTTTTTTTAACTTTCCAGCTTTTTCGGCTGCTTCAATCATAGAAAGTGCAATACGATCTTTCACACTACTGCCAGGATTAAAATACTCTAATTTTACATAAACATCTGCAGAATTTTCGTCAACCATATGGTTTAATTTAACGATAGGTGTCTGGCCAATTAATTCCGTAACAGAATTTACAGCTTTTAACATTTTCACCACTCCTAATTCCTAGTAAGTTTATTGGATTAATATAATTTTATTCCTTTAAAAAACCACTGTCAAACAAATAATTTATTCTTCTTGAAATTTTAACCCAATATTTTAGTTGTAGTGTGCTTCAGCTTCTTCTTTCAAATGTTCTAATTCTTCTTTTGAATAATGATAGGTTTCATTACAGAAATGACATTGTGCTTCTGCTTTTCCATCTTCATCTATCATATCCTGTAACTCTTGAACCCCTAAGCTAACCATTGCATTTGCAAAACGTTCCTTTGAGCAAACACAATTAAATTGTACAGGACTTTTATCTAGGAATTTCACATTGTCCGTTCCTAAAATTTCTTCTAATATTTGCTCCGGGGTTAACCCTTCTTGAATTAAAGTGGAAATTGGTTTGATGGATTGAATCCGATTTTCTAACGCAGTTATAGTTTCGTCTGTAGCCCCAGGCATCACTTGGATAATAAATCCACCTGCTGCTAAAATTGAATGGTCTGGGTTAACTAAAACACCTACACCAACTGCGGAAGGAACTTGCTCTGATGTTGCAAAATAATAAGTGAAATCTTCCCCTAATTCACCAGAAACAATCGGTACTTGTCCGGAAAATTTTTCACGTAATCCAATATCTTTTACAACCGTTAATGTACCGGAAGTTCCAACAGCACGTCTTACATCTAATTTTCCATGCTCATTTATTGGAAAATGAACCTGTGGATTGGTTACATACCCACGAACATCTCCAGACACTTTTGCGTCAACTAGGATGACACCAATCGGCCCATCTCCTTCGACTTTCACTGTTATTTGCCCTTCTCCTTTTAACATTGACGCCATCATCACACTTGCTGTCATCGTTCTTCCTAATGCAGCAGATGCAGTCGCCCATGTATCGTGTCTTCTTTGCGCCTCAGCAACTGATTCCGTTGTCCGTACAGCAAATGCCCGAACCTGACCATCATAGCCTAAAGCCTTTACTAAATAATCGTTCATTGTATTACTCCTTCCTTATGTAAAACCAATTCCGTATCTACTAAAATTAAGTATTATCTTTCGGTGTTTCTTTTATAAATTAAATGCAAGCCTTTTAACGTTAACATGGAATCAACGGTGTCAATTTCATTAGATTCCTTTGCAATTAAATTAGCAAGTCCGCCAGTTGCAATTACTTTAGGTTCTTTTTTAGCATGAGCTTTCATGCGCGAAACAATACCATCTACTTGACCAACATATCCGTAAACAATTCCTACTTGCATTGATTCAACTGTATTTCGACCAATAATTTTTTCAGGTGCAGCAATTTCAATTCTCGGAAGCTTTGCAGCCTTTGTATAAAGTGCTTCTGTGGAAATGCTAATTCCTGGTGCAATTGCTCCACCCATATATTGCTTCTCTTCATTTACGTAGCAATAAGTAGTTGCCGTGCCAAAATCCACAATAATTAACGGACTTCCATATTCATGAATACCTGCAACAGCATTTACGATACGGTCCGCTCCAACTTCCTTCGGATTATCATATTTAATATCTAATCCTGTTTTTACCCCTGGTCCCACTACTAGTGGCTTAACTCCGAAGTATTTTTCACACATTTTTTCCAAAAAGAACATAATCGGAGGAACAACAGATGAAATAATAATTCCTTTTACTTCTTTAAACGATCTACCTTCATGTTCAAATAAAGATTTTATGATCATTCCATATTCATCTTCTGTTCGATTACGATTTGTTTCGATTCGCCAATGATGCTTTAATTGGTTATCTTCATATACACCCAGTACTATATTTGTATTCCCTACATCTATAACAAATATCATTTCTCCACCAACTTTTATTATGATTAAACGCACCAACATATTATCATAAATAGGGTATTGATAAAAACCTATTTGCTTGATATTAATGTATTGGTGTTTGAAAAAAATTATACAGTTAAAAACTGGTAAATAAAACGAGTGTTCTGCAAAATTCACACTCTAAATCCATGAAAAAAGCTGGCTTTCTCAAGCCAGCTTTTTCATCTGAATCAGTCTTCTTTTTTCGTCTCAGAATCTACATCCTGTTTACCAGTAATATTGACTTTAACATCACCGCTATCGTCACTACTGTCAGAAGTATTATCTAGTTCAGGAAGTGTACCATGATCATACAAATGACGAATTTGTTTGGCATCTAATGTTTCAACTTTTAGAAGTGCTTGTGCAACAGCTTCTAATTTATCACGATTTTCCGTTAAAATATTTCTTGCCTTTTCATAGCATTCTTTAATAAAGCGTTGAATTTCCTGGTCGATTTCATAAGCAATCGTATCGGAATAATTTTGCTCGTTGTTAATATCTCTTCCAAGAAATACTTGACCTTGTGAATGACCAAATTGTAATGGACCTAGTTTTTCACTCATTCCAAATTCAGTTACCATTCTACGTGCAATACCAGTTGCCCGTTGGAAGTCATTGCTAGCTCCAGTACTTACTTCACCAAAGACAATTTCTTCCGCTACACGGCCACCTAGTAAGCCAGTGATTTTATCAAGAAGCTCTGGCTTTGTCATGAAGTAACGATCTTCTTTTGGAAGCATAACAGCATATCCACCAGCTTGCCCACGAGGAACGATTGTTACTTTATGTACCATGTCAGCATCTTCTAAAACTAAACCAATAATTGTATGACCACCTTCATGGTAGGCTACAATATTTCGTTCTTTTTCAGAAATTACTCTTGTTTTCTTCGCTGGCCCTGCAATAACCCGATCTGTTGCTTCATCAATATCAAACATATCGATTGTTTTCTTATTCTGCCTTGCAGCAACAAGCGCAGCTTCATTTAGTAAGTTTTCTAAATCTGCTCCTGAAAAACCTGGTGTTCTCATCGCAATAGTTTTCAAATCGACAGATTCATCAAGCGGTTTATTTCTTGCATGTACTTTTAATACTGCTTCTCTTCCGTTAACATCTGGACGATCTACAGTAATTTGTCTATCAAAACGGCCTGGACGTAATAATGCAGGGTCGAGAATATCCGGACGGTTAGTAGCGGCTACAATAATAATACCTTCATTCGCACTGAATCCATCCATTTCAACCAGCAATTGGTTTAATGTTTGTTCTCTTTCGTCATGACCACCGCCAAGACCTGCCCCACGTTGACGACCTACTGCATCAATTTCATCGATGAAAATAATACAAGGTGCGTTTTTCTTTGCATTTTCAAATAAATCACGAACACGGGAAGCACCGACACCGACAAACATTTCGACGAAATCAGATCCACTGATTGAGAAGAAAGGTACGCCAGCCTCACCAGCAACTGCGCGAGCAAGAAGTGTTTTACCTGTTCCTGGAGGTCCTACTAATAAGACACCCTTTGGAATACGTGCTCCTAATTCAGAGAACTTACGAGGATCTTTAAGAAATTCTACTACTTCTTCAAGTTCTTGTTTTTCTTCATCCGCTCCTGCTACATCACGGAAGCGAACCTTTTTCTTCTCATCATTATATAATCTCGCTTTACTTTTACCAAAGTTCATTACACGGCCACCGCCGCCTTGGGATTGGTTTAGTAAGAAGAAAATAAAGAAGAAAAGGATGATGAACGGAATCATCGAAGTTAGCAGTTGAATCCATCCACTTGTTTCTTTTGCTTGTAAATTATTGTGCTCAGTTCCATTTTTTAGCGCAAGTGATTCAATTCTTTCCAATGTAGCTGGACTATTCCAAGCATTTACAGTGAAAAATTGATTTTCATCATATGATTTCAATTTACCAACAATGACATATACTTGTCTTTCAGGCTGAGCCTCAAATTCCTTAACCTCACCTTTTTCAAGGTGTGAAATAAAGTCACTATAAGACATTTGTGTATTGGCTTCTTGACCGCCTGTAAAAATGCTGACAACACCAATGATGACTAAAAATACCAATAGATAAAATACGGTATTTCGTAAAATACGATTCATCCTTGACCTCCTCTCAAGGGGAAACAGACTTATTAAATAGTATCATAGAAAAATACGGTAATACAAGAAATTCGGTTTGTATAACACTTAATTTTCAAACAATAGTTTCTTCCGTAAGGACTGCTATCTATTCCCTTGATATAATAAACTAGATGCTTCTTCTTTAATTTTTAGTATAAACCTCAGGTTTTAATACTCCAACATATGGTAAATTACGATATTTTTCCTCGTAGTCTAATCCATAGCCTACAACAAATTCATTCGGAATAATAAAGCCCGTATAATCAGCTTGAATATCGACTTTTCTTCCTTCTGGTTTATCTAGCAATGTGACGATTTTTATCGATTTCGCTTTCCGATATCGGAACAAATCCACCAAATATTTCAACGTTAAGCCACTATCAATAATATCTTCAATAATGAGAATATCTCTACCTTCTACCGATGTGTCTAAATCCTTTAAAATTTTTACTTCACCAGTGGAAACAGTTCCGCCACCATAGCTAGATACATCCATAAAATCCATTTCTAAATATGTATCTACTCTCTTAAGTAAATCAGCCATAAAAGGCATCGCACCTTTTAATACACCGATAGCTAGTGGATATCTCGTATTATATTCTTCCGTCAAAGTATTTGCTAGCTCTTTTATTTTAGCTTGGATTTCTTCTTCTGTTATTAATATTTTTTCGATATCCTGGTTCATCGATTTTTTATCCTCCTAGAAGTCCTCGTACGTTTTGTACTGTAGTATGATTACATTTTCTTGATTTAATGCTTCAAACTGTGATTTTTTTAACAACGGAATCCATAAAATATTGCCTTCTCTATCCGTTACAATTGGCCACTCATCACGCATGTGAAGCGGTATCTTGTAATCAATAAACACTGATTTTATTTTTTTCGTTCCTCCAGAACCTTTTAACTGAATGCGATCTCCTTCATTTCTAGTTCGAACGATTAATGGAAATGCTGATTGTTCTTTTAGAAGGTAATAGTTATTACCCTTTTCTAAAGTCTCCTTATTGCAATGCATTAACAATTGATTTCCATTGGGAAGTGTAATAGTCTCCCCTTTATTCCATTCATATGTATACGCTTTTGGTTT
Source organism: Perspicuibacillus lycopersici (assembly GCF_025660475.1). Lineage (GTDB taxonomy): Bacteria > Bacillota > Bacilli > Bacillales > Caldibacillaceae > Perspicuibacillus > Perspicuibacillus lycopersici. The sequence goes on from NZ_JAOUSF010000008.1 coordinate 11,648, forward strand.
GGAATGGTTAAAGGTAAAACGGCAGGTTTGATACGACATTATTGCTTGTAAACCATTAGGTAAATCAACTTTGCTTGAAGGCTTCGTACTCCCCATCGTTTCCAATAAGTAGTTTATATGTATTGCAGCTAAATTTTCTGGAAGCTTCCCTTTATAGAGATAGTTTAATATTAGATGAATACATCTCCTTTGTAAAGGCATAGGCTCCCGAAGAAGTTCATTCCTTTTTATGGTTAAATCTCCAGCTTCCTCTTTTGTTACAAGGTTATTATATACTGTTCTTGCGTGATTCATTATGTATTCTTCGTCTTCTGTTAACTCTTCACTAAATCGTTGAAAATGCATATGTACATTTTTGTTTTCTTGCTTTAAAAAAGGTAATACATACTTTCGGAATCGATTTCTAGTATAAATATCTTTCTTATTGCTTGGATCATATACCGGTTCTAATCGATTCTGTCGGATATATTCTTCAATTTCAGCCTTTGTTACACAGAGAAACGGGCGAATAATCTTACTATGGCCAAAATCACGATGCACTCTGATACCAGCACTTCCTTTTAATGAAGATCCTCTTGTTAACCGCATTAAAATGGTTTCCATTTGATCATCACCATGATGTGCTAATGCAAGAACAGGGATGTGGTGCTTTTCCATAACTTCTTGATAAAACTGGTACCGTAGTTCTCGAGAGACAGCTTGCGAACTCTTAGACTGCTTGGAAATTGCTAAAGGTACATTTAATTGAACACCTTCAAATCCAATATCCCATTTTGTACAAATTTGCTCAACGTATTTTAATTCGTTAAATGATTGTTCTCCACGAAACATATGGTCAACATGTGCTACAGTTAGCTTTAAATCCCATTGCTCGCGAATTCGTTTTAAGAAATAGAGCATGGCTAATGAATCGGGTCCACCAGAGACTCCTACTAATACATGCAGTCCCTTAGATAATAGTTTATGCCGTTCAATAAAATTATTAACCTTTGCTTCAAACAAATCCATTATTTAATTCCTTCTTCTACTACAAATTCTAACCGAATGGTTATTGTAACCTTGAGATAATGATGAACCCAACGATAATAATTGCATTAGTAGTGTAAGCTAAGCTAATACTTTTATGCAATCATTCCTAGTGAAAGGAAAGCATGTGATACCTATGTTGTGTCGCTAATGTTGTTATTCAATATTTTACATCAACAAACTCGTTTTTAAAAACATTTTCCTATACAAATTTCTATTTACTCGTAAATAATTAAATTTGTTGATATATATAAAGAACATACAAAAAGCAAACCACCATGAAGATAATAATAGTTTCTTTTATACCAGAATGTTTTCTCGGGCGCTTCTTCGTACTTGGTTGTATTTGTTTAACCGTTCGTTTTTTATTCGGAGTCGGTGACACCGTTGTTTTTTGTTTTAATGCTCTTGATTGATTTCTTAATGAGGATTTCGAAATACTGTCAAGTAAATCTTCCCTCATTTGAATAGCTGTAGCATATTTACCGGTAAGTGCACGTAGGAGCACCTGCTCGTGTTTTCTTAATTCAGGAATAGCTTCAATTTTTTGCCTTAATAAGGATAGCCCATCTTGTTGCTTCGGAAATCTTTGTGGATAATATGTATTGATCATAATCATGGCGACAGCAAATAAATCAAAGGACGGCTCTGCTTTCCTACTGCCTAACCCCCAATAGCCTCGATCATAAAACTCGGTAAATTCTTTAATGGCTCTTCCCTGTAACGTCACACCACCAACATCAATACAGCGAATTTTAATTGGTGGGCCGGTAACGATTAGATTATCTGGCTTTAAATCACCAAATACCCAGCCTTGTTCATGGAGCTTTTCTAAGTCAGCTAATAATTGAAGAATAAATATATCTACCCATGATTTTCCCTTCTGTTGAATAAAAGCAAGAAAATGGACACCTTCAATAAATTCCATCACATAAAATGGTATTGTTTTATTTCCAAGTACCCAATCATCAACATCTAATAAAGAAGGCCCGAGGGTAACCCCTTGGGCTTTCGAGAACGATTTAAGTACATTCATTTCTGATGTTATCGTGACATTATTATCACTTACCTTGATTGCTACCCTTTTCTTATTCCAATCCGCTAAATAAACGACTCCATTTGCCCCTCGACCTAATTCCTTTACAATCGTATAGCTCTGTAGGTGCCATTTTCCTTTAATAACGGTTCCGTTTGGAATATTAAATGGATTCTTCATAGAATTCATCATCATGACGAGATAACAATCCCCTTATCGATCGTTTTTTTCTAAAGTAGCTAATAGCTTCTTTAATGGCAGGTCCAGTTGGGGTCATCCCACCAGGTGTTAACTTAGAGAATGCCGATGTTAATGTTTCCAGTCTCGGTGACCAATCTAGTAATTTTTCGACATCATTCTTTTTCCCGGGAAATATAAATAGTGAAAACAAATTATTGCCCAATCTAGCATTTAAGCTTAATGATAAGTCTAGCAGTGCCTCTTTTACTGTTGGCAATTTATGCTTCATACTTGCACTAGTATCTACTAATATTAATACCTCTAAATTAACCGTCTCATTTAAGTCATCGACTACCTCCATTATTTCTCCACGTTTTTCTGGAGGTAAATCTTCCATTGATGAGCTAGAGCCTAATATTTGTTTTAGCTCCTGGTTGACAACACCTTGTAATGTTTGTGTCATCGCTTGTCTAGTTACCATTTGAACAGTCTGTGATAATTTCTTGGCGTAAACAACCTGACTGACACCACCGCCTTGACTCGCAATTTGTTCTATTTCTCGCATTCCTTGATCATCGATTACGTCGTTTTCCATCACACCAATTACATTCACCGATATCCCTTGCTCTTTTGCTAACGCAGCCATCGCCACCGGATCCTCTCCATGGTTTGAACAGCCATCGGTAATAAGTAAAATTTGCTTTAAAGTACCAGTTTGCATACATTCCCCTCCTACAATAATTTTTATCATCCTTACCTTTTAGAAGGGGTTTTATACATAATATACTGAATTTTCATCTGTTTGATTCAAATTATGCATATTTCCTGATTGACTCTACCGGAATCGTTTTCCACTTCGGATTATTATGCTTAATTTTGGCAACAACAACGGTCATGTCATCTTCAATATATCCTCCTCTTGTTCGAATTACCTCCTCCATTAATAAATCTGCTATTTCTTGTGGATCATTTGTTTCTATTTCTAATATTTTTCGTTTTAACCAGAGATCGATATTTTCAATATGCTTCGGCCCTTCAAATATTCCGTCACTCATCATGATTAAAATATCTTCTGCCTTTAACTGCTCACTAACCACATCTACCTCAAATTCTTGCAAAATACCAATTGGTAAATTATTTGCTTGGATTTTGATAACTTTATCTGATCGCTTAATAAAACTCGGAGTCGATCCAACTTTTATAAATTTGGATTTTGCATCTTGTAAATCGATAATGGCAAGATCCAATGTCGCATAAATCTCATCCGTTGTCCGAAGCGTTAAAATGGAATTAATCGATTTAATAGCAACCTCCTCATCTATTCCTGACTGGAGTATTTTTTTCAGTAAAAGTAATGTTTCATAGCTTTCATTATGGGCTCGCTCTCCATTTCCCATTCCATCGCTAATTGCTAGTGCATACTTTCCAGCGCCGATTTCAATCATCGTATAGCTATCACCTGATAAAAAGCCACCATCCTTTGCCGCATGTGCAACACCGGTATCGACAACAAATTTTTTGGCAGAACGAAAATTGGCGTAGCACGATTCATGTGGAAATGCAGCACATTCTTCTTTATATACAGTGATAGTTTCCCCTAAAATATCAGATAGCAATGGAGCAATTAGCTTTTCACATTGACCCATTCCCCCACAATAAGGAATTGTAATATCAATGTCGACATTTCCTTGCTCCAAATTATAAATTTCAATATGATCGATCTCTAACCCGAATGATTGTAGTGTATCAATTAACTGTTCTTCTTGTTTTTCATGGTTCGCCCTTTCTTTTTGGATTTCTTTGGCAAAATTACTCATTACTTCAGATACCCCTAGTAGTTGATCGGCGACTAGACGCCTACTTTCCTGTACCTGTTTTTTTAATTTTTGGTTTGCCTGGTATAGATGTAATTGTTTTTGAATAGAATCTACAACCTTATCACTTCGTATACAATGCTGACTCCAATCCTTCTTTGTCTTTGACGACAAAACTCCGTCATTATCACTTAATTCTGTCATAATCGAGGTCATTGAATCATATGTTTTATTAAACTGGCGAACCCAACAGTTTTCTTTTTTAAAACACATTTGGCACGTCTTTTCTGTCACATTACTTAAGAAATAATCCATCTCTCTTGCATCATCATAGTCATCCAATGGAGCCTGCTTGGAAAAGCTTTTCGATAATGTTTGAAATATCGAGGAAAACTGGTCTACTCTTCTTGCCGTAACATCTCGAATTTTTCTCATATATTGTTGCTGCTCTGCTGAGTATTCAGCGGTACCAGGAATATGTTTGGCAACCTTATTCGTAAGTGATTTAGGTGTCAGGAAGAATAATAAGGATGCAACAAGCGATTCATATAAACTCATCGTCAAAATACTCGCACCTTCCCCATACATTCCGATGAGTAGTGTTGCAATTAATAAGCCGAAGGATACACCTATTTTCTTTCCTTCTTTTAATAAACCACCTAATAATCCAGAAAATGCAAGTAAACTCATTTCTGGGAAACTTTCAATATTCGCTAAGCCAAAGATAAGTCCCGTAACCACTCCGACAGTACTTCCAACGGTAGCCCCAGCAGTAAAAGCAAAAATTAATACTAAATATCTTGATAAAACATGTGATACCGTTAATCCTTCTACTTCCCATTGAATTGTTCCAGTCATCATCGACGCCAGTAAGATAATTAACGAGACAATTTCTTCCGTTTTTAAAGATTGTTTCCGCAATGACATTGTCAATAAGGGGATGCTTTGGAGAAAAATAATAGTTAACACAAATGCTAAGCTTGCTTCAATTCCACTCATTAATATGTGGTACAAGGTTATATTACTTGTTTCGATAAAATGCCATAAAAGTCTTCCGATAAATATGGAGCCCAACACATAATACGGAAGCGCCCTCATTTCGTTTTTTGCCAGATTGGAACCTATTCGATAGATAATAAGAAATAGACTAATAATCCCAAAAGAGTATATGGCATTTGGGATTGATACAGTCAATGCACCACTAACTAGTCCTATAAAAATGGCGGGTGTTTTATTTTTCTTCATAAAATATGCAGCCGCAAAAAAGGGTAAGCTAAATGGAGATAATGTTGATAAAATAAAGGCACGTCCCAACATGAAGCCGAATATAAATAACAATAATCCGCGCTTAATAAAAAGAATTTCTAATCTTTTTTTAGTAGCCTCCAGGAAGTTATGCATTGTGAGTCTGTAGTCTATTATTTTCCTCTCTTGAATCGGTTCAACATAGTTACCTAGAACTTTTTCCATAGTAAACTCACCTCTTATATTATTCTTTTGGCTTATTATAAGAGATTATTTGTTAGAAATTTGTCAAAATTACATGTCCACCTATAAAAAACGTTCGACTTTTCTCTACCTATTTTTTTCTTACTATACAATTTATTTCAAAAATAGCATGGGGAAAATCGAGCATCTTCTACAATCAACTTGTTCCATTGCCCAGAAACGTTCATAAATCTAGCATTCGACATTTTGTCAGCATAAAAATAGATTCGACAAATATTGTATAAAATATTTTTAAAATTTAGTTATAAACCAGAGATGTTGACAGGTTTCCGTTTTAACGGTAACATTATTTTTGTGTCTTTTTGGCGGTGTAGCTCAGCTGGCTAGAGCGTACGGTTCATACCCGTGAGGTCGGGGGTTCGATCCCCTCCGCCGCTATATATAAAACTAAAGAGCCTGCTTAGGGACTTATAGTTCAACTTATAAAGTATTTTAATCATAAGAAAAGGTTGCCTCAATAACTGAGACAACCTTTATTTATATTCAACGCAATGGTAATTTATCTATTTATCGGCTAGCAAGATCCTTAAGAATGATTTATAATTATCCTCTTCTTGCTCCTCTGCCTCCACGTTTCGATTCCGTATTACGTTTAAGCGAGGATAGGCGGTCTTCGCTATCTTTTAAGAAACGCGCCATTTTTTGTTCGAAATTCTCGGTATTTTTACGTTCGAAATTTCTTCTATTATTGGTATTATTATTGCGAGGACGCTGTGGTGTTTCTTCTTTTGCCTTTGCTTTTTTAATGGATAAACCTATTTTGCCATCCTTCTCAACGTTCATTACCTTCACTTCAACTTGATCGCCAACTTTTAAGTGTTCATTAATATCTTTTACATAAGTGTCAGCGACCTCACTAATATGAACTAGTCCAGTTGAGCCTTCTGGCAGCTCTACAAACGCACCAAAATTAGTAATTCCTGTTACCTTACCTTGTAACTTGCTGCCTACTTCAATTGACATAAAAAAGAACTTCCTCCTTAAAATTTAAAAAATACATCTACTTTATATTATAGCCAATAACAAATTTATGTGTCAATCAGCGTCTTGCCCATCTTTCTCATTTGGAATAGAAAAGATAATTTCTCCATCATCTGACAGGAAAAATTCTTGACGTGCATATTTTCCAATATACTCATCGTCCTGCAATTTAATAATTTCCTCTTGAAGTGCGCTTTGTTTCTCTACCAAATCATTATATTCTGTTTGCAGAGATTTAAGCTGTTCTTGTTTTGACTGAAGTAAAGCCTCTTGATTATGAAAAGATTTTACAAGTAATACCGTGAAAACTGCCGCAAAAACAAAAAACATCGTCAGCCTGCGTACAAGGAGTTTCTTTTTTCTGCTTGCTTGCATGCTTTGCAATTGCTGCTGATGATTATAAGATTGATTTACTATTGGTATTTTTCGATTGGATAGCATACTCATACACAGGCCCCCTTTTTATTCGTTCTTTTTTCGAAACCTATTAATAATCCACTTGATAATATTTGAAATATTATTGAAAAGCGTGTACCCTTTCATTTTAAACGATTTCGGTAGCTTATTCCATAAAAATTTTCCAAATAAAATAAGTGGATGAAAAATGAATGCAAGGATAGAAGCTATCACACCCCAAATCCAATAAAGCAACTTTAATAGAAACTGTAAAAGTTTCAACAATAGCTTCCAAAAGAAAAGCAGCACCGATAACAAAAATGTTAAGAGCATGGCAATCGGTCTTACAATAATATTGGAAAATAATTTTACAGAAAAGCGAAAGGTGTTTACCATTATTTGAATCAACGTTTCTAAAATAGAATTGTATAGTTTTTTTAGTAAACTTTGATAGGCAGCAAATCCACACAATAATGCAACAAAAATGTAAAATCGGATTTCCCCATTATTTACCAAAAATAGGACATAAAATAGGAAAAGTCCTTGCAAAAACCAAAATAAAATGTCGTTGATAAAAACGTACCATCGCTTTCGTTTGGATCGTTTTAAAAAGCGGCTATACGTGTCTAAAGCCGCTCCTAAATAACTCCCCATTCCGATCATGGCAAGCATTGTATAAAATTGTGTCGTTAAACTCATTTGAACAACTTGCTAAAGAATCCTTTAGCTTTATCTCCGTGATGTTCATCTAAGTAAACCATATCAAAAATTTTACCTTTGATGGATACAATCCCTTTATCAACATCCAAATTTTTCATTTGTAAATTTTGCCCTCTGATTGCTAAATAGCCCATGACCGTTTCTAATAAAAATTCTTCATTGTCAAAGCTTTCTACTTGTTTTACACCAGTTATTTCTAATGTTTTTCTTCCTCGTAAAATAACATCATGGTCCTGAACGATGTTGCTTGGATTTTTTGATTGATTATTATATTGGTTCATTTTTATCCCCCGCTTCAACCTAATCTACTCTATTACCAATAGATATGCTCGTCCTTGAGGTAATAGAACATAAATTAGGAAAACGGGATGTACGACTTAGTTATTTATCATCATTGATTTTCACTTCTCTAATTACTTTATACATAGAACCTGCGTCTTCTTTTTTCGTTATCTCTTGAATTTTTTCAATTTGAACGACGACTAGCTTTTGCCCAAACTGAATTTGTAATTCATCGCCTGCTTTTACCTCAGAACTTGCCTTCGCCTGTTTGCCATTAATGGAGACTCTACCTTTATCGGCTACTTCCTTAGCTAATGTTCTTCTCTTAATTAGTCTAGATACCTTTAGAAATTTATCTAATCTCATAGTCATTTTTTCTTTCCCCTTATTGTTATGTCATAAACCTAATTTTTTTGCTTCTTCCCAATATTGATCCAATTCTTCTAACGTAAACATCGTGAAGTCTTTTCCACTCTCCTTCACTTTCTTCTCAATATATTCGAATCGACGTGTGAACTTTTGATTAGTAGCAAGCAATGCTTCTTCTGGATGGATATGTAGCTTCCTTGCCACATTTACAATCCCAAATAGCACGTCACCTAATTCAAGCAGTATATTTGCTTTTTGGTCCGCCTTTATTTCCACTAATAATTCTTGTATCTCTTCTTTTACTTTCGTGAGAACTGGCTCAATTTCCTGCCAATCAAAACCAACTTTTCCTGCTGCCTTCTGTATTTCATAAGCTTGCATTAATGCGGGTAACCCTTTTCCAACCTTCGCAAGAACAGATGGCGTTTCCCTACCTGGCTCTTGCTCTTTAATTTTTTGCCAATTGGCTACCACTTCATCTGCATCATTTACGACTACTTCACCAAATACATGGGGATGTCTCCGAACCATTTTACTTGCAATCGATTCAATTACATCTTCAATTGAAAAATAACCGTTATCCTCACCAATTTGTGCATGGAGCATTATTTGTAATAGAACATCTCCTAACTCCTCTACAATATGGTCATCATCCTCTTCATCAATCGCTTCCAGTAGTTCGTACGCTTCTTCTAATAAATATTTTTTTAGTGAGCGATGTGTTTGTTTAATATCCCATGGACATCCATTTGGTCCTCTTAATGTCGCAATAATTTGTCGGAAGTTTTGAAAGTCCTTATATAATAGCTCCACTTGTTTTACAGGCGGAACATAAATACTTGTTAAATTATTTATATCCCAGTCATGATCCAATAAATATAGTGGGACTTTTTTTACCGTTTCTTGTGCGTTTCCTGCATTTGTTACAATATATACTTCATAGTCGTCGGGTAATAAATCCATCAGCTCCAATTTCACATTCGACGCGGACATTGCATCATATACTTGCCCAATAATCATATGTTGCGTTAACCGAATATCACCTTTGTGAAAGTTCGTTCCATCTAAAAGCTGGAAGCCATCAATTGGATCCATGCGTACGGATTGAAATAATGCATCCAAAAAGCTCTGTCCCCCCGCAAGGATAATTTCATATTGATTATCTTTTCCTTCTTCCATTAACAATTGAACCGTTCGTTCCGCTACTAATGGATGGCCAGGGACAGCATATACAATCGGACCTTTTTCCGCAGCAAGGAGTAACGCTTCGACTATTTCTGTATAGACGCTTTCAAACTGCTCATGTGCTTCATAAATAGAATCAAAAGATTGATAGGTTAATCCTTCCTTTTCAAGCTCTGCGATTACAGGATGTTCCCTCGTTCGCAAATATAGCGGATAATTCTCATTTAATAGTCGGTAGACTCCTAACGGAAGCTGATTAATATCGCCAGCCCCTAGCCCAACTACTGTTATTTTTTTCATTTCATAAACCTCCGATTATTCTTTTTCCTAAAAATTTCTAACTTATCTCCCCAAGGTAATAAAAGTAACTCCTCTCGGCTAAATACTTCACCTCTAATAACGAATAGAAGAAATACAATTCCTCCAACAATAGCGCCACCTAATGATTGAAAGCATGCAAATAGCCGAGAATCAATAGCTTCTGACTTTAGCTTATTACATGCAATAAAAAAGAAGGTAATCACCAAGACCATACTCACTAATGAATAAAATAAAACAAAAAAGAAGTGCGGATCGATAATACGGAATTTAACCGTTTTCCTCAATTTCATTACTAACAAAAATAACATAACCATCATGGCGATGTTTGTTGCAACAGCCGCTCCTGCTATCCCAATTTTTGAAAGCAGGAAGAAATTCAATCCAATTTTTATGAAGAGCCCGATGAGCACAATAATAGATGGATAATATATATATCCTAACCCTTGCATAATCGAAATGATGGTGGCATTAATAGATGCGAATAAAACAGCAAAAGATAAAATAATTAACACTTCTGTGCCAGACGAATTTTTAAATAACATTGTATTCAATGGATCCATAATGACCATTAAGCCAATAGCTGCTCCTGCACCAACAACAATGCTAATGTATAAGGACAAGCGTAAATAATCATGTAAATCTTTCCTATTACGGTTATTGATGGAAGAAATAATTGGAACGATAGATAGCGATAAGGAGGTTGCCAACACTAAGCCAATTTGTATTAATGGCTGTCCTCTGTCATAGATTCCCTTTAATATTTGTGCTTCTTGAAACGGAAGCCCTTGTTTAATTAATGCCGAATATACTTGGAAAGCATCACTCATTTGAAAAAGTACTAATGTTAAACCACTAATACAAACCGCTATTCCATGCCCGAAAATCGTCCGAATAGCAAAAAAAGATGCTCTAACATTGCCTATCAGTTGTTTGAAAGAAACCGAATGCTGGTGAAAAACAAGCCAAATTAATAATGTAATTCCGAATAAATTCCCTACCACCGAGGCGAATAATGCAGCTTGTCCAATTTTGTAAAGGGAAGCTCCATTTCCAACAAAAATTAGTGCGAAAACTAATATCAATGCTACGCGAACTGTTTGATCTCCTACTTGGGAAATGGCCGTCGGTGTCATATTTCCAGTTCCTTGAAAATAGCCACGAATAATGGATATTACCGGTATTAATAGAAACGCATAGGATGTTATTTTAATCAATGGACTAAGGTGAATATCCCCCATTTGTATTGCTAAAAAATCGGCTCCAAAAAACAAACCAAAATATAATAAAATGCAAAAGCAAAAAATAGCAAGGAATAATGGAAAAAGCAGCCTATTAGCCTCTTCTTTACCTCTTGTACTATATGTATCTGCGTAGAGCTTTGAAATAATTACAGGGAAACCATAAGTAGATAGTGCAATAGCAATTCCATAAAAGGGGTATACTTGCTGATAAATATAAAATCCAATATCCCCTACAATATTTTGAAAGGGAATCCGATATACTGCACTTAGCACCTTTGTCACGATGGCAGCAATCGATAAAATAATTGCCCCCTTGAGAAGTACTTGTTTCTGATTAAATGTAATATTACTCATGTCCTTGCACCTTTTCTTATTGTTACCACCATTGGAAGGCAATAGTAAATTATTTATAACATACTCCCTAGTATAAAACAAAAAACAGCATTGTAATAGCTTGGAAATACGTTTTTCCCAGCATTTACCACCAAAAAAACATTCATAAAAAAGAAGACAGATCACTGTCTTCTGAATCGGAATTATTTTACTGTTCCATTTGTCTAGCTAAAAATCCTGCAGCTGTTTCTGCTGCTTTTTTCTCCACTTCACCTAATGTTTGTTCCTTCGATATAATCACGACGGAACCAATTGGATCTCCGTTAGCGATAATTGGACTAACGGTATAGGATGATAATTGTTCTTCGGTTCCTTCAATTAAAGCGATGGAACCTCCATTTGTTTCTAATACGGTGGAGCGGTCTTCCATTACTTTTTCAATTAATTCACTAATATTTTTATTTAAGTATTCTTTTTTTGAACCACCAGCGACTGCGATTACGGCATCTCGGTCACAGATTAATACTGGACTACCTAAGCTATCAAAGAGCGCTTCTGCATATTCTCTTGCAAAATCACTTAATTCACTAATTGGTGAGTATTTTTTAAGGATAACCTCACCATCACGATCAACAAAAATTTCTAATGGATCTCCTTCGCGAATACGTAATGTTCGTCTGATTTCTTTCGGAATAACTACGCGACCTAAATCATCAATACGACGTACAATACCAGTTGCTTTCATCTTGAGTTGCCTCTCTTTCTTATGATGATTTTCTTTTGATAATACCTTGTAAAACCGTTTGTTTGCTGCTCTACCTAGGCAAATCTTCAATGCGGTCCTTTTTTTGTACAGGATGTACTAGGTGATAATATCCAGTCGTTCATTTGTAGCTATTTATACCATTACATCGAATAATAAATGCTTTATGCTAAGCACCTGTAGCGGGGCTGTACCACAAGGAAGGCTTTGTCAGATTTACCTTGAATAGCAAAACCAATGATTTCTCAAGTTGCCTCCGCATAATTGGAATCATCATCCTGTCTTACATTTATTATCTTTCATATGGAAAGTTCTATGCACAATCTAGAAATTTTTCTCGAAATAAGTAATGCTGCCACAGGAGGCAATATCTACCTTTCTTTGTTCTTGATTGGTTTATTCCCTTTATTTGCGGGGGTAAACATTGGTTATTTTAACAAAATGGTTACAAATATTTTACGGAATGAAAGTACCCTTCATTTTTCCACTATATATTCCGAATATAAAAAAACTCACCTCCTAACATATTATAGAGATTCTTCAAGTCTCCATAATTGCGGAAAGTGAGTGTATCATTTCCATGCAAATAAGTTGCATTTAGTAAATGTCATTAAATTTGAACAGATAATCAACTATTACCTTAAGATACAGTTTTTATTTTTTGCTCTACTAGATCTGGAATATTTTCCATTATTGTTTCTACCATTTGGATTCGTTTTTCCTCTTTTTCATTTTTTGCACGAATAACAATTTTGAATTTGGAACCTTCCATGCCGAAGCTTACGAAGCGACCGAATGGTTTACAAATTGCTACTAGCTTTTGCACACTAATATTTTGTGAGGAGTTTTCATTGAACAGGATTTGGATTTCTTCTTTTCCTTTTTTCACGGATTCTACTCCACCTAATTTTCCAAATAGCTTAATTTGTGTAATTCTAAAGAGGTTATCTACTTCGACAGGATAGTCCCCGAAGCGGTCAATCATTTCTTCTTTTAACTCCTCCATATCTTCAAAAGAAGCAACGTTTCTAAATCGCTTGTACATTTCAATTTTTTGGTAGCCATCGCTAATATACTTGTCTGGAATATACGCATCTATTTCTAGGTCTATTTCCACTGGAAGGTCTTCCTCCTGAGAAATATCCCCTCTTCTTTGATCAATTGCTTCCTTCAGCATTTGTGAGTACAGATCAAATCCGACCGATTCAATAAATCCATGCTGCTGTGCCCCAAGGATATTACCGGTACCACGAATGGAAAGATCACGCATCGCAATTTTGAAACCAGAACCAAGCTCTGTAAATTCTTTTATTGCCTGTAATCGTTTTTCAGCCACTTCGGTTAGTACTTTATCTCTTCTATACGTAAAGTATGCATACGCCACCCGATTTGACCTTCCAACTCGTCCTCTAAGCTGATAGAGTTGCGATAGTCCCATTCTGTCAGCATTATCCACTATTAATGTATTCACATTCGGGATATCCACTCCCGTTTCAATAATAGTTGTACTAACAAGCACATCAAATTCACCATTTAAAAAGGATATCATCACATTTTCTAGCTCAGTTTCTGTCATTTTTCCGTGGGCATACGTAACCCGTGCATCTGGAACAAGCATTGATAATTCCTCTGCTTTTCGATCAATATCCTCAACTCGATTATATAGGAAAAACACTTGACCATTTCTTGCCAATTCCCTTTCGATCGCTTCCTTTACGAGTGCACCATTATATTCCATTACATATGTTTGCACAGGGAAACGATTTTCTGGTGGTGTTTCAATGACAGATAAATCACGAACTCCCAACATTGACATGTGCAATGTTCTCGGAATTGGTGTTGCAGTGAGTGTTAATACATCTATATTTGTTTTTAGCTGTTTAATTTTCTCTTTATGTGTAACACCAAATCTTTGCTCTTCATCGATAATCAATAGTCCAAGATCATGATACGTAACATCCTTCGATAATAATCGATGGGTCCCTACAACAATGTCTACTGTTCCATTTTTCAAGCCTTTAATTGTTTCTTGCTGCTCTTTCCGTGAACGGAATCTGCTTAACATACCAATATTAATCGGGTAGTCTTGGAATCGCTCACGCATTGTTTCAAAATGTTGCTGGGCTAATATTGTTGTCGGTACTAAGAAAGCAACCTGCTTACCATCCATAATAGCCTTAAAGGCTGCACGTAACGCTACTTCTGTCTTGCCATATCCAACATCCCCACACAATAGGCGATCCATTGGGCGGACTCGTTCCATATCTTTCTTAATTTCCGCAATGGAACGTAATTGATCCTCTGTTTCTTGATAAGGAAAGGCAGCTTCAAATTCTCGCTGCAAATCACTATCTGGAGAAAAAGCAAATCCCTTCGTCGCTTCCCGTTCAGCGTATAATTTGATTAAGTCATCGGCAATATCCTGTACAGAGGATTCTACCTTTCTCTTAACCCGCTTCCAATCACTTCCACCTAATTTATAGACCTTCGGCTCTTTATTTTCCGATCCTACATATTTTTGTACTAAATGAATTTGGTCTATCGGTACAAATAATTTATCGGTTCCTTGATATTTAATTTGCAAATAATCTTTATGAATACCATTAATATCTAATGTTTCTATTCCTAAATATTTCCCAATCCCATGATTCACATGGACGACATAATCGCCGACCTTTAATTCATTATAACTTTGGATTCTTTCTGCATTCGATAGTTTTTGTTTTCTTGATGTCCCTTTTCTGGCTCGCTTATTAAATAGCTCATCCTCTACTATTACTGCCAATTTATAAATGGGCAGCTCAAAACCACTCGTTAAAGATCCTCGAATAATTTGAGGTTTCCCTATAACAAGCTGATCTCCTTCACGGTTGTTCAGAACATCTACCGCATAATCCTCTAATACACTTTCTAATTTTTCGACACGACCTTCATCCGCACCTAAAAAGATTACTGTATAACCACTTTTCCTCCAGCGCTCCATTTCGGTTTTCAATAAATTCATTTGACCGTGGAAATTTTGCATTTGCTTATAAGAAATATTAATTATGTTTTGCGGATTAATTTTTGCAACATGGCGTAAAAATAAGGAAAAATATAGGATTGGTAACTTAGCCTCGTGTATACGTTCGACGACGTCATGGGCAATCATTAAATCATGCACAATCTTTCCTTCTGCTAATAGGTCTGTCTGCCATTGTGCTTCTTCTTTTTCTAATGATTCTCTCATCTCAACAACTCTACTGATTTCGTCAATACAAATTATTGCATTATTACCAACATAATCTAGTAAACTTGCTGAATCATCGTATGCTAATGATAAATATTTGAACACCTGCTCTGGTATTTGACCGTTCTTCAATTGTTCCATATCATGTTCCATTTGAACGACTAATAACTCTTTTACTTTTTCATCTTTAATTTTCATTAAGCTAGCAGGTAATTTCTTTTCCAGCCCGGCTATTATGTTCTGAAGATGCAGTTTCTCTAAAATAATTTCTGAAGCAGGTCCAATAACTATCTCTTTTAATTTTTCCTTTGAACGTTGGTTTTCAATTGTAAAATATCGAATGGAATCAATAACATCATCAAATAATTCAATACGAATTGGATCACTCTCCGTTAATGGATAAATATCAATAATTCCACCACGGACACTAAACTCTCCTGGTGCAGAAACCATTTCTGCTCGTACATATCCCATCTGTACAAATTTTTCGATGGATGCTTCTAAATCAATTTCCCCATCTAGCTTCCAATGAATAAGATGGTTTTCCCATACAGCTTTAGGTGGTAATATTTTTCTCATCCCAGCAATTGGAACAATGACAATTCCTTGCTTGTTTTCGCTTAAAAAATTGATTGTTTCAATTCGCTGCGATTTCAACTCTGGACTTGCTACACTCATATCTGCGATTACTAATTCATTCGCCGGATATAAAAATACTTTTTCCTCAGGAAGCAGTTGCACTAAATCATCATATAATTTTTGCGCTTGTAGTAAGTTATACGTGATTACAAAAAGCGATTTATTTGTATCGGAATAAAGGGTAGCATAGTAAGCTGCTCTTGCTGATCCTGATATTCCAGAAATTAATTGTTCTTTTAAGCCTTCATTAATTCCAGTAATAACCGATGTTAAATCATCCTGTTGTCGTAATGTTTTAATAATCCCCCTCATAGCTGCCTCCTTTCTTTCCAATCAAGCAAAACTATTAATTTATCCTAAATTTACTAGCTTACGTTTATCTATTAATTAAGTAGAGCATTCTACTAGGTTAAAATGTCAGTATGAAGAAAAACAAACAGAAAAACGCTTTGGATAACCAAAGCCTCAATGGATGATATAGTCATTTTCATAATTCAGCGGATTTTTCGCAAATGATTCATGACAATCTTCGCAAATACATTTCACATGAATATCCCCGCTAGAATCATAGGAGATCATATCCTGTCTTTCATCCTCCGATAATTTATGGAATCCGAGTTGTTCAGAGTATAAATTATTGTTATCTAAACTTCCTACTGTTGTCCCACAATGCCGACAATGATAGTGAACTGCCATTTCCTTCATACACTTCCTGTCCTGATAAATGTAATAAAATCTCATATATAGGATTAACAAAACAGGAAGTAGTTATTCATATACCCAGTATAACAAATCATATTCAACTACATAAATTTTTATTTATTATATTTATTCATTACTTCTTGAAAAGGTTTCTCTATCCACATTTCACAAGCTTGAGCACTTTTTGCAATACTATCCTTTAATACCTCTTGTTCTTCCTTGCTAAACTTCCCTAGAACATAATTTGGAATCGGGTACCCTTGCTCTGGACGGTCAATTCCGATCCGAATACGATTAAATTCCTGAGTTCCTACATGAGCAATAATGGATTTTATGCCATTATGTCCGCCAGCACTGCCCTTGTATCGGAGGCGGATTTTTCCTACAGGCAAATCTAACTCATCGTAAATTACTAATAAATTTTCTACAGGAATATCATAATATCTCATTAATGGTGCTACAGATTCACCGGATAAATTCATAAAGGTTAGTGGCTTAAGTAAAATCACTTTTTCCCCATTAATAGTACCTTTTCCGAATATCCCATTAAATTTCATTTCATCCAATCGGATATTTAATCGTGAAGAAATTTCGTCAATTACTTTAAAACCAATATTATGTCTTGTATCTTCATACTGCTTACCGGGATTTCCAAGACCCACGATTAACTTCATAAGGCTTTCATCCTTTCATTCCCCTATTACAAAAAAAAGGTAACCGAGTTTGGTTACCTCTTTACACTTCTTCCTGTTCTTCTCTTCCTTCCAGATTATCTGGAATTCCTGGCTCCTGTTCTTCTCCAGTACTAATTTCTTCCTCTTGCTTCGGTGGTAAAATAGATGCAATCACTTCATCTGCTTCATGATGGATTTGAAATTGATATTTTGAACTAATTTCACCAACTGTAACTGTTTCTCCAACTTTTAAGTTCGTGACATCAACTTCAATTGCCTCTGGTATTTGGTCTGGTTTTGCAGTAATTGCTAATTCGAACATTGGCTGCTGCAACACGCCACCATCCTTCACACCTTCAGCCTCACCAGTTAGATTAATTCTTACATTCGTATTAATTTCTGTGTTTGCATCGACTGCTAAAAAGTCAATATGGAGAATTTCCTTTGTTAATGGATCATCCTGATAATTCCGAACCACTACCTTTTGCTTTGACCCATCGAGATTTACAGATAGAACACCATTTCTTCCAACTTCTCGAATTTCTTTTAAAAAATCACTTTTTTGAACTACAATTGGCGTACTACTTATATTTTTACCGTATACTACTGCTGGAATTTGTCCGGATTCTCGTAATGCATTAAGAACGGACCTTTGGAAATTTGTTCTTTCCTTTGCTTGTATCATTGCTTCCATGTTTGGACACCTCTTTTGTAATCCTATGAATCGTTCATAGGCGATTAGAAGTCAATTATTTGAACCATTTTATAGGATGCCCACACTTCACAAAAATTATCCGAAAAAATTTTCTTATCGAATGCTAGAAAAGGACACTTACAGATTTATGTTCAAACACACGTACAATTGCTTCTGCAATTAATGGTGCCACTGACAGTTGTACTAATTTATCCATATGTTTATCTTCAGGTAATGCAATGGAATTTGTAATTACTAATTCTTTAATCTTCGAATGTTGAATTCGTTCAATTGCAGGTCCTGATAAAACAGGATGTGTACAGCATGCATATACTTCTTTTGCCCCATTTTCTACAAGTGCATTAGCTGCTAAAGTAATTGTACCTGCTGTATCAATGATGTCATCAATTAGAATACATGTTTTACCTTGAATATTTCCGATAATATTCATAACTTCCGCTACATTTGGTTTTGGACGACGTTTATCAATAATAGCAATCGGCGCTTTTAGACGATCTGCCATTTTTCTTGTACGGACTACACCACCATGATCTGGTGAAACAATAACAATATCATCTAGGTTTTTCGTTTGGAAATACTCCGCTAAAATCGGTACACCCATTAAATGGTCAATTGGAATATCAAAGAAGCCTTGAATTTGTGGTGCATGTAGATCCAATGTAATCATTCTAGTAGCACCAGCTGTTTCTAAAATATTTGCTACTAATTTTGCAGTGATTGGCTCACGAGAGCGTGCTTTACGATCTTGTCTTGCATAACCATAATAAGGCATTACAACATTTATCGTTCTGGCAGACGCACGTTTTAATGCATCAATCATGATAAGTAATTCCATAATATTATCATTTACTGGCAAGCTAGTTGATTGAATTACAAAAACATCACAGCCGCGGATACTTTCTTCGATATTTATTTGAATTTCACCATCACTAAAACGACTAACCGAGCATTTCCCTAATTCTAAACCAATTACATCGGCAATTTCCTCTGACAACGCGCGATTGGAATTTAGTGAGAAAAGTTTTAATTTATGATTGGGATATAAGTTTGACATTAGGAACCCTCCGTGTTATTTCTTTCGATTCATTTTTGCTGTGTAGTCTTCTTTATTAACTTGGCGTGCGCGTGCAATGGAAAGAGCTTGAGGCGGTACATTATTTGTAATCGTTGATCCAGCCGCGATAAATGCGCCTTTCCCAACAGTAACCGGAGCGACTAAATTAGAATTACATCCGATAAATGCATCATCTTCAACAACTGTCTTATATTTATTAACTCCGTCGTAATTTACGGTAATGGACCCGCAACCTACATTCACACCACTGCCAATTTCCGCATCTCCGATATAGGAGAGATGAGAAACCTTACTGCTTTTTCCGATGGATGATTTTTTGATCTCCACAAAATTACCAATTCGAACCTCATTTGCAATCATGGATTCTGGACGAATATGGGCAAAAGGTCCAACTTGTACAAAGGAACCAATGTTGCTATCAATGGCAACTGATTGCCGGACAACTGTTCCTTCGCCAATGATACAGTTATTTATTTCACTATTTGGTCCAATCGTACAATCCGATGCAATATTCGTGTTACCTTTTAAGATTGTTCCAGGATAGATTACCGTATCTTGACCGATAGTGACTCCCGCTTCAATATAGGTTTGATCTGGATCAATAATGGTAACGCCATTTCTCATATGTGTTTCATTAATTCTTTTTTGCATTAGCTTTTCAGCCTGTGCAAGTGCAACACGATCATTTACTCCTAGGGATTCCGAAAAGTCATTTGTAACAAAAGCAGAAACAACCTCGCCATTACTCTTTAATATTTCTAGTACATCTGGTAAATAATACTCCTGCTGTACATTATTATTTGACACTTTTTGTAAAGCAGCAAATAATGCTTGGTTATCAAAACAGTATGTTCCTGTATTGATTTCTTTTACTAATCTTTCCACTTCTGAGGCATCTTTATGTTCAACAATTTTTTCAACGAATCCCTTATCATTTCTGATAACACGTCCATATCCAGTGGGATCATCGGCAATTGCTGTTAATACCGTCATTGTTGCCTTTTCTTTATTATGATGTTCCATTAATGATTGTATTGTATCAGCCTTTAAAAGTGGTGTATCTCCACAAACGACTAGTGTAAGTCCATCCTTTTCCTTTAATAAATCATATGTTTGTAGCACTGCATGTGCGGTTCCTAATTGTTTTTCTTGAAGGACAAAATCACTCTTGCCTTCAAGCTCCTTTTTAACTAGCTCCGCTCCATGACCTACAACCGTAATTATTTGGTCAGCTCCTACATCCAACATTTGATCAATGACATGTTGGACCATTGGCTTCCCACATACTGGATGTAATACTTTATATAATTTGGACTTCATTCGCGTTCCTTGCCCAGCAGCTAATATAATAACGTATCTATTTGACATAACGCGCCTCCAATAACCTTTTTATCCATAATGAATATATATCAAAAAACGAATGATTTCAAGGAAGTCACGTAAAACCCATAACTTTAATTATACGGAAAAACGGGAAGAAAATCGAGGAATTCTTTGAAGGGGTACACAAATGGCGTATTATCAATAACGTAAGGGTTTACAAAAAAAGAGCCTCCTTGGTAGTAGGCTCTCAGATGCAATATTTGATTCAGGATGCGCCAGCTTCTTCTAATTCTACTTCTAGCTCTCCTAGACGGTGGTATTCGTTTAACACCGCTTCTTGAATTTTTCCTCTAGTAGAAGAATTAATTGGATGGGCAATGTCTCTAAATTCACCATCAGGTGTACGTTTACTAGGCATTGCGACAAACAATCCATTGTTTCCATCAATTACGCGAATATCATGGACAACAAATTCATTATCAAGTGTTATTGAAGCAATTGCCTTCATACGGCCATCCGTGTTTACACGACGTAGTCTAACATCTGTTACTTCCATTCTTTCACCACCTTCAAAAATGACTTAATTATTAGATTTCTACAAAGCTTCTCTTTTTCCTGCTAATAATTATAAATTTTTTTATTATTTTTTAAAAAAATATCATTTTTTTATTGGTGTAGGTTTTGGTAGGGAAAAAAGACTATTTTCGTATCATTTGTTGCTACTTATATAGCTCAGCGCTTTATTTTATAAATCCAAAAAAAATAAGAGGGTTTCCCCTCTTATTTTGTAGCGATTAATTCTATTTCTACTAATACATCCTTTGGTAATCTAGCGACTTCTACGCAAGAACGGGCAGGTTTGTGTGTGTGAAAGAAGCGACTGTATACTTCATTCATTGCTTGGAAGTTATTCATATCATTAAGGAATACAGTTGTCTTTATGACTTTATCCAAACCTGATCCCACTTCGTTTAATACTGCTTGTAAATTTGTTAGTACTTGTGCTGTTTGTTCTTCAATTCCACCATCTACTATTTTCCCTTCTAGTGTTAATGGAATTTGACCGGAAGTAAAAATAAGATTATTGGAAACAATCGCCTGTACATAAGGTCCAATTGCTGCAGGCGCTAATCTAGTAGATACTGTATCCATTTATTCAGCCTCCAAAGTATCAAAGTAATTACCTTGTTGTACCTCTATTTTTTTCTCATTTATATCAACATTACTTAATTTGACCATGGATATATATTGATCAACTAAACGATTTTCAATATCTTCTGCTTCTACTAATACAGCAATTCCTGCAAAGCTTGCATTGAATTCTTCTAGTAAACTGATCATACCATTAATGGTACCGCCTGCCTTCATAAAGTCATCGACAATTAACACTCGAGACCCTTCCTGTAAGCTTCTCTTCGCGAGTAGCATAGATTGGATTCGCTTCGAAGAACCCGATACATAGTTAATACTTACAGTAGAACCTTCTGTAATTTTATTATCCTTACGTACAATAACAACTGGTACATTTAAATATCTTGCAGTTGCATAGGCTAACGGAATTCCCTTTGTTGCCACTGTCATTACTGCATCAATTTGTTGATTACTAAATCTTGATGCAAATACTCTTCCGACACGGTCCATAATTTTCGGATCGCCAACAATATCTGCCATATATAAGTAGCCACCTGGCAATAGACGGTCAGGGCTTGCAAACAATTGACATAGTTCCTCAATGAATGGTTTTACCTGTTCATCATTTACTTTGACAAAATATTTAACCCCACCCGCTGCACCTGGAATAGTCACTAATTTCCCGATTCCTTGTAGTTCAAAAGTATCCTTTAAAATTGCGATATCCTCACTTATAGATGATTTCGCTGCATCGTACCGCTCCGAGAAAAAGGTAAGAGGGATTAATGATTTAGGGTGATTTAATAAATAGTTCGTCATATCAATAAGTCTTTCACTTCTTTTCCAGCTCACAATGTCACCTCCTGTATATAATACGAATATTATTAAATATATAATAAGATATTGTTCGTTTATTATCAAGAGCTCTTACAAATATTACATATTTTTCATAAGCTCGTTGTAATAAGCCTACAGAATATGAATACACTCCGCCTTTTTGAAAGGACTTCGTGAACTCATTCTCCTCAGCGTGCTCGTCCATGTTACTGGCTAATTATACGATATACTTAAAAATGATTGTTTCCTTATTGCTCATTTCTTTTCCCTAACATTCGAACAGCATATACTTGGTTACAATAGCCACGCAAACCGTTATATAGTCTTTGCATTCTTGAATCGTGTTGAACAAGTGCAAATACAGTTGGGCCGCTTCCACTCATTAAAACAGCGTCTGCTCCAAATCTTTTCATATCGTTTTTGATTGATTTAACTTCAGGATAATGATTTAAAGTAACAGATTCAAGCACATTACCTAGGTTTTGACACATCCCGAAATAGTCATTTTGTTCAATTGCTTCAACCATCGCCTTACTATTAGGATGAACAACATTATGTAATTGCAAATTCTCATATACCTCTGCAGTCGAAACACCAATTGGCGGCTTCGCTAAAACCACCCAGCAATTTGGTGGTGCAGGAAGTGGTGTTATAATTTCCCCTCTTCCTTTCGCAAGCGCTGTTCCTCCATATACACAAAAGGATACATCCGAACCAATTTCCGCCCCGATTGTAGCTAATTGATCCAATGTTAAGCCTAGTCCCCAAAGTTTATTTAGCCCTCTTAACACTGCTGCAGCATCACTACTTCCACCAGCCAAGCCAGCAGCTACAGGAATATTTTTTTCGATTGTAATTTCTACACCTTTTGGTATTCCTAGTCGATCCTTTAATACTTTCGCTGCCTTATATGCCAAATTACGTTCATCATCAGGCACAAAGCGGCTTTGGGAATAAACGGTAATCCGATCATCATTTCTTAATGCCAATTCAAGGCGGTCTGCCAAATCAACGGTTGTCATTATCATTTCTAATTCGTGATAGCCATCGTCTCGTTTATGTAGAACATCTAATGACAAATTAATTTTCGCAGGTGCCTTTACTAGAAGTTTCACCAACGTCCACCTACTTTAAGTGTATTATGCATAATTTTGTCCTATTTTACCATATAATCACTATGTATAAGAATAGCTAAAAATAAACCCACAGTTCAACCATTATTTAGGAAAATGATAAAAAAATCCGAGGAAGAAAATCCTCGGATGTCACAGCAAGAATTTTAATTTGTTGTTAAAAAGGAAGATGAAGATAGCTTATTGCTTGTTTCTGAGCTGTTCCTCGGCAATTTCGATTGCTCTTTTTACCATATTACCCGCATCACGTGCACGGATACCGCCCCATCCTTCTTTCTGGACCACATCATAGAACCCAAGCTCTTTCGCAAGCTCCTCTTTCATCTGATCGGACATAATTCCTCTTCTCCTACCCATTCGCACAACCCCTCTCATGCTGTGACAAGGTTAGTTTTTGTCGAAAAGTTGTCATTCATTCCTGTATAAAGTTGTTAAACTAGGCAAAAAAAGACCAAAATAAAAAGCAGTAAACAATTTCGTTCACTGCTAACTTAAATTAATTCCTTTTTGTCTTCATAAAATGTAAGTTGTACAGTTTGCGTTAAAATATCAGCATAACTGTAAGAAACGCGTTCAAATGAGTTTTCTTCTTGATCTAATTCAACTACAAAAACAGCTGGATAGGTTTCTGCTAAAACACCGGAACGTTCAATTGTTTTTTTTCGTCCACCATTTGCTTTTAGCATTAGCCGTTTTCCCAAGTTAGAATCAAGGTTCTTCTTTATATCGGATAATGTTCTTGGCATATCTTATACACCTCACTAGGAATAATTGTAACATATTTTTCACATGATTGTCAAGGGTAAAATATTAAATTATATCAAGAGATTTTTTCTCTTGTCAATAATTTTTTTTAACAAATTTCAACTTTTTTCGACATCAGCTATATACTTTCCCTAATTCTTTGGAAATATGTATAAACATATATATTTCTTGTATATTTACTACCTTTTCTAATAAAAATGAAAAAGCTAACGCAATACACGTTAGCTAACCATCAATAGTTATTCATTTTTCGGATGATAAGGCATGCCCATTCTAAGGACACCTTTCGTTTCAATACCACCAATTCCTTTTTCTCCTGTAATGGTATTTCGGATAAGGTCCCAAACATGCGCACGTTCCGTGAACGGTGTATAACTTAATTTAGATACAATATAGACCGGATCTAATGCATGAATATTAACCCTTAATGGGGAACTTGCGAAATTGGCTCCTGCATTAATTAATGATTCAAAATGCGATTGACAAGCACCAGCAAAAATAATTAATTGATCGAGGTTCGGATGCTTTTGCCTAATTTTTTTCACAGTCGCAACAAAATTTTTGGAATGTCTATATGCATTTATATCCGTTTTCTTCCCTTTATGTTTAGAATATGCGTCATGTCCGGTAATCACTAAAATATCCGGCCGAAACTCTTCCACCCATCGTGGCACCTTCAACGGCATTTCCTTTTCATCACAATAAACGCCAACCACCGGAACTCCTATTTCTTTATATAAGGTTAGACATTTTTTTAAATAGGCTGGATCTCCATCCACATGTAATACCTTTCCTGGCATATGAAATAATTGGTATTCACTATTATATCCGGAGGTTGATTTGTACTCCTGCCTCTCCTTAATCACTTTAAAATCTTGACGAAATAATTGAAAGGATTGCTCCTCCAACGAACGTAACGGAGCAAGCAATTGCTGTGTTTTATTCCCATCTAAAGGAAGTAAATCATCTATTGGCGCATCGGCAATCAGACGAATATCCTCTCCATATAACAACGCATAACGCTGACCATTGTTCTCGTAAATTTGTATGACACGGAATGGTATATCACATTGATATGATTTTCTTCCAACAATTTCATTTTTATTTATCCCATGGCCTTCACTCCATGTTCGTTAAGTAAGTACCGTTAAATCCTTAATAGGCTATGCAACAGCTCCTCAAGTGGTGAAGGTTTGCCACGGAAAAAATAGCAGCAACAATAACTAATTAGTGGAAGTACGGATACAATTCATTGCTTAAGGTTCCGAATTCTTCTATTGTTAATGTTTCTCCTCGTCGTGCCGGATCTATATTAGCTTTACTTAAAGCAGATAAAATTGCTTCCTTCTTTTCTTTTCCTTCCTCTAATTGACTTGTTAAATTATTTAAGATCGTTTTTCTGCGATGAGTAAAGCTTGATTTCGTTACTTTAAAAAAGAACGCTTCGCTTGTCACAGAAATTGGAGGATTTTCTCTTCTATTCAATCGAACAACAACGGAATCGACATTCGGTTGAGGAACAAAAACGGTTTTCGGAACATTCATCACGATCTCTGCTGTCGTATAATATTGAACAGCAATGGATAGGGAGCCATAATTTTTCGTTCCTGGCTTCGCACTTAGTCTGTCTCCCACTTCCTTTTGCATCATCACCACAAGGCTGCGAACAGGCAGTCGATCCTCTAATATCTTCATAATAATTGGTGTCGTAATATAATATGGTAAATTTGCGACAACCGCGATGTCTTCAATACCTTTAAAATGCTCATTAATCGCGTCCTGAACATTTGCCTTTAAAATATCCTGATTTATGATACTTACATGCGGATAAGGTGCTAGCGTATCCTTTAGTACAGGAATTAAGCGTTGATCGATTTCAAACGCAACTACTTTTTTACAGTTTTTCGCTAATTGTTCTGTTAACGCACCAATTCCCGGACCAACTTCGATTGCTCCGCTTTCAGGAGATAGATCTGCATATTCCACAATATTTCGTAATATATTTGGGTCAATTAAAAAATTTTGTCCTAAACTTTTCTTAAAATTAAATCCATGCTTTTCTAATATCGCCTTAGTTCGTATGGGAGTTGCAATGTCTTTGTTCATTTTTGTTCCTCCTGATGAATTTTCCTTGCCGCATCTTCAAAAACATTTTTCGGTATTTGAAACATTTGTAGTCGTTTATGTAATTGCTTTCCGTTCGTATAGCCAATTTTCAATAAAGCACCTAGTTTTTCTCTTCTTTCCTTTGAACGTGTGTCCCCAATAAATCCGTAATAAAGCAGGTCATCCTGTGTGATTAATTCTTGTAAATCAGATTCCATCAAATATGCATCCTTCAATGCATTTTGGATATCAATCGGAGATGCATGTTCTACACCGATGCCTTTTCCTGTCTTCGGTTTTGCTTGATTTTTTGGTAAAAATGCATGCTTACAATTCGGTACACTTTCGGTAATTGTCTTTCGTATTTTTTCCCCTGGAAAATCGGGGTCCGTAAATATTATTACGCCTCTTTTTTCAGCTGCTAATTTTATCTTTTCAATTGTTTCTTCATTTATTGCAGAACCATTGGTTTCGATTGTATCTGCATCAACCGCTCGTTTAATTGCAACGGTATCGTCTTTTCCTTCCACCACTATTATTTCTTTAATCTTCATTTCTTCCTCCAAAATAAACTATTGGTTATCCTTGTCTTATTATGATATGTAACAGTAGAAAAGTAAAATGCAGAGGAAATTCTTCCTCTGCATTATTAATTATTCCAATATTTTTATTTTTACTTTCTTCATTCCCCAACGATATGCTTCGCTTTGTGTTGGGAAATAAACATCAATTTTGTAGCCTGATACATTTCCACCAATATCGGCAGCAACTGCATAACCATATCCTTCAACCCAAACCTTCGTACCTAACGGAATGACACTTGGGTCAACTGCAATAACTTTTATATTCGGATTGGCTTTTAAATCAATACCTGTAGCTGTTCTACCAGAACATCCATTACAATCAGCTGTATAAGCTGTAGATGTTACATAAAACTCTTTCCCAGTTTCCGCACCACGTGATACTGTTTGCTGAATTACCTTTGTACCGACAGCTACTATTTTGTCCGTAGATTCTTGGACTACTTCTTCACTAATTAATTTTTTGGAAACGACTACGCCATTTTCCATAACTACTTCATACTTTTTCTGAAGCTTTCCTTCTTGCCCCGTTTGGACAACCTTTTGTTTTCCATTCTCCAAACTGCTATCCTTCTTAGTTACGACAGAATAATCAATTGATTCTTCCACTACATCGGTGACTTTTTCAACTCGGATGACTTTAACTACAGAATCTTTCGACAATGTCTGCTCTAGTTCTGGCTCAATACGATCCAATTCATTTAACTTGATTCCTTGTTGTTCTAAAAAGTCAGCGACCGTAGTCGAAGTGGACCATACTTCTTTCTCAGTTCCACCATCATTTACTACTACCTTAAATGCAACATCTAGCTGAATCTCCAAATCATTTTTGATTTTCGTATCAGCAGCTACATTTAACTTATCCTGATCGTTCACTACTAGATTTTGCTCTTTTAAAAATTGCCCAACCGTATCTGATGTCGTCCACACTTTCTGTTCTTCGCCATCAACTTTTAAGATTACTTGCTGTGCTTGCTTCCACACAATTTTTTGATTCTCTTTTATTTTCGTATCAAGTGCTGGCGATACATAATCGTGTGCTTTATAGTTAATATCTAAATCTACTAGAATATCTTCTACTGTTTTTGCATGTGTCCGGATTTCTTTTGTTTCTCCATCCAGTGTTAAGGCAACGGTTGTTTTCGTACCTTCAAATATGAAAAGTCCTGCTATCAATAATACTACTAAACTAGCAGATATTATGAACCATTGCTTCCTATTCGGTCGCTTTTTAAACAGGCCTTTCATGGTCGTAAAATTCATGAAATTTGCCTCCTTTACATTTGGAGATTATATAAGAGAATAAACCGGTTGTCAAATGAAGGGCGGAAACTGTTTTTCTATTATGTCATATGTTTTTACAATGAGTAAAGGACAAGTTATCGACAAATATGTGTAATATTGTCAATAAAAAGAGGGGGTTTGACAAGTTTTGCTAAATTTCTTCCTCTTCCCCTCTATCGTATTACTAGATTTTAAAGAGAGCTTTTGCATTTCGAGTGGTAGCTTCCGCCAGCTCCTCTAATGTTATCTCCTTAATGGCTGCTATTTCCTCCGCTACTAGCCGCACATAGGCAGGCTCATTTCGCTTTCCTCTGAAAGGATGTGGTGCTAAATACGGACAATCTGTTTCAATCAAAAGCTTCTCCAACGGAACTTCCTTTGCCACCTCTTTCGGCTTTTTCGCATTTTTAAAAGTAACTGGACCACCAAGAGAAATGTAAAAGTTCATTTTCACGCATTCTTTCGCAATTTCAGGACTACCACTGAAGCAATGCATAATGCCTCCAACTTCTTCGGCATGCTCTTCTTTTAATATCGTCATAATATCATCGGTTGCTTCACGATTATGAATAACGATTGGTAGCTTTAGTTTCTTTGCTAGTCTTATTTGCTTCCGAAAGATTTCTTTTTGGATATCCTTTGGTGATTTATCCCAATGATAGTCCAAGCCCATTTCTCCGATTGCAACAACCTTAGGATGTTTACTCAATTCCTCAATCCACTGTAAATCTTCATCCGTACAGTCAATTGCATCTACTGGGTGCCAGCCAATACAACCATATATATGATCGTATGCTTCAATTAATTCCATTGCTTTTGTAATCGTTGGTCGATCAAATCCAACTACAATCATGTCAGAAACGCCTGCATCCGCCGCTCTATTTATTACTTCCTCTAAATCTTCGTTAAATTGTTCGTCATTTAAATGTACGTGTGTATCAAATAACATTTTGTTTCACCTTTTTTTATCGACGAATATTTGGTACAAATTACCTATTATTCGTATATAAATCGCTTTCTTATAGGATAAAAATAACATAGAAATGTTTCTTTTATGTAACATTTCTATGTTATTTTAAGTACAATACTATTATTTTATTGTGTAATTTTTAAAATTACTAAAACTTACCATTATTTCACTTTCGCACCTATTGGTAAGGAGGCATCAACAGTTGCCAACGATAGTACACCGTCTTTTTCCCCTGCTAAAATCATTCCTTGGGATAATTCGCCTCGTAGTTTTACAGGTTTTAAATTAGTAATACAAATCACTCGTTGACCAACTAATTCTTCTGGTTTATAAAACTGTGCAATTCCGGAAACCACTTGTCGCTTTTCATAGCCTAAATCGAGTTGTAGTTTTAAAAGCTTATCTGCTTTTTTAACTGGTTCTGCTTGAACAACTTGAGCAACACGGAGATCTACTTTCATAAAATCATCGATAGAAATTTCCGGAAGCACCTCTACAGACTCTGCCTTTTCTTCAGCTGAATCAGGAGCTGGCGCTGCCACAGTACCTTGCATTTTTTCTTTTATAAAGGCTACTTCCTGCTCCATATCCAATCTTGGGAAAATAGGACTCCCTTTTTCGACTTTCGAACCAGCTGGAATCTGGCCAAAACTAGATAAACTATCCCAATTACTCATTTCTCCATCAACTAACCCTAATTGCGCTAGCATTTTCTTTGGTGTTGCTGTTAAAAATGGTTGTAATAATATAGCGACCCTTCTTAAAGTCTCTGCTAAATGTGCTAATACACTAGCAAGTTCTTCTTGGTTTTCTTCATCCTTTGCAAGCTTCCAAGGCATTGTTTCATCAATAAATTTATTTGCTCTACTTATAATTTGCCATACAGAAGTTAATGCTACAGAGAATTCCATCTTCTCCATTGCCTCTTCATATTGGCGAACACCTTCTTCATTGGCACTCACTAATGCTTTTTCATATTCTGATGTCGTATCTTTATAGGTTGGAATAGTTCCACCGAAATATTGGGAAATCATAGCGACTGTACGGTTTAATAAGTTCCCTAAATCGTTTGCTAAATCAAAGTTAATTCTCTCAACAAATCCTTCTGGTGTAAATACGCCATCCGCTCCAAATGGAACCTCACGTAATAAATAATAACGTAGAGCATCAAGACCATAACGATCAATTAAAGTTACCGGATCCACTACATTTCCTTTAGATTTCGACATTTTCCCATCTTTCATTAACAACCAGCCGTGGGCGAATACTTTCTTTGGTAATGGTAAATTTAATGCCATTAACATTATTGGCCAATAAATTGTATGGAATCGAACAATTTCCTTACCAACTAAATGAACATCTGCTGGCCAATACTTTTTGTATTTACTATCATCATCTGACCCATAGCCTAATGCCGTAATATAATTTGTTAACGCATCAATCCAAACATAAATCACATGTTTTGGATTACCTGGAACTTTAATTCCCCAATCAAATGTTGTACGCGAAACTGCCAAATCCTCTAATCCAGGCTTGATGAAATTGTTAATCATTTCATTTTTTCGTGATTCGGGTTGGATAAATTCTGGATTTTCCTCATAATATTGCAACAAGCGATCAACATACTTACTCATTTTGAAAAAGTAGGATTCCTCTTTTACCTTTTCTACCGGACGACCGCAATCTGGGCAATTTCCATCTACTAATTGCCTCTCCGTAAAAAACGATTCACAAGGTGTACAATACCAGCCTTCATATTCATCTAAGTATATATCCCCTTGTTCCACTAATTGAGCAAAAATCTTCTCAACAATTTCTTTATGGCGTGTCTCTGTCGTACGAATAAAGTCATTATAGGAAATATCAAGCTTGTCCCAAAGCTCTTTAATACCACTAACAATTTCATCGACATATTGCTGTGGCGTAATACCTTTTTCTTGTGCTTTCCGTTCAATCTTTTGTCCATGCTCATCCGTACCAGTTAAAAACATTACATCATAGCCTGTCATCCGTTTATAGCGAGACATTGCATCGGCTGCAACAGTCGTATACGCGTGACCAATGTGCAAATTACCACTAGGGTAATAAATAGGTGTCGTTAAATAAAACGTCTTTTTGTTTTCTGCCACTTTAATCTCCTCATTTCTTAAGTCGAATACAGAAAAAGCCCTCGATTCATGCGGCCCGAGAGCAATTAACAGATTTTCCCATAATGGTAAAATCAATTATTTCCTATGTTATCTTAACCGCTTATATGAAAAAAATATACATAAAAAACCAAAAAAGTGCAACTTACATCTATCATACCACAAATACATCATTTTCCGCATGAGTCCACTAGTGAAAGCTTACATCGATCAGTTTGTCAAAATTCTCCATCCAATAAGCAACTGCTAGCTAAAAATCCAATAAAACAAATAATAGGTTTATAATTATTTGCATTAAGTTGTCAATTTAAACCAAAAAGGGGGATTTTAGTATTGAATAAATATTCCGCTACTCTTATATTTAGTAATTAATAGTTACCATTTTTTTGTTGCCAAAAGGCGAAATAGTTGGTATGATTCCCTTTAAAATAACGATACTTATCCTCGTTGTATAAATTTGAAAATAATTTCAAATATTGGTTTAAATTATAGGTTTTAGGGTATTAACTTATTGACGGATATAGTAATCCACTGTTACTATAAAACTAGACGAAACTGTCTAAAATTTACTAGAAAGAGAAATATTATAAAAACTATTTATTTTTTGAGAGGGGAAATGAATATGAAGTCAACAGGGATAGTAAGAAAGGTTGATGAATTGGGTCGGGTGGTAATTCCAATCGAACTTCGACGAACTCTAGGAATAGAAGAAAAAGATGCATTAGAGATTTATGTCGATGATGATAAAATTATCTTAAAAAAATATAAGCCAAATATGACCTGTCATATTACAGGTGATGTTTCCGATGATAATGTTGTTTTTGCAAACGGTAAACTTGTATTAAGTCGCGATGGAGCAGAACAACTATTAAATGAAATTAAAAATGCATTTCAACTTGCTAAATAAGAGTCAACAATAAAAAGACAAGGGCTACTTCATACAATGTCCTTGTCTTTTTTCTGTCCATACACGGATTATTCCGTTTCACCATTAATATGGTAAATCTGATAAACCTCACGCTTCCCTACACCGCGATCCTTCGCTGTAGTTTTTATTGCATCCTTTGTTTGCATTCCTTGTTTAATGTAATGATCCACATGTTCGACGACATTTAAATTTTCCCACCATACCTGCTGTTCGAAAATATTTTCTTCTTTTGTTCCTTCAATAACGATACAGAACTCTCCTCGAATCTCTCCTTCTTTCAGCCATTCCAACACCTCTGAAAGAGTTCCGCGTATATATTCTTCAAATTTCTTTGTAAGCTCTCTTCCTAAAACAACATTGCGATTACCAAAAACTTCAAATAGGGAAAGCACGGTTTCTTTAATTCGATGAGGGGCTTCATAAAAAATCATCGTTGCCTTTATGTATTTTAATGATTCTAACTCTGACTCTTTCTCTTTTTTCTTTCTAGGTAAAAAACCGTAAAAATAAAATGGCTGTGGTGCAATACCAGATGCTGTTATTGCAGTTAATGCAGCATTTGCACCCGGTAACGAAATAACATTGATCCCTTCCTTAATTGCTTCGGCAACTAATTCATAGCCTGGATCTGATATTGCAGGCATACCAGCATCACTTACTAATGCAATAGTTTTCCCCTCCTGCAACATTTGGATTAATTGTCTTCCACTTATTTCCTTATTATGTTCATGATAGCTTGTCATACTTGTCGTTATTTCAAAATAATTTAATAGCCTTTTTGTATTTCTTGTATCCTCTGCAGCAATTATATCGGCTTCCTTTAAAATCCGAATAGCACGAAAGGTCATATCTTCTAAATTTCCAATCGGAGTAGGAACTAAATATAAAATGCCATTATCATTTAGAAAGCTTTTTTGTAATTTCAAATTGTATAACTCCTTTTAAAAATTCCTCTTTTTTCTTACGTGGAAGTTGTTTAAATCGGTATTCTGCCCGTAATGCGTCTCCTTTTGTAGAAAAGGTTTCATGATAAACTAATTTCACTGGACCTCTTCCTCTTGTATATTTTGCTCCTGTACCGGAATTATGTGCCTGTAACCTTTTCTCCAAGTCTACCGTGTAGCCACCGTAATAGCTACCATCTTTGCACTCTAATACATAGAAATAATACTCACTTTCCTCCATACAAGATCTCCTTTACTTCCTCCGAATACTCATTATTCGTATTATAGACAATTAGTGGTGGGAGAATTTTTAAATCAGAATTTCCATCTTTAATTCCCTCTACTAACACTGTATTTGCTTCCTTACCTAGCCTAGGATGAACAAAACGAAGTCTTTTCGGCTCAATTTTATACTTTCTCATTAAAGAGAGAATCTCTAATAATCGACCTGGCCGATGGACAAAGGCTACCTTCCCACCTTGGCGGACTAATTGACTACTTACCTTCACTACATCCTCTAACGTACAATAAATCTCATGTCTCGCAATTGCAAATGGCTCTCTTTCATTAATAATGGATCGACCGTTTATTGGAAAATATGGTGGATTGCAGGTCACAACATCGAATTTACTATGCCCTAACACACTCGGCATCTCTTTAATATCTCCGTGGATTAATTCAATTCGCTGTTCCAGCTGATTATACTCAACACTTCGCTCAGCCATATCAAATAATCTTTCTTGAATTTCTACTCCTGTTACCGTTCCCTTCGTTCGTGTCGATAATAACAACGGAATAATGCCATTTCCTGTACAAAGATCGATTAATCTTCCTTTTTGAATTGGAACATAAACAAATTTTGCTAATAAAACTGCATCTAATGAAAAAGAAAAAACAGAAGGGCTTTGTATAATACGTAAATTTTCTGCTAACAAATAATCTAATCTTTCATCTCCTATTAATTCAACCATAGAAGCCTCCATCATTTTTTTACCATTAATCATTACTATAAAAAAACCTTCCTAGAAAAGGAAGGTACTACTTGTTTTTATTTAAGAACGAGAGACAAAACATACAATCTCCCTCTTTACGCAAACTACCAAACTGTAAATTACAAATGTGAAAACCTTCATGATATAAACGCGCTAAATTATCATAGCCTTCTCCAATATCAAGAAGTGTTTTTTTATCGACATTTATTTTACTTAAGTTTTCTTTATTGGCTTGTTTCTCACTTTTTGTCAATCGTTTTTCTAGTTGATGACGTAAATGCTCATTTTCTAGTTTTAGTGAATTATTTTCTTCAATCATATCGACTAGATGCTGTTTTAATTCCCCTAGTTGCTGATATAGCTGTCCGATTTGTTGCTCCATGTTACTTACCGAATCGAATAGATCCTTTTTATTCATATTGTCCACCTCGTTAATCCGCGGCTTTACTAGAGATAGCACCTTCTTCAATAATTTCATCTAACGTATATTCAACCACTCTTTGCTGTTTCGCTAACTCGATTTGAATAACTCGTTCCATTAAGTTCAAGCCGACGACTTTACCATCACCATGAGCCGTATTAATATATTCTCCTAAATCTGGTAACTGCTCTTTTGCACTTTCATACTCATCATTTTCATATTTTAAACAACACATTAATCTACCACATAAACCAGAAATTTTCGTTGGGTTTAGTGATAAATTCTGATCCTTTGCCATCTTAATGGAAACTGGATCAAAATCTCCTAAAAAGGTAGAACAGCAAAGCATTCGTCCACATGGACCAATCCCGCCTAACATTTTTGCTTCATCACGAACGCCAATTTGGCGAAGCTCAATCCGTGTTTTAAATATAGCAGCTAAGTCTTTTACTAGCTCACGAAAATCAATCCTGCCATCGGCAGTAAAGTAAAATATCACTTTATTCCGGTCAAATGTAAATTCGACATTGACTAACTTCATATCTAGTAAATGTTCTTCTATTTTTTGACAACCAATGTCATAGGCTTCCTTTGCATCTCTTCGATTTTCCTCGACTTGCAAACGGTCCTTTTCGTCGGCTATTCGAAGCACTTTTTTCAATGGTAATACTATATCTTCCTCGTCTACCTGCTTATTTGCAATGACGACTTTCCCAAACTCTATTCCACGAACCGTTTCCACTATTACATAATGATCCTTTTCGACCGTAATGCCATCTGGATCAAAATAATATATTTTTCCGGCTTTCTTGAAGCGCACACCAACTACATTATACAAAATTTGATCCCTCCTGCAGCTTAATTAAAAGCTGTTCCATTAAAAGTGGTCCGTTTACATTTGATTGTAATCTCTTTTTTGTTTCTAATATTGCTAGAATTTGATTTGCTAGTTTTTCTTTAGAAACCTGAAGGGCATTCTTTTGCCAATCATTTTTTTGATCTGGGTAGACGAGCATATCGTCACTATCCAGCTGTATATATAATAAATCCTTATAAATATAAAGAAGCATGTCCAAGCCTGTATCTATTTGTGATCTTTCCTTAAAATGGGATAACCAATCACTATGCAAAAATAATAATGCATCCATTAATTGATTTTTGCTTAGTATTTCATATAATTTTAACACTATTTTCTGTGCTTGTAAAAACCATTCGTCTTCCTTCATTTCCAATGCCTCTTCTACATTATTCGTTAAATGCGCATAAAGTGGGGCCTTTTCTGGTTTAACCCCTTTATTTACCAGTAATCGAATCATTTCATTTTTTGAAAGAGGCTTAAAGGAAACATGTTGACATCTCGAATAAATGGTCGGTAAAATTTTTTGGATATTTTCTGTAATAAGTATTGCTGTCGTCTTTTGATTTGGCTCCTCTAAAAATTTCAACAAACTATTGGCTGCATTTGTAGTCATTTGATCTGCACCAATTAACATATAAAATTTTTGTGACGATTCCATTCCTTTTTTTGAAAATTCCTGTTGTAACAAATGGATTTGTTCCTTTTTAATTGACGCGCCATCTGGCTCAACAATATGTAAATCCGGATGGTTCCCATGATTAATTCTTTGGCAATGAATACATTGCTCACATGGCTGAAATCCATCCTTAAGATTTAAACAAAATAAAGCTTTGGCAAAGTAGAGTCCAATCTCTTTCTTCCCAGTACCCCTCATTCCTTCGAAAAGGTATGCATGGGCAATCCGATCCTTGATCAAAGCATTTTTTATTAACTTCATTACCGTTGGCTGCAAATTATATAATTCATTCCAAGTATTTTCCATTCCTACCACTCTTCTTCATTTACTTTCCGGTTGCTGTTTTACGTATATAAGTTGATTAATAATCCTTTTATTTCTCCCAATAGCGCTAATATTTTCATATTCTTTTCTTGGCTAGCTAATAGTTCATCTGCCAATTGAACTAGCTTTTCATCAATAGTTTGTACAATTTTTAATATTCGGTTTTGCCCAAATTGATTCCACGACTGATTGCTTTGCATCTCCAAGCCATAGTCTATCGTTTCCTTTAGGAAACTTTGCACAAGACCCCGGTATTTAGCTAAATCACGGAAATTTTTCGATCTTGCTAACCGGTCCCCAGCCTTTTCTAGTTCAACTAATAGCTGTTGTAGCTGTCCCATTTGTAATTTTTCGTTTTGATTTTTCACTATTTCTTGGAAATTAACATTTCCCTTGGAAGGTACCTTTACTTCCTGATGCAATTGTTTCATCTTCACCGGATAGTCTTGATTTACTTTCATCCTGCTCCTCCATGTAATGGGAAATTATTTATTTTATAGAACGAATACAGAATTGAAGCAATCGGAAAGGTCCGATTGCCTCTTATAATATGAATAGTTTAAAAGTGTAGGAATTGCTCAACTGGAAGAACGAATACTGTTGCACCGCCAACCTCTACCTCTACTGGATATGGAATATAGGAATCTGCATTCCCACCCATTGGCGATACAGGGGCAACTAATTGCTCACGTGATTTACAATTTTCCTTAATAATACTCAATGCTTTTTCTACCCGAATATCATCTGTACCGATAATAAACGTAGTATTTCCTGATTTTAAAAATCCACCCGTACTTGCTAATTTTGTTGCTCGAAAATTGTTATCTACAAGCGCATTCAATAACCGGTTACTGTCTTGATCCTGAATTACGGCAAATATTAGTTTCATGCTCTGTACCTCCGTTCTATAAAATAAAATAAAGCAACTTGTCTTAACTTTATTATAACAATAAATAGCCTTTGAAAGAAGAAAAAGAACTTAATATCAAAAAATTAAATTGAATTTTTATAATTTTTAGATTCGTATTGTTATAGAAAATCGTACCGACTAAGTTCATATCAATCTAGACCTTCTACCTTATCCTATGTAATCGCCTATATTTTTGTTCATCAATTGAAACAGCCTTAAATCCTATAAGTATTTTTATCCAAATAATGGTTTCAAACTATTGAATAATACACTGAGAAGACCGGATATTCGTTGACTTTTGAAAGAAAAGGCAACGAATTCGGTCTGCAGGCTATTTACCAAAACTAAAATAAAGACCCAAGGAATAATTAAAACCATCCTCCTTGGGTCTTCAAACGCTGTAGATCAACAATTACTTTTAAGATAGCAACTTTTTAACGTTTTTGTACGCAGTCCATAATATATGCTTTTGCTGCTTTTTTTACTTCCTCTACCGTCTGATTTGCATCAATTTTTTTAATTCGATTTGGAAATTGTTCTGCAAGTGTTAAATAGCCTTCACGAACAAGCTTATGGAAGCTTAAACCTTCTAAATCAAGACGATTAACCTCTGAAGATCGATTTTTCTTAATCCTCGCTAATCCAATCTCAGGTTCAATATCAAAATATAAGGTAAGATTAGGCATTGTATTTTCAACAGCAAATTCATTAATGGCTAATACTTCCTCTACTCCGATTTTTCTCGCATATCCTTGATATACGATTGAAGCATCAATAAACCGATCACATAACACAATATCTCCTTTTTCCAGAGCAGGAACAACCTTTTGTACTAAATGCTGTCTTCGAGCTGCCGCATACAATAGTGCTTCTGTTTTCGGATCCATTTCCGTATGTGCTTTATCCAAAATAATATTCCGGATTTTTTCTGCAATTGGAATACCGCCTGGTTCCCTCGTTAAAATGACAGAATAGCCTTCTGTTTGAAGCTCCTCGGCAATTAATTGGATTATAGTTGTTTTCCCTGCCCCTTCTGGTCCTTCTACCGTTATAAATAGTCCTTTATTCATGCTATCCTCCAAGTTGTTTAAATGCTTGTCCATAAAGTATTGCTGTCTTCTTCGTAACATGTTGTTATTTAGAATTAGTTTGGAGATTAACAGATATATTATTTATCTTATTAAATATCAACAATCTTTTAGAAAACAGCTTAAAGTATTGTAATGTAAGGAATATACATTACTTATCGAAACAATACGATTTATATGAAACTCACATTTCATTTTTAACAATCATTATTTTTCTTTCTTTTATCCAATCTCCACCATGGAACTTTGCCCCAACCATTACTAATTTTTCTATTAATAAAATATGCTCGTCCACAATGATTTCACCCTTAAGAATTACCGGAATTCCCGGTGGGTAAGGGATGATATTTTCAAATGATATCTGACCCACTGACTGTTCAAATGGTACTACTTCTTTTTCCGTCTGATTTAATTTTTGATAATTCGCTTTGCTATGGGAAAGTCGAATCCCTTCATATTGTAATATATCCATATCAGAATTCCAATGTAACTTGGAATCTTGTAAAGATTTTATCGCTTTTTTTATACGAATAATTGTATCCTTTATAGGATATTCCACGCCACTCTTTAATAATGGAAAAATTAATAACACATTCCGTAAGTCTGCCAATTCTGCAAATATCGACTGTTCTTCAAGTGCTCTTTGTAGTGCGTAACCAGAAAATCCCATCGTTGACTGAATGGTAATTTTTAATGGATCGATGTAATATTCATGACCTTTTATAACAGTAATATCTTTAAGTTTATCCAATTCCTCCATAAACGAACGTATCTGACCCACTAAAAACTTCAGATCTTCTTTTGTATAGGAGGCAACGTAGCCCCTAGCATAATCAAGGGATGCCATAATCGGATAGGAAGGCGAACTGGACTGTAGCATGCGTAAATAGTCTTTTACTTTTTGAAGCGAAATCAAAGAGCTATTGAAATGCAAGTAAGAGCCCATTGTCATAGCAGGTAATGTTTTATGTGCAGAATGAACTACAATATCTGCACCATATTCCAAAGCAGATTTAGGAAATGGCTCTCCAATAACAAAATGAGCACCATGTGCCTCATCTACAAGTACCGGAATCGAACGCGAGTGTGCTAAATTTATAATTTCCTTTATCGAATAGTTAATCCCATAATAATTAGGATTTGTTAAAATAATGCCTTTTATATTTGGATATTTTTCAAGTGCTTCCTTAACAAAGCTTACTTCTACCTCACCAGATATTTGCCTTGTCTTATCAATATTAGGCGCAAGAAATATTGGCTGCACATTTGCCAGCTCTAAGCCATTCATTATTGATTGATGGGAATTTCGTTGTACTAATACTTCATCACCCTCACGGAAGGTAGCTAATATCATCGCAATATTTCCCACCGTTGAACCATTGACAAGAAAAAAACTACTATTCGTGTTGTAAAGGTCTGATAATAATTGCTGTGCTTCTTCAATCGCTCCCTCCGGTGCATGTAAATCATCTAATCTACTAAGCTCGGTTTGATCGATTTGCATAATTGCTTGGAAAAATGGAGTTATCTCTTGATCTTGTGATAAAAGCATACCATTTTTATGACCAGGTACATGAAAGGACACTGGTTGATTTTTATTATGATTTATTAATGCCTGAACTAACGGCATCATCATTTTCTTCTCCATAAATAAATTACTCCTTTATCTTAACAAAACAAAATAACCTATCGTAACATAGGCTATTAAAAGTAATCATATGAACTTATTTATCTTATTATACTCTAATTAACGATAATTACGAATCTCGATTTCCTAATTACTTATAAATATTAAGAATAAATACTAGTTGATTTTATCTTTTTCATTTGGTTTACATAAAATTTATACAGTGGTTGATCAGTCTCGGTTTGAACAATATCTTTTTCGCACTCTCGGCAAATAAAGGAATTATATAAAAAGTAACCATGTTCTTTTTGCTGTTCACATATAATACATTTTTCTTTATTGGTTTGGTTCAAATCTTCACTCATTTCTCCACCTCCGCACATATAGTATGTACTATGAAGCTAGTTTTTATTCAAAATGTTAAACTTATTTTTTCTGAGGATAATAAATTGCCGTCTATATAAATTATGTAAAGTTAAGTAGATTAGTGATTGTATATATAAAAAGCACAAGCTGAGAAATTATGAATTGTTATTGTAATTGAAGTCCGCCACACAATAAATATAATGTTAATCCTTCGGCTAACCCATCGTGTATCCAATCTATTTAGCTGATTACTCAATAACCTTATCGCATCAAAGAACAACCATCCTTTAGAAAAAACAAGCACAAAAAAAGAACAGCTTTATTTCAGCTGTTCTTCGCGCTGCCTGGCAACGTCCTACTCTCACAGGGGGAAACCCCCAACTACCATCGGCGCTGAGAAGCTTAACTTCCGTGTTCGGGATG
>NZ_JAOUSF010000009.1 GCF_025660475.1 Perspicuibacillus lycopersici
TAACCCGAAGGTCATAGGTTCAAATCCTATCCCCGCAATATATGGTCCGGTAGTTCAGTTGGTTAGAATGCC
Source organism: Perspicuibacillus lycopersici (assembly GCF_025660475.1). Lineage (GTDB taxonomy): Bacteria > Bacillota > Bacilli > Bacillales > Caldibacillaceae > Perspicuibacillus > Perspicuibacillus lycopersici. The sequence goes on from NZ_JAOUSF010000009.1 coordinate 73, forward strand.
TGCCTGTCACGCAGGAGGTCGCGGGTTCGAGTCCCGTCCGGACCGCCATTAAAATATTTACTACATATCATTAGATAATCAAACCTTAGGAAGCACTCCTAAGGTTTTTTATATATTTATAGAAGGTCTTTAACAAAGTGAAGAAATATACGACGGTTGATATTCTATTGTGTTTTCGTTACATTTAATTAGAGTAAATTGTGAAAAGGTGACGATAATGAACCAAATGGAAGTAAATGTACATAGTTTTGAGGATACATTTCAGCTTGCAGAAAAACTAAGTAAATTTTTAAAAGCAGGAGATGTGATTGCATTAGAAGGGGACTTAGGAGCTGGCAAAACCTCTTTTACGAAAGGCTTAGCGAAAGGGTTAGGAATTCAAAGAAATGTTAATAGCCCTACTTTCACGATAATTAAGGAATACCACGGGAGATTACCTTTATATCATATGGATGTTTATCGAATGAAAGACTCTATGGAAGATTTAGGATTTGATGAGTATTTCCATGGAGATGGAATATGTGTAGTGGAATGGGCACACATCATAGAAGATCAGCTACCAAATAATTTATTAATCATTGAGATTCAATATGTAGATGAAACATCGAGGAAAATACAATTACGACCAATTGGCGAGCGTTATAAACAAGTATGTGAGGAGTTTTTTCATGAATATTTTAGCGATTGATACTTCAACCGATGTATTAGGAATCGGTTTAGTTAGTGACGAAAAAGTAATTGGTGAATATATAACTAATATAAAAAGAAATCACTCGACTCGCGTCCTACCTGCAATAGAGTATTTGTTAAAAGACTGTGGAATTCAGACGAAGGATATTAATAAAATCGTTGTAGCGGAGGGCCCAGGTTCTTATACAGGATTACGAATTGGTGTAACGATTGGAAAGACACTCGCGTGGACGTTAAAGATTCCGCTAGTTGGGGTATCCAGTCTGAAGGTGATGGCAGCTTCGGGAAGATATTTCGATGGATATATATCACCAATCATTGATGCAAGAAGAGGGAATATTTATACTGGCTTATATAAGTTTGAGAATGGAGAAATAATAGAAGTTCTCGAAGACCAGCACATTTCCACAGAAGATTGGGTGTTAAAGCTAAACGCTATGGAAAAGCCAATTTTAGTTTTAGGTAGTGATGTACCTCAGCATAAAGAAATATTTACAGTACGTTTGAATGAATTTGCATGTTTTGCTCCAATTACTGATAATATACCAAGACCAGGGGAACTAGCACTTTTAGGGAGGCAGCTAGTAGAAGAGAATATCCATTCATTTGTACCAAACTATACACGTCTGGCAGAAGCAGAAGCGAAGTGGAGAGAACAAAACCGGAGATAAATGAGAGGATAGCTTATGGAGAATAAACCATTATTTCGGATTTTAACTATTAATGATTTAGATGCAATCTTAGCGATTGATCATGCTTCTTTTTCTGCTCCATGGAGTAGCGAGGCATTTATTCGGGAGCTTACGATGAATCCGTATGCACTTTATATCGGATGTGAGTTAAATGGGAAAATTGTCGCGTATGGTGGCGTGTGGATTATAGCAGATGAAGCACATATTACAAATATTGCGGTATTACCTGAGTATCGTGGGCGGAAATTAGGCGAACAATTGATGATGAAAATGATGGAAACACTTATTGTAAAAGGTGCCAAAAAGGCAACACTAGAAGTACGTGTTTCAAATATTGTAGCGCAAAATCTTTATCGTAAATTTGGCTTTATGAACGGTGGTATTCGGAAAGGCTACTATTCGGATAATCACGAAGATGCTTTAATAATGTGGGTGAATTTATATGAATGATCTATATATATTAGGAATTGAAACAAGCTGTGATGAAACAGCAGTTGCTATCATAAAAAATGGTACAGAAATTATTTCCAATGTCGTAGCTTCCCAAATTGAAAGTCATAAACGCTTTGGTGGGGTGGTACCAGAAATTGCGTCGCGCCATCATGTGGAGCAAATGACAATTGTCTTGGAAGAAGCAATGAATGAATCGAAATTAACTTTTCAAGATTTAAGTGCGATTGCGGTAACTGCTGGACCAGGTTTAGTAGGTGCGTTATTAATTGGAGTTGAAGCAGCAAAATCATTAAGCTTTGCACATTCTCTCCCATTAGTGCCAGTTCACCATATTGCCGGCCATATTTATGCAAATCGTCTTGTAAAAGAAATGCAATTTCCATTGCTAGCACTTGTAGTTTCAGGTGGTCATACCGAGTTAATATATATGAAGGAGCACGGCCACTTCGAAGTGATTGGTGAGACAAGGGATGATGCAGCTGGAGAAGCGTATGATAAAGTTGCAAGAACATTAAATCTTCCGTATCCTGGTGGTCCACATATTGATCGTTTAGCCCAAGAGGGTGAGGCAACAATAGACCTACCAAGAGCGTGGTTAGAAGAGGGCTCGTATGATTTTAGTTTTAGTGGACTGAAATCTGCGGTAATAAATACCGTACATAATGCCGAGCAACGAGGTGAAACCATTAAGCCAGAGGCATTAGCTGCAAGCTTTCAAGCGAGTGTAGTGGATGTCCTTGTGGAAAAAACAATTCGCGCTGCTAAACAATATAATGTAAAACAAGTATTATTAGCAGGTGGCGTTGCAGCCAATCAAGGCTTACGCGTCCGTTTAGAACAAGCTATTGGTACATTGGACAATGTGGATTTAATCATTCCTCCATTAAAGCTTTGTACGGATAACGCTGCGATGATTGCAGCTGCAGGGAGTATTTTTTACGAAAAAGGAATCCGTGCAGACCTTTCATTAAATGCAAATCCAGGGTTAGATTTAGAGGCATTTAGTAGATAATGCGAGCAAAAATCATGACTCCTGCTTAGTCAAGGACTGGCAGGAGTTTTTTTGTAGTAAAAAGGGAATACGAAAAAACGTAACAATATTAAAGCAGAGGAAAATGTATATAGTTAATATGTGGATAACTTTGTGGATAAAAAACTATAAATGGTTAATTAGTAATTGATATATACAGGTATTACGCAAATATGCACAACTTGTTAATAACTTGATTGTATTTTGTGGATAATGTGGAAAAAACGCTTTAAATATGATAAAAGTCATGTGTATACTGTGGGTAATGTTGTGGATAAAAAATGTGGATAAAAAAGGGGAAGCAATTTTGCCCCCCTATCTACAAACTATTAACTCATTTCTTCCTCGAGTAATGTCCATTCCTCTAATAATGCTTCTATTTCTTCTATAGCTTGATTAATTTCAGTTGTTAACGCAGCGACCTTTGTATGATCTGTGTATACTTCTGGATCCACTAATTGCAGTTCTTTATTTGCTACCTCAACCTCTAGTGTTTCAATCATTAATTGAATTTCATCAATGCGACGTTTCCGTTGCCTTTCTAGTTTCTTTAATTCTTTATCCTGTTCATAACTATTTTTCCGTTGCTTTGATTCCTGCTCACGAGCTGCCAGGCTCTTTTGTTCTGTCGTTCCTTTTTGTAATTCCAATAGTTCTTCTTTTTTCTCTAAATAGTAATCGTAGTCCCCTAAATATTCTACGATTCCATGATTGGAGAGCTCAAATACTTTTGAGGCAAGGCGATTAATGAAATAGCGGTCATGTGATACAAATAAAATTGTACCAGGATAATCAATCAATGCGTTTTCTAATATTTCCTTACTATCTAAATCTAGATGGTTGGTTGGTTCATCTAATATTAGGAAATTAGCATTTTTCATCATTAGCTTTGCTAGCGATAGTCTAGCTTTTTCCCCACCACTAAGAGTAGAAACTGGCTTTAGCACATCATCCCCGGAAAATAGAAAATTACCTAATATGTTTCTTATTTCCTTTTCCGGCATTGTCGGATAATCGTCCCAAAGCTCGTTCAATACACGCTTATTGGAAGTTAGATTTGCTTGCTCCTGATCGTAATAAGCAACCGATACGTTTGTACCAAAGCGAATGCTGCCGTTTAATGATGGAAGCATTTGAACAATTGTTTTTAATAGCGTCGATTTTCCGACGCCATTAGGACCAAGGAGCGCGACACTATCAGCTCTTGTAATACGAAAATTAATATTTTTTGAAATAGGCTCTGATTGATAGCCAATTGTTAAATCGGAGGCACTTAATACTTCGTTCCCACTTTGTTTTTCAATGGTAAAGGAGAAGGAGGCTGATTTTTCATCCCCTTGTGGCCGATCCATCACATGAATTTTATCTAAAGCTTTTCTCCGACTTTGAGCTCGTTTCGTAGTAGAGGCACGAGCTAAATTTTTCTGAATAAAATCTTTCATTTTTGCGATTTCATCCTGTTGTTTCTCATACATCTTTAATTCTCGTTCATAGTTTTCTGCCTTTTGGATTAAGTATTGGCTATAATTACCGGTAAACTTTGTGAGCGTGCGCTGGGAGCATTCGTATACTTGATTTACGACTTTATCTAAAAAGTAACGATCATGGGATACGATTAATATTGCCCCATCATACATTTGCAAATATTGCTCGAGCCATGTTAATGTCTCAATATCTAAATGGTTGGTTGGCTCGTCCAAAATTAATAAATCAGGTTTGGATAATAATAATTTACCAAGTGCTAAACGGGTCTTTTGCCCACCACTAAGTGTCGATATTTTTGTACTATAGTCAAAGTCATGAAAATTTAATCCATGGAGCACGGAGCGAATATCTGCCTCATACTGATAGCCACCTTTATCTTTAAAGTCAATTTGCAATTGATCATATTCAGATAAGATTTTTTGATAGCGGACTTCATCAGCGTAATTTGCCTCATCTGCCATTTGAAGTTCTAAAGAACGTAGCTTTTTTTCCATTACAAGTAGATCCGCAAAGACGGTTAGCATTTCATCCCAAATTGAGCTATCTGATTGTAATCCCGTATGCTGGTCTAAATAACCAATCGTAATATCCTTTGGTTTAATTATGTCTCCAGAATCGTAGGATAATTGACCAGAGATTACCTTAAGCAGCGTAGATTTCCCGGCACCGTTACGACCAACAAGTGCCACGCGGTCTCTTGTTTGAATTTCTAATTTTATATTCGATAAAATAAGTTCCGCTCCAAAATATTTTGTGAGCTGGTTCACTTGTAGTAAAATCATGTTATACACCTCAATTAAATGACAAAAAACATCAAAAAAGTTGTTATTCCTATTCTAACAGAAATAGAATTACCCTATAGTAAAATAGTACATGATAGCGGGGAAAAATAGCAACTGCATGGATTCGATTAAAAAGGAGACAATTTCGGAAAAATCGTGTATGATAAAAAGGGAGTAAAAAAGTTAATACTTACCAATCTTTGCAATAATCAATCATGTAAGTTTTTTTATGTAATGAATCTTGGAAGCGTTAACACAGGGATGGGATGAATTTTTACCTATGCTATTATGGATGAATAAGCAATAACTTGTGCTTATCATGATAATTGCAAAATAACATTATCAACGTTGGAGGAAGAAACATGTCTACAGATCAATTAAAAATACCAAAAGCCACAGCGAAGAGACTTCCGTTGTATTATAGATTTTTGCAAAATTTATATCAATCTGGAAAACAACGCGTTTCTTCTGCAGAGCTAAGTGAAGCTGTAAAAGTAGATTCCGCTACCATTCGCCGCGATTTTTCGTATTTTGGTGCCTTGGGGAAAAAAGGCTATGGGTATAATGTGCAGTATTTATTATCATTTTTTCGTAAAACATTAGATCAAGATGAGTTAACGAAAGTTGCCTTAATTGGTGTCGGTAATCTTGGTACGGCATTATTGCATTATAATTTTACGAAAAATAATAATACAAAAATTGTCATTGGCTTTGATGTAAATAAAGAAAAGATTGGTAGTAATATTGGAGAAATTCTCATTTATAGTATGGATGAATTAGAAGAAAGACTTATCTCAGAAAATATTCAAGTTGTTATATTAACGGTTCCGGCTGTCGTTGCACAACAAATTACGGACCGTCTATTAAAAACAAATGTTAAGGGAATTTTGAACTTTACGCCTGCTCGTTTAACAGTACCTTCATCTATTAGTGTACATCATATTGATTTAGCAGTGGAATTGCAATCATTTGTTTATTTTATTAAGCATTATTCGGAAGAAGAAACAGATATGGAAATAGTAGAAGAAAACGGTGTTGTTATCGAGGACTAAGGGTTCTTTGGGATGATAAAATGAATTTGCAATAATATTTAAAATTATGCTAAAGTACGTTATGATAGTTTGAAGGGGGTGGTCGTAGGATGATAGGTCCTATGAGTTTGATTATTATCTTAATCGTAGCTTTATTAATTTTCGGTCCGAAAAAACTACCTGAATTAGGGAAAGCGGCAGGAAATACGTTACGAGAATTTAAAAATGCGACAAAAGGTTTGGCTGATGAAGATGAGGAGCCAGCGAAAAAAAATAATGATGTAAACTAGTTAGGATGAAGCAGTGTGAATCAGGATAACATGACTATTTTTGAACATATTGCAGAGATAAGAAAACGGCTGATTTATATCGTCGTTTTTTTCGTCCTTGCCATGGTTGGTTCCCTGTTTATAGCGGAGCCAGTTATCGTTTTTTTGCAGCATACCGAGGAGGCAGCCGTTCTGCAATTAAATGCTTTTCGCCTTTCCGATCCGTTAAAAATTTATATGCAAATGGCATTTGTTATTTCATGTGTGATTACCGCACCAGTTATTTTATATAATATTTGGGCATTTATTGCTCCAGGGTTATATGAAAAGGAGCGGAAAGTAACATTATCCTATATTCCAATATCGGTTTTGCTTTTTATCGGAGGAATATCTTTTTCCTACTTTATTCTTTTTCCTTTTGTCATTCAATTTATGACAAATTTAGGAGAACATATGCATATTCAGCAAGTAATTGGTATTAATGAATATTTTGAATTTCTCTTTCAAATTACGATACCATTTGGATTATTGTTCCAAATGCCTGTTATTATCTTATTTTTAACGAGATTAGGTATTATTAGCCCAGCATTTCTATCAAAAATAAGAAAATATGCTTATTTCGTCTTATTAGTAATTGCTGCGCTCATTACACCACCTGATCTACTATCCCATATGATGGTAACTGTCCCATTACTGCTTCTATATGAAATTAGTATAGGAATTTCGAAAATTGCTTATCGAAAAGCAATGAAGGAACAAGAATTACAGGAGCAATTGGAAACAAGTCAATAAAAAAATAGAAGAGGCTGTCATTACGACAGCCTCTTTGTTTTACCGCTTATTTTTTTCGTTTTTGAAATAAAGTGAGAAACAACATCCGGATGCCTGAGCCAAAATCTAATGTTGCCAAAAAAATAAGTACAAAGGCAAAAAAGCCCCATCCGTTCATTTGGACTTGTTGGATTGCAAAATATGTAAATACGATTCCTAATATCATATATATTATTGCAAGGGAAAGGGGTGATCTCATTAAATAGTGTCCTCCAGTATTACTAGCAAATTTAATTGGAAAAAAGATTATTCAGTATATGTATCAAAAAGCCCCCGATAAAGTGAATCGATTCTGCTTGTTGATCGTGATAAGAAAGCTGAATAATAACTACATATGTATTCATTAAAATATGTGTTAGTATCGGTACAATAATCCTTTTAGTTTTAACATATAAAAAGGCAAATGTAAAACCAATTGCCGCATATAACAACGTATGCTCTAATTCCAAATGGGCAACGGAAAAAAGAAGTGCGCTAACTAGTGCGGACACAAAAAAATTAAAGTACTTATACAATGTGCCAAAAATTATTTTCCGAAAGACAATTTCTTCTAAAATTGGACCGACAACGGAGCTGACAATAATGATGATTGGCGCTTTATTGATTAGCTCTAAAATATTTTGTGTGTTTTCTGATCCCGGACGTACTCCAAATAAATATTCAATTTGTGCCGCGATAGCTTGTGCGAAGAGTGCCAAAAAAACGCCAAAAATAGCCCATAGTAACGATTTCGGTAATGATGTGGCAAATTTATCACGTAAATAGAACTCGTCTCGTAAAAGGAGTAAAATAATGATAAGCGTGGCACCAAAGCTAAAAACGAGCCAAACGGCAAGTGCGGTAAGCTTTAAATTTTCATCAGCAATCCCAAAACCTTGCAATATAGCCGCAGTCAATTGGACGCCAAAGCCAGAAAATAGTTGCATGGCGATATACGTATATACAATTAATTGATAGTTTCTTTTCAAATGGTTTCCCTCCACCTTTTTTGGCAGAAATATTTATCAGAAAATAATTTTCCCAATCTTACCGTAACATGTTATAAGTTTCTTCTCAAAGAATATGAATAGAAGGTAGAATATTTTTAGACAATCCTGCCATAATATATTTGTTTTGAAGCTATGAAAAAAAATTACTAAATTTTAATGGTTGAGACTTGAAAAAAGAATCTCGATTCATTATTATAATAATTGGAATTAGCACTCAAGTATAGAGAGTGCTAACAAAAATATTTTAGGAAAAATATTGAGGAGGTTGTTCATTGTGTTAAAACCACTAGGTGATCGCGTCGTCATTGAACTTGTAGAAACTGAAGAAAAAACAGCAAGCGGTATTGTATTACCAGATACTGCGAAAGAAAAACCTCAAGAAGGTAAAATCGTTGCTGTTGGAACTGGCCGTGTACTAGAAAGCGGTGAAAGAGTTGCATTGGAAGTGAGCGTTAACGATCGCATTATCTTCTCAAAATATGCTGGAACAGAAGTTAAATACGAAGGTAAAGAATACTTAGTTTTACGTGAAAGTGACATTCTAGCGATTGTTCAATAATCTTAGTTTTTTAGTCACTATATATCATAATCTCAAAAAGTAAAATCTATGCAAAAATGATGTAAGGGGGCTTTTAAAAATGGCAAAACAAATTAAATTTAGTGAAGAAGCTCGTCGTGCAATGCTTCGCGGTGTAGACCAATTAGCAGATGCAGTTAAAGTAACTTTAGGACCAAAAGGACGTAACGTTGTTCTTGAGAAAAAATATGGTTCTCCGTTAATTACAAATGATGGTGTTACTATTGCTAAAGAAATCGAATTAGAAGATGCATTCGAAAACATGGGTGCAAAACTAGTTGCTGAAGTTGCAAGCAAAACAAATGATGTTGCTGGCGACGGTACAACAACAGCAACAGTTCTAGCACAAGCGATGATTCGTGAAGGCTTGAAAAACGTAACTGCTGGCGCAAACCCAATGGGTATCCGCAAAGGTATGGAAAAAGCAGTTCTAACTGCTATTGAAGAATTACAAGCAATTTCTAAACCAATTGAAGGCACTGCTTCTATCGCACAAGTTGCATCTATTTCTGCAGCAGACGAAGAAGTTGGACAATTAATTGCGCAAGCAATGGAACGCGTTGGAAACGACGGTGTAATCACAATCGAAGAATCTAAAGGATTCACTACAGAATTAGATGTAGTAGAAGGTATGCAATTTGACCGTGGATATGTTTCTGCATACATGGTAACAGATTCCGATAAAATGGAAGCTGTTCTAGAAAATCCATACATCTTAATTACTGACAAAAAGATTACTAACATTCAAGAAGTATTACCAGTGTTAGAACAAGTTGTTCAACAAGGTAAACCATTACTTCTAGTTGCAGAAGATATCGAAGGGGAAGCTCTTACTACCCTAATCGTGAACAAACTACGTGGAACATTCAATGCAGTAGCTGTTAAAGCTCCTGGATTTGGTGATCGTCGTAAAGCAATGCTAGAAGATATTGCTGTCCTAACTGGTGGAGAAGTAATCACAGAAGATTTAGGATTAGACTTAAAAACTGCTAGCCTTGGACAACTAGGCCGCGCTGCAAAAGTTGTTGTAACAAAAGAAAATACAACAATTGTTGAAGGTGCTGGCGAATCTAGCAAAATTGCAGCTCGCGTAAATCAAATTAAAGCACAAATCGAAGAAACTACTTCTGAATTTGATAAAGAAAAATTACAAGAACGCTTAGCAAAATTAGCTGGTGGTGTAGCAGTTATTAAAGTTGGTGCAGCTACTGAAACTGAGCTTAAAGAACGCAAGCTTCGTATTGAAGACGCATTGAACTCTACTCGTGCAGCAGTAGAAGAAGGTATTGTTTCTGGTGGTGGTACTGCACTAGTGAACGTATACAACAAAGTTGCTGCAATTGATGCAGAAGGTGACACACGTACAGGTGTAAACATCGTTCTTCGCGCATTAGAAGAACCAATCCGTCAAATCGCGCACAATGCAGGTCTTGAAGGTTCTGTTATTGTAGAACGCTTGAAAAAAGAAGAAGTTGGAGTTGGATTCAACGCAGCTACTGGCGAATGGGTAAATATGATCGAAGCTGGTATCGTAGACCCTACAAAAGTAACTCGCTCCGCACTTCAAAACGCTGCATCTGTTGCTGCAATGTTCTTAACAACAGAAGCTGTTGTAGCTGACCTACCTGAAGAAAACAAAGGTGGCATGCCAGACATGAGTGGCATGGGCGGAATGGGCGGCATGATGTAATAAGCCGCTTCACCCCTTGATATATAAGGGTTTTATGTAAGATGAGAGTGGAATGTTAACATTGTTGTTAACATGAGGTTCTTAACGGAGGCTTCTCATGAGTTCAGCAAACTTGTGGGAAGCTTCTTTTTTCATTTCTTGTGCGACGTGGTGAAAGACATTTTTTTGTGATTTGGGTATCTGTTTGACCGAAGCGATTCATAATTTATTCAAGCGTGCAAGCTATTCTTCTACTTTTAAATCATTTTCTTATCAATTCTCGTCACTATCAAGCCAAGCTAGAACATCTTCTATATAGTCCCATTTTTTTGTTAAGCCTTTTTTTATCTTCTTCAGCTTCTTTTTCTCCTTGATGCCATTCTTTGCTCCAAAACCATTCTTGATCCTTTGGAACTTGAATCCATCCTTTTTTATTTTTAATATAGACTCAAACATATTCCATTGTTTTCACTTCCTTATAAATTATGTTGTCTTAATAAAAGGCTCTTTTCGTATAGATTGTTGCTTTTTTAACCAAACTCTTTAGAGGTGGTAATACATCTCTCAGGAGGTATATAGAATGTGGGAAGACGTTTCGTTTATACCGCCTTTTCGGACTTACCTAAACACGAGCAAATAAAGCTATTTAAACTTCTAAAAGAAAATTTCTTTTCAGATGAAGAGGAAATAATGAGAGATGCTTTTACGACCATCAGGGAAACACGCTTTAAAGAAGGGTTAGGTTATATTCATTGTGGAAGTGTAAAGGTAAAACAAAACGGACATATAGAGCTAGACAAAGATATCTCTGTCGTGACTGTGGGAAGTCTTTCAACGATTTAACAAATTTTCTCCACAAATTTTCTCCGTGATGTATAAAAAGCCATTTCATAAAATGAAACGGCTTATTTCCTAATCAGTTTTTTAATATGTGCTGGACTTTAATTTTATGCCAAATAGCCTTCCAATTCTTTTTTATAATTCGCTCCTCATAAATTGCACCAAGTTCTTCTGTTTCGATAAAATGGGAAGTCGGTTTCAGTTCTAAATTAATGACATCATCTATTCCACAAGGAGAAGTAAGAACTAAATTGTTATCCTTGTCTAGCTTTACTCCGAGAGCAGTTGCAGTTTCTGGAAACTTTGAAATAGCATCTTCCGAAGAAGTATAAGGAGGAAGATTATTAATGACGTGCATCCTTGCTTCATTTTTAACAGACCAAGGTATATTAGGCATTATGCTTTTCAACTTATTCTCTAATTCCTTTTCAAAATTCTCATCAATGTTTGCGTTATCAAAATAAATAACATCTACATCCGGGGTCTCAGTTCTTTCATTAAACCCGTGCAATGTGTCCCAGATTTTTGAACGTACAAATCCTGCACATATCCACCAATCAGGCAAATTTAATGTACTCGCTACCTTTATAATCTCCATCATTTTTTCATCGCTTTGGATTAGCTTTATTACATCTTCTTTATTCTTTAACATCTTAACGTTATCCCCCTTTTGATATCCGAACGTATATTCCTATTCTAACACAACAAAATGTGAAGGGAGAATATACCAATAAGATTTTTAAACATACTTAATCCTTAATTTTTAGGTTATTAAGCTCTAAGTTTATATGAACAAAAATTGCTTATAGTTCTATAGGCAATGAGCCCGTGCTATAAATAAATGATTTATATATTTTTCCCTTTTCACAATCTTGTATTTTACAATCATCTCCCATTCACACAATTTAAATAAAAATTTTATATGGTTTGAACTTTATTCACTCAAAATAGATAAATAATAAAAGTTAAAAACTTTTTACTGTTTGTCTTCGATGCCCTAAAACTTGTCACCTTTTCCTAACTTTTGGTAAGGTAGAGATAGAAAGAGGTTCGGAAAAACTCATGAACTTGGGAGAAATGTAAGTTCCACCTCAAGTATATGGATTCAACGTGAAAGGGGGCTTTTTTTAGTGAAAATAGTGGGTGTTTCAGGGACATTAGCTGGTGGAAAGACGTCACAAATGGTATATGATGTTTTACATGCAGCAAAGCTAGTAGACACTTCTGTCGAAACAGAATTAATGGATATAAAGGATTATGATATCGAGTTTATGCGAGGGGTACCATTATCGTATTACAATGACGAAACGGTTGAGGTAGTTAATAAAATTTTAAATGCCGATTGCATTGTTATTGGTACACCGGTTTATCAGGCTTCGATTGCTGGTGCTTTAAAAAATTTATTGGACTTAATGCCGGAGCATGCCTTTCGAAATAAGGTAGTTGGCTATATATCTACTGCAGGGTCTGAAAAGCATTTTCTCGTGGCAGAGTATAATTTACGGCCGATTTTGCAATTTTTAGGAGCGACCGTCCCTTCACGAAATGTTTTTGTACCTGATGATCATTTTGATGAGGAAAATGTGATTGTAGATAAATGGACGAAAGACCGAATCCAGAAAATGGCAAAAGAAATGGTTCAACTGACAAAGAGTGTAAAGGATTTCTAATGTCGTTCAATGCTCAACGTAGCTCAGCTAAACAAAACGAAAGAAACAAACGAGAATGAGTTGATTCTCGTTTTTTGTAATTGTAAGGAAAAAGCATATGTTACATCTTCCATATTTGATAGGGAATTATAACAAATATGATTTTCAAACGCTTGCCTACATTTCACTAGCATTTTCTCTTTAGTATCTTTTTGTATACTAGAGCACTTATAAGTAAGTACTTATATTATTTTCAGTCCCATTCTATAATAACGATGAAGCATGAAAATGAATAATCGATCCATAAAGGCAAGCTAATATAAATTAAATAAAAATGAGCATTGGGAGGAATTTTATCTTGGAAAAATATCGAATCGATCCTAGTGAAGGATTAGAATTTGGATTATATACATTAGGGGATCATTTAGCGAATCCAGCTACAGGCGAACGGATTTCCGCCCAGCAGCGAATTAAAGAAATAATTGAGCTTGCAAAGCTAGCGGAGCAAGCTGGCATCCATTTCTTTAGTGTCGGGGAAAGCCATCAGGACTATTTTGCAACACAGGCACATTCTGTTGTTTTAGCAGCCATTGCACAAGCAACAGAGAAAATTAAAATTGGTAGCTCCTCTACGATTATTAGTACGTCCGATCCAGTTCGTGTGTATGAGGATTTTGCAACCATTGATTTAATTTCCGGTGGTCGCGCTGAAATTATTGCTGGTCGTGCATCACGTGTTGGGCTTTTTGAATTACTTGGCTATAATCTTCGTGATTATGAAGAATTATTTGAGGAAAAATTTGATCTGTTACTACAAATTAATGAAAATGAAGTTGTCAATTGGAACGGCGAATTCCGTGCACCATTAAGAAATGCCAAAGTATTGCCACGTCCAACAGGTGGATCGATGCCAATTTGGCGAGCGGTTGGTGGAACTCCAGCAAGTGCGATGAAAGCTGGTTTCCAAGGAGTGCCAATGGCGTTAGCAATGTTAGGTGGGCCAGTTTCCCACTTTAAATTAACGATTGATGCTTATCGCCAAGCACTCAAGCAAGGTGGACATAATCCAGAAGAATTTCCAGTCGCAACAACCGGCTTCTTCTATGTAGCGGAGACAACACAACAAGCATTGCGAGAATACTATCCACACATCAATGAAGGCATGAAGCTTACAAATGGCGGTGGATTTCCGAAACAGCTATTTGCACAAGGAGCGGATCCGCGCAGTGTCATGAATGTCGGCAGTCCACAGGAAGTAATCGAAAAAATTCTTTATCAGCATGAGCAATTTGGTAACCAACGCTACATGGCGCAATTAGAATTCGGTGGAGTACCATTTGAAAAAGTAATGAAAAATATTGAAATCATTGGTACGGAGATTTTACCAGCAATCAAAAAATATACAGCGAAAAAATGAGGGGGAGCGTCATGAAAATTGTCGGATTGTCTGGTTCCAAGGTAGGCTCGAAAACGAGAACAGCAATGAACTATACGATAAAGGAAATAAACGGAAAATATCCTGACATTGAAGTCGATTTAATCGATTTAGCGGATTATGATGTGCAATTCAGTGATGGACGCTCCTATTGGGAATACACAGGGGATACGAAATATGTTGCGGAAACATTAATGGGAGCAGATGCAATAATTATTGGAACGCCAATTTTCCAAGCATCAATTCCAGCAACATTAAAAAATATTTTTGATTTACTACCAGAAAAGGCATTACGTGACAAAGTCGTCAGCATTTTAGTGACAGCTGGATCTGCTAAGCATTTCTTAATTGTCGAGCAACAATTAAAACCAATCTTATCCTATATGAAGGCACAAGTTGTTCAAACGTATGTGTTTATTGAAGAGAAGGATTTTTATCGAAAAGAAATTATCAATAATGATATCATTTTCCGAATTCAACGATTAGTGGAGGACACGGTAGTTTTAGCTGAAACGTATGCGAAGGTTCGTGAGGCAAAAGAAGCGGAATATGGATTTTAATATGATCTCAAAAAGATGACCTCGGTACAATTGCCGAGGTCATCTATTGTGGTTAAAATGTATATTCAACTATGGAATTAAATGGTTTTCGTTTGATTCACTAGTTTTTGTTTTTTATGAACGGTATGCTTTGTTCCCCATTCATGCATTGCTGCTAAAATTGGCTCCAAGCTTTTACCGTATTCGGTAATCGAATATTCTACCTTTGGTGGAACCTGTGGATAAACAACTCGCTCAATAATATCTTCTTCCTCTAATTCCCGTAAATGCTTCGTTAACATTTTTTGCGTAATTTCCGGGACACTCCGTTTAATTTCACTAAATCGCATCGTCCCATTTTTCAAAAGGTGCAATAAAATGATGGGCTTCCATTTACCGACAATAATTTCTAGTGCATCCTCCACCCGACATAAATCTGGTTCAATATTCATGATTAATGCCTCCTTAGTATCTTTTAGTATACTATAGAAAATAAAGGGAGTACATTAATTACTCGCTATATAGAACTGTAAAAATAGACAAACATCCAAATTGGTATAGAAAAAACTCTTCGATAACACGAAGTACTGTTTTTAGAAACAATACTTCGCATTACCTAAGAGTTTATAACACATCACGTAACAAATCCTCTGTACTAACATCGTCAGATTCCAGTACATTTATCTTAACCCCTATGGATCGAAATGCTGCTACAGCATCTTCATATCCTCGTTCGATATGTTCGATTCCGGTAATGGTAGTTTTTCCTTCTGCGGTAATACCAGCGAGAATTAAAGAAATACCTGCGCGAATATCTGATACATGGACATTCGTTCCTTTTAGCGGTGTTTTCCCTTTTATAAAGGCAACCCCATTGCGGACATCGATATCTGCTCCCATGCGTGCTAATTGCTGTACATGATTGAAACGATTCGGATAAACTTGCTCATTAATAATACTTTTTCCTGGCGCTTGTGTTAACAAGGAAGTCAGTGGTTGCTGTAAATCGGTAGCAAATCCAGGATACATGCCTGTTCTAACACGAGTAGCTTTTAATTTTCCAGTAGCGTAAGCGGTAATGGATTGGTCACCTTCGACAATGGCAATTCCGATTTCTTGTAACTTCGAAATACAGGAGCCTAAATGTTCGGGAATTACATTGTTCACCGTTACCGAACCAGTTGCTAGTCCGGCAGCCATTAGGAAGCTTCCAGCAATTAACCGGTCGGGAATTACTTGATGGGTACAGCCGGTTAAATGGGTTACACCAACAATTTTTATTGTACTTGTTCCTGCACCGGTTATTTTTGCCCCCATTTTATTTAAAAGAATGGCGGTATCACTCACTTCAGGGTCGCAAGCAGCATTAAGCAGCACGGTAGTACCTTTGGCGCGAGCGGCTGCTAACATAATGTTAATTGTGCCCCCAGAGGTAATTTTGTCAAAATAAATTGTTTCTCCTCTTAATTCTGTTGCTTCGACCTCGTAATAGTCCTCATGAAAGGTAAATGTTGCCCCTAACATTTGCAATGCTTTAATATGTTGGTCAATTGGCCGACTGACAAAATTATCCCCACCAGGATACCCGACAGAAACTTTTCCGAATTTCGCCAGCAATGCCCCAACGAAATAATAGCCAGTTCGGATAGATGAAGATTTTTTTGGATCGAAACTCGTATGATTAATTGAATTTGGGTTAATATGAACGGCGCCAGCATCATCTATCGTAATGTGACAGCCTATTTCTTTTTCCATTTGGCAAATTACCCGGAAGTCAGATATATTCGGAATGCCTAATAATGTAACAGATTCATCTGTTAATAGGGCAGCAGCGAGTAATGCTAACGAACTATTTTTTGATCCAGGGATAGTAACATTCCCTTTAATTTCGGGGGTATGCTCGACATTAATCCATCTCATTTCGTACACTCCTATTCGTTTCTATTTCATCTGCATAAATTATTTCGATTTGTTTGTTTTCCATTTCCTTCATGACTGCAGCAGGTGCGGCTGAATCGGTTATAACTAAATCAATGCTATCCATTGGAACGGAGGTTACAAACATTTGATGGCCGACTTTTTCATGAGGGGCTAAGCAAATATTTTTCCGAGATGATTGTGCTACTGTCCGTGCGAAAGCGGCTCCTTCTGGAGTAGCAGTGCTAATCCCAGTGGATGTCAACCCGCCCCCAGTTAAAAAACTAATATCTAATGTAAACTTTCGTATCATTTCAATGGCTAAAATATCGATCATGCTGCCTGCGGATTCTGCTTTTCGTAATTTTCCACCGATGAGGTATGCAGTTATATTTTCTTTCCTTCGAATTGATTCGGCAATTTTAATCGAATTAGTGATGACAGTAAAGGGTATGTCTGTTGGAAGATATTTAAGCATTCCAAATTGAATTCCAGCTCCACCAATATACACGGTATCATCTGACTGAATGTAGGAGGCAGCTATCCTAGAGATAGCATTTTGGTGTGGCGCTCCTTCACCATAGCGTTTTGCCTCAGGCTGAGGTAACGAACGAACTTTTGGCTTTGGAGAAACTAAAATTGCACCACCATACGTTTTTTGTAGTAATCCTTGTTCCTCCATTATCGTTAAATCTCTTCGAATCGAGTCAATGGACATTTGAAATAAATCCGAGAGGTCTTTGGCGATAACACGACCTTCCCTTTGAATCATTTCCAATATTTTTTTGCGACGTTCTTCGGCTAACATGACTGACTTCCATCCTCTCAATCGTCGATACGATTATAAATCATTACTAACATGTTATTCTGTATCCTTCGTCTTTGTCAAATAAATAATTCATGTTCTTTCAATTTTATTCATGTTCTTTCAGTTTTTTGGAAAAGTCTATGGAATTGCTAAAATTTACATTAGAAAATGAATCCTTTTGATACAATAAACAGTATATAAGGTATGGAAAAAAACGAAGGAGGATCTGTAAATGAGTATATTGGCAAGATTTAAAGATATTATGGCTAGTAATATTAATGCGTTATTGGATAAGGCGGAAGATCCTGAGAAAATGATTGATCAGTATATACGAAATATCAATAGAGATTTAGGAAAAGTGAAAGCAGAAACAGCATCGGTAATGGCGGAGGAGCAACGGGCAAAGCGTGTATTAAATGAGTGCCAATCAGATATGGAAAAAATGGAAAATTATGCGATAAAAGCGTTAGAAGCTGGAAATGAAGCAGATGCCCGTGAATTTTTAGCAAGAAAAACGACAATAGCTACGAAAGAGGCAGAGCTACAACAAGCATATGACCTTGCTTCTGCTAATGCACAGCAAATGAGACAAATGCATGATAAATTAGTTGCAGATATTCAAGAGCTAGAATCACGAAAAACAATGCTAAAAGCAAAATGGTCGGTTGCAAAAACACAGGAGCGAATCAATAAAATTGGCTCTGGTGTAAATGATGCAAGTAATTCGATGTCTGCATTTGGACGAATGGAGGATAAGATTAATCAAGCCATGGATCGCGCTAATGCTATGGCAGAACTAAATGCACGTCCAAAAGATGACATAGAAGAGCTTACGGCAAAATATGATAAAAAAGTAGATGTCGAGGATGAGCTAGCAGCGCTAAAGGAAAAGTTAAAAAACAAACAATCGTAAGGAACCCTGTAAAAAAGAGGATGGGACATAACAATTGATGTTTAAATGTAAGACGAACAATACTTCGGATAGCGAAGTATATTTCCGGAGCGAATTTACCTACTTAACTTTGTTCGGATTCTCTTACATAAAAATACTTTTGTCCCAGCCTCTTTTTCAAGGATAGAAGGATGAGGTGAGCCGGATGGTAATCCATTATAAATGTCCGAACTGTGGGGACGATATGGTTTTCGATAGTGAATCGGGAATGTTATCGTGTCATTCCTGTGGTAGAAAGGATAATATTGAAAATTTTTCTGAGGAATATATTACTACCGCATTTTCTGATGGGGAGGCAAAGGAATATCAATGTGAAAACTGTGGTGCGGTGTTAATTACGGATGCCGATACAACAGCCACGACTTGTAGCTTTTGTGGTGCAGGGGTAGTGCTTGCAGATCGGTTATCTGGAACGCTCGCTCCGACTAAGGTTATACCTTTTTCCATTAGTAAAGAAGAGGCAATTCAAGCATTTCATGCATGGTGTAAAAAGGGATTGTTAACGCCAAAAGGCTTTATGTCGGCTGATCGGATTAAGAGCATCACCGGAATGTACGTTCCTTTTTGGTTTTATGATTTAAATAGTGATATTAAAGTACAAGCGGTTGGAACGAAAGTACGCCACTATTCGCGTGGTGAGTATGACTATACAGAAACATTGTATTTTGAAGTGTTTCGTGATATTACATTAGATTACGTAAAGGTACCTGTTGATGCTTCAGAAAAAATGCATGATGAATTAATGGATCGATTGGAACCATATCATTATGATCAATTAAAGGATTTTAAGACACCCTATTTAGCTGGATATATTGCGGAAAAATATAATTATGATGCAAATGAATTGCTTCCGAGAGCAAAAGCAAAGGTGGCGGATTATATCGAGTCATTTATACAATCAACGATGGCTGGGTATACAGGAGTAAATTATCGTAAAAAAGAGATCTCGACAGAAAAAACACAGAGCTTCTATGTATTGCTGCCAGTTTGGATGGTTAGTTATGATTATCAAAAGGCAGAGCATATTTTTGCGATGAACGGGCAAACAGGTAAGGTCGTCGGAAAACCACCAATTAGTGCAGGGAAAGTGGCAGCTTGGTTTGGTGGTATTGCTGGAACCTCCTTTATTGCGCTGAAGCTAATCCAATTTTTACTTGGAGGAGGAATCTGGTGATGAGAAAACGTTTATTAACAGGTATCATAATGGTTATCTCCCTTTTTACCTTTGGTTTTTTCCAAAGCCATGTATTCGCAAGTACCCAGCATGTATATGATTATGCGAACCTTTTAACAAGTACAGAAGTAAAGCAACTGGAGAATTTAGCGGCAGAACTTGGCGCGGAGCGGGAAACGGATTTTATTATATTAACGACGGATAATACGGATGGAAAAGACGTCGTGCAATATATGGAAGATTTTTATGATGATATGGCTCCTGGGTATGATAAGCCGCATGGTAATACGGCGATATTAACTGTTGACATGGAGCATCGCGATGTTTATTTAGCGGGTTTTTATAAAGCAAAGGAATATTTGGATGACAGTCGTCTAGAATCCATTCGAGAAAAAATCACCCCTGATTTAACGGAAGGCAATTATTATGATGCTTTTGCCTCTTTTATGGAGCTATCACACGACTACATGGGCTATCCACCTGGGGTAAATCCAAATAATATTTTCTTTCAATGGTGGTTTCAGATTGGTGTCTCCCTGATTATTGCAGCAGGAGTAGTAGGAATGATGCTCTATAATTCTGGTGGCAAGGTTACGGTAAATGAACGGACATATTTAAATTCGAAAGCCTCAAAAATCAATCAGCAACGAGATCAATATATTCGAAAAACTGTAACGAAGCATAAACGCCCATCATCCAATAATGGTGGTGGCGGTGGTGTCACTGGTGGCGGACACTCACATAGTGGCAGTCGCGGTAGCTTTTAGACGCCAGATTTTGCTAGTAGCTTGATATTATTTCGAAAGGACTGGAAAACAATATGGCATTTTTTAAAAATCAATTTGCGAATGTAGTGGAATGGGAAGAATTTAGAGATGATATGATTTTCTGGAAGTGGAGTAATCGCGAAATTAAAAAGGGGAGTAAATTGATTATTCGACCTGGTCAGGATGCTGTCTTTTTATATAATGGGAAAATAGAGGGAATTTTTACCGATGAAGGAGACTACAATATAGAATCCGAAATCATCCCATTTTTATCTACCTTAAAAGGCTTTAAATTTGGTTTTAATAGCGGGATGCGGGTAGAGGTTTTATTTGTAAACACTAAGGAATTTACCGTGAAATGGGGAACGAAAAATGCCATTTTGATTCCGACACTAGGGCTTCCAGGCGGATTGCCGATTCGTGCAAACGGTACGTTTCAATTTAAAGTAAATGATTATATTGCTTTAATCGATAAAATAGCAGGTGTAAAGCAAAGCTATGTAGTAGAGGATATACAAATCCGGATAACCTCAATTCTTGATCAGTTACTTATGAAGTGGATTTCCAAAGAAGGAAAGGACATGTTCAATCTGCAAGCTAATGCCTATGATATTGCGAAAGGTATTAAAGAAGACCTCGATATGGAAATACTCCAAGATGGCATGACAATTACGGGCTTTAACATTATGAGCTTTAATTATCCAAAAGAAGTTCAAGATATGATAAACAAAACAGCGTCACATGGAATGATTGGTGATTTGAAGAAATATCAGCAAGTTTCCATGACCGACGGAATGGCTTCTGGAAAAATGAGCGGTAGTGGCGCGGCATCTGATATGGCAGGAATGATGATGGGAATGAACATCGCTAAAGAAATGATGAAAAATATAAACGACGATGATGCTCAGCAAGCTGCTCCCAGCCATGCAAATCAACCAAAACAAGAAGCAGCTCCAGGAGGGAAAAAACTCCCCAACTTCTGCCCGAACTGTGGGGAAAAAACAACTGGCTCCAATTTCTGTCCTAATTGTGGTCATAAATTAGTATAAGAAGTAAAAAAGAGTTCCATCTTGCAATTGAACAGGTGCGAACTCTTTATTTATGAAAAACAACAAAAAAAGTGTTAAAAAACCGAAGTATGCACGAAAAAAGATTTTTCCCGTTAAATTAATAGATTAATAAAAATAAATTTAATATAATAAAAGTGTTTGAAAACGCTTTTTGCGATATAAACAGGAGGGGATTTGCGTGGAATACCGGATTGAGAAAGACACAATGGGAGAAATTAAAGTTCCTGCGGATAAATATTGGGGTGCACAAACGCAAAGAAGTTTAGAAAACTTTGCAATTAGCAATATTACAATGCCTGTGGATCTAATTGATGCATTTGCTATTTTAAAAAGAAGCTGTGCGATTGTAAATAACAAGCTTGGCAAATTAAATCAAGAAAAAACGGAGGCAATTGTTCAATCCGCTGATGAAATATTAGAGGGCAAGTTCGCGGATAATTTTCCGTTAAAGGTTTGGCAAACAGGAAGCGGTACGCAATCAAACATGAATTTAAATGAGGTTATCGCAAATCGGGGAAATGAAATATTACGGGAAAAAGGTTCGGAAGAAAAGCTTCACCCAAATGATGATGTTAATATGGGACAAAGCTCTAATGATACCTTCCCGACAGCAATGCATGTGGCTGCCGTCGTATATGTAAAGACAAAATTAGTTCCGGAAATTGAACGATTAAAAGCTGTTCTTGAGGAAAAATCAAATCAATTTATGGATATCGTAAAAATTGGCAGAACCCATCTTCAAGATGCTACTCCGTTAACACTTGGCCAAGAAATCAGTGGTTGGGTACATATGCTGTCCCGTTCATTAACCTTTATTACGGAAAGTACAGATAAAGTAAAGGCATTAGCAATTGGTGGAACAGCAGTGGGAACAGGAATCAATACACATAAGGATTTTGGTGCAATGGTTTCGAGTGAAATTGAAGCATATACCGGGATTGATTTTTATTCCTCTCCAAATAAGTTCCATGGGTTAACTAGCCATGATGAAATCACATATGCACATGGTGCGTTAAAGGCACTGGCTGCTGATTTAATGAAAATTGCCAATGATGTTCGTTGGCTAGCTTCTGGTCCAAGATGTGGCATTGGGGAGCTAACAATACCTGAAAATGAACCAGGCTCATCCATTATGCCAGGAAAGGTGAATCCGACACAAAGTGAGGCAATTACGATGATTGCAGCACAAGTGATGGGCAATGATGCTACGATTGGATTTGCTGCCAGCCAAGGGAATTTTGAGTTGAATGTATTTAAACCGGTCATTATTTATAATTTCCTTCAAAGTGCAGAGCTGCTTGCTGATGGTATCCGTTCCTTTACGGATAATTGTGCAGTCGGAATAGAGCCGAATTATGAAGTCATTACAAAGTATTTAAATGAATCATTGATGCTCGTGACCGCATTAAATCCACATATCGGTTATGAAAAAGCAGCAAAAATTGCGAAATTGGCACATAAAGAAGGTTCAACATTGAAAGAGGCGGCATTACAATTAGGCTACTTAACGAGCGAAGAATTTGATCGAATGGTAAAACCTGAAGAAATGGTAACACCAAAATAAGCAACATAATGGTAAAGGGAAGAGCTGTGTTCCTATAGGAGCACAGTTTTTTATTTTGCCAAATTAGTTTCCTAAAATAGTAACCGCTTACAATGTTATAACCACAAGAAAAGGAAACGTGACAAAAAATTAAATTAATAGAATTATGAGAAAACAGTTTACATATAATATTCTAATAGATTATAATATTCTATAATTTAGCTATTCTAGAATAATATAGGAATAGATTAAAAGGGGGAAAAGAATATGAAGCTGAAGAGATTAGTGTTCTTATTAGTACTAGCATTTGTTCTAACATTTGTAGCAGCTTGCTCAGAGAAAGGGACAGAACAGTCTAGTGGAACAGAAACACCGAAGGACGAAGAAAAGGTGCTGAACTTTACGAATCTAGAAGCAATCCCATCTATGGATCCTTCACTTGCAACGGATGAATCTTCCTTTGTATATTTAGCAGCTACTATGGAAGGTCTTTATCGATTAGATGCAAGTGCAAAACCAGTTGAAGGTATAGCTCTGAATCATGAAGTTAGCGAAGATGGACTTACATGGACATTTCATTTGCGTGAGGATGCTTTTTGGGAGAACGGCGATCCTGTAACTGCTAATGATTTCGTATATGCTTGGAGACGTGCCGTTGATCCAGCAACAGGATCTGAATATGGCCCCTATATGATGAATGGTGTGATTAAAAATGCCTCCAAAGTAAGTGCAGGGGAGCTTGCTCCGGAGGAATTAGGGGTATATGCAGATGGTGATTATACTTTAGTAGTAGAATTAGAAAATCCAACAGCATATTTTGAATCATTGACCACTTTTGGCACATTTTTACCATTAAACGAAGCTTTTGTTGAGGAACAAGGAGATAAATTTGCAACAAGTTCTGATACATTATTAGCAAATGGTCCATATACAATGGAAAACTGGGAGAGCACAAGCAACTCTTGGGAACTTGTAAAAAATGATAAATATTGGGATGCGAGTACTGTCCAAATGGATAAGTTAACATTCCAAGTAGTAAAAGAAGTGCAAACAGCCGTTGATTTATATGAAGAGGGTACAGTGGATCGTGTAGATTTAACCTCAGATTTAGTAGATTTATATTCAACAGATGATAATTATCAAATTACACCAGATACATTTGTTTACTACATTAAATTTAACCAAACAACAAACGAAGCGCTAGCGAATAAAAATATTCGTGCAGCCTTAAGTCGGGCATATGATAAAGAAGCGTTAGTGGATGAAATCTTAAATAATGGTTCACTTGTGGCAAATGGTATTGTTCCTGCTGACTTCACTCCACTACCAGATACCGGAGAAGATTTCCGAGAGGTTAGCGGAGATTTAGTAACATATGATTTAGAAAAAGCAAAAGAATTTTGGCAAAAAGGTTTAGATGAGCTAGGTACAGATGCGGTGGAAATTGAATTATTAACTGATGACGATGATACTACAAAATTGATGGTGGAATATATCGCGAATCAGCTTGAAACAAATCTTACAGGATTATCCGTCAATATTAAACAAGTGCCAAAAGAACAACGACTTGATTTAGATAGTAAGATGGATTTTGAAGCACAAGTAACTCGCTGGGGACCAGATTTCCTTGATCCGTACACATACATGAATTTATTCGTAACAGACAGTGGAAACAATAAGATGGGCTATTCTAATCCAAAGTATGATGAACTTGTATTTGCAACAGCTTCTGAGCTTGCAACAGATAATGCTGCAAGATATCAAAACTTTTTACAAGCAGAGAAAATCTTATTCGAGGATGCAGCAATTGCACCAATTTATCAGTCCTCCAGAGCACAATTAGTTTCTCCAAAAGTGCAAGGTGTGCATATTAACCCATTTGGCCCAACATATGAATATAAATGGGCATATGTAGGATCAGAGGAGTAAATTTTCATAACAGAAGAAAAATAAAAATGGCCATTCCTAATAAAAGGAATGGCTATTTTTCATGAAGGAAAGCGATGAATATATTCCCTTCCTTGCACCATGTAATCTTTAGAAAGGAGTACATGGTTATCGAATGATTAGTTAAGAAATCGTCTCTGCTTCTACTTTCACACGCTTCTTATCCAGCTCTGGGTATGCCATCCGGACGATGGAAGGTCTTGCAAGATATAGTACGACAATGATTAAAATGACGGAGGAAATGATTAATACCCATTGCGCAGGGAAGTAATCATACAAGAAGCCGTATAGGACAGTACCTAATGGCATAAGTGCCATTGCCATCGTTTCTAAGACAGAAAATACCCGACCTTTATAATCGTCATCAATCGTCTTTTGCATCATTACGCCAATTGGTGTATTTACTAGCATACCAAGACAGCCAAAAGTAAACATAATAGCGATGTAGAAAATAAACATCATATTATAAGAAAGCTCTACTAAAAGTGGAAGCGCCACTGCCCCCATTGTAATTCCCATGCAAATAATGCCCCGTTTGGATGTTAATAATGGATATTTCACTTCTTTTCCCATCGAGAAATACAAGGATAGTAATAGCATGCCAATTGCCCAAGCCCCTTCTGTCAAGCCATAATGCTCGGAAGGCATTTTTAGCTTTTCTATTAAAATAAAGGAATAGCCGACCTGAAATGCTCCGAATAGGAAATTGATAATTAAGGAAATCGAAATTATAATCATAAGAATTTGTTGCATTTTTATATAGGAAAATCCTGCCTTCATGCTTTGCCACATCGATTCCTTTTGTTCATCAACAGCTACTTTCTTACGTTTAGCATATAATTTGAAGTTCATCGTCGATTCAAGAATGACTGCAATAATAGATGCACTTAAATAAATGGTAAGAAATACTGGCATGGATACTGTTCCATATAGAATACCGCCAATTGCAGGACTACCAATGGAAGCGAACGAAAGGGACATCTGGTTAAGGGACATCGCACGTTGAATACGCTTTTCATCAATTAGACCACTTATGGAAGAGGTAAAGGTAACTGTCGTAAAGGTAGATGCTAAAGATAATAAACAAGTAGTAATATAAATTGCCGGTAAAGATAGCCCAAATGACAAGCTATACAGTAAAAGTCCAGCAATCGCTAATGAAGAGCCAATTTGTGAAAAAATAATTATTCGTTTTCGAGAAAAATTATCTGCTAAATAACCAACAAATGGTGCAACAATGGTTCGCGGTAAAATACTGCAAATTAAGTTCATAGCAAAATTCGTAGCAGAACCTGTTAACTCTAAAATATAAAAACTAATTGCAAATGCATACACTTGTGCACCGAAGGAAGAAATTAGCTTACTAGTGAAAAACGTCCATAAATGGTAGGTGGCACGCTTTAATTTTAGTTGTTCATCCATTTTTTTATCCCCTTTGTTTTGGAAAAGTTTAATTTAATTAAACAAATCATAACATAGCGATGGATAGAACACAATAATTAAGTTTAATTTAATTAAACTTTTTTTAAGGTAGTGGCTGAGACCCTTTTCTTTTTTGTGTATGTTTAATATAATTAAACACAAAGATTGACCAAAAAGTTGGAGGTGTCTCCTATTACTACGGTTGGAGAACGAATTCGCAAAATCCGCAAGGAAAAAAAACTAACACTCGAGGCATTGGCTGGAGAAAAGATAACAAAGGGGATGCTGAGTTTAATTGAAAATAATAAAGCAAATCCTTCGATGGAAAGCTTAACCTATATTGCAGAGCAGCTTGGAGTTGCAGTAGCAGAGCTTTTAGAAGAGGTAAGCAGTCAGGAGCTGCAAGGACTTCTAGAGGAAGCGGAAAGGCTTTTTAATGAGGACTTTGAGGAATATCCAAATAAATATAAAGATATTGTTTCAATAATTCGTCCAATTTCAGATAAATTAGTGCAAGGCTATGAATCCGCCAGATTATTAGATATTTATTGCCGCTGTATTTATCAGGAGGAAAAAACGGGATGGGAAGAATATGCCGAACGAGCTGCGCAAATATATGATGAAATGAATTTAACTACAAGGCGTGGAAATCTAGGTCGGTTCCGTGCGATTGTAAAGTTTATGGAGCATGACTACGAAAAAGCACTACAAATCCTCATTCGCGAGCGAGAGTACGTAGAATCGCATCATGCGTATATCGATCCGATTACTCGGCTAGATTTTGACTATCATGAAGCGATTCTCCACTTTGCCGTTGGTGATACGGAATCTGCTATACGTGTGATGGAAAGTGCCATTGACTTTTCTAAAAAGCATCGTATCTTTTACTTAATTGATGATTTGTATCGATTGGCTGCTGGATATGCAATGCTCTCAAACGATAAAGAGAAAATGATTGAATACTCCAATAAGCTAAAGCTATATGGAGAATTTGCAGATGATGAAAACTCGATCCTTTTTTATCACTTAATTAGGACGCAAATATTAATTGTTCTAGAAAAACGGTATTTAGATGCAATCCAAATTATTGATGAAATACTACAAGCACATTCTTCTTTTATATGGCCATATTTTGCATTACAAAAAGGAGCGGCACTTTATTTGTTAGGTCGTTATGAGGAAACGATTCAAGTGTTAGGGAAAGTAGAAATTTCATCGTATGTACATCATCCTTTTGATTTATCGATGTTATATGCAAAGGATGCCTATATTGCATTAAGCTATTGGAAGCTTGGAGAGGAAGAGGCAGCATTGCAGCATGCAAAGCAAGCAGTAGATAATATTTCTCCACTCCCACATTCTGTAAATACGGATTTCGTTTTAGAAACGTATAATGAAGTGAAAAACAAAATGACAAAAAATCGCTCATGATGGATGAGCGATTTTTTTATATGCTGTTATTTAAATGGTTGTATATATTAAATGAGATAGAAAATTTGTCTAATAGCTTTTACTAAAGCAACAAACTAACGATAACAGTATTTTAAGAAAACGGTACAAATTAACTAACAAATTGCTGAAACGTATCTCATATAATTTACACAAGACAAAAAATGCCCGTTGTATAATCGATAGAAACTATGCTCTCCTTAGTATCAATAGTGTAGGAAGTGTTAAAAAATACCAAAGGAGGAGACTAATGCAGGAATACTACTATGGTGGTCAATACAAAGGACAAACAAAAGTTAGCTTTTACGTGGAAGATGGCGTGGAGCGTATTGTCATTCGGTGGCTAAGTCAGAACAAACATACGAAACTATCATTTGTTGGACCAAATGGACAATCATCGATAGGCTTCTCAACGACAAAAGATTCCACGCTTTTTGAAGGGGGATACCTGCACCGCACTACAATTGACGAACCAGAAGCAGGAAAGTGGTCCGTCCAAGCTAAAAGTCCTAAGGAGCAATACATTCTAAATGTCACCTTCCAAAGCCCGGTGAATGAGCATCTAATGATGAATTTAGAAAAAGAAGATAACATCCAGCTCTCCTTTTCCGGAAATGAACACTATGTAATGCAGGACAATATCACAGCAACCGTAGCGGTAGAATTTTTAGATGTGAAAAATAAAATTATTAAAAAACTATCGATAACAAAAAGTCGTGATACGAACACTCTTACCATTCCAAATTTAGGCGCAGGAATTTATAACGTAACAATCAACATAAAAGGAGAAACAAAAAACGGACAAATCTACAACCGCACGATTTTAGATTCTATTTATCTAGGAAATCAATGACAGAAATATAGACGAATGAAAGGCAAGCTATCGAGCAGATGCTTGCTTTTTATTTTTTGAAAGAGATACTGGAAGATTAGATTAGTGGGGAGGAGATTGCTTACGTTCGTTGGAATCATTACTACGAAAATGCATTAACCTCTAATGCACTTTCGTTAAAAAAATACTGTTAATAAATTGTGAAACTACTAGAAAAATCCATTTGTCGAATGGTAAAATTTATTATCATATTATAACAAATAATGATACAATTAAAATGAATCTGTCAATTTATTGATAGATTCTGAATCTATCCTACCTAGGATATCAGCATAAGGAGGCGTCGTATGATAGCAGAAGCACTACAACCTAAATTGGCGAAAGTTTTAGAAAATATGGATAAAGTGATGATCGGAAAACGTAAAGAAGCGACATTAAGCTTAACTGCATTATTAGCAGGTGGCCATGTATTACTTGAGGATGTACCAGGTGTCGGAAAAACGATGCTAGTAAAAACCCTTGCGAAATCCGTAAGCTCATCCTTTAAACGAATACAGTTTACACCAGATTTATTACCATCAGATGTTCTTGGGGTTTCCATTTATAATCCGAAGGAAATGGAATTTGAGTTCCGCCCAGGTCCTATTATGGGAAATATCGTTTTAGCTGATGAAATCAATCGAACATCTCCGAAAACACAATCCGCATTATTGGAAGGAATGGAAGAAGGAAATGTAACGATAGACGGGTTCACCTATCAGTTACCAAAGCCTTTTTTCGTTATGGCTACGCAAAACCCCATTGAATACGAAGGTACTTATCCATTACCTGAAGCACAATTGGACCGTTTTCTATTAAAGCTAAAAATGGGTTATCCATCGTCAGAAGAGGAAATGGAAATTTTAACTCGAGCACAAAACCGAACAACTGTAGAAGAACTTGAATCGGTAATTACAGTTCAAGAATTGGTTCAGCTACAGGATGATGTGAAAAATGTCTTCGTCGACACTACAATTAAAGAATACATAATTAATATTGTGCTTCGTACAAGACAGCATTCCCAAGTATATCTAGGCGTGAGTCCACGTGGTTCGATCGCGCTGCTTAAAGCAGCACAAGCTTATGCATTTTTACGAGGTCGTGACTTCGTTATTCCAGATGATGTACAATTTTTAGCACCATATATTTTTGCTCATCGATTAATTTTACGATCGGAAGCTAAATATGAAGGTGTAGCAGCAGAGGATATTATTCTCTCAATTTTATCGAATATGCAAGTTCCTATTCAAAGGTTTGTGAAAAAATGAAAAAGCTAAAAGGTCGTACAAGAAATATTTTTCGTTTTATCTTCCTCTGTACATTATTATTAGGTTCCTTTTCTTATGCAATGTTTCAGGGAGGATTTGTTAGTTGGTTCCTATTTGGCAGCTTTCTGCCACTTGCATGTTATTCGGTCATTTTGTTGTTCTACCCACTTTTCGATCTATCGGTTCATCGAGAGTTTAAGCAAAAAGAATTTAATGCTGGTGAAAAAGTGGAAGTAACATTAAAGGTTACGAGAAGAAATCGATTTCCACTATTTTTTTTACTAGTGGAGGACGAGGTTTCGGAAAACTTAAAAAGAAAAACAAATGTACCATTCAAGTTTTTATTGTTTCCAATATTTTCAAAGCAATTAACCTATCGTTATGTTATTGATAAAATGCCCCGTGGAGAATATTTCTTTTATGGAATTAAAGTAAAGGTTGGAGATTTATTCGGTTTCGTTCAAAAGGAAATCTCTTTTCCGGAAGAAGATTATGTACTCGTCTATCCATCCTATATAGAAATGGTGTATGAGCCGTTTGAAAATCAATTCGAACAAGGGATGACGGCGACTAAAGATAAAGTACAACGGGACTCCACAATGGCTATTAGTATTCGGCAATATGTGCCTGGTGACCGCTTTTCTTGGATAAATTGGAAGGCGACTGCAAGAAATAACGATATAATGACAAAGGAATTCGAGCAAAGACAAACACATGATGTCTTATTAATTTTAGATCGAACACCGCATGAGCAATTTGATATAGCAGTGTCATTTGCAGCTTCTATTATCCGTTCCGTGTTAAAAAAAGGAGCGGAGATTGGACTATTCTCTGCAGGTGATAAGAAGGAATTTTTCCCGGTGCAGCGAGGAGAGTTTCAACAGCGCACCTTGTTTTACCATTTAGCTAGTGTCGAAGATAATGCAACACTTGAGTTTTATAAAATTATTGAATCAGAGAATATATTTCAAAATCAAAACCGGGTCCTTATGTTTATCGTGAATACATTACATCAAGCAACAGTAGAAAAAATAAGCGCTATTTCTCTGAAAAAGGGTCAGGTCATTTTATTTGTAGTCAAGGGGAAAAATGAAAAAATTTCCGCGCAAGAACTAGAATTAATCGAAACAGCGAAAAGAAGAGGCGTTATTACAAAGAGCATTTACGACGGTGAATTTAAAAATGCATTCGGGAGGGAGGAATGGTGAACATCATCAGACAAAGAAGTATAGAATCCCTTTTATTAAATATCATCGGCTTCCTATTAGTATTCGAATGGTTAAACCCACTGGAATCCATTGCAAATGTAAACAATTTATCAGTATTTGTTTGTTTTTTAGCAATCTGTTTCCTTTTTTCTTATTTACGATTGCATTGGAGTATTAGTCTTGTTGTAAATGTGGTATATGTTACCACCATTCTGCATTACTTCTATTTTCAAAAATCATTTCTTGCCCTCTTTTGGCCAGCAAGGATAGTAGAAGATATCTTTCGTAATATTAAAATATTGTTCAATGGCGAATGGATGTCGATAACCGATTCTTTTCGTACATTATTAATGTTTGTTTTACTCTGGTTATTAGTGTATTTGCTTCATTATTGGATTGTTGTTCAAAAAAATATTCTCTTCTTTTTCTTGTTAACCGTTATATATCTTTCGATTATTGATACATTTGCTGCCTATAATGCAACATTTGCTATTTTACGAACAGTTATCATCGGCTTTTTTGCACTAGGTATTCTTACTTTTTATCGGTTCGTTGAAAAAGAACAGCTATCAATGAAGAATATCGTGAAAAAGCGATGGATCATCGCACTTGTTGGTGTGATTATTATTAGTTCTTTTGTTGGTGTACTAGTTCCGAAGGCAGGACCAATTTGGCCAGATCCAGTACCATTCTTTCAATCATTTGCGGATCATCATGAGGATAACGGAAGCGGAAGTGGCGTTAGAAAAATTGGCTACGATACAGATGATACGAATCTCGGTGGACCATTTGTTGGTGATAAACGGGTGGTATTTACAGTAACCTCGGAAAACAAGGAATATTGGCGTGTAGAAACGAAGGATTTATATACTGGAAAAGGTTGGGAATTATCTGCGCGAGATGATATTGAATTTGTCGATGGGAATGTGAGAGAAGTACCGATTTATTCCGTCGAGGATGCATTGCTAAGTGAGGAGAATTCCAGTGTTTCAATCGATTTGGCGGACAATCGAACACATCTTATTTATCCACAAGGAATTACTAATATTTATTTTAATGAAGAAAATATTTATCAAGTAAACCATACGAATGAAAAAATTAGTACGAGCTATTTAAGCTCCTTATCCAATTATGAAATATCTTATCGGAAACCATCCTTTGAAGTGTATACACTTCGAAAAGCAATCGACACGACAGGTGTTGATCAGGAATTCCTCGCACGCTATACGCAAGTACCTGACAATCTACCTACTCGAATCCAGGAGCTGGCAGTCTCTATTACAGCAGGTGCAGAAAATTTATATGATAAAGCGAAGGCTATCGAATCTTATTTGAATAGTTATCGGTTTACGTATGACACGCAAAATGTAGCGATTCCTAAAGAGGAACAGGATTACGTTGACCAGTTTTTATTTGAAACAATGGTCGGTTATTGCGATAATTTCTCTAGCTCAATGGTTGTTCTTCTACGTACGATTGGTATTCCGGCACGATGGGCAAAAGGCTATACACCAGGTAATGAAATTCAAACCAATGATACGTTTTCGGTTTATGAGGTGACCAATAATAATGCCCATTCATGGGTAGAAGTATTTTTCCCAGAAATCGGTTGGGTTCCATTTGAACCTACGAAAGGGTTCGAGAATCCTGCAGAATTTTACTATAACTTAGACAATCGCCCGGAACAAACAGACTCGGAAACGAGTGAACCAGCAACTCCAGAGCAAGAAGAACCAAAAGAAAAACCAGAGGCAAATAACACATCCGCACCGGATAAGGCTGATGCGAGCATCTTCTCGTTGGAGGCTGTTGCAAAATTTGCAAAAACATGGCTACTTGGTGCGATAGTTGTCATTGGAATCCTAGCAGGAATAGTATTCTTATTCCGTAAACGATTGTACCCGTATTGGTTACAATTTAAGTATAAGAACAAAACAGACAATAAATCGTTTGCAACTGCTTATTTATCATTGATTAGGCAATTACAGTGGAATGGGTTTATTCGAAAAGAGGGGGAAACATTACGGAGCTTTGCACAATATGTTGACCATTTCTTAGAAAGTAACTCGATGAGCAGGTTGACTAATCAATATGAACGAATTTTATATCGGAATGAAATAGATGGAAATGATTGGGAAGAAATTAGAATGGACTGGGACAAAATATTACGACTATTGAATGAGCGAAATTAATCCTTGACCATCATTGTTTTTCATTGCTAAAATAGGGTGAATTAATTCTACATGAAATTTATGATAGATTGTCCTTCGTATATCCTCGATAATATGGTTCGAGAGTCTCTACCAAATCACCATAAATGATTTGACTATGAAGGCAGATACTCTATTTTGGTATATACAAAACCCGAAAATAGAATTCTGCCTTTCTAGGTAGGATTCTATTTTTTTTTATATTGTATACTATTACTTTCATGTTCGGATAATATAAATATCTATTAATATGAGGTGAAACCAATGGTCAATTCAGTAAAAGATACAGATAAAATCATCGTATTGGATTTTGGTAGTCAATATAACCAGCTAATCACAAGAAGAATTCGTGAGTTTGGTGTGTATAGTGAACTACATCCGCATACCATTACTGCAGAAGAAATTAAAGCAATGAATGTAAAAGGGATTGTTTTTTCTGGCGGTCCGAATAGTGTGTATGACGAAAATGCCTTCCATTGTGATGAAAATATTTTTTCATTAGGCCTTCCGATTTTAGGAATTTGTTACGGAATGCAATTGATGGCACAGCATTTTGGTGGGAAAGTGGAAAAAGCAGCAACACGTGAATACGGGAAAGCAGAAATTACTGTTTCTCCAGAGAAAGTTTTATTCAATGGTCTTCCTGAACAGCAAGTAGTATGGATGAGTCATGGTGATCTCGTTGTTGAAGTACCAGAGGGATTTTCTGTTGATGCGGTAACACCAACTTGCCCAATTACTGCGATGAGTGATGAGTCAAGAAAACTGTATGCTGTTCAATTCCATCCAGAGGTTCGTCATTCGGTTTATGGTAATGACTTACTGAAAAATTTTGTTTTCCAAGCATGTGGTGCAGAAGCTAATTGGTCGATGGATAATTTTATTGGTATGGAAATTGAAAAAATCCAACAAACCGTTGGTGATAAAAAAGTATTATGCGCATTAAGTGGTGGAGTGGATTCTTCTGTAGTTGCAGTTTTAATTCATAAAGCAATTGGTGATCAATTAACCTGTATTTTTGTTGATCATGGTTTATTGCGTAAAGGCGAAGCAGATAGTGTGATGAAAACATTCAAGGATCAATTCCATATGAATGTAATCAAAGTGGATGCGAAAGAACGCTTCTTATCCAAATTAGCAGGAGTAGCTGACCCAGAGCAAAAACGGAAGATTATCGGTAATGAATTTATTTACGTATTTGATGATGAATCGGAAAAGTTAGCAGGTATCGAATTTTTAGCACAAGGTACTTTATACACAGACATTATCGAAAGTGGTACAGCGACTGCTCAAACGATAAAATCGCATCATAATGTCGGCGGACTTCCGAAGGATATGAAATTTAAGCTAATTGAGCCTTTGAATACATTATTTAAAGATGAGGTTCGTTCACTTGGAACAGCATTAGGAATTCCTGATGAAATTGTTTGGCGCCAACCATTCCCAGGTCCTGGATTAGGAATCCGCGTTCTTGGAGAAGTGACAGAGGATAAATTAGAGATTGTTCGTGATTCAGATTATATTTTACGTGAGGAAATTAAAAAAGCTGGTCTTGATCGCGACATTTGGCAATACTTCACCGTTCTTCCAAACATTCGTAGCGTAGGTGTAATGGGAGATGCAAGAACATATGACTATACTATCGGAATTCGTGCGGTTACATCGATTGATGGAATGACTTCTGATTGGGCTAGAATTCCTTGGGACGTCTTAGAAAAGATTTCTACAAGAATTGTCAACGAAGTAAAGCATGTCAATCGGGTCGTGTATGATGTAACAAGTAAGCCACCTGCAACAATTGAGTGGGAATAAAAGACGAACGTTCGATTAGAAAATTAATAAAATAATTCGTTCTTGCTATTGACGCTTCTGTCGAAAATTGTTACGATAAACATAGAAAAAATGAATAAAAAATACTCGTATAATATTGAGGATATGGCTCAAAAGTTTCTACCAAGCTACCGTAAATAGCTTGACTACGAGGTAATTGTAACGATTGGAGATACTTACTCCATTCGTTATTTACCTTTTTGTCAAGCTCCGTTCTCTTTCGGAGCTTTTTCTATTGGTTTGGAAGAATCACAGTAATTCCTTTTGAGTTAGTCCTTGCAGAAAAAAATAGAGAAAATCTATCAAAAAAAGGAAGGTCAGGGGAAACATGAAGAAATACTTTCAATTTGAGGAATTAGGTACAAATTTTAGAACAGAATTTATTGCGGGTTTAACTACTTTTTTAGCGATGGCATATATCTTATTTGTTAATCCGCAAACACTAGCTCAGACTGGAATGGATCAAGGGGCAGTCTTTACTGCTACAGCACTTGCAGCAGCGATTGGATCATTGATAATGGGGATTGTTGCAAAATATCCGGTGGCTCTTGCACCTGGAATGGGGCTTAATGCATTTTTTACCTATACAGTTGTTATTGGCTTTGGTATTCCATGGCAAACAGCTTTAGCCGGTGTATTAGTATCTGGTGTAGTTTTAGTTATTCTGACATTAACTCGTATTCGGGAAGTTATTATTAATGCAATTCCAAATAACTTGAAATTAGCAGTGGGAGCCGGAATTGGTCTATTTATTGCATTTATTGGTTTAATCAATTCAGAAATAGTTGTAAATAATGATGCAACGCTAGTTGGAATCGGAAATCTTTCTTCACCAACTGTTTTATTAGCAATTTTTGGACTTATTATTTCTATTATTTTGTTAACTATTGGGGTAAGAGCAGCCATTTTTTATGGTATGATTCTTACTTCGATTGTTGGTATGATTTTTGGTATTATTGATCATCCGAAGGGGATCCATGACATTGTTGGGAATGTTCCTAGTTTATCGTCAACGTTTGGACAAGCGTTTAATCACTTAGGTGATATTTTCACGTTGCAAATGCTAGGTGTTATTTTAACGTTTATGTTCGTTGACTTCTTTGATACTGCTGGAACATTAGTTGCAGTTGCATCACAGGCGGGAATTATGAAAGAAGGAAAATTACCACGTGCGGGTAGAGCTTTAACTTCTGATTCAGCAGCGACTGTTGTTGGGGCAGTTCTTGGTACATCAAGTACTACTTCTTATGTAGAATCTTCTGCAGGTGTTGCTGTCGGAGGGAAATCTGGGTTTACAGCAGTAGTTACCGCTGCATTTTTCTTATTGGCATTATTATTTTCACCATTATTAAATATTGTAACTAGTCAAGTAACAGCTCCTGCACTAATTATCGTTGGGGTGTTAATGGCTACTAACCTGAAAGATATTGAGTGGAATAAAATTGAAGTTGCAGTTCCTGCCTTTTTTACGGTTCTTATGATGCCTCTTACTTATAGCATCGCAACAGGTATTGCGGTAGGATTTATTTTCTACCCTATTACAATGGTAGTAAAGGGACGAATAAAAGAAGTACATCCGATTATGTGGTTTTTAGCAATTGTATTTATTCTCTACCTATTTATTTAATAAGGAATCAGAAGGTAGTAATAAGTATGAATAAATTTTAGGTAATAGGAAGCTGATTGTCGGCTTCCTTTTTGCTATAGGAAAAGTTTTCAATTGCATTTTTAATAGGTTAACAGTAGTATAGATATGATATCGACCAGAAAAGTTTTATTAACTGGTAAAAACGGATAGGGTGCTACTTATGGAGAAATGTATCGTAAAAAAAGCATTGAATAATAATGTGCTAATTGCAGAACATGAATTGTATAATGAAGTGGTTCTCATTGGTAAAGGAATTGGCTTTAATAGAAAAGCAGGAGATCTATTGGAACCAAGTCTAGTGGAAAAGATGTTTATATTAAAAGATAAACGAGAGCAAGAACAATATAAACAATTACTACCACAAATGGATGAGGCTATCTTTGATACGATTGTTGAAGCATTTGAAATCATACAAAAGCGTACCCAATCAATGTTAAATGAGCATATTCATGTTTCTTTAACGGATCATTTACTATTTTCAGTCCATCGATTTATGAAAGGGATGTCAATAAAAAATCCATTTTTAATGGAAACGAAAACATTGTATCCGATGGAATTTGAAGTAGCGCAAGAAGTGGTGGATATAGTGAACCAATCGCTACATATTAATTTACCGATAGATGAGGTTGGTTTTATCACACTTCATATTCATAGTGCACTGACAGATAAAGAACTTTCAGAGGTGAATCGGCACTCGAAGCTAGTAAGTGAATTGATTGATATAATCGAGCAGGAGCTTCATTTGCAAATCGACAAGGAAAGTATTGATTACATGCGGCTCATTCGCCATCTTCGTTTTGCAATTGAACGAGTAAAAAGGGGAGAGATGTTAGGAGAAAATCCAAAAATTGCTTTACTGCTGCAAATGGAATATCCTATCTGTTACAACCTTTCCTGGAAGTTAATAAAAATCATGCAAAACACCTTGAAGAGACCAGTTGATAATGCGGAAGCAGTTTATTTAACAATGCATTTACAGCGTATTCAAAATAAGGGATAACTGCTAAGGGAAATTTTACATTCGTAGGTAATCTACCATTCGAATATATGTTACCGATATGATTAGGCGTGAGTAATAGATAGTGAATTACATAAAATGGAGACAACTATTTTTGTAATTCTATCTTTTTCTCATGCCTTTTTTATTTACAATTACTTCGGGAAGCTAGAGACAATAGATTTTCTCACTTGGCTTATCCGTTAACTTGAGTGTTGAATTAGGAGGATAATCGAATGTTCAAGAAGATATTCGGTACTTTACAAAAAATCGGTAAAGCTTTGATGCTGCCGGTTGCTTTGTTGCCTGCTGCCGGTTTATTACTTGGAATTGGTAATGCGATTGGACAAGAAAATATGCTTGATTTTCTTCCGTTTCTAGAAGCGGACTGGATTCAGTTGGTCGGAAATGTTATGGAAGATGCAGGGAATATTATTTTTAGTAACCTTGCTTTAATTTTTGCGACTGGGGTTGCGATTGGATTAGCAGGGGATGGTACTGCAGCACTTGCCGCTATCGTTGGGTACTTAGTATTAAACCAGGTAATGGGTTCTTGGATAGGATTAACTGCTGATAATATTGTAGGATCCCCAAGCTATGCATCTGTATTAGGTATTCCGACACTACAAACAGGTGTATTTGGTGGTATTATCGTTGGTTTGATTGCGGCATTTGCTTACAATAAATATCATAATATACAAATGCCATCCTTCCTTGGATTCTTTGCTGGTAAACGGTTTGTGCCGATTGCTACAGCAGCAATCTCCTTTGTCATCGGATTGTTGTTATTGGCCGTTTGGCCACCAATCCAAATTGGATTGAACTCAGTATCCCTTTGGTTAATTGATGAAGGAACATATTTTGCAGTATTTATGTTCGGCTTTGTTAAACGATTACTTATTCCGTTTGGTTTGCATCATATTTATCATGCGCCATTCTGGTATGAATTCGGTTCCTACACTACTGCTGCTGGGGAACTAGTGCGTGGGGATATGACAATATTCTTTGCTCAATTGAAGGACGGAGTAGATATTACGGCGGGTAACTTTATGGCGGGTGAATTCCCAATAATGATGTTTGGATTACCTGCTGCCGCGTTAGCGATGTACCATACCGCGCGTCCGGAACGGAAAAAGCTAGTAGCAGGTTTATTAGGTTCTGCTGCATTAACTTCTTTCTTAACAGGTATAACAGAACCATTAGAATTTACCTTCTTATTCTTATCACCAGTACTATTTTTTGTACATGCAGTATTAGATGGTTTGTCCTTTGTGTTAATGACATTTTTAAATGTTAATATTGGTTATACCTTTTCTGGTGGATTTATTGACTTCTTATTATTTGGTATTTTACCAGGAAGAGAGCCATGGTGGATTACCATTATCCTTGGTCTTATCTTTGGTGTACTTTACTACTCCATCTTCCGTTTCTTTATTAAAATATTTGATTTAAAAACTCCTGGTCGAGAAGCTGTGGAAGAAAGTGGGGAATTGGCTGATATGAAGAGGCATGTTGGTGATCTTCCTTACAATATTCTTGAAGCGATGGGTGGAAAAGAAAATATTGCACACTTAGATGCATGTATTACTCGTTTACGTGTATCGGTTAATGACATAAAAAATGTGGATAAAGAAGAATTGAAAAAATTAGGAGCTTCTGGAGTAGTAGAGGTTGGTAATAATATTCAAGCGATTTTTGGTCCTGAATCTGATTCGTTGAAGAGTCAAATACAAGCTATTATTAGTGGAAGAAAACCAAGATCTATCAACACAAATCAACAAACAGAGGTTATGCAACAAATTGAAGAGGTAAATCCACAAGTGTTTCAAAATAGATTGGTTAAAGAAACGTATATCGCTCCATTAAAAGGTACAGTAAAATCTATTACTGAAGTACCTGATCGAGTATTTTCCGGAAAAATGATGGGGGATGGTTTTGCAATTGAACCTACAGATGGTATGGTTGTAGCACCGGCGGATGGTAAGATTGTTAATGTATTTCCGACAAAACATGCTATTGGGTTACAGTCTAAGGGAGGACGTGAAATACTAATTCATTTTGGTATTGGTACGGTTCATTTAAAAGGTGAAGGCTTTGAAGTATTAGTAAATGATGAAGAAGAAGTAAAAGCTGGACAACCTTTATTGAGAGTAGATCTTGATTTCATTAAACAAAACACATCATCAACTATTACGCCTGTTGTATTTACAAACCTAAAAGAAGATGAATTTGTCGTTCTTAACAAAACTGGTGAAGTTGAAATAAAAGAAGAAAATGTAATTACTATTCTGTAATCATGTACTGTACAATTTAAATGAAGAGATGTCCTGATATATTTATGGCGTCTCTTTTTTTGTATCGGTTTACGATGGATAAGGATGTCTATTCGATTATTTCACGTTATGAATTTTTTTTAAAAAGTTGTTGACTTATGTTAGGGAAGGGAGGTATAATTACAAAGCTGCTTCATTAAGGGAGTGTGCAAGTTTAAGAGATTAATAAGTTTAAAAAACTTATTGACTTCTTAGTTTTAAAATGATATTATATCTAAGTCGCTTTTAAAAATGAATTTTATTTTTTGTTCTTTTTAAAAAAGTTGACATAAGATTTTGAATGTGATATAATAATTGAGCTGCTTTAGAAAAAGCAGTAATTGAACCTTGAAAACTGAACAAGACGAAGCGTTTAATTAAACTATTTTTTAAACATTTTTGAGCTAATCAAACACTTTTTGGAGAGTTTGATCCTGGCTCAGGACGAACGCTGGCGGCGTGCCTAATACATGCAAGTCGAGCGAATAAATTAGAAGCTTGCTTCTAATTTATT